>JAXMEA010000040.1:0-1537 GCA_046348525.1 Alphaproteobacteria bacterium | reverse complement strand
AGGCTCCGGGCGGGAAAAGATTCCTTAGCAAATAGGGCGGGATTGTGCCCGCAAAAGGGGCTTGCGGCGTTTCGTCCGGAACTCGATGCAAATGTTGACGGGGCAAGGCAATAAAATTACCACGCCCGCAACAGTCAGGGTTCCCCAATGCGCGTAGACCAGATTCCCGTCGGCAAGAATGCTCCCGATGACGTCAATGTCATCATCGAAGTGCCGATCGGCGGCGAACCCATCAAGTATGAGCTGGACAAGGCTTCCGGCGCGCTGGTGGTGGACCGTTTCCTCTATACCGCCATGCGCTATCCGGGGAATTACGGCTTCATCCCACACACACTTTCGGGCGACGGCGATCCGGTGGATGTGCTGGTTGCCAACTCCCGCGCCATCGCGCCGGGCGCGGTGATGAGCGTGCGCCCGGTCGGCGTTCTGTTGATGGAAGACAATGCCGGCATGGACGAGAAGATCGTGGCGGTGCCGTCCTCGCACATCACCCAGCGCTTCGATGGGGTCACCAACTATAGCGACCTGCCGGACATCACCCTGAAGCAGATCGAGCACTTCTTCGCCCACTACAAGGATCTGGAGCCCGGCAAATGGGTCAAGATCATCCGCTGGGGCGATGCCGCCGAAGCCAAGGCGCTGATCAATGAAGGCGTCGCGCGGGCGAAAAAGTAGCTACTCGCCCCATTTCGGCGGCGGCGGCAGCATCTTCACCAGTCCCGACAAGCCATCGCCATATCCGTTGCGCAAAGACATCCAGTAAGGATCGTCTTCCTTCAACATGGTCATGTTGGCGGTCGAGAAACTGTCGGTCTCGTAGCGCATGATGTCGATGGGCGGACCGCAGGACAGGTTGGAGCGCAAGGTTGCGTCGAACGACAGCAGCGCCAGCTTGGCGGCCTGGTCGAGCGGCATGTCGGGGGCGAGGGCGCGGTCCAGGATCGGCTTGCCATACTTGGTTTCGCCGATCTGCAGGAAGCAGGAGCGCAGGCTCGCTTCGATGAAATTGCCCGCCGAATAGATCTGGAACAGGCGCGGGGTTTCGCCCTGGATCTGGCCGCCGACCAGGAAATTCCCGGTGGGATCGCCATAAGGCTGCACCGAAGGCCCGTCGCGCGCGATCACTTCGCGCAGCTTGTCGCCCACGATGCGCGCCACTTCGAACATGCTGTGGGCGGCATACAGGTCGTTGGCGTAACCGCTGCCCAAGGCCTCGCGCAATTGACTGATCACCGACTGGGTCGTGGCCAGGTTGCCCGCCGACAGGATGGTGATGACCCGGCTTCCGGGTTGGCTGAAAACGTCGAACTTGCGAACCCGCGTGACCTGGTCGATGCCCGCGTTGGACCTTGAATCCGAAGCCAGCACCAGGCCGGCCGGCAGCACAATACCCAGGCAATAGGTCATGACGCCCTCATCGACAATCTTATTGGCCAAGCCCCAAGTCCCCAGAACGGGCTGACAGGGCAGAGTTTGGACAGGCCGGGCGGGACAGTGCAAGGTCCGGGACGGGGAAAATCGGGCCCGCGCCCGGGGG
>JAXMEA010000039.1:0-2015 GCA_046348525.1 Alphaproteobacteria bacterium | reverse complement strand
TGCGCCAACAGGAAGGCGAGCAACGCGGTCTTGCCGCTGCCCGACGGCCCGATGATGGTGAAATTGCCCAGGTCGCCGGAATGGAAATTGAAATGATAGGGGCCGAAGGATGTGGTTTCCAGCACCGTGATCGGCTGGCCCCAATGATTGTCGCTGGCCTGGCCGGTGGGATGGTTGTGGAAACTGGCCAGGCTGGCGAAGTTGGCCGTGGACAGCATCGCCTTGCGCGCGATCAGGCCGAAATTGCCGGGGAACTGGGCCCAGAAGGCCGGCTCCAGATTCATTTCCTCGCGCACCGCGATGGCGCCCGTCTCAGCCAGAGCCGCCTGGATGTCGGCGGTGGCCTGGTCCAAGGCTTCAAAGGTCGGGGTGCGCGCCAGGATCGACAGGTGATGCTCGCCATAGGCGGCGCGGCCGGCCGCGACATCGTCCTTGGCAGCGGCCAATTCGCTGCGCAGGGAAATGGCATCATGATCGGCGGCCCGCAGCCGGCGCAGCGCCTGGGTCATGCGCGACAGCGCGGTCTGCTGTTCGACAAAGGCGAAGCTTTCGGTCAGCACCATCTCGAACGGCAGGCGCAGCACACCGTCCAGCATGCCGGGCACAGAGCGCAGCGGATAATCCTTCAGCGAAATCATGGCGCCGAAGCTTTCGCGTTCATTGCCGTTGGCACTGAATTCCATGGCGTCGAAGCCGAAGGAAAGGCGGCGGGTGGCAAGCGTCTGGCCCATGTCGCCGGTCGGCGCCAGCACGCGCCGCGCCACGCCGTTGGTCAGCAGCGACAGGAATTCGGCGGGTTCGGAGCACAGGCCGGTGGGGCCTTTGTAGAGCGACAGGGTGCGCGGGCCGTACGGCGCGAGCGTCGCTAGGAACGTCTCGCGGGTGGCGTGCAGCTGGCGCAATTCGCGCTCCAGCAGCGCCTTGTCCTCGCCCGGCTTCTTCAAAAGTTTTTCGATGAAGCCTGCGCCGCCCTGCAGCGGCCGGCGCACCAGGGTCAGGAAGATCTCGTTCACATAGAGCTGGCGGCGCGAAAGCCGCGCTCGCCAGGCATCGTCCAGCCGGCGGCAAAAGGCGTTGTCGGGCGCGCTGTCGATTTCGGTATTCACCTTGCGGCGCACGACATGGTGATAGATGGCCAGCCGCGACGAGGCCGCACCACGCAGCAAGGTCTCGCGCATCGCCTTGCGGTAATTCAGTTCGTCGTCGGAAGACGTCTAGAACGGAAAGCCGCGCAGGTGGATGGTCTGGACCAGCAAGCCATCGCGCGTCTGGATGGTGACTTCATCCAGATGGCCCAGATAGGGCAGGCGGTCGCCCACCGCCGCCTCGTTGGGGGCCAGCGTCTTGGCGGCGCGGTTGCGGAAGAATTGCATCATCATGGGCGATACGAATTCATTTTCCAGAACCAGTGGTTCTTGACGCGCGGGCAATGGCGCAGCTTGACGCCCCAGATGTCGAAGAAGCGCGCATCGCGCAGGCAGCCCAGATAGCCGATCACATGCAGCACACCGGCGACCGCGAAGGCCCAGAAAGACCGGGTCAGCAGGAATATTTCCAACGTCACGATGAGATTGAAGACCGCATAGCCATAGGTCACGCCGCCCATCATCTGGGGCCGCGTCAGGGCGCTGAACACCGGATCGGAGGTCAGCCGCGCCATTTCAGTGCAGGCCCCCCGCCAGTGAGCGGATGCCCGACACGATGGCAACGGCACCGAAGATGATAAAGCAGCCGATCACGACGGTCAGGCCGCGGCGCCATTCGATGCGCCCCGTAAGCATCATGAAACCAACCACGGCGACGGCGATCACGGCGGCGGCGGTGGCGACATTGCCCAGCAAGGTGCCCTGCACCCATTCCAGCGCCGCCACCAGCGGAGAGGAACCGGCGGGGTCCTGGGTCACAACCTGCGCCTGGGCGGGCACGATCAACGCGGCAGCGATGGCCGCACCAACAAGACGCTTCATGGATTCACTC
The DNA here is from genome assembly GCA_046348525.1 of Alphaproteobacteria bacterium. Taxonomy (GTDB): domain Bacteria; phylum Pseudomonadota; class Alphaproteobacteria; order Micropepsales; family Micropepsaceae; genus Rhizomicrobium. Next base: position 38 of record JAXMEA010000039.1, on the reverse strand, counting down.
CCTGATCTGCCAGCCGATCCAGAACGGCGGCGACATAG
>JAXMEA010000038.1:0-2626 GCA_046348525.1 Alphaproteobacteria bacterium | reverse complement strand
GGAAACAGAGTGCTTGACTTTCACCCAGCGCGAGGGAACTTCAATCCATGAAAGTGGCAGACGCCATCCGCGAAAAATTGACCGCCGCTTTTGCGCCCGAATGGCTGGAAGTGGTGGACGAAAGCGCCCGCCACGCCGGGCACGCCGGCGCCACGCGCGGCGATGGCAGCCAGGGCGAAACCCATTTCCAGGTGCGCATCGTTTCGGCCGCCTTTCAGGGCCTGTCCCGGGTGGAACGCCAGCGCCGCGTCTATGCCACCCTGAAGGACGAGCTGGCGGGCCCTGTGCACGCCTTTTCGCTTTCCGCGCTTACACCGTCTGAGGCGCCCCCGGTTTGACGGGGGGCACCACGCGCAACGCGGTGATCTGGTTGCGCTGACGGCGCATGATTTCGAAAATAAATCCGAAAAACGTGAACCGCTGGCCAGGGTCGGGAATCGTGCCCGATTGCGCGATCACCAGGCCGGCGATGGTGGTGGCGTCTTCTTCGGGCAGGCTCCAGCCCAGTTCGCGGTTGAGATCGCGCACCGGCACGGTGCCATCCACCAGATAAGAGCCATCGGGGCGGGCGCGGATGTTGGGGCGCGCGCTGGCGCGCAGTTCGTCGGGCAATTCGCCCAGGATTTCCGACAGGATATCGCCGGTCGTCACCAGGCCCTGCAGCGCGCCATATTCGTCCACCACGATCGCCAGATGGGTGCGCCGTTCGCGGAAAGCATTGAACTGTTCTTCCAGGGTGGTGGTGTCGGGGACAAACCAGGGATCACTCGCCAGGGCGGCAATGTCCACCTTGGTGACATCGCCCTTTTCCAGCAGCGCCTGCACCAGTTGATTGACATGCAGCACGCCGACAATGTTTTCCGACGTATCACGCCATAGCGGAATGCGGCTGTAGCCGGCCTTGCGCACCGCTTCCAGGATCTGGGCCGGCGGATCCTCGATATCGAGGGTGAACATCTCGGTCCGGTGCACCATCACGTCGTACACTTCCATCTGCCCGAAGCGGAAGACGTTCTGGATATACTCGGCCTGTCCGACGCCGATCTTGCCATGTTCGGCGGACACCTCGACCAGCCCTTCGATCTCGGTTTCGGTCAGGATTTCATGATGCGGCGCGTCCGCGACGCCCAGCACGGACAGGATGGAGCGCGAGGCCGTGTTGAGCAGCCAGTTCAGCGGATAGAACAGCAGGAATGTGGCGCGCAGCGGGTAGGCGATCCACATCGCCACCGGTTCCGGTTCGCGGATCGCCAGGGTCTTGGGCACCTGTTCGCCGATCACGATGTGCAGCGAGGAGAACAGCAGGAAGCCGACGATGAAGGAGGTGAAGTGCAACATCGGCGCCGGCAGGTGAAAGGGATCAAAGGCCGGCTTCAGCAGCGATGCGACCGTGGGTTCACCCCCCTAGGCCCAACCCCAGGGACGCCATGGTGATGCCAAGCTGGCAGCAGGCCAGGTGCGCTTCGATATTGCGCAGGATTTTCTGCACCAGCCCCGCGCCGAAGTGATTTTGCTCGGCCAGGGCGTCGATGCGGAAGCCCCGGGCTTTGACCAGCGCGAATTCGGCGGCGACAAAGAAGGCGTTCGCGGCAAGAAGGAAAACTGCCAGCAGCAGGTCAATGATGGTGGAGCTCATCGTGCGGCGACAATAGCCAAGTTTGCGCCGCCAGTCAGGGCCGATTTCCTAGGCCAGGACAGATTTTACGGCATCCAGCGGCACATCGCGTGTCACAAAGGCCTGTCCCAGGCCCCTGAGCAGGATGAAGGTGAGCTTGCCGTCCGACACTTTCTTGTCATGGGCCATGGCGGCGACAAGTTCGTCCACGCCAGGGCGATTCCCCGGAATGTCCGAAATGGACGAAGGCAGGCCGACCGCCTTGAGATGGCGGATGAAACGCTCCGAATCCTGGCCGGGGCACAGGCCCAGCTGGACCGACAGGCGGAAAGCCAGCGCCATGCCGATGGCGACGCCTTCGCCATGGATCAGCCGGTCGGAGAAACCGGTGCAGGCTTCCAGCGCATGGCCGAACGTATGGCCCAGGTTGAGCAGGGCGCGGTCGCCGGTCTCGCGCTCGTCGCGCGCCACGATGTCGGCTTTCATCTGGCAGGAATGGGCCACGCACCTGACCATGGCGTCGCTGTCACCAGCCAGTGCCTTGGCGCCATTTACCTCCAGCCAGTCAAAGAATTTGGCATCGCCCAATGCGCCATACTTGGCGACTTCGGCATAACCGGCCAGCAGTTCGCGCCGGGGCAGGGTGGACAGCAGCGCGGTATCGGCGATGACGATGCGCGGCTGGTGGAACAGGCCGATCAGGTTCTTTCCCTGCGGCGCATTGATGGCGGTCTTGCCGCCGACCGAGGAATCCACTTGCGCCAGCAAGGTGGTCGGGATCTGCGCGAAGGCGACACCGCGCTTCAACACACCGGCGGCAAAGCCGGTGAGATCGCCGATCACCCCGCCGCCCAGCGCGATCACCAGGCCCTTGCGGTCGATTTCCATGTCCAGCAGCGCACCGGACAGCTTTTCCAGGCCCGCAAAACTCTTGCTGATTTCACCGGGCGCCATGACGATCGGCTTGGCCGTGATGCCGGCATTGCCCAGCACATCCAGCAAGGCTTGCAG
>JAXMEA010000037.1:0-3380 GCA_046348525.1 Alphaproteobacteria bacterium | reverse complement strand
CTGCAGCGGATGAAGGACGGCAAGGTCTATCTGCCGGACGCCGCCGAGCGGGCGCAGCAGAATTATTTCGTCCCCGGAAACCTGGCGGCGCTGCGCGAACTGGCGCTTCGCCGCACCGCCCAGCGGGTGGATGCGCAGATGGTGGACTATATGCGCGCCCATGCCATTTCCGGGCCCTGGGAAGCCAGCGAGCGGTTGCTTGTGGCGGTAAATGCCCGTCCCGGCGCCGCTGCCGCCTTGCGCTATGCCCGCCGCCTGGCCGATCGGCTGCGCGCGTCCTGGACCGCCATCCATGTCGAAACCGGCGCCGCCACGGAAGCCGAGCGCGATGCGGTGGCCCAGGCGCTGCGCTTGGCCGAGCGCATGGGCGCCATCTCCGCCACCGTGCCTGCCGCCAACGAAGCCGATGGCGTGGTGCAATTCGCGCGCGCCAACAACGTCACCCATATCGTGGCGATGGGCGCGCCGCCGCGCTGGTGGGACGCCGTGCGTCCGCCTTTGGCGCAGCAGATCATCCGCCGGGCCGGTGACATCAGCGTGCATGTCGTGCCGGCCGCCGCGCAGGGAAGGGGCGAAGCGGTCCCGCCCGCCGCCGCTTCCCCGTCCCCCTGGCCTGAGCCACGCGCCTTTCTGGGCAGCCTTTTGTTAAGCGCCGCCGGATTGGGCGCAGCGTTCCTGCTGCGCCAGGGGCTGGGCCTGGCCAATGTCGCGCTGGTTCTGCTGGTGGCGGTGCTGGGCAGCGCCGTCACCTTTGGCCTGTGGCCGTCACTGTTCGCCTGCCTGGTCTGCGCGCTGGCCTACAATTTTTTCTTCCTGCCGCCGCTGTACACCTTCACCATCGCCGAGCCGGAAAATGTCATCACCCTTTTGGTTTTCCTGCTGGTGGCGGCCATCGCCAGCAACTTGACGGCACGGGTGCGCACGCAGGCAATTGTCGCCCGCCAGCGCGCCGCCACCACCGAAGACCTGTACCGCTTCAGCCGCAAGTTGGCGGGGATCGCCACCCTGGACGATCTGCTCTGGGCCTCCGCGTACCAGATGGCGCACATGCTGAAGCTGCATGTCGTGTTGCTGATGCCCGAAGACGAAGAACTGGATGTGCGCGCCGGCTATCCGCCCGAAGATACGCTGGAAGACAGCGACCTGGCCGCCGCCAAATGGACGTTCCAGCATGGCCAGGAAGCGGGGCGCGGCGCCGACACCCTGCCTGGCGCGCGCCGCCTGTTTCTGCCCATGCGCACGGCGCGGGGCGTGGTGGCGATCATCGGGCTGGATTCCAGCCAGGGCGGCGCGCTGCTGACCCCCGACCAGCGCCGCCTGCTGGATTCCCTGGCCGACCAGACGGCGCTGGCCATCGAGCGCCTGCACCTGGCCCAGGAAATGGACCGCGCCCGCGTCGCCGCCGAGACCGAAAAGCTGCGCTCGGCGCTGCTGACCTCGATCAGCCATGACCTGCGCACCCCGCTTGCATCGATTTTGGGATCGGCCACCAGTCTCAAACAGTATCGCGGCCAGATGGCGGAATCCGACCAGGAGCAGCTTCTTGCCACCATCCAGGAGGAGGCCGAAAGGCTCAATCACTTCATCGCCAACCTGCTGGACATGACGCGGCTGGAATCTGGCGCGCTGGCGCCCAGCCTGGAGCCGGCGGACCTGGGCGATGTGGTGGGCAGCGTGCTTCGGCGGGTAAAGCCGCTGGTCCAGCAGCATCGCATCGTGCTGGACATGGAGCCGGGGCTGCCCATGCCGCGCCTGGATCCGGTGCTGTTCGAACAGGTGCTGTTCAATCTGCTGGACAACGCCGCCAAGTATGCCGCGCCCGCAACCGCCATCACCCTGCGCGCCCGTCACGAAGGCGCGGTGCTGCGCCTGCAAGTGCTGGACGAGGGCCCCGGCCTTCCCGAAGAAGACCGTGAACGGGTGTTCGACAAGTTCTACCGGGTGCGCGCCGGCGACAAGAAGCGCGCCGGCACTGGCCTGGGGCTTGCCATTGCGCGCGGCTTCATGGAAGCCATGGGTGGCACCGTCACCGCCGCCAACCGCAGCGGCGGGAGCGGCGCGGTATTCACATTGACACTGCCGGTATCATGAACCCCTCACGCATCCTGATCGTGGACGATGAACCGCCAATCCGGCGTTTCCTGAAGACCGCGCTGGTGGCACAGGGTTATCGCGTCGAGGAATCCGGCGATGGCGAGGCGGCCCTGGATTTTCTTCGGCGCAATGTCGTGGACCTGGTCATCCTGGACCTGGGATTGCCCGGCATGGACGGGCTTGAAGTGGTGAAACACTTGCGCGGCGAGGGCAAAAGCGTCCCCATCATCATCCTGTCCAGCCGCGATGACGAGGCCGGCAAGGTCTCAGCCCTGGATCTTGGCGCCGATGATTATGTCTCCAAGCCGTTCGGGATGGAGGAGCTGTCGGCCCGCCTGCGCGCGGCGCTGCGCCACCGGTTGCAGCAGGAAGGCGAAAAGCCCCTGTTCCGCAGCGGCGATGTCACGGTGGACCTGGTGCGCCGGATCGTGACCGCGCGCGGCGCCGAGGTGAAGCTGACACCGCGCGAATACGACCTTTTGCGCCTGATGGTCGCCCATGCCGGCAAGGTTCTGACGCACAAATTCATCCTGCACGAGGTCTGGGGCGGGGAAGCGGAGGTGCAGTATTTGCGAATTTATGTCCGCAACCTGCGCCAGAAGCTGGAAACCGACCCCGAACAGCCAAAGCTTATCCTGACTGAGCAGGGCGTTGGCTACAGGCTGGCGATGGAGTCCGGAACGTAGGTCAGCCGGATGACGCTCTCGCCGATCCGGTCACTGGCGGCCAGACGCAAAGGCGGCCGTGGCCCGGCAAAGAACGGCGCGCCTTGGCCCAGCACAACCGGATGCAGGTAAAGCCGGTACTCATCTATCAGGCCCAATTGGGTGACGCTGTTCGCCAGCACCGGGCCGGCAACGCCGATATCACCGGTCTGCTGCGCTTTCACGGCGCGTATCCGCGCCTCAATGTCATCCGAAATGAGCGTGGCGTTGGGGCCTACTGATTTCAGCGTGCGCGACACGACCCATTTGTGCTGCTCGCGCCAGGCGCGCGCGAACGCCCGCAGTTCAGCGGTCCATTCCGGCCGGTCTTCGTCCCAGTAGCGCATGATCTCGTACATGCGGCGGCCATATATGCTGCCGGTCGCGGCGCCGACGCGTTCGATCCAGTGGCGAAACAGCACGGCATCGGGTGCGAATTTGTCGTGATCGACATAACCGTCCAGGGACAGGTTCATGCCGAAGACGAACTTGGCCATGAATGCTAGTCCTTCTTCCGCCGCTTGCCCTTTTTGCCGTCCTTGCCCAGCCCGATCTTCTTGGCGAAGTCGCTGCGCTTCTGGG
>JAXMEA010000036.1:0-3712 GCA_046348525.1 Alphaproteobacteria bacterium | reverse complement strand
GCGCAGTCGGCATGGCGAAAGCAGGTGGTGACATGGTCATTGACCATGCCGACGGCCTGCGCAAAGGCATACACGATCACGGGACCGCAGAAATTGAAACCGCGCTGCTTCAGTTCCTTGGCCAGGCCTTCACTCATTTCGGTTTGCGCTGGCACTTGCCCGCGCTTGAAGTTGTTCACCTGCGGCTTTCCGCCGACATGCTTCCAGATCAGATCGTGGAATCCGCCCGGTTCTTTTTCCTCGATCTCCAGCCACAGCCGCGCGCCCTTGATGGCGGCCTCGATCTTGGCGCGGCTGCGGATGATGCCTTCATTCTTCAGAAGCCGGTCGATGTCGCGCGAGCCGTAGCGGGCGATCTTCTCCGGCGCGAAATCGTGGAAGGCTTTGCGGAAATTCTCCCGCTTGCGCAGGATGGTGATCCAGCTCAGGCCCGCCTGGAATCCGTCCAGCACCAGCTTTTCGTACAAGGCGCGGGGATCATGTTCGGGCACGCCCCATTCGGTGTCGTGGTAGGAGACATAGAGCGGGTCTTCGCCCGGCCAGTGGCAGCGCTGCTTCTCAGCCATCGCTTAAGCCAGCCATGCCGGCTTTTTCAATTCAACCGGAATTTCACCGGCCCGCACTTCACCGCTGGTTTCCTCCAGCCGGTCGAGCCGCACTAGGGCGAAGCCGGTGGCGCCATGCACCGAGACCAGTTCACCAATATCCGCGCCGCCGCGCGTCAGATTTCCGCCAACAGCGGGCAGGGCATCGTTTGCGGTGACGGTGAGGATACGCTTGCGGGACGTGGCCCGGTGTTTCATCCGCGAGGTCAATTCCTGGCCAACGTAGCAGCCCTTGGTGAAGGACACGCCGTTCAGCTCGTCCAGCCCGGCATCCAGCGCGAAGGTTTTTTCAAAACCGAAGTCAGCGCCTTCGGGTACGCCCAGCGCGATGCGATTTTCGTGGTAGCCGCGCGGTCCCAGAAGGTTCGCGGGCATCTCGGCGCGCGCGCCGATGCTGCGCCGGCCGAGCGCCGGCAGGCGCGGATCGGTGAAGGTGATGGCGCGGTCGGCATAAGGCGTGGGCCGGTTGTCGGGATGGCCCGTCAGGTTGACGTACACACCCAGCGGGGCGCGCAACTCTATCTCAACCTTGGCGCGCAGCCGGTACATCTTCAGTTTCTTGAGCAGGGCCTCGGCAGAATCGCGCGCCACATCCAGCAGCAGCGCGCCTTCGCCTTCGGTGACCAGGAAATCGAACAGGATCTTGCCCTGGGGCGACAGAAGGGCTGTGTACAACCCGCTGCCGGGGGCCAGCCCGCCTACCACGTCATTGGTGACCAGGCCCTGCAAAAATTCGCGCGCCTGCGGCCCCGAAATGGCCAGAACGGCGCGATCTTCCAGATGAGCAGGTTCCATCCTTCACAATTAGGCGGCTTGGCTGCGGTTGCCAAGGGCGGGAGGCTGGGCTAACTGCCTATCTCCATGAGCAAAAGTTTCGATCTGCTGATCCGGGGCGGGGTGGTTGCGACCCCCAATGGCATTGCCCCCGCCAATGTCGGGGTTATTGGCGGCCGTATCGCCGCCATCGGTTCCCTGAGCGATGCCAAGGCCGCGGAGGTTTTCGACGCCAAGGGCTTGCACGTGCTTCCCGGCGTGATGGACACGCAGGTGCATTTCCGCGAGCCGGGCAATGCCCACAAGGAAGACCTGGCCAGCGGCAGCCTGGCGGCCATTCTGGGCGGCGTCACCTCCGTGTTCGAAATGCCCAATACGGTTCCCCCTACAACGACGCGCGCCGCGATTGAAGACAAGCTGGCGCGCGCCAAGGGGCGCATGCATTGCGACCATGCTTTCTATGCCGGCGCCACGCCGCAGAACATCGGCGCCCTTGCCGAGCTGGAACAGATGCCCGGCGTGTGCGGCATCAAGGCGTTCCTGGGATCTTCCACCGGCACGCTGCTGCTTTCCAAATCTGAAGACATTCTGGCGATGCTCAAGGCCGGCAGGCGCCGGGTCGCGGTCCATTCCGAAGACGAAGACCGCATGATTGCGCGCAAGCACCTGGCCGAGCGTGGCAAGCCGCAAACCCATCCAGTGTGGCGCGACGCCGAAGCCGCGCGCATGTCCACCGAGCGCGTGCTTGGTCTGGCCAAGCAGGCGGGCCGCCGCCTGCATGTCCTGCATGTCACCACGGGCGACGAAATTCCGCTCCTGGCCGCGGCCAAGGATTTCTCCACCGCCGAGACCACGCCGCAGCATCTCACTTTGTCGGCGCCCGAATGCTACGAGCGCCTGGGCACCTATGCCCAGATGAATCCGCCCATCCGCGACGAGAGCCATCGCCTGGCCTTGTGGGAAGCGGTGCGCAACGGCGTGATTGACGTGATCGGTTCGGACCACGCCCCGCACACGCGCGAGGAAAAAGACAAGGAATATCCCGACACGCCTTCGGGCATGCCAGGTGTGCAGACGCTTGCGACGATCCTTCTGGACCATGTCAACAAGGGCAACTTGACCCTGGAGCGTTTCATCGACCTGACCGCGTCTTCGCCCCAGCGCATCTTCGGCATCGCCGGCAAGGGCCGCATCGCGCTGGGCTATGACGCCGACTTCACCATCGTGGACATGAACCTGACCCGCGAAATCCAGAACAGCTGGATCGCCTCCACCTGCCGCTGGACGCCGTTTGACGGCATGAAGACCAAGGGCTGGCCGGTGGCCACCATCCTGCGCGGCCGCGCCGTCATGCGCGACTTCGCAGCCACCGGCGCGGCGGGCGGCCAGCCAGTGCGTTTCGTGGACACGCTGGAACCGGCATGACCGTTCTCTACCTGATCCTGTCGGGTGTGGTGATGGGCCTTGTCGCGGCCGTTCCGATCGGTCCTGTCAACCTGATCTGCATACGCCGCACCTTCGCCTTTGGTCCGGTCAACGGTTTCGTTTCCGGTCTTGGCGCGGCGCTGGGTGACGGACTATTCGCCGCCATCATGGGGTTCGGCCTGACCTGGATCGCCCAGATGATCGAGGGCTATGCCACCATCATCGAATTGATCGGCGGCGCCATGATGGTGTGGATGGGCTTTCACACGTTTGGCGCCCCGCCGGTGCCGCGTGTTCTGGACGACAAGCCGGACAATGAAGGCACCAATCTTTTCCGCGCCATCATCTCGACCTTTGCGCTGACCGTGACCAACCCGGTCACCTTGCTGTCTTTCGGCGTCATGTTCGCCGGCCTGGGCGGGTTGGCGGGGGGCGCGGGCGGCTATGACGATGCCGGCTTTGTGGTGGCTGGCGTGGTGGGCGGCTCGGCCGGCTGGTGGCTGGCCCTGACCACCGTGATCGGGCTTTTCCACGCCAAAATCGACGAAAAGGCCATGCGGATCATCAACCGGACCTGCGGGGTGCTGGTCATGATCTGCGGCCTGGTGGTGCTGGGGCACCTGGCTTTGAAATATGCCGGGCTCAGCCTTGGCTGAATCCAGGGGCTAAAGGGCTTATTTTCGCCGGAAAGCCGGGGTTTAAGGGTCCCAGCCTCCGCGCTAGGATGGGCGTCCTTCGGAGAGTGTGATGACGCGCAAATTTGCCTTTCTGGCCTTGATCATGCCGCTGCTGCTTCCTGCAGCTGCCTCGGCCCAGCCGGCCCCCACCACCGTGCTGGCCGCGCCGGCCGGTGATGCCCTGAGCATCGAGGCGAACCAGCGTTACCTGGAGGAGAATGCCAAGAAGAA
>JAXMEA010000035.1:0-5415 GCA_046348525.1 Alphaproteobacteria bacterium | reverse complement strand
TCACCCCCGCCGCCTTGACGCATTGCAGATCGACGGGTGCCAGGAGCTTGGCCTTGCCCTTTTGGCCCGACCAGGCCGTGACCAGGCCAAGATCGTTGATATCGCCCAGATCCTTGCCGGACGGGACGCCATTCCACTTTTCCAACAGCTGCGCCACCGTCGGTGCGGTGCTCGACACGTCGAACACCCGCCCTTCCTTGACGACGATAGGGGTGGGGCCTTCGCCCAGGTCGATACGGCCTACCAATACGGCGTCACGCCAGTCTTCAGGCAAAGGAAAAGCGGTGTTCGTCATGATCTCTTACAGCTCAAGCTTCAGGGTGTTGCGGATATAGTTGGCGGTGATGCGCGCGCTTTCCTTGGGCGTGCGCCAGGGCGAGGTGTCCAGCTCGACATTGAGATGGCCGCGCCAGTTGATGGATTTCAGATAGGCCATAATGGCGGGAAAATCCACGCCGCCCTCGCCCATGGGATAGAAATAGGGGTCGTTCATCATGTCGCGGGTCGGCAGAGGTACATTCTTGGTGCCGCCGCGGTCGGCCTTGGCCGTATCCTTGAAGTGATACTCGATGACGCGGTGGCCCAATTTTTTGGCAAGCGCCACCGGGTCCATCCCCGCCATGGTGATGTGGCCGGTGTCCAGCACCAGGCCGACATTTTCCGGCCGGGTGTTTTCCATGATGTACATGGTCTCTTTTTCATTCTGGATCTGGCTGCCCAGGTGCGCATGGACGCCGAACTTCATGCCCAGCTCCTCGCGGATGCGCTGGCCCAGAAGATCGCAAGTCTTGGCGATTTCCTTCAGGTCTTCCAGCGGCGTGCCGCCCGGCTGCTTGCGCGGACCGGTATTGGTCTTCTGGTGATCGCAGCCGAAGCGGCGCGAGAAGCGGGTCATGTTGAAATGATTGTCCACCACATCCTTGCGCTGGGCCGGATCGTGGAAGGCGACGCTGCCGCCGGCCGCGCCGCCGGTGATGGCGGTGAACTGGGCGCCGATCTCATACATGCGGTGCTGCAAGGCTTCCCAGCGGTCGGGGTAATAGACTTCGCGCTTGACCTTCTGGCCGGTGGGATATTTCCAGCTGTAACCATTGGGCCACGCCTTCATCGCCTGGGTGTCGCGCGGCGCCGGTTCATAGCCGTCCTTGGTGGCGCAGAAGGACGAACCGAAAATCTCGAAATAGCGGAAGCCAACCTCGCGGCCTTCGGAAATGCCGACAAAGGGGCTGCCTTCCCAGCCACCGCGGGTGTTGGTGGTGTAGCCAATGCGGAATTGCTGCTGCTGTTTCAGCGCGGCCTGCGGCTCCATTTTGGGCTCGCCGAAATGGGCCGGGCCGGTGGGCTGGGCCGAGACGGCTCTGGCAGCCAGCAAACCGCCGGCGGCGACGGACAAACCAAAGAAATTCCTGCGATCCATGTTGTTTTTCTCCCCTGAACGGGGCGCACTTTAGACAAGGGCCGCACGTCTCACCATGGCGGCATTTTCGCTCATTAAGTAATACAATATTGCATCGCAACATTTCCTTTTGCGCGACCGCTGGTATAACCGCCGCCGAACATAAGGAACCTGCCATGACGATCTATGCCGGCCGCTTCGCCAACCGCACCGCCATCGTGACGGGCGGCGCATCGGGACTGGGCCTGGAAGCCGCCAAACGCATCACTGCGGAAGGCGGCAAGGTGTGCCTGTGGGACATGAATCCCGACACCTTGGCCAAGGCCAAGGTCGCCACCGGCGCGGTCCATACCATCGCCGTCGATGTCAGCGACCCCAAGGCGGTGGAGGCCGCCGCCGCCGAAGCCAAAAAGGTGCTGGGCAAGATCGACATCCTGGTCAACAGCGCGGGCATCACCGGCGCCACCCAGCCGGTGATCGGCTATCCCATCGACAGCTGGCTTAAGGTGATGAACGTCAACGTCAACGGGCTGTTCTATTGCTGCCGCGCCATCGCCGCCATGATGGTGGAAGCCGGCTATGGCCGCATCGTCAATATTTCCTCGGTCGCGGGCAAGGAGGGCAATCCCAACGCCAGTTCCTATTCGGCGTCCAAGGCGGCGGTGCTGGGCTTCACCAAGTCGCTGGGCAAGGAGCTGGCCACCAAGGGCGTGATCGTCAACGCCGTGACACCGGCGACCTTCGAAAGCCCCATCCTGGACAATGTGCCCCAGAGCCACATCGATTACATGCGCTCCAAGATTCCCATGGAGCGCTTCGGCACGGCGGCCGAGAACGCCGCCGCGGTGTGCTTCCTGGCGAGCGAGGAATGCTCCTTCACCACCGCCAGCACGCTCGACACGTCGGGCGGCCGCACCACTTACTGATGATGCGAAGCATCGCGCTGGGATGCGCCGCAGCTGTGCTGCTGGCGCTGCCGGTGCATGCTGCCGCCAATAAGCCCGTTCCAAAGCCCAAGCCTGCCCTGTCCGCCTTTCAGCAGGAACAGGCGATGAGCCCGGCGGAACTCATCAAGCGCTGGCATCCCCTGACCCTCAAGGCCTCCAAGCGCTTTGGCGTGCCGCTGATCTGGATCAATGCGGTGATGCGGCTGGAGAGTGGTGGGCGCACCATGCTAGGCGAAACCCAGAAGATGGTGTCCGACAAGGGCGCGCTTGGCCTGATGCAGGTGTTGCCCGGCACCTATGCCGAGATGCGAGAACAGTATGGCCTGGGCGCCGATGTGTTCGAGCCGAAGAACAACATCTATGCCGGCGCCGCCTACCTGAAATGGTTGCGCGGCAAGTACGGCTTTCCCGCCATGTTCGCCGCCTACAATGCCGGGCCGGGATCGGTGGAAGCGGTGATGGCGCATACCAAGGTGTTGCCCACCGAGACACGGCTTTACTTGGCCGGCATCAACAAGATTCTGGGTGGCGGCGCCGAAGGCACATCCATCAACTCCGCAAAGCTGACCCGTCCGGACGGCACCAGCGTGCTGATCGATCCCATCGCGGTGAATTCGATCCGCGCCGTGTCGCCGGGTGAATATGCCGAGGGCGTCCAGACGGTAATCACCGCCGGCCGGTTGCGTCAGGGCGTCAAGGAAGACCTGAAGACCGTGACCGAGGCCATCCGCATCCGCGGCGGCACCATCTAGGGCTTCTGCGAGGCCATGTAGGCGGCGACGTTCAGGATGTCGGCATCCGACATCTTGGCCACCACATCCTTCATCTTGCCCAGCGCCGAACCCTTGCGATTGCCGGCCTTCATGTCGGCCAGCTGGCGGATCAGGTAATAGGCGCCGCGCCCTGCCAGGCGCGGGGCATCGTCATGGCCGCGGTAATCGTCGCCATGACAGGAAGCGCAGGTGCGCATGGCGCCCTTGTTGCCATTGGCCACGATGCGGCCCTTAGCCAGCGAGCCCATCGGCACATAATCGACAAAGCCGACGCGCTGGTTGCGCAGTTCGACCTGCTCGCTTTCGGCCACCTCATAGATCATGTCCGGCGGCACCGGCACCGTCTCGGCGCCCTTGTCGAAGAAGCGGGCGCCACCGCCGCCAACATGGTTGGCGGGCGCGCGGCTGGTTTCCACCACGCGAATCCATTGCTGCTTCGAACGCGGAATGGCGGCGAAATATCGGGCGGCTTCCTTCAGGTCCTTTTCGCTGATGGCATAGGCCATCTCGATCATGGCCGGGGCGCGGATATTCTGGCGGTCGCCATTCTTGAAGGCGTGCATCTGGTCGATGATGTACTGCACCGTAAGGCCCGACACGCTGGCCGATTCCGGATGGCCGTTGCCGTTGGGCAGGTGGCACAGCATGCAGGCTGGAACATGGGGCTTTTCACCCTGCGACACGATATTGGGCATCGGCGCATGGTCCTTGGGGAACCAGTCGGGCGGACCAAAGCCATTGTTGATCTGGCGCATGGTCAGCTTCATGGACGGATCGGCGCCTTCGGCGGTGTGCACGGAATCGGGCGGCAGCGGTTTGAAGTCCGCCGGCTGCATGGGATAGGCCCATTCGAATCCGGCAACGGGCTTGGGCATCTTGGGCATGATGTCCTTGGCCACCGGCGTGTCGGTCTGGGCCCAAGATGGAACAGAGGCCGCAAACAGCATCGCGGGCGCCAGCATCAGCGCCGCCAAAATCACTTTCTTCATGGCTTCCCCGCCCCGTTTTGATGGGCAGGACCATAGGTCTAGGACCGTAGCCGCCGCAAGATCGGCCGCTCGATCGCCCAATAGATCGCTCCGCCCGCCGCAGCCGCCCATGCGATCATGACCGCCACCGACCAGATGGCCGGCTGCGGCGAAAATGCCCCGGTCAGGCGGAAGGTGAAGGAAAACACGGCGTAATGGGTCAGGTAGATCGAATAGGACGCCGCGCCCAGGAACATCAGCAGCCGCGGCACTTTCCAGGCGCCGCGCTGGTCGGCCAAGGCCAGGCCTAGTACCGTCAGCCCGCCGCACAAGCCCAGCACCATGTCATCCAACATGAAGTTGGCTCCGCGCAGCGTCATGACCGCAAAACCCAGAAGACCCGCCGCCAGCGGCAGCCAGAAGACGCGCGGCGGAACGCGCGGCATCACCAGCCTGGCGATCATGCCGAACAGGAAACAGCTGTTGACCGGGTTGGTGATGGTGGCCACCAGCTGGGGATGCGGGAACAGAATGATCGCGCAGCCGATCCAGCCGGCGAAAACAGCAAGCCCCAGCTTGCGATTCACGATCAGCGTGGCAAAGGCGAGATAGAAAAGAATTTCATGAAAGAGGGTCCAGGCCTGCACGATGATGCGCGGATGGAAAAAGGGATCGAGCAACCCGTAGTTCAGCGCGATGTTCCACAAGGGTTCAGGCTTGTGGATGGCAAACAGGGTGGCGATGCTGACGGTGAGGCAGATCCAGTAGATGGGATAAACGCGCACGGCGCGCCGCCACAGGTAACGGCCCAGCCGCGCCGGCTTGCCGATATCGTCCATATGGGCATGCAGGATAATGAAGCCCGACAGGACGAAGAAGAAGTCCACGCCAATGCGCGCCAGCATGATCCAGTTCGACGCCACGGCGATGTCGCCATATTTGACGTTCTGCCACATGCCAATGGCGTGAAAGCAGACCACGAACAGGGCCGCAAAGGCGCGCCCGGCCTGCAGGCCCGGAAGCGGGCGGCGTGTGTCCGGAGTGGGAAAGGGATCGGCGCGGCGCATGACCAAAGGAACTAGCACACCCGGTCCGCCAGGCCAGCAAGCCCAAGCGCCCGCCGGAGCGGGCCTTTGGCCATCATGCTGATTTTACTGAGAAAATTGGAGCGGGCGAGGCGAATCGAACGCCCGACCCTAACCTTGGCAAGGTTATGCTCTACCCCTGAGCTACGCCCGCACTCCAAGACGGCGGGTTATGACCCATCGTCCCGGCGGATTCAAGCAGCAAATCCTTAGGTTTGGGTTGCGCCCGGGGGGCCAGTTTCCCGA
>JAXMEA010000034.1:0-5489 GCA_046348525.1 Alphaproteobacteria bacterium | reverse complement strand
GGGGAAGGGCGGCGGCCAGATCGTGCTTGATCTCGCGGTCGTGGGCCGGCTCCAGCGCCAGGCCGATGAAATTGGGGACCTGGTATTGGCGCTCGTGCTGCCCCAGGCTGCCGAAATATAGATACTGCTCCATAGCGGCATATTCTTATGCGGCCCATTTCCCCGCAAGCTAGACGAACATGTTCACGGGGCGGTGGCGCCAGGCCATGTCCTTGTCCTGTTCGTCATGGTCATCGGGCAGGGTGGTGGACAACCAGGCAGCGCGCTTCTCCAGCGCCTCGGCCGCCATCAGGTAGATAACCTCGTCCCCCTTGGCGAGGGTCTCCTTGGCCAGCACACGCAGCTTGGCCGCCAGCGACAGCAGGCTTCTGAGGTCTTGTGCATGGGCCAGATATGCCATGCCGCAGATAACGCGGCTGTCAGCCGAAGGCCGTGTCAAAGCCGGATTTTTGGTAAAGGTTGCGTGAAATCAGGTCCTAGCGCCTCTCAGGTGGCACCGCCCGGGGTTGTAATTGCTGCGATGCAGCATAATATTTGGGATGCCCGACATGTGGCGGAAACTGGTGGCGTCGATGCGGTTTGATGGATTTGCGCCGGGGGTGAAGACCAATCCCTTGAAGCCGCGCCCAACCCCGCGCGTCACCTCGCTGGCCGAAGCGCCTTTCGCCCCCAATCCCGGCAACCTGCGCATGTTCCGCTATCTGCCCAAGGGGCTGAAGGCGGGATCGCCATTGGTGGTGGTGCTGCATGGATGCGGCCAGACCGCCGCCGGTTACGATCTGGGCGCGGGCTGGTGCCAGCTGGCCGACCAGCTTGGCTTCGCCGTGCTGGCGCCCGAGCAGAAGGCGGTGAACAACCCCAATACCTGCTTCAACTGGTTCAACCCCGAAGACATAAGGCGCGGTCAGGGCGAGTCGGCTTCCATCGCCGCCATGATCCAGACGGTGATCGAAACGCACCGGCTGGACGGCGGCCGCGTGTTCATCACCGGCCTGTCTGCGGGCGGCGCCATGACATCGGTGATGCTGGCCAATTATCCCGAACGCTTCGCCGGCGGAGCGATCATCGCCGGGCTGCCCTTCGGGGCGGCCGCCAACGTGCGCGATGCGCTGGAAAGCATGCGCAGCGCTCCCATGAAGACGCCCCAGCAATGGGGCGATGCGGTGCGCGCCGCATCGGATTATCGCGGGCCCTGGCCGCGCATCTCCATCTGGCATGGCGCGATGGATACGGTGGTCAACGTCAACAATGCGCAGGCCAGTGTGGCGCAATGGGCCGATCTGCACGACTTGTCGCTGGCAGCGGCGCGGCAGGAGATGGTGGACGGCGCCATCCGCCTGCGCTGGGACAGCCGGCTGGAGGTCTATACCCTGGCCGGGCTTGGCCATGGCACGCCGATCGACTCGCGCGATCTGGGCCAGCCGGGGCCGTTCATCATCGACAGCGGCATATCCTCCAGCCGCCGCATCGCCGAGTTCTGGGGCCTTGTGCCGGCAGCCGCGTCGAAGACTGCGCCCAAGCCAGCGCCGAAAACTGAATTCGGGCGACCCCCGCCATCGCCGCAGCCGGTACTGCCGCATGTCGAAGAGGTGTTGCTCCAAGGATCCGTCCAGGCCGAATTGCCGGAGAGGGCGAAAATGATGGAAGGCCTGATCCGCCGCGCGCTTCGGGCAGCGGGTCTGCTGCGGCGCTAAATACGTCCCAGCAGTATCAGGATCAGCACGATCAAAAGAACAAGGCCCAACCCGCCGGACGGACCATAGCCCCAGCCGGTGGAATAACCCCACATGGGGACGGATCCGAGGATCGCGAGAATAAGGACGATCAGCAATACAAGGCGCAGCATCGGTTTCTCCCTCTATTATCCGGGGGTAACGCGCCAATTCTCCCGAAGTTCAGTTCCGCCTAAGTTCAAGGCAACCTGCGCACTAGCCATGTCTCAAACGGCTGCGGTACGCTGGGGCTATGACAGAACCTGTTGCCGAGCCCGCTTCCGTAATCGAAACCCGCCGCCACCAGATGTTTCCGCATCTGTCGGAGCATGATTTTTCCCGCCTGGCCCGTTTCGGCCAAGTGCGAAAATTCGCCGACGGCACGCCGATCATGAAGGCGGGCCAGGTGGCCGATGGCTTGGCCTTTGTCCTGAAGGGCAAGATCGATGTCCGCCAGGGCGGGGCGGTGTCGCAGCGCGAGCCCATCGTCACCCATGGCCCCGGCGGATTCCTGGGCGAACTGGCACAGTTGTCCGATCGTCCCGCCCTGGTGGATGCCTGTGCCGACGGCGAAGTCGAGGCCATCATCGTGCCGGCGCAGCGCCTGCGCGACGTCCTTGTGCAGGAAGCCGAACTGGGTGAGCGCATCATGCGCGCCCTGATCCTGCGCCGCGTCGGGTTGCTGCAATCCAGCCAGGCCGGTCCCATCCTGATCGGCCCGCTCGGCACGTCCGACATGCTGCGGCTGGAAAATTTCCTCACCCGCAACGGACACCCGCATCGTGCCCTGGATTCGGTGAATGACGGCTGCGCCCAGACCTTGCAAGCCCGCTTCGCCATCCAGCCCGAGCACCTGCCCATCGTGCTGTGCCCGGATGGACGCATCCTGCGTAACCCTAGCGAGAGCGAGCTGGCGCGCTGCATCGGCCTGCTGCGCGCCATCGATCCCGACACGATCTATGACACCGCCATTGTGGGCGCAGGGCCCGCGGGCCTGGCGGCGGCGGTGTATGCGGCCTCCGAAGGACTTTCGACCCTGGTGCTGGACTGCCGCAGCTTCGGCGGCCAGGCCGGCGCTTCTTCGCGCATCGAAAATTACCTGGGGTTTCCCACCGGCATTTCGGGACTGGCGCTGATGGCGCGCGCCTACAATCAGGCGCAAAAATTCGGCGCCGAGATCGCCATTCCCGATGAAGGCAAGACGCTGGGGGACGGTGGTTCGCCCTTCCGGCTCACCCTTGGCAATGGTGAAACCGTGCGGGCGCGCAGCGTCGTGCTGGCCAGCGGGGCGCGCTACCGGCGCCTGAGCATCGACAACCTCGCCGATTTCGAAGGCACTTGCGTGCATTACTGGGCCAGCGCCGTGGAGACAAAGCTTTGCGCCGGCCAGGACATCGCCCTGGCGGGCGCCGGCAATTCGGCCGGGCAGGCGGTGGTTTTCCTGGCGCCCAAGGTGAACAAGCTGTGGATGGTCATTCGTGGCCACAGGCTGGAAGACACCATGTCCCAGTATCTGGTGGACCGCATCCGCGCGCTTCCCAACGTGGAGGTAGTTACCCGCACGGAAATCTGCGGCTTTGAAGGCGAAGAAGGCGCGCTCAAGCGCGTGCGCTTCCGCAACCGCGACAGCGGGGAGGAGGAAATGTGCGACATCAACCACGTATTCTCCTTCATCGGCGCCGAGCCCAACACCCATTGGCTGGAAGGCTCCGGGATCGCGCTGGACGAAAAGGGTTTCGTCGTTACCGGCGCAGACAATGATCATTTCCTCGCCACCAGCCGCGAAGGCATCTTCGCGGTGGGTGATGTGCGCTGCGGCTCGGTTAAGCGGGTGGCGGCGGCGGTGGGCGAAGGCTCGACCGTGGTGTCGGCCATCCATGCCTATCTTGCCCGGCAGCGCGCGGCGCAGGACCGGCAGGCGGCCGAATAATGAGCGAGAAATTCTGCGCCCATCTGGATACCATCCAAGCGGTCACGCCCGGCAGCAAAGGCTGCGAGGAATGTTTGAGCCTGGGCTGGGAATGGTTTCACCTGCGCGTATGCCGGACTTGCGGCCATGTCGGCTGCTGCGACCAGTCGCGCGGCAAGCATGCGACCAAACATTTCCACCGCAGCAGGCATCCCATCATCGAAGGCTATGATCCGCCTGAAGGCTGGGGCTGGTGCTATGTGGAAGAAGTGATGTTCGATCTTGGCCCCAATGTTACGGCACAGATCGGGCCCATTCCGCGTTACTACTAACCCGCCATCAACAGAGGTCTCCATGCACGAGAAAATCCGCGAAGGTTTCGATGTCTTCCTGCACGATGGCGAAAAATCGTTTGGCGCGGTCCGCCAGGTGCGCAGGAACGAACTGGTGGTCTATGTCGAGAATGCCGGAGATTTCGAAATTCCCCTCAGCGCCGTGAAAGATGCCGAGGCCGAAAAGGTGATCCTGGATGGCGCCAAGCTGGACGCCAAGCTGAAAGAGGCGATCCGGCGGGCGCATGCGGGCGAAGACGCGCGCATTCCCTAGCCATTACTGGCGCTTTTTTGGGCGCGACAGAAAACCTATCCTCGCGCAAGCTGGTATCCTGCTTTGGGGGTGTCCGTGCGCTTTTTGCTGTCTGTTTCGCTTGCCTGCCTGCTTTCCACGTCCGCCTTCGCCGCCGATGAAATGGCGCGGCTGAAGCAGCGGGCCGCCGCCGTCATCATCACCCGCGACGATTGGGGCATCGCCCATGTCCATGGCAAGAGCGATGCCGATGCGGTGTTCGCCATGGCCTATGCCCAGGCAGAGGACGACTTCAACCGGGTGGAGATGAATTACGTCAACAATCTGGGCCGCCGCGCCGAAGCCGCCGGCGAAAAAGCCATCTGGGCCGATCTGCGCCAGAAGCTGTTTCTCGATCCGGTGTTCCTGCAAGCCAGCTACGCCAAAAGCCCCGCCTGGCTGAAGGCGCTGATGATGGGCTGGGCCGACGGGCTAAACTACTACCTGGCCACGCATCCGGCTGTGAAGCCCAAGGTCATCACCCATTTCGAACCCTGGATGGCGCTGAGCTTCACCGAAGGCAGCATTGGTGGCGATATCGAGCGTATCGCTCCGGCGGGACTGGAAGCCTTTTATGGCAAAACCCGCGCCGCCTTTGCCGAAAAGCCCGACCTGAAATTCGGGGAGCCCGGCGGTTCCAACGGGATCGTCATCGCGCCCAAGGACAGCGCCAGCGGCCACGCCCTGCTGCTGATAAATCCGCACACATCCTTCTTTTTCCGCTCCGAGCTGCAGATGACCAGCGACGAAGGCCTGAACGCCTATGGCGCGGTAACCTGGGGCCAGCCTTTCATCTACCAGGGCTTCAACGAGCATGTCGGTTTCATGCACACGACGTCGACCCTGGATGCAGTGGATGAATTCGCCGAGACCGTGACCCAGAAGAATGGCAAGTTCTTCTACCGCTTCGGCAAGGAAGAGCGGCCGATGACGGTCAAGCCGGTGACGGTATCCTACCGCGCCGCCGATGGCAGCATGGCCAGGCGGGTTTTCACCACCTATGCCACCCATCACGGCCCGATCATCCGCGAGGAAGGTGGCCAAGGAACAATGAAGTGGATCGCCTTCGCTATGATGAACAAGCCGGTGGAGGCCTTGCAGCAAAGCTGGCTGCGCACCAGGCAAAGCGATTATGCGTCATACATGAAAGTGGCCGCGCTGGCTGCCAACAGCTCCAACGACACGCTGTTCGCCGATGACAAGGGCGAGATCGCGCTGCTGTTGCCCCAGTTCAATCCCAAGCG
>JAXMEA010000033.1:0-5650 GCA_046348525.1 Alphaproteobacteria bacterium | reverse complement strand
CGCCGCCGACAACGCCTTTCCGGACTGGGCGGCTTTCAAAGAAATGACCGGCGTCGGCGGCTGGCGGGGACGCGATGCACCGGCCGGACCACGATGGTATTTCCAGGACGGCAAGCTCACATCGGACACCGCACCGGGCGCGGCGGGACAGCATGGCCTGCGCAAGCCGTTCCAGATATTGGCTCGGGCGCCGCAGCATCCCATCCTGCGGGGACTGCCGCGCGCCTGGATGCATGCGGGAGACGAATTGTATGCCCGCCTGCGGGGCCCGGGAAAAAACATGACGGTTCTGGCCACCGCCTGGTCCGATCCGGCCAATCGCGGATCGGGATTGGACGAGCCCATGTTGATGACGCTTGGCTGGGGCAAGGGACGGATTTTTCACACCACCCTGGGCCATGATACGGCTGCGCTGGCCTGTGTGGGATTTGCCGTGACGTTCCAGCGCGGCACCGAATGGGCGGCGACCGGCCGTGTCACCCAGCCCGTGCCCAAAAGCTTTCCCACCGCCGACACCGTCAGTTTCCGCCCTGATCTGGCGGCCATGGGCGACTTGCCGCCAACCAAATAACGGCTAGGCTTTCCCAAAAATATGGGGAGGAGTCATGCGATACCTGTTCGCGGCGCTGCTGTTGCTGCCGCTGGCTGCGTCGGCGCAACAGCCTGCGGGCGTGCCGCATCCCGCGACCGAGACGGCGGTTTGCGCACCTTCCATGGGGCTGAATTTTGTCTGCGGCCTGGACCAGCCCGAAGACCTGCTGCAGATCGGCGCCAGCAAATGGATCATCGCCAGCGGCATGGGCGAACATGGTGGCATCTTCCTGATCGACAGCCAGGCCAGGACGGCGCGGCGCTTTTTCGACGGTGCGATGCGCGCTGACCGCAAGACCTATCCCGATTGTCCCGGCGCGCCCGCCAGCTTCAATGCCCATGGCATCGCGCTGCGGCCCGCATCGGCGCCGGGCACCTATACGCTCTATACGGTCACCCACGCTCCGTTCGAGAGCATTCAGGTTTTTGCCGTGGATGCACGGGGCCCGCAGCCCGCGATCAGCTGGACCGGCTGCGTCAAGCTGCCGGCCGACTTCAAGACCAACAGCGTTACCGCCACCAGGGACGGCACCATCCTGGCCAATGTCCAGATGCATGGCGGCATGACCGACTTCATCAGCGGCAATGTCACCGGTGGCGTGTGGGCGTGGAGCCCCAAGGACAAGCAGCTGAAGCTGCTGCGCGGCACCGAGCTTCCCGGCAACAATGGTATTGAACTGTCGCCGGACGAGACGGAAATCTATATCGCGGTATCGGGCACCCAGACGGTGGCGATCTACAATCGCGCCGATACCGCCGCGCCCGTCCGTACCATCAAGACGCCCTGGTACAATCTGGACAATATCCATTGGAGCGGAAACCGGCTGATCGCGGCCGGCATGATGTTCGACGAACCGGCCTGTGGCGGCACCCGCAAGCAGATCCAGGACGCGCATGGCAACATGAATTGCCATCGCGGCTGGGTTGTGTCGCAGCTGGACCCCAAAGCGATGCGCTGGAAAATTCTTGCCTATGGAGAGCCCAATCCGGCCTTTGGCGGCATCGCTACCGGTCTGGTGATCGGCGATACGCTTTGGATCAGCTCGTTCCAGATGGACCGCGTGGCGTATCGCACCTTGCCCGGTCCCAAATAGGAGGCACGCATGGAAAACCGCCGCCGCTTTGTTACCGCGCTCGGCGTGGCCGCCGCTGCGCCGCTCGCCCCAGCTACAGAAGCTGCACCCGCGCGAAAGGTGCCGCTCAAGCCGGTCAAGGCCCGCATCGGTCATGAGATGCAGGGCATCCTGGACGACAGGAAAGCCGCCTGGCTGGCGCGCTTTGGTGTCGATGGCGTGGGCTGCGCCGCCCAGATGGCCGATCCCACCCGTGTTTATGCCACGGTGGATGAACTTAAGCGCGCCCGCGAACTTTGCGAGCGCCACAAGCTGACCATGGATATCGCCGAATGCGCCCTGCCGACCCAGAATGTGGATCAGCAGGAACATCCCGCCATCAATCTGGGGGAAAGCCCGCAGCGCGACCGCGACATCGAGGGTTTTCAGACCCACATCAGGAATGTCGCCGCTGCCGGCATCCCCTGCATCAAATATGCGCTGAACCTGCTGGGCGCCATGCGCAGCGGCACGGTGCCAGGCCGAGGCGACGCCTTATATACCGCCTGGAAGTTGGCCGACGCGCCCAAGGACCTGCCGCTGACCAGGGCCGGCGTTGTGCCCGGCGATGTGTTCTGGGAACGCATTACCTATTTCCTGGAGCGGGTGGTGCCGGTGGCCAATGAATACAAGGTCAAGCTGGCGCTGCATCCCCATGATCCTGGCGTGCCGCCATCCGGCTATCGCGGCATCCAGCGGGTGCTGGGCACGGTGGAGGGCGTCAAGCGCTTCATCACCATTCACGAAAGCCCCTATCACGGGCTGAATTTCTGCCAGGGCACCATGTCGGAAATGCTGCAGGAGCCGGGCAAGGAGATTTTCGACGTCATTCGGTACTTCGGATCGCGGGGAAAAATCTTCAACGTTCATTTCCGCAACATTCGTGGCAAGCGCGATGACTTTGTCGAGACGTTCCCGGACGAAGGCGATGTGGATTTCGTCCAGGCGATCAAGGTCTATCGCGAGGTCGGCTATGACGGGCTTTTGATGCCCGACCATGCGCCGCGCTTTGCCGATGACAAGGATGGCCCCAACCAGAGCTATGCCTTCGATTTCGGCTATATCCGCGCCCTGCTGCAGGCCGAAGCCCACATTAGCTAGCAGCGCCCATCTTCGCGGCCAGCAGGAAGGCCTGGGTCATGGCTTCGGCATTGGCCTTGCCCTGGCCCACAATGTCGAAGGCCGTGCCGTGCGCGGGCGTGGTGATCGGCACTGGCAGGCCACCGGCCACGGTGACGCCGCGCTCGAATCCCAGCAGTTTCACCGCCACCTGGCCCTGGTCGTGATACATGGTGACGATGCTGTCCAGCTGGCCATCGCGCGCCTTCAGGAAGATGGTATCGGCGGGAAAGGGCCCCAGGATCGGCAGGCCTTCATCGTTCAGTTCGCGCGCCGCCGGTTCGATGATGTCGATTTCCTCGCGACCGCAGGTGCCGCCATCGCCACCATGGGGATTGAGTGCGGCCAGCGCCACGCGCGGCTTTTCAAACCCTGCTTTTTTCAGGGTGTGAAAGGTCAGCCGTGCCGCCGACTTGATGCGGTCCTTGGTGACATATTTGGGAATATCGGCCAGCGGGATATGGCTGGAAATGCGCGATGTCCACAGCGTCCCCAAAGTATTGAACTCGCAGAAATAGCCGGTGACCCCCAGGTGATCGGCGAAGAAATGCTGTTCGTCCTCGAACGCCATGCCGCCTTTCTTCATCGCCTGCTTGTTCAAGGGCGCAAAACACACCGCATCGATGTCGCCGCGCACGGCGGCGTCCAGGCATGCGGTCAGCGCCATGCGCGCGCCGCGCCCGGCCGCTGCCGTGACCTGGCCGATGACGATGTCACTTTCAGCGACCGTGTCCATCGCGAGCAGCATCGGCGTGCCATCGCCTTTGCGCGCTTCTGCCCAGTCCTTGATGATCCTGACATCGGGCGCCGTGCCGGCGACGGCCTGTCCCTTGGCCCAAACCCACAGGTCGCCGACAAGCAGGACTTGCGCATTCCTGATTTCGGAGCGGGTGAGAAGCTTGGCCACCAGTTCCGGGCCGATGCCGGATGCATCGCCGAAGGTCACGGCCACCACAGGTTTTCTCATCATTTCACCGGAAGGGATGCGGCATAGGCCGTCAGGTTGACGATATCGGTGGCGGTCAGCTTTTCCACGATGGGCTGCATCGCCGCCGCCATTTCGCCATGCCGGGCGCCCTGCTGGAAGTCGTACAATTGCCGCGCCAGATAGCTGGGCGAGCGCCCCGCGATGCCGGGCGCATCGGCCCCCTTCAATCCAATGCCATGACAGCCGGCGCAATCCAGTTTGGCCGCCAGCCGCCTGCCCTTGGCGGGCGCGCCGGGCGGGACATAGGCGATGAAACCGGCATGGGGATCGCGCAGCTGTTCGCGGTCCACCTCGGCGGGGGTTTCAATGATGCGATTGCCGATGGGTTCGCGCGCGCCGCTTTCATGGGGCAGCCACATGCCTTCTTGGCTGCGCATTTGGGGCACGGTGGTGGTCTGCACCATCTTGATCGGCACCGTGGGCGGCAGGGCGGCGTAATAGGCGGCGGCTTCGGTGATCTCCGTCTCGGTCATGGCCTTGGCGAAGTCCACCATCTGCTGGGCATTCTTCTTGCGTTGCTCGGCGCTGCGGCGCGCCCCCGACTTGAACTCTCGCAATTGCCGCGCCAGGTAATCGGCGTTCAGCCCGGCGATGTTGGCGTTCTGCGGCCGGCCTTTGCCATTGGGATAGTGGCAGGACGCGCAGGCGGTGATGCCGCGTGCCGGATCTCCGGCAGCGATGATGCGCGGCATGGGCGGATGATCGCCCGGATACCAGTCGGCGGGCGCGGTGTGATTGGCGCCGGCCGCCTGGCCGCGGGTGAAGGGACCGGCGGCGCCGGGCAGGGTGAACTTGGTGCCGTCATCCTTGGGCGCGACAGCTTCGCTCTGCGGCGTGGGCACGGCGTAAGCCCAGTCCGGATAAGACGACGGCGCGGCGGATGCCGCCCCGATGCCCAGCAATATAGTGAGGGTGGCGGCTTTCACGCCGGCACGTCCACCCAGGCGCGCGATTTGTGGCTGGCCAGTTCGGCGTCCAGGATCTTCATCTGGCGCAGGCCATCGGCGAATTGCGGATAGTCGGGCGTCAGGGCGGGATCGCTGATGGACGCATAGAAGCGCTTGTAAAGCTGCTTGTGGGTGTCGGGATAGCCTTCGCAATGGCCGCCGGGATAATCGGCAAAGCCGCGCGCCCGTTCGGTCAGCAGGGAAGGGTCTTTCATCAGCACCTGGTTGGGCGCATCGCGATGGCCCAGCCACAACTCTTCCGGCGTTTCCTGGCGCCAGGTGGCGCCTCCTTTGGTGCCGTATATCTCCAGCACCAATCCATTCTTGCGGCCGGCCGAGACCTGGCTGGCCGTCATGGCGCCGCGCGCCCTATTCACGCCATCAAGTCCCATTTGGAAAATGGTGGTGCCGAAATCCTCGGTGACGATCTTGGTATCCACGGTTTCGCCCGACGACTTGCCAGAGAAGGTTTCACCGCCGCCTTTCGGCTGCTTGCGCGTCGGCCAGAATATCTGCAGATCGCTGCACACCGACGACACTTTCAACCCGGTGACATGCTCGGCCATGTCGAAGAAGTGCGAGCCGATATCGGCCATCACCCGCGACGGGCCGCTGATTTTGGGATCGACGCGCCAGTTCCAATCGCTTTCGAACAGCATCCAGTCCTGGGAGTAGGTGCCCTGGACAACCAGAATGTCCCCGAACGCGCCCGCTTCGCGCATGCTGCGCATCTGCTGCACCATCGGGTAGTAGCGCAGGTTATGGCACACCGCGTTGCGCAGCCTTTTCGCCGCCGCCAGTTCGGTCAGCTCCCTGGCCTCGGTGCTCGACATGGCCAGCGGCTTTTCGCACAGCACATGCTTGCCCGCTTCCAGCGCCGCCCTGGCGATGGG
>JAXMEA010000032.1:0-7631 GCA_046348525.1 Alphaproteobacteria bacterium | reverse complement strand
AGGGGGCTGCATTGCCTGGGGCGGCGCGCTCAACATCAGCCCCGCAGACGATATCCTGATCCAGATTGAGCATGCACTGGATCTGGACAGCGAAGGCCAGATGATCGCATCGGTCCTGTCTAAGAAGATTGCGGCGGGTGCAACCCACCTTATTATCGACATGCCCGTGGGGCCCACCGCAAAGGTCCGCACACCCGCCGCAGCCGCTGCATTGGGTGGCGGATTCAGCGCCGTGGCGCGGGAATTCGGCCTGACATTGCGCGTCCTTCCCACCGATGGAAGCCAGCCGGTGGGCCGGGGCATCGGCCCGGCATTGGAAGCGCGGGACGTGTTGGCCGTGTTGCAAGGCGCCAACGGGGCGCCGGCGGATTTGCGCGAACGGGCATTGATGATAGCGGCAGGCCTTCTGGAACTTTGCGGCAAAATCGCCCCGGGGTCGGGATTGGCCCTGGCGGCTTCAGCGCTGGACAGCGGCAAGGCGTGGCGCAGGTTCCTGCGCATCTGCGAAGCCCAGGGCGGTTTGCGTCATCCGCCCATTGCACAATACCGCAATACGCTGGAGGCGCCGGAACAGGGAATTGTGACGGCGCTGGACAATCGCCGCCTCGCCCGCCTCGCCAAGCTGGCCGGCGCTCCGGAAGACAGGGCGGCCGGCATCGAAATGCATGTCAGGATCGGCGATGTTGTGCCGCGCGGTGCGCCGCTCTGCACGATCCATGCCGAGGCGGAGGGCCAGCTTGACTACGCCCTTGCCTATGCCAAGGCGAACCAAAGCATGTTCAGTCTGGTGCTGCCGTGACGGTGCCGCTCTTCATTGCCTTGCCGGGCAATGATGACCTCGCCAGGCGCATCGCAGAACTTGCAGGCGGAGAGACCGGCATTCTCGAAACGCACAGCTTTCCAGATGGAGAAACCCGGCTTCGCTTCCGTGGCGAGTTGTCCGGCCGCACGGTGATTTTGGTTTGCACTCTGGCGCAGCCGGACTTGAAGTTGCCGGGCCTGCTCTTTGCGGCCCAGGGGGCCCGTAGCGCGGGCGCCAGCCAGCTGGGGCTGATCGCTCCATATCTTGCCTATATGCGGCAGGATAGCGCTTTCCAGCCCGGCGAAATCGTGTCCGCGCAGGCGCTTGCCGGATTGCTCTCCCAGAATTTCGATTGGCTGATAACGGTGGATCCCCATCTTCACCGCATCCGCGCGCTGGACGACATCTATACTGTTCCGGCCGTCGCGGCCCATGCGGCACCGGCCCTGGCGGCATGGATCACGGCCAAAGTGAAAAACCCGTTCCTCATCGGGCCCGACGAGGAAAGCCGCCAGTGGGTCAGCGCAGTCGCAAATCGGTGTGGCGCGTCTTTTGCCGTGCTGGCAAAGACCCGGTTCGGCGACCGGAAAATCTCCGTAGATTCCGAAGCTGCCATTCCGCCGGGTGCCACTCCGGTTTTGCTGGACGACATCATATCCAGCGGCGCTACCGCAATTGAAGCGCTGCGCATGCTACCAAACGGATCAGAAGCGATCGTCATGGCCATCCACGGTGTATGTAGCCAAGGCGCTTTGGACAGGCTGCGCCAAATGGGCGTCCGGGTCGTGACCACCAACACTGTCCCAAATCCGGCGGCGCAGATCGATATCACACCAGTGCTTGCCGCAGCCATGAAAACACTGCCGCTTCTGGCTTAGCTGTTGACGATCGCCATCGCGCGACACCTGTCTTGCGCCTTTAGTGTCGGACCTTGAATAAGGCGCGCTTGCCGCCTTCGAGAAGAAGAACCAGCGCAACCCCGCCGGCGAGACAAAGCAAAACAGCCTTCCCGTCCAGCGGATCAAAATGAAAAAGGCCCCGGCCGGGTGGCCAGTAGAGCGCAAGCCCCAGCACGACGGACACCGTTCCCAACAAAGCCCATAGCGAGGGGTTCGGTCTCAGCACTGCCTCTTTCAACGAAGCGTGAAATGACCGGTTCACCAGGATCAACCCGATGTTCATCAGGACCAGGACCGTGAACACAAGTGCGCGCAGCTCGCCTTCGGGCATTTCAAACAGGGAGCCCAGAAAAAGCGCGGCGGAAACAATTGCCAGGGCAACAAAGCCTTGCAAGGCGGCCCAGGCGGCTGCCGACCGCGGCAGGACAGGCGTATCCGGACGGCGGGGCGCGCGGCGCATAACGTCGGCTTCTTCCTGCTCCGCTTCAAACACCACCGAGCATGCCGGGTCGATCACCATTTCCAGGAGTGCAATCTGGATTGGCATCAGCATCAACGGAAGGCCGAAAAGCAGCGGCAGCAGCGCCAGGCCGGCGATCGGAATATGCACGGCGACAATATACGCGATGGCCTTGCGCAGGTTGTCGTAAATTCGCCTACCCAGGCGGATCGTTGCAACAATGGAGGCAAAGTCGTCCGTCAACAGGACCAGAGAACTGGCCTCGCGGGCTACGTCCGTGCCCCGTCCACCCATGGAAATTCCGATATGCGCGGCCTTCATGGCGGGCGCGTCATTCACGCCATCACCGGTCATGGCGACAACCTGGCCGTCTCGCTTGAGCGCTTCCACCAATTTCAGCTTTTGCTGCGGGCGGATGCGGGCAAAGACAGAGGTTTCCCGCACCGCTGCCGTGAGAGCATCATCCGCCATACCGTCCATCTCGCCGCCCGAAATCAGCTTGTCCGACGCGATTCCGGCTTGCGCGGCGATGGCACGTGCGGTGACAGGATAGTCGCCTGTGATCATCACCACCCGAATTCCCGCTTCATGACATTCCGCCACCGCGGCAGGTACGCCGCTGCGCAAGGGATCGGCAAAGCCGATCAAGCCGAGATAGCGGAAGGAAATATCACGCTGGGTTTTGGGCTTCTGGCCGTCATGCCACCCAAGGCCCGCTTCCGCGACCGCCAACAGGCGGATGCCTTCGCGCGCCAATTCGTCGACCTCCCGCAGCAAACGGCTTCGGGCCGCATCGTCGAGATGGCAGAGTTCGGCAATGGCTTCCGGCGCGCCCTTGGCAAAGGCAGTCGCCGAGATTTCCTCCGGGCCATTCCAGACATTGGTGGTGGCAGGAAGGTCCGGCCGGAGCCCAAAACTTTGCAACAGGACCTGCGGCATGGCCAGTTCCGCCGCTGTCGCAGCCTCATGGATGGCCCGGTCCATGGGGTCGGTCGGGACAGGCGCGCTGGCGCCAAGCGCGGCATGCAGCGTGTCTTCGACCCAATCTGTCACGGGTTCGCCCGGGCGCCACACCGCCCCATCCGATGCCATGAGCGCGACCTGCATGCGGTTTTCGGTCAGGGTTCCGGTCTTGTCGGTGCAAAGGACCGTGGCCGAGCCAAGGGTCTCGATGGCGGAGGCGCGGCGGGTGAGGACACCGCCCCGTGATATGCGCCACGCCCCCATGGCCATGAAGACCGCCAGCACCAGGGGGATTTCTTCCGGCAGGACCGACATGCCGACCGCGACACCTCCCAATGCGGCCTGAAGCCAGGAGCCCCGCGACAGCCCCAGAAGCAGCACCACCAGGCCGGCAACCGCCAACCCTGCCAGCGCGAAATCGCGCACCAGCCATTGCAGCTGCCGCTGCAATCGGGGCTGTTCCATGGTGATGGACGTTAGCGCCTGGCCGATTTTGCCCATTTCGGTGTGCAATCCCGTCACGGTAACGCGCGCCATGCCACTGCCCCGCGCGATCAAGGTTCCGGCAAAGACGAAGGGCTGGTCCTCGCCGCCCGGAGGCCGTGCGGGCTCCGGCCGTTCTGAAGGCCGCTTGCGCACAGGTACGGACTCGCCGGTGAGCAGCGATTCATCGAGCAGCAAGTCATTGCCTGACAACAAGTTCGCATCGGCAGGAACGCGATCGCCTTCCGCCAGGATCATGATGTCACCCGGCACCACCTCTCGTCCTGCGATGCGCACACGCGCCCCATCGCGCAGCACCAGCGCACGTGGACTGGCCAGGTCACGCAGGGATTGGAGCACCTTCTCGCTGCGAATCTCTTGCACTATCCCGATGGAAACCGAGAACGTGGCAAACGCGGCAAGAATAACGGCATCCAGCGGCTCGCCCAAAAACAGATAGATCAGGGCGCCGGCCAGAAGCAGCGCAAACATGGGCTGGCGCACAACACTCAGGGCAATACGAAAAAAGTTTCGGCGTTCGGGATTCGGCAATTCGTTGAAGCCGAATTGCTTCAGGCGCAATGCCGCCTCTGTGCTGCTTAAGCCCCGGTCGGCCACCTGCTCCATCAATCGCCTTGTATGGAGGGCGGGCCCCGAAATCCTTGATGAGCCTCAATCTCCATTTGATCCACCGCAATGCCGGAAATGACAATCCCCTCAAAATGCTCGAGCCTTGGGAGGTCCCTATGAAAACCAACCACTTTCGCCTGGGCATGATTTTAGGGCTGCTTCTCGCCCTTTGCCATGCATTCTGGGCCCTTCTGGTCGCACTTGGCTGGGCACAGCCGATCACGGATTTTATCTTCTGGGCTCATTTTATCGCGCCGCCCTGGCACATCGAACCCTTTTCTCTCGGGCGCGCTGGAATCCTGGTCGCATTCACCTTTGCATCAGGATTGGTGATCGGGATTTTGGGCGGCTGGCTATGGGACAAGCTCGCCCTGGCCAAGTGAATGACCCGCGCACGGGAAAGTTTTCATCCCGCCAGCCAGTCTTAACGTGCAAGCGAAATTGCGAAGACCAGAAAGTATAGGGGATATTGGTACAGTTGGGTGGGTTCGAACCACCGACCTCCGGATCCACAATCCGGCGCTCTAACCAACTGAGCTACAACTGCACGGGCGCGCAAAGGCGCAGGAGGGGCGTTCTATGGGCCGCCCATAGCAAAAGCAAGGCTTTAAGCCGCCCCAACCTGCCGAAATTAACCATTCATTAACCAACCAGGACCACCTTCAAATCCAGCAATTTGAGGGGTTTGGCCATGACCGCGCGCAAGGCTTTGATCATGGGCCTTTTGTTGGCGGCGGCGGCCCCCGCCCTTTTGGCATCGGCCTTCGCCCAGCCTGACAGCGATGGAATCACCAGCGGGGTCTATGCTGGCCTGCGCGGCAGCTATGCCGCCAACGGCAACCACGTCACGACCTGGGCGCCCCCCGCCCCCATGACCCAGCTGCGCGGCTCCCTGGCGTCGGGCGGCGGCGCCTCGGTCGTGGTGGGCACCCATCTGCCCCTGAACCTGCGGGCCGAAGTGGAAGGCATGTACCGCTATCAGTCGCTGTCGAAATTCACCCTGGACGGCGTGCAGACCGCGGCCGGCGGCCACAGCCAGAATGCCGGCGCCATGCTGAACGTGCTGTGGGATATTCCCATGGGAATCGATGCGCCGGTGCAACCCTTTGTCGGCATGGGCGTGGGCGCGATCCACACCGACCTGGACATCTCCAGCCCCGGCAACACCTACATGCACCAGAGCCGCTGGGAACCAACCTACAGCTTCATGACGGGCCTTGCCCTGCCGCTGGACGAGACCTCGCGCCTCACCGCCATGTACCGCTGGATGCGCACCATCAACACCCCCCACAGTTGCGCACTGTCCGGGACCACCCAAACCAACTGCGTGAGCAATCCGATCAGCAGTGGGGCGGTGGACCTGGGCTTCGAAATGGAACTGTAAGTTTCACCGGGCTCGGCTAGTGTGGCGCCCATGAAATTGCGGCGTCGCTTTGTGTACCTGCTGGCCCTGTTGCTGGTCGCCCTGGTCGGCCTTTTGTATTTCCAGACCCGTCCCGCTCCCATCCTGACCGTGATGACCTGGCCCGGCGCCTATGGCCGCGCCCAGGCGTCGGCCCAGATGCGCCCTTACGGCGCCGAAAAGGGCGTGGATGTGCGCACCGCTTTGTGGGACGGCGACATCGCCGACATCCGCGCCATGGTGACCAAGCGCCAGTTCAAGGCCGACGTCATCGACATGGAACTGCCGGTGGCGGCGGCGGCCTGCAAACAGAATCTGCTGGAAAAAATCGATGCGTCCATCCTGCCGCCGGGCGCCGACAACAGCCCGGCCAGACAGGACATGGTACCAGGCGCCATCGGCCCCTGCTGGGTGGGCGCGATGGTCTATTCCCAGGTGATGGTGTTTTCACCAAAGTTGAAACGCACGCCCGCAACATTGGCGGACTTCTTCAACACCCGCGCCTTTCCCGGCAAGCGCGCGCTGAGCCGCGCAGCGCCCAAGTTCAACCTGGAGATGGCGCTGCTGGCCGATGGCATCAATCCCGCCGATGTCTACAAGACGCTGGAGACGCCGGAAGGCCTGGACCGCGCCTTCAACAAGCTGGCGGCGCTGAAGCCGATCTGGGCGCATGACAGTGTGGGCGCGCTGAACTGGCTGAAGAACGGCCAGGCGGCGATGGCCACGGCGCTGAATGGCGATGTCGCGCAGATGAAGGATTACACACCCGGCGTGATCTGGGATCACCAGCTGTATGAACTGGACGTGCTGGGTATTCCGGCCGAGAATCCCAACAAGAAACGGGCGCTGGATTACATCGCCTATGCCACCGGCTCCACACCGCTGGCGGCAATGGCGAACTGGGTTCCCTATGGCCCGGCGCGGCGCTCCTCACTGGCGCTGGTGGGCAACAATCCGGAAAGCGGCATCGCCATGAAGCCGCTGCTGCCCACCGCCCCACAGAATTTCCGCCACGCCTTCGCCATTGATGACGGCTGGTGGCTGGCGCATGGCGAGTCCATCACGTCCCGCTGGCAGGAGTTCGTCTCGCGATGACGGGCTATGCGCTGCGCCGCATCCTGGGCGCCATCCCCACCCTGTTTGTGATCGTCACCCTGGCCTTCTTCATGATGCGCGCCGCACCGGGCGGCCCCTTCGACAGCGAGCGGCGGCTGCCGCCGGAAGTGGAGCGCAACGTCAAGGCGGCCTACAATTTGGACAAGCCGGTGGTGCAGCAATACTTCATCTATCTGGGCAAGCTGGCGCATGGCGACCTGGGCCCTTCCTACAAGAACAAGGATTTCACCGTCGTCCAGCTGATCGGCACCGGTCTGCCGGTCAGCATGCGGCTGGGGCTGTGCGCCATGACCTTGGCGCTGCTGCTGGGCACCTTCCTGGGCGTGATGGCGGCGCTGAAACAAAATCGCTGGCAGGACTATTCGGTGATGGGGGTGGCGATGCTGGGCATCACCATTCCCACTTTTGTCACCGCGCCGCTGCTGACATTGGTATTCGGCATTTATGGCGTGACCTTGTTCGGGCATGATTTCTCTTTGCCGGTGGGCGGCTGGAACGGCGGCGCCCTGGCCAACATGGTGCTGCCTGTGATTGTCCTGTCGCTGCCCCAGGTCGCGGTGGTGTCGCGGCTGATGCGCGGCTCGATGGTGGAAGTGCTGCGCGCCAATTACATCCGCACCGCCCGCGCCAAGGGACTACCGATGACGCGCATCGTGCTGCGCCACGCCCTGCGTGCCGCGGTGCTACCGCTGGTCAGCTATCTGGGCCCGGCGCTGGCCGCGGTCCTGACCGGCTCGCTGATCGTGGAGCAGATCTTCGGCCTGCCGGGCATTGGCCGCTATTTCATCCAGGGGGCGCTGAACCGCGACTATACCCTGGTGATGGGCGTGGTCATTTGTTACGCCGCCCTGGTCATTGTGCTCAACCTCCTGGCCG
>JAXMEA010000031.1:0-9142 GCA_046348525.1 Alphaproteobacteria bacterium | reverse complement strand
GACCAGGCGCGCCTCCAGCCGGCTGGTGATGAAGCTGTCATTCTGGACCTGGACCGGCACATCGACCGGCCGGCTGCAGGGGCCCGGCGCCGGAAGCGGGCCGGACAGCACCACGCTCACCCGCGCCTCCGGGTTGACGCTGATGACGATGGGCGCGGCGGGCGGCGCGGACATCATGTGATGATGGGCATGGTCCTCCATCATCGGTTGCGCCAGCGTGGCACCGGGCGCCAACGCCAACAGGGCCGCCAGGATCATTGCGCGGTGCACTGACGTTCAATCTCTTCATAGGTAGCGCGGGCATGGTCGAACGCAGCGCGCGCGGCGGCGATTTCCGATGGCCGCATGAAGGGCGACTTGACCTCCCACAACTTGTCCACGCTATCGCGGCACCAGCGCGCGCTGCGGCGCGAAGCCCGCACGGGCTTGCCCGCCACCGTGACGAAAACAGGATGGGTATGGCCAGAGGGCATGATGCGCAGCGCCACCCACGAACTCTGCGGGATGTTTGCCGTGAAATTCACCGCCCGGGGCGTGCCATCCGCCAGGATCTTCACGTTGTCCACCGCCTGGCCATTGATCACAAGTTCGACCGCGACCTCGCGGGTATCCCCAATGCGCGCATGCTCGATATGCCAGCTTTGGTGATCGGACTGGATCGCCCGCGTTTCGGCGGTTGGCGCCGGCTCAAGCCGCGCGGCAACCAGCGCCTTGACCTGCACCGCAGCGGGCGCCGCCAGCACGACGTCGCCTTCGCCGCTGGATTTTCCGTTGGTGGAAAATTCCAGGAAATGGCTGCGTCCGTCACCGCAATAGAGCCGGCCCCGCTTCAGGCTGTCGATCCAGTCCTGGTAGCCGCGGTCATCGGAAGGCCTGTGATCGAGCTTTACATAGCTGCGGCCGGTGCCGGGCCGTTCATCGGTGATGCAGGGAAAGTCGGTTTCACCCGCCATCACCAACCGGAACCCGCAATTGAGCATGTGATACCAGGCATTCAGCTCGCCCACCGGCGTAAGATCGCAACCGGAGAGGAAATCCACCATGCCGTGCGTGACATCGACAATGGCCTCGTTGGTGCCCAGCCCGTCGAACAGCGGGATCAGGTAGTTGGGCAAGGCCTGGCTGTCGACATCCATGCCGCCGCCGCAATGGGCATAACCCACCACCGCGCCCTGCGCCTTGGCCCATTTGAGGATCGGTAGATTCCACGAAGGCCAGTCCTCGATGACGTTTGCGCCGGGGTATTTCTGGTCCGACACCCGCAGCAGCACCAGGTGGCCGGCATGGCTGGAGGGAAACCGTGATATTTCCAGGTCATAGCGGATCAGGCTTTCACCATCCTTGACGGTGTCGCGGGTCTGCAGCGTCACATTGTTGGCCTTCTGCAGATCGGGATGTTCCAGCGTGGCGTGCGGGCTGATGGCGTGGCCGGAGAAGAATTGCTTCTGGTATTCGTATCCCGGCCCCCAGGTCAGCACCTCGGCTATGGACAGGGCCTCGCCCCGCACATGCCGGATCATGGTTTCGGGCGATACGCCCTGGGTCGGCACGTCATAATGCGCGCAGCCGGCGGCATGGATATGGGTGTCGCCGCAATACCAGCCCCACTGCGTAGGATCGATCCAGCGCTGCAGGGAAATGTCGATATGGGGCGGGGCGCGTCCGGCTTCGTAATGCTGGATCGCGCGCAGATATTCCGGCCCCCGCTTGCTTTCGATCGTATAGCTTCCGTCC
Source organism: Alphaproteobacteria bacterium (assembly GCA_046348525.1). GTDB lineage: Bacteria > Pseudomonadota > Alphaproteobacteria > Micropepsales > Micropepsaceae > Rhizomicrobium. The sequence goes on along the minus strand of JAXMEA010000031.1, from coordinate 7,408 downwards.
GGCAGGACGATGCTTTCTCCATCGCCGCGATAGATCTGCTTCTGGAACGGCAAATCGGGTGCGATGCGCATGAGCCTGCGGCGGGTAGTATCGCCCCGCTTCATCGCGCACGATGGGCGAGGCGACGCAGCTTTTGTTGTCGGTATCCTTTACGCCAAGGCTGATGGTGGCGACGGCAGGCAGCGAAAGGCATCTGCGGCCAGGGGCCTGATGATGAAAGAGGGCGTGGTTGCTCTGGTGCCGCCATCAAAGTACAAAGATTTCCACGATCCGCTCCAGCGGCATGCCGGTGAGAGGCGATGAATCCGACAGTTTGGCCAGGCAAACGAAGCTTTGGGAAATCCAGCCATAATTGCTCAATCCACGACGGGCGGATGCTGGGACATGCTGTAGCTGCCAGCCGCGATCCAGCGATCCAGGTGACCCGGCGGCATGCCCGGCGGACTGGTGAGAATATCGAAGGGATCGGTGAGCCCGCCGGTGTTTTCGATTCGCACCAGGAATACGCGCCAGCCCTGCTGCGCCAGTACGGCCGGCGCGGCGCCCGCGGCAGTTTGGATACGCCGCTTCTTGTCGGTGGAAAGGCGGATCAGCGTGTAGCGGTCCATGATCGCTTCGGCTGCGGCCAGGGCTTCTTCATTTGCCTGCCGCGCCAGCGACTCCAGTTTGTCCCGGTCGCCGGGCAGGACGGGAAAACCAAGCTTGGCCATCGCGTCCAGTGTGCGCTGCTGCGCGGCGAAATACGGCTGCAACGGGATCGGGATGGCGGGCGCGGCCCGTACCGGCACCATGGTGGTGCCCGCAATGGCCGTGGCGCCGGCGATCCAGCCCCGCCGCGTGAAAGCCCTGGTCTCCATGACGTTCCCCCTGCTCCGGCGCCGAGCATGCCATGCCCGGTGCGGCTTGGTCAGTCTGTGCTACTCAGAGTTGGGCCGCGCAGGAATCGCCATGGCTACCTCCAACCCACTGGATTTGTTGTCCGGACCGCTGCCAGCGCCGCACGCTGTTGCAGCGCGGCGAAAACTGGGCAATGCAAAAATCCCGTAAAGCGGCGGCAAAACGCGGCGCAGTCATGCTAGTATGAAAAAAAGTGATCGTTTCCTGAGAGATAAAAAAACAGGGGAAGGTTCATGGTCCTGCAAAAGCGATTGATGGCCTGCGCCTCGGCCCTGGGCCTGATGGCCGCCGCCGCCGCCCCTGCGTCTGCCGCGCCCTGGACCCGGGGCTTTGTGGTCAGCGCCTATGAATATGCTTTCCGCTATGGCGGCCGCGCCGACTTCGTCCGCAAGGGCGAGATCGAGCCGGGCATCGACTGCCTGCATGGTGCGACCCGCCACTTCGCCGATCCCGACCAGACCAAGAAAGCAGTGGCGGCCCAGAAATGGCGCCTGCCGCAGGAAGCCGAATGGGTCGCCCGCCCGCCGGGCATCGAGGATGTGCGCTCGCCGCTCGGTACGCGGTTCGGCATCTGGGTGCGGGCACTGGCTTATCGCGGCTACAAGCGCGGCATCGAGACTTATGTGAATCCCTTTGCCGCCGAAGACCCGGGCCAGCCCCAGGTCACCAGCCGCATCGGCGACGGCTTCAACCTGGACGGCAAGATCAAGGCGACCGACTTTGTCAGCCCCGACGGCGAACGCGGCATCGACAACAATCTGTACCGCGCCTGGGGCTGTGACGCGCCCTGGCGCGGCAATGGCAACGCCACGCTGGACCTGCGCGCCAACGACAAGATGCAGGACGGGCTCTACACCATGGTCATCCGCCTGTCAGGCAATGCGGACCCGATGAACGATCCCGACGCGACTCTGGAGATCGGCTATTCGCCCGACAAGATCGTCAAGGATGCGCGCAATGGCGTGGCCATCGACTATTCCTACCGCATCCTGAAGGCGGCCCAATACACCAAGCTGAAAGCCACGATCCGCAATGGCGTGGTCGAGACCGAACAGGTGGAGCACCTGCATACCCCGCGCATCGCCTGGTTTTATGACCAGACCGGCGACACCAATTTCACCAAGGGCAAGATCAAGCTGAACATCGCGCCCGACGGACAGTCCGCCACCGGCCTATTGGGCGGCTATCGCAACTGGCGCGACCTGTATGCCGAAAACACCTTTGCCCAGGACGGCGGCCAGCAAGGCGTGCGCGAGCATGAAGACCATGTGGCGCTGTATTATGCCCTGCGCCGCAATGCCGATGGCCAGTTCAATCCCGCCACCGGAAAGTATGACGGCATCTCGTCGGTCTATCGCATCCGCATGTCGTCGGCCTATGTGGTCGATCCCGACAAGCCGATGGATATCCCGATCCTGGCCGGCGACCTGTATCGCAAGAGAGTGTTCGAAGCGATCAAAGCCAACACCATCCGTGGCGCCGAAACACGCATTCCCCAGCCGGTGCCGCCGGGCACGGGCGAAGCGTCCTATCCTGGCATGGAGCGCGGCGTGCGCGAGCTGGCCAGCCGCGACTTCTTCCTCAAGACTCTCGACCGTCCGCACTATCCCGACGGCGTGGGGCGCGACACCCGCAACAACCCGATCGACGATCACGGCAACCGCATGGATGCCCAGGGCAAGATCGACGAGAAGGATGTCATTCCATCCGCCCCGCCAGTCAAAAAGCCGATGCCGGAGGCCAGCAATGCGCTGCCGGCCAAGACGCCGATGCCGCAGTCCAGCCCCAAAGCTTGAACGGCGCGACCCGGATCGACTACGATCCGGACGTTTCTTTTGGAATAAATCGGCATGGAGCTGGAGCAGCTTCTCCACCAGGGGCTGGCGGCCCAGCAGCGAGACGACCAGGCCGAGGCTGAGCGCTGTTATCTTGGCGTTCTGGCCATGGCGCCGAACGATCCCAATGCCAATCACCTGCTGGGCGTGCTGCGTTATCAGCAGGGCAGAAGCGCGGAGGCGCTGGCGCTGATCGGCAAGGCCCTGGCCGTCGTGCCGCAAAGCCCTGAAAGTCACGCCTACTACGGCGCTACGCTCCACAGCGCCGGCCGTCACGAGGAAGCACTCGCATCGCTGGACAGATCGCTGACCCTGGCGCCCGCCCAGCCAGAGGTGCTGAACGTCCGGGGCATGGTGCTCATGGCGCTGAATCGTCCGGAGGAAGCGCTTCTCAGCCTGGACCAGGCCGTGGCGCTGGCGCCGGCCTATATCGAGGCCTGGAACAATCGTGGCATCGCCTTGCGCAACATGGCGCGGGCGGAAGAATCGCGCGCCAGCTTCGCGCGGGCCGCGGCGCTGGATCCCGACAATCCGCATATCAATTTCAATCTTGGCCTGGCGTGCCTTATTGCCGGCAAGCTTGGCGAGGCTGCACAGGCCCTGGAGACGAGCCTGAAGGTCGTTCCGAATGACCGGGCAGTGCTGAACAACCTGGCGGTGGTGCTGTGCGAATCCGGCCGCACCGCGGAAGCCATGACGGTTTTCAATCGTCATGCCGCGCTGGGCGGCGAAAGCACCGCGCCGGAGCCCGATCACAAGCGCAAGCATGACCAGGAACAGAAAGCCTATCTGGCGCAGAACGGCATTTCAGCGGATGTTGGCGCGCGCCTTTCCGGACCGGCCGTCAATCCGGATAATGACATTGCCGCGATCGCGGAACGCTGGCGCACCGCAAGTCCCCAGGTGGCGGTGATTGACAATGTGCTGACGCCCGCCGGGCTGGAAGCGATCCGGCGCTACTGCTGGCAGTCCCCGGTCTGGAAGAAGACCTATGATGAAGGTTATCTGGGGGCCTTGCCGGAAGAGGGCTTCGCGGCGCCGCTGCTGGCCCAGATCGCCGACGAACTGCGCCAGACCTATGGCGCGATCTTCGAGACCCACAAATTGCGCTATCTGTGGGCTTTCAAGTGCGACAGCCAGCTCAAGGGCGTGAACATTCATGCCGACTTTGCCGCGGTGAATGTGAATTTCTGGATCACGCCGGATGAAGCCAACCTGAATCCGGACAGCGGCGGCCTGATCATATGGGACAAGGCCGCGCCGCTGGACTGGGATTTCAACACCTACAACAACAACGAGGCGGCCATCAGGTCCTTTTTGGCGGAAAGCGGCGCCAAGTCCCAGACCGTTCCCTACCGCGCCAACCGGGCGGTGATTTTTGACTCCGACCTGTTCCACCAGACAGATGATATCTCCTTCCGGGAGGGCTATACGAACCGGCGCATCAACGTCACCATGCTGTATGGCCGGCGCCGCCTGCATGAGGGCACGCTGATCAATGAGCTGGTCCCGGCTGTCTGGAAAGAGCCGCAGCGAAGTTAAGGGCAATTCCGGCTCTTGATTATGGGGCGGCGTCCTGAAGCGGGCCGACCTTGGAAAAAGAAGCTTTTTCCGCCGGTTTTCCTGTATGAGTTGCCGCCATGAACCAGAACTTCAACCGGCTGCAGGACCTGTTCGACCAGGCCATCGCCCTGCACCAGCGCGGCGACGTGACGGCGGCCGAGCGCCTGTACCAGCAGATCCTGCTGCTGGAGCCGTCCAGTTTTGCGCCCCGCCACATGCTGGGCGTGATCCGCTTCCAGCAGGGCCGCGCAGAAGATGCCGCTGATCTGATCAGCGCCGCCCTGAAGCAGAATCCCAAGGTGGCCGATGCCTGGATAAACCTGGGCCATGTCCAGGCCAGCCTGGGTCGTCGGGAAGATGCAGCGGAAAGTTATGGACGCGCCCTGACGCTGGCGCCCGGCCAGGTCGAGATACTGCACAATCGCGGCAATCTTTTGCGCGAGATGAAACGCTTCGATGCCGCGCTGGCCGATTATGATGCGGCGCTGGCGCTGCGGCCCGACCTGGCCGAAACCTGGACGGTGCGCGGGGCCGCACTTTCGGAAATGGGCCGCAATGAAGAAGCGCTGGAAAGCCTGGACAGGGCGCTGGCCTTGCAGCCCGGGCTGGTGGCGGCGCTGGCCAATCGCGGCTTTGCCCTGCGCGAGCTGGCGCGCTTTGACGAGGCGCTGGCATGCCTGGACCGGGCATTGGCGCTGCAGCCGGGCCATCCGGCGGCGCAGGCCAATCGCGGCAAGGTGCTGAGCGAAATGAACCGGCTGGAGGAAAGCTTCGACGCTTTCCGCCGGGCCGCGGCCATCGCCTATGGCGGCGACAAACCGGACGCCGCCAAGCAGGCGCATGAGCGCAAGCATGACGCCGAACAGCAAGCTTGGCGCACCGCTCATGGCGAAACCGCGCGCATCGCCGGCGGCGAAAGGCTGGCCGGCCGCGCCGTCAATCCGCAAAATACCCTGGCCGCCGCAAAAGCGTGGGCGCAAAACGATCCCAAAATCGTGGTGATCGACAATCTGTTGACCGAGGAGGCGCTGGCAGCGCTGCGCCGCTATACGCTGGGCTCGCGCATCTGGCACACCGCCTATCGCCAGGGCTATCTGGGGGCGTTTCCGGAATCAGGTTTCGCCGCGCCGCTGCTGGCGCAGGTTGCCGAAGAACTCAGCGCCACCTTCCAGGACATCTTCGCCGGCCATCCCCTGCGCTATCACTGGGGGTTCAAATATGACAGCGCGCTGGACGGGATCGCCATCCATGCCGATGAATCGGCGGTGAATGTGAACTTCTGGATCACGCCCGATGAAGCCAACCGGGATGCGCAAGGCGGCGGGCTGGTAATCTGGGACAAGGCGGCGCCGCTGGAATGGGACTTCGCCAAGTTCAACGCCGATGAAAGAGCCGCCCATGCCTTCCTGGAAGAACAGGACGCGAAGACCGTGACGGTGCCCTATCGCGCCAACCGCGCGGTGATCTTCGATTCCAACCTGTTCCACAAGACCGACCGCATCACCTTCGCGGAGGGTTATGAGAACAGGCGCATCAACATCACCATGCTTTACGGACGGCGAAATCGTCCATAACACACTGATTTATAAAGGCTATTCTACTTCCCGGGCTTGGGCTGGCGCACCGCGATGAACGAGATCTGTTCGCCGGTCGCGGTCTTCTTGTCGAAGCTGTTCTGCAAGCTGGTGCGTGTGGGATAGACGCCATTCTTGAAGAAGGTGCCATACAGGTTCTGGACCTTCTCAATGTCGCTGATGTCGCGCACATAGACGATGGCCTGCACCACATCCGGGAAATCCATGTCGGCTTCCTGCAGATCGTCCAGCAGGTTGCGCATGGTCTGGCGCAGCTGCAGCTCGACATCCTGGGTGACGATGCCCTGGTCGGGAATAAAGCCGGACTTGCCCGACATGTAGTAAGTGTCGCGGTACAGGATGCCGGGGCTGGCGGTGGGGCTGAGCGGCATGTTCTTGGGCCGAATGGAATGGCGCTGCGACAGGTCCGCCCCGGCGATGGCGGTGAAGACGATATGCGCGCCCGCCGGCAGGTTCGCCACCTCGATGGTGCCGCGGCCCGGCGTGTTGCCGAATTCGAACGTGCTGGCGTAGATCTTGTTCATGGTGGTCACGCGGGGCTGCTGCATCTGGCCGTTATGCGCCACCACGGTGGGCGTTCCCTGCGCCGCCGTCACCGCATCCGGGCTCGCCATGTAGGGATTGGTCCATACCACGTTGGGCATGCCCATGCCCGCCGCCTTCAGGACGGCGCCCACATTGTCCAGGCTCTGCTGGACTTCCGCGCCGTAATCTTCGGGCAATTTGCCGGTTTTCGGATCTGCCCCACTTTGCGCCGATATATAGAGCATGTCGTCCACCAGGATGCCGGCGGGGTCGGTGCGCTTGCCATGCGGCCAGCCCTGCGGGGTGATGACGCTGCGTTTTGCGCTGTTGTCCACGGCGATGGCGTTGATCTGAACTTTCTGTCCGGCGGGAAGATTGGCGACGACCAGCACGGTGCGTGCCGGCGGATTGGCGCCGATCATCTTCCAATAGACGTCGTTCAGGACAGCGATGTCTTCGGGTTTTGTGACATAGACCTGGATCCAGGCCAGATTGCCCATGTCCATGTTGGCGGCTTTCAGCACCTCGCGGACATGATCGAGCGACTGCTTCACCTCCTGCGCAAACGAAGACGGTAGGCTGCCATCAGCGCTGCGGCCATCCTGTGCGGCCAGGTACAGCGTCTTGCCTGCCAGCAAGCCTTCACTGGAAACCGCGCCGGCCTTGCGGCTGTCGAGCTTGATGACCTTGAAGGCGCCGCCCGCCGGCTGGGCCGCAGCCACAAGCGGCGCGCACAACAGGCCCAGCGCCAGCAGCATTCGGACAGTGCGTGACTTGATGGCCTTCATGGCATTCCCCGGCGGTGGCGTCGCGGCGCGCAGCATCGGCGGCGAGGACGGCACTGTCCAGTGAGCTGCGCAATGGCCATGTGCAAAGAACGCGCAAAGAAAAAGGGCCCCGTTTTCACGGGGCCCTGATTCTGGATGCTCGCTTCGTTTAGTGGTTGAAGCGGACACCGACGCGGAACATGCGACCAATCACGTCGTAAATGAC
>JAXMEA010000030.1:0-14305 GCA_046348525.1 Alphaproteobacteria bacterium | reverse complement strand
CCCACCGCCTGCACCCGCACCCGGGTGGGGAACAGTTCCGGCTGGTAGCCGTGATAGGCGAAGGACATGATATTGTTGGCCAGGGTCAGCGCCACACCGCAGGCAATGACCGCCAGCATCGCGTGCGCCTGGGTGAAGGCCAGGCCTGCCGCGGCAATGGCCAGCGCCGCGCCCATCACCACCCATTTGCGCTCCAGGTGATCGAACAACAGGCCCAGCGCCGGCCCAAACGGCGCGGCGATGGCAATGATAAAGGTATAGCCCAGGGACTTGGTTACAGAGATACCACTTGAGACCAGAAGCGCCGGTACCCAACTGGCGAAACCGTAAAATCCGGCCGCCTGAAAGACGTTAAAGACGATCAGCATGACGGTGCGGCCCAGATAGGGCGGCTTCCAGATCTCGCGGAATTTGCCTTTGCCCTGCTCGGTTCGGATTTGTTTGGGCTCCGGCAGCACAGCGCCTTCCAGCCGTGCTTCGACTTCCCAGGCTTCGACGATCGCATTGGCTTCGGCGGTACGGCCATGGCTGGCAAGCCAGCGGGGACTTTCGGGCAACCGCGCGCGCACAAACCAGGCCAGCACGGCGCCGACCGATCCTGCCATCACCACAAAACGCCAGCCATCCAGCCCCAGCACCACATGCGGCACCAGCAGCCAGCCCAGCAGCGCCGCCAGCGGAACAGCCGAGAACTGGATGATGTTGGAAATCGCGAAAGCGCGGGCGCGCAGCCGCGGCGGCGCCAGTTCGGCGATATAGGTATCGATGGTCACCAGTTCGACGCCGATGCCGATGCCGCAGATGAAGCGCCACAGGTTCAGATTGAAGGCATCCTGCTGGAACGCCATCACCAGCGAAGCGGCGGCGTACCAGAGCAGCGAGCCGGTAAAGATCACCCGCCGTCCCAGCTTGTCGGCGATGAAACCGAACAGGGCGGTGCCCACGAACAGCCCACTGAAAAAGGCCGCCACAAAACCGGCAAAGCCGGTGGTGCCGAACAGGCCGGGCGTGGTGGTGGTCAGGATGCCCGACTTGACCAGTCCCGGCTGGATATAGGCGGCCAGGAACAGGTCGTAAAATTCAAAGAAACCGCCCAGCGAAAGCCAGGTCAGGCGGCGCCAGAAGCCCCGCGTGGCGGGCAACCGCTCCAGCCGCGCAGCGATATCAGACAAGCCTAACGGCCTTCATTTTCGCGGTGCACGTCATGGGTGACGATGCCGATATTGGCCGGCGGCATCTTCAGCCAGTCCTTGCGCTGCAAGGTGCTCAGCGTGTCCTCATGGCCGTTCTTCCAGTGCTCATGCATGGAGTCGGCGCTGAACTCGTAATCGCGCGCATTCCCCTCATAGGATTTCTGCTGATAGATCAGCTGCAGAATGGTCGCTTGCGGCAGGCTGGAAAGCTTGTCGCGCATGGCGCGCTGCTCCTCGTCCAGCTGGTCTTCGGGCACTTTCTGCAGCGCCTCGTAGCAGCGGGTCTTCCAGCGCTGCAGCCGCGCGAAATTGTCGGTCACCTGGCGGGTGCGCGAAGAATACATGATGTCTTTATGCCGTCCCAGCACGTCCGACATGGTTCGTGGCAGGTCGCCGCGGGCGCTGAACAGGTCGACCTGGAACACCAGGCTGTTCACATCGTCATCCTGCGCCAAAAGGTGCTGCAGCGGCGTGTTGGAAACGATGCCGCCGTCCCAGAAATAATCGGTGCCGATCTTGACCATGGGGAAAGCCGGCGGCAGCGCGCCGCTGGCCAGGATATGCTCCAGCCGGATTTCTTCCCTGCGATTGTCGAAGAAAACGAAATTGCCGGTCAGCACATGCACCGCGCCCACCGAGAAATGCACATCGCCACTGTTCAGCCGCTCCAGGTCGACCAGTTCCGTCAACGTCTCCCGCAAGGGCGTGTTGTCATAGAAGCTGGTGGCGTCGGCGGCGCCCGGCGGCAGGAACCAGGGGTTGACCTTGTGCGGGTTGAACAGGCCGGGCTGACCGAACAGCGCCGTGGTCAGCGCCGACACGGTGTTGCGGGTCTGGCGGTAGATGTCGCCGTCGGGCGTATAGGGCCAGATGGTGCGGTCGGTGACGCGGTCCCAGAACTCGCACAACGCCGCCAGCCGCCGCTCCGGCGCATTACCGGCGATCAGCGCGGCATTGATGGCGCCGATGCTGACGCCGGACACCCATTCCGGTTCCAGCCCCGCTTCATGCAGCGCCTGGTAGACACCACCCTGATAGGCGCCCAAGGCGCCCCCGCCCTGGAGCACCAGGGCAATGCGGCCGCAATTGTCAGGACGCTCCACCGGGGAATAGCGATGGCCGGCAGGATGGATGGGCTTGGTGTCCATGGAGCCGAATCATAGACCAATTCGTGACATTTTTCGCCCGCTGCGGCCTTATCGCTCATGCGAAATGACGCGGGGCCCTGCCATGCTTGGCCCATTCCAGCAGGAGAAATCGCATGGCCGCCAGCTTCAAAGGCAAAGTCGCCCTCGTCACCGGTTCGACATCGGGCATCGGACTGGCCATCGCGCGCGCCTATGCCGCGCAAGGCGCCGACATCTGCATCAATGGCTTCGGCGACGCCGCGGCGATCGAAAAGGAACGCAGCGGCATCGAAAAGGAATTTGGCGTCAAGGCGATCTATTCTGGCCCCGACATGAGCAACGGCGACCAGACCCAGGCCATGGTGACCGACGCCATCAAGCAGCTGGGCAGCGTGGACATCCTGGTCAACAATGCCGGCATCCAGTTCGTCTCGCCGGTGGAGGAGTTCCCGCCGGAGAAATGGGAACAGATCGTCGCCATCAACCTGTCATCGGCCTTTTACGCATCGCGCGCCGCCATTCCCGGCATGAAAGCGAAGAAATGGGGCCGCATCATCAACACCGCGTCCGCGCATGCCCTGATCGCCTCGCCTTTCAAGTCGGCCTATGTGGCGGCCAAGCATGGCGTGGCCGGCCTGACCAAGACCATCGCGCTGGAAACCGCCACCTTCGGCATCACCGCCAACGCCATCTGCCCGGGCTATGTCTGGACACCGCTGGTGGAAAAACAGATTCCCGACACCATGGCGGCGCGCGGCCTCACCCGCGAGCAGGTGATCAACGATGTCCTGCTGCACGCCCAGCCCACCAAGCAGTTCGTGACGGTGGAAGAAGTGGCGTCGCTGGCGGTCTACCTGGCGGGCGACATGGCCAGGTCGATCACCGGCGCCATTATCTCAATCGACGGCGGTTGGACGGCAGCCTGATCAGCCGCCCGTCTATTGTCAGCAATCCCAGCGCGATGATCGCCGTGCCGGCAAGCGTCTGCACGGTAATGCTTTCGCCAAGGAAGGCGGCGCCCAGCAAAAGCGCTATCACCGGGATCAGCAAGGTAACCAATGAGATGAAGGTGGCCCCGGCCGTCGCCACCAGGCGGAAATAGATGAAATAGGCCAGCGCGGTGTTGACCAAAGCGATGGCCAGCAACGACGCCCAAGCCGGCCAACCCGGCATCGGCAAGGTCCAGGGCTGATCGAAGACCAGCGACAGCGGCACCAGCTGGATGGCGGCCGCGGTGATCTGGCCCGTGGCCGCCTGCATCGGCGGCAGGTCCGTGAAGCGCCGGCTGTAGACGCCGCCAAAACCGTAGGCGCAGGACGAACCGATCACCGCCAGCGCGCCCCACATGTAACCGGCGCCGGCAAAAGCATCGCGGCCCACCAGCACCATCACGCCCAGGATGCCCAGCGCAATGCCGATGGTCTTGCCCCAGGACAGTTTCTCATCGTCGGTGCCGTAGTGCGCCACCGCCACCATGAAGATCGGCGTGGTGGCGTTGAGGACCGACGCAAGCCCGCTGGGGATTCGGGTTTCGCCCCAGGCAATCAGGATGTAGGGGATCACGATATTGGAAAGTCCCAACAGCATGAAGCGCGCCCAAAGACGCCGGCCCAGCGGCATGGGCGCCCCTTGCGCCACCAGCCACAGGTTCATCGCCAGGGCGGCGATACCGACGCGGCCCAGCACCACCGTGACCGGTGGCAACACAGCCACCAGCACCTTGTAGAAAAAGAACGAGCTGCCCCACAGCAGCGCCAGCAAAAACAGCAATCCCCAGTGTCGCGCGCTCATCTGCCCCCCTATCGCATCATATGAGCAGAGTCGCGTGCGCGGCGCCTCCTGTTTCGCGAGTTTGAAGCACCGCCAAACTTTGCGACAGACTTATTAATTCGGCCACAAATGGTTCAGTTGGGGTTCAGCGGGAACCGCCTAGTGTCCTGTGCGTAATGGCACGGAAATAGAAAGGACATTCCATGAAACGCTTCCTGATTGCCACCACTGCCCTGTCCCTGCTGATCGCGCCGGTCGGAGGCGCCTTCGCCCAAGGCTGGAACGATCGCCATGACGATCACCGCGGCACCATGACCATGCGCCATGACGACCGCGGCGATTACCGCCATGATCGCGGCAACCATCGCGGCTGGTACAAGGGCGGCCGCATCGACCGCAGCGACTGGAACCGTGGCTACCGCGTCAACGACTGGCAGCGCCGTCACCTGCAGCGCCCGCCGCGCGGCTATGAATGGCGCCGGGTCGACAACAACTATGTGCTGGCAGCGGCCGCGACCGGGCTGATCGCAGCCTTGGTCATGGTGAACCAGTAAACAGGCTTGAACAAGAGAAGCGGCGCCCTCAAGCGGGCGCCGCTTTTTCTTTCCGGTAGCGATTGCCCAGCTGGTACAGCGGAATGGCGCAGGCCAGCAGCAGGGCCGACCAGATTCCGGTCTTCCAGTCCGACACCAGAAACAGGCCCAGCAGCAGGACGTTCAGCAACACGCTGAGCAGCGCCGGCAAGGGGAACAGCGGCATTTTCCAGGGGCGCGGCAAGTCCGGTTCGGTCTTGCGCAGCCGGATCACCGCCAGGGAGAAGCTGGCCAGGATGATCATCACGAACGGCGCATAGAGATCCAGCAGGATCTCATACAGCTGGCCCTTCGCGCTGTCGGCGGCGACGATGATCAGCGATATCGCGATGCAGCCCGTCACCAGCGCGGCGCGCGGCGTGCCGCTCTTTGACACCGTGGCGAGCATCGGCGGCAGCGACCCCATGCGCGCCATGGCGTAATTGGTGCGCGTCAATTCCATGATCTGGATATTGGCCAGGGTGGCGACGCACAGGATGGCCAACGCCGTGACGATGACATTGCTTTCCTCGCCCAGCACGACGCGGGCCGCATCGGCCGCCGCCAGGTTGGAATGCACCAGCACCCCGATGGGCAGGACATGCAGCACCGCCGCATTGACCAGCAGGTATAGCGTGGTGATGACGGCGATGCCGACAAAGGTTGCGCGCGCGACATTACGTTCGGGCGCATTGACCTCCTCGCTGAAATAGATCGCCGCCTGCCAGCCGCCATAGGCGCCATAGATCGCCCGCAAGGCCACCATCGCCGCCACCCAGTTGAAGACCGGGGGCACTGGAACGTGATCGGCCGCAGGCGCATGGCCGGCCAGCAGTGCCACCACCAGCACCACCAGGCCGACCGCTTTAAGCGTCGTGCCGATATTCTGCGAATTGCCGCCGGCGCGCGCACCGATCCAGTTGACGCCGCAACAGGCCGCCACCAGCAGGATGGCGATCTGGCCCGCGCTGAGGCCCGGCAATGCGCCCAGCCGATGGACATATTCGCCAAACGCCACGGTGATGAAACCGGTGGAAACGGTCAGTTGGCACCAGTCCGCCCAGCCGATCAGAAAACCGCTGCGCGGTCCAATGGCGCGGGTGATGATGGAATATGGCCCGCCCGCCAGCGGAATGGCGGCGCCCAGCTCCACCGTGGGCATGGCGTCGATGGCGATGAAGATGCCCCCGCCCAGCCAGGCCAGCAAAATCCACAAGGGATCGGGAAAGCCCGCCGCCACCACGGACGGGTTGCGCATGATCCCCGAACCGACCACGCCGCCGATCACAACGGCCAGGCCGAAGCCCAGTCCGAAGATGCGAAGAAGGGAGCGGCGAATGTCGGACATGCTTGAACAGTTTCCCGTTACAAGCCCGCCCTTGTCAAAGCGTCCTGCCGAGCGTGACGAGCCCTGGATAGGGATGACTGCCATAAGGCGGGATGGGCGCGAAGCCGAAACTTTTATAAAGCGCAATCGCTGCCGTCATTTCGGGCAAGGTATCGAGCTTGACCTCGGCATAGCCCAGGTCTTTGGCCGTCAGCAGCGCCGCTTCGACCAACGCCTTGCCCAGGCCCGCCTTGCGCTCCTGGGCCGCACGAACAGGCGCTTGATCTCGGCCACGCCGGGCGCCAGCCGCTTCACGGCGATGCAGCCCAGCACATGATCGCCGCGCTTGGCGAGCAGCAGCTCGCCGCCGGGCGGCCCATAGACACCGGGCAGCGATTCCAGTTCCTGCGAAAATCCCTGCGGCGCTAGATCGACCGGCAACGTCGCGGCATAGGCGCGAAACAGCGCCGCCGCCGAAATCATCTCGGTGGCGCTGCGTGCTGGCGTGATGGTGAAGCTGTTATCGGAGCTGGTCGGCCACAGCATCGATGCCGGCTTGGCTGCAAAGCTCGTCCTTGTCGCCGCCAACCGCGCCCGACGATCCTACGCCGCCGATCACTTCGCCGCGATACTTGATCGGCACGCCGCCAGCCACGCCGACCACGCCCTGGATATTGGTCATGGGCGAACCCAGGGTGGAATTGCGCGCCGTGGCGAAGGTGCCCGATGTGGCGAAGCGGTTGGCCAGGGTGATGGCGGTATAGGCCTTGTCCTTGGACAGGCTGATGGTGTGCGGACCGGTCATGTCATCGCGCAGGAACGCCTTCAGCGCGCCCGACGCATCCAGCACGGTGATGGTGGTGTGGTAGCCCATCTTGCGGCAGGCATCGACCGCGGCATGCGCGATCTGGTCGGCCATGTTCATGGACAAGGCATGGGTGGTGACCACGCCTTTTTCGCCCACCACGGGGGGATAGCTGGCGGGCGCGGGCAAGGGTTGGGCCAGCGCCCCGGAAATTGCCGACATGGCAACAACGGACGCGGCGATGGTGAAAGCGGCAAGGCGCATGGTGATCTCCCCGATTATCTTTTGATCTGTCTTACGGACGCTTCATCCGCAGCATGAAACGGTCGCTGGCGAAATGGCCAGTTTCCGAATTACTGGCCGCCTTGTTGTCGGCGGGGTTGCGCAGGATGTCGCCTTCGCCGTCCAGCTTGAAGCCGGCGGCAGTCAGTTCGCTTTTGGCGACGTCCTCATCCATGCGGTGAAAGGAAGAGGTGGCGGCCAGGCCCGCGCCGGCCGCGGCGCTGTGATCCTCTACATAGAAGATGCCGCCGTATTTCAGGTTGTTGAACACCGCCTTGTTCAGCGCGGCAATGTCGGCGGTCGGGCCATTATGGAAGTCATGATAATTTTCGGTGGTCCAGAACAGGTCCGCCTTTTGCGGCAGCGCCAGCGCCGGATATTCGCTGGTCACCACCGTGATGTTGGGATTGGCCGCGGCCAGCGCATTCAAGCCATCCAGCACGCCGGGACGCGCGGCCTGGGCCGGGGTGATGATGGCAAAGACTTTGCCCTTGGGACCGACGGCCTTGGCCAGGATCCGGGTGTAATAACCGCGGCCCGGGCCCAGTTCGCCGATGATCATGCCGGGCTTGACCCCGGCAAAGGCGACAGTCTGGCCCGGCTTGCGCATGGCGTCGCGTTCCTTGTCGGCATCGGGCCGGCCGCTGTCGGCCACTGCGGCGGCGATGGCGGGCGGAACGGTCTGCGCCATGGCGGGCGCGCAGATCAAGCTGGTGACCAGGAACGCGGCGGAAAGGGCAATGCGCATGGCTTTTCTCCCTGTGGGTGGCGGGGAGGCTAGGCTATCCGGATTGCAAGTCAACCAGCCGCCGCTTTAGTGAAAGGCCATGAACAGCGCTTTTCTTCCCGGTTTCCTGCTGGGGGCCAGCCTGATTGTCGCGATCGGCGCGCAGAATGCCTTTGTGCTGCGCCAGGGCCTGCGCCGCGAGCATGTCTTGGCGGTGGCGCTGGTCTGCGCCTTGTCGGATGCAGCGCTGATCGCGGCCGGTGTCGCCGGCTTCGGCGCCCTGATCGCGGCGGCACCCTGGCTGGCGCCGGTGATGCGCTTTGGCGGGGCCGCGTTCCTGGCCGGTTATGGCCTGCGCAGCCTGTGGTCGGCCTGGAAGGCGCAAGGCGCACTCAATCCCTCCGGCGATGATGGCAAGAGCCTGTCCGCCACCGTGCTGACGTGCCTGGCCTTCACCTGGCTCAATCCACATGTCTATCTGGATACGGTGATGCTGCTGGGATCGGTGTCCACCCGCTATGGCGAGCAGCGCGCATGGTTCGCGGCCGGCGCAATCGCTTCGTCGTTCCTGTTCTTCTTTTCGCTGGCCTATGGCGCGCGCCTGCTGCGCCCCCTGTTCGCCAATCCCAAGGCCTGGCGCATCCTGGACATCATCATCGGCCTCACCATGCTGGCGCTGGCGGCCAAGCTGGTGCTGGACGCCTGAGCACGGTTAGACTGAATCATGGCCAAGACAATTTCCGGCGGCGTGGTGCACGAGTTGCCGCCCGACATGAAGAAGGCGCTGGCAGCCGACAAGGCGGCGCTGACCGCGTGGGAAGACATCACGCCGCTGGCGCGCAATGAGTGGATCTGCTGGACCACCATCGTCAAGAAACAGGAGACGCGGGACGAGCATGTCACGCGCATGATCGCGCAGTTGAAAGACGGAGACCGCCGCCCCTGCTGCTGGCCCGGCTGCCCGCACCGCAACACCAAGGCGGCGAAGTATTTCAAAAAGCCGGCGAAGAAGATTAAAGCGCGCGTGTAGTTTCCGCGCACGGCGGCGCCCTGACTTGTCGATTATTCAGATCCCGCCCAGAACAGCCTTCAGTCGCGGCCCGGCGAAATCCAGGAAGGCCCGAAGCTTCAGGGGCGTTAGGCCGCGCTGGGCATGGATGAGATGCACCGGGATCGCTTCAGGCGCATATCTGTCCAGGATCGTGACCAGTGCGCCGGTGGCCACCGCATCCGCCGCCTGATACGACATCATCCGCGCGATCCCCAGACCTGATAACGCCGCGGCGACCAGCGCGTCCGCGGTATTGGCGGCAAAGCGCGGCTGGATCGCTACCGGCCCGCTGCCAGGGCCACCGGCGAAATGCCAGGTTCGCGACGGCGCGAGCCACTCGAACGCCAGACAATCATGGCCGGCGATTTCCTCCGGCGTGCGCGGCGTGCCGCGCCGCGCCAGATAGCCCGGGCTCGCACAGGTGATCCAGCGCACCTCTCCGACCTTGATGGCGGCAAGGGCGCTGTCAGGCAGCCGGCCCAGCCGGATCGCGACATCCACGTGATTGTCAATCAGGTCAATCGGATCATCCGACAGCATCAATCGCGTGCCGATGCGCGGCTGCGCCGCCAGAAACGCCAGCACAATCGGCAGGACATGCAATCGTCCGAACATCAGGGGCGCGGTGATCAGAAGCTCACCGCTCGGTTCGCGATATTCTCCTGATGCGGCGCGTTCGGCTTCTCCAAGGTCGGCCAGCACCCGCCGCGCCGAAGCGGCAGGCCACACCAGCCTCCGTCAGTTCCAGTTTGCGGCTGGTACGGACCAGCAGCCGCGCGCCCAGATGGGCTTCCAGTTCCGGAGATTTTGCGGCTGACCGTGGGAAGCGGCATCCGCAATGCGCGCGAAGCCGCCGACAGGCTGCCGCCGTCAATCGCCGCGACCAGGGTACGAAGCGCCTCAAAACGGTCCATAACCTTCCGTCATTTGAAAGGATGCTTTCCGAATTTAACGGATACTGCCGATCCGTGGAAGCTCCTAGTTAGGTGCCACCGGCCAATGCCGAAAGAAACCCTGACCTGGAGACCGATATGACCCGCATTTCCATCCCCGCCAATGTCGCCGCCGCACCCGAAGCCTCCCGTCCGTTGCTCGACGCCGTGAACGCGCAGCTCGGCACTGTCCCCAACCTGTTTCGTCTGATGGGCGTGAGCCCGCAGACCCTCGAAGGCTTCCTGAGACTGTTCGGCGCCTTGGGCAAAGGCAAGCTGACCGTCGCTACCCGCAACCGCATCGCCATCGCCGTCGCCGAAGCGAATGGCTGCAGCTATTGCCTGTCGGCGCACACTTATCTGGGCAAGAACCTCGCCAAGCTCGATGACGCCGAAATGACCGCCAACCGTTCCGGCGCCTCGAACGATCCGAAGGCGGACGCGGCGGTGCGGTTCGCCGTCAAGTTGGTGCGCGAACGCGGCCATGTCTCCGAAGACGACATCGCGGCGGTGAAGGCTGCCGGCTATGGCGATGCGGAGATTCTCGAAATCCTGGCGCATGTCGCGCTCAACACCTTCACCAACTATGTCAACGAAGCGCTGAAGACCGACATCGACTTCCCGCTCGTCGAGGCGCGCTGCGCGGCCTGAACCAGAGGCCTTCGCTACACAGCAACCCGTGAAAGGATTTTTCCCATGAAGAAGATTTTGTTCTCCGCCCTTGTCGCGGGCAGCACCCTGTCGGCCGGCGCCCTCGCTCAGAATGCCGCCCATCCCGTCCATGAGGGCCCCTCGGTCAGTACTCCGGCTGCCGATATCAAGTTCCTTGCCTCGGGCGTGAGGACCGACAAGGGCGAACTTTATGCCGGCCCCGCTTACGGCAACCTCCAGCAGGGCCGCCACGGCACTTTCATTCGCATGCCGCACGGCTTTGTGAGCCCGGTGCACACCCATACCGAGGATTATTTTGGTGTGGTGATCAAGGGCGTCGGCGCCAACCAGGCGCCGGGCGGCAAGATCATCCCGCTGGCCGCCGGCTCCTATTGGTTCCAGAAAGGCGAGGAGCCGCATGTCACCCAGTGCCTGTCGAAGCAGGATTGCCTGTTCTTCATCGTGCAGCCGGGCAAATTTGATTATGTTCCGGTGAAATAGAAAGGCTGCGCAAAACCTCAACCACCGAACGCGGCGTCGCGCTGGCTTCTGGCGCGAGCGTCCGGGTTGATGGCGGCGAGGCCAGAACGATATGACCAAACCTGTTTCGGATTTCCCCATGAGCCGTCCGCCCCTGCCACCCTTCACCGACAGCACCGCAGCCCAGAAGGCAAGGGCGGCGGAAGATGCGTGGAACAGCCGCGATCCGGAAAAAGTCGTGCTGGCCTATACCGCCGACAGCCAATGGCGAAACCGTGCCGAGTTCCTGACCGGCCGGGTCGAGATCGCCGCTTTCCTGCGCCGCAAATGGTTGCGCGAACTGGACTACCGGCTGATCAAGGAGGTCTGGGCGTATGCCGGCAACCGTATCGCGGTACGGTTTGCCTATGAGTATCACGACGACACCGGCACCTGGTTTCGCGCCTATGGCAACGAGAATTGGCAGTTTGACGCCGATGGCCTGATGGCGCGACGCATCGCCAGCATCAATGAACATCCCATACCGGCCGCCGAGCGGCTGTTCCATTGGCCACTTGGTTGCCGGCCGATCGGCCATCCTGGCTTGAGCGATCTCGGATTGTAGAGCAGCTGCCGTTATGAAGGCAGGACCAAGCTAACCGGCCGCGGCCAGGAAGGCATGGATGCGGATAGCCACCGCATGTAGCGGCCCTACTTATCGTGAGAACTGGTGCCCCGGGAGGGACTTGAACCCCCACGCCTTGCGGCAACGGATTTTGAGTCCGCCGCGTCTACCATTCCACCACCGGGGCAGGCCGGGCTTGTTAGCGTTTTGGACCCCTTTCGTCCACTCTTTTACGCCGCTCTTTTCCCTCTGGGGGAACCCCCTTAAACTCGGGGCATGAACGCACCCGCCCGTGACCTCGCCCACACGCCCCGCTCGGATTGGAGCCGCGAGGAAATCGCCGCCCTGTTCGCCCTGCCCTTCCCCGAACTGATGTTCCGGGCGCAAAGCGTGCACCGGGCCCATTTTGATCCCACCCAGGTGCAGATTTCCCAATTGCTGTCGATCAAGACCGGCGGCTGCCCGGAAGATTGCGGCTATTGCAGCCAGTCGGCGAAGTACGAGACCGGCCTGAAAGCCACCAAGCTTATGGAAGTCGAAAAGGTGCTGGCCGATGCGCGCGCCGCCAGGCGCAGGGCGTATCGCGCTTCTGCATGGGCGCGGCGAAACCCCAGGACAAGGACCTGGAAACGGTCTGCGCCATGGTCGAAGGCGTCAAGGCGCTGGGCATGGAAACCTGCGTCACCGCTTGGGATGTTGACGAGGCCCGCAGGCGCAGCGGCTGAAGCAATCGGGGCTGGATTACTACAATCACAACCTGGACACCTCGCCGGAATATTACCGCCACATCATTTCCACCCGCACCTATGACGACCGGCTGGACACGCTGGCCAATGTGCGGGACGCCGGCATCAATGTCTGTTGCGGCGGCATTGTCGGCATGGGCGAAAGCGCCGCCGACCGCGTCAGGCTGATCCATGCCTTGGCCACCCTGCCGGTGCATCCCGAAAGCGTGCCGATCAACGCGCTGGTGCAGATCGAAGGCACGCCGCAGGCGCTGGCCACGCCGCTGGACCCCATCGAATTCGTCCGCGTCATCGCGGTGGCCCGCATCACCATGCCCAAGTCGGTGGTGCGCCTGACGGCCGGCCGCGAGGAGATGAGCGACGAGACCCAGGCCCTGTGCTTCCTGGCCGGGGCCAATTCCATCTTCACCGGCGCCAGGCTGCTGACCACCCCCAACCCGGGCACCGATGCCGACCAGGCGCTGTTCGCGCGGCTGGGGCTCACCCCGATGCCCGCCGAAACACGGGAAGGCCATGCGTAAACTGGCCACCTTGCTGCTGATTCTGGTGGTGGGCGGGGTCATCCTGGTCCCCATCATCATGCAGCTGGAACTGGATCCCATGCCGGGGGATTTGGTGCTGGACTGGAACCACCAGCACCACAATATCCCGGTCGTATGGTCGCTGTGCGCAAGTGGGTTCCTGGCCCTTTTATATTCGTTTTACAGGCGCTAAGAGCGGCGGGCATCCAGCCCGGAATCGTTCAGATGACCGTTCGCAAGATTTCCCGCGCCCTGCTCTCCGTGTCCGACAAGACCGGTTTGCTCGAGTTCGCCAAGGGGCTTTCCGACCAGGGCGTGATGCTGATTTCCACCGGCGGCACCGCCAAGGCGCTGCGCGATGCGGGGCTGACGGTCAGCGACGTGTCCGAGATCACCAATTTCCCCGAAATGATGGATGGCCGGGTCAAGACATTGCACCCGATGGTGCATGGGGGCCTGCTGTCGCTGCGCGACAAGGCCGACCATGCGGCGTCGATGAAGGAACATGGCATCGCCGGCATCGATCTGCTGGTCTGCAACCTCTATCCCTTCGAAGCCACCGTGGCGCGCGGCGCCGACTTCGAAACCACGATCGAGAATATCGACATTGGCGGTCCGGCCATGACCCGCTCGGCAGCCAAGAACCATGACTGGGTGACGGTGGTGGTGGATGTCGAGGATTACACCGCCGTGCTGGACGAGATGAAGGCCAATGGCGGCGGCACAACTCTGGCGCTGCGCAAGAAGCTGGCCCAGCGCGCCTTTGCCCGCACCGGCGCGTACGATTCCGCGGTGTCCAACTGGTTTGCCGGCGAGCTGGCCAAGGATGGCGAAAAAGAGCCGCCGCGCCGCCGCGCCTTTGGCGGCCTGCTGCGCCAGGGCCTGCGCTATGGCGAGAACCCGCACCAGGAAGCGGCTTTCTATGTCGATGGCTCCAGCCGTCCCGGCGTGGCCACCGCAAAACAGCTCCAGGGCAAGGAGCTGAGCTACAACAACATCAACGACACCGACGCGGCTTACGAGCTGGTGGCGGAGTTCGATCCGAAGGTGTCGCCCGCCTGCGCCATCATCAAGCACGCCAACCCTTGCGGCGTGGCGCTGGGCAAGACACTGAAGGATGCCTACCTCGCGGCGCTGGCCTGCGATACCCAGAGCGCCTTTGGCGGCGTGCTGGCCTTCAACACCACGCTGGACGGCGCCACCGCGGAAGAAATTTCCAAGATCTTCACCGAGGTGATCATCGCCCCTGATGCCGATGAAGATGCCAAGCGCATTTTGGCGTCCAAGAAAAATCTGCGCCTGCTGACGGCGGGCGGCCTGCCAGATCCGCTGACCCCGACCCTGACCTATCGTTCAGTGGCGGGCGGCTTCCTGGTGCAGACCCGTGACAATGGCCGCATCACCAGGGCCGAATTGAAGGTCGTCACCAAGCGCCAGCCCACCGACCAGGAAATCACCGACATGTTGCTGGCCTTCACCATCGGCAAGCATGTGAAGTCCAACGCCATCATCTATGT
>JAXMEA010000029.1:0-14742 GCA_046348525.1 Alphaproteobacteria bacterium | reverse complement strand
GCGCCGCGCTGGTGGTGGTTAGGGAATCGGCCAGTGACATTTCCGCGCCAAGCGCGTGAATCTCTTCCAGGTAATAATCCAGCACGATCGCGGCCTGGCGGCGCACGGCATATTCCAGCGTGTCCGGCGAAACGTTTGGATTGCCGTCGCGGTCACCGCCCACCCAGGAGCCGGGCTTGAGATATGACATGATCTCGCCGTCCAGCCTGAACAGCCGCGCCAGCCGGCGTTTCACCACCGGCAGGCCCGGCAGCACGCTGCGGGCGAAGACGGCCAGGTTGTTCTCGATCTCGTCCTGCACGGTGATGCGGTTGTCACGCAGCATGCGGGTCTGCCACAGGATGCGGATGGCGCGCTTGATCTGCACGTCGATCTCGTCCTGCTCGGCGGTCTGCACGCTGGCGGCTTCGCGCTGTTCCAGCAGCTGGCTCAGCTCGGTCTCGCGGTCCAGGATGGATTTGCGCCGCACCTCGGTGGGATGGGCGGTGATCACCGGCACGAACAGCGCGTCTTTCAGGTAGGTGCGCACCCGCTTGGGAGTCAGGCCGGGATGCAATTCCAGCCGCTGCGCCGCACCCGATCCCAGCGCCCTGGTCTCACGCCGGGCGACATGGTCGTCGGCGATGTTGGCCAGCTGGGAAAAGATCGAGAAGGCGCGGATCAGAAGCAATAAGTCGGGCTGGCTGAGGCCGCCCAGCCGGTCCATGGCGACCTCGCCGCTGCGATGTTCGCCCACCGACTGGCGGCGGATATCCTCCACCAGCTGGAAGGCCTCGGGCCCGCGCTGTTCGCGGATCACCTCGCCCAGCAAGCGGCCCAAGAGGCGGATAAAGGCGCGGTCTTCGCGCGGCATTTTGGGATGTTCGGTCATGCTTTGCGTGGGGCGGGGTTAGCTGGTTAGACTAGCCACAAAAGGGGCGGCGGAAAAAGCGCCGGACGGGGTATTCGTGGGTACTGGCTCGACATTGGCGATGTTGCCGCTCGATTATGTCGAGTTTTTCGTCTTCTTGGCGGCGCTGTCCGTGGTGGGCATCGTCTCCGGCCGGGGCGAGCGCGGCTCCTCCAATGACTATTTTTTGGCCGGCCGGCGCCTGCCCTGGTATGTGGTGGGTGGCTCATATGTCGCCGCAAATGTCTCGACCGAGCATTTTATCGGCCTGATCGGCGCCAGTTATCTGCTGGGCATGCCGCCGGCCCTGGCCCAGTGGCAGACCACCCTGGCCGAAGTCATCATCGTTTTCCTGTTCGTGCCCTTCCTGATCCGGGCGCGCATTACGACGGTGCCGGAATATCTGGCCAAGCGGTTCGGGCCGGGTGTGCGCCTGGCTTTCGCGCTGCTGACCATCTTCGCCAACATCACCATTTTCATGGCAGCGGTGATGTATGCCGGCGGGCTGGCGCTGGCCGGCTTCTTCGGCTGGCCGCTTTTGTGGTGCATCATCGGCACCGGCATCTTCGCCGGCGGCTGGGCGGTGTATGGCGGATTGAACACCGTGGCCTGGACTGGCGTTTTCACGGCGGTCGTCAAGATCGGTGGCGTGACGCTTCTGACCATCCTGGCGCTGAAGGCTATGACCTCCAGTGGCGGCATCATCGACGGCTTCAACTATGTGATCGACAAGAATGCCGCCCATGACGGGGTGTGGCACCAGGCGCTGATGGCGTCATCGCCGCACCTGACGCATTATGGCACCTACAACCGCCTGTCGGTATGGCAGCCGCCGGATCATCCGCTGGTACCCATGCCTCTCACCATGCTGGGCTTCCTGGCGGTGGGCATCTGGTACGGGGTGATGAACCAGTTCATCGTCCAGCGTGTCCTGGGCGCGCGCGACATCTGGCATGCGCGCATGGGCATGGTGATGGCCGGCTATGCCAAGCTGTTCCTGCCCCTGATCATCGTGCTGCCCGGCCTGATCCTGTTCGCGCGCCACCCCGAATTCATGCTGGGCGACTGGAAGGGCGCGACCCACCGCGCCGATGGCGGGTTTGTCGTGCTGGTGCGGGAATTCTTCCCTGCCGGCCTGCGCGGGCTGCTGCTGGCGGTGCTGATCTGTGCGGTGCAGTCCACCGTCAGTTCGGTGGTCAACGCCACCGGGGCCATTTTGACCTTCGACATCTACGCTGCGCTGATCAACAAGAATGCTACCGAAAAGCAGAAAGTGCGTTTCGGCATTTGGGCGTCCTTCGCGGCCATCGTCGCCGGCATCGCCATGGCCATCGCCATCAGCCGGATGGACGCGGGCATCTATCAATATATGCAGACCATCAATGCGCTGGTGGCGCCGCCCTTTGCCGCTATCCTGTGGGTGGGCCTGCTCTGGAAGCGCACCAACGGGGCAGGGGCCATTGCCGCCATCCTCACCGGCTTCGGGGTCGGCATTGCACTCAAGGTGGCCGGCTATCTGTGGTTGATGCCGCCTTGGTATTACCCGTTCGGCAACCAGGCCCCGGTCTGCCTCGCCCTTTCCATGCTGGCCTGTGTTCTGGGTACCTTGGCCCATCCGACCCCCACCCCCGGTACCGACCCGGACCCCGTGACGTTCTGGAATTCCGGGGAAACCCTGCGCGAGGGGCTGGGAAAAACATGGCTTAGCAGCGTGGTCCTGTGGGCCGGCCTGTCATTGGTGCTGACCTTGGCCGGCATGGTGATATTCTCTCAGTTGGTTTTCCCGGGAACACGGCCATGAACAAAAGAAACCTCGCGGATCTGGTCATCCGCCAGTCCGAATTCAAAGGCGAGATCGGTGTCGCCAAGGCGGACATTACCCCGCCCGACGGCATCTATTCCCGCTCCTGGGGCAGCGCCAAGCATGACGCCGCCGAGGGCATTCATCGCCCGCTCTATGTCACCTCCATGTTCATCCGCGGCGGTGATCCCAGGATCGAACTGTACCTGGTCTGCTTCGACCTGGGCTGGTGGTACGACAATGCCCATGAAATGGAGATCCGCGAACGCATCCTGAAAGATGCGGGTATCCGCAACGACCAGCTGATCACCCATATGGGCCACACCCATTCAGGGCCCATCACCAATCTTCAGAACTTGCACCGCCAGGGCGGCGAGAAGATTCCGCCCTATCGCGACAAGATCGTGGAAGGCGCTGTGAAGGTCATCAAGGAATCCAAGGCCAATGTGCAGCCCGCCGTGGCCAGCTGGGCGCAAGGCCGCTGCGACTTGGCGCGCAACCGCGACCTGGTGCTGGACAGCGAAACCTTCCTTTGCAGCGTCAATCCCGACGGGCCCAGCGACGACACCGTGCTGGTGGGCCGCGTCACCGACGCAGGCGGCAAGATCATCGCCACCATGGTCAACTATGCCTGCCATCCGGTGTCACTGGGCGGCGGCAACAAGATGATCTCGCCCGATTATTATGGCGCCATGCGCGAAGTGGTGGAGCGTGATACCGGCGGCGCGCCCTGTTTCTTCCTGCACGGCGCCTCCGGCGACATGACGCCGCTGCGCAGTTACGAAAGCGACACTGCCATCGCCGACCAGAATGGCCGCCAGCTGGGCTATGCCGCGCTGTCGACCTTGACCGGCATGCTGCCGCCGGAACAGGAAATCGCCTTTGATCGCATCGAGGATTCCGGCGCCCGCCTGGGCCGCTGGAGCCTGCGGCCCAAGCCCGCCAGCACCGCGCTGAAGATCACCCGCTCCAATACCGAACTGCCTTACGTCAATCTGCCGACCGAAGCAGAATTGCTGGCGCAGCTGAAAGACTGCACCGACCGTCCCCTGAAAGAGCGGCTGGAGCGCCGCCTGATGGTGCGCCGCGACGTGGGCGAAGGAAAATCGCGCACTGTTTCCACCACCCTGGTGCAGATGGGCGATGCGTTTCTTGTGGGTGCGCCGGCTGAGCCTTATTGCGCCTATCAAAAGGAAATCCGCGCCCGCTTCCCCGGGCATGCCGTGATGGTGCTGAACATCGTCAACGGCAATGTCGGTTATCTGGCCCCGGCCGATACCTATGAGAAGCCCGGCCTCTACCAGATCAAGATTTCCCTGTTCCAGCCCGGTTGCATGGAACAGGTGATCGACGATACCACCAAGTCTCTCAGGGAACTAGAAACCGCCAATGGATAAGCCCTCTGCCGAAACCGTGCTGCAGCACAATCGCCGCTACATTCCGGGCGGCATTTCCTCGGTCAACCGCGCCATCGATCCGGCCATCACCTTTGCCAAGGCCGATGGCGCCTATCTTTGGGACACCGAAGGCAAGCGCTATATCGATTATCATGCCGGTTTCGCGCCCTATTTCCTGGGCCACAATTTCAAGACCATCAACATGGCGGCCGCTGCCGCCCTGAACAGCGGCGACAGCCTGTTCGGCGCCGGCCCGTCCATTTCCGAGGGCCGTCTGGCGGAGCTGATCTGCGAGAATGTCCCGGCGGTGGACAAGGTCACCTTGATGAACACCGGCAGCGAGGCGACCTCGCTGGCCATCCGCATTTCGCGTGCCGTCACGAACCGCCAGCACATCATCGTGATGCAGGGCGGCTATAACGGCAATCACGACGAACTGGCGACCAATGTCTTCAATACCCTGGCCGAGATCGGTCCGCGCGTGACGCCTGGCGAATATCCGCTGCGGCCGCTGGGGGCGGGGACCACCCTGACCCACAATCGCTTCACCCATGCAGTGAACTACAATGACCTGGAATCGGTGCGCTATGTCTGCCGCCGTTATCCCATCGCCGCCCTGATCACCGAGCCCCTGTTGCAGAATATCGGGGTGGTGAAACCCAAGCCCGGTTACCTGGAAGGCCTGCGCGACCTGGCTGACGAATTTGGCGTCCTTCTGATCTTCGACGAAGTGAAGACCGGCTTCCGTCATGCCGTGGGCGGCTACAGCCAGATCAGTGGCGTGCGCCCTGACCTTGTGGTTTACGGCAAGGCGGTCGCGAACGGCTTCCCGCTCGCGGTGGTGGGCGGCAAGGCCGAATATATGGATTCCATCATCGATCCCGATCCGGCGCGCCGCCCGTTCGTGGCGGGTACCTATAACGGTCATCCCGTGGCGGTGGCCGCGGCCATCGAAACGGTGCGTTACCTGGTCGCCACCAAGGACTCGCTTTATCCGCGCATGGAAAAGATGGGCGCGGCGATGGAAGCGGGCATCCTGGACATCTTTGCGCGCAAGGGCGTCACCGCCTGTGTGGCGCGCCAGGGTTCGGCCTTTTCTTTCTATCTGATGGACAAGCCGCCGGCCGACCTGCACGACATCATCGAAGGCCATGACTTTGCCAAGGACGTGGCGCTGCGCCGGGCACTTATCCAGCGCGGCGTATTCTTTGTGCCCATTGCCACAAAGCAATGTTCGCTTTCGGCGGCCCACAGCGATGCGGACGTCCAGTTCACCCTGGAGCAGTTCGAAAGCGCCGTTGCGAGCATCTGGTAAGGCGCTATAGTCGCCGCCAAATCAGCGATTTGGGAGATTTCCATGAAGCGTATCCTGCTGGCCGCCCTGGCCGTCGGCCTGACCGGCGTCGCGTCCGTCACCGTTCTGGCCCAGCCCGGCGTGCAGCAGAAGGCGGCCCCCGCGCCGCTGGAAGAACTGAAGATCCCCGCCCGCAAGCAGCAGGCGCCGGTGCCCGCGCTGCTGCAGTCGCGCGCCAACGAAATCTTCAACACCACCTGCGCCGGTTGCCATGGCACCACCGCCGCGCCCGGCCCCAAGGCGCCCGCGCTGCTGAGCAATGAATTCCTCAGCAGCCACACCGACGCCCAGATCGTCGATGCGGTGACCAACGGCACGCCGCGCGGCATGCCCAGCATGAAGACCCTGTTCTTCCCCGACGAGATCGCCCAGTTGCCTGCCATGCTGCGCATCAAGGGCGGCATCGTGAACCGCAAGGTTGGCCCGGTGCCGGACATCACCGGCAAGTCGTTCAGCACCCAGAAGGCCAATTTCAAGGTCGAGACCCTGGTGAAGGGCCTGAACCAGCCCTGGGGCATGGCGTTCCTGCCCGATGGCCGCATGGTCTTCACCGAACGCTCCGAGCTTGCGCTTCATGGACAAGAGCGGCAATGCGTCCGCGCCCGTGAAGGGCACGCCCGCGGTGTTTGAACGCCAGGATGGCGGCATGCTGGATGTGGCGGTGCCGCCCGATTATGCCAAGACGGGCTGGATTTATATTTCCTATTCCACCGTGCAGCCCGGCTACCAGATCCAGCCGGGCGACGAGCAGGCGCCCAACATGGCGCCGCCGACCATGACCTGGGTGGTGCGCGGCAAGGTCAACGCTAACAATGAATGGGTGGACCAGCAGGTGCTGTTCAATCCGCCGGCCGATTCCTACCGCGTCAGCGCCGACCATTACGGTTCGCGCTTCCTGTTCGACGGCAAGGGCCATTTTTTCTGGTCGATGGGCGAACGCCATGACATGCAGATGTCCCAGAACCTGGCGTCGCCTCTGGGCAAAATCCATCGCCTGAACATGGATGGATCAATCCCCAAGGATAATCCCTTCGTGAACACGCCCGGCGCCCTGGGCAGCATCTGGACCTATGGCCACCGCAATCCCGAAGGCCTGACTTTAGATCCGGCCACCGGCATCTTCTGGGAAACCGAGCACGGTCCCGTCGGCGGCGATGAGGTCAACATCATCGAGCCGGGCAAGAATTACGGCTGGGGCATGGCCACCTTCGGCATCGAGCCGGGCATCGGCCGCCTGCACGCCACCGGCGTCACCGATCCCATCACCTTCTACAATCCCTCGATCGGGCCCAGCGGCATCACTTTCTATACCGGCAACAAATTCCCCGGCTGGAAGGGCAATCTGCTGATCACCGGCATGGTCGGCCAGAAGCTGATCCGCATGGACATCCAGGGCCGCCAGATCGCCTCGCAGGAAACCCTGATCGCCGATTACGGCCGGGTGCGCGATGTGAAGGTGGGGCCGGACGGACTGGTCTATGTGCTGCTGCAAAACATGAATGGCGACGCCAAGGGCGGCTCCATCATCCGGCTGGTGCCCGCCAACTAAGGACGCTAGGCTCCCCTTCAAACGCCCGGCAGTGGCGCTTAAGGGGAGAACAGCATGAAACGGCGTGATTTCGTGACCGGTGCGGCGGCAGTGGCTGCCGGTGCCTTGACCTTGCCTTCGCTGGGCTGGGCGCAGGAAAAGTCCAAGCTGAAGATCACCGGCATGCGGCTGGTGAAGCTGACGCCGAAAAATCCGCCGCCCGAATACACACCGGCCCCCGGTTCCTGGTCGACGCAGGGCGTGGAAGTGTCCGCGCCGCCGAATATCTATCCGGAATTCCGCCCCACCCGCAGCCTGTTCGCGGCCAAGAACGTGCCGGGCTTCACGGTAGAGATCACCACCGACAAGGGCATCACCGGTTATGGCGAAGGCGGCGCCGGCGGTGGCGCGCTGGTGATGGGCCACCTGGCCCCGTTGATGATCGGCCGCGATCCCTTCGACATCGAGCGCAACTGGGACATCGCCTTCCGCGTGATGGAATCCTACGGCACCGAAGGCGTGACCATGAACGCCATCTCGGGTTTCGACAATGCGCTTTGGGACATTGTCGGCAAGGCGCTGGGTGAGCCGGTATGGCGGCTGCTGGGCGGCGAAGCCAAGCCGCGCATTCCCGCCTATTGCACGGGCAACGATATCGAGCAGCACGTCGCTTTTGGTTACAAGCGCCTGAAGGTGGCGATGCCCGCCGGTCCGGTCCGCGGCGAGGAGGGCAAGCGCGAGAATGTCGCGCTGGTGGCGCGCGCCCGCAAGGCCGTCGGTCCCGATGGCGATGTGATGTGCGACTGCTGGATGTCGTGGGACGAACAATACACCATCGAGATGTGCAAGCTGATGGAACCGTACCGCGTCAAATGGGTGGAAGAAGTGTTGCCGCCTTACGAATTCGCGGGCTTCGGCCGGCTGCGCAAGAAGATCACCTCCACCAACATCGCCACGGGCGAGCATGTCTATGGCCGTTACGGCTTCCGCAAGCTGCTGGATGCCGACGGCGCGTCCATCTGGCAACCGGATGTCACATGGTGCGGTGGCATGAGCGAACTGCGCAAGATCGGTGCGCTGGCCGAAGCCTATGATATCGACGTCATTCCGCATGCCGGCGGGTTGAATGGCGCCGTGCATTGGTCGATCAGCCATGTCAATGCGCCATGGGCCGAATTGTTCATGCCGCCGCCGGGCGGGCCCAAGAAGGCCTATGACATGTTCGAGCAGCAATATGAGATCAGTCGCGGCCCCGAAGGCATCTAGATGCATCCCACCCGCACGCCGGGCTGTGGCTGGGATCACAACGCCACGCCGATCTGACGATGAAAAAACTTCTCGCCGTCCTGGCCGTCGTCTTCGCCGCCACTGCGCTTTGGCATGTCCAGGCGCAGGTGCCCTTCGCCGAAGCCAAGGATGATTTCGAGAAGAATTGCGCCGTCTGCCATGGCTCCGGCGGCGGGGGTGGCGACCGAGCACCGGCGCTGGCGGACAATCCGGACCTGCGCCGGCTGGATGCGGCAGGTATCGCGGCCATCATCCGGCGCGGCATGGCGGGCGGCATGCCCGCTTTCACCGGCCTGCCGCAGGACCAGGTGACACGCATTGCCACCTGGCTGAAGTCCATGAACGACTCGGCGCTGGGCAATGCGCCGCCGGAGCAGGTCGCGGCCGGCGAGAAGTTCTTCTTCGGCGAAGGCGGCTGCTCGGGCTGCCACATGGTCAAGGGGCGAGGCGGCAGCAATGGTCCCGATCTGTCGGGGATCGGCGCGCGCTCCACCATCAAGGAAATCAATGCCTGGCTGGACAATCCCACCGCACAAGTGGGCAAGAAGACCCTAGCGGTCTGTCCCTTCTGGGCCTTCTGCCCGGATTTCTCCTGGTCCATCGCCAATGTCGCCTTGAAGGATGGTGGCACCTTGCGCGGTTTCCTGCGCGCCCAGACCGAACATGAAGTCCAGATCCAGACCCTGGATGGCAAGCTGCATTTTTTGGATGCGGACAAGTACACATCGGTGACGCGCGAGAAGCAGTCGGTTATGCCGGTGCTGAAGGCGAGCGCCGACCAGCGCCGCGACCTGCTGGCCTATTTCTCCAGCCTGGCGGGCGTGGAAGAAGGCGCGCTGACCACAGCGTCCGCGCCGGTAACGCAGGCCGATATTGACCAGATCATGAAGCCGCGCCGTGGCGATTGGGCCAGCTATAATGGCGGCTATGACGGCAACCGCTTCTCGGACCTGAACCAGATCACCACCGGGAATGTGAAGCGGCTGCAGCCGCAGTTCATCTTTGCGCCCGGCGGTTCGGGACTGGAAGGCACCCCGATCGTCATCGGCGACATGATGTATGTCACCGGCGGCACCCGGGTCTGCGCGTTGAACGCGCGTACCGGATCGCCGCTGTGGTGCGTGCCGCGGAACAATGGCATTGCGTCCGCGCCCAAGAGTGCGTCCCCGCCGGTTGGCCCCAATCGCGGTGTGGCGGTGCTTGGCGACCGCGTCTTTTATATTTCGGACGATGCTTACCTGGTCTGTCTCAACCGCCTGACCGGCGCTGTGATGTGGAGTGTGTGGCTGCCGGAGAAGGGCGCCAAGGGCAAGTTCTACAGCTCCATGGCGCCGATGGTGGTGAACGACATGATCGTGGCCGGCATTGCCGGCGGCGACTCGCCGATGCGCGGCTTCCTGGCGGCCTATCGCCCCGACAGCGGCGCGCTGGCCTGGCGCTTTTATACCATTCCCAAACCCGGTGAGATGCCGTTGGCCAAGACCTGGGTCGGGCGGGCGCTGGAAACCGGCGGCGGCGCCACCTGGCACACCGGATCCTATGATGCCGAAACCGGGACGCTTTATTGGGCCGTCGGCAATCCCTACCCAGACACCGATCCGGACGAACGGGGCGGGCGCAATCTCTATACCAACTCGGTCATTGCGCTGGACGCCAAGACCGGCAAGTTCAAATGGCATTTCCAGTTTACGCCGTATGACACCCATGACTGGGATGCGACCCAGTCGATGGTGCTTGTGGATGCCGTATGGAAGGGCAAGCCGCGCAAGTTGCTCTTGTCGGCCCAGCGCAGCGGCATTTTCTATGTGATCGATCGCACCAACGGTCAGTTCCTGCTGGCCAAGCCTTTCGTCAAGAAAATGACCTGGGCCAAGGGCTTTGAGAAAGATGGCACGCCCATCCTGAACGAAGGCAACACGCCCACCCATGACGGCGTGGTGACGTGTCCCGGCGTGCGCGGCGCCACCAACTGGTACGCGCCGTCTTTTGATCCCCAGACCCGGCTGTTCTATGTGATGGCGGCGGAAGACTGCGGCATCTATCGCAAGAGCGGCAAGATCTTCGGGCCCAATCCCGATCCCTCCAACGTCGGCACCCGCCTGGTGCGGGCGCTGAACATCGAGACGGGCGATACGGTGTGGGAAAAGCTGCTGACCGGCCCGCAGGAAACCAACTATACCGGCGTGCTCACGACCGCAGGCGGCGTGTTGTTCCATGGGGAGACGGGCGGCGACTTCGCGGCGGTGGATGCCAAAAGCGGCAAGACCCTGTGGAGTTTCCGCGCCAATGACAGCTGGCGGGCCTCGCCCATGACCTACATGCTGGACGGCAAGCAGTATGTCGCGGCGATGGATTCCACCAACCTGATCAGCTTTGCCTTGCCGGACGGAATGTAGATCTGGTCAGGCCTGCGCGGGCGTGCGCGGGTGCTTGATGTTCCAGGTGCGCCATTCGTTCAGCACCAGCAGCAGCGTCACCGTGTCCAGCAGTGCCAAACCCAGCAGCCAGTTCGACCACTTGTCGGCCAGTTCCATGCACATGTAGGCGATGAAGCCCGTCAGCACGACCGCGGCGAAGGGGAATACCCAGACCCCCTTGTGGCGCAGCAAGGTGCCGGTGATCGCCATCTTCAATGTGCCATGCACCAGAAGATAGAAGATCACGAAATGTCCCGGTGATTCCGCCAGCGCCGCGGCGCCCTGGCGGATGAGTTCGGCGGTGTGCGATTGGCCGCCCTGGTAAAGCTCCGGATTGGTCCATTGCAGCGCCAGCTCATAAAGCCGCTGCGGTCCGGTGATGGCGATGATCGTTCCGGCCGTGAATTCCAGCAGGCCGAAGAAGCCCTTGATCAGGATGGTGACCAGGAAGGCGATATGGGCAATGGTCTGTTTGGACAGGGTGGCGGTCCTTGAGAGGGCCTGGAGGCGTCGCATGCGACCACGGCAATTCCGTGGCAGTGCGGGTTTAGCGTCAGTCCAGCAACTTTTCCAGCGTCGGCAATTCATCGGCCTCGCGCGCGGGCTTGTCCCAGCGGATGCGGTTGACACGGGGGAAGCGCATGGCCACACCCGACTTGTGCCGGGTCGAACGCTGCAGGCCCTCGAAGGCGATCTCCAGCACCAGGCCGAAATCCTTGTCCGCCCGCACCGAGCGCACCGGTCCGAAGCGTTCGACGGTGTTGTCGCGCACGAACCTGTCCAGCCTTTTCAACTCCTCGTCTGTGAAACCGAAATAGGCCTTCCCAACCGGCGTCAGGTGGCGGTCGCCATTGGTGTCCTCGCGCCGGGCCGAATGTGTAATCGGAATAAAAGCCGCTGCGCTTGCCATGGCCGCGTTGGGCATACATCAGCACCGCATCGACCAGGTGCGGGTCGCGCTTCCACTTGAACCATGGCCCCTTGGGACGGCCCGGTTCGTAGATGCTGTCCCAGCGCTTCAGCATCAAGCCTTCGGCGATTTCCGGATCGCCGCTTGGGTGGATGGGCGCGCAGCCGCGCTTGAGGGAAGTTCTTCCCAGCTGGCGAGAAAGGGGTTGCAGGGGCGACAGGTCGATGCGGTCGCTGCCCAATGCGGTAATGAATTTTTCCAGGCGCGACGCTCGGCAAAAAGGAAGTCCGCGCAAGTCTTCCGTCCACATCCATCAGCAGGTCATAGGCGCGAATGCCGGCTGGGAATTTCGCCATCAGCTTGGCATCGGCAGCTTTTCGGTTCAGCCGCTGTTGCAGGTCGCTAAACGGCGCGGCGTGACCGGACGCGAAGATCAGCAATTCGCCATCACCCCGTCAAAGGTCAGCGCCCATCACGTCGGGAAAGGCGGCGGCGATGTCCTCGCCGGTGCGGCTGTAGAGCCGGCGCTGGCCGGCTTCATGCGCGGCCTGGACGCGGATGCCGTCCCATTTCCATTCCGCGGCATAATCGGCGGCGTCATAGCGTGCGAAGTCGGAGGCTTCGTCGATCGCTTGGGCCAGCATCACGGGGCGGAAACGCCCGGGCGCATCGGCAGATGGCCGCTCGCTGCGTTTCTCTAGCCAGGCGAACAAATCGCCATAGGGCGGCTCCTGGCTGTGCCAGATCTCTTCAATGTCGCTGACGGGCACGTCGCCCAGCCCGGCCAGCGCCTGCTTGGCCAGCCGCGCCGACACGCCAACGCGCAGGCCCCCGGTCAACAGTTTTAGCAACGCCCAGCGGCCCGTCGCGTCGGTGGCATCCAGCCATCGTTCCAGCAATTGCGGCACTTCCCGGCGCGAGGCGGTGCGCAATAATTCCACAACCTCGGGCAATTCGGGCTCGCGATTGGCGCCGGGCTTTTGCGGCCATACCAGCGCCACCGTCTCGGCCAGGTCGCCGACGAAATCATAGGACAATGCGAACAGTTGCGGATCCAGCCGCGCTTCAGCAGCCTTTCGGATAAAGCCGGGCTTTGCGGCATCGAAAGTCAGCGCCCCTGTCAGCGACGCCAGCGCCCAGCCGCGCTCCGGATCGGGCGCGCTGCCCAGATAATCGCGCAGCAAGGTGAGCTTGGCGTTGCGCGACGGGGTGAATGCGAGTTGGTCCAGCAGGCGGGCGAAGGCGCGCATCAGTCGTCCTCGTCCTCATAGCCGGCGATCTCCAGCGCCGTGGCGTTGATATGGTTCAGCGCGGCCCAGCGCAGCAAAGCCTCCTCGCTGCCATGGGTGATCCAGAGTTCTTCCGGTTTCAGTTCGGTGAAGGTTTCAGTCAGCTCGTCCCAGTCGGCATGGTCGGACACCACCAGTGGCAGTTCGACATGGCGCTGGCGGGCGCGGGCCCGCACCATCATCCAGCCCGAGGCAAAAGCGGGTATGGGATCGGCAAAGCGCCGCGCCCATTTGTCGGCAATGGCCGATGGCGGTGCGATGACGATTTCGCCGGGCAGGGCGTCGCGCTTGTCGCCGGTGGCGGGCGCCAGTGGGCCCAGATCGACTCCATGGGCCTGGTACAACGCGTTCATGCTGGCCAGCGCGCCGTGCATATAGAGTGTCTTGGCGTAACCGGCCTCGCGCAGAAGCCGGATGATGCGCTGTGCCTTGCCCAGCGCATAGGCGCCCACCAGGTGCGTGCGATCGGGAAACAGCGCCACCGACTTCAGCAGCTTGGCGACTTCATCTGCTGCATCGGGGAAGCGGAACACCGGCAGGCCGAAGGTCGCTTCGCTGACGAACAGGTTGCAGGGCACGGGTTGAAACGGCGGGCAGGTGGGATCGCGCCGGCGCTTGTAGTCGCCGCTGATGACGGCGGTGATGTCTTTCCAGCGCAGCACAGCCTGTGCCGACCCCAGCACATGGCCGGCCGGCACCAAGGTCACTTCGACCTGGTCGCGGCTGACCGTCTGGCCGTAAGGCGCGGCTTCGGATCCCTGGGCAAATTCCTCGCCATAGCGGGCCGCCATGATGGCCAGGGTTTCTGGCGTGGCCAGCACGGCGCCGTGGCCCACCCGGGCATGGTCGGAATGGCCATGGGTGATGACCGCCCGGGGCACGGGCCGCACCGGGTCGATATGGAAGTCCCCCGGCGGGCAGTACAGCCCCTCCGGCGTGTTGCGCAGCAATTGGCTAAACCCAGCCATCAGTCAGGAACGCCCCAGCTGGTTCCGGGTTCGAGCGCATCTTCCACAAGCTAACCCTTTGATTGTAATTGATTGTATTCCCTGTGACACAATGTTTGAGAATGTAGTTGCAAGTCACTTGCAAATAGAAGGGCCCTGTGATTGATAACGTCTCGCAAGTGAGGGAACTGCATGCCGGGGAAACCCGTCAAACGGCCAAGTCCAGCCTCCCAGCCCATCAAGCGCATCGCGGTGCGCGAGTTGATGGCCGGCGGGCGCGAGGCGGTCCTGCTGCATGACGGGGATGAATACCGTCTGCGCCTCACAAGCAACGGCAAGCTGATTTTGACGAAGTAGCCCGCCGTGCCGAGCCTGCGTACCAAGCCAGCCCCTCCGCCAAATGCGGATTCAAGGAAGCCAGCCAGGTCGAATGAAACCAATGCTGATCTTTGAAGGGGTCCAACCTATGTCTCATCGCAAATCCGTCGCGCTTTGTGGCGCATCCGTCGCCGTGCTGGCGCTCGCCATGCTGGCTCTGCCGGCCACGGCCCAACCCGTGCAACTGGGCCCGGTCTCGGTCAACGACAATGCCGACAAGAACAACAACAACCATGCCCCGGCCATGTCGAACTTCCCGACCACCAGCGTGCAGGACACGCCCCAGGCGATGAACGTCATCGACTCCGCCACCATCAAGCAGCAGGCTGTCACCACCCTGGGTGATGCGCTGCGCAATGTGCCGGGCATTACCATCGCCATCGGCGAGGGCGGCACTCTGGCGGGCGACCAGTTCAAGATCCGCGGTTTCGACGCCAAGGACGATGTGTATCTCGACGGGTTGCGCGACTTCGGCGTCTATACGCGCGATGCCTTCAACTATGAGGAAATCCAGGTTCTGAAGGGCCCGGCCGGCCTGATGTTCG
>JAXMEA010000028.1:0-16211 GCA_046348525.1 Alphaproteobacteria bacterium | reverse complement strand
TGATGGGCGATGGCGCATCAGGTTCGGCAAAACCATGGCCCAGCATGGGCGACAGGACTGACAATATGTCTTGCGCGCTTTCGGTGAGCACCGCGCCGTCCCGGATCAGGCGGTTGGCGCCGCGAGCGCGCGGGTCCAGCGGTGAGCCCGGCACGGCGAAAACCTCGCGGCCCTGGTCGATGGCGTACTGGGCGGTGATCAGGGAGCCCGATTTCTCGGCCGCTTCCACCACCACCACGCCGCGCGACAGGCCGGAGATGATGCGGTTGCGGCGCGGGAAGTGACGCGCCTGGGGCGCTTCTCCCAGCCGCATTTCTGAAACGATGACGCCCTGGTTCTTGATGGTGTCATACAGCTTCTGGTTTTCCGGCGGATAAACGACGTCGACGCCGCCCGCCACCACCGCGATGGTGCCCACAGCCAGAGCCGCTTCATGCGCGGCCGCGTCAATGCCGCGCGCCAGGCCGGACACTACCACGATGCCCGCAAAGCCCAGGTCGCGCGACAAGCTGTCGGCAAACTTGCGCGCCAGCGCGCTGGCGTTGCGGGCGCCGACGATGGCGATCATTTCCTTTTGCAGCAGATGTGGATGGCCCAGCACCGACAGGATGGGCGGCGGGGCTTCCAGCGCCGCCAGCCCGCGCGGGTATTCGGGCTCGCAGGACGCGATCATGCGGCCGCCCAGCTTGGCCAGTGCCTCAATTTCCTTTGCGATGGCGCTTTGGTCCGGCAACACGAAGTTCTTGGCGCCGCCGCGAGATGCCATGCGCGGCACTTCGGCCAGCGCGGCGGAGGCGGTGCCGAAGCGCGCGATCAGGTTGCGGAAGGTGACGGGGCCGATATTCTCGGTTCGGGCCAGACGCAGCCAGTCGGCGCGCGCATCAGGCTGCACGGCTTTTCTTTCCGATGCGCGGTTCGGTGCCGTTGAGCAGCCGTTTGATGTTTTCGCGGTGCATCCAATAAATCAGAAGCGACAAGAGCAGCGCCAGGGCGGCATAGGCTTCGCGGTGGAAGAGCAGGAAATAGCCTGACGAAAGGGCGATGGCGATCAGCGCCGACAGGGACGAGATGCGCCAGACCAGGGCCATGCCGAGCCATGTGGCGGCGACCAGCAAGCCCACCGGCCAATAAAGCGCAAGGCAGATGCCCAGATAGGTGGCCACGCCCTTGCCGCCCTTGAACTGAAGCCACAGCGGAAACATGTGGCCCAGCACCGCGGCGCCTGCGGCGAAAATTTCCGCGCCCGGCGGCAGCAGCACGCGCGCCAGCAGCACCGCCGCCGCGCCCTTGGCGCCGTCGGACAGCAGCGTGGCGGCGGCAGCCCATTTCTTGCCGGTGCGCAGCACATTGGTGGCGCCGATATTGCCTGACCCGATCTTGCGCACATCCCCGGCGCCGGAGATCCAGGCAAAGAACAGGCCGAAGGGAATGCTTCCCAGCAGGTAACCGAGCAACAGGGCTTGAACCAGGATCATGGCCGGGACGATGCCAGCGGGCGCGGTGAAAATCTAGCGCGCGTCGAACACGCAGGCGCCGCCAACAAAGGTGGCGCGGGCGCGCCCCTGGAATTTGCGGCCTTCGAAAGCGGTGTTGTGGGCCTTGGAGCGCAGCTTTCCAGCGTCCACCACAAAAGGCTCGCTTTCGTCCAGCAGCACCAGGTCTGCGGGCGCGCCGCGGGCCAGGGTGCCGCCGGGCAATCCGAAGGTGCGGGCTGGCGCGGATGTCAGCGTGGCCAGAACCTGTGAAAGACTGGCATCGCCATTGTGCGACAGCGCCAGGGCGGCAGGCAGCAATGTTTCCAGGCCGACCGTTCCAGCGGCAGCAGCGGCATAGGGCTGGCGCTTGGTATCGGCGCCCTGCGGCTCGTGGCTGGAGACGATGACGTCGATCACCCCCGAGGCAACCCCTTCAACCATGGCGGCGCGGTCGGCTTCGCTGCGCAGCGGCGGTCGCACTTTGCGGAAGGTGTAATAGGCCCCGACATCCAGCTCGTTCAGGGCCAGGTGATGGGCGGCGACGCCGCAGGTGACGGGCAATCCGCGCGCCTTGGCGGCGGCGATGGCCTCGAGTGCGGCGCGGGTGGAAATCTGCGCGAAGTGCAGCCGCGCGCCGGTCAGTTCGACCAGGCGGATATCGCGTTCCACCATCATGGCTTCGGCGATGGCCGGCGCGGCTGGCAGGCCCAACCGGGTGGCGAACTCACCCTCGGTTGCGGAGGCGCCGCGCACCAGTTCGGGATCTTCGGCGTGGGCAATCACCAGCGCATCGAAAGTGGCGGCATAGGAAAGGGCGCGGCGGAACACCCGCGCATTGGCCACGGAGCGGTCACCATCGGTAAAGGCGATGGCGCCGGCTTCCCTTGAGCAAACCGATTTCCGTCATCGTCTCGCCGGCCAGGCCCTTGGTCAGGGCGGCCGTGGGCAGCACCCGCACCTTGGCGGTGGCGGCGGCGCGGCGCAGCAGGAAGTCCACCAGCGACGGTTCGTCGATGACCGGATCGGTATTGGGCATCACGATCATGGATGTGACGCCGCCCGCGGCCGCGGCGTTCGACGCCGACTCCAGGCTTTCGCGATGCTCCGCGCCCGGCTCGCCGGTGAAGACGCGGGCGTCGATCAGGCCGGGCGCCAGCACCAGCCCGCGGCAATCGATGACTTCGGGATCGTTCGGTTCGGCATCGTTGAAAAGGCGCGGGCCGACATCGGCGATACGGCCATTCTCGACCAGGAGGCCACCCTTGGCATCCAGGCCGGTTGCCGGATCGATCAGCCGGGCATTGCGGAAGGCGACGCGCTTCATGCCATCCCCCGCGAAAGAGCGTCCAGTATCGCCATGCGCAAGGCCACGCCCATCTCCACCTGTTCGGCGATCAGGCTGACCTGCACGTCGTCGGCGATATCGCTGGCGATTTCCACGCCCCGGTTCATGGGGCCGGGGTGCATCACCAGCGCGCCGGGCTTGGCGCAGGCCAGCTTCTCGCGGTCCAGGCCATAGAAGCGGAAATATTCGCGGGTGGAGGGCACGAAGGCGCCGGCCATCCGCTCCAGCTGCAGGCGCAGCATCATCACGATGTCGGCCCCGGCCAGACC
Source organism: Alphaproteobacteria bacterium (assembly GCA_046348525.1). Taxonomy (GTDB): domain Bacteria; phylum Pseudomonadota; class Alphaproteobacteria; order Micropepsales; family Micropepsaceae; genus Rhizomicrobium. The sequence continues at coordinate 13,122 of JAXMEA010000028.1, read as the reverse complement.
GCTCTTCATGTCGGTGTGAACTTCTACGCCAAAGCGATCCGCTTCGCAGGGCAGCAGGGTGCGCGGCGCCACCAGCCGCACCTGCGCACCCATCATGGACAGAAGGCGCAGGTTGGAACGGGCGACCCGGGAATGCAGCACATCGCCGCAAATCGCGACCACCAGTCCTTCGAAGCTGCCGCGATGGCGGCGGATGGTGAGCGCATCCAGCAGCGCCTGGGTGGGATGTTCATGGGCGCCATCACCGGCATTGATGACACTGCAGTCCAGCTTGCGCGACAACAGTTCTGCGGCGCCGGCATCCTGATGCCGTACCACCAGTATGTCCGGGCGCATGGCATTCAAGGTGGAGGCGGTGTCGATCAGGGTCTCACCCTTGGAAACGGACGAGGTCTTCACCGACATGTTCATCACGTCGGCGCCCAGCCGCTTGCCCGCCAGCTCGAAGCTGGACTGGGTGCGGGTCGACGCCTCGAAGAACAGGTTGATCAGGGTGCGGCCCGTGAGCAGGGCGGTCTTCTTGTCGGTGGCGCGACCCTGCACGACATAGGTTTCGGCCAGGTCCAGCAAGGCCGTGATGTCGAGCGGCGAAAGTCCCTCGATGCCAAGCAGGTGCTTGGAGCGCAGGATCGGCGTGGAGTCCACAGATGTCATTAAAGCCCGGCTTATAGAGGGGGATGATGGGGCCCGCAAGCGGGGCGTTCAGTTAACGGTACTCTTGTCTTGCGCGATCCTGGTGCCCCGGTTGATGCAGCCATAATCCTTGATCCCGGCGCTGTTGATCTGGGGCGGCAGGGGGCAGATCTCAAAGGTCCCGGTGATGCGGGTGCGCATGGAGCCGGTGGCGCTTTGCCAGTACAGCCAGTTCTGCATCACCGGCGGGGCAATGTCGGCATTGCTGTCCGGTGGCGCCTTGATCAGGATCTTGGTGCCGTCATCGGCCACCACATTAACGCCGATGCCGGGGGTCAGGCCCAAACTGCCTTTCACCATTCGGCATTGACCCGTCAGGGCCGGGCTGCGCTTGCAAGTCATCTCAGCCGCCGTCGCCGCGGCTGGCAACAACAGCATCGTTGCGACAATGATCGAGAGGGGCGCTCTAATCACCGCTCATCTCCTCCAGCGTTTTCCCCGCCGGTTCGGGCAGGAACAGGATGGCGATGATGCTAACCGGAATGGTGATCAGCAACCACTGCAAAGCCGGGCCGTGGGCGTGGAAATGATCATAGAGCAGCCCCTCCAGCGCCAGGGCGATGGCGCCGCAGCCGATCTCGATGGTGTAGCGCATGGCGCCCACCGTGGCGCGGTAGTGGGTCGGAACAATCTCCAGCGCAAAACCCGCCACGAGCGTGTCGCCTGAGAAGAAACCGAAGAAACCCAGGATCCACAGGATGGGCGCGGCCCAGGCGGGACCGCCACTAAAGAACAACAGGAAGCTCAGGCCCGTCAGGACCAGCATCGCGATGGCGGTGGGACGGCGGCCTACCTTGTCCGACAAGCGGCCGGCCGCGATCGCCAGGCCCAGGCCCAGGAAACCGCCGGGGATCAGCACCATGCTCACCTGCGCCGGCGTGTAATGATAAACCTCCTGCAGGTATTTCTGCGCCATGAAGGTGGCGGGTGAGATCGCAAAACCCCACAGGCCCGCCGCGGTCAGCGCCGTGATCACCCGCACCGGATATTGCCGGGCGATATCCTTGAGCAGGTCGATGATGGCGCTGGCGCCCAGCCCCGACTTTCCTTGCGTCTCAAAGCGGCTGGTTTCGGGCAGGCGGCGGCGCAGGAAGGCCACCAGGAACAATGGCAGCGCGCCAATGAAATACAGCGCACGCCAGCCATGGGGCAAAATGTCGATGGCGCCGAACACGCCCGCCGCAAGTCCCGCGCCCAGAAAATAAAGCGCAACCAGCGAAGAGTTGGCCCAGCCGCGCGCCTTGGCGGCGATTTCCTCGGCGATCACCACGAACAACAGCATCTCTTCGGCATAACCAAAGGCGCGGGTGAGGAATTGCGCACCGACGAAGCTCAGGTAATCGGGCACGAAGGCGGTGGCCAATGTGAAGACGGCCTGGCCGAAGATGGTAACAAGCAGAAGGGTGCGGCGTCCCACCAGGTCGGCGCTGGCGGCGATCACCATGGCGACCAGCGCGGCGATGCGGAAATAGGCCAAGGTCAGCCCGACCTGGTTTTCCGGGATATTCAGCGAGTGCTGGATCTGCGGCGTCGCCAGTCCGAAGATGTTGACGTCATAGCCGGCGAAGAAGGCGGCCGCGCCCACCAGTAGAAAAATGCGCTCGGTGCGCCGGTCGATGGTGACCGGCGGGCGCAGGATCCAAAGGAAGCGCGCGGGGGCGGAATCGCTGGTCATCGCAGGTTGCGCAGCCTATCCAGCGCGCCCTGCAAAATGTACGCGGCCGCCATTTTGTCCACCACTTCGCCGCGGCGCCGGCGTGAGGCATCCGCATCCAGCAGGGTGCGGGTGACGGCACTGGTGGAAAGCCGCTCGTCCTGGAACACCAGGGGCAGGGAGGACTTGGCGGCCCAGTTTCGGCCAAAGGCCCGGGCGGACTGGGCGCTGGGGCCGTCGGTTCCGTCCATGTTCAGGGGCAGGCCGACCACCAGCCCCCCGACCCCTTGCGCACTTATTATAATGTCCAGCTGGGCGGCATCGGCGGCGAATTTGCCCCTTTTCAGGGTCTGCATGGGGGTGGCGATGGACAGGCTGGTGTCCGACAGGGCCAGCCCGATGGTCTTTTCCCCCAGGTCCAGCCCCAGAAGGCGCAATCCGGGCGCCAGGCTCAGGTCTTCCAGCGCGATAACCGCCACAGCTGCCCCTTATACTTGCCTCCGGACCCCCCGGTTGCTAGCAAACGACCCCTACCTAACACAGCAGGAACCTCATGTCCGTCGACAAGGACACCGTGCGCCGCATCGCCAAACTGGCCCGCCTGGCCGTGCCGGAATCCCGGCTGGAACCCATGGCCGGGGAACTGAACGGCATCTTCCAGTGGGTCGAGATGCTGGGCGAAGTGAATGTCGAAGGCGTGCCCGCCATGACCAGTGTGGTGGCGCAGAAGCTGAAGTGGCGTGAAGACAAGGTGACCGACGGCGGCAAGGCCGACGAGTTGATGATCAACGCTCCGGGCGGGGAAGACCATTTCTTTGTGGTGCCGAAGGTGCACGAATAATGTCCGATTTGTCTTCAAACCTCATTGGCATGACCCTGGCCGAGGCGCGCGACGCCATCCGGGCCAAGAAGATTTCCTCCCGCGAACTGACCGGCGCTTTCGTCTCGGCGATCGAAAAGGCGCGGCCTCTGAACGCCTTCATAACCGAGGCCGGTGAAAAGGCCCTGCTGGATGCCGCTGCCGCCGACCAGCGCATTGCCGCCGGCAAGATCGGCGCGCTGGAAGGCCTGCCGCTGGCGATCAAGGACCTGTTCTGCACCAAGGGCACGCGCACCACCGCTGCATCGAAGATCCTGGGCAACTTCGTGCCGCCCTATGAATCCACTGTCACACAGAATTTGTGGGATGCCGGCGCGGTGATGCTGGGCAAGACCAACCTGGATGAATTCGCCATGGGCTCGTCCAACGAGACCAGCGCCTTCGGCAATGTCATCAATCCCTGGCGCGCCAAGGACAGCAACGTGAACCTTGTGCCGGGCGGATCGTCGGGCGGTTCGTCCGCCGCCGTTGCCGCCGACCTGTGCCTGGCCGCCACCGGCACGGATACGGGCGGTTCGATCCGCCAGCCGGCCGCCGTCACCGGTCGCGTCGGCCTGAAGCCCACCTATGGCCGCTGCTCGCGCTTTGGCATCGTGGCGTTTGCCTCGTCGCTGGACCAGGCCGGTCCCATGACCAAGACGGTCAAGGATGCCGCCATCATGCTGGGGACCATGGCGTCGGTGGATCCAAAAGATTCCACCAGCGTCGATGTGCCGGTGCCCGATTACGAAAAGCTGCTGGAAGGCGGCATCAAGGGGTTGAAGGTCGGCATCCCCAAGGAATACCGCATCGACGGTGTCCCCGCCGAGATCAATGCTTTGTGGACCAAGGGTGCGGATTGGCTGAAGGCGCAGGGCGCCGAGATTGTCGAGGTCTCGCTGCCCCATACCAAATATGCGCTGCCCACCTATTACATCGTGGCGCCGGCCGAATGTTCGGCCAACCTGGCGCGCTATGACGGCGTCCGCTTCGGCTACCGGGCCGAGGGCGCGCGCGACATCATCGAGCTGTATGAAAAGAGCAGGGGTCAGGGTTTCGGCGCCGAAGTGCAGCGCCGCATCCTGATCGGCACCTATGTTCTGTCGGCCGGCTATTACGACGCCTATTATTCCCGCGCCCAGAAGCTGCGAACCCTGATCAAGCGCGACTTCGAGCAGGCGTTCGAAAAATGCGACGTTCTGCTGACCCCCACCACCCCGGGACCAGCCTTCGGCGTCGGCGCCAAGACCAGCGATCCGCTGGAGATGTATCTGCAGGACGTCTTCACCGTGACGGTGAACCTGGCGGGTCTGCCGGGCATCTCGGTGCCGGCGGGACTGTCCGAGAATGGCTTGCCGCTGGGGCTCCAGCTGATCGGCAAGGCTTTTGACGAAGCGACCCTGCTGCGTGCGGCCAGCGCCATCGAAACGGCCGCGGATTTCAAGCATTCCCCGGCCAAATGGTGGTCCGTATGAACGCGCCCCAGGAGAAATCAGTGAAGAACAAGCTGATCAAGGGTGAAACCGGCGATTGGGAGATCGTGATCGGCATGGAAGTCCATGCCCAGGTCCTGTCCAACTCCAAGCTATTTTCCGGCGCCTCGACCGCGTTCGGCGCCGAGCCCAACAGCCAGGTCAGCTTCATCGATGCCGGTTTCCCCGGCATGCTGCCGGTGATCAACGAAAAATGCGTCGAACAGGCGGTCCGCACGGGCTTGGGCCTGAAGGCCAAGATCAACCTGCGCTCGATTTTCGACCGCAAGAACTACTTCTTCCCCGACCTGCCCCAGGGCTACCAGATCAGCCAGTACAAGGACCCCATCGTGGGCGAGGGCGAGATCATCATCGACCTGAAGGACGGGGAAAGCATCAAGGTCGGGATCGAACGCCTGCACCTGGAACAGGACGCCGGCAAGAGCCTGCACGACCAGCACCCTGACAACAGCTTTGTCGACCTCAACCGCTCGGGCATCGCCCTGATGGAGATCGTCAGCAAGCCGCACATGCGCACCGCCGAGGAAGCCGCGGCTTTCCTGAAGAAGCTGCGGGCCATTGTGCGCTACCTGGGCACCTGTGACGGCAACATGGACGAGGGCTCCATGCGCGCCGACGTCAATGTCTCGGTCTGCCGGGTGGGCGGCTATGACGAATTCCGCAAGACCGGCAGCTTCAAGTCGCTGGGTACCCGCTGCGAGATCAAGAACGTCAATTCCATGCGCTTCATCGCGCAAGCCATTGAATATGAAGCCCGCCGCCAGATCGAAGTGATCGAGGGCGGTGGCACCATCGACCAGGAAACGCGGCGTTTCGACAGCAAAACGGGGGAGACCCGCTCCATGCGCTCCAAGGAAGAGGCGCATGATTATCGCTATTTCCCCGATCCGGACCTGTTGCCGCTGGAATTCGAGCAGTCCTGGGTCGATGCCATCGCCAAGACCCTGCCGGAACTGCCGGACGAGAAGAAGGCGCGCTTCATGCAGAGCGGCCTGTCGGCCTATGACGCCTCGGTGCTGGTCGCCGAGCGCGAGCTGGCGGATTATTACGAGGAGTTGGCCAAGGGCGTGGACGCGAAAGCCGCCGCCAACTGGCTGAACAACGAAATCCTGGGCCGTCTCAATCGTGACGGGCTGTCAATCACCGATGTGCCGGTCACGGCGGCGGCGAACAACACCATCATCCGGATGATTTCGGACCAGACCATCAGCGGCAAGATCGCCAAGGACCTGCTCGACATCGTGTGGACCGAAGGCGGCGACCCGCGAGTCGTTGTGGAGCAGCGTGGGATGAAGCAGGTGACCGACACCGGCGCCATCGATGCCGCCATCGAGGCGGTGATCGCCGCCAATCCCGACAAGGTGGAAGAGGTGAAGGCCAAGCCCAAGCTCGCCGCCTGGTTCGTGGGTCAGGTAATGAAGCAGACGGGTGGCAAGGCCAATCCGGCGGCGGTGAATGCCGCCCTCAAAACCCGACTCAATCTGCCCGACGAGGGGTGATTCGCACAAAATGCGCAATTTGCGATCCTGCCCCGCAAATTTCGCATTTTTTGATCCGTGTACGGAGTGATGCATTTAACCCTTGTAAAATGGGGTTTTCCTGCATTTCGCGTTTTTGGCCCTTTTTGCAAACCCCCGCCCCTGTTGCATTTCAAAATGCAAGTAATTCATATTGATGACGTTTTGGGGGGCGACGCGAGTCGTTCAGACCCGAACAAACGATAGAGGAGTTGAACATGGCTGCGAAGAAAAAGGCCAAGAAGGCCACCAAGAAGAAGGCGACCAAGAAGAAGGCCGCCAAGAAGAAGAAGTAATTGACCTAAGGGTCAATTAGATCTTCTTCGGGTCTCCTGATCATTCACTCAGGCGATCTCGAAGCTTAAAGCGAAGGCCGCGGCTCCCGAAAGGGTCCGCGGCCAAGCTGCTTTTAGACACTTGCCGATCCCGCGTTTATCCCTCATCTGCTCTGGCAGCATTTGACGAAGGATCACAGCGATGGCCAAGAAATCCACCAAAAAGCCTGTGAAAAAGGCTCCGAAGGCCAAGGCGAAGGCCAAGAAGCCTGCCAAGCCCATCGCGCTCTACTATTGGTCCACCCCCAACGGCCACAAGATCAGCATCATGCTGGAGGAGCTGGGGGTGCCCTATGAGACCCATCCGGTCGACATCAACAAGGGCGAGCAGTTCGCCCCCGCTTTCCTGAAGATCGCCCCCAACAACCGCATTCCCGCCATCATCGATCCCAATGGCCCGGGCGGAAAGCCCATCTCGGTGTTCGAATCCGGGGCCATCCTCCAGTATCTGGGCCGCAAATATGGCCGCTTCTACCCCAAGGACGAGCGCGCCCGCGTCCAGGTGGATGAATGGCTGTTCTGGCAGGTGGGCGGGCTGGGTCCGATGGCCGGGCAGGCCAATCACTTCCGCAACTATGCCGCCGAGGACCTGCCTTATCCCAAGAAGCGCTATACCGATGAGGTGCACCGACTGATCGGGGTTATGAACAAGCGACTGGCCACCCGCAAATTCCTGGCCGGCGCCTATTCCATCGCCGATATCGCGTGCTGGAGCTGGGTGCTGTCGGCGTCCAAATATACCGATCTTGCCGAATTCCCGAACGTGGCTGCCTGGAAGGACCGGGTCGGCGCGCGCAAGGCGGTGCAGCGTGGCAAGGCGGTGGCGGCCGATTTGCGCAAGCCGATCACCGATGCGGATCGCAAGGTTCTCTTCGGGCAAAGGGCGCGCTAGGCGCGCCCTTTGTTTTTTCGCCCCCTCTGGCCTTCGCATCGCAAGCGCTGCTACGGCCATCTCCCCCGCTGGCTGCTTCGCTTGCGGGGGGGATGGGCGCGTTGATTTAACCGCTCGTTCACCACGCCTAACGCGTCTTAGCAACTAAGGCTAACCGCTGTTTACCGCGTCTTAGTTTGTGGCGCGGCACCATGCCTCACGCGCGAAAGGCGTACCGCCTTCTGCGCGCAGAAAAGAGGGATGTGTTGTGGCCTGTATCGACGTGGATTCACTTGCGCAATATGAGCGCGACGCCAAGGAAGGGCGCGCCGATGCGCTCTACAATCTTGGCCTGGCCTATTCTACGGGGCAGGGCGTGGGCGTCGACATGGTCGCGGCCCACAAGTGGTTCAATCTCGCCGCCGTGCGCGGCGTGGAAGCGGCCAAGAACTGGCGCAACCAGCTGGCCGCCGAAATGAGCACCGGCCAGATCGCGGAAGCCCAGAAAATGGCCCGCGAATGGCTGAATATCTTTCGTAACTAGGATTACTTCGCCAGCACCGGCATCGAGGGCGGGCTGGGCGCATACAGATCGGGCAAAATCCTGAGCGGCACATCCTTGCCCGCCAGCCGCGCCCGATAGACCTCGGTATTCTCCAAAACACGCTGCACGTAATTGCGGGTCTCGCCGAACGGGATCTGTTCAATCCAGTCCAACGGATCGCCGGTTCTGGGATCGCCATTGGCGGCCAGCCATTTCTTCACATTGCCGGGCCCCGCATTATAGGACGCCGCCGCCAGTACCCAGGAGCCGCCATAACGGTCCAGATGGCCCCGGTACTCGGTCATGCCCAGCTGCATGTTGTAGGTGGTGTCGCTCAGCAGCGCTTCGGGCCGGTAGGGCAGGTTCGCCTGCTTGGCGGCGATCTTGGCGCTGGCCGGCATCATCTGCATCAAGCCGCGCGCGCCGGCGCCCGAAATCGCATAGGCGTCGAATTCGGTTTCCTGCCTTATCAAACCCAGCACCAGCGCCGGATCGGGCGCTGTGCCCGGGCCGGGATAGGCGGGCAGGGCGATGATGGGATGAGTGAAGGCGGGCATGGGCGCACCGGCATAGCTGGCGCTCTTGGCCAGGCGCACCGCAATTTCCGGATAGCCCCAATCGACCAGCATCAGCATCAGGCGCTTCACATGCCTGGGCGAGGAATAGACTTCCACATCGCGGTCGATAAAGGCACGTAGGGATGCGGCCTGTCCCAGGTCCGCCAGCACCTTGATCTCGGGCATCAGCGGATCGGTTTCCAGTTCGGATGCGGCCGCCGGCTCCACGATGGTGTCGATCAGGTGCAAGGTTGGGGTGGGATCGGTATGGGCCAGCGCGATCTGGCCATAGAAGGTTTCCGGCCAGGCCGTGGCCTGCCTGTAATGCACCAGGGCGCTGGCGGTATCGCCTTGCGCCTCATAGGCGCGGCCGATCCAGTATTGCGCCCGCGACTTGCTGATGGGGCGGGCCACCCCGGCATCCAGTTTCTGGAAGTGGGCAAGCGCGGTGGCGGGGTCCTTCAGGAAGCGCAGCGCGATGAAACCGGCCAGGAACTGCTGCTCGGCGAACTGGTCGCCCGATGAGAAGCCGGCATGCTGCACCAGCGCCAGCGCCTCGCGTGGATCGCCGCCCGACAGGGCGTCGCGGGCATGCAGGTTCAGCTCCGACCACCAGCGTCCCGGATGCTCGCGCACCATGGGCGCGGCCGGAATGCGTAGCAGGATGGCATGGGCCTCCTTGTCGCGGTTCGCCACGCGCAGGGCGTGGGCCCAATCGAACAACAGGCCCGGATCGGAACTGTCGGCCACCTTGTCCAGCGCCTTCTGCGCCTGGGGCAGGCCGGACGCCATCAGCGCGACGCGCGCGGCGCCGATATCGGCCGCTCGTCCTTCCAGCCGCGCCAGGGTGCGTTTGGCGGCGGTGACTTCGCTGCGCCACAGCTGGTTATCCAGGCGGGCGCGGTCGCTTTCCGGTGTCAGCAGCGCGCCGTCTTTCTGCACGATGGCCAGCTCCACTGCCGGATCGAAGCTGCCTTCGGACCAGCCCTGCCGGATCAGCGAGGTGCCGCGGGTCTTTTCGCCCGTCGCCACCAGGGCTTCGCCCAGCCGGATCTTGCCGATGGAGGAATTGGATTCTTGGACCCGAACCAGGCCACGACCTGGGCCGGGGTCATGTCGTCGGTGATGGCCGCTTCGGCGCGCGCCTGCAATGTGCCGCGCAACGGCCAGGTCCCGGCGCTGTTGGACGAAGCTGTGTCTCTGGTGATGGCGTCGATCTCGGCAAATGTCGCGCCGCTGTTCTTGTCCAGCGCATAGCGCCATTCCAGCAGGCGGCGGGCGGTGACGTTCTGGCCCTGTGCCGCCAGCGCGCGGGCGCCCACCCAGTCACCCTTGGATGCGGCCTCGAAGGCGCGGGAGAACAGGTCGTGTTCGGACGCTGACAGGAATTTGAGGCGGCTGGGCCGCACCCCCGATACCCCGGCACCGGCGGTGGCGCCGTCGGGGATCGGCTGCATCATCACAACATCGCCGTTCCGGGTCAGGCCCGAGGGCAGGTTCTGGGCCAGTGCCGTCCCGGCGATCAGGGTTGTGCAGAGCAGCGAGATACGCAGGAAAGACATGGTCATTATTTCAGAGCGCGGCTTGTTGAAAAGCGTGGATCGGCTTAGACGAAGCACCTCCACAGGGGCCATAATGGGCCCTTAAAAGGCGGGCAACAATGTGACCGCCGCAAAAAGAAACCGAGAATGCCATGACCGCTGCACGCGACCGTATCAAAGGCTCCCTGACCGCTCTGGTGACCCCGTTCAAGAACGGCAAGGTGGATGAGGACGCCTTCCGCGCCCTGGTGGACTGGCAGATTGCCGAAGGTACGCAGGGGCTGGTTCCCTGCGGCACCACCGGCGAATCGCCGACCCTGAGCCATGACGAACATGCCCGGGTGATCGAACTGTGCGTGGAACAGGCCAGGGGCCGCGTGCCGGTGATCGCGGGCGCCGGTTCCAACTCCACCGACGAAGCCATCATGCGGACAAAGCATGCCAAGGATGTCGGCTGCGATGCGGCCCTGCATGTCACCGGCTATTACAACAAGCCGACCCAGGAAGGTCAGTACCGCCACTTCATGGCCATCGCCGAAGCGGTCGATATTCCGGTCATCCTCTACAACATTCCGGGCCGCGCCGTTGTTGGCATCAATGTCGAGACCATGGCGCGCTTGTCCAAGCACAGGAATATCATCGGGGTGAAGGACGCCACCGCCGACCTGAACCGCCCCAGCCGCGAACGCCTGGCTTGCGGCAAGGACTGGCTGCTGCTGTCGGGCGAGGATGGCACCGCACTGGGCTACAATGCCCATGGCGGGGTGGGCTGCATCTCGGTGACGGCCAACGTGGCGCCGCGTCTGTGCGCGGAGTTCCAGGCCGCCTGCGCTGCCGGCGACTATGCCAAGGCCCGTCAGTACCAGGACCGGCTGATGCCGCTGCATGACGCCATGTTCTGCGAAACCAATCCCGGGCCGGTGAAGTATGCCGTGTCGCTGTTGGGCAAGTGCTCGGAAGACATGCGCCTGCCGATGGTGGCGCCGGAAGAAGCCTCGCGCGCCCGGATCAAGAAGGCCATGCAGGACTGCGGCCTCATCAACTGATGGCGAAGAAGAAAGAAGACGGTTTCAAGCTGATCGCCGACAACCGCAAGGCGCGCTACGCCTATGCGATCGACGAAACGCTGGAGGCTGGGATCATGCTGGTGGGCTCGGAGGTGAAGAGCCTGCGCGGTGGCAAATCCACCATCGCGGAAAGCTATGCCCACGCCAAGGATGGCGAGCTGTGGCTGGTAAACAGCTATATCCCCGAATATACCCAGGCCAGCCGCTTCAACCATGAACCAAAGCGCAGCAGGAAACTCTTGGTGCACAAGCGCGAGGCGGCCAGGCTGGCGGCGGCGATCCAGCGCGAGGGCATGACGCTCATTCCGCTGAAGATGTATTTCAACGCCAAGGGCAAGGCCAAGATCGAGCTGGGCATTGCCAAGGGCAAGAAGCTGCACGACAAGCGCGAGACCGAGAAACAGCGCGACTGGCAGCGCGACAAGGCGCGCCTCATGCGGGACAAAGGCTGACGGTGATGAAGCTGGCGCTGGTTTTGCTCTTTGCTGTTACCACGCCAGTTTTTGCGGCCGACAACCTGCCGTTGGATGCGCAGGCCTATATCGTCCGCCGCAAGGCCTGCAATTATTGGCCGCAGGAACAGGCGTCGCGGAAAAAAGAACCGCTGCGCCGGGCGGAAATCGACCGGCATGTGCGGGAACTGAATTGCCCGACCCTGGACCACGAAGAAGCGGTGTTGAATGCGCGCTACAAGGGCGAGCCGGACATCGTGTCGGCCATCGCCGACGCCCATGACGCGCTGCCTGATTAGGCGTTTGCCAGCGCTTTCGCCTTGCCGACCACGTCTTCGAACATTTCCGTCGTCAGGACGCCGGTATTGGTATTGTAGCGGGAGCAGTGATAGCTGCTGATCAGCTTGAACTTGCCCACATCATACGCCACGCCGTGCTTGAAGGGGTGGGTGGCCTTGCGGATGCCCAGCGTGTCGCACACCGAGTCATGGGCGATCTTGCCCAGTGCCAGGATCACTTTCACATTGGGCAGCGTCTTCAGCTCCGAAACCAGGAACTGGCGGCAGGTTTTGACCTCCGATGGCTCGGGCTTGTTCTGGGGCGGCACGCAGCGCACCGAATTGGCGATGCGGCAGTCCACCAGCTCCAGCGTGTCGTCGATGCGCTCGTCATACACGCCCTTGGCCAGCCCCAACTTCAGCAATGTGGCGTAAAGCAGGTCCCCAGCCCAATCGCCGGTGAAGGGGCGCCCCGTGCGGTTGGCGCCTTGAAGGCCTGGTGCCAGTCCGGCAATGACGATACGCGCCGTCAGCGGTCCAAAGCTGGGCACTGGATCGTTGAACCAGTCCGGATATTTGGCGCGGTTGAGATGGCGGAAGGCATGCAGCCGGGGACACAGCGGGCAGTCGGGCGGCGGGCTGGCGGGAACGGGCATGGGCCCGAACTAAAGGCTGGCCGCCTTTCTGTCTAGGCAGAGACGTAAGAGGCCGGCGCCTTGCCGCCTTCGCGGGCGATCTGGGCCTTCAGGTCGTCCAGCTCAATGAAATTGTCGGCCTGGCGGCGCAGCTCGTCCGCCACCATGGGCGGGGAGGTGCGGATGGTGGAGACCACGCTGACGCGGCGGCCGCGCCGCTGCACCGCTTCGACCAGGCGGCGGAAATCGCCGTCGCCCGAAAAGATCACCACGTGATCGACGCAGGACGACATCTCCATCACGTCGATGGCCAGTTCGATGTCCATGTTGCCTTTCACCCGGCGGCGGCCCTGGGCGTCGGTGAATTCCTTCAGCGGCTTGGTCACCACCGAAAAGCCGTTGTAATCCAGCCAGTCCACCAGCGGGCGCAGGGGCGAGAATTCCTGGTCTTCCGCGACCGCGGTGTAATAGAAAGCGCGGACAAGCGTGCCCTTGCGGGCAAACAGTTCCAGCAGCCGCTTGTAATCGATGTCGAACTGGAGCCCCTTGGCCGCACCGTAAAGATTGGCGCCATCGATGAACAATGCGATCTTCTCGGACGGGTAGAAAAGCATATGACCTCCAAA
>JAXMEA010000027.1:0-20474 GCA_046348525.1 Alphaproteobacteria bacterium | reverse complement strand
CCGAGGGTTCCTATTCCAAGTACAGCAGCATCGATGACCGCATCGATCCGTTCCACTACTACACCACCTTGATCAAGTTCGGCATCGGCCGCGCCACCTATGACGCGGCCCAGGAAATCCGCAACGACAAGATCACGCGCGAGGAAGGCGTGGCGCTGGTCAAGAAATACGACCAGGAATTTCCCGCCAAATACTATCCGGAATTCCTGGACTATATCGGCCTGAACGAACAGGAATTCGCCGCCACGGTGGACAAGTTCCGCTCCCCCCACCTGTGGGAGCAGTCCGGCAACAGCTGGCGCCTGAAGCACACGGTCTCCGACGAATGAAGATTCTGCATGTCGCGAGCTTTCGCGGCAACATCGGCGACAATGCCAACCATGCCGGTTTTCGGCCGTGGTTCGAAACGCTGCTCGGCAAGGCGCCGGAGTGGATCGAATTCGAGATCCGCGATGTCTATCGCAAGACCAGCGCCTTCGATGCGGCCTTCGCCGAACAGGCCAATGCCGCCGACCTGGTGGTGATCGGCGGCGGCAATTATTTCGAGCTGTGGGTAAAGGATTCGCCGACCGGCACCTCGATCTCCATCCCCGATGAGGTGATGGCGTCGATCAAGACGCACATCTTCATCAACGCGCTGGGCGTGGACGATGCCCAGGGGCATACAGATGAAACCCTGGGCCGCTTCCGCACATTCCTTGGCAAGCTGCTGGCATCCGATCAGTATCTGGTCAGTGTGCGCAATGACGGGGCCATGGCGGCGCTGAAGGCGCATGCCGGTACCCTGCCGCTGGAAAAGGTGCTGCATCTGCCCGATGGCGGTTTCTTTGCTCCCTACCCACGCCCGGCCGCCAAAAGCGATGGCCCGCTGATCGGCATCAATCTGGCCGGCGACATGCTGGATCAGCGCTTTCCCGGTGAAGGCGCCCACACATACGACACTTTCCTGCAGGAGATGGCGAACACGCTGGCGGAGATCTGGCGCCAGCGACCCGCCACACGCTTCATCCTGTTCCCGCACATCTTCCGCGACCTGACGGTCTATGCCGACCTTCTGGCGCGGTTGCCCGACCAGTTGCGCCGCGACCGGGTGCGGGTTGCCCCGTATGATTCCGGCGCGCAGGCGGCACAAGACGCGTTTGGCGAATATGCGACGTGCGACGCGATCTTGGGCATGCGCTTCCACGCCAATGTGGTGCCGATCGGCCTGGGCGTGCCCACCATCGGGCTGTGGTGCTATGACCAGGTGGCGCGACTGTACAGAGAACTGGAAACGCCGGAGGGCGCGTTGGATGTCAGCCGCCCGGGCTTCGGCGCTGCCTTGCGGACCCGGATCGCCGCCATCCTGGACACCGGCGAAAACCAGACCGGCGCGATGCGGGCGCTGGTAGCCCGCCAGCGCGCCGCGGCGGCGGAAAAGATTTCGGCGTGGATGACCCGCGCCGGCCTTCGCGCGCAAGAACAAGAATAACCGGAACTGAACGGAAATGCCTGAAGTCAATAAAGTCCTGCTTTATACGCCGTTTGCGTTCATCTGGCCGCATGCGGTGCCAGAATTTCAGTTGGCGCAAATCCTGGTCGACCAGGGGCTGGAGGTCAAAGCGATCGGCTGCAACCGGTCTTACGCCACCCACTGCACCTCGATGGAGGCGACCAGCCTGCCGCTGGACGCGGACCCGGCGAGGAAAGACAAGGTCTGCCGCGCCTGCATTTCCAACCGACACCTGCTGGCGAAATCCTTTCCCGCCATCCCCTATGTCCCGATCGAGGACTATCAGGATGGCAGCGAGAAGGAGCTGGTGGAGATACCCCAGACGCCGGACGACATCCTGAATTTCAAAATGGATGGCGTGGATATCGGCCGCCTGGCGCTGTACGAGCCGCTTATCAAGTTCAAGAAATTCAACATGGACCTGTCGCCGCGCGAGCGGCAGTATTTCGAAACCTATTTCCGCCACGCCGTGAAGGTGCTCAAGCAAGCCAATGCCGTTTTCCGGAAGGAAAAGCCGGACGTGGTGATCTGTTACAGCCCGCAATATGTCATCACCGGCGTGTTCGCGGCGGTGGCGGCGCGCGAAGGCATTCGCGTGATCTTCGTCGAAGGCAGCGCCAACGACGTGGAGCGCTATTCCCATCTGCGCATGTGGGATTGGGGCGTGCACGGCCTGAACCAGCCCGCCCTCAAGGCCCCTTCCCGGTTCGAGAATTTCAAGCTAACGCCGGAACGCGAAGCCCGCGCCCGCAAGCTGATGGCAGTGCGCGAAAATGCCTCGGCGCATTCGGCATATACCAATGCGGCCCAGAACCATTCGCCTTACGAAGTCTTCGGGTTGGACAAGAACAGGAAGTATATCCTGATGGCGATGAGCAGCTATGACGAAGTCTATTCCGGCTTTGTCATCGGCAAGCTGCCCCGCGGCCGGTTCGAGGGACGCGTCTTCAAGAACCAGATCGAATGGCTGAAGGAAACCATTGCCTGGATCGCCGATCACCCGGAACTGCAGCTTGTGGTACGGCCGCATCCGCGCGAATTCCCCAATGTGCGGGAGAATATTGCCTCGCCCCATGTCAAGGAATGGCAGCCGGTGCTCGAATCCCTGCCGCCCAATGTCAAGATCGACCACCCGGACCTGAAATTCTCGCTCTATGACCACATGAAGCATGTCGATGTGCTGATGACGGGCTGGTCCTCCACCGGGGTTGAAGCGCTGTCCAAGGGCGTTCCCGTCGTCACCTATGACGACAAGATGACCATCTTCCCCCCGTCCATCCACTATACCGGTTCGTCACGGGATGAATATTTCGCCAATATCCTGCGTGCCTGTCAGGACAGCGACCGGGAACGCAATATCCGCAATGCCACCCGCTGGCTGGCCTATACCTCCGAAGCCGGCACGGTAAAGACCGGTGGGCGGATCGAGGACCGCTTCAAGATCCTCACAAAATTCAATTTCCGCCGTTATCTGCGCCGCTTCGCCAGGAACCTGGACCTGATGTTCCCGCCGTCCAAAGAGGACGCCGCACGGGCGCTGGCTCTGGTAGAGGGCAAAGGGCCCAGCCTGTTCGAGCTGCCGGATTCAGCCGCGTGACACCCGCGCCCATCGCCCTGTTCGCCTATCGCCGCCGCGATCATCTGGACGCGACGGTGCGCTCGCTGCTGGCCAATCCGGAAGCCGCGCGAACCGCCCTGACCATCTTCTGCGATGGGGCGCGCGGCGAAACGGATGCCGAGGATGTGGCGCAGGTCCGGGCCTATGCCGCCAGTATCACCGGCTTTGCCGCGGTGGAGGTGGTGCAGCGGCCGCGCAATTTCGGCCTGGCGGCGTCCATCATCGACGGGGTCACTACCATGCTGGCGCGGCATGAGCGGGTAATTGTGGTGGAAGACGATCTTGTGGTCTCACCGCATTTCCTGGCCTACATGAACGACGGGCTGGAGCGATATGCGGATGACAAAAAGGTCGCCAGCATCCATGCCTATATCTATCCGCTGCACCAACCGGTACCGGAAACCTTCTTCCTGCGCGGTGCCGATTGCTGGGGCTGGGCGACCTGGTCGCGCGCCTGGGCCCATTTCCGCGCCGACGGTCCTGTCCTGCTGAAAGAACTCAAGGCCCGGCGCCTGACGCGCGCCTTTGATTTCGACGGTCCCGCCGGCTTTACCGAAATGCTGGAGAACCAGATCAAGGGCCTGAACAACAGCTGGGCAATCCGCTGGCACGCCGCCACCTTCCTGGACGGCATGCTGACCCTCTACCCCGGGCGCTCGCTGGTGCATAACATCGGCAATGACGGCAGCGGCACGCACCGCACCGACGATACCCAGAACATCTTCAGCCAGTCGCTGGCGCAAACCCCGGTGTCCGTGGCCCGCATTCCGCTGGAAGAAAATCGCCAGGCCCGCGCGGCGGTGCGCGATTACTTCCGGCGAGTTCGTGGCGGCGTTCCCACCCGCATCCTGCGCCTGTGCCGGACCGTGCTGAAAAGGGCTATGGGCGCGGCATGAACCCCTATCGCTGGCTGCGCGCCACCGCGCGCAAGACCCTGCTCAACATTCCCTGGACACGGCGGATGATGCTGGCGTCCTGCGATTATCGGCTGGTGAGCGAGCAACAAGCCCGCGCCCATCGTGGCGGCGGCTGGCATGCCGCTTCCACCGTGCGGCGCCAGGAACAGGCCTATGGCACCCTGCTGACCGGCATGCGTGCGGGCGAGCCGCGCACCGACCTGACCGTCGCCGCCCAGGCGGTGGATGCAGTGGGCCTGCCTGCCCCCAGCCTTTTGGAAATCGGCTGCGGCAGCGGTTATTACGTCGAAGTGTTTGAGGCCCTGTGCCGGTCCAAGGTCCGCTATACCGGGCTGGACTATTCCGGTGCCATGATCACCAGGGCCAAGGGACGCTATCCCGATGCCGCCTTCGTGCGAGGCGATGCCACGGCGCTGGATTTTCCCGACAATGCCTTCGACATCCTGTTCAACGGCGTCAGCCTGATGCACATCATGGATTACGAAAAGGCCATCGCCGAAGCGGCCCGGGTGGCCAGGACCGCGGTGATCTTTCATTCCGTGCCGGTGCTGGACCGGCATGATACGGTTTACCTGACCAAATACGCCTACGGCGCGCAGGTGGCGGAGATCATCTTCAACCGCGATACTCTTCTGTCGCTGTTCGCGCGCCACAAGCTGGAAGTCCTGCAATGCTGGTTTTCCGAGGATTACGACGTTGCCCATGTGGTGGGCGAAAGATCCCGCGGCGAAACCTTTCTGTGTCGTCCTTTGTGAAGCAGAGAGCCCTGTCATGCACGCCCTGATCATCGGACTGGGATCGATCGCGCAGCGCCGCGTGCTGCCGGCGCTGGGAAGCCTGCCCGGCGTTACTGCCATCGACGTCGCCAGCCGCAGCAAGCCGGCGCCGGCCGCATGGCCCAAAAAGGGCGCGTTCTTCACCGATTATGCGCAGGCGCTGACCCAGTCGAAGGCGGGGCTGGTCTATATCTCCCTGCCCAATGCCGATCATGTGCACTGGATCGAAGCGGCGTTGGCGGCCGGCAAGCATGTGGTGGTGGACAAGCCCGCCACCCTGACATGCGCGGAAGCGCAGGCCTGCTGCGACAGCGCCGCCAGGCGCGGGCTGCTGCTGGCCGAAGCCACGGTCTTCTCTTATCACGCCCAGTTCGCGCCGCTGCGGGAGTTCTTTGCCGAATTCGGCCCCCTCACCCATGTCAGCGCCCAGTTCATTATCCCGCCCTTGCCGGCGGAGAATTTCCGCAACTATGCCAAGGCTGGCGGCGGCTGTTTGGCCGATATGGGGCCTTATGCGGCGGCCATCGGGCGCCTCCTGGGCGGCGGCGCGCCGGAAGAACTGCATGCCGTGGCCGCGCCCGCCGACGCCAGGCTGGATATCGATATCGGCTTTTCCTTTGCCGCCCGTTACGCCAATGGCCTGCAGTATGTCGGCCAGTTCAGCTTCGAAAGCGAATACCAGAACCGCCTGTCGCTAGTGGGTAAAAAGGGCTCCATCGCGGTGGAGCGTGTCTTCAGCCCGCCGCCGGACCAGGAACTGACTTGGCAGGTTCGCCGCGCCAACACCGCCAGTGAAGAAAAACGCCCAGCCTCGGACGGCTTTGCCTTGTTCCTGGCCGCCGTGCTGGATGCCATCGCCGGCGGCGACCACAACCGCTTTACCCAGGACCTTCTCAGCGACGCGGCTTTCCGCGATCGCATCGCCGCCGCCATTTTCCAGGATCACACGCCATGACCAAGCCCATTCCCGTCTGGAGCTATGAGGACGAGTATCGCGAACATCGCGACGCCATCCTGGATTGCTGTGACCGGGTGTTCAAATCCAACCGCCTGATATTCGGCGAGGAAGGCAAGGCGTTCGAGGCTGAAATGGCCAAGGCGCACGCCATGACCGGCGGCGTCGGCGTCAATAGTGGCACCGACGCCTTGGAAATCGCGCTGCGCGCCCTGGGCGTGGGCGAAGGCGACGAAGTCATCACAGTGCCCAACACCGCGGTGCCCACTGTGTCGGCCATCGGCGCCACCGGTGCCCGCCCGGTGTTCGTGGATGTGTGCGATGACGATTTCCTGATGGATGTCAGCAAGCTGGAAGCGGCGATCACGCCGAAAACCAAAGCCATCATCCCGGTGCATCTGTATGGCCAGTGCGTGGACATGGACCCGCTTCTGGACATCGCCAAAAAGCACAATCTGAAAGTACTGGAAGACGTGGCCCAGGCGCAGGGCGCTTTTTATAAAGACCGCCCGGCCGGTTCGATGGGCGATGCCAGCGCCTGGTCCTTTTACCCCACCAAGGTGCTGGGCGGTTACGGCGATGGCGGGTTGATCCTGGCGCGCGATGAAGAGGTGCTAAAGCTGGCGCGCAGCCTTCGCTTCTACGGCATGGAGGGCACCTATTATTCGGAACGTCCGGGCCGCAATTCCCGCCTGGACGAGGTGCAGGCCGCCATCCTGCGCTACAAGCTGCCGCTGGTGGCGCCCTGGGTGGAGCGCCGCAGCCAGATCGCCAAGCGCTATATCGCCGAGCTGGGCAACGCCGTCGGCCTGCCCCACCAAGCCGCGTATGGCCGCCACGCCTGGTATGTCTTCGTCGCCGAACATGATGACCGTGATGGCATGATCAAGCGGCTGGGCGAGAAAAGCATCCTCTGCAACATCTCTTATCCCTGGCCGATCCATCTGCAACGCGGCTATGCCTATCTGGGCTACAAGGACGGCGACATGCCTGTGGCGGAAAAGAAGGCCAAGCGCATCTTCTCCCTGCCCATGTATCCCTATCTGACCGATGACCAGGTGACGCGGGTGATCGCCGCCGTAAAGGAGGCCAGCAATGGCTGAACGCCAGCACTTGGACTGGTTTCGCCAGCGCCTGGCCGCCAGCCGCGGCAAGGAAGCGGTGGACCCCTCGCCCATCCTGATCTGGCGTGACCGGCTGCGCGAAACCACGGTCTTCAAGGCTTCGCTGATCCCGGTCAACGAGCTGCGCAAATGGAAGCCCGATGCCGGCGGCAATATCCGCCATGACTCCGGACTGTTCTTCGGCGTCGAAGGCGTGCGGGTGGAAGCCGGCACGGTGCGCGAGGTTTCCGGCTGGGACCAGCCCATCCTCACCCAGGTCGAAGGCGGCCTTTTGGTGATGGTGGCCCGCGAAACCGAAGAACACGGCATCCAGTTCCTGCTGCAGGCCAAGGCCGAGCCGGGCAATATCGGCATCCTGCAGCTGGTGCCCAGCATGCAGGCGACCTGGTCGAACCTGAAGCGCGCCCATCAGGGCCGCAACCCGCCGCTGACCGAAGTGATCAATGCCGAACGCGGCATCCGCTGGGTCTACCGCGCTGAGCATAACGAAGAAGGCGGCCGTTTCTGGCAGAAGTCCAATGAATGCGTCATCGTGTTCGTGGAAGATGAAAGCATCATCACCAGCGACCTGACCATGTTCCATTGGGCCAGCCTGTCGCAGATCCGCGAGCTGGCGCTGGTGGACAATGTGCTCAGCACTTTCGTCAAGGCGATTATCGCGCCGCTCTAGCGAGCTATCACGAAATCCCGATAGCGCAGGATCTTGGCGAACGCCTTCCAGCGCGAGGCACGCGTGCCGGGTGCGGTGTGCGGTCGCTGCAGCAGCGGCGACGGGCCGATCCCCACCGAAGCGCCGAGTGCCGCGCCCCGCTGCAAGGCGCCGATATAGGGGCGGTACAGCCGGCGCACCAGGAAACCCCGATATGGCTGGCCGTTGTTGCGGTGATGCGTACGCCACACAAAGCGCAACAACTTCTTGAAGCCATGAAAGTGGAAGAAGATCAGCGGTTGGCCGTCCACCGTCAGGCCGGCACGCGTCTCCGCCAGCCGGTGATTGGCCAGGTTCCAGGGCGCCAGGTTGGCGCCGGGATGGTCCAGCACCAGCACCCGGTTGAACATCGCCGGCACCCGGTCCAGGTACTTCTGGTCGGCAAAGCGGTCGTCTTCCAGCCGGTCGTAGCACCATTCCAGGCAGCGGTCGCGCCACCATTCCAGGCAGGCCAGCCCATCGGCATCGCGCCGGAAACTCACCCACCCCACATTGAAGCGGCCATAAACTTCCTGCGACTTCACCGCGGGGGCGAAGCGGTGCTCGATCAGCAGGGTCGAATAGCCCTCAAAGCGGGCATAGATCGGCACGGGATCGGAAAAGAAGAACAGGTCGCTGTCCAGATAGGTGATGACGTCGATACCGGCGTCCTCCTTCAGCACCCAATCCATCAGCGACGGGGTGCAGGTGAAGTAATATTCCACCACCGAGCGGTTGGCCTTGGCCGCGGCCAGCGCTTCATTGCCCGCTTCGAATTCCGCCAACGCCACCGGCACCACGTTCGGCAATGCCAGTTTCACCAGCGCCGCATGGCATTCCGGGCTCAGGCACAGCACCCACAACCGCGCGCCCGGCACATGCGCCATGAGCGATTCATAAAGCGCCATACCGCGCGGGAAATAGCGGTGGTCGAAATAGGTGCAGTATTCGCGCCGTTCCACGCTAGCGCGCCTCGGCGGCGATCCGCAGCAGATACTGGCCGTACGGGCTCTTGCCCAGCGGCTTGGCCAGCGCAATCAATGCGTCAGCATTGATGTAGTCAAGCCGGAACGCGATCTCCTCGGGCACCGCGATCTTAAAGCCCTGGCGGCTTTCGATCACATGCACGAATTCGCTGGCCTGCAACAGGCTTTCATGGGTGCCGGTGTCCAGCCAGGCAATGCCGCGGCCCAGCCGCTCCACCGTCAGCTTGCCCCGCTCCAGATAGACCCGGTTGACGTCGGTGATCTCCAGCTCGCCGCGCGGCGACGGCTTGAGCGATGCGGCGATGTCCAGCACGCTGTTGTCGTAGAAATAGAGCCCGGTCACGGCATGCTTGGATTTGGGCTTGGCGGGCTTTTCTTCCAGCGAAATGGCGCAGCCGTCGGGCCCGAACTCCACCACGCCATAGCGTTCCGGGTCATTGACCGGATAGCCGAACACAACGGCGCCCTCTTTCAAGCCGGCCGCCTTGCGTAGCAGTTCGGGAATGCTTTCACCGAAGAAAATGTTGTCGCCCAGTATCAGGCAAACGCTGTCCGTGCCGACGAATTCGCGGCCGATGATGAAGGCCTGGGCCAGGCCGTCCGGCGAGGGCTGCGGTGCATAGGAAAGCTTTATGCCCCACGCCGCACCGTCGCCCAGCAGCGCGCGGTAGCGCGGCACATCGTCGGGCGTGGTGATAATGAGAATGTCCCTGATCCCCGCCAGCATCAGCGTGGACAGGGGATAATAGATCATCGGCTTGTCATAGACCGGCAGCAGCTGCTTGTTCACCGCATGGGTGACCGGATAGAGCCGGGTGCCGGAGCCGCCGGCCAGGATGATGCCCTTCATGCCGTCACCTTAAGACCCAGCCGCTCGGTGCGGTAGGCGCCCGACAGCACCCGCTCCCACCAGCCCTTGTTGTCCAGGTACCAGCGCACGGTCTTTTCCAGCCCGGTCTCGAAATTCTCCTGCGGCTTCCAGCCCAGCGCGCCGCGGATCTTGGTGGAATCGATGGCGTAGCGCAGGTCGTGGCCCGGCCGGTCGGTGACAAAGGTGATCAGCTCGGCATGCGGCGCACCGCCCAGCATGGTATCTAGCAGGCCGCAGATGCCGCGCACCACATCGATGTTCCGGCGTTCGGCATTGCCGCCGATATTGTAGACTTCGCCCACCCGCCCCTGCTGCAAGACCGTGATCAGGGCGCGGGCATGATCCTCCACATACAGCCAGTCGCGGATATTCTCGCCCGCGCCATAGACAGGCATGGATTGGCGCTTCAGCCCGCGCACAATGGTCAGCGGGATCAGCTTTTCGGGGAAATGATACGGCCCGTAATTGTTCGAGCAATTGGTGATCAGGACCGGGAAATCGTAAGTGTGATGCCAGGCGCGCACCAGGTGATCGGCGCCGGCCTTGGACGCCGAGTAAGGCGAGTTGGGGGCATAGGCGCTGTCTTCGCGAAACAGGCCGGTTGGGCCCAGCGAACCATAAACCTCATCCGTCGAAACATGATGAAAGCGGAAACGCTTCTTCCCCGCCGCATCCAGCCCGCGCCAATAGGCCAGCGCCGCTTCCAGCAAGACGCTGGTGCCCACCATGTTGGTCTGCACGAAGGCCGCCGGACCATCGATGGAACGGTCGACATGGGATTCGGCCGCAAGATGCATGATGGCGTCGGGCTTTTCCGCCGACAGCAGCGCCGCCACACCGGCGGCATCGCAAATATCCAGCTTGACGAAGCGGTAGCGCGGATTGTCCGAGACCGAAGCCAGGGATTCCAGGTTGCCGGCATAGGTCAGCTTGTCCAGGTTCACCACCTGGACGGACGGGTCCGCCACCAGCGCGCGCACCACGGCAGAGCCGATGAAGCCTGCTCCTCCGGTGACGATGACTTTCATGGACCCACACTGGACATTGCGCACCGACGCATAGGGGCTTTCGGCGCCAAACTCAAACCCGCCCCATCATGTCATTTTTAACTTTTTATATCAATGGGTTAACGGCACATGTCGGCACCGGTTCGACACGCTTTTTCTTTTCTGGTACCCAGCCCGATCCCTTCCAAAGCAGCCTTGAAGCCCATGAATCGCGCCGCCCATATCCTGAAGTCGGCCATCCGCCGCGCCGCCAACCGGCTGGGCTACGACATTGTTGGCCATGATGGAAAAAATGCCCGCTGGCGCATGGCGCATTTTTTCGCCCAGGCCGGCATCACAACCGTGTTCGATGTCGGCGCCAATCGCGGCACTTATGGCTGGGAATTGCGCGAGATGGGTTTCGATGGCGCCATCGTTTCCTTCGAGCCGATGCAGGACGCTTATGCGCAACTGAAAGCCGCCGCCGGATCCGATCCGAAATGGCGCGTGGCCAACATCGGGCTGGGCAGCAAGGACGAGGAATTGCTGTTGAACGTGGCGGCCAATTCCGAAAGCAGCTCATTCCTGCCCATGCTGGCGGCGCATGAAGACGCCGCCCCCGAAAGCCGCTACCTGAAGCAGGAGCCCGCCAAAATCTGCCGCCTGGACGGCGTGGTGCGCGATTACGCGGCGGCAAACGAGCGCATCTTCCTGAAGATCGACACCCAGGGCTTTGAAAAGCATGTGCTGGAAGGCGCCCGTGGCATGCTGGACCAGGTGCCGCTGATCCAGATCGAATGTTCACTGGTGCCGCTGTATGACGGTGTGGACACGATCGAAGGCATGATCGGTTTCCTGCGCGGCCAGGGGTATGCGCCCATCGACACACGGCCCACCTTCCATCACCGGGACAATCATCACCTGATGCAGATGGACGTTATTTTCGGGAAGCAGTAGCTAGCAGGAAAAGACCCGGCCGAAGCTGAGGCGGCGCATGGCGCCATTGGCGATCCAGGTCAGGCGCTTGATAAACGGCAGCCGCAGCGCCTCCGACAGGCTGTAAAGCCCATAAACCAGCCGGCACCACAGCCGCTGCATAAGCCCGGCGCCCGCGAACTCCACCACATGGCACACTTCCCAGCGGCGGCGGGCGCTGTCCTGTGTCGTCTTCGAGGCTTCGTGCGGCCGGTAAACCGCGAAGAAGCCCGGCAAATAGGTGATGGCCTTGCCGGCGCGGTACAACGCGACAAAGAATTTCCAGTCGAAGGTGAAGGACAGGCTTTCATCCAGCCGCAGCGGATTGCGCCGCCAGAAGGTGGATGGCTGCATGAAGTAATCGGCGATCGCCATGCCCGCGGCGTTGATGTTCTTCTGCTCTGCCATCAGCGGCGATGCCAGCTTGCCGTCCACCGTGGCCAGGTATCCGTCGCCCGTGATGGCGTCCATGCCGGGGTTGGCGGCAAAATAAGCGCAGACCCGCTCCAGCACGGTGTTGTCATAGAAGAAATCATCGGAGTTCAGCCAGCAGACAATGTCGCCGGTGGCGGCATCGAACCCCTTGTTGATGGCGTTGGACTGGCCTCCGTCGCGCTCGCGGACATAGCGGATACGCGGATCGGACAGGTAGCGGGTCACGATCTCCTCCGTGCCGTCATTGGAAAGCGCGTCATAGATCAGGTATTCGATGTTGCGGTGGCTCTGGCCCAGTACCGATTCAATACAGGCCGCGATATAGGGCGCCTGGTTGTAGGTGGGGGTGATGACGGTGACGCGCAGGGCCGATGGATCGCTCACGCGGGTGTCCCCACATCATCCAGCCGCGCCAGCGCCGTGGTCTGGCTGGCATAAAAAGGAATGCTGAGCTTCTTCATGCCTTGCGGCGTAAGCCTTTCGGCCAGTCCCATCAAGGGAATCTTGTAATAGGTGGTCGCCAGCCGCTCCAGATAGCCAAACTCCATCGATTGCCAGAAGCCCTGGAAGTGAAAGGCCTGGTAGCCGGCGCGGCGGCAGATCTCGGTGATGGTCCGGGGCGAGAATTGCGTCAGGTGCGCCGCCACGATCCACCAGAAATGCTTGCCGGTGAGCCGCGCCTGCCAGGTATCGATGTCGGGGAAATTCAGCAGCAACATGCCGCCGGGCTTCAGAAGGCCCCTGATCCGCTTCAGGGCATCCAGCGGATCGGGCAGGTGCTCGATCACATCCCACAAGCTGACCATGTCGAAGGAGGCGGGCGCAAAGTTGTGGCTTTCGATAACGCCCTGCTCGATCTGCAAGCCGCGTTCCTTGCCGCGCGAAACCCGGAAGGACGACGGCTCCAGCCCCCAGGCGTCGTAACCGAAGCGGCCCGCCGCCTCCAGGAAGGCACCGCCCGCCGTGCCGATGTCCAACACCCGGGCGCCCTTGGGTGGCAACCTGGACTCCAGCTTTTTCAGGGCGCGATAGAAACTGCCCACCCGCATCTCGTGCTGGCTGTCATGGCCGCCATCTTCCGAAGCGGCATAGCCCTGCAGGATGACATCGGCGGGATAGCGGGGATTTTCGTACATCAGAGTGCACTGACGGCAGGTCACCATGCGCTGGGTGCCCTGGATGCTGGCGGCGACGCCATATAGGATCGCCGGATCCCGCTCCGCGACCCAGGGCTCATAGGTGACGGTAAAATCCCGCGACCCGCAGACCGGACAGGCGATCAGTACTTTTTCGGGAAGCGTCATCTCAGGCTGTCATTGCCCGCCGCCGGGGAAACCGGAATCGCCATTGGCGGCGTTGCCCCCATGGGTGATGACCTGGGGCACGATGCCGTTATAGGTGGAGGCCCGGTTGGTGAACAATGCCGGGCCCAGCACGCAGCCGCCACAGCCATTGTTGGTGGCGCGGAAATTCACGAAGGGACCTTCCGCCACCAGCCAGTGCGGCGCTGCGCTGGCGGAATTGGCAAGCACATCAATGTCGTTGTTCAGGATGGCGTGGCTGAAGCCGCCCACCACATGAATGGCGCTTTTCACGCCTGATACGATGCCTTCGATGTGATTGGCCTCGATGGTGGAAGATCGCGAGGAATCATAGATGAAAGAGTCAAAGGGCTGGTGGTTGTCGCCCGGATACAGAAGTTCATTGCCCACCACCCGGTCCATGTTGCCGAAGGTGCCGTGGCCTGCCAGGCGGATCAGGCTGTCGCCGGTATAGGAAATGCGGTTTGGCCCGGCACAGCCGATGCACATCACGTCCGAGCCTTCCAGCGCGATGCCATGCTTGCCGTTGGTGACCACGTTCTGGGAAAAATCACCATCGAAGCATTTGGAACATTGCAGCCCGATCTGGGTACGGTTCTGCAGGTTGCAATAGATGCGCTCGGCATGGGGATGCATCATGTAATATTGCGAGGAGGCATTGTCGGTGAAGCCGCCCTCGACCGTGTTCCAGCGAATGCAGCCGCCCGGGACGGCGGCGCCCATGGTGAGGATTTCCATGTCATAATATTTGGGCGCTTCGATGTTCGTGGTGCCCTTGGGCGTGGGGAAATCGAACACCCAGCCACTCTTCATGCACGACGCATTGACAACCGTAGGGCTGCCCGTCGTGTCGCCGGCGGTGCCCATTCCCTGCCCGCGAATGATGACGCCGCGCGCCGCGGTGACATTGGAACACACCTTGCCGGTGCCGCCGGGCAGCGACAGGGTCATGTGCAGACCCGACGCGACCTGGAATGCGCGGGTCAGAATGGCGGCATCATCGTGATTGTTGTCCCACCAGGCGCCGCACATGGTGACATCCAGCGGCGTGCCGTTCACCTGGCGCACCCAGCGGCCTTTGCCACCGCCGGCTAAAAACAAGGTGCAACCATCCGAAGGCGAAGCGCTGCCCGGCTGGAACACGAACAGCCCGCCGCCCTTGTTCAATCCGGCATGATAGGACAACAGCATCACCGCACCGGCGCCGCCGGGCATCGCCTGCAATTCCTCGATGGACGCGGCCACCGACAAGGGCGCGGCATCGGCCGCCAGCGTACCGGCCATGGCCACAGCGAAACAGGCGATCAGAATTCGGCGAAGCTTTTTCATCTGGTCCTCAATGACCGTCGGCACGCCAAAGGCAGGTGGTGAGCCCAGATGGGGTCGAACCATCGGCCCTCTGATTAAAAGTCAGATGCTCTACCGCTGAGCTATGGGCTCTCACCAAGGCGCGGACCATATGGACGGTGTTTCACCCGGTCAACCCAAAAGGGCCCCAGTCAAATCAAGGGTTTATGACGGGTTTGCGGGTGGTTTGGGGCGCCTGCGCAGAATCGGGCCAGCCCGGCAGATCAATAAGCGCCTTGGCCGCCGCGTATCAGCACCCAGACGGTCTGCAGCATGATCACCAGATCGTACCAGACCGTCCAGTTCTTGATGTACCACTCATCATACGAGACGCGCTCAGCGAAGGTGGTGTGGCTGCGGCCGCTGATCTGCCACAGGCCGGTGATGCCGGGGCGCACCCGTTCATACAGCGTAATGACAGCGCCATAGTCGGGCAGTTCGCGGCGCAGAAGCGGACGCGGGCCCACCAGGCTCATATGGCCCAGCAGCACGTTGATGAGCTGCGGCAGCTCGTCCAGGCTCATGCGGCGCATCCAGGCGCCCACCCGGGTGACGCGCGGATCGGCCTTCAGCTTGAAGTTGGATTCGCAATAGCGGGCCAAAAGTACGGGGTTTTCCTTTTCCCAGCGTGCCATCTGCGCTTCGGCATCCACCACCATGGTGCGGAATTTCCAGCAGGTGAAATCGCGGCCCCACAGTCCCACCCGGTTCTGGCGGAAGAAGACCGGGCCGCGGTCTTCCTTCCAGATCAGGAAGGCGAACAACAGAAAAACCGGCGCCAGCATCACCGCCAGAATGAGGGCGCCGATGATGTCCAGGCTGCGCTTGAAAATGCGCTGCGGCAGGCGCGCCAGGTTGTTGCGGACCTGCAGCAGCAAAAGGTCCTTGCCGAAGAAGTAGTTGGTGGAAAGGCCATAGAGCGGCAGGCGGCGCAGCGACGGCACGATGGCCACGGCGATATCGGCGCCCACCAGCTGATCGATCAGGTCATTCTGGTTGGCGTTGGTGCGGTCGTCCGGCACCAGGATGACCTGGCGGCAGCCCGCCGCGATCAGGGCGCTGGTCAGCTGGTCCGGCGGCACGATGACAGGGACAAGACCAGCAAAGGCGCTGGACAAGTGTTTCTCGGGCGTTTCGGGCACGACCCATTTGACTTTCAGGCCCAGCGCCAGCTGCTGTCCCAGCACCGGCACCACTTCCTGCGCCATCGGGCTGGTGCCAATGATGGCGGTGGGCAGGTGCCATGCACCCAGCTTGCCCAGGAACATGCGCATCACCTGGCGCGCAGTGGGAACGGCGAAGATCAGGCCTGTCCACATAACCACGCCGGCGAACAGGCCATGGGTCTGCAGCGCGATCAACGCCGCGCAGTAGGCGCCACCACTGATCAGCAGCGCGGTGGTGGTGGAACGTGCGCCATCCCAGAAGAGCTGGCGGCGGCTGTAGTCGCCTACCAGGTAACGGGCACCTACGAACACAAGGGCAATGATCATCACCAGGTCGATGATGGTGTTGGGCTGGCCCAGGGTGCGGTTCTGGAACAGCGCCAGCGCCGGCGGCTGCGCCATGGTGCGCAACACCAAATCGCCCAGCGCAAAACAGACCAGATCGGACGCAATCAGTCCCAGCAGAATGGCGATGCGGCGAACGGTGGAGCCGTTGCCATGCACCCCTAGCGGGTAGTGGCGTGTCTGTTCGAAGGGCGCGGCGACGGTCATCAAATCCCTGGGGCTCCCACCTTGTGCGGGAGTCTAGCAACTCGCATCTGCAAAATCACCCATGCCGTCATTCTGAGCAATGACGGGTTTAGGATTCGCTATTTTTACAGCAAAACAATGGGTTAACGCCAGTTATCCCTGATCAGCGGACTCGGTCTTTCCGCCGGCCGTAAGGGCATTAATCCAGGCGGGAACCTTGGATTCGGCAATGCCTTGCCGAAGGCCGGCCATTAAATCCTGATAAAATGTCAGATTATGCCAGGTCAGCAGCATGGCGGCGATGATCTCGCCCGACTTCACAGTGTGGTGGAGATAGGCGCGGGAGAACTGGCGGCAGGCCGGGCAGCGGCACTGTGCATCCAGTGGGCCGCCGTCTTCGGCGTGTTTAGCGTTCTTCAGATTGAGCGCGCCTTCCCGGGTGAAAGCCTGGCCGTTGCGTCCCGAGCGGGTGGGCAACACGCAATCGAACATGTCGATGCCGCGCAGCACGGCGCCGATGATGTCGGACGGCTTGCCCACACCCATCAGGTAGCGCGGCTTGTCGTTGGGCAGATGCGGCACGGTCGCATCCAGGGTTTCGAACATCGCTTGCTGTGGCTCGCCCACCGCAAGCCCGCCGACCGCATAACCGTCAAAGCCGATCTCGCGCAATTCCGCAGCCGAACGCTGGCGCAGGTCGGCAAAGGTGCCGCCCTGCACGATACCGAAACAGGCATGGCCGGGCTGCTCGCCGAACGCCGCCTTCGAACGCTTCGCCCAGCGCATCGACAGGTTCACGGATTTTTCGATCGTCTGGTGCGTGGCGGGCAGCGCCGGGCATTCGTCAAACACCATCTGGATGTCGCTGCCCAGCAGGCGCTGGATCTCCATGGCGCGTTCGGGCGAGAGAAATTCCTCATGCCCGTCGATATGCGACTGGAACTTGACCCCCTCCTCGCTGATCTTGCGCAGCGCCGACGAGCGACACATGACCTGGAAGCCGCCGCTGTCGGTCAGGATGGGGCGCGGCCAGTTCATGAACTTGTGCAAGCCGCCCAGCCGGGCGATGCGCTCGGCGCCCGGCCGCAGCATCGGGTGATAGGTATTGCCCAGAAGAATGTCGGCGCCGGTTTCGCGCACGCTTTGCGGCATCATCGCCTTGACGGTGGCCGCCGTGCCCACCGGCATGAAGGCCGGCGTGCGGATCTCGCCGCGCGGGGTGTGGATCACCCCTGTGCGGGCGGCGCCAAACTGGCCCTGCAATTCAAAGCGGAATTCGCTCATGGGGTGCGCAATAGCAGACAGGCGTCGCCATAGGAATAGAAGCGATAACCCTGGGCGATGGCCTCCGCATAGGCGCGTCGCATCACCTCCAGCCCCATGAAAGCGCTGACCAGCATGAACAGGGTGGAACGGGGCAAATGGAAATTGGTCAGCAGGATGTCGGTGGCGCGGAAGCGGTATCCGGGCGTGATGAAGATGTCGGTATCGCCCGCGAAGGGATGGATCACGCCATCCTCGCCCGCCGCGCTTTCCAGGGTGCGCAGGGATGTGGTGCCCACCGCCACGATCCGGCCCCCCGCTTTGTGCACGGCGTTCAGGCGGTCCGCCGTGGCCGCATCCAGCACGGCGCGCTCGGCATGCATGCGGTGCTGGCTGGTATCGTCCGCGGTCACCGGCAGGAAGGTGCCCAGCCCCACATGCAGGGTGACCGCCTGGCGCGAAACGCCCTTTGTCTCCAGCGCCGAAAAAAGCTGCGGCGTGAAATGCAGACCTGCGGTGGGCGCCGCCACCGAACCCTGCTCGCGCGCATAGACGGTTTGGTAATCGGCGCTGTCCTGGGCATCGGCCTGGCGCTTGCCCGCGATATAGGGCGGCAGCGGCATCTCGCCGGTGGCGGCGATGGCGGCATCCAGCGCCGCGCCGCCCAGTGCGAAACGGATTTCCGCCTCGCCCGCCTCGCCGCGCGCGGTGACCTGGGCCCGCAAATCCCCGAACGCCAGCGCGTCGCCCACCGCCAGCTTCTTCGCCGGCCGCGCCAGCACCGAATAGCGGTCCTCCGACAGGCGGCGGTGCAGCAGGATTTCGATCTTGGCCGAACCGGCTTCGCGCAGCCGCTGGCCATGCAGCCGCGCCGGAATCACGCGTGTGTCGTTGACCAGCAGGGCATCGCCGCTGCGCAGGTAATCGGGCAAGTCGGTGACGTGGCGATGTTCCAGCCGGCCATCGCCATGCACCACCATCAGCCGGGCGCTGTCGCGCGGAACGGCCGGGCGCAGGGCGATCTGCGCTTCGGGAAGCTCGAAATCGAACAGGCTGACATCCATGTCGGGGGCCTATAACAGGTCCCCGCGCCACGGTCAGCCATTCAGACGATAAGACGGCGGTAGAGATGCCATGTGGCGTGCCCCAGCACCGGCACCGCCACCATCAACCCGACAAAAGCCAGCGCCGAACCCAGCAGCAAAATGCCAGCCACCACCAGGCCCCATAATGCCATCGGTCCCGGGTTGGCCAGCACGGCGCGGAAGGATGTGGCGATGGCGGTGTCCAGGCCCGTGTCGCGGTCCAGAAGCAGCGGGAAGGACACCACGCTGAGCATCATCGCCAGCAGGGCAAAAACAAAGCCCATGCTGACGCCCATCACGATCATCTCCTGCCCGGCTGCGGTGAACAGCACCGCGTTGGCGAATTCCGCAGGCGAAACCACCGCCGGCAGGGTGGGCGCCAGGGTCGCGTCGTAAATCATCCAGGCCGTCACCAGCCAGGCCAGGAACACCGCGATCAGGATGGCGCCCATGGCGACGATGCCGCCGATGGCGGGGGCCTGGAACACATCGAAGGCATTGGCCCAGCCCACGGCGGCGCCCTGCTCGCGCCGCCGGCTCATTTCATACAAGCCTATCGCGGCCAGCGGCCCGACGATGGCGAATCCCGAAGCGAGCGGAAACAGCAGCGGCAACAGGGTGGAGCCGAACGCCATGCGCGCCGCCACCAGCCCGACCACGGCATAGATCACGCTGAGAAAGATCACGTCGCTGCGATAGGCCTCGAAATCTGAAAAGCCGGCGCGCAGGCTTTGCCACACATCATCGTTGCGGATGCGGCGGATGGCGGGCGCCGGCGAATGCGCCACCTGGCGCATATGTTCGACGGATCGGCCTACCGCGTCGGCGGCATGGGCGGCGGAGGCCAGCTGTGCGCCGCTCCATTCAATAGGGTTGCGGATCGTCATGGTGCTTCTCCCGTGGTTGTGATCGGGAAGCGCCTTGGCCTGGCGGCGTCGCCCGCCTTCAAGAGAGGAGCGGCGCCGTCGGTCACGGCGAACCCGTGGACCTGTACCAGTGGGACGAGCATAGACCTGCGGCAGGACGCCGCGGAAGGCCTCAGCGAGAAGGAACTTTATTTCGCAGCTGCGAGAACGGCGGCGATGATGCGATCCTGGTTGGCCTCATCCAGGTAAGGATGCATGGGCAGGCTGAGCACCGTGCCGCACAGGGCATCGCTGACGGGGGTCGGCGCTGACGGATAGTGATTGTAGGCCGGCTGGCGTGACAGCGGGATCGGGTAATAGACCACGGCCGGGACACCGGCTTCCTTCAGGGCCGCCTGCAGTTGCGGACGGTCAGTCACCTGGATCGTGTATTGCGCCCAGGTCGAAGTGGCGCCGTCGATCACCGGCGGCGTCTTGATGCGGTTCGAACCGGCGAAGGCGTCGTTGTAGCGCCTGGCCACCGCGTTGCGCTTCTCGATCTCGTCTTCGAAGATTTTCAGCTTCTCGATCAGGATCGCCGCCTGGATGGTGTCGAGGCGCGAATTGTAGCCGATACGCACATGCTCGTAGCGGTCGGTGCCCTGGCCGTGCATGCGCAGCGATAGCAGCGCATCCTTTAGCGCATCGTCATTGGTGAAACAGGCGCCGCCATCGCCATAGCAACCCAGCGGCTTGGCCGGAAAAAAGCTGGTGGCGGCGGCATCGCCGATTGCGCCAGCGCGCTTGCCATCCAGCAAGCCACCGAAACCTTGCGCGGTGTCACAGAACAGCTTCAGCCCTTCGCGCGCGGCGATGGGTGCGATGCTGCGATAATCCGCCGGCTGGCCAAACAGGTCGACCGGCATCACCACCTTGGGCGCCAGCTTGCCGTCCTTCTTCACCATTGCGATGGCGGTTTCCAGGCTGGCCGGGTCCATGTTGAAGGTGTCGGGCAACACGTCGACAAAAACCGGTGTGGCGCCGGCCAGCGCCACCACTTCACCGGTGGCGGCAAAGGTGAAGGCCGGCACG
>JAXMEA010000026.1:0-37657 GCA_046348525.1 Alphaproteobacteria bacterium | reverse complement strand
ATGCTGATCTCCTCGTTTGAAATGGTGGGGTGAGTATGCACGGCAAACGGCCGGGCGCTATCCGTCAAATTCAGGCCGCATGCGCGGCGATCGCCGCCAGGAAGGCCGGGCCGAAGTCATTCAGCTTGGCCGCGCCCACGCCATTGACACTGGCAAATTCGCTTAAGGTGCGCGGGCTTATGGCCGCCATGTCGATCAGGGTGCGGTCCGAAAAAATCACATAGGCCGGGACCTTGCGCTCGCGCGCCAGCTTCAGGCGCAGCGCCTTGAGCGCCGCCAGAAGGTCCGGATCGCCGCCATCGCCCAGCGCCACCAGATCGGCTTTGGCCTTGGCGCGCGGGGACATCGGGCGGAACTGGAACACGCCATCGCCGCGGCGCACATCATCGCCCTTTTGCGTGATGCTGAGCCCGCCATGCTCGTCCGGCGCCAGCAGGTTCGCCGCCACCATCTGGCGCACCAGCGATTGCCATTCTTCCTTGCTGCGTCCCGCGCCGCTGCCGAAGCAGGCCAGGCCGTCATGGCCGCGCTCCTTGATCTTCTGGGTGCCGGCGCCGCGCAGAATCTCGATGACATGGGCGGCTCCGAACCGCTCCCCCGATTGCAGCACCGCCGCGAACACCAGTTGGGCCTCGCGCGCGCCGTCCTTCAGCGGCGCCTGGTCCAGGCAATTGTCGCAATTGCCGCACGGCTGCGCCTGCTCGCCGAAATATTGCAGCAGGATCTGGCGGCGGCATCCGGCTGCCTCGCAATAGCCGACCAGGATGCCCAGCCGGGCATGGGCGCGGCGCTTGTGCTCCTCACCGGCCTCTTCATTGTCGATGAACATGCGCCGCATGCGGATATCGGCAGGTCCGAACAGCATATGCGCTTCGGCGGCGCGGCCATCGCGGCCGGCGCGCCCGATCTCCTGGTAATATGCTTCCAGGTTTCCCGGCAGGTCGGTGTGGAACACATACGCCACATCCGGCTTGTCGATGCCCATGCCAAACGCAATGGTCGCCACCATCACCACGCCGGCTTCGGTCATGAAGCGGTTCTGGTTGGTGTCGCGCGCCTCCTTGGTCATGCCGGCGTGATAGGCCAACGCCCGCACACCGCTGCGTTCCAGGAACTCCGCCGTTTCCTCGGTCTTCTTGCGCGACAGGCAATAAACGATGCCGCTTTTACCCGCATGGCGGCGCACGAAATCCAGCAACTGCTGCTTGCCGTCATGGCGCGCCGCGACACTGAGCTTGATGTTGGGCCGGTCAAAGCCCTGCACCAAGGTCTCGACC
This sequence comes from Alphaproteobacteria bacterium, assembly GCA_046348525.1. Taxonomy (GTDB): domain Bacteria; phylum Pseudomonadota; class Alphaproteobacteria; order Micropepsales; family Micropepsaceae; genus Rhizomicrobium. The sequence goes on along the minus strand of JAXMEA010000026.1, from coordinate 36,380 downwards.
TTGCCGGAAAACAGGCGGGCGGCGATGTCGCGGCGGGTGGCTTCGTCCGCCGTCGCTGTCAGCGCGATCACCGGCACCTTGGGGAAAATCTCGCGCAGCCGCGACAGCTGCTCATATTCGGGACGGAACGCCGGACCCCATTGCGAGATGCAATGCGCCTCGTCCACCGCGATCAGGCGGACATCAATGCGGGCCAGCGCCTCCAGCATGCGCTGGGTCATCAGCCGTTCCGGCGCCAGATATAGAAGCCGCGTCTCGCCTGCCGTCACCCGCCGCCAGGCCGCGACATTGTCATCCCGGCTGATAGAAGAATTGATGGTGTCGGCCGCCACCCCTGCCAGGCGCAGCGCCGCCACCTGGTCCTGCATCAGGGCCACCAGCGGCGAGACCACGATGGTCAATCCGCCCAGCACCAGCGCCGGCACCTGATAGCATAGCGACTTGCCAGCGCCGGTCGGCATCACCGTCAGCACCGGACGGCCCGCCAGCAAGGCTTCGATGGCGGCGCCCTGACCGGGGCGGAAATCGTCAAAGCCGAACACATCCTTCAGGATGCGCCGCTTGGGATCGGAGATTTGCTGAATCACGCCGCGCTTATAGCACGGCTAGCGTTTTTCCAGCCGCGCATGCAGCTTTCGGATCGCATCGCCCGCCGTGGTTTCGCACAGGCCCGGAACAATCGCGTGGATCAGCGCCGCCAGCCCGGCGCCCAGCAAAGGCAGGGCGAAAGACAGCGCCACGCGCTGATGCTGGAAGTAGCTTTCACCGACCGTGGCCGGATGGGACAGAAACAGACGCCGAAACATCGCGGAAAATCCCTGCTGCGCCGCATCATTGTAGCCCAAAGCGGCGGGCTTGTGTGGCGTGGGGTTTGCCGGAATATTGGGCGCGATCAACCGGAGGGGATCATGAAATACGCAATTCTCGGCGCCGCCTGCCTTGTGGCGTGCAACAGCACCGCCTTTGCCGCCAATGCCACGCGCGCCCGTTCGGCGCATTGTCCGACGGCACCAAGATCGAAGCGGTGACCCTGACCAACGGCGCCGGCATGTCAGCGAAGATCATGACCCTGGGCGCCACGCTTCAGTCGCTGACGGTGCCAGACAAGGCCGGCAAGAAGGATGACGTGGTGCTGGGCTATGACACGGCGCAGGAATACCTCACCCGGCCCAATTATTTCGGCGCCTCGGTGGGCCGCTATGCCAACCGCATTGCCAAGGGCAAGTTTTCCATCGACGGCAAGGCTTACACCCTCGCTACCAATGACGGCCCCAACTCGCTGCATGGCGGTCCCAAGGGCTATGACAAACGGGTGTGGAAGCTGGATTCGGTTTCGAACGGTCCCGAGGCCAAGGCGGTGTTCAGCTATGTCAGCGCCGATGGCGAGGAAGGCTTTCCGGGCGAACTCAAGGTCACCGCCACCTATTCGCTGAGCGAGCAGAACGAATTGAAGCTGGAATACAAGGCCACCACCTCAAAGCCGACGGTGCTGAACCTGACCAACCATTCCTATTTCAACCTGTCGGGCAATGACGCGCGCGACGTGATGGGCAACATGGTGACCTTGCACGCCGCCAAATTCACGCCGGTGGATGCCACCTTGATCCCCACCGGCGAGCGCCGCGCCGTGGCCGGCTCACCCTTCGACTTCCGCACTCCGCACCGCGTCGGCGACCGCATCCGCGACGCCCGCGACCAGCAGATCCGCTATGGCCGCGGCTATGACCACAATTTCATTGTCGATGGCGCGGCCGGCACCTTGCGTCCCGCAGCAGTGGTGAATGATCCGGTTTCCGGCCGCACCCTGGAAATGGGCGTTACGGCGCCCGGCATCCAGTTCTATACCGGCAACTTCATGGACGGCACCTTCTTCGGCAAATCCCAGCGCAGCTATCGCCAGGGCGACGCCATCTGCCTGGAGCCGGGCGTGTTCCCCGACTCGCCCAACCATGCGGACTTCCCGACGTCGCGGCTGAACCCCGGCCAGACCTACGTCAACACCATCGTCTACAAGTTCAGCGCCAAGTAATGCGCGACGGGGCAGGGCCGGCGCCCTGCCCCGTCAGCGCCCGCGCCTGGGGCCCTTGCCGCCACAACCGCAGCGGCACCCGATGGGCTTTATGTATTCGTCCCAATATTCCCTGCCATAGTCATAGCCGAACTCTTCGCCCGGCTTGATGGCGCGCCTGGCGACGATGAACACCCGCTGGTCGTCTTCTTCCGGTTCGCAATTGGGCCTGCAGGAGTGGTTGATGTAACGGGCCATGTTGCCGCGGCCGTTGCCATTGATGGCCATGTGACCTTCAACCTCGAAGAAATACCGGCCGCGGCTGCGGCGCATTTCCTTTTCGGTGACCAGCGGTCCCCAATATTCGGCAACCACCTCGCCCTTCTTGACCGGCCCGGTGGCGAACAGCCCCAGGCCATGCGCGGCGCGCTTCACCTTTGCATTGGCATGCAACACCCGTTTCATGCGACCGGGCAATTCAGTCCACCGCCACCACGGCAACCGACTTGGCAGGCATGTCAAAAGCCAATTTCCCATCGGCATTGCTGTTCTTGAACGGGATCGGATGCACCATGTCGGGCGCCTGGAACGTATTGTGCGCGTCCATGCCGAACCCGGTCAGGATGCGGCCATGCGCGCTGCCCGTCTGGTTGGTTATGACCTGCACCGCATGCGACGGATCGGTGTTGACCAGCGCCAGGTAAAGCTTGCCATCCTTGCCGCGGGCCGCCGACACATCAACCATTGGGATACCGTCCTTGTACATCTTGCCCTGCACCGCCGCGGGATAAGGCGTCGCGCCCATGAAGGGCTGGTACATGTCGAACACATGATAGGTCGGCGTCAGGATCATCTTCTCCTTGTCGGTCAGGATCATGGCCTGCAGCACATTGACCATCTGGGCGATGGCCGCCAGTTTCACCCGGTCGGTGTGGCGATGCAGGATATTCAGGGTCAGCGCCGCCACTTCCGCGTCGCGGATCGAGTTCTGCTGGTACAGGAAGCCCGGATGGCTGCCTGGCTCCTGGTCATACCAGCTGCCCCATTCATCGACATACAGGGCGACCTTTTTTTGCGGGTCATGGCGGTCCATCACCGCACTGACCTTGGAGACATACTCTTCCATCTTCAGCGTCAGGCTGAGCTCATTGGCCCACTGCGCCTCGGTGAAGCCTGTGGCGGGACCGCGCGGCGGGTTCAGCGGCATGGCGTAATAGTGAAAGCTCAGCGCCTGCAGCTTGCCGCCGCCTTTCATGATCGCATCGGTGAACGCCTCGTAATCGCCGATATTGCCGCTGGCGCCGCTGGCCACCTTGATCATGCCCATCGAAGCGGGCGCATTGACGAAAGTCGAATAGCGGGCGTTGATCGACGCGGAATACTCCCCGCTCATGTTGCCGCCGCAGCCCCAGGTCTCGTTGCCGATGCCCAGATATTTCAGCTGCCACGGCTTGGCGCGGCCATTCTTGCGCCGCTCATTGGCGAGCGAGGCTTTCTCGTCCGAGGTCATGTACTCCACCCACTGCGCTGAATCATAAGGCGACAGCGAGCCGACATTCAGCGAGACATAGGCGTCCGCCCCGATCAGTTCGGCAAAGTCCATAAATTCATGGGTGCCGAACGCATTGTCCTCGGTCACACCGCCCCAATGGACATTGATCCGCGTGGGACGCTTGGCGCGGGGACCGATGCCGTCGCGCCAGTTGTACAGGTCACCGAAACAACCGCCCGGCCAGCGCACCACCGGCACATGAATGGCCTTCAGCGCCGCCACCACGTCGTTGCGATAGCCGCGGGTGTTGGGAATCTTGCTGTCCGGGCCCACCCAGATGCCTTCATAGATGCCGCGGCCCAGATGCTCGGCGAACTGGCCATAGATATGGCGGTCGATTTCCGGCCCTGGCTTGGAGGTATCGATGGCGACATTGGCGATCGCAATCACCGGCGCCGGCGCCTGCGCGCCGGCCGAACCGGCCAAGGTCAACAGCGCCGCGGCGCCCAGCATTTTACGGATCATGTCCCCACCCCGCGTGTCCCAATGGTCGCTCCGGCTTTCGCCGGTGCTCCGCTGTTACCCAAAAGGTAGCGCGATCAGGAGGACGTGCCCAGTGCCTTCAGGCCTTCGGAATCCGACAGCAGCAGCGCCCAATCCTCGCGGCTGAAGCCGGCGGTCTCGCGCCGCGCCGCCTTTGCCCGCAAGACGCCCAGCCGTGCCGGATCGCCATGGGCGGCCGGCGCGCCCGCCAGCAAGGCCAGATGCAAATCGCGCACCCGTGCATCGTCCAGCACCAGCATCTGGGCCGCTTCAGGCACTTCGTCATGACTGTCTGTCAGGGCATGGGCGCGGCCCAGCACCTTGGAGCCATGGGTTTCGCTGGGTACCAGGAACAGTCCTTCGCGCCGCGAGGCCATGCCCAGGAACGGACTGGAGCTGATCACCACCAGCGGGATGGCTAGCCACAGCCCGATGAGCAGCGGCAAGTACCAGTTGAAAGGCGCCGCATTCCACAGGATCACGGTGGCCACGAGCCCGATGACGGTGTGCGGCGCGAATCTGTGCGCCACCAGCGTCCAGGGCAGCGCGCGGTCGGTGCGGGCCTGCGCGTTCCAGCCGGTGGCCATGCCCGCCACGATTGTCACCACATACCAGCTGTGCTGCAGCATCACGATGGGCGCCATCAAAGTTGAGAAAATCGATTCCCACAGCGCGCTCCAGATGACGCTGCCTGCGCCGCCATGGGCGCGGGATGCGCGCGGATCTTCCACCACCGCGATTACCGCCAGCAATTTGGGGCCATACAGCAGCACCAAAGTCGCCACCACCAGGATCGCCAGTTCCGCGGTGCGCGATACCGACAGCGCCAATGACGGATGCAGATTGATGAATTCGGCCGGCGGCGGCGGGGCCGCGGTCATCATGTCGATGGCCGACACGATCAACAGCAACAGCCACAGGGGCGAAGAGACATAACTCATGATCCCCATCGCCAGGTGCAGGCGGCTGGGAAGGGTCAAGCCCTGCGCGAATACGATGCGCAGATGCTGCAGGTTGCCCTGGCACCAGCGCCGGTCGCGGATCAGAAAGTCCAGCAAGGTCGGCGGCGGCTCTTCGAACGAACCGCCGATCTCGGGCGCCATCCACACATCCCATCCGGCGCGGCGCAACAGCGCCGCCTCGATGAAGTCATGGCTCATGATCTCACCGCCGAAGGGGGGCTTTCCCGGCAGGCGCGGCAGTCCGCAATGCTGCATGAAAGCATGCACCCGGATGATGGCGTTATGGCCCCAGTAATTGCCATCCGGACCCTGGAGGTAGGCAAGGCCGGCCGTATGGATGGGACCATAAACACTGGAGGAGAATTGCTGGATGCGCGCGAACAGCGAATGACGCCCCACCAGCTGCGCCGGCGCCTGGATCAGGGCGGCGCGCGGATTGGCGTCCATCAGGCCCACCAGCTGGGTCAGCGTCTTGCCGGTCATCAAACTGTCGGCGTCCAGGATGACCATATAGTCGTAGAGCTGGCCCCAATTTTCGCAAAAGTCCTGGATGTTGCCGGCCTTGCGCCCGGTGTTGCGGGCGCGGTGGCGATAGAAGACATGGGCGTCTTCGCCCAGCTCCTGCTTCAGCGATTGCCACTCGATCTCTTCGGCGACCCAACTGGCCGGATCGGTGCTGTCGCTGAGAATATAAAAATCGAAATCGGGGCCCGCGGATTCGCGGATGGCGCGCACGCCGGAAAATACCCGCGCCACGTCTTCGTTATAGACCGGCATCAGAATGGCGGTGCGCGCCGCCGACGCTTCCCCCGGCGAATTCAGCGGCAAAAGGTCGGCCTTGGTCCAGCGCGCCCAGGCGCCGAACACCGCCAGCCAGAAGGACGAAGCAATCCATGCGAACAGGATGGCGAACAGGAAGAGCGTGGCGGCTTCCAGAAAGCTCAGGCCGTCAACCTGAAGCACGCCCACCATCTGGGTGACGGCAGCGACCGTAGAGGCCAGTACCAAAAACAGGTACAGCCAGCGCCGCGGCGCCATCTCAGGCACGGCGGCGGCTTACGGCGGGGACAAGAGAAGATGTGGGGACAAGAACGGTGGCCAACGCGGCGGCCAGGTTCAGGGGCTGAAGGGGCTGGGCCGCCATGGGCCGCGGGCAGCGCAGAGGTGTTCCCACCGGAGCCGCTTCCGCCTGTGCCTCAAATGCGCGAGACTGAGAATCCATTGTCATCAATTCCAATTACCGCCCGTCCGGCATCTGTCTTTAAACGTTACCAATGCGGCGAAAAAATGGACCGATGCGTACATTTCCTTGACGCGCCCGCGCCTTAACTTTTCCATGTTTGCCGCTTCAAGTGGCAACCGTCATTTGTGAGAGCTGTATGCAGAAGCCGGATCGACGCCTGGTGTTGGCCGCCCTGTCTGCAAGCCTGTTGCCGCCCACCGCCTTTGCTGCGGGTTCCGCGCCCGGCGTGCGCCTGGGCCCGGCGCAGGATTTCAGTTTTGCGATGCTGGCAGCACGCGCCAAAAAAAACGCCAGCCAGCCTTATAAAGCGCCACAGCAGCGCGCGGCCCATGTCATCAAGGGCATCGATTTCGACGCGGTCCAGAAAATAAAATTCCGCCCCGACCATTTGCTGAGCCCGGACGCGCCCTATCCGGCGGCCTTTTTTCATCTCAGCCGCTATTCCGCCGATCCGGTGATTCTGCACGCCGTGGAAAATGGCCCCTCCGGTTCAAAGGCGCGGGAGATCCTCTATGGGTCCGATTACTTCGACTATGGCGCCTCGGGGCTGGATCCAAAGGCGCTGGCCAACCTCGGCTTCTCCGGCTTCCGGCTGATGGAACCCAAGCCGCAACAGGGCGACTGGCTGGCCTTCCAGGGCGCCAGCTATTTCCGCTCCAGCGGCCAGGACAACCAGTACGGCATCTCGGCGCGCGGCATCGCCATCAACACCGGCGGCGCGACGCCGGAAGAATTTCCCCGCTTCTCGGAATTCTGGCTGGAGACGCGGGGGCCCACGGTAACGGTGCATGCCTTGCTGGACGGGCCGTCCATCACCGGGGCCTACAAATTCGACTGTGTGCAGAATCCCAGCGGCATCGTGGTGATGACGGTGCATTGCGAGCTGTTCTTCCGCACCGGCATTGCGCGGCTGGGCGTGGCGCCGCTGACCAGCATGTACTGGTATGGCGAAAATGAACGCCGCAAGGCCGCCGACTGGCGCCCGGAGATCCATGACAGCGACGGCCTGGCGATCTGGACCGGCAAGGGCGAGCGCATCTGGCGGCCGCTGATCAACCCGCCCCAGGTGATGACCAACAGTTTCCTGGATGAGAACCCCCGCGGCTTCGGCCTGATGCAGCGCGACCGCGATTTCGCCGACTATCAGGATGACGGCGCCTGGTACAACAAGCGGCCTGGCCTGTGGGTCGAGCCCAGGGGTGACTGGGGCAAGGGCGAAGTGCAGCTGGTGGAAATCCCCACCGAGGATGAGATCAACGACAATATCGTCGCGTATTGGCGCCCGGCTGGCGACATCACGGCCGGCGGCAGCCGCAGTTTCGACTATCGCCTTTACTGGCAGGACAGCGAGCCGGCTTATCCCGGCGACATCGCGCACGTGGTGGCGACGCGGCTGGGGCGCGGCGGCATCCCCGGGCAAAATCCCTGGCCGCGCGACAAGCAGAAATTCGTGGTGGATTTCGCCGGCGGGCCGCTGGGTGCGATGAAACCACGCTTCGACGTCAAGCCGGTGGTCACCGCCTCACGCGGCAAGATCGATGGCGCCTACCTGCTCAAAATCGAAGGCACCGATCGCTGGCGCGCAGGCTTCGACCTGCAGATCGACGGCAAGGGACCCATCGACCTGCGCATGTTCCTGAAAGCGGACGGCAAGACGCTGAGCGAAACCTGGCTCTACCAATACTTCCCGTGACCTATTGGCCTGGCAGGAGGCTGGTGAGAGTCTGGAAGGACAGCGACTTCTGGTCCACCCCCGGCGGCACGACATCGCCCGTCGCCCAGGAGAAGAACAGAAGCACCGTGTGATTGGTGTTGTGGGCAAAGCCGTAGCGCGGATCGGTGGTGGCCAGAAGCTTGCCGGTCTTGGCGTCGTATCCGGTGGCCACGAACTTGGCGACGCCCTTTTCCTCGGCCTGCTTGAATAGCGCGATTTCCGGCACCGTCACCGAATTGCCGACCGGGATGTAAGGCACGGTCAGCTGCGGCAAGCCGATCAGCAGGGACTTGTTGTCGGTCGACAGGGCGCCGGACGATACCATGACCACCGCTTCGGCCTGGGCGCGGTCATCCATCACCATCAAGCCGCTCTTGAGCATCTGGGCGCGGATGGCGGCGATGGCATAGCCATCGTCATAGCCCTGGAAATAGCGGGTATCGACAAAGACCCGCGTGCCTTTGGGAATCGCCAGCGACAACTGCGAGGCGGCGCGATCGGCGGCGGCGGAAATCAGCAGCTGCTCGCTGGCGGTGCGCGCCGGCGCGGTGGAGCGGGCGGTTGTGCAGCCTGCAGCTGCAGAGGCGCAAAGGAGAACAGCGCAAACATGGAAAATCTTCGGCATGGGCCACTCATTCGATCAGCCCCTGCCCGCGCCAACCCTATTTGCCCGCCGGATTATTGCAACGCAAAATTCGCTGCGAATATTACCGATCAGCAACGCCACAAAGGAAACAAGCCCCGCCGGATTGCCGACGGGGCCTGCTTCTTATTCTTGTCCGACATCAGGCCGGACGCTCGTTATGGGCTTTCGCCCATTGTTCCGTTTCAATTGTGGGCGGAAGTCCGGGTCTTTAGGCCGGACCCTGGCTTCGCCTCAGGCGAAGCCCTGTCTGTTTTCCGGTGGACTCTCTTCCATGCAGGAACCTCCTGTTGGCGTTTCACCTGCCAAGCATCCAAGACAGGTCTCGCGCTACAGGCCGGCGCCAGGAATCCGGTCTCCACCGGATCGATCGCGACCCATGTCTGACGATATCACGTCATCGGTATCGCGCGTTGGGCGCTTCGGGAAGTAACTGCGGCAACCGCAATCTTTTCTCTCAGCACAGGAAGCGTGCGCCTGAAAATTCGCAGCGTCAACACGAAACCGTCATCGAAACACTTTGTGAAGTTGGAACGACTCAAGATTCAGGGAACTTGCCGCGCGATTCCCATTTCCACCGAAAGCCTTATGAGGTCAGCAGTGCGCGCCACACCCAGCTTGGACTTGATCAGGGTCGCGGTGTTGGCCACGGTTTTGTAGCCAAGGCCCAGAACGCCGGCGATTTCGGTGAAGCTGCGGCCTTCGCCCAGTAGCCTCAATATTTCAAGGTCACGCTCGCTGAGCTGTTGACGCTGGTCACCCCGCAATGCCGCCAGGGCTTGCGCGATTTCGGCTTCGACATAGGTCAGGCCCGCAGCGATGCGGGAAAGTGCGGTGCGCAATTCCTCGGGCGATGCATTCTTGCTGACATATCCCTTTGCGCCGATATCCAGTGCCTTGGCCGCATAGACCGGCTCGCCATGCATGGAAAACACCAGCACGCGCGCCGAAGCATCCGATTCCACCAGCTGGCGCAACAACTCCAGCCCGCTGAGGCCGGGCATGTTCAGGTCCAGCACCGTCAGTTGCGGGTGCTGGCTTTTCTGCAAGGCCAGCGCGGCGGCGCCATTGTCGGCTTCCAGGACCGTGGCATTCATTTCGGCGCACAGCTGCTTGAGACCGGCGCGGATCACAGCATGATCGTCCACGATCAGGATTTTCATTGCGCCGCTTCCATTACCGGCGTCTTCGGAATCACCGCGCGCAACTTCGTGCCGCCCCCGGGCCGCGTCTCAAGCTCAAGGCGTCCCGACAGCGCTGCCAACCGCTCGCGCATGCCTTTCAGACCCAAGCCCTCGGACGGCGCCGCGATACCGCGCCCATCATCTTCGACGGTGACTGTGATCATGTCACTGCCGTCCTTCACGGCAATCCAGACTTGGTTGGCTGCGCCATGGCGCGCCGAATTGGTCAGGCCTTCCTGTATTAACCGGTAGAGGGCAGCATCGACCTCAGAGCCGAAGCTTTCGGCGGCGATGTCCAGGTGAATGGCGATGCGGTCATGATGGCGCTGCCAGAAGGTGACCAGGTTGCCCACCGCCACCTTCAGCCCGGTTTCCGCCAGTCCGTCGGGCCGTAGCTGCTTGAGGATGCTGCGCACATGCGACTGGATATGGCCGACCGCGTCACCCAGTGCGCGGGCGCGTTCGGCGATCTTTTCCTGGCCGGAATTGTGCGCCTGTGCGGCAATAGCCTCGGCGTCCAGCCGCATGGTGAACAGGTACGGTCCCATCTCGTCATGCAAATCGCGCGCAAGATCGGCGCGCTCTTCTTCCTGGATCGCAAGCATCTGGCCGGTGAGACGCCGGTTGGCATCTTCCAGCACTGTAAGGCGCGCAGCCATGCGGTTGAAGGCACCCGCCAGCACCGAAATCTCGCGCGGACCTTTGGGCGCCACGCGCGCGGCGTAATCGCCGCTGCCCACCGCATCGAACCCCTTGCCCAGCCGCGCCAGCAGCACCGCGATCCGCGCCATCGCCAGGTGCAGCAGGCCCAGCACCAGCAAGCTGAACAGGCCCAGGATGGCGGCGCCATCGCGGAATTGCGTCCAGGCCTCGCCGATCTCATTGCGGGCATCGGTGGTGACGCGCAACACGCGCCCCTTCAGTCGCGGCGCGGCATCGATGCGCTGCTGCACCGGGATTTCCAGCAGCCGCTGGTACAGGTGCGGCACCTCATCCGGCACGGCGATGCGCGAGGCGGCGATTTCGCGTCCGTCTTCGACCAGCGCCACCCGCACATGGCGGTTGCCGTCGAAACTGCGCACCAGCTTTTCGAGATAGGCGTCTTCCCCGCCCGCCGGCAGTGACAACAGCGCGTTGTCGACAATGCGGTCGCCCGCTTCCAGCGCCCGGGCCATCTCGTTATCGACCGACGCGCGGGCATGCCAGCAGGCCACCACCCCCAGCACCGACAGGCTGAACAGCAGTGCCAGGACGACGGAAAGGAAGAATTGCCCGCGCAGGGACATCGAGAACTCTCTTAATACTGATGCATCTTAGCCGCTGGCCCGGCCCATTTGTCACTTCGGGAAAAATTCCCGGCGCTTTCGGGAATTTGGGAAATTGCGCGCCCCTCATCCCTGCTCTAAGCCCCTCATAACAAAAGGGGAAAGCATGAAGACACGCGCGATTCTGCTGTCGGCCGCGGCCCTGTTCACCACCCCTGTGCTGGCCCAACCGGCCGAACATGTCGTGGTCTATGGCGCTCTGCCCGATTCCGACATCGGCGTTGCAGCCGACAAGGTTCCCGGCCAGCTGCAAAGCTTCGATGCCGCGTCCCTAAACGCCCAGCATGGCGCCACGGTGCTGGATGCCCTGGGCACCCGCGCCGCCGGCGTGTCGCTGACCGACACCCAGGGCAATGCCATGTTCCAGGATTTGCGCTTCCACGGCTTTGACGCCTCGCCGCTGCAGGGCACGCCGCAAGGCATCGCCGTCTACCAGAATGGCGTGCGCCTGAATGAAGCCTTTGGCGACACCGTCAACTGGGACGCCATTCCGCAGGTGGCGGTGGATCGGCTGGATGTGTGGAGCGCCAACCCGGTGTTCGGCCTGAACGCACTGGGCGGCTCGGTCAACATGATCATGAAGAATGGTTTCACCTGGCAGGGCGCCGAGGCCTCGCTGCAGGGCGGCTCCTATGGTCACGGCATGGCGACCGGCCAGTGGGGCTTCACCGACGGCGATTTCAGCTTCTATGGCGCGGCCGAAGGCGTCACCGATGCCGGCTGGCGCTTTCATTCCCAGTCCAACCTGGCGCGGCTCTATGCCGATGCCGGCTGGCGCATCGGCGAGACCGAATTGCATCTTGTGGCATCGGGCGCCGCCACCAGCCTGGGCGTGGTCGGCCCCACCCCGTTCGGCCTGATCCAGCGCAATCCCAAGTCGGTCTTCACCTTTCCCCAGACCACGCGCAACACCATCGGCAGCATCGCGCTGAACGCCAAGAGCCGGCTGGACGAGAACTGGCAGGTCGAAGGCGCAGTTTATCTGCGCAGCCTCACCCAGCGCCATGTCGACGGCAATGATGCGGATGTCGAACGCTGCTCCGGATCCTCTTCCTTCGTGAACAAGCTATGCCTGCAGGACGATGCGTTCACCCGGCCGGTGCCCTTTACCGGGGCTGCGGCGCTGAACTTCCGCAACCAGTTTGCCCTGCTGGACCAGGCCAACAATGCGATTCCGTTTACCGCCGGCGCCGTCTACGGCACGGTGGACCGCACCTTCACCGACAGCAGCACCAAGGGCGGCACCATTCAGGTGACCGGCAATGCGCCGCTGTTTGGCCTGCCCAACGTGCTGACGGTAGGCGGCAGCATCGATGCCAGCGCCATCGGCTTCCGCTCCACCAGCACCCTGGGCCGCATCTTTCCCGACTTCAATGTGGCGGCGGACCCGTCGCTGACGGGCGCAGGCAGCATCCTGCACAGCAACGGCAATTTGGGCTATGCGCCCGTCACCCTGGGCGCCACCTCCAACTATTATGGCCTGTATGCCGTGGACGCGCTGGATCTCACCGATACGCTGACCCTGACGGCAGGCCTGCGCATCAATGCCGCCCACATCGTCACCCGCGACCGCAGCGGCCTGGCAGCCGAGCTGAACGGCGCGCACGGTTATGGCCACATCAATCCGCTGGCAGGCCTGGCGTGGAAGGCGCTGGAGAATGTCACGTTGTTCGGCGGCTATTCCGAAGCCAACCGCGCGCCCACGCCGCTGGAGCTGGACTGCGCCAATCCCAACCTGCCCTGCCTGCTGGAAGGTTCGCTGGTGTCCGATCCGCCGCTGGCCCAGGTCGTGTCGCACACTTACAACGCTGGTGTTCGCGGCCAGCAGCCGCTGGGCCCCGGCAGGCTGGACTGGAGCCTCAACTTCTTCCGCACCGACAGCGACAATGACATTGTGGCGCTGGCGTCGGTGATCGCGGGCCGTGGCTATTTCACCAATGTGCCATCGACCCAGCGCCAGGGCCTGGACCTGACCACGCGCTACACCGCGTCGCGCTGGTCGATGTACGCCAACTGGTCCTACCTGGACGCGACCTGGCAGTTCACCGGCACCTTGGCCTCGCCCAACAACCCGTCCGCCAATGCGGCAGGCACTGTGACGGTGACGCCGGGCCGGCGCATGCCGATGAACCCCACCAGTTCGGCCCGCATCGGCGCCGATATGGATGTGCTGGAAAATGTCAGCCTGGGCGGCGAGCTGGCCGTGACCGGCAGCCAATATTTCGACGGCGATCCGTCCAACCGCAACGCCAGACTGCCCTCCACCGCAGTGGTCAATCTGCGTGCCGCTTATCAGTTTGACGAACGCTGGCAGCTGTTCGGGCTGGTGAACAACGTGTTCGACGACCGCCATGCCCTGTACGGTACTTATTTCGACCCCTCCAGCACCGCAGGCCTGGTAACGCCCACCCTGACCGATCCGCGCACCCTGACCCTGCGCCAGCCGGTGTCGTTCCAGGCGGGCATCCGGCTTAAATTCTAACCGCTGGCATCTGCCAATATCCGTCTTTATATGGGCGCATGTTGCGCCTGACCGACATCAAGCTGCCACTCGGCCACCCACCCGAAGCGCTGAAAGCCGCCATCCTGAAAAAGCTGAAGCTGCCGGCCGATCAATTGCTGGACTGGCAGGTGTTCAAGCGCGGCCATGACGCCCGCAACAAGCAGGCCATCATCTATGTTTATACCGTCGATGTCCGGCTGAAGGACGAAAGCCGTGCGCCAAAAGAGGCACGCCCCTCGCCCGACATGGAATACAAGCCGGTCGCCACGGCGCCCGCCAGCTTTCAGCGTCCCTTGGTGATCGGCGCCGGGCCCTGCGGGCTGTTCGCGGCCCTTATCCTGGCGCAGTCCGGTTTCCGTCCCATCATCCTGGAACGCGGCAAGGTGGTACGCGAGCGGACCAAGGATACCTGGGGCCTGTGGCGGCGCTCGGAACTGAATCCGGAATCCAATGTCCAGTTCGGCGAGGGCGGCGCGGGCACTTTTTCCGACGGCAAGCTCTACAGCCAGATCAAGGACCCGCGCCATCTGGGCCGCAAGGTCCTGACCGAATTCGTCAAGGCGGGCGCGCCGGAGGAAATTCTCACCGAGGCCCATCCCCATATCGGCACCTTCCGGCTGGTGACCATGGTGGAAGCCATGCGCGAAAGCATCGAAGCGCTGGGCGGCGAGTATCGGTTCAACAGCAAGGTGACGGACTTGTTGCTGACACCGGACCGCAAGGTCCGCGGCGTCAAGCTGGAGTCAGGAGAAGAAATTGCTTCGGATCATGTCGTGCTGGCGCCCGGCCACAGCGCCCGCGACCTGTTCGCGATGTTGCATGAACGCCGCGTCGCCATCGAGGCCAAGCCCTTCAGCATCGGCTTCCGCATCGAACATCCCCAGGGGATGATCGACAAGGCGCGCTTCGGACGCAGCATTCCCGCGCTGGGCGCAGCCGACTACAAGCTGGTGCATCACGCCAAGAACGGCCGCAGCGTTTACAGTTTCTGCATGTGCCCCGGCGGCACGGTGGTGGCGGCCGCGTCGGAACCGGGCCGCGTCGTCACCAACGGCATGAGCCAATATTCCCGAAATGAACGCAACGCCAATGCCGGCATCGTGGTCGGCATTACGCCCGACCAGGATTATCCCGGCCATCCCTTGGCGGGGATCGCCCTGCAGCGGCAATGGGAAGAAGCTGCTTTTGCGGCCGGCGGCGGCACCTATGCCGCGCCGGCGCAACTGGTGGGCGATTTCATCGCCGACAAAGCCTCCACCGCGCTCGGCGAGGTTATTCCTTCCTATCGCCCCGGCGTGACACCGACCGATCTGTCGGCATGCCTGCCCGCTTACGCCATCGAAGCGATCCGCGAAGCCCTGCCCGCTTTCGGCAAGCAGATCCGCGGTTTCGACCGTGCCGATGCCGTTCTGACGGGGGTGGAAACGCGCACATCCTCGCCCATCCGCATCCAGCGCGGCGAGGATTATCAAAGCCTGAACACGCCGGGCCTTTATCCCGCGGGTGAAGGCGCGGGTTACGCGGGCGGCATCCTGTCGGCGGGTGTCGACGGTATCCGTGTGGCGGAAGCCGTCGCCAGATCGATAGCCGGCGCTTAAGCGCTGAGGAATTCCGACACGAAGGCGGTCTTGGGATTGCGACGCACATCGGCGGACGCGCCATACTGCTCGATGCGGCCATCCTTCATCACCGCGACAAGATCGGCCACGGCAAAGGCCTCTTCCTGGTCGTGGGTGACAAAAACGGTGGTGACGCCGGCATGATCGTGGATGCGGCGCAGATCGGCGCGCAGTTCCTTGCGCACCTTGGCGTCCAGCGCGCCGAAGGGCTCATCCAGCAGCAACATGCGCGGCTCGATCGCCAGGGCGCGCGCCAGCGCCACGCGCTGGCGCTGGCCGCCCGACAGCTGGCTGGGATAGCGGTCTTCCAGACCCGGCAGCTGCACCAGCGCCAGAAGCTCGGTGACATGCTTCTTGATATCCGCGCTGGAGGGGCGGCGATTGCGCGGGCGCACCTTCAGGCCGAACGCGATATTGTCGGCCACGGTCATGTGCTTGAACAGGGCATATTGCTGGAAGACAAACCCGGCATTGCGGGTGCGGGCCGGCATGTCCAGCCAGTTGAGGTCGGCAAAGCGCACCGTGCCGGTGTCGGCAAACTCCAGCCCGCCCAGGATGCGCAGCAAGGTAGTCTTGCCCGAGCCCGACGGTCCCAGCAGCGATACAAAGCTGCCCTGCGGCGCCACGAAGCTGGCGCCGTTCAGAGCCGGGAAGCGGCCGAATTTCTTGGTGACGGAATCGACGGTCAAGGACATTGGAACGTCTCCTTAATGGCGGTGGACGGCGGCAAGCTCGTCCGCGTAACGCCATTCCAGCAGGGATTTGAGGGCAAGGGTCAGCAGCGCCAGCATGGCCAGCAGCGCCGATACCGCGAAGGCGCCGACATAATCATAATTGTTGTAGAGCAGCTCGACATGCAGCGGCATGGTATTGGTCTGGCCGCGGATATGGCCCGACACCACCGACACTGCGCCGAATTCGCCCAGGGCCCGGGCGTTGCACAACAGCACGCTGTAGAGCAGGCCCCATTTGATATTGGGCAAAGTCACGCGCAGAAAGGTGCCCAGGCCCGACGCACCCAAGGTCGCCGCGGCCTCTTCCTCGTCGCGGCCTTGGTCCTCCATCAGCGGGATCAGCTCGCGCGCCACAAAGGGGAAGGTCACGAAGATGGTGGCCAGCACGATGCCGGGCAGCGCGAACAGGATATGAATGTCGTGGTCGGACAGATACGGCCCCAGCCAGCCCTGCATCCCGAACACCAGCACATAGATCAGGCCCGCCACCACCGGCGACACCGAGAAAGGCAGATCGATCAGGGTGACCAGGAACGCCTTGCCCGGAAAATCGAACTTGGCGACAGCCCAGGCCGCGGCGATGCCGAACACGGTGTTGAGCGGCACGGCCACCGCCGCCGCCAGCAGCGACAGGCGCACCGAGGCCAATGTATCGGCATCGGATACGGCCTTCCAGAAACCGCTGAAGCCGGCAAACGCCTCGCTGAACACCAGCGCCAGGGGCAGCATCAGCAGGATGCCGACAAAGCCGACGGTGACGGCGGCCAGAAGCGCTTTCAGCCAGATGGGATCTTCGGTAGGCGATTCAAAACGCTTCCTGCTCATCTGCGTGACGCCGCCCAGCTCTGCAATCCGTTGATGGTCAAAAGCATGATGAAGCTGGCCGCCAGCATCACCGCGCCGATGGCGGCGGCCCCGGCATAGTCATACTGTTCCAGCTTGGTGACGATCAGCAGCGGCGCGATTTCACTGACCGCCGGAATGTTGCCTGCGATGAAGATGATGGAGCCGTATTCGCCCACCCCGCGCGCAAAGGCCAGCGCCATGCCGGTCAGGAGCGCGGGCATCAGCGCGGGGATCACCACCTTGAAGATGGTCTGCAGCCGCGTGGCGCCCAGGGTGGCGGCGGCCTCTTCCACGTCATGGCCGATTTCGCTCAGCACCGGCTGCAAGGTGCGCACAGAGAAGGGAAATCCGATGAACACCATCGCCAGCAGCACGCCATAGGGCGTGTAGGCGATGCGGATGCCGTAGGGCGCCAGCAGCGATCCTACCCAGCCATTGGGCGCATACAGGGCCGACAGCGCGATACCCGCCACCGCCGTGGGCAGCGCGAAGGGAAGATCGATCACGGCATCCATCAGGCCTTTGCCCGGGAAGCGATAGCGCACCAGCACCCAGGCGACGATGAAACCGAATATTGAATCTATGATCGCCGCCAGGAACGCCATGCCGAAGGACAGGCGGAAGCTGGCCAGCACGCGGGGCGTCGAAACCGCGCTCCAGAAGCCGTCCCAACCCAGCTCAAAAGGCCGGATCACCAGCGCCAGCAGCGGCACCAGCACGATCGCGGTCATGTAGAACATCGTAAAGCCCAGCGACAGGCCAAAGCCCGGCAGGACATGGCGGCGTGACTGGAAGAGTTTCAATCCAATGGCGCTCATGAAATCTCAAAAGAAAACTCCGGGACCGGTTTTGAAGCCGGTCCCGGACAGTTGGGGGGAAGAAACGCTGACCTAAAATCGTGTCATTTGCCGGGCTGGTAGATCTGGTCGAACACGCCGCCATCGGCGAAGTGCGTGGCCTGCGCCTTGATCCAGCCGCCGAAATCACCATCGATGGTAGCCAGCGGGATATTGGGGAACTGCGCCTTGTACTTGGCCAAAATCTCCTGATTGCGCGGGCGATAGAAATCCTTGGCTTCGATTTCCTGCGCTGCAGGCGTGTAGAGGAACTTTACAAAGGCTTCCGCGGCGGCGCGACTTTTGTGCTTGTCGACATTCTTGTCGACCACCGCCACCGGCGGCTCGGCCAGGATGGAACGCGAGGGATAGACGATCTCGTACTGGCCGGGCGATTCCTTCAGCGCCAAATGCGCTTCATTTTCCCAGGACAGCAGCACATCGCCGATGCCCTTGCGGGTGAAGGTGACGGTCGAACCGCGCGCGCCGGTGTCCAGCACCGGCACATGCTTGTAGAGATTGCCGACGAAGGTCTTGGCTTTTTCGTTGTTGCCGCCCGGGCCCTTCTCGGCATAAGCCCAGGCCGCCAGGTACGCCCAGCGTGCGCCGCCCGAGGTTTTCGGGTTGGGCGTCACCACCTGGATGCCGGGCTTCACCAGGTCGTTCCAGTCCTTGATTTTCCAGGGATTGCCCTTGCGGACCAGGAACACGATGGTGGAGGTGTAAGGCGCGCTATTGTCCGGCAACCGCTTCTGCCAATCGCCCGGCAGCAACTTTGCATTCTTGGACACCGCGTCGATGTCGGCGGCCAGCGCCAGGGTCAGCACGTCGGCCTGAAGCCCGTCGATCACCGCCCGCGCCTGCGCGCCGGAGCCGCCATTGGACGTCTTCACCGTGACCTTGTCGGCCTTGTACTGGGCGGCAAAGGCATCGCCCAGATGCTGGTAAAGCTCGCGCGTGGGATCGTAGCTGACATTCAGCAGGTTTACGTCTGCCTGCGCCGCGGTCGAAGCCAAAAGTCCGGCACCGACAAAAAGAGAAATAAGACGCTTCATCGGATGTTCCTTACAATTGGATCTGGCTGCGCAGCGCAACAACGTTGGCGGAGATGTCATTGCCCGGTGCATTGACATGGTCGACATGGAGGTTGTCGTAATTGAGCTGAAACTTGATCGCGTTGTTGGGATACCAGTTCACGCCCAGGGTCCAGACATCCTGCTTCCCGCCGGCGATGCCGCCGGTCGCGGCGGTGTTGAAGGGCAGGTAATCCAGGTTGATGCTGCTGTAGCGGGCGGCCAGTTCCCAGGCGCCCCAGCCGCCCGGCGTGCCCAGGGGCTTGGCGGGGCGCAGATTGCGGAAGCTGGCGGTGGCCGGATCATAAGGATGCTGTTCGCCGGTCAGCGAATAGGTCAGGAACGCATACCAGCCAGAGAAATCAGGATTGGGCAACGCCAGGCGGCGTTCGATCTCGTAACGGAACCAGCCGCCCTGTCCGTAAAAGCGATCATATTCACCAGCCGTTTCGAAACCGAACTCGCGCACATGATGGGCATCGATATTGCCGGTATCGACGGTCTTGCTGGCATCCGTCGCGACTTCCGGACCGTTGCTGAAGCGGATGGTGTTTAACGCGGGACTCGGTGCCGTATCCGCCAGCTTCAGAATTTCGGTGATATGGCCTTCCACCAGCCACTTCACCTCGGGCTGCGACACTGCCAGCCAGGCGGCGCGGCCGATGACCGCTTCCTGGGCGTCAAAGGTGCCCACCGCAGCGCCGGTGGAAGTGTTATCGCCCGTTTTCTTGCCGGTGTAAGAGACCGATAGCAGATAGCTTTCGCCTTGCGCCCAAAGGCTGGCGGCTTCCCGGCTGGGGGCGCCGGCCAGGTTGCGCGCTATGTCCACAGACGCGGCGCGTTCGGGAAAGAACAGGTCGCCGGAACCGGTCTGGTCTTCCTGTCCTTCTGATGGCGTATAGGCGCCGATACGGAAATAGAAAGGCCGCAGACCGTCATATTCGACATAGGCGTTGTAGATGTAGCCGCGGCCTTCCGCGCCATAGCCGCCGAAATCGTAGATGAAGTTATAGGCCCAGTCGTTATAGACGGTGCCCTGGAAACCCAGCTGGGCGCGGCGGAAATTGGTGCCGCTATTCAAATCAACGCTGGCCGGATTGCGCCCCTGTGCCAAGTAAGCGGCGTCGAACTGGACCAGCGCGCGCAGCGCCAGGGTGAAAGCACCATCTGCGGAAGCGAAGGCAACCCGGCCATTGGCCAGCGTGGTCTTGGGCAGCGCCGCAAAGCGGTCATTGACGTCGGCATATTGGGCGCTGGTACTGCGCTTGAGGTCACCCAGCGCGGCGCTGCTGTCGAGGTCGGCCTGCGACGCCTTGATCTCCTTGAGCTGGAGCTGGACGTCGCGCAGCTGCTGTTCCAGGACGCCGATGCGCGGATCGGGCGCGGGGTCGGATTTTTTGGCGGCGGCGAATGCCGGCGACGACAGCGCGATAGCGGCCGATCCGGCCAGAAGAACGGAAACGATAATCCGACGCATGAATACCCCGCTTGGTCATCCCACCGGTCGTTGCTCGCGGACCGGACACGCAAACAATTCCTCTAAATCTCTATCTAGTCAATAGGGATTAAGATGTTTTTTGGAGCCCTTGCAGAAGGACACAATGAACGGGAGGTTTTATAAAGCGCCGGAGCGCCGCAATTGTGCCGCGGCCTGGGCCAAATTCCGGGATTCCAGGATCTGGGCGGTGGGGTCCCGGGCCGCCAGCAGGGCCTTGCGGATGGCGCATACCGTCTCTTCGAAACAGTCATCGCACTTGCGGTAGGCCATGACGCTGACACAGGGACTGAGCGCCAAAGGCCCGTCCGTCACCCGCAAAACATCGGCAAAACTGATGTCCTTGGCCGGCCTGCCCAAGGAATAGCCACCTGTACGGCCTCGATGACTGCGCACAATGCCGGTCTTTTTCAATTCCAGCAGAATGGCTTCCAGGAATTTGCGCGGAATCCGCTCGCTTTCCGAGATTTCGGAGATTTGTACGGGCGAGGCTTCACCGCGTGCGGCCAGGTACAGCAGGGCGCGCAGGGCATAGCGGGCTTTCTGGGAGATCATGCGGCATAATACCCCATAAACTCTATGGAATATACAAAATTCGACCACCCATGCCTGCGCCAGCGCGCTTCTGCGGAAAGGTCGCATCGGGGCGGCGGTGGCCAGAGGGGGAAGACGCGACAGCTTGCGACAACCATCGGGGTGCGCGGCCCGCAATTGCCGCTATAATCTTGAAAAATTGCATCGCTGGGACCGCATCAGAGCCGCCATGACCGCGCACAGACAGGACAGGACCGCCCCATGACCTGGCTCGTCAAGGTGGCCCTGGACCGCCCGTATACCTTCATCGTCATGGCCCTGATGATCCTGATCTTCGGGCCGCTGGCGGCCGTGCGCACGCCCACCGACATTTTCCCCAATATCGGCATTCCGGTGATCGGCGCGGCCTTCAGCTATGCCGGTCTGTCACCCGATGAAGTGGGCGCACGCATGCTGGCCGGCTACGAACGCTTCCTCACCACCACCGTCAACGACGTGGAGCATGTCGAGAGCCAGTCGATGCAGGGCATCGGAATCGTCAAGATCTACTTCCAGCCCAATGTCGATATCCGACTGGCCACCGCACAACTGACTGCCGTTTCGCAGACCTCCATCCGCCAGATGCCGGCGGGCACCCAGCCGCCGCTGATCCTGAATTACAGCGCCTCCACCGTGCCGGTTCTGCAGCTGGCCTTTTCCAGTTCCAAGCTCTCAGAACAACAGGTGCTGGATTATTCCCAGAATTTCGCCCGCCCGCGCCTGACCACGGTACAGGGCGCCGCCGTGCCCTATTCCTATGGCGGCAAGTTCCGCTCGGTGCAGATCGATTTGGATCCCGCTGCCATGCAGGCGCGCGGCCTGTCGGCCGCTGACGTTCAGAACGCCTTCGCCAGCCAGAACCAGATTACCCTGCCGGCAACATCAAAATCGGCAGCTACCAGTATGTGGTGAAGCTGAACAACGCCGCCGACACCATCCAGGGCATGAATGAATTGCCGGTGAAGGTAGTCAATGGCGGCACCGTCTATCTGCACGATGTCGGTCATGTCCGCGACGGAAATACCGTGCAGCAGAACATCGTCCATGTGGACGGCTCGCGCGCGGTGCTGTCCACCGTGCTCAAGAACGGCCAGGCCTCCACCATCGACGTGGTCAATGGCATCAAGAGACTGTTGCCCCTGCTACGCCAGCAGTTGCCGCCGGAACTGAAGATCGACGTGCTGGCCGACCAGTCGCTGTTCGTGAAAGCCGCCATCAATGGCGTGGTGCGTGAAGGCGCCATCGCCGCCGGTTTGACCAGCCTGATGATCCTGTTCTTCCTGGGCAGCTGGCGCTCCACCATCATCATCGCCACGTCCATTCCGCTCGCGGTTCTTTGCGCACTGATGGCGCTGTGGGCCACCGGCCAGACGCTCAACATCATGACCCTGGGCGGATTGGCCCTTGCGGTCGGCATCCTGGTCGACGATGCGACTGTCACCATCGAGAACATCAACTGGCACCTGGAACATGGCAAAGGCGTCTATGACGCCATCATGGATGGCGCCCGCCAGATCACTCAGCCGGCCTTTGTGTCGCTGCTGTGCATCTGCGTCAGCTTCGTGCCGATGTTCACGCTGCAGGGCGTGGCCGGTTACCTGTTTGTCCCGATGGCCATGGCGGTGGTGTTCGCGATGATCGCGTCCTTCATTCTGTCGCGCACACTGGTGCCGACCCTGTCCCTCTATCTTCTCAAGCCCCATGCCGAGGAACATGCCGCACTGGGCAACAATGCGTTTGCCCGGCTGCAGAAAAGGTTTGAAAATGCTTTCACCGTCACCCGCGAGGCCTATCGCAACCTGCTGGCGCTGGCCATGACGCGCCGCCGGCACTTCGTCTACTGTTTCCTGGGCGCGGTGGCGCTGTCGATGCTGCTGGTGCCGTTCCTGGGTGAGGATTTCTTCCCGTCGGTGGATTCCGGCCAGTTCACGCTGCACGCCCGCACCCCTGCTGGCACCCGCATCGAGGACACCACCCAGATTGTCGCCCAGATCGAACGCGAGGTCCGCAAGGTGATTCCCGCGAACGAAGTGCAGACCATCATCGACAATGTGGGCCTGAACCAGAGCCCGACCAACATGATCTACAACAACACCGGCACCACCGGGCTGCAGGATGCCGACATCTTCGTCACCTTGAACGAGAGCCACGGCGCCACCGCCAATTATGTGCGCACCCTGCGCGAGCGGTTGCCGCGCATTTTCCCCACCGTGACGTTCTATTTCCCGCCGCCTGACATCACCAGCCAGATCCTGAACTTCGGCCAGCCTTCGGCGCTGGACGTGCAGATCACCGGCACCGACCGTGACGCCACCGAAGCCTTTGGTTTCCGCATCCTGCGCCAGATCCGCACCATTCCGGGGCTGGTGGATGCGCGCATGCAGCAATCGCGCAGCCAACCGGTGCTGAACGTCAATGCCGACCGCAGCCGCATGGCACAGCTGGGCCTGACCGAGAGGGACGTCACCAATGCGCTGGGCACCGCGCTGGCCGGCACCTCGCAGTCGGCGCCGAACTTCTGGCTGAACCCCAAGAACGGCGTGTCCTACAACATGCAGGCCCAGACGCCGGAGTATAAGATCGACAGCCTGGAAGCGCTGCAGAACCTGCCGGTCACTGGCACCGCCAGCGGCAGCTCGCAGGTGCTGGGCGGCCTTGCCGGCATCAGCCGCAGCCAGGGCAACTCCGTCGTCACCCACTACAACATCCTGCCCACCATTGATGTGTTTGCCGCCAACCAGGACCGCGACATGGGCGGCGTGGCCAAGGATGTTCAGAAGGTGATCGACGCGAACATGAAATACCTGCCGCGCGGCGCCACCGTGGTGCTGCGGGGCCAGATCCAGATCATGAACACCGCTTTCTCGGGCCTGTTCTATGGCCTGCTGGCGGCTGTCGTTCTGATCTATCTGCTGATCGTGGTAAACTTCCAGAGCTGGACCGATCCTTTCGTCATCATCACCGCCCTGCCCGCCGCCCTGGCCGGCATTGTGTGGATGCTGTTCGTCACGGGCACGACGCTTTCGGTTCCGGCGCTGACCGGCGCCATCATGTGCATGGGCGTGGCGACGGCGAACTCCATTCTGGTGATCTCGTTTGCCCGCGAACGGCTGGCACATCATGGCGACGCGGTGCTGGCGGCGGTGGAAGCCGGTTTCACCCGCTTCCGCCCAGTCTGCATGACGGCCCTGGCCATGATCATCGGCATGGCGCCGATGGCGCTGGGCATGGGCGATGGCGGCGAACAGAATGCACCGCTCGGCCGCGCCGTGATTGGCGGCCTGATATTCGCCACCGTGGCGACCTTGATCTTCGTGCCCGTCGTGTTCAGCATCATTCATGGCCGCCGTGCGGCCAAGGCGGCGGCCGCACGGCCGCCCGCGCAATCTGGAGAGGCTTATGCCTGACAAGAATCCCGACGCCGGGAGTCATGATCCCGCGCCCGAGGCCTTGCTGCGCCACAGCGCTCCTGCCGGCCTCAAGCGCTGGGGCAAGACCGCCGTCATCGCGGCGGTGGCCATCGCCGTGATCGGCATCGGCTGGCGGCTGTACAAGAACTACACCACCGCGGCCTGGACGGATGCCCAGGCCATCCCCACCGTGCAGATCATCAAGCTGAAAAGCGCCAAGGCCGGCAGCACGCTCACGCTTCCCGGCGATGTGCAGGCTTACACCAGCGCCCCGATATATGCGCAGGTGAATGGCTATGTGAAGAAGTGGTATTTCGACATCGGTGCGCCGGTGAAGAAGGGACAATTACTGGCCGAGCTGGACACGCCAAGCCTGGAAGGCCAGTCGGCGCAAGGCCGCGCCAATCTGGTCAATGCCCAGGCCGCCCAGAAACTGTCCGAAGCCACGGCGCGCCGTTATGACGCCCTGTTCGCGCAAGGCGCGGTGGCGCGCCAGACCAAGGACGAAGCCGATGCGGACCTGGCCGCCAAGAACGCCGCGGTGGCAGCCGCCAAGGCCAGCCTGTACAGTGTTTCCAGCCAGGAGAATTTCCGCCGCCTGATCGCACCCTTCGATGGCGTGGTCACCAGCCGCGCGGTGGATGTGGGCGCGCTGGTCACGGTGGGTACGCCCACCTCCACCCCGCTGTTCACGGTGTCGGATCTGACAAGGCTGCGGGTTTATGTCCGGGTACCGCAGAATTATGCGTCCTACATTCGCCCGGGCATGGAGGTGACCTTCACGGTGCCGCAACATCCGGGCCGCATCTTCCATGCCAACCTGGTGGCCAGCGCCGGCGCGGTCGCGTCTTCCACCGGCACGGTGCTGGTGCAGTTCGGGCTGGACAACCAGGACAATGCCCTGCAGCCGGGCGCCTATGCCGAGGTAAAATTCCCGCTGCCGGCCGGCGCCAATGGAATCCGCGTCCCCGCCACCGCGCTGATGTTCCGCGACGAGGGTATGCAAGTGGCCACGGTAGACGCCACCAACCACGTCAAGCTCAAGACCGTCAGCATCTCCCGCGACATGGGCGCGGCGGTGGATGTGACGGGCGGCATCACGGCCAGGACCGCATCATCGACAATCCCGCCGACGCGCTGCGCGACGGCGATGAAGTCCGATTGCCGACCAGCAAGGCGTCCGCTGCTCCATTATTGTTTGGATCCGCTCCAGTAGCGTCCCCGACCCCGGATCGCCTATAGGCGTCACACATGGGGAAATTCGATGCGCGCCTTGAAAGTCCTGGCTCGATCCTGTTGCCGCTGGCCATGCTGGCCGCTTGCGACAAGAAACCCGATGCCGCCGCCACCAGCGGCAGCTATGACACCTCGGCGGATGCCAACAAGCGCTTCCTGGCGGATTATGCAGCCAAGGACGGTGTGAAGAAGACAGCCTCGGGCCTGATGTACCGCGTCATCAAGTCCGGCACCGGCCCCACAGTGCAAAACGACAACGACATCGTGACGGTGTTCTACAAGGGCTCGCTGATCACCGGCAAAGTCTTCGACCAGACCAAGGAGGGCGAGCCGGCCCAGTTTCCCGCCGGTGGCCTGATCCCGGGTTGGGTTGAGGCCCTGAAGCTGATGAAGACCGGCGACACCTGGGAAATCGTGTTGCCGTCCGACTTGGGTTATGGCGCCGACGGCGCCGGCAGCGACATTCCGCCGGACCAGACATTGGTCTTCACCATGTCGCTCATCAAGGTTGAACATGCACCGTAATGTGCATCTTGCCGGCGCGTGAAAATCGCGACCCAGTAGCGCCCCTTACCCCGGATCGCCTATAAAGGCGGGCATAAGTGGGGGAAGCCATGCGCGCCTTGAAGATCCTGGCCCTTGTCCTGGTGCCGCTGGCCTGTGTGGCCGCTGGCGACCAGAAATCCCATGCCGCCACCGCCGGCAGCTATGACACCTCGCCCGAATCCAACACACGCTTCCTGGCCGATTATGCGGCCAAGGAGGGGGTCAAGAAGACAGCCTCGGGCCTGATGTACCGCGTCATCAAGGCGGGCACCGGCCCGACCGTCCAAAAGAACAGCGATGTGGTGACGGTTTATTATCGTGGCTCGCTGATCACCGGCAAAGTCTTCGACCAGACCCAACCCGAAGAGCCGCGGCAATTCCAGGCCGGCGGCCTGATCCCCGGCTGGGTCGAAGCGCTGAAACTCATGAAAACTGGCGATACCTGGGAGATCGTCATTCCTGCCGACCTGGCCTATGGCACCGAAGGCATGGGCAGCGTCATCCCGCCGGACCAGACGCTGGTTTTCACCATGTCACTCACCAAGGTGGAATACGCGCCATAGAGGAGCAGTTGGTGCGCAGCACGAACGAAATGCTCCAGTGGACCATTTCGAGCGACGAGCGCGCCGGGCTTGAGCGAGGCGCAATGTCTGTGAGCCATCCATGAAACTCCGCTTGCTGCTGGCCTTGCTGCTAGGCCTTGTCGTGCTGGGCGCGGTGCTGGCGCGATTTGACCTGTCCGCCGTGATGGCCTCGCTGTCCCGCGTCGGCCTGGGCGGCTTCATCCTGATTGTGGCCGCGGGCCTTGTCGCCGAGATCGTGCTGGCTTCTGGCATCATTCCGCTTTTGAACAGCGCCGTGCCGCCATGGGCGATTGCCGCGTCGCGTCAGTTGCGCGACAGCGCCGCCGATGTGCTGCCCATCACCCAGCTGGGCGGCATCGCATTCGCCGCCCGCGCCCTGGTGCTGGCTGGACTGAAGGCGCCCATCGCTTCAGCCGCGGTGATCGCCGACTTCACCGCCGAAGCCTTCGCGCAAGGCCTGTATGTGCTGGTGGGCGTGGTCGCCAGCCTGTCGCTGCTGCAAAAAAGCACGCTCTTGTCGCCCTATGTCGGCGCCATGCTGGCGGGCGCGCTGCTGTTGTCTCTGGGCAGCATGGGCTTTGCCATCGCCCAGGTCGCCGGCACACACTGGATCGCGCGGATCAGTGAAAAGCTCTTTCCCGGCGCATCCGCCCACACCCACTCTTTCCGGGAAGCCATCGCCGGAATTTACCGCCGCCGCGCCCGCCTCACCGCCTCGATGCTGCTGCAACTGGCGGGATGGATGGCGTCAGGCATGTGGCTGTGGGTCATGCTGAAGGTGATGGGATTTTCCACCGGCTTCTGGTCCGCCATCGCTCTGCAGGCCCTGCTGGAAGGCCTGCGCAGCGCACTGGTCTTTATCCCGGCTGCCGTGGGCGTACAGGAAGCCGGCTATGCCGCGCTGGCGCCGCTGTTCGGACTTGCGCCGGAAACCGGACTTGCCGTCTCGCTGCTGCGCCGTGCCCGCGACGTCACGGTGGCGGTTCCCGTGCTGTTGGCCTGGCAAGCGGTGGAAGCCCGCAGGGCCGCGCGCGGTTCCCGATAAGGAACACCGGGTTCCAAAGCGACAGTCCGCGAACGCCGTACTATCCTCTCATGCGTTGGAGACAGCATGAGACCTCCTCTGATCCTTGGCGTCGTGCTCCTTTGCACCGCCCCCGCGCTGGCCCAGAATGGCGACCTGTCGGCTTCGTTTGGGCAGGTCACTGGCGTCCCCATTCCCGTGCAAAGCATCAGCGGCGTTTTCAGTTCGCTCAAGCCGGTGAATCCGCACCGCTGCGCGTATCGGAAAGTGAGCGGCCGCGTAGTCTCGCCAAACCTGATTTTGGTGAAAGAAATGGATTGTGGCCGTTCGGGACACGACAACGTCTTCCTGAACGTGCAGTTCAACAATCCCGCCGATGCCGCACAGATGATCACGGGACGGCAAGTCGATATCGCGGCCAGCTTCAAGCGGGCGGAAGAAGACCGCGACAATGTTTTTGTCGCCGAATTCCTGATCGCCGAGAAAGCGGCTATCGTGGGCGGCGATCCGATCGCGCCACCTGCGCCTGCCTTTACCAGCTACATGATGTGCCAGCCGCCACAGCTGGACGCGCTGGCCGGCAAGCTGGGCCATGAACTGTGCGTGCAGGACACGCTGGTGGCGAACCTGGCAGCGACAGGTGCCGCGTTGGAGCATGCCGCGCACGCGCCCGCCGCCGCACTCGCCGAAGACATCGCCCCCGGCGATCCAGACGCGATCACCTGCCGCCCCAATCCCTGGATCCTGGACCGTCACCTGTCTGCCATGGCCTGCGCCAAAGGCAGCTACTGGGCCTGGTATGTCGCCATGCGGCGCGACCCGGACTTCACGTCACCGGCCCCGGCCTGAAGCAATGCCCATCAACGTCCCGCTGTCGGAATTTTCTCATCGCCACGGGCCTGATCCCGCCGGCACCCAAAGCCGCATCGTGGCCGGCGCACTGACCGGGCTACTCTATGCCCTGTTCGGGCTGCTGGCTTGGTGGTCTTTGCAGCAAAAACCAGTGCCGCGAACCATGGAAATCACCGCCACCCTGCTGGCTGACACGCCGAACAAGCATGTCGCAGAGCCCCTGCCGGCCTTCATGGCCCGCCTGATCAGGCCGCAGGCCGAAATGCCCGCCCTGCCTGTCTTCACCATCGCCTCCGGCGCGCCGCCTCAGGCGCCCGCGCCGCTGGCCGCGACGGCAAAGATATCGCCCATGCTGGGCGGCACATCCGGCACGGGCGACATGGGCCAGGCGGCGTCTGGCGACGGCACGGGCGGCAATGGCGGCGCATTGGCCGGCTGTCTGGACCCGGCCTGGCTGCGCGCGGTGACCGAGCGGGTACGCCAGTTCTATTACTATCCGGATGCGGCGCTGGCCGTGCACCGGACAGGCGTGGTGACAGTGCATTTTGCGGTGCGCCGCGACGGCAAGATCGACCGGCTGTCGATTGCCCGCTCTTCCGGCGATGAAGGGTTGGACAAGGCCGCCATCGACATCCTGCGCAAGTCCCAGCCCTTGCCGCCAATTCCAGACCGCATGCATGTCGATCGGGTCGCCGGCGACTTGCCGGTGAACTTCGGGGTGCGAAATTTCGCCGGCAACACCAGTCTGGGCACTTGCGGCAGCTGAGCGCGCTTTAGAACTTGTACCCCAACGTGACCCCGGTCATGCGCGGCGCAAGCGGGATGCACTGCAGGACGCCGGAAGTCCCCGGCGATCCGAACGTGCCGTTGGGCGCGCTGTTCAACACACCGTTATATTCCGGCAGGCAGGCCTGGGTGTTGGCGACATTGTTCATGAACACCGCGAAGTCGGCGCCGACATGGCCGATATCGGTGAACTCCAGCCGGAAATTCAGCAGCCCATAGGCAAAGGTCCGCTGCGACGGATTGTAGGAGCGCAGGTCCGCCAAATAGCGGCTCTGCCAATAATAATGCGCCGTGAAGGTGGTATCGCCCAGCGGCAACCCGCCCAGGTCGGTGCCGAAATTGACGGTGGCGGTCTCGTTGGTCTGCCAGGCCGGCACCGGGATCGGCGTGCCCGACAGGCTGGTGCCGCTGGCCGGCTGCAGGTAACCGGCCGGCACTACGAAAGTGAAATCAGTATAGCGCGGATCGATATAGCTGCCCGAGGCATTCAGGGTCAGCCAGTCGGTGGGAATGGCGGTGAAGTCCCACTCCACGCCATAGATCTTCGCAGCTTTCGCGTTCAGCGTGATGTTCTCGTTCAGGAATCCGACGCAATTGCCGGCATTGAACGCAGCCTGTGTGCACTGTCCGCCGCCGACCGCGGTGGCCAAGGTCACGTTGGGCACCTGCTGCTGCACCTGTATGTTGTGATAGCTGGTGATATAGCCAGCCAGGTTGGTGCGCAGCGGGATGCCCAGAAGCTGCCAGTCCGACTTCACGCCGATTTCATAATCCTGCACCTGTTCGGGCAGCGCGGTCAGGGCGGCGATGTTCTGCGCCTGGGTGTTGATGCCGCCCGAGCGATAGCCCGAGCGCATGGTCGCATAGACCAGGGTGCCATCCCACAGGTCATGGTCCAGCGCCAGGGTATAAGTCGGCTTGTGATAGCTCTTGCGGATGTCCGCCGCGCATTGCGACAGCGGCAGGGTCGCGCCATTGGCGTCGGTCAAAAGACAGACATTGCTCTGCCCCGCATAGCTGATGCCGTTATAGGTGAAAGGTGCGGAATTGAAGACCGCGTTTTTCAGGGTCGCGTTGGTCGCCGGTGTCGCCGGGGTGCGGATCGACTGGGTCGCGATGTGGGCGAAGCGCTCGTCATAGGTATAGCGCACGCCGGCGGTGAAGCGGGTGTCGCTCCAGATGCTGTAGGTGCCCTGGGCATAGGCAGCATAGGAACTGTTTTCCTCGCTGTTGTTCGACCAGTCGGTGATGGAGAACTGCTTGCCCGCGGCTGCGGTGGGCGGGCCGGCGGCGCTGGGCAGGAACTGGTACAGGAAGCCGCCGTCATTGGGGCTGCGCTCATTGAAGAAGAACAGGCCGGTGGTCCACAGCAGCTTGCCCGCCAGCGCCTTGCCGTTGACGGTGAGCTCGGACTGCCAGGATTCATATTTGGGGAAATTGTAGTTGTAGGTATTGCTCTCGAACGGCAGGCCGCGGCTGACCGCAGTGCCGGTGTTGTCAAAGGTGCGATAGGCCGCCATCAGGCGCACATCGATATCGTCGAAGCTCTTGTTCGCGGTGGCCGAATAGGTCTGGTAGTGGCCCTGGCTGAGGTTGGAGATGTCCTGCTCCGCCGACCAGAAACCGTAATTCTGCTCGCGCAACACCGAGGCCAGGATCGAATTGTAGGCTTGGGGCGAGGGATTGGGATTGCTGACACTGGTGGCGTTTGCGGTCAGGTAATAGGGCTGCATCACCTGGCCGCGCAAATCCGTGAAGGGCAGGCAGGTCACGGGAATGTTGCAGATCGAGGTGCGGCCGTTGGAGGCCACCGTGCCCACGAAATAGCCCAGGTCGTGATAGGTCGAACCGGTGTCATGTTCGCTCGACACATCGGCGCGCAAGGTCAGGTCGAAGGTTTCATCCGGCTGCCATTTGAGCGAGAAGATGCCCGCCAGCTTCTTGAAGCCCATCGCGGCCTGGGTGTTGCGCCGCCCCGACTGTGGATCGAAGAAATAGTTGGCGATATAACCCTTCTGGTTTTCCGAATTCAGTGCCGCGCGGAAGAACACCGTATCACTGAGCGGCAGGTTCAGCGCGCCCTGCAGCCCGGCGCGGCCATAATCGCCGACCGTCGCCTGGACATAGCCGCCCAGATCGGGGCCAGGCGCGCGGCTGTTGTAGAGAATGGCGCCGCCGGTCGAGTTGCGGCCCACCAGGGTGCCCTGCGGACCTTTCAGCACCGCGACATTGTCCAGGTCGAACAGCGAACCGGTCAGGCCCAGCGCGCGGGCGTAATAGACGCCGTCCTTGTAAACGGCTGAAGCGGTATCGAACGCCAGGCCCGGATTGCCGCCGCCGGACGGCGCATCGAAGTTGCGCTGGCCGCGGATGGTGATGTTCAGCGTGTCCTGGCGGAAGGCGGTGGGGGCGATATAGACCGAAGGCGAAACATATTTCAGGTCTTCGATGGTCTTGACGCTCAGCTTGTCCAGGTCCGCCTGGTCCAGCGCCGTAATGGAGATCGGCACCGCCTGCTCGTCTTCTTCGCGCTTGCGGGCGGTGACCACCACCTTTTCCAGGCCTGCGACCTGGGTTCGGGAAGTGTCGCTATCGGCCTGGGCCCAGACAGGGTCCGAAGCGAGCGCAATGATGGCCAGAAAAGCCAGAGCCAAGGCTTTACGCATGAAAATCCCCTGCAAATATAGAACCCCTGCCCGGCGTGCTCCGGCGCCTTCGGTCAGGGCGGGCAAGCTCTAATGGAAATTTGAGGCCAAATAAAGTACGCGAGGCGGGCGCTGCTGTTGCCACTAAAGCCTTACGGAATCTATGGTTTGGCCGCCCGGCAAAAGGGCCTGAAGGGGTACTGAACAAATGAACAAAATAGCAATGATCACCGGCGCCGGCAGCGGCGTAGGCCGGGCTGCCGCCAAGGCGCTTTCCGCCCAGGGCTGGAGCTGTGTGCTGGTGGGCCGCAAGCAGGACACGCTGGAAGAAACCGCCCGCCAGCTGAAAGGCGAAAGCCTGGTTGTGGCGGCCGATGTCGGCGATCCCGCCCAGGTCAAAGCCGTCTTTGCGAAGATAAAGGAGAAGTTCGGCCGCCTGGACATGCTGTTCAACAATGCCGGCATGGGCACACCCGCGATCCCGATCGAAGAGCTGAGCTTCGAGCAGTGGCAGGCCATTGTCAGCGTCAACTTGACCGGTGCGTTCCTGTGCACCCAGGAAGCGATGCGGATGATGAAAGCGCAGGTGCCGCAGGGCGGACGCATCATCAACAATGGTTCGATCAGCGCCGACAGGCCGCGCCCGCACTCGGCGCCCTACACCGCGACCAAGCACGCCATAACCGGATTGACCAAGTCCACCATCCTGGATGGACGCCCCTTCGACATCACCGCCGGCCAGATCGACATCGGCAATGCCGCCACCGAAATGACCGAGCGCATGACCCAGGGCGTGCTGCAGGCCGATGGCAAGATGGGCATCGAGCCGCGCATGGATGTAGATCATGTCGGACAGCAGGTGGCTTTCATGGCGGGCCTGCCGCTGGAATCCAACGTGGCATTCGTGACGATCATGGCCACCAAGATGCCACTGTTTGGCAGGGGATAAGCTCGGGCGCGGCGAATGGAAATGCGGCGCACCACCAGCGCTATCCTGATCGCCGGCGCGGCCTTGATGCTGGCGCTCACTGCGCCAGGACAGCTGACCTATGACTCGGTGCAGCAGCTCGCAAATGGCCGCAGCGGCGCCTACAACAGCTGGCACCCGCCGGTCATGGCCTGGCTGCTGGGCGTGTTCGACGCGATCCTGCCCGGCACATTATTGTTCCTGCTCTTCCAAAGCCTGCTGATCCTGGGCGGCTTGCTGGCGCTGGTGTGGCTGCGCCCGCGCAGCATCACCACAGCGCTGGTGGCGCTGGCCATCGTGCTGACGCCGCAATTCCTGATGTTCCAGGGCCAGATCTGGAAAGACATGCTGGGCGCCAATGCCGCCATCGCCGGCTTCGCGGCGCTTGCAGTGTTCGCCAAAACCGAATGCCGGCGCTGGCTGGCATTGTCCGTGCTGCTGCTGGCGCTGGCGGCGGGCGTGCGGCAGAACGCGGTTGTACTGTTGCCGGTGGCAGCATTGGCGCTGGCATGGCCGCGCAAGCGCTGGCTGCTGGGCCTGGGCTTCCTGATTGCAACGGCCGGCCTTGGGCTGGGCGCCAGCTTCTATCTGGTGTCGCACAGCGATGGCGGCGATGGCGCGGCGGCGCAAATCCGCCTCGGACAAGCCTATGACCTGGCCGGTGCGCTGGCGCGCGATCCAAAACTGCCCATGCCATCGCTGCATGCAGAATATCCCAGTTTTGAAAATGTCCTGCGTCAGAAAAGCTCGGCGCTCTATACCCCGCTGCGCAACGATCCCTTTGCCGCCGATCCTGCCGTCAACCGCGAGCTGTCCAATGTGCCCGAAGGCACCATGGGACGGGCCTGGAAAGATCTGGTGACCGGCCACCCCCTGCTCTACCTGCAGGTGCGGCTGGCGGCGTTTGGTGCGGTACTGACCACTCCCGATGCCGCGGTCTGCCATTTTTCCCATAACGGCATTGAGGGCGATCCCGGCACGCTGCGCCAACTGGGCCTGACGCCGGGCAAACGGCCCCAGGATCGCGCGATGGCCAATTACGCCCGCCTGTTCTTCGCCACACCGGTCTATTCCCACGTCTTTTGGGGGCTTGTGGCGCTGCTGATGCTGGTCCTGTTGCTGCGGCGGGGCACCCCGGATGACATCGCCATCGCGGGGCTGCTGGCGGGCGCGCTGGTTTTCACCATGACCTTCGCGGCCATCTCCATAGCCTGCGATTATCGCTACCTGATCCTGCTGGATCTGGCCGCCATGGCCGCGGCCCTGCACTGGACCGCAAACAAATCCGCTTCGGCTTGATCCGATCGGGAGCCTATTGGCGTATCGCGCTTTGTTACCTCTCCACACGGAAGGTCACGCATGCGCGCTTGCTTCATGGGTCAGAATGTCTTTGCGCTGGGCTTTGGCACCGCCACCCTGCAAGCCCCTCCGCTGGTCATGGACAATCCGGTGGACCCGGCGGCGGACCGTGACCCGCCCGAGCCTGTAACAAATCCGCAACGGCCTGATCCGGCCCCGTTTTCGGATCGTATGACCGTCATGTAATTGGGGTTTTGGCCGTCCAAACTGGCCCAAACCGGGCTAAAATCGGGTCAGCACGCCGCAGGGGAAGAAATCGGGCAGCCTCTTGTGCCCTGCGGCACGAATACCGATATTGGACGTTACAGACTCGCCGTAAACGTTATTTTATTTCGATTTCTGGTATTTGGTGGGGCATGAAAATCTCTCTTCCGGTGATCTCCGCGCTGGCTCTGGGCCTGGTCCTGAGCGCGTGCAGCTCGCCCAGCCCTGAATCCCTGGCCCAGAACGATCCCTGGGAAAAGACCAACCGCGACGTGTTCGATTTCGATGTCCGCATGGACCATGCGGTGGCCCGCCCCATCGCCAAGGGCTATCGCGCGGTGTTGCCAGAACCGGTGCGCGACGGCATCCACAATGCCCTCACCAATCTGAATTCCCCCGTCGTGCTGGCCAATGACGTGCTGCAGGGCGAAGGCGACAAGGCGGTGAACACCACCGGCCGCTTGCTGATCAACTCCACTGTTGGCCTGGGCGGCCTGATCGATGTCGCCACCCGGCTGGGCATCCCCGGCCACGACAATGACTTCGGCATCACCCTGGGCAAGAGCAACGTCTCGGAAGGCTCCTACCTGGTGCTGCCCTTCGCCGGCCCGCTGCCGCCCCGCGACCTGTTGGGTACCGCCGTTGATAATGCCTTCGACCCCCTGACCTATGTCCGCTTCCACGGCAAGGACACCTGGATGGTGGTGCGCTTCGGCATCGGCATCCTGGACGCCCGCGCCGCCAACCTGGATGCAGTGGAAACGATCGAGCGTTCGTCCATCGACTTTTATGCGACGACCCGCAACCTGTATCGCCAGAGCCGCAACGCCAAGATCAATGAAGGCAAGACCGGCGCCGCGAACGACGACCTGCCCAACCTGTAAGATCTTCGGAAACTTCAGAATTGCTCAATGCCCGCTTCGGCGGGCATTTTGCTTTTGCGGCTACTATTCCGCCGGCGCGGGTTTTGGCGGCGTGGGAACGTGATCTTCCGGCTTATCCCCCATCAGCCCGTGATACCACCTGTTCCAAAAGCCGCTGGTCCAATTGCCGAAGCGGTCCATGTACAGGAACATCACCGGGGTGGTGTAGAGCGTCAGGATCTGGCTGAGGAAAAGTCCGCCCACGATGGAGATGCCCAGCGGCTGGCGCAGCTCCGAACCTTCGCCCAGGCCGATGGCCAGCGGCAAGGCGCCCAGGATGGCGCCAGTGGTGGTCATCATGATGGGCCTAAAGCGCAGCAGGCACGCCTTGTAAATGGCGTCATAGGAGCTCAGCCCCTCCTTGCGCTCAAGATCGATGGCAAAGTCGATCATGATGATGGCGTTTTTCTTCACGATGCCGATCAGCAGGATCACGCCGATGGTGGCGATCAGGTCGAACTGCGTCTTGAACATCAGCAGCGCCAGCACCGCACCGACACCCGCTGACGGCAGGGTGGAGATGATGGTGATGGGGTGGATCAGGCTTTCATACAGGATGCCCAGGGTGATGTAGATGGTCAGGATTGCCGCCACCAGCAGGAAGGGCATGTTCGAAAAGCTCTTCTGGAAGAGCTGCGCGGTGCCGGCGCTTTCGCCATGCACCGTGATCGGCACATTGATGTCGGACATGGTTTTCTGGATCGCAGCCAGCGCATCGCCGATCGCCACGCCCTTGGGCAGGCTGAACGAGAAGGTGGTGGCGACGAACGGACCCTGGTGATTGACCGACAAAGGCGTCGTGCCGGGACCAAAGCTGGCAAAAGCCGACAGCGGCACCATGGTTTCAACGCGGGTGGAAACCGAGGCGCCGGTCGACGAACCGCCGCGCGCGCCGGTCGCCACCGAATTGATCTGCTGGTTGCGCACCGCATCGGCGGCGATGGCCGCGGCATCAGCCGCGGCCCCGGTTGTTGCCGTGGTGGTGGCCGGCCCGCCCACCGAGAAGGCGCCGCCGGCGCCGGCGCTGGCCTGGGTGCCGCTGACCGAACCG
>JAXMEA010000025.1:0-47376 GCA_046348525.1 Alphaproteobacteria bacterium | reverse complement strand
GAGGCCAGCACCAGGCCAGCCGGCAGCACAATACCCAGGCAATAGGTCATGACGCCCCCTCGGCAATATTATTGGCCAGGCCCCAAGTCCCCAGAACGGGCTGACAGGGCAGAGTTTGGACAGGCCGGGCGGGACAGTGCAAGGTCCAGGACGGCGAAAATCGGGCCCGCGCCCGGGGGAATGGCGGTCATGGAAAGTGCGGATTATCTCGACGACATCGTCGCCACCGTGCACCGGGACATGGAATCCCATCTGGGCCGGGGCAAGGTCGCCGATTACATCCCGGCCCTGGCGCGGGTCGACCCCAAGAACTTCGCCATTGCCATTGCCATGTGCGACGGGCGCACCGCCGGGGCCGGTGGGGTGCATCTGCCTTTCTCCATCCAGTCCATCTCGAAGATTTTCACGCTCACCCTGGCGCTGAACAAGCTGGGCGCCAATTTGTGGGAGCGGGTCGGGCGCGAGCCTTCTGGTTCGCGCTTCAACTCCATCGTGCAGCTGGAAGCGGAGAAGGGCATCCCGCGCAATCCCCTGATCAATGCCGGCGCGGTGACCACGACCGATGCGCTGCTGGATGGCGGCGACGCCGACGCGATGATCGCCGAGATTTTGGGTTTCATGCGCAAGCTGGCGGACGATCCGGCCATCGTGATCGACGAGGAGGTGGCCGAGTCCGAAGCCGCAACCGGTTTCCGCAATGCCGCCCTGGCCAATTTCCTGCGCGCCAACGACAATCTGCGCAGTCCCGTGGAAGACGTGCTGAAGGTCTATTTCAACCAGTGCGCCATCCGGATGAATGCCCGCCAGCTGGCGCGGGCCGGATTGTTCCTGGCAAATGCAGGCCATGATCCGCTCAACCATGCCAGTGTCACCACGCCGTTCCGGGCCAAGCGCATCAATGCCATCATGATGACCTGCGGGCATTACGACGCCTCCGGCGACTTCGCCTGTCGCGTGGGACTGCCGGGCAAGAGCGGGGTAGGGGGCGGCATCCTGGCCATCGCGCCGCGCAAGGCGTCCATCTGCGTTTGGTCGCCAGGCCTGAATGAACAAGGGAACTCGCTGGTCGGATCGATGGCGCTGGAACGGTTGTCATCGCTCACCGGCTGGTCGGTGTTCTAGGAAATCAAGGAATTACTCCGTACAAGTTCCAATTGCCGCGGCATTAACGGGGTGAAAACCACGACTTGCGCAAAATGCGGCCATGACCAAGGCCCTGAACGGTTCAGATCTGGAAGAAGCGATGCGGCTGGATGCGCTGGAGCGCCAGCAGATCACCGATACGCCCGAGGACGAGAATTTCGACCGCGTGGTGCGGCTGGCCTGCGCAGCCACCCAGACGCCGATCGGGCTGATTTCGCTGATCGACAGCGAGCGGCAATGGTTCAAGGCCCGCATCGGGATGGAACCCAACCAGACCCCGCGCGAACATGCCTTCTGTGCTCACGCCATTCGCGACGACGAAGTGATGGTGGTGGAAGATGCGACCAAGGATCCGCGCTTCGCCAGCAATCCGCTGGTGACCTGCGAGGACGGCATTCGCTTTTATGCCGGGGCGCCCCTCAAGACCCGCGAAGGCTTCAACCTGGGCACCTTGTGCGTCATCGACAAGACGCCGCGCACCATCACCCAGCGCGACAAGAACCTGCTGGCCGACATGGCCGGCATTGTCGTCAATGAAATGGAATTGCGCCGCCGCGTCGGCACCGATGCGTTGACCGGCCTGTATACCCGCCGCTTCCTGGATGAACTGGCGGCGCGCGAACTGGCCCGCGCCCGGCGCGAGTTCACCCCGCTCACGGCCGCCTTCATCGATGCCGATCATTTCAAGAGTATCAATGACACCTATGGCCACCCGGCCGGCGACGCGGTGTTGCGGTCGCTTGGTCCGGCGATCCGTCCGGCCTTGCGCGCCAGCGATCTGTTGGCCCGTCATGGTGGCGAAGAACTGGTGCTGCTGTTGCCCGGCACCACCTTGGAGCAGTCCGCCCCCGTGCTGGAGCGGGTACGCGAGCAGGTCAGCGCGATGGAAATCGGCGCCCTGCGGGGCCGCAAGGTGACCGTCAGCATTGGCGCCGCCGAACTGACGCCCGAAGACGTCACCATCGAAGACCTTCTGGCGCGCGCCGATCAGGCGCTGTACCGCGCCAAGCAAACCGGCCGTAATCGCGTCGAACTGTCCCGCGCCGCCTGACGCATCTGCTGTTGTTGCATCAGCGGATGTAGGACCGCAGAACCTCCACCAATTCGTCAGCGGCCTCGATTTCGTCGCGCGTTGGCTTGCGGTTCGCTTCCATCATGTGCATCTGGATATGGTCTTCGACAACTTCCGCCATCATTCCGTTCATGGCACCGCGTGCGGCCGTCAGTAGCCGCATCACTTCGGTACAGCTGCCTTCGGCTTCAAGTGTCCGTTCAATGGCGTCCACCTGGCCGCGCAGCCGCCTTACGCGGTTCAACAGCTTTTGTTTCTCGTAGATGGCGTGCGTCATTTTGGCCTTTCATATACCCCCGGGGGTACTTGCCGGTATACCCGCCGGGGTATATACCGCGCGGCGAAGATTGGCAACAACACCCGTGCGGTTGTTCCCAGGCTGACATTGGAATGATCCGATGAAGATGACGCGAGAGGAAGCGAAAGCAATGGTTCTGCAGCAATGGCGGCTGCTGCCTGCTTGCGAGCGCACGGATCGCAGGGCGTCTTCGTTCGCCCTGCGGGCGGCGAAAGATTATCCGTTTGAAAGCGCCAATCCTTGCGGGCTGATCCGGCTATGGCTCCTGGAAGAGCTGGGATAATTCCGCGCAGGGCACCGGCTCCGGCGATTGGTTTGGAAAGGACACTGATGAACCCGCGACCTAGTTTTCGGTTCTTTGCGTGCTGGCGCAGGCATGTGCCTGTCCAGATAACCAAGAACCGATCCAACGCCTGGGAGAGCATCCTCTGCGATTAGACCGGTAGCGCCGGTCTGTCCGGCGGTCTGCCTCCTGGGCTTGAGCAAGACGCTTAAGCAAGAGGAGGCAAGAATGACTTTGCAGTTTCACAATTGGTATTTTGGAAGCGGGGCCGCCAGCAATGGAAACGGCCCGGACAATTCGCGCCGCCGCATCCGGTTGATCGCGCGCTGGCAGCGCGGCCCAGACGGTGTGCTGGAATGCCGTTGGCTTTGCCCGCAGAGCCGCCGCTAGGCGCTCCCTGCAACCTTTCCACCGACATCCATCCGGAACTCAGCCATGACTCTTCATGAATTCGATCCCGCACGTCGCTCTGCGGTTCTTGACCAATCACATTTGGGCGACATCAAGGGCGCATTGGGAACCATCCGCCAGGACGATATCGGGCCGCGTCACGGTTGGCGGGCGCGGCTCACAACCTTGATGGCTGTGATAGGCCCGGGCCTGATCGTCATGGTGGCGGACAACGATGCTGGCGCGTTCGGCACTTATACCCAAGCAGGGCAGGATTATGGAACGGCGCTGTTGTGGACGCTTCCACTCCTGATTCCTGTTCTCTACGTCAATCAGGAAATGGTGCTGCGTCTTGGTGCGGTAACGGGCGTGGGGCACGCCAGGCTGATCCTGCAACGGTTCGGGAAGTTTTGGGGCGCATTCAGCGTCATTGACCTGTTCCTGCTCAATGCGCTGACGATCGTAACTGAATTTATCGGTATAAGCCTGGCATTGCGCTATCTGGGTATATCGCAGGTCTGGGGTGTGGCGGTTTCCGCTGTCCTCGTGATGGCTGCGGCGAGCACCGGAAACTTTCGGCGCTTCGAGCGCTTTTCACTGCTACTGGTTGCGGGCAGTCTTTTGCTCATACCGGTTTTCCTGATTATTCACCCGCCTATCGGCCAAATTGCGCACGACTTCATCACCCCCGAAATGCCGAAAGGGGCGGCATTGAATGATGTCATGCTGCTTATCATTGCCATAGTGGGTACGACGGTGGCGCCGTGGCAGCTCTTCTTCCAGCAGAGCTATGTGATCGACAAGCGCATCACGCCCCGCTTTATTCGCTATGAAAGAATTGATCTGTGGATCGGCATCGGTTTTGTCATTGTCGGCGCCGCGGCGATAATGGCTTTTGCCGCCGCGACCTTCGCGGGCCGCCCTGAATTTGGCCATTTTTCGGATGCCGGCGCGGTGGCGGCCGGGCTGGAGAAATACGCCGGGCGCACCGCAGGGATCATGTTCGCGATCGCGCTGATCGACGCCTGCATTATCGGAGCCTCGGCGGTATCGCTGTCTTCAGCTTATGCCATTGGTGATGTGTTTTCCCTGAACCATTCACTGCATCGCAAGCCGAATGAAGCGAAAGTGTTCTATGCCGTATTCTTCGGATTGATTTTGCTTTCCGCGGCGCTGGTCCTGACCCCCGGCACACCTTTGGGGCTTTTGACCAATACCGTACAGACCCTTGCCGGCATTCTTCTGCCCAGCGCCACGGTCTTTCTGTTACTTCTCTGCAACGATAGTGCTGTATTGGGGCCGTGGGTGAATGGCCGTGGCCTTAATTGCTTCACCGGAGCAGTAATCGCGGTGCTTGTCATGCTTTCCATCATTCTCACCGCGTCTGTGCTGTTTCCTGGAATCACCAATTCCCAGATTGTTGCGATACTGGGTGGTGGATTGGTCGTGGCAGTTGCGGCGACGATGGGCTTTGCGTGGCACCATCGTGACTCTCAGGAATTTTCCCGCATGACGCGCCAGGAGCGTGATGGCTGGCGCATGCCACCGCTAAGTGAACTTGCCGTAATGCCCATGACCCCAGTTGGCCGCGTCTGGATGATTGCGCTGCGGGCATATCTGGTCGTGGCGGGCGGGCTGGTCCTGGTCCGTATTGTCCAGCTTGCGACGACCAACAATTGAGCGGGCCTGGAAAATGACGAATGCGAAACTCCTTGGCACGGCTGCGATTTGTTTTTCACTGCTGCTTTTGAATGCAGTGAAGGCAGAGGCTGCGGAATCCGGGCGCAATGAAGAACGTTGGGCCCTGCACGGCCAGGCCACCGGCATTGAACAATATCATCCCGCCTTCCGCTCGCCCTATCGCGGCGCCAACAGTCTGGACCCGGGCTCGCGGGGCAATGAAACGCTGAACGCCACCGTCTATGCCGGGGCGCGCCCCTGGGACGGCGGCGAGGCCTGGGCCGACCTGGAAATGGACCAGGGGTTTGGTTTGTCGGATACGTTGGGGGTGGCTGCCTTCCCCAATGGCCAGGGCTCCAAGGTCGGCAAGGCCGTGCCCTACTTGCGGCTGCACCGGCTGTTCTTCCGTCAAAGTTTCGATCTGGGTGGGGAGGCGCAAGCGCTGGACGGCGAAGCCAACCAGCTGGCCGGCAGCCGCACCACCGACAATGTGATCGTGACCCTGGGCAAGTTCTCGCCAGGGGACGTGTTCGACACCAACGACTATGCCCACGATCCGATGCACGACTTCCTGAACTGGGCGGTGATCGATGCGGGGCCATGGGACTATGCCGCCGACGCCTGGGGCTACAGCTATGGCGGCGCGGTGGAATGGAACTTCTCCGATTGGACCTTGCGCGGCGGGCTGTTCAACCTGTCGCGCATGCCCAACGGCACCGAGCTGACGCGCGGTTTCGGTCAATACCAGCTGGACGGCGAGGTCGAGCGCCGCATCACGCTGCTGGGGCATGATGGCAAGATCAAGCTGCTGGCGTTCGCCAGCCGGGGCCGGATCGGCGACTACAGCGATGCCGTGAATCTGTCACGGCTGACGGGCCGGCCCGCCGATATTTCCCTGGTACGCAAGGGCGCGTGGAAAAGCGGGGTGTCGCTGAACATCCAGCAGGGGCTGAGCGAGGATCTGGGATTCTTCCTGCGCGCCACCCGCAATGACGGCAGCAAGGAAGGCGAAGAATTCACCGACATGACCGACAGCATTCTGGGCGGCCTGTCGCTGAATGGCGAATCCTGGGACCGCAAGGACGACACCATCGGGCTGGCGGTCGAAAGCGGCGGCATGTCCGATGCAGGCAAGCGCTTCCTCGCCCTGGGCGGGCTTGGCATCCTGATCGGCGATGGACGCCTGGATCACTACGCGCGCGAGAATGTGATCGAGACCTATTATGCCGCCAAATTGTGGGACGGCGTCACCGGCACGCTGGATTACCAGTTCATCGCCAATCCCGCCTACAATGCCGACCGCGGCCCGGTGTCGGTGTTCGGCGCGCGCCTGCACGGCGAGTTCTGATTTATTCGCGGCGATAGCGCGCCGCCGCGTGGCGGTGCGACAGGTTGGGCGACATTTTCAGCCGCGCGCTTTCAGCCTCTTCCAATTCCCGGACATCGGGCAGGGAGGGTATGGTGACGCGCTCGCCCATCTCCAGGCCCTTGAGCGCGGCATCGACCATCTCCTCCACGTCCATCACCCGTTCGGGCGGCAGCTTGTCGACATCGGCGCCGGCGCGTTCCCAGATCTCGGTGCGGGTGGCGCCGGGCAGGACCGCCTGGATGGTGACGCCATTGTCGTTCAGGTCCTTGGTCAGGGAATGGGTGAGGGCCAGCAGATAGGCCTTGGAGCCGCTATAGACGCCATTAAAGCGTTCGGGGTTGACCGAGGTGATGCTGCACATATTGACGATGGTGCCGCGTTTGGCCCGCACAAAGGCGCGGCCCGCCGCCAGCGCCAGCCGCGTCGCCGCGGTGATGTTCAACGCGATCAAAGTCTCGATCGTCGCCAGGCTGGTTTCCAGGTGCCGTTCCACCGTGGCGATGCCGGCATTGTTGAGGAAGAAGCTGATGGCGCCATCGCTTTCCAGCTTCTGCTCGATGCGCGCGACATCGGTGCTTTGTGTCAGATCTGCGACAAGCACCTCGGATGCGGCGCCATCCTTGCGTAATTCCTGCGCCAGTGCGTCCAGCCGCGCCTTGTCACGCGCCACCAGCACCAGGTCATAGCGCCCGGCCAGCCGCTGGGCATAGACTTTGCCGATGCCGGTGGACGCGCCGGTGATCAGGGCCTTTGGTCGCATGACCAAAACTTAGGGCCTGGGAGCGGCTTTGAGGCTGTTTGGGCATGCGAAATTCGCACGCCTTCCTGAAACAGGTCCCCATGCGCCGCATCCTGCTGTCCCTCCTGTGCTGATCTTGCCGCTTCAGGCCCATGCCGCGGCAAGGCAGGACTGTGGACCGTCACGACCATCTGGCAGTTCAGCATGAACAAGGTGCCGCCGGCCCTGGTGTCACTGGCGCGGCAGCAGGGGCTGAAGCCGCCGGTCAACGGCCAGCCCTTTATCCATCACATCTGCATGACGCCGTATGAGGCCGATGGCCGCCAGTCGCTGCACCTGAACAGCTTTGACCTGGACTGCAGCTATCGCACCGTTGATGTGCGCCGCGGTGTCATGACGACCGAAAATATCTGCCACGGCCCAGTCGAAGGCGTGGTGAAGGGCCAGGTTACCTTTCGCGGCAACACCCATTTCGAGGGCAACACCGATTTCAGGGGCAAGTACCGGGGCGATCCGGCACGCATGCGCTCCAGCTTCACCGCCGACTGGGCGGGCGAGGATTGCCGGGGGGTAAGGCCATTCATCCCGCAAAATAATTGACAGGCTGATCCGGCCTGTCAGATTTGCGTACAACCAGAAACCTCAAGGGGAATGACCTGATGCGCAAGCTCACCGCTACCCTGATCGCCGCAGCCTTCATCCCGACAGCCGCCCTGGCCATGCCCCAGGGCAAGCCGGGCCTGTGGACAATCACCACCAACATGAAGATGGCGGCCATGCCCCAGATGCCGCCGGAGGTGATGGAGATGATGAAGAAGCGCGGCATGAACATGCCGGGCGCCGGTCCCATCGTCACCCAGATGTGCATGACCGCGGACCATCCGGCGCTGGACCGTCCGCCGAACATGGACCGGGAAGGCATCAAGTGCACGCCCAAAGTCCTGAACCAGAC
Source organism: Alphaproteobacteria bacterium (assembly GCA_046348525.1). Lineage (GTDB taxonomy): Bacteria > Pseudomonadota > Alphaproteobacteria > Micropepsales > Micropepsaceae > Rhizomicrobium. The sequence goes on along the minus strand of JAXMEA010000025.1, from coordinate 39,450 downwards.
CATGAACTCGGCCACCACCGAAATTGTCTGCCACGGCACCATGGAAGGCACCGGCCGCTCCCAGATCAGCTGGCGCGGCGACAGCCATTACGAAGGCAGCTACAGCTTCACCGGCAGCATGCACGGCCAGCCCAACAATATGAGCAGCACCTATACCGGCGACTGGGTGAAGGCCGATTGCGGTTCGGTCAAGCCGTTCAGCGGCAAGATGCCATCCATGGCGGACCGGCCGCATTGACGGACGATGCCGCGGCACTTGCCGCGCTTTTGAAACAGAGCCGGCGTGCGGTGGTCTTTACCGGCGCCGGCATGTCCACCGAGTCCGGCATTCCCGATTTTCGTTCGCCCGGCGGCATCTGGACCAAGATGATGCCGGTGGAATTCCAGGATTACATCTCGGATCCGCAAGCACGGCGCGTGTCGTGGCAGCGGCGCTTCGAGATGGAGGACACCTGGAACGCCGTGCAGCCCAATGATGGCCACCGCGCCGTCGCCGAACTTGTGGTGATGGGCAAGGTCAGCCATGTCATCACCCAGAATATCGATGCCCTGCACCAGGCCGGCGGTGTGCCCGACAGCAAAGTGATCGAGCTGCATGGCAACACCCGCTATGCCAAATGCCTGGACTGCGGCCTGCGGGTCGAGATTGCGGACATCCGCGCCCATTACGATGCCCATGGCGAAGCCCCCGATTGCGGCGCCTGTGGCGGCATCGTGAAGACCGCCACCATCTCTTTCGGCCAACCCATGCCGCAGGACGAGATGACCCGCGCAGAGGCCGCGACCCTTGCCTGCGACCTGATGCTGGTCCTGGGTTCCAGCCTGGCGGTCTATCCGGCCGCCAGTTTCCCGCTGCTGGCCAAGCGCAATGGGGCCAGGCTGGCCATCCTGAACCGGGACGAAACCCCGCAGGACCGTTTCGCCGACCTGGTCATAAATGCCGAAATAGGGCCCACATTGCGGACGGTTGTTCAGTCTTTATAAGCGGGTTGCCCGTACCTATATGATCGCTAGACTGTACGAATCCCCCCGAATCCGGAGACTTGCCCTTGTACCGCGCCGACGAAGAAAATGACGAAAAAGACGAGAAGTCCAAGGCCCCGGATCCCCAATCCTCCGAGATCGCCAAGGCGCTCTACAAGTCGCGCACGGTCCTGATCTTCGGTGAAGTCGACATGAAGATGGCCGAGCGGGTCACCGCCCAACTGCTGGCCTATGCCGAGAGCGAGGGCGACATCCGCGTCATCGTCAATTCGCCGGGCGGCCATGTGGAGTCGGGCGACACCATCCATGACATGATCCGCTTTGTCGGCAACCGGGTGAAGATGATCGGCACCGGTTGGGTCGCATCCGCCGGCGCGCATATCTTCCTGGGCGCGAAGAAGGAAAACCGCTTCTGCCTGCCGTTCACCCGCTTCCTGCTGCACCAGCCCCTGGGCGGCGTGCGCGGCCAGGCCAGCGACATCACCATCGAGGCCGAGGAAATCATCAAGATGCGTGAACGCCTGATCCGCGAGATCGCGGCGGAAACCGGCCAGCCCTATGACAAGGTCGTCAAGGACACCGAGCGCAATTTCTGGATGGGCGCGGAAGATGCCGTGAAGTACGGCCTCGCCGCCAGGGTCATCAGCAACGCCAGCGATATCTGATCCCTACAAGGGCCGGACAAGGGACTATCGCATCGAATGTGCTAAGGAAGGCGGATGACGAGTCCGCCTCTTGCCATGGTGGAAGGGTGCAACCATCTACCAGGTCTATGTCCGCAGCTTTTGCGACGGCAATGGCGACGGGCAGGGCGACTTTGCCGGCCTGACCGGCAAGCTCGACTACATCAAGTCGTTGGGCATGGACGCCATCTGGCTGTCGCCCATTCATCCGTCGCCCAACCGGGACTGGGCTGGCCGGTATTTCCGACTACGAAACTGTCCATCCCGATTATGGTACCCTGGATGATTTTCAGCGTTTGGTGGACGCCGCGCATGCCCGTGGCCTGAAAATCATCCTGGACGAAGTGCTGGCGCATACCAGTGACGAGCACGCATGGTTCGCCGCCAGCCGCGACGGCGATGCCGCCAGGCGTGACTGGTATGTCTGGGCCGATCCGAAAGACGACGGTACGGTGCCCAACAACTGGCTGTCGGTGTTCGGCGGACCGGCCTGGTCGTACCAGCCGGCGCGGCGGCAATATTACCACCACAAATTCCTGCGCCAGCAGCCCAAGCTGAATTGGGCCAACGCCGATGCGCGAGGCGGCCCTCAAAGTGCTGGATTTGTGGCTAGGCCGCGGACGGTTACCGGCCTGATGCTCAACGCTTTTTGCATGACGTGAAGCTGCGGGATAACCCCGCTATTCCCGCCGTCCAACGCGGCGCGGCGGAATGGTCGGCTGCCGCCAACATGCAGCGGCATCTCAACGATTCCAACCTGAAGAGAACAAGCCGCTGTTGATGTGGTCCGCTGCCGCGTCGGCGTCTTCGACGGCCGCTTCGTGTTGGCGACCTCGAGGAGTTCGAACGTTCCGGCTGTTATCTGCAGGCGGACCAAGGCCCAGCGTGATGCCGGCTACAATTTCGCCCTGGCCGCTGGCCAGCGATGCGGCGGCGATCCGGGCCCACCTGGAGACCCTGACGCAATTTCCCCATCACTGGCCCTGCACGCCTTTTCCAACCATGATGTGATCCGCACCGCTTCGCGCTTTGGCGCCGCTTCTGCCAAGACCATGCTGGCGCCGCTGCCCGCGTTGCGCGGCACCTTGCTGCTCTACCAGGGCGAAGAACTGGGCCTGCCGGAAGTGACCCTGCGCCGCGATCACCAGCTCAAGGACCTGGTGGGCGATCTCTATTATCCGCTGTCTGGCGGGGTCATGATGGCTGCCGCACACCCATGCCCTGGGATGCGGATGCGCCCAATCTGGGTTTTACCAGTGGAACGCCCTGGCTGCCGCTGGGGCCGGCGCACGCGGCGCTGGCGGTATCGGCGCAGGACGGTGATCCCAACTCGGCACTGGCCTATACCCGCAAGCTGGCGGCGGCGCGGCGCGCCCACCCCGCTCTGAGGCATGGCAGCCTGGAATTGCTGCCCGGCCCCATGCTGGCCTTTGTCCGGCGCGCGGGCGAAGAAGCCATTGTCTGTGTCTTCAACCTGACGCAGGCGCCTGCCGCAATGGAACTGCCCGGCCCGGCCACACCCATGGATCTGGGCACCGGCGATGCAAGCCTGTCAGGCCCGGTGTTGACCCTCAGCGGCCATGGGAGCTTCTTCGGACTGCTCTAGCGCCTTAAGCGCCGCCTCCAGCGGCAGCAAAACGCAGCGGTGCCGCCCGGCATGCCCGATCACGCCGTCGAATACGCCATAGCCGCCTGGGGCAGTGCCGCCCTTGAGAAAGCCCCGGACAGCCTCCGCCAGCGCCGCCATCCCTTCGCGGTCCTGCCCCGCCGCCAGACTAGCCAGCAGGGCCGCCGAAGCCTGGGTCAGGACACAGGCCTGTTCGGTATGGGCGAAGGCGGTGATCCGGTCCCCGTCCAGCGCCAGCTCCACCTTCACCCAGTCGCCGCAGGCGGGATTGTTGGCGCTGCCAAGGGCAGTAGGCGCTGGCAGGTGTCCGGCGCCGGTGGCGTCGGCCGCCAGCCGCAGGATCTCGCGCCGATAAAGGGGGTCATCCGTCATCGGATCAGCTCAGAAACCACATCAAGGCCAAAGTCAAAGCCTTTGAAAAATCGCCCATATCGTCGAAAGCTGGTGCCGGGTGTTGCCAACAGAAACTAGCCGGCGCTGGCGGCCAGGCGGGGCAGGTGCATACGAGCGCGCAGGCCTCCGCCCGGGCGGTTTTCCAGCTTCACGGCACCCCCATGGCCCTCCGCGATCGCCTTGACCAGGGTTAGGCCCAGGCCGGTGCCCCCGGTGGCCTCGTTGCGCGAACTTTCCAGCCGCACGAAGGGCTCGAAAACCCGCTGGCGGTCGACCTCGGGGATGCCCGGGCCTTCATCCTCCACCAGCACGTCATAGCCGTCGGGGGTGTCGCTGATCCGCACATTGGCCTTATGGCCATAGGCGACGGCATTTTCCACCAGGTTGCGCACCGCGCGCTTGATCTCATTCGGACGGCAGGAAATGGGGGCGGGGGAATGGTTGATCCATTTCACGGGCTCGCCAAGCTCATCCAGGTCGGTGCAAAGGCTTTCCACCAACGCCGACAGATCCACCTGGCGGGGTTTCTCGCCGCCGGCTCCCTTGGCGGCGGACAGCACCTGCTCGGTCAGGGCCTGCAGTTCGTCCAGGTTGCGCATCAGTCCATCGCGCAGCTCTTCATCCTCGATGAATTCCAGGTTGATGCGCATGGCGGTCAGGGGTGTGCGCAGATCATGGCCCACCGCCGACAACAGGTGCCGTTGGCTCTCCAGGGTTCGGGTGACCTTGGCGGCCATGGCGTTGAAGGCGATGGCGGCGTTGCGCACATCGTCGGGGCCCTGCTCGGCGACATGGGGCGTGCCGCCGTCACCTGCCACCTTGGCGGCGGCCGTGGTGAGTTCGGACAGCGGCTGCACAACGCGGCGGGCGATGAAGGCGGCGCTGGCGGCGGCCGCCACGACCGCGATCAGGGTCGCGATCATCATCTCGATCGGCCAGGTCGGTGTCGGCCGCAGCAACACACCGCTCACTGCGCTGTGCTCATCGATGGGCACAATCGTCTGAACCACGTCGGTGCCGGGGGCTGCGGAGGGGGCATTTGCCGGGCGCAACGCTTCGGGAATATTCGCCATGGCCTCGCGCAGATGCACGATCACCGCCTTCTTGCGCGGATGATGCTCAGGCAGCGCATCGGCGATCCGCTTCGCCAGCGCCTGTTCCTCGGCCGTCATGGGCTTGGTGTCGTATCCGCCCTTGACCTCGCGGAAGCGCCAATAGAGCTGGCTCATGAAGCGCATCACCACAAGGCGCGATTGCGGTGTCACCTGGCTGACGGTTGCCGCCACCGCCACGGCGCGGTCGATCAGGCGTTCGTTGGTGAAGTTGCGGGCTTGTGTCTCGTTTGTCTTGTAAAAATAGAAAGCAACGCCGATGTTCGACACCGCCACCGCGCCTGCAACCACCAGCACAAGCTGGAGCCGCAATGTGCTTGGCCAGATTTTGAAACGCATCACGGCCCTTTTTCGATGATGGCGATTACGCCATTTCGGGGTCCATCGCGAAGATGTACCCGCCTCCCCAGACGGTCTTAATATAGCGCGGATTTTTCGGATCCGGCTCGATTTTCTTGCGCAGGCGGCTGACATGGTTGTCGATCGAGCGGTCGAACAGGTCGGCGTCGCGCCCCTTGGTCAGGTCCAGCAGCTGGTTGCGGGTCAGCGCGATCTTGGGCCGCCCAGCAATGCCGACAGCAGGTGAACGGTTCGACGACAAGGGCAGAGCACGCTATCGGGCCTGATCAGCTCGCGCTGGCCGGTGTCCAGCATCCAGTCGCCAGCGCACGCGCTCGCCCCGGCGGTTTCTGGCGTGGCGGCAGGGCCTGGGTGCGGCGCAGGACGGCGGCGACGCGCGCGATCAGTTCGCGGGGCGAAAAGGGCTTGGCGATATAATCATCGGCGCCCATTTCCAGCCCGATGATGCGGTCCACTTCCTCGCCCCGCGCGGTCAGCAGGATGACGGGAATCTGGGTGGTCTCGCGGATGGAACGGCACAGGCTAAGGCCATCCTCGCCCGGCATCATGATATCCAGCACGACAAGATCGATGGCGGCGCCTTTCATCACCTTGCGCGCGCTGGCGGCATCCGGGGCGGTGGTGGCGCGGTAGCTGTGCTCGCGCAGATAGCGGGCCAGGGGCTCGCGGATATCCCGCGCATCTTCGACCAGCAGGATGTGCGGCTTGGCTTCTTCCTTGATCATGAGCCGCAATTTTGACGCCACGCGATTGCTCCATGCAAACAAAGGTTTGTCTTAAACCTTGTCAGTTCCGCGAGTGTCGGCGATTTGCGGATAAAAAGAAATCGGCATTGCCCCTCCGGTCTTCGCCCGCCCGAAGGCGGGCTACGACCACCCGCCAATAAGGCGCGCTGGGGAGGACAGGTTTCAGGACGTCAGAACCAGAAGCAGCGCCAGGATGGCCAGGACCCCGGCCAGCCCCAGCAACCAGGGCGCGGGCAGGTTTTTTCGGGGTCCGGGCTGGGCCATGGCGATTTCCTAAAGCCGGAACAGGCCTTTGGCTAGGGTCCGCAAAGCCCCTTCCCGGGCGGGCCCCATTGGGGCAGGATTGTGGCGAACTCTGCTGGCAATGCGGAGAGGGGAATGGAAAACGCTGGGGCATTGACCGTTACCGGTCAGATCAAATGGTTCGACGCCCACAAGGGCTATGGCTTCATCACGCCCAGCGCGCCGCCGGGCGCAGGTGACATTCTTTTGCACCAGACCTGCGTGCGCCAGTCGGGTTTCCGCCAGGCGTTCGAAGGCGCGTCGGTGGTGTGCGAGGCGGTGAAGGGCCCGCGCGGCCTGCAGGCCAGCAAGATCCTGTCGTTGGACAATTCCACCGCCCAGGTGATGCCGTCCGCCGCCAGCCAGGCGCCGCGCTATGTCGCCGAACCCAATGGACCGGCCTTTGAAGGCACCGTGAAGTGGTTCAATCGCGCCAAGGGTTACGGGTTTGTCTCCAGAGGCACCGGCACGCCTGATATCTTCATTCACATGGAAACCTTGCGCCGCTGCAATGTGCGCGAACTGGCAGAAGGCCAGAAGGTCAAGGTCCGGGTCGGCGATGGCCCCAAGGGTGAGCTGGTAGCCGATATCGCGGTGATGGAAGGCTGAATTGCTTTTGGCCGGCATGGCTGGCAATAGACCATCACCATGCGCGCCTTGGCTATTTTCCTGTTGCTACTGCCTTTGCCCGCGCTGGCGGCCGAGAAATGCCCGCTTCCCAGGCCACTGAGCATGAAGGTGGAAAAGGAAGTCCGCCGCGATGCGGTGGGATTCACCGAAGGGCTTGAGTTTCACGACGGCGCGCTGTGGGAATCCACCGGCGATTTCTTTGGCGAAAGCCGCATCAACCGCATCGACATGGCGTCCGGCCATGTCTCGACCCTGATCAATGCCGGCAAGAGCTATTTCGGCGAGGGCATGACTGTTTTCGGCGGCAAGCTTTACCAGATGACCTGGCGCGAGGGCCGCGTCTTTGTGTTCGATTCCGCCACCATGCGCCGGCTGCCGGAACTGAAAAACCCGCGTGAGGGCTGGGGTCTGACCCATGACGACACCCAGCTGATCGCCAGTGATGGCTCCAGCCGGCTGTTCTTCCTGTCGCCGCAGGATTTCTCCACCAAGCGCACCCTGAAGGTGCTCAGCGGTGGCCGCTACCTGGAAAACATCAACGAGCTGGAATATGCGCAGGGCTACATCTGGGCCAACGTCTTCGAGGACTGGGACCTGGTGAAAATCTCGCCGGTAACCGGCTGTGTCGAGGCGCGGCTGGACCTCAAGCCGCTCCGGGCCCGCATGGCCAAGGCCGACCGGGACGCCATCGATTCCGACCCCAACTTCATCCCCAACGGCGTGGCCTATGATGCGGCCACCGGCCTGTTCACCCTGACAGGAAAATACTGGCCGATCCTGTATTCCGTGCGGATTTCCGAGTGAATTGACGGTTTTCGTCCCAGCGTGTAATCCCTGACAAGCTGATCGGAGCGTAGCTCAGCCTGGTAGAGCATTAGCTTTGGGAGCTAAGGGCCGTTGGTTCGAATCCAGCCGCTCCGACCATTCAAGGTTCCGCTGCCGCGAAACCTTGGATGCGCAGTGCAGAATTTTGGAGAGTGACATGCGCGCGCGTATCTACAGACCGGCCAAGAACGCCATGCAGTCGGGCAAGGCCCGCACCAAGCTTTGGCAGCTGGACTATGAGCCGGAAACGCCCCGCACCATCGATCCATTGATGGGCTGGACCTCTTCCAGCGACATGCGCCAGCAACTGTGCCTGGAATTCGACACGGCCGAGGAAGCGGTGGCCTATGCCAAGGCCCACAATATCCCCTACCAGCTGTTCGAACCGCATGTGCCCACGCCCAAGCCCAAGGCCTATTCGGACAATTTCAAGTTCGACCGCAAGGTGCCCTGGTCGCATTAGGCCTCCATGGGGCGGCCTTGAGCCGCCATCCAGGGAAACCGCCCGACATTCTCAATTCTGGCTCTGGATGGCCGGGTCAAGCCCGGCCATGGTGAGAGTTGATGGAATTTCGGTTTAAACTGATTTCATGGCCCCGTAGCTCAACTGGATAGAGCACGGACCTTCTAAGTCTGAGGCTGCACGTTCAAGTCGTGCCGGGGTCACCAGTTTCCGCCAGTGTTCAGAACGGCCAGTGTCAGAACGAATAGACCAGCGAGATGCGGCTGGTCGTATCGGTGCTGGCCGCCAGCGGAAGCGGCTTGGATTCTTTCTGGAGCCGGTACGAGAAGCGCGCCGACAGCGCGTTGATCAATTTCATGGTCAGCGCCGACTCCGACGTCAGTGTCTGGTCGCGCCCTTCCTGGAAGAAGGTTTCGTCGGCGCTGACGGTCAGTTTGGGCGTGACAGCCCAGTGATAGTTGCTGGCCACGCGCATCGCAAAGCTGCTGCCGCCTTGCGCCGTGGTGTAACTGGTATGGCGCATCGCCGGCGAGGCTTCCACCGACAGGCCCATTTGGGCGTGTTGAGGAAGGCATAGCCCGCGCCGGAGGCGACCCGGCCGCTGCCTTGCGCGCGGTTGTCCCCTCCCAGCTCACGAGCCCCAGCCCATAGAGCCGGTCATTGAATTTCAGGTTGACCTGGTGGGCGGCATAATACCGGTCCCGCTCTTCGATGCCGCTATGCTTGAGATAGTCGACCGAGCCGGTGAAGGTCTGCTTCCACCGCAACCGTCGCGCACCAGGGTCAAGGCGCCCAGCACGCCGGCGCTGTCCACCCCACCGGTGGTGTTGGTGGCGCCAAATTCCGGCCTTGCCCAGCCAGCCTTGCGAAAATCGCTGGCGGCGCAGCATCACCCGGCGGCGATAGTCGCCATTGGCCTTGAGCCTGGCGAACAGCGCATCGATCTCGGCCGAAGCTTGCGGATTGATTTCTTGGCCAGCCGAACCACGGCGTTTGCGGCGGGCGCATCGCCACTTCCACCGCGGACTGAATCGCGTCCGCGACCTGCGGCGAAAGGGCTTCGGCATGCGGCCGCCACGGGCATCATGGCCACGAGCAATATCAGGAGCGGGCGCGACCGTTTCATGACATCCATGCTTTCAAGCGTTCCGGTCCAACATTTAGCACGCATATCGCGCAGGGGCCGTCCTTGAACCGCAGCAAAATGCGATCTGGCTTTTCCTACTGCAAAGGCAGGATGATGGGCGCAACATCCGCAGGAAGCGGCGGTTGAAACCGGGCTGGCGCGCGGGCGCCACCTTCAGCAGATGTCGTCCGGTGCCGGCAGCGCAGCTGCCGCCGCTCCAATCGGCGCAGGACAGGCCGCCTTTGGCTTCCCGTTCGGACAGGCTCGCGCCATGCAAGGTCCACATGATGTCCGTCAGCATTTCATAGGAAAAAATGAAATAGGCATGTCCGGACAGATCGTCCGGCGCCAGGCTGGCATCGACGACATCGATCCCGGGTCCCTGATATTGCAGGTCGGCCAGCGGCACCTGTCCGGCGCGGCTGATCCCGCCATGCACGCTGCGCGAGGCCATCAGCGCCAGGTCGTTGTCCGAGGCATAGATGGTGATCCGGCGGGTACAGGGCGCGTCGCGCTTCAACAGTTGCGCGAAATCGTCATTGCCGGGTTCGGCACTGACATCTGCGGCCACCAGGATCATCTCGCCCACCACTGGGCTAGGCTTGGAGCAGACCGCGCCCAGGGCCCCCATCGCGACGCGCGCTCCCAGGCTATGCGCCAGCAGGTTGGTTTCCAGTCCCGCGCCCCGCAGCGCCTCCAGCAGGCCGATCAGGATCGGCACCGAATAGCCGCTGCGCTCGACATCGGCCATGTAGCGGTTGAAGCGTCCCTCGCTGGACCAGTCGAAGGCCAGGACGGCGCAGGGCCATTGGGAGTCCATCGCCACCTGCGCGCCATGCAGCAGCGCGATGCGGAAGGTGAGATTGAAGCCCTGGGCCATCACCAGAACCTTGCCGCAATTCTGCGCGCGCGCCGAAGCAGCGACCTGGCGTGCGAAATCGGCCATCGCGGCGGGCCCGTCGCAGGCAAGCGGCTCCAGCACCGGATCGGGCGCGGCGGGGCTGAGGGCATTGGCGATGGGCACGCGGGCGCGGCCGCAGTGCGCCACGCCGCCCCAGGCCTGTCCAAAGCCGGCGCCGCTGGGCTGGCGGTCAGTGACGAAGTACACAAGTGGCGCGGGCAGGGCGCCGCCGGGCCCCCATACCGACCGAATCTCGTCATGCCGCAGCGATGCCGACAGGGTGCAGCCTGACAGCGCTATCGCTGCCGCGACCACCAGGAATGCCCGCAAAACCCTGCCCATGACCCAGCGTACGACGGTCTTGGCGGCGGCGTCATCCCTCCCATAAGCTTTCGTACCGGAGGCTTTCTTGTCCCCTCGCTTTGTCCTGTTCGGGCCCGCGCACCTGGCGGCCATCGCCCTGACGCTGGTGGTGCCGCTCGCGCTGGCGCTGCTGGCGCGGCATGAGCATCTGGGCCGCCATGCCGACCGCATGGCGCGCATGGGGCTGGCGGCTTTCCTGGCGGTTGGCTGGATGGGCTGGTTCGGCCAGATGCTGGCGCGCCATGAACTTCACCTGGACAATGGCCTGCCGATGAATCTGTGCGACTGGGCGGAAATCGCCCTCATCGCCGCGCTTTTGACCCGCAACCAGTTCGCCTATGAGCTGGGCTATTTCTGGGGCCTGGGCGGCACGCTGCAGGGCGTGCTGACGCCGCCGCTCTATTGGGGATTTCCCGATCCGCAATTTATCTTTTTCTTCATCCAGCATGGCGGTGTCGTGGCCGCGCTGTTGTACCTGACGCTCGGGGCGCGGATGCGGCCGACCTGGGGATCGTTGCCACCCGTGATCGCGGCCAGCTTCTTCTACCTGGGTGCCGCCGCGCTGGTGGATTGGGCCTTTGGCGTGAATTACGGCTTCCTGCGCGCCAAGCCGCTGGGACAAAATCTCCTCACCGCGATGTCGCCATGGCCCTGGTACATTCCCGAACTGGTGGCGGCCGGCATGGTCTTTTTGCTGATCTATTATTTGCCCTTCGACCTGGCCGACCGGATCAGGCTGCGCCGCAGCGCAGCTTAACTGTCACCCAAGCTCGCAAGACAGGCCCTTCTTGGCTAAATTGCCATGGGGGATTCACCGTGGCGGCTTTCAGCATTCGCGAAAGGGTACGCGACGCGTCGGCGGGCGCGATCTGCTGGATATTGTCCGCCGCCTATTGCCTGTCCTTCGCGGCGCTGATCTTCACAGGACCCCTGGCGCCATACCTGGCCACGGGCGTGGCCGTCACCTTCCTGTCGGCGGCGGTCGGCGCGGCCATCGTGGCCTGGCGCAGTTCCTTTCCGTTCGCCATCGGCGGGCCGGACAATGCCACCTCGGCGGTGATCGCCGCCTTGGTGGCGGCATTGATGGCCAGCATGGGCGACAGCGGCCATGCCCTGGGCGCGGCGCTGATCGTGATGGCGCTGGTGACGGCGGCCACGGGCCTGCTTCTCAGCGGGCTCGGCTTCAGCCACGCCGGGCGGGCGGTGCGCTTTGTACCCTATCCGGTGATCGGCGGCTTCATGGGCGCCACCGGCGTGGTGATGATCCTGGGCGCGGTGCAGGTGATTGCCGAACACCGGTTGAACCTTGGAGGCATCGGGTTGTTCCTGGACCGTGAAACCCTGGCCAAGCTGGCGGCGGGCGTGGCGGTGGCCTGCGTGCTGGAGCTGTTGCTGCTGCGCTCTCGCAACGTGCTGATCCTGCCTGGCGTATTGGCGGCGGCGATGGTTGTGACGCATCTCTATCTGTGGGCCAAAGCCATTCCCATTTCAGAGGCACAGGCCCATGGCTGGATGTTCCGACCATCGCCCGCAGCGGCGCTGCGTTCGCCCTGGCAATTGTCCGAGCTTCAAAACTTTCCCTGGCAGGCGCTGCCGCACCTGGCGGGCGAATTCCTGGCGGTGATGTTCGTGGCCACCATCAGCGTCTTGTTGAATGGTACCGGCATCGAGATCGCCACCAAGCGCGAGGCCAGCGTCGACCGGGAATTGAAAGCGGTGGGCCTGGCCAACCTGGTGACCGGGGCGCTGGGCGGGTTGGTCAGCTGCCTGACCCTCAGCCGCACCATCCTGAACCGCGAGATCGGCGCCACCGGGCGGTTGTCCGGCTTCACCTTGGCGGGCCTGTCCGCGGTGATGCTGGTGGTCGATCCGGCCTTCCTGGGCTTCGTCCCCAAATTTGCGTTGGGCGGTCTGCTGTTCTCCACCGGCGGCCGGCTGGTGCTGCGCTGGCTGGTGCGTTCCGCACGTCGCCTGTTGCTGCTGGAATATCTGTCGCTTCTGGTGATCGCGGTGATGATCATCGAATTTGGATTTGTCGCCGGCATGGCCATTGGCATCGTGATCGGCTGTTCGACCTTTGCCTTCAGCGCCAGCCGGGTCAGCGTCATCAAGTTCGGATTCGACGGCACCGAGTATCGCAGCTCGCTGGATCGCAGCGCCGACGACCTGGCGCTGCTGTCCCGGCACGGCGGCGAAATCCAGGGCATGAGCCTGCAAAGCTATCTGTTCTTCGGTTCGGCCAGCCGCTTGCAGGAAAAGGTCAAGCAGCTGCTGTCCAGCCATCCACAGTGCCGCTTCCTGCTGTTCGATTTCCGGCTGGTGACGGGGCTGGATTCCTCGGCCAGTTACAGCTTTTCCCAGATCAAGGATGCCGCCGACGAAGTGGGCGCCAGGCTGGTGCTGACGGGCCTGTCTGCGGAGCTGGAGCGCGCCTTCAAGGTCTCGGGCTTCCTGACACAGGATGTCATCGTTGCCGCCGACCTGGACCATGCGCTGGAAAATTGCGAGCGCGAGGTGATCCTGGGGCACCGCCCGCGGCTGGACGACATGGCATCGCTGGAAGACTGGCTGACCGAGGCGCTGGGCGATGCCGGCCATGCCCAGGCGCTGGCCCGCCGCTGCATCCGCCGCGATGTCGAAGACGGCGAGATCATCGCGCGCGCCGGCGAAGAGGCGGGCAGCATGCATTTCATCCTGGAAGGCCGCATCGGGGTGATCGCGGGCGAAGGCGGGGTGCGCCTTCGCAGCCTGGGCCGGCGCACTATTATCGGCGAAATGGGTCTGGTGGCGCGGCGCCCGCGCAGCGCCAACATCCAGGCGGAACGGCCCAGCATCCTCTATGAACTGCGCCTCAGCGAGTTTGAGATCCTGCAGCGGGACAATCCGGCGCTGTGCCAGGCGCTGCTGGCCTATGTCGCGCGGGTGATGGCCGAGCGGCTGAGCTTCGCCAACAGGGTGATCGGGATATTGCAGCGCTGAGCTACTCCTTGCCCAGGGCCTTGGTAAATTCGCTGTAGGAAACGATACGTCCGTGCAGCGGCGCGATGGAGGCGACGTCCAGCTTCAACCGCGAAATATTGTCGTAGAGATTGTTTCCGAAGCCCAGGGCCATCGGAACCTGCACCATCTGGCCCGGGGGCGGTGGATTGAATGCGTCGGCTTCGATCAGGGTTTTCTCCGCCGGCAGGTACACCAGCAGGGTACTGGCATTGTCGGTGGCGTTTTGGATGCGATGCACCTCAAGGCTTCGCGTCCCATCGGCCAGCACATATGTGTCCTTCACCTCGATGAAGGATGCTTTTTTCGGTGCACGCGCCAGCAAGTCCGGATCGAGCGTGCGCGGCAACTGCCATGCCTTTTCGTAATAGGCCTTGTTGCCGGCGCCGGTAATGATGGTCGCGCCCTCTGCCACATAGGTCCGCAAGCCACCCGCATGATCGAAATGGTGGTGGCTATTGACCAGGTATTTGATGGGTTTGCCCGGAACCAGCTTTTTGGCGTCCGCGATCACCGCCAGCGAGCGTTCCTCGTTGTTGGGCGCTTCGACCATGGCCAGGTAATCCTTGTATTCGACCAGCACGCTGTTGTGCGAGCCGCCGGCGATGAACCACACACCGTCCACCAGCTTCTGCGACTGGGCACGCACGGCGGGCAGGGTGGCGGTGCGAACGGCTTCTGGCACGGTCAGCGCGGCATTGGGGACATTGGCCTGCACAGCGCTGACCGCCAGGTCGAGCACCATATGGCCGCCCTGTTGCTGGACGATGTGTGCGGGAAAGACGATGCCGCTATAATCCCGGTAGCCGCTGTAATCGCACCGGATCAGCATGTCGCCCAATACCGGGTTCGGGATCCATGTCTGCAGGTCCGGGTGACGAAACCTTGCGGATCGATGACGCCGGATATCGTGAACCTGCCGTTCACGAGATAGGAAAACTTCCGTGCCGCCCTTGACGCTCTTGATGGTGGGCGTGCCCGCCAGCGCGCCCTTGATGAAGCCCTGCGGCGTCAGCCAGATTTGCAGCTGGCGTTCGGTGGCCGTGGCGGGTGCCGGCTGCGGCTGGGCGCCGGGCTGGTTCCAGGCAAAGGCGCCGCTCACCAGGTTCACTTGCTTCTGCTCACCCGCAAAAGGAAGTCCGCCGCCCTTGGCCGGCGGGTCTTCCTGGGTGCGGGTGATATCTTCCCTCGAAGACTGGCTCGGATAATCGATGGTGCGCGAATAGCTGGGGATATTCAGAAGGGGCCATGCCGAGGTTGGCGCGAAGCTTTGTCCCAACGTTCCCGAACTTCCCGCCGCGGAGAAGGTGAGCGAAGTGATGCCGGACACGCCAAGAACCTGGCTGGCCTTGTCGAGCGCATTTGTCCCGGCAACCGCAGCGGAGACGGTGAGAACCAGTCCGGCCAAACCGGTAATGAGTGACTTTGCAATCACGGCCTTCCATCCTTTGCAAGCGGGCAGGCCATTCTTGCGCGCTCGCCTCGCCAGCTCCAGCCGCACAGCGCCGGATGGCCTACGTCAAACGGCGTATGCCCTGGTTGGCCTAGGCAGGCACCACGTCAAAGGCGATGGTGGTGCGCGGGGTCGGCCCATGGAACGGCACAGTGCCGTGCCACATATAGGACGGAAACAGCACCAGCCGCCCCGGCGCCGGCTGCACGCTGCGGCGCGGCGGCGGATTTTTTTCGCCCAGCTGGACAAAGCCGGACTCGCCGAACTTGATCCAGCCCTGCTTTTCCTTTTCGTCCTTCACCACATCGGGCACGCCGGCATAGTAGCAAGAGCTGATCCAGCCCTGGGGATGGATGTGGTTCACATGGAAGCCGCAGTCGCGCAGTCGCGACGACCAGGAGCCGTTATAGCGGAAGCCGCGCCCACGCCGCGACAGGAAGGGATGGCTTTCGTCCGTCTGCAATTCGGCGGCATAGCGGGCGATGGCCTGGTTGATGCGCGCCTGTATCTTGTCCACCAGGGCCTCGCCGGAGCCGAACAGGTGGCCTTGCGTCTGGGTGCCGCTGCGCAAGGTCTGGTTCAGATGGGCGCGCAATTCGGGATGCAGCTTGTCCAGCGCCGCGCACAGTTCGGCGTTGAAGTCTTCCATGCTGGAAAATCCGTCAGGCGGTTCCAGGTCGAACACCCGCACCAGGCTGTCATAGCGGTTCAGCGCCTCTTCGCGCTCATCACCCATCAGGCGCAGGCTGGTGCTGATGTTGGCGATGGCGCCTTGATGATGCCGGTCCAGGATCAGCGCCCTTTCGCACAGGGCCATCGCCTTTTGCGGGTCCAGGCACAGCAGCGCCGCCTCGGAGGCGCAGGCCAGCAGGTCCGGATCGGCCTGGATCGCCAATGCCTTGTCAAACGCCGCCGAAGCTTCTTGATACCGTTCCAGCATCATCAGGGTGCTGGCGGCGCCGGTGGCAGCGACGACATCGCCCGCGTCCGCCGCCAGGACGCTGCGATACACGGCATGGGCGTCCTCCCCGCGTTGCTCCTGGATCAGGAAGGACGCCTTGTCGAGCAGCAGGTCGCGGGTCTGGGGCGCACGTTCATACGACTGCAGCGCCTCCTCGGGGCGGTCCATGCGGTAAAGGATTTCGGCATAGGCGCGGTGCAGCGCCGGGTTGGTGGGATCGGATTTGATCGCTTTTTCCAGGACCGATGCGGCATCCTCCGTCCGGCGCAACTTCTGCAAACTTTCGGCGCGCAGCATGTCCAGCTGGGGAATGGTGGGGTTGAGAGCCTGGGCGGCTTCAAAATTCTCCAGCGCTTCCTGGTCGCGGCGCAGCGCGCGCAGCGCCAGGCCCAGATTGTTGTGCATCACGCCCTTCAGCGGCATCGGCATGTTCAAATCCAGCCCGGCGCGGGTGACGCTTTCGGCTTCCACGGCCTGGCCGCTTTCGATCAGCAAGGCGCTCAACGCCAGCCTGGGCTCGGCGAAATCCGGCTTCAGGGCGATGGCGGCGCGATAGGCGGCTGCCGCGTCTTCGCCCCGCTTCATGCCGGCCAGCGCCGCGCCATGATAATAGGCCAGCACCGGATCGGCGGCGGCGAGGGCGCGCGCATGCGCGAAGATCGGTTCGGCTTCGGGCAAGCGCCCCTGTTGCAGGCGGATCAGGCCCGCCAGCAGCAGCACGGCCGGATGGTTGGCCTGTCCGCTCTGGAACAGGGGCGCCAGGACGTGTTCGGCGCCCGCCACGTCCCCCCGCTGCATCGCCTGCTGCGCGGCCGCGATCGCCTGTTCGACCTGGCTCATCCGGTGACCTCGGAAATCCAGTCCAGGTAGGGCTTGAAGCCCGTCAGGAACTGGGTACCGACAATCTCTGGCACGCTATAGGGGTGAACGTCTTTGATCCGCCTCATGGCGGGATCGAACAGGGCGGTGCGGGTCTTGGCGAGCAGCAGAATCTCAGCCTCGTTCTGGGTCTTGCCCTCCCAGACATAGAAGCTTTCGATGGGCATCAGCTGCACGCAGGCGGCCAGCTTTTCGTCGATCAGCAGCCTGGCAATCTTCGCCGCTTCGTCGCGCGACGGCGCTGTCGTCAGCAGCATGCCATAGTCGGAGGCACTCACTTGGCGGCCTGGTAATCGCCATACACCGGCCCGCCGGCGCGGCGGGCGAAGGTGAGGATATGCTGCACCGTTTCCTTCAGGCCGGTGGTGACGATATCGCACTCGGTCGCCTCGATGCCGTCCAGGTAGCGGGAATTGTCGCCGGCCAGGCCCCAGAACAGCGCCATCACCGGCACGCCGGGCATGCGCTTGCGCAAGCGGCGCACCTGGTAACGGGCATTCTTGAAAGTGCCCGGTTCCAGATAGGACACACAGGTCAGCTGTACCCCGGTGCAATCCAGTTCGCGGATATTGGTGGCCGAGGTTTCATCCGAAGATACGACCCGGGCGCCGATGCCATGTTTGCTCAGCATGTCCACCAGCAACAGCGCGGCGGCTTCGTCCAGCGGCCCGCGCCCGGCCACGCACAGGACAGGCTCGGAATCCCGCCAGGTGTCGGGCAGCTCGCTGGCGGCGGCGTTGGTGTCGTCGTCGCGCCTTTCCGCCAGGTTGACGATCAGGCCCTTGATGGCGTCGCGGATACGGTTCTGGCGCAGGGGATCGAGCACCCCGCGATTGACGTCGTCCTGCGCCAGCATCAGGGCGCGCGCTGCCACTTCGTCGTAATAGCCCGACAGCGAGTTGGCCTGCAGGAAGCTCTCGGCTTCCGCGGCGGCTTCGTCCGGGTCTTCGGCCAGCATGCGCAGATACAGGCTTTCCTCGAATTTCAGCGCCGGCTGGTTGCCCAGCATCACGTCCAGGAATTTCAGGCTTTCGACATGGCGCGAGAACACCACAAAACACATGGTCAGGGGCGTGGACAAAAGCAGTCCCACCGGTCCCCAAAGCCATGTCCAGAACACGGTCGCCACGACCACCGCCACGGCGGAAAGCCCCATGCTGCGGCCATACAGAACCGGCTCGATGACCTGGCCGATGATCGGCTCGATGCCGCCAAACAGGAGCAGGGTATAGACCATCTTGGTCCAGCCCGGATCGACCGCCACCGACAGGGTGAAGGGGAACAGGAAGGCCAGCGGCACGCCCAAAAAAGGCACGAAGCGCAGCAGGCCGGACATCAGCGCCCACAGGCCGGCATTGGGAATGCCAATCAGCCAGAGGCCCACTCCGATGACCATGCCGAAGCAGGTGTTGATCAATGTTTGCAGGAACAGATAGCGCGACAGGCGTGAGGCGGCTTCATCCAGCGCCACGGTGGTGCGCTGCATGTCGCGCGATCCGGCCAGCCGGATGAAGCGGTCGCGCAGATCGTCTTTCTGCAAAAGAATGAAGCTGGCAAAGATCAGCACCAGCGCCGCCATCTCCAGCGGCTCCAGCAGCGGACCCAGGACCGCGCCCGCCACCGCCCAGGGCGCCTGCGAGGTGCGCTGGATCACAACCGGGATCGGCTTGATCTGGCCGGGCGCGACGCCTTCCTCTTCCTCCTTCTTGCCGCCGGTGATCTGGTCGGCAAGATTTTCAACGGTGCGGTTCAGCTTGGTGATGGTGTCGTTGTGGGTGGCACCGCCCATCACCGAATGAATTTTCTGGCCCAGGTTGGTCTGGTAGTGGGGCAGATCAGCCGCCAGCTTGGCCAACTGCGAGCCCATGAACAGGCCCAGCGACCCCACGATGGCGACCGCGAACAACAGGGAGATGCCCACCGCCGGACCATTTCCCAGCCGCAGGCGCTTGAACAGCAGCACCAGCGGCGCCAGGGCGAAAGACATCAGCACCGACAGCGCCAGAGGCATCAGCACCGGGCGGCCGAAATAAAGCGCGGCCACGATCACGCCGGCGATCACCGCCGCCTGGAATTTGGGCGTCAGGACGTCGGGCTTGGCGGCGGCGGGCGCGGGCCTTGGGGTGACGATGGGCGGCAATTCGGTCATGGTGACTCCACGGGCACTATAACCCGTGAAATCCGGTTTTGCCTTAGCCTAACTTCCTGAAAAAGCAGGATGGCGCCCCGGTGTGGCAGGCCGGACCCATTTGGTCGACCTTGAGCAGCAGCACATCGCCGTCGCAGTCCACATAGGCCTCAATCAGGTGCTGGTGGTGCCCGCTGGTTTCGCCCTTGGTCCAGATCGACTGGCGGGAGCGGGACCAATAGGTCACCCGGCCGGTGGCCAAGGTCATTTCCAGGGTCTGCCTGTTCATCCAGGCGAACATCAGAATTTCGCCCGTGGCTTTGCTTTGGGCGATTACCGGCACAAGCCCCTTGTCGTCGAATTTTACCGTGGAGACGAAATCGGCATGGGTCAGGATATCGGTCACGAGGCGTCTTTCATGCGCGCCAGACCTTTTTCCAGGTCCGCGATCAGGTCGCCGGCATCTTCCAGCCCGGCATGGATACGAAGCACCGGCCCTTCGGCCTTGAAGGGCTGGGCGGTGCGCTTGATATGGGCCGGAACGATCAGGCTTTCAAACCCGCCCCAGGAATAGCCGATCCCGAAATGCTGCAACCCGTCGACAAAGGCGGCGATCGCCGCCTCGGGAGCGGGGTTCATCACCACCCCGAACAGCCCGCAGGCGCCTGAAAAATCCCGCTTCCACAGGGCATGGCCCGGGTCGCTTTCCAGCGCCGGGTACAGAATCCGGGAAACCTCCGGGCGGCCCTGCAGCCAGCGGGCGAGTTTGAGGCCGGTCTCCTGGTGCCGCGCCAGGCGTACCGAAAGGGTGCGCAGTCCCCGCAGCGCCAGGAAACAGTCGTCACCACTGGCGAACAGGCCAAGGTCCCCGTGCAGCTGGTGCAGCCGGGCCGCGTGGCGGTCGTTGGCGGCGACATATCCGATCATCACATCGGCATGGCCGCCGATATATTTGGTCGCCGCCTGGATGGAGAGGTCGACTCCATGCTCCAAGGGGCGGAAGAACAGCGGCGTCGCCCAGGTATTGTCCATCAGAACGGACGCACCATGGGCATGCGCCGCTTTGGCCAGCGCCGGAATATCCTGCATCTCGAAGGTCAGCGAGCCGGGGGCTTCGCAGAACACGGCCCTGGTGTTCGGCTTCAGGTGCGGGCCGATGTCATCGCCCGGTGCGTAATAGGTCGTGGTGATGCCGAAACGCTTGAGGGTGCGCTCGCACAGGGTGCGGGTGGGTTCATAGCAACTGTCCACCATCAGCAGATGATCGCCGGCGCCGCACACTGACAGGATGGCCAGCCCGATGGCCTGCACGCCGGAGGTGACGGTGCAGGTACGCGCCGCGCCTTCCAGTTCGCAGATGGCCGCATCGAAGCTTTCGGTGCTGGGGGTGCCGCGGCGGCCATAGGTGTAGGGCTGCCTGTTGGCCTTGATGGCCGCCATGTCCGGATAAAGGATGGTCGAGGCGCGATAGACCGGCGTGTTGACCGCGCCGAAATGGGCATCGCTCATGCGGCCGCTGTCGACTGCGCGGGTTTCGAACTTGTCCTTCTTGTCAGTCATGGGATTTCTGCAAATAGGGCCGCAGCGGTTTTTCCATCACCCAGATCATGATGGCCGAGATCAGGCCGATGCCGGCGATCATCAGGAAGAAGGCGGGATGGCTCATGTCTTCCCAGAAGGTGCCCAGCCAGCCCTGCATCAACCCGCCGCCCAGGAAGTTGGGCAGGAAATTCACCGCGATCATCAGCGAGGCGATGCGCAGCGGCGCCACCTTGGAATAAAGCGACTGGCTGATGGGCGAGGAATAGATTTCCCCGGTGGTTATGATGACGAAGTACAGCAGCAGCCAAAGCCAGCTGATCTTGCCGGTGCCGCCCTGCCATGCGGCATAGGCGATCACCACGTAAGACACCGCCAGCAGCACGCAGCCGATCAATATCTTGTTCATCGAGTTGGGTTCTTTGAGGGTGCGCGCCTGGCGCGTCCACAGCGCCAGCAGGAAGGGCGTGAAGGCAAAGATGATGAAGGGATTGAACGCCTGGAACCAGGTGACCGGGATCTGCCAGTCGATCAGGCCCGGGATCAGGCGGCGGTCGGTGTTGGCGTCGGCGAACAGGGCGATGATATTGCCCTGCTGCTCGTAACAGGCCCACCACAAGGCAATCGGCAGCACCAGCAGGACCAGGGCGCCGACCGATTTCCATTCCTCGCGGTTCAGCGGCTTGCGCTCGGCCTTGGCGCGCTGCTTCAGGCCATCGGGCGGCAGATGGTTCCAGCCAATCAGATAGACGAAGAAGGCGATGATCATGCCGACGCCGGCGGCGCCGAAGCCGTAATGCCAGCCGACATTCTCGCCCAGGGTGCCGGCCACCAGCGGCGCGATGAAGGCGCCCAAATTCACGCCGACATAGAAGATGGAGTAGCCGCGGTCCTGGCGCGGATCGCCGGAGGCATAAAGCATGCCGACCTGCGCCGTGGTGTTGGTCTTGAACAGGCCGCCGCCGAAGATCAGCAGGGTGAGGGCGGGAAACAGCAGCGCTTCCGAGGCCATCATGAAATGGCCGAACGCCATCATCACGATGCCGATCATGGCGGTCTTGCGCTGGCCGATGACACTGTCGGCCAGCCAGCCGCCCAGGAGCGGGGTGGCATAAATCAGGCCGGTGTAGGTGCCGTAGATCAACGAGGCCAGCGGCTGCGGATTGAGCGGCCCCGCCAGCATCTCGAAGAAGCCCTTGACCTGGTCATAGAACAGCACGCCTTCGACATGGCCGGGCAGCAGCAGGTATTTTGTCAGGTACAGCGCCAGCAGGGCGCGCATCCCGTAATAGGAAAAGCGCTCCCACATCTCGGTGCCGAACAGGAAGCTCAGGCCCTTGGGGTGGCCGAACAAGGTCTTTTCAGGCGCGGTATCTATGCTGCTCATGCCGTGACCTTGCCCGCAAACCCAAGGTTCGCGCAAGCGAAGCGACTAGGGGTCAAGGCAACTCAACAAAGCGTTCCTCGCGGTTGTAGGCCGTGAAGCCCAGCCGCTGGTACAAAGGCAGGGCGCGGGGATGGTCCAGGGTGCAGGTGTTGATGGTCAGCTTGCTGATGGGGTGGGCCCAGGCATTCATGCAGGTGTGGTAGAGGAAGAAGTAGCCCATGCGCTTGCCGATCGCCTCGGGCATCAGGCCGAAGTAGGAAATATTGACGGTTCCGGTCTTGCGCAGGTCCAGCTCCGCCATGCCGGCGGGGTTGCCTTCGGCATACAGCACGAACAGCTCGTTCAGCGGATCGTGGATGATTTTTTCCAGCGCCTCGGGCGTCAGCTTCTTGCGGTCCACCCAGGTATAGTCGGCGCCGATCGTGTCATAGAGATAGCGGTAGAAGTGCGCCGGCGGCTTTTCGCATTTCAGCAGCGCGACCTTGCCCTTGGGCGCAGGCGGGGGCAGGGCGGAAGGCTTGGCGTTCATTTCCAGGAACGTCACCGTCATGGGTATGCGGCGCTTGGTGTCCCGGGACGCCATCAGCCCTCTACCACCGGTGCTTCGGGGCGTCCGCCCCACTCGGTCCAGGAGCCGTCATATAGGGCGGTATCGCCCGCCCCGATCTCGTCCAGCGCCAGCATCAGGATGGCGGCGGTCATGCCAGAGCCGCAGGTGGTGACGATGGGCCGTTTGATATCCACGCCCGCTTTCTCGAAAGCCGCGCGCAATTCCTCCTTCGGCTTGAAGGTTCCGTCGGGCGTGATCAGCGAGCGGAAATGCACATTGCACGCGCCCGGCATGTGGCCGGACCGCAAACCGGCGCGCGGCTCCTTTTCCTCCGCCGTGAAGCGGCTGGCGCTGCGTGCATCCACCATCTGGGCGGACTTGTCTGCGACAATGCCCATCACATCATTGAAGTCGCGCTTCAGGGCTTGGCGATAGCTGGCGGTGAAACTTTTCTCCAACGGCCGGGCCGGGCCGGTTTCGACCGCGCGGCCTTCGCGCGTCCACTTGGGGAAGCCGCCATCCAGCACTTTGACATTGTCGTGTCCCATGGCCTTCAAGGTCCACCATAGGCGAGGCGCTGAAAAGATGCCCGAACCATCATAAGCCACCACGGTGTCGCGATTGCCGATACCAAGCTTGCCGGCGGCAGCCGCAAAATCGCCTGCGGATGGCAGCATGTGCGGCAGATCCGTCGAATGATCCGAAACCGCGTCGATATCGAAGAACACCGCGCCCGGAATGTGGCCGGCCTCAAATTCCTTGGCGGGCTCGCGCTTTTCCGCCGGCATGTACCAGGACGCATCCACCACCCGAACCCTGTCCAGGTTCGCGGCCAGCCATTCGGTGGAGACCAGATTGCTCATGCAAACGGAACCGCGATCTTGCCGCGTTGTTCCACCAGCCAGGACGGAACCGGCAGGCCCTTTTCCCGCAGGAAAGCCGGATTGAACAGCTTGGACTGATAACGGTTGCCGTAATCGCACAGCACGGTGACGATGGTATGGCCGGGGCCCATGTCCCTGGCCATGCGCATGGCGGCGGCGACGTTGATGCCTGTGGAGCCGCCCATGCAAAGGCCTTCATGCTCCAGAAGATCGAACACGATCGGCAAGGCTTCCTCATCCGGAATCCGATAAGCGTCGTCGAATGGCGCGCCTTCCAGGTTGGCGGTCACCCGGCCCTGGCCGATGCCCTCGGTGATGGAGCTGCCATGGCTTTCCAGCTTGCCGGTCTTGATCCAGCTGTAGATCGCCGCGCCAAGCGGATCGGCGGCGGCGATGCGGATATTCTTGTTGCGTGACTTGAGCGCGATAGCGACGCCGCCCAAGGTGCCACCGCTGCCCACCGCACAGGTGAAGCCATGCACCTTGCCGCCGGTCTGTTCCCAGATTTCCGGACCGGTGCCTTCGATATGGGCCTGGCGGTTGGCGACATTGTCGAACTGGTTGGCCCAGATGGCGCCATTGGGCTCGCTCTTTGCCAACTGTTCAGCCAGGCGTCCCGACAATTTCACATAGTTGTTGGGATCCTTGTACGGCACGGCCGGCACTTCGATCAGCTCGGCCCCCAAAAGACGCAGCGCGTCCTTCTTTTCCTGGCTCTGGGTTTCGGGGATCACGATGACGGTCTTGAAGCCCAGTGCATTGGCGACGGTGGCAAGGCCAATGCCGGTATTGCCGGCGGTGCCTTCCACGATGGTGCCGCCGGGGCGCAAGCTCCCGCGCCGCACGGCGTCCTGGATGATGAACAGCGCGGCGCGATCCTTCACCGATTGGCCGGGATTGAGGAATTCCGCCTTGCCCAGAATTTCGCACCCCGTCGCTTCCGACGCGCGGCGCAAGCGGATCATGGGGGTATTGCCGATGGCGGCGATGACGTCTTTCATGATGTGTTCGGGCATGGCGGGAACCTAGACGCCGGACCCTAACGCTTCAAGGCTTTGAAGTTTTTCAGCGCCCGGTCCCGCCCTTCCGCCAAATCCACGATGGGCGCGGGGTAATTTTTGGGCAGTTGTGGCGCCTCCCAGGGATTATGGATGAAGCGGTCCGGCACATCGGCCAGTTCCGGGACAAAGCGGCGGACATAGGCGCCCTTGGGATCGAACTTTTTGCCCTGCAGGACGGGATTGAAGATGCGGAAGAAGGGCGCTGCATCGGCGCCGCAGCCGGCCACCCATTGCCAGTTGGCGCTGTTGCTGCCCAGATCCGCATCCACCAGCGTGTCCCAGAACCAGCGTTCTCCCTCGCGCCAGTGAATGCCCAGGTGCTTGATCAGCAGGCTTGCCACGATCATGCGCACCCGGTTGTGCATCCACCCTGTCTGCCACAGCTGGCGCATGCCGGCATCGACGATGGGAATGCCGGT
The DNA here is from genome assembly GCA_046348525.1 of Alphaproteobacteria bacterium. GTDB lineage: Bacteria > Pseudomonadota > Alphaproteobacteria > Micropepsales > Micropepsaceae > Rhizomicrobium. The sequence continues at coordinate 14,697 of JAXMEA010000025.1, read as the reverse complement.
CTGGCCGCGCGTCCAGGCGCGCAAGTCCTTATCGCTTTTGCGCCACGGGAATTGGGCAAAGCGCCGGTCCAGCGGCTGGGTAGGCAGATCGGGATTGTGGAACAGAAGCTGGGCGCAGAATTCCCGCCAGCCCAGTTCTTTCAGGAATGTCTCGCTGCCATGGCTGTGATGGCGGGCCCGCACGGCGTGCCAGATCTGGCGCGGGGAGATTTCGCCCCAGTGCAGGTGCGGGGACAGGCACGATGTGCCATCCTTGAATGGCTGGTCTCGCGCCGTACCGTATTCGCCGATATCATCCAGAAAGTCATACAGCGCGTCCTGCGCCGGCTTCTCGCCCGGCGTCCAGTCAAAGCCTTTGGCCCAGTTGGGCTTGGTGGGCAGCAGCTTCCAGTCTTTCAGCTTTTCGCTTTCGGCCTTGCGCAGCGCCAGATCGCGCGGCGCGGCCAGCGGCTTTGCCACGTCGCGCTGCTGCATGGCTTTCCAGAAAGGCGTGAAGACGCGGAATGGAGTGCCCGCACCGGTCTTCAATTCCCACGGCTCGAACAGCATCGCGCCGTTGAAGCTCTGCACCGCCACATCCTGGCTGGCGAAATCGGCCTTCAGCGCCTTGTCACGCTCCACCGCGAAAGGCTCGTAGCAGCGGTTCCACAGCACCGCCTGCGCGCCCGTTTCCTTGACCAGCTTTTTGATGACGGTGGCGGCGTTGCCTTTACGCAGTGCCAGCTTGCCGTCCAGGCTCTTGTCCAGGCTTGCCAGGGAATGATGCAGCCACCAGCGCGAGGCGCCGCCCCAAGCCCACTCGCCTGGCGTATCGTCATCCAGCACAAAGACCGGGATCAGCGGTGCATCCATTGCCGTGGCCGCGCAAGGCCGGATTGTCGGCCAGCCGCAATCCTGGCGGAACCAGACGATGACCGGCTTCACTTGGACGGGTTCCGGTGGCGCCAGCTTTGCGCAGTCGGCATGGCGAAAGCAGGTGGTGACATGGTCATTGACCATGCCGACGGCCTGCGCAAAGGCATACACGATCACGGGACCGCAGAAATTGAAACCGCGCTGCTTCAGTTCCTTGGCCAGGCCTTCACTCATTTCGGTTTGCGCTGGCACTTGCCCGCGCTTGAAGTTGTTCACCTGCGGCTTTCCGCCGACATGCTTCCAGATCAGATCGTGGAATCCGCCCGGTTCTTTTTCCTCGATCTCCAGCCACAGCCGCGCGCCCTTGATGGCGGCCTCGATCTTGGCGCGGCTGCGGATGATGCCTTCATTCTTCAGAAGCCGGTCGATGTCGCGCGAGCCGTAGCGGGCGATCTTCTCCGGCGCGAAATCGTGGAAGGCTTTGCGGAAATTCTCCCGCTTGCGCAGGATGGTGATCCAGCTCAGGCCCGCCTGGAATCCGTCCAGCACCAGCTTTTCGTACAAGGCGCGGGGATCATGTTCGGGCACGCCCCATTCGGTGTCGTGGTAGGAGACATAGAGCGGGTCTTCGCCCGGCCAGTGGCAGCGCTGCTTCTCAGCCATCGCTTAAGCCAGCCATGCCGGCTTTTTCAATTCAACCGGAATTTCACCGGCCCGCACTTCACCGCTGGTTTCCTCCAGCCGGTCGAGCCGCACTAGGGCGAAGCCGGTGGCGCCATGCACCGAGACCAGTTCACCAATATCCGCGCCGCCGCGCGTCAGATTTCCGCCAACAGCGGGCAGGGCATCGTTTGCGGTGACGGTGAGGATACGCTTGCGGGACGTGGCCCGGTGTTTCATCCGCGAGGTCAATTCCTGGCCAACGTAGCAGCCCTTGGTGAAGGACACGCCGTTCAGCTCGTCCAGCCCGGCATCCAGCGCGAAGGTTTTTTCAAAACCGAAGTCAGCGCCTTCGGGTACGCCCAGCGCGATGCGATTTTCGTGGTAGCCGCGCGGTCCCAGAAGGTTCGCGGGCATCTCGGCGCGCGCGCCGATGCTGCGCCGGCCGAGCGCCGGCAGGCGCGGATCGGTGAAGGTGATGGCGCGGTCGGCATAAGGCGTGGGCCGGTTGTCGGGATGGCCCGTCAGGTTGACGTACACACCCAGCGGGGCGCGCAACTCTATCTCAACCTTGGCGCGCAGCCGGTACATCTTCAGTTTCTTGAGCAGGGCCTCGGCAGAATCGCGCGCCACATCCAGCAGCAGCGCGCCTTCGCCTTCGGTGACCAGGAAATCGAACAGGATCTTGCCCTGGGGCGACAGAAGGGCTGTGTACAACCCGCTGCCGGGGGCCAGCCCGCCTACCACGTCATTGGTGACCAGGCCCTGCAAAAATTCGCGCGCCTGCGGCCCCGAAATGGCCAGAACGGCGCGATCTTCCAGATGAGCAGGTTCCATCCTTCACAATTAGGCGGCTTGGCTGCGGTTGCCAAGGGCGGGAGGCTGGGCTAACTGCCTATCTCCATGAGCAAAAGTTTCGATCTGCTGATCCGGGGCGGGGTGGTTGCGACCCCCAATGGCATTGCCCCCGCCAATGTCGGGGTTATTGGCGGCCGTATCGCCGCCATCGGTTCCCTGAGCGATGCCAAGGCCGCGGAGGTTTTCGACGCCAAGGGCTTGCACGTGCTTCCCGGCGTGATGGACACGCAGGTGCATTTCCGCGAGCCGGGCAATGCCCACAAGGAAGACCTGGCCAGCGGCAGCCTGGCGGCCATTCTGGGCGGCGTCACCTCCGTGTTCGAAATGCCCAATACGGTTCCCCTACAACGACGCGCGCCGCGATTGAAGACAAGCTGGCGCGCGCCAAGGGGCGCATGCATTGCGATCATGCTTTCTATGCCGGCGCCACGCCGCAGAACATCGGCGCCCTTGCCGAGCTGGAACAGATGCCCGGCGTGTGCGGCATCAAGGCGTTCCGGATCTTCCACCGGCACGCTGCTGCTTTCCAAATCTGAAGACATTCTGGCGATGCTCAAGGCCGGCAGGCGCCGGGTCGCGGTCCATTCCGAAGACGAAGACCGCATGATTGCGCGCAAGCACCTGGCCGAGCGTGGCAAGCCGAAACCCATCCAGTGTGGCGCGACGCCGAAGCCGCGCGCATGTCCACCGAGCGCGTGCTTGGTCTGGCCAAGCAGGCGGCCGCCGCCTGCATGTCCTGCATGTCACCACTGGCGACGAAATTCCGCTCCTGGCCGCGGCCAAGGATTTCTCCACCGCCGAGACCACGCCGCAGCATCTCACTTTGTCGGCGCCCGAATGCTACGAGCGCCTGGGCACCTATGCCCAGATGAATCCGCCCATCCGCGACGAGAGCCATCGCCTGGCCTTGTGGGAAGCGGTGCGCAACGGCGTGATTGACGTGATCGGTTCGACCACGCCCCGCACACGCGCGAGGAAAAAGACAAGGAATATCCCGACACGCCTTCGGGCATGCCAGGTGTGCAGACGCTTGCGACGATCCTTCTGGACCATGTCAACAAGGGCAACTTGACCCTGGAGCGTTTCATCGACCTGACCGCGTCTTCGCCCCAGCGCATCTTCGGCATCGCCGGCAAGGGCCGCATCGCGCTGGGCTATGACGCCGACTTCACCATCGTGGACATGAACCTGACCCGCGAAATCCAGAACAGCTGGATCGCCTCCACCTGCCGCTGGACGCCGTTTGACGGCATGAAGACCAAGGGCTGGCCGGTGGCCACCATCCTGCGCGGCCGCGCCGTCATGCGCGACTTCGCAGCCACCGGCGCGGCGGGCGGCCAGCCAGTGCGTTTCGTGGACACGCTGGAACCGGCATGACCGTTCTCTACCTGATCCTGTCGGGTGTGGTGATGGGCCTTGTCGCGGCCGTTCCGATCGGTCCTGTCAACCTGATCTGCATACGCCGCACCTTCGCCTTTGGTCCGGTCAACGGTTTCGTTTCCGGTCTTGGCGCGGCGCTGGGTGACGGACTATTCGCCGCCATCATGGGGTTCGGCCTGACCTGGATCGCCCAGATGATCGAGGGCTATGCCACCATCATCGAATTGATCGGCGGCGCCATGATGGTGTGGATGGGCTTTCACACGTTTGGCGCCCCGCCGGTGCCGCGTGTTCTGGACGACAAGCCGGACAATGAAGGCACCAATCTTTTCCGCGCCATCATCTCGACCTTTGCGCTGACCGTGACCAACCCGGTCACCTTGCTGTCTTTCGGCGTCATGTTCGCCGGCCTGGGCGGGCTGGCGGGGGGCGCGGGCGGCTATGACGATGCCGGCTTTGTGGTGGCCGGCGTGGTGGGCGGCTCGGCCGGCTGGTGGCTGGCCCTGACCACCGTGATCGGGCTTTTCCACGCCAAAATCGACGAAAAGGCCATGCGGATCATCAACCGGACCTGCGGGGTGCTGGTCATGATCTGCGGCCTGGTGGTGCTGGGGCACCTGGCTTTGAAATATGCCGGGCTCAGCCTTGGCTGAATCCAGGGGTTAAAGGGCTTATTTTCGCCGGAAAGCTGGGGTTTAAGGGGCCCAGCCTCCGCGCTAGGATGGGCGTCCTTCGGAGAGTGTGATGACGCGCAAATTTGCCTTTTCTGGCCTTGATCATGCCGCTGCTGCTTCCTGCAGCTGCCTCGGCCCAGCCGGCCCCCACCACCGTGCTGGCCGCGCCGGCCGGTGATGCCCTGAGCATCGAGGCGAACCAGCGTTACCTGGAGGAGAATGCCAAGAAGAAGGGCGTCATCGTGCGCCCGTCGGGACTGCAGTTCCGCATCATCCAGAACGGCTATGGCAAACGTCCAACCTCCACCGACACGGTGAAGGTCTATTACACCGGCACCCTGATCAATCACGTGATCTTCGACGGCACTTCGCCGGGCCTGCCGGCTTCGTTCAAGCTTAACAGCGTCATTCCCGGCTGGATCGAAGCAATGCAGCTGATGCGCGAAGGCGATCACTGGCTGCTGACCATTCCGCCGAACCTGGGCTATGGCGTGCGCGGCTCGCCTGATGGCGGCAAGTCGGTGCCGCCCAACCAGGTGCTGATCTTCGATATCCGGCTGATCTCGACGACACCGGCGCCGCGCCCCGGTGACAAGGACTATCGCCCGGACCCGGCCGACCAGGACCAGTAACGCCTTTGCGCGATTATCTCTCGCGGCTGTGGACGGCGCGTCACTTGGGCGGCGGGCGTTTGCGCATCGCCGTGGCGCTGGCCATGGTGGTGGGCGCCAGCGTTCTGTTCTGGACCAGCCGCGATTACAGCGTGACGGCGCCTGAATGGGACGGGCAGGTGCGCGGCGTCGCCTACAGCCCCAGTCGCCAGTTCTCCCAGCGCGATACGCTGAACATCACGCCCGAGCATATCAGCCGCGACCTGGCGCAGCTGTCCAAGATCACCAACCATATCCGCACCTATACGGTGGATGGCGGCATGGACAAGGTGCCCGAGATCGCTCGCCGCTACGGCATGACGGTGTCGCTGGGCATCTGGATCAGCCCGGACATGGAAAAGAACGAGCAGCAGATCCAGCTGGGCATCCGCACCGCGCTGGCCAACCGGCGCACCATCGACCGCGTCATCGTCGGCAACGAGACCCAGCTGTTCGGCTATGTCTCTCCCGACCAGCTCAATGCCTATATCCTGCGTGTGCGTTCCGCGCTGCCGGCCCGCATCAAGATCACCACCGCCGAGCCATGGTCCACCTGGATGCTGACGCCGGAGGTCGGCAAATATGCCGATGTGATCTTCGTCCATCTGCTTCCCTATTGGGAAAATGTGGACATCCGCGCCAGCCTGCAGTCGACGGAAAAATTCTACAACCACATCCAGGGCGAGTTTCCCGACAAGCAGATCGTGGTGGGCGAGGCAGGCTGGCCGTCGGAAGGGCGCACCCATGGCCGCGCCGAAGCGTCCGCCGCCAACGAAGGCTGGTTCATTCGCGGCTTTGTCCAGTTCGCGCAGGAAAAGGGCTGGGACTATTACCTGCTGGAAGCCTATGACCAGCCTTGGAAGGACGCCAATGAAGGCGTGGCCGGCCGCTATTGGGGCCTGTTCGACGCCACCGGCCATCCCAAGTTTCCCTTCACCGGCCTGATCCGCAATTTCCCCGAATGGCGCGGCTATGCCCTGATGGCGGCGGTGCTCAGTTTGCTGCTGGGCCTTTTGGTGTTGGGCCGCATGCCGCGGGTGCGCCAGACCGGTTACCTGGTGATGGGCGGGATGATCGTGCTGGTCTCCACCGGCCTTCTGGCGCTGATCGACGCCACGGCGCTGGAATATGTCGCCCCCACCGACATCGGCGCGATGATCGCCATGTCGCCGCTGGTGATCCTGGCTTGCGCCGTGATCCTGACCGAAGGCATCGAAATGGCAGCCAGCCTGTGGCGGGTTGAGCGGCGGGTGGTGAAAGTCGGTATCCCGGAAAAAAGCCCGCGCGTCTCCATCCATCTGCCGACCTATAACGAGCCGCCGCAGATGGTGATCGGCACGCTGAACGCGCTGGCGCGCTTGGATTACGACAACTTCGAAGTCATCCTGCTGGACAACAATACCAGGGATCCGGAAATCTGGCGCCCGGTGGAAGCGCATTGCAGGACGTTGGGCCCGCGTTTCCGTTTTTTCCATTTCGAAGGCCTGAAGGGATTCAAGGGCGGAGCGTTGAACCGCGCCCTGGCGCTGACGGATCCCACCGCGAAATATGTGGCGGTGATCGACAGCGACTATCAGGTTCAGCCTTTCTGGCTGCGCCGGGTCATTCCGTACTTCGCGTCCCCCGGCGTGGCGCTGGTGCAGGGGCCGCAGGATTACCGCGACGCCCATGAAAGCCGCTTCAAGGCCATGGCCTATGAGGAATATCGCGGCTTCTTCCATATCGGCATGGTTGAGCGCAACGAGCACAACGCCATCATCCAGCACGGCACCATGACCATCGTCGACAAGGACGCGCTGGAAGAAGTGGATGGCTGGAGCGAATGGTGCATCACCGAGGACACCGAGCTGGGACTTAAGCTGTTCGAAGCCGGCTATGAGGCGGCCTATGTGCCGCAAAGCATGGGCTCAGGCCTGATGCCCGACACGCTGGAAGCCTTCATGACTCAACGATACAGGTGGGTCTATGGCGCCATGCAGATGCTCAAGCGTCATGCCCGCCCCATCTTCGTGGGCGGCTCGGCGTTGAGCTGGCCGCAACGCTACCAGTTTGTCTCCGGTTGGCTGCCCTGGATCTCCGACGGGCTGGGCATGGTGGTGACCTTGATGGCCATTGTCTGGACCGTGCTGATGTGGGCGGTGCCCAGCGTGATCGACGTGCCCATGCCGGCGCTGTCGGCCGCCGCCATGGCGCTGTTCGCCACCAAGCTGTTCAAGACCTTGCTGCTGTATCCGCCCAAGGTGGGGTCCGGCTTCAAGGGCGCGTTCGTCGCCTCCGTCGCCGGCCTGTCGCTGACCCACACGGTGGGCAAGGCCGTGTGGTCGGGTCTTCTGACTTCGGGAAAGCCGTTCCTGCGCACCCCCAAATGCGCCGATAGCGCCAGCTTCACACAGGTGCTGCGGGTATGCTGGCAGGAAGCGACCTTGCTGGCGCTTCTGACCCTGGCGATGATCTCCATGGGCTTCGATCGCGGCTTCCAGGATCCGGCTGTGTCGCTGTGGATGGTGATGCTGGGCGTACAGGCGCTGCCCTATGCCGCCACCATGGTGACGGCGCGAATCTCCGCCCGCTCCAACCGCACGCCGGGCGCGGTGGCCGAGGGCGCGGGCAGCCTGTCCCAAGCGGCCTGAACCCTCCCAATTCTCCGTGGGCGGCCTTGCGCCGCCCATCCAGAGCAACAAACACAGCTCGTTGAATTCAAACTGGAAGCGCGAAGGAATTGCCCTATATTAGGGCGTGGTTCGAAAGGTGCCGCCATGATGTCGTTCCTGCTCACTTGGTTCGCGCTCTACTGGCTGCCGACCATCATCGCCATGGTGCGCCAGTCGCCCTCGGTGCTGGGTGTGGCGGTGGTGAACTTTTTTGGCTTTACGGTGGTCGGCTGGTTCCTGGCGCTGATATGGGCGCTGGCGGCGCATTCCGGCCCGCAGGTTATCGTGATCGAGAACGGCCGGGTCGTGCGCTCCTGACCACGCCGTGACCGCTATCGTCCTGCTTGTCCTGGCGACGGGGATTGCGCCGCTGGTGGCGGGGCTTTGGCTGTTGAAGCCGTCTGCAGAAAAAGCCTTGCCAGCATTCGGTTCGGTCCTTCTGTGCACCCTGGCGTTCAACCTGACTTTTTTCTGGCAGGAGCTTTGGCTCGTCATTCCCAAGGCGTTGACGCCGGGACTGCATCCGGTCCTGTTCCATAACAACCACGAATGGACCGGCACTGCGCCAAGCGTCGAACTGTTGCAGGGCACGGGCGCGCTGGCGACCTTGGCCAGCGGTCTGGTCTTCTGCAGTGTGCTGGCTGCTGCCAGGGGCCGGTCGGCCAGCTGGCGGCTGTTCTTCTTCTGGATGGCGTTTCAGGGGCTGTTCCAGGCCCTCAGCCAACTGGCCATCGGCGCTGTCCTGGCCGGCAATGACGTGAGCCGTGCGCTGGCCTATCTTCACGCTGGTGACACGGCAAAGATGCTGGTGCTGGCGCTTGCCGTGGCGGCCATGGCCCTGTCGGGTGGATGGCTGGCGCGCTTTTATCCATCCGGCAGCCGCGGCCGCAGCTTCGGCTGGCAGATTCTCTGCACCGCGCTTGTGGCGGTCGTGCTCTGCATTCCTTTCCGCGAGCCTCGCAACATCATCGAGGTCGCGCTGATCCCGCTGATCGTCAACCTGATGGGCGCGGGCTGGCTGGTGCTCGGCGCCGCATGGACCCGGCCCAAGGAGAGCCCGATCCTGGAAGTGCCGTCGCAGCTATGGCCATTGCTGGCGCTGGGCGCAGTGTTGGCGGCGTTTCAGCTGGTGCTGAAACCGGGCATCGCCTTCTAGAGCCGCAGCACTTAAAGCCTCAGAATTGGCGGGATCAGCTTGCCGGGGTTCAGGATGTTCCTGGGATCGAACGCCGCCTTTATGGCGCGCATGGCTTCCAACTCTTCATGGGATTTGTAGCGCGGCAGGCTGCCGACCTTCATCACCCCGATGCCGTGCTCGGCGCTGATCGAGCCGCCGAATTCCTTGACGATGTCGTGCACCACCTGCTGCACCTCGTCCCACAAGGCGAGGAAAGCCGGATCGCTGCCCGCGCCGGGCGCATTGAAATTGAAATGGATATTGCCGTCGCCCAGGTGGCCGAAGCTGACAGGCCGCGCCCCCGGCGCGATGGCCCGCACAGCCGGCGTCGCCTTGGCAAGAAAAGCCGGGATGGCCGCCACCGGCACCGAGACGTCATGCTTGATGGAGGAACCTTCGCGCTTCTGCGCCTCCGAAATGCTTTCCCGCAGTTTCCACAGTGCGCCGGCCTGGGCGGCGCTGGCGGCGATCACCGCGTCACTGACCAGCCCGGCCGTGATGGCGGCGGCCATGCCATCCTCGAAACTGGCTTCCAGGTTGGCGTGACGCCCGCCGGTGGCTTCGATCAGCACATACCAGGGCGAAGGCGCGGCCAGCGGGTCACGGGCGCCATCGATATGCCTGGTGACGAGCTCCAGCGCGATGCGCGGCATCAGCTCAAAGGCCGACAGCATGCCGCCGGTCTGGGATTGCATCATGCCGAGCAGGGCCACCGCATCGGCGGGCGAGGGCACGGCGGCCAGGGCGGTAACACTGGCGTCAGGGTTGGGATAGAGCTTCAGCGTCGCGGCGGTGATGACACCAAGTGTGCCTTCACTGCCGATGAAGGCCTGCTTGAGGTCATAACCGGTATTGTCCTTGTGCAGGGCGCGCAGCATGTCCAGCACCGTGCCGTCCGCCTGCACCACTTCCAGCCCCAGCACCAGCGCGCGGGTCATGCCATAGCGCAGCACATGGGTTCCCCCGGCATTGGTGGCGATGTTGCCGCCGATGGTGCAGCTGCCTTCCGATGCCAGGCTGAGGGGAAACAGCAGGTGCTTGTCCGCGGCGGCTTGCTGCACCTGGGCAAGCGTCACGCCGGCTTCCACCGTCATGGTCATGCCACTTTCGTCCACGGCGCGCACCTTGTTCAGGCGTTTGGTAGACAGCAGCACTTCATCGTGAAACGGAATCTGGCCGCCGACCAGCCCGGTGTTGCCGCCTTGCGGGACAATGGCGGTGCCGGTCTCGTTGCAGATGCGCAGGATGGCGCTGACCCGTGCGGCGCTGTCGGGCTTCAGCAACAGGGGCGAGCGGCCGTGATACTTGCCGCGCCATTCTTCCAGATGGGGCGCCAGTTCGGCGGGATCGGTGGAAAAGCCCTTGGCGCCGACCGCATCTTTCAGGCGGTCCAGAACGCTCATCTGGCGCTGCCGCGCGCCGCAGCCGGTCATTGATGGCTTCGCCGATGCCACTGTCTGGAATGGGCGAGACGGCGATATGGGCGGCGCTCTTGTCCAGCTCGCGCAGCATGGCGAACAGGTTGGCGGCGGCTTCGCGCAGGTCGCCGCGCGGCGACAGGTTCAGCTTGGCCCCCGGCGCATCGCCAAAGCCCAGCAGCACTTCGCCGGATTCGATCTCGCCGGCATTCAGGCGCAGGGATGCGCGCGGCGCGTAATGGCTGGCCAGCTGGCCCGGCGACTGGATCAGGTTGCCCGGCGCGCCCAGTGGTCCGATCAGGTCTTCGATCTCCTCGCGCGGGATGGCGCCGGGGCGCAGCAGGATGGGGCGGTCGCCGTCAAAACCGACCACGGTGGATTCAATACCCAGGGTGGCGCTGCCGGCGTCCAGGACGAAATCCACCTTGTCGCCCAGGCTGTCGATCACATGCTGGGCCGTGGTCGCGGTCACCTGGCCCGAACGGTTGGCCGAAGGACCCGCCACCGGCACACCGGCGGCTTTCAGGAACGCGATGGCCGCGGGATGTGACGGCGCACGCAGGGCGACGCTGTCCAGCCCGGCGCTGACCAGCAGCGACAGCGGCGAATCCTTGCGGCGCGGCAGCACCAGGGTCAGCGCGCCGGGCCAGAATCTCTGCGCCAGCGCCTGGGCGCGGGGCGACAGTTCGACATAGCGGCGTGCTTCTTCCAGATCGGTGACATGCACGATCAGGGGATTGAACAGCGGGCGGCCCTTGGCGGCGAAGATCGCGGCCACCGCTTCGCCATTGGTGGCGTCGGCGCCCAGGCCGTACACGGTCTCGGTGGGAAAGGCGACCAGCGCGCCGGATTTCAGCAGCTTGGCGGCTTGTGCAATGCCTTTTTCGTCGGCGGGGGCGGTACGGGTCTGCAGGGCTATCATGGCGGGCGCAATTTAGCCTTTCAGGCCCCCATGTCGAGCATTTGCTAGTTGGGCCGCTTGTTTTCCGCCGGTTTGGGCTCGGCCGGGGGTGTCCAGGGCGCCACGGCCGGCGCGGGCACCGGAACGGGGGCATTGATGTCCGAACCCTGCAAGGCATGACGGACCGATTTCTTGACGTCGGACAGCGCGGCGCCGAAGTCGCGGTTCTCCATCCATACCTGCACCGTCAGGGTGGTGGAGATCGGCCCCAATGTCGCGACTTCCACGGTCGGGGCCGGTATCTTCAGCACCCGCTTGTCGCGCTCCAGGCACGCCAGCAAGGTCTTCTGCACTTCGTCGATATTTTCCGCGCGGTCGATCTCGACCGTGAAGTCGGTGCGGCGGTGACGCTCGCGCGAAACATTGACGATGGTCCCGGAGAAGATGGTGGCGTTGGGGATCGAAACGAAGTTGCCGTCATCGGTGACGATTTCGGTGCGGAACAGGCCGATCTCGCGCACGGTGCCCACCGCGTCGGTCACCTTGATTTTCTCGTAGACGCGGAACGGCCGCAGCACCAGCAGCATTACACCCGAGGCCACGTTTGACAGCGTACCCTGCAACGCCAACCCGATGGCCAGGCCCGCGGCACCCAGCAGTGCGATCAGTGAGGTGGTCTGCACCCCGAACTGGCTCAGCACCGCCACCACCGTCACGGCCAGGATGGCATAGCGGATGAAATTGACGATCAGCGGCTTTAAGGTTTCATCGATGTAATGACTGCGGCCCACCATGTCGTGGGCCCAGCGGCTCAGCCAGCGCGCCACCATCCAGCCCGCGATCAGGATCAGCACCGCGATCAGGAAATTGAAGGCGCCATTGACCATCATCAGGGTCAGGCCGGGCAGGGCGCCCTTCACATCGCCAGGCAGGGCCGCGACGGCAGGGATTGCGGCGGGCAACGCCACTGAAAATGCAACAGCCAAAGCCATGCCATTAACCTTTGTGCTAACTAGGACGGGGGCATTGGCGACAACGCTTGACCGCCCGAATGGTTTTGGAACCTATGGTCTCATGCGGACTATCTCGTTGAGTTATGGGCTGATTTGGGCGGCAATGTGTTTGCTGCCGGGCACCAATGCGGCATTGGCGCAAACCACCCGCTTCATCCCCGACTGCGCGGGCGCAGTAGAAATTTCCCGGGCACGCGTGGAGCGGGTGGAAAAGAACGGTGCGCTGGTGCTCAGCGACGGCCGCGCCGTGCTGCTGGAAGGCATCCGCCTGCCGCAAGCCGACAATGCGCCGCGCACGCTTGTCGACCAGGCCATGCAGGCCCTGACTGAAATGGCAATGGCCGGTCCCATCACGTTCACGTCAACGCCGCCCAAGGAAGACCGCTACGACCGCATCCGCGCCCAGGGCTTTGGCAAGCAGTGGCTGCAGATGGTGCTGCTGGAGCAGGGGCTGGCCCGGGTGGCGATTTCGCCCGATCGCAACGAATGCGCTCCCGATTTCTACGAGGCCGAAAGCCGCGCCCGCGCCAAACGTGCGGGCATCTGGGCGATTGCCGGCACCGCGCCCAAGGCGCCCGAGCAGATGGTCAGGCCCGCCGCGCCCAGCGGCAGCTTCCAGCTGGTGGAAGGCTATGTCACTACCGTAGGCTTCGGCGACAACCGCGTGTTCATCAATTTCGGCAGCAATGGCCAGCGCAGCTTCACCGCCGTCGTGGCGCCGCAAGACCGCCGCGCATTCCGCGACTATGACTTCGACGCACTGGTGGCCCGCCGCATCCGGGTGCGCGGCACCGTGCAGGATTTCCGCGGCCGGCCCCAGATATCGCTGTCCAATCCCCAGCAGATCGAAGTGCTCAACTAGAAAAGAAAAAGCCCGGTGTTTCCACCGGGCTTTTTCAACCGATAGAGGATCGGCTTTTCGTCAGGCTGCCTTCTTGGTCAGCATGCCTTCGACGCGCTTGACCGCGGTCGGCTCGTCGGTCTTTTCGACGGCGGCGACTTCGCGGGCCATGCGGGCCAGGGCCTTTTCGTACAGCTGGCGCTCGGAATAGGACTGTTCCGGCTGGCCGCCGGCGCGGTGCAGGTCGCGCACCACTTCGGCGATGGACACCAGGTCACCGGAGTCGATCTTGGCTTCGTACTCCTGGGCGCGGCGCGACCACATGGTGCGCTTGATGCGGGCGCGGCCCTTGAGGGTGTTGAGGGCGCCGGTCACGACTTCGGGCGAGGACAGCTTGCGCATGCCCACGGCCTTGGCCTTGGTGGTGGGGACGCGCAGGGTCATCTTGTCCTTTTCGAACTCGATGATGAACAATTCCAGCTTGGTGCCGGCCACTTCCTTCTCCTCGATGCCGGCAACCTTGCCGACGCCGTGGGTGGGATAGACGACGTGATCGTTGGTCTTGAACTCGTGCTTCTTGTTCGAGTTGGCGGGAATCTTCTTCGCCGGGGCGGCGGGAGCGGCGGTCTTGGCAGGAGGAGACTTCAGGGCGGTCATTTTCTTTTCCTATGCGGACAAAGCATGGGGTGATCCACCGGTGGGGCGCCGGATGGCACGCATTCGTCACGGTTCTGAACGACCAAGACGCTATCACGAAAAGTGCGAAAATGGAAGAAAAAACCGCGCCATCCCATTGAAATAGCGTCGTTAATTTACCTGTCCGGAAAGGGCAGGCAATTCAACCATTTGCCCGGGTTGTTCTGTATGCAGAGCACAACCCAAAGGAGGATGGGTCAGGAACCCTGGCCGGGGGCCGGGCTGAAGAACTTCTCGAACTTGTCCGGAACGCCCTGCATCTCCTTGGCGTCGGCCGGGGGCTCGCCCTTCTGGGAGATATTGGGCCAGGACTTGGCATATTCGGCATTCACCGACAGCCACTTTTCCAGCCCGGATTCGGTGTCGGCCTTGATGGCTTCGGGCGGGCATTCCGGCTCGCAAACCCCGCAATCGATGCATTCATCAGGGTTGATGACCAGCATGTTCTCGCCCTCATAGAAGCAGTCCACCGGGCAGACCTCGACGCAGTCCATGAACTTGCACTTGATGCAGGCTTCGGTGACGACATAGGTCATGGGAACGGCTCCGGAACGGCGAAAACGGGGCTGTGCTTACGGTGCGTCGGGCCTTGAGGCAAGCAAATTGAGGCCGCAGTTACCTGCGAACGGCTCTCAACTATTCCATGATGATGTAGAGTTTTTGGGCTTCCGGGGCCGACCCGCGGCGTTCGGCCAGCGCCAGGATCCGGACAGCCATGACGTCTGCGCCTTTACCCAGGGTCAGGACGTCACCGGGTTTGACCGCATGGCCTGGCTTGTCCTGGCGTACCCCGTTCAGCCGAACCTTGCCGGCAGATGCCGCCGCCTGGGCGAGCGTGCGGGTGCGATAGAAGCGGGCGCAGAACAGCCACTTGTCCAGACGGCAAGAGGGGCTCATCGCAGGCGTAACGCGGCCAGGCTGGC
>JAXMEA010000024.1:0-59077 GCA_046348525.1 Alphaproteobacteria bacterium | reverse complement strand
GCGGCCGCGCTCCAGGCCGCGATCTGGCCCAGGCTGTTCAGCACCGGCGTCAACCGGTGCGAGATCAGGGCCGGCACCGCATCGGCGTTCGCCCCATCCAGCACGAAGATGCGCGCCTGGGGCACCAGCTTGCGCAGCGCGACGGCTTCTTCCAACCGCGCCACGAAAAAGGAATCGCAGCAGGCGGCCGCCAGCGCCGGCGCGATGGCGCCCGCGCCCAGGCCATAGCCATCCGCCTTCACCACCGCCGCCACCGCCGTGGGCCCGGCCATGCGGCGATAGGTGCGATAGTTGGCGACAATGGCCGGCAACCGCACCGTCAGGCGCGCCGCCTGGAAATCGCTTTCTTCAGTCCTGGCGTCCGTCATGGGCGCAGGATGGCGGGCATGGGCGCGCGCGTCCATCAATTATCCCCCGTCGCGGACCGCATGCCGGGAGAGACATGCATGCAGGGCGTGTTCTGCAGGATGGGACAACCGCCCTGCCCCGGCGTCATGCCGTTGCGGATATCGGCGCCGATGCGATCCTGGCCGGTGTTGATGCTGAACTGGGTCTCGGGCGCTTCCTTCAGGCGCGGCAGCACATTGCGCGGGATCATCACCAGGGTGCCATTGGGCAGCTTGACCCCGCGCCAGGGATAGAGGCCGCAGCGCTCGCGCTCGGCGCTGGTCAGGTGCTCCCAGCTGCCGGCGTCGCAGGCCAGCGAGCGGCCCACCGCGCCCAGAATGTCGGTGGGACCGGTATTGGGGCCCTTGGTCTGCTCTTCGGGCTTAACCGGCGGCGGCTTGGGCACCACGATGGGCGCGGCCAGCATCCGCGGCGGCGCGTCGGTCAGGATCTCCGGATTGATCGGCTGCTCGGGCGGCGGGCGGTTGTTGCCCGGCAAGGTCAGGGTGAGAATAGTCTCGATCAGCGGCCGGGACTTCATGTCAAACGGGTGCACCGCCAGCACGAAGAAGAAGAAGAACAGGACATGCAGCAGGGTGGTGATGGCCGTGGACACAGCCCTGGACCTGGCCGCGCGGCGCTGCTCTTCGGGCCCCAAGGGTCCGGATCCGGGACGCAAGAACGGGTGCGTCAGGGCTAAATCGCTGGCCAAAAGCTGGTATCCGTCAAACGCATCCCCGCGTCCCCACCATATAGAAGCGCTGGATGCGGAAAAACAGGGCCAAAACCAATGGAGTCAGCGGGTTAATGGCGGAAAACAGCCAAAAATGCTAACCCAGCCGTCATGCATATCCATCTGATCAACCTGGGGCGGCGGCCCGACCGGCTGGCGGCCATGACTGCCCAAGCCGCGGCGCTGGGCCTGAATCTGGAGCGGGTGGAGGCATGCGATGCCGCCACCGCGCCCGACCTGGACCGCTGGTTTGCCGCCGGCGGCCCGCTGGGCGAGATCCCGCGCGGCGACAAGGCGTGCCTGATCTCCCATCGCATGGCGTGGGAAGCGTTCCTGGCCAGGCCGGACCGGCATGCGGTGTTTCTGGAAGACGATGTGGTGCTGTCGCGGGCCGCGGGTGCGCTGCTCGCCTCCGACGCCTGGATACCGCCGGGCGCGATGGTGGTGAAGCTGGAGCATTACGGCCCGCCCGGCCAGCGCGTGCTGCTGAGCGACCTGCGCCAGGGGCCACCCGGTTTCCAGATGGGCCGCATGCTGTCGCGCCACACCGGCGCGGCCGCCTATGTGCTCCGCCGTGAGGCCGCACAGCTGCTCTTGGCGCAGACGCGGTTCGACCTGCCGGTGGATCACCTGCTGTTCAATCCCAACATCTCGGCTTTGTTCGAACGGCTGGCGCCGGTGCAACTGCTGCCGGCCATCGCGCGCCAGGAACAGTTTGTCGGCGCCAAATCGGACATCGAAAGCACGCGCGTGGGCTTGCGCAAACTCAACACCACCTATGTCCGGCGCGAACTGATCCGCTTCGGCCATGATGTGAAGCGGGTGCCGCGCCAGATATTGGCGCTGCTGGGCGGGGCGAAGTTCGTGGCGATGAAGACGGCGAACTAGCCGGGTGGCGTGAAGCCGTCGGACGCCATGTTGCTGAAGCGCGTGTACATGCCTTCGAACACCAGGTCGATGGCGCGGGTGGCGCCATGGCGGTGTTTTTCCACCAGCACTTCGGCGCGGTTGGTGGCGCGTTCCAGCTTTTCCATCCACTTGGCATGTTCGGCGCTGCCCGGCTCGGGCTCGCGCGATTTCAGGTAATATTCCTCGCGGTACACGAACATCACCACGTCGGCGTCCTGCTCGATCGAGCCGGATTCACGCAGGTCCGACAGGACGGGGCGCTTGTCGTCGCGCGCATCCACGCCGCGCGACAGCTGCGACAAGGCCAGCACCGGCACGTTCAGTTCCTTGGCCAGGGTCTTGAGGCCCTTGGTCACTTCGGTGATTTCCTGCACCCGGTTGTCGTGGCGGCGCGACGGCTCCACCAGCTGCAGGTAATCGATGATGATCAACCCGATATTCTTTTCCCGCTTGAGGCGGCGGGCGCGGGCCGCGATCTGGGCGATGGAGATGCCGCCGGAATCATCGATGTAGAGCGGCAGGGCGGACAGGTCCTGCATGGTCAGGACGAATTTTTCCCATTCGCTTTCGCTGAACTTGCCGTTGCGGATCTTCCACATTTCCAGCTCGGCCTGTTCGGACAGGATACGCGCGGAGAGCTGCTGGGCTGCCATTTCCAGGCTGAAGAACAGCACCGGGGCGCCGCTGGGATATTCGGCGTTGTTCTCCAGGTCGCGCATGTACTGCTTGGCGGCATGGAAGGCCATGTTGGTGCCCAGCGCCGTCTTGCCCATGCCGGGACGTCCGGCCAGGATCAGCAAGTCCGACGGCTGCAACCCGCCCAGCAGGCTGTCGATATCGGTGAAACCCGACGTGACGCCGGAGATACGGCCGCCGCGGGCATGGGCGCGTTCCGCCGATTCCACGGCGCGGCGCAGGGCTTCGTGGAAATCCAGCGCGCCTTCGCCATACTTGTTGCTTTCGGCCACCGCATAGAGCGCCTTTTCTGCCTCGGCGATCTGGTCCTTCGACGTCTTTTCGGTGGGCGCGTCATAGGCGGTGTTGACGATATCCTCGCCGATGCGGATCAGGCTGCGCCGCACATACAGGTCGGCCAGGATATTGCCGAAATCGCGGATGTTCGGAATGGCGGGAGCCGCGGCGCGCAGGGCATCGAAATAGGCCTGGCCGCCGGTCTCGATCACGCCGGGATCGGACTTCATGGTGGCGTGCAGGGTCAGCGGCGTGACGACAACCCCGCCCCGCTCGATCATCTGCATCATGGTCTCGAAAATGCGGCCATGCAGGGGATCGTAGAAATGCTCGGGCTTGACCAGCGCCGAGGCGCGCTCCATCGCCCGGTTGTCCGCCAGGATGGCACCGAGCAGGGCCTGCTCGATGTCGATGTCGTAGGGGACGTGGCGATAGGCTTCTTGTTCCATTTTTCCGATCCAAGCGGCCGTGCAATCAACCGGTCGAAAGAGGCTGGTTCAAGCGACTTGAACATCCACTAACAGGTGCCGCAGGAATGAAAATGCGCCCCGCTAGCCCTAGTGGTTCAAACTATACACAGCGCTACGCCGCCAGCTTCTCCGACGCCAATTTGCGAATGCGCTTCATGTCCGCGACGAATTCCTTCCAGGCCGCCGCCTTGTCTTCATCCGGCATCCGCAACAGGAAGGACGGGTGGATGGTGATGAAGCCCGGACGCCCATCCAGGATCAGCGGCCCGCGATTGGCGGCAACGCCCAAGGGCTTGCCCGCCAACGCCAGCGCCGCGGTGGCGCCCAATGCCACCACCAGCTTGGGCTTCACCAGATCAAGTTCTTTTTCCAGCCACCAGCGATAATGCTTCACCTCGCCGGCGGTGGGCTTGGCATGGATGCGGCGCTTGCCGCGCGGCTCGAACTTGAAATGCTTCACCGCATTGGTGACGTAAGTTTGCTTGCGGTCGATGCCCGCCTCTTCCATCGCCTTGTCCAACATCTGACCGGCCGGCCCGACAAAGGGCTTGCCGGCCAGGTCTTCCTGGTCGCCCGGCTGCTCGCCGACAAAGGCGATGTCAGGGTGCAAGGGCCCCTCGCCCAGCACGGCGCGGGTGCCGCCTTTCACCATGGGCGGGGCGGCCATGATCAGCTTGTTCAAGGCTGCGAGAGACTTGGGCGCCTGCTCGGCCATCGCCGCCACGGCTTTCTGGGGATCACGCTTCCGGGGCATGGCGTTTTCCTGATCGATCATCTGCTGAACGCGCGAGGGCGCCGATCGGATCAGCCCGGGGATGGATTGGGCTTCCGGCAAATTCTTCCAGTATTTCTTGGCCATGTGGCCCCGCATCACAGTGGGATTGAGCCGTGCCGGGTTGAAAGTGCTTTCGTAATAGGTGCGCCAGCCATCCTCGAAGCCGTCGCTTTGCGGTGCGTCCTGCCGCGTGGCCGGCGGCCCGACGATCAGCCGGTCGCGGTCCCAGTGCAGCGACCCGATCGGCGTGAGAATGGACCAGCGCATGGACATGAAGCGGTCGATGAAAAACTGCGCCGTCGCTTCCAGGATGAAATGATCCGGCTCAAACCAGGCGACGAAGTGGTCGCCGTCCGGCGTCTCCACCCGGCGGAAGCGGACATAGGCGTGCATCTTGTGCAGATCGCGGCGCACCGATTTTTCCATCATGTGCAGCCGGTGGACCAACGGATCGCTGGCGATGTCCGGCAGGCTTTTCTCGCCATGACGGATGCGCCAGACCAATTGATACAAAAGCGCGTAACGTTCCGGATCGGAATGGCAGACCACCAGCCGGATGATATCGGCGACCCGGCGCGGTAGCGCCACGGGCACCGCATCGGCCAAGGCTTCGTCCGCAAACAGCGCAGGCGCGCTATCCCACACCACATCCTGCGGCTGCCATTGGCCGCGATCAGCCGGCGCAGGGCGGCACGGAAACCGTCCAGGTCGGCGCCCGGATTGAGCGAGACCTGTCTCATGCGACCCCATCTACGGCAAAAAGGCTCATCTGCTGCGACGGTTTCACCAGCCGCGTCCGCAGGTCGGCGCGGTCGGTCAGGCGCGCCGGCGAATGGTCCGCCGCAATCAGGAATGGCACGGCGCGGCGCAGGCCCGGCGACAGGCGGGCAATATCGTCCAGCCGCAGCCGCGTATGACGGCGGGTGGCGATAATCTTGTCCACCGCCCGCGCACCCAGCCCCGGCACCCGCAGCAGCATCTCGCGCGGCGCGCTGTTCACATCCACGGGAAAACGATCCCGGTTCTTCAGCGCCCAGGCCAGCTTGGGATCGATCTCCAGGTCCAGCATGCCGCCCGTGCCGCCTTCCGCGATCTCCGGCACGGTGAAGCCGTAATAGCGCAGCAGCCAGTCGGCCTGGTACAGCCGGTTCTCGCGCTGCAGGGGCGGCGGCTTGGCGGCCAGCAGAGAGCTGGCCTCGGGAATGGGGCTGAAGGCAGAGTAATAGACACGCCGCAGCTTGTAATGGCCGTACATCGTCGCGCTGGAGGTGAGCACGGTTTCATCGGTGGCGGCATCGGCGCCCACGATCACCTGGGTACTTTGCCCGGCAGGCGAGAAACGCCGCCGCTCCTCCTTCGCCTCAATGATGCGCTCGCGCATCTGGCCCATGGCGGTTGTGATGGTGTCACTGTTCTTTTCCGGCGCCAGAACTTTCAGGCTCTCGCGCTGCGGCAGTTCCAGGTTGATGGACATGCGATCGGCGAACAGGCCGGCCTGCTCGATCAGCCAGGGACTGGCTTCGGGAATGGACTTCAGATGGATGTAACCGGCAAAGCCCTGCGCGCGCAGGTCTTTGGCCACCCGCATCAACTGCTCCATCGTGTAGTCGGGCGACTTGATGATGCCGGACGACAGGAACAGGCCTTCGATGTAATTGCGCTTGTAGAATTCCAGGGTGAGCGTGACGACTTCCGCCACCGAAAAGCGCGCCCGCGCCACGTTGGAGGACCGCCGGTTGATGCAATAGGCGCAATCGAACAGGCAGTAATTGGTCAAAAGGATTTTCAGCAGCGAAACGCAGCGCCCGTCCGGCGTGTAAGCATGGTAAATGCCAGCGCCAGTGGTTGAGCCAAGCCCGTTTCTCCCGCCTTTGCGCCCTTTGGCGCCCGACGATGCGCAAGAGGCGTCATACTTGGCGGCATCGGCCAAAACCTTCAGCTTTTTCGACAGCGCCTGATCCATATGTTCATGTTATGTTCTCATCCTTCCCGGCGCAAGCGAAAGAGCAGAGTTCCCTTATTTCCCGGGACCGAACACCGCTTCAGTGAAGTTTGTTTCGCGGAAGGCCGGCGTGGCTTCGGCCCGCGCCGACAAGGCCGCCAGCTTGGGGAACTTCGCCGCGTCCAGCCGATCCGGCGAGGTGTGGCGGGTGAAGCGCCAGGCCACAGCCGTGGTAATCTGCGGCTGCATCAGCTCTTCGCCGGTGAACCAGCTGTCCGGGATCTCCGCTTCCAGCGCGGCATAAGCGTGATGCAACTGGCCAACCACCCGGTCCAGCCAGGGCAGGTGCTGCTTCTCCGCAGGACGGGTGTTGAGCTCATAGACTATCGAAACGCTTTTCTCGCAGGCGGCCAATGCCAAACCCACCTGACGAACGGCGCGCGCATCCGCCGGCATCAACCGGCGCGGCGCGATGCGCTCGAGATATTCCAGGATCAGGCTGGATTCCATCAGCACCACGCCGTCATCGGTGACCAGGGTTGGCGCTTTCACCACCGGGTTGATGGCGCTGAACTGCTCGAAATTGCGGAACACCGACAGCTGGTCGAGTTCAAATGGCACGCCCAGCACCTTCAGCGACACCGCCACGCGGCGCACATAGGGCGAATCCAGCATTCCGATGAGCCTCATGGGCAACCTCCCCGCTTCGGCGGAATGCTGCCACAGCGCCACGCGCGCACAAGCAGCGCGGCTGCATGCAAGCATTGCGTCTAGAGCGCGGCGATGATCGCCTGGGCGGCGGCCGGATTCTTTTCCTTGGCGCCGGAGATCACGAACAGGAAGACGTCGCGCTTCTTCTTGGGCGCGGCTGCTGCCACCAGAAATTCCTTCTTGGGTGACGCGCCCTTCTCCCAATCGCGGGCCCGCTCTGCCCACTTTTTCAGCACCGCCGGCGGATAGCCCAGCTTTTCCTTCGCCTGGGTTCCCATGATGCGGGCATAGACAAAATCGGCCGTGACGTCGCCGATCAGGGGAAAATCACTGTCGGCGCCGAACACGATGGCGACGCCGTGCTTGCGGCACAGTTTGACGAACGCCTTGTCCTTGAAACTGTCATGGCGCACTTCCACGGCATGACGGATGGCGCGGCCATCGACTTTCTTCGGCAGCAGTTTCAGGAAAGCTTCGAAGTCAGCGGCATCGAACTTCTTGGTCGGCATGAACTGCCAGTTCACCGGCCCCAGCTTGTCCTTCAATTCGGTGACGCCGCTGTCGAAGAAGCGGTTGATGGAATCGCCGGCTTCCGCCAGCACGCGGCGGTTGGTGGCGAAGCGCGGCCCTTTCAGGGTGAAGACGAAGCCGTCCGGCGTCTCGTCATGCCACTTGCGGAAGCTTTCGGGCTTTTGCGAACCGTAATAAGTGCCGTTGACCTCGATCGCGGTCAGCTTGCTGCTGGCATATTCCAGCTCGCGCTTCTGCGAGAGACCCTTGGGATAGAAGTTATCCCGCCAATCCGGATAGACCCATCCACCGATGCCAACAAAAATGCTCATGCGTCTATCAACGCATGAGCATCCTGTTCCATCAACCCTTCTTGGGGCCTACGAATGCCCATTGAATGCCAAATCCGTCCTTGGCCTGGGCGTAGCGGTCGCCCCAGAACATGTCCATCGGCGGCATGTTGCCGGTCATACCGGCATCGACCGCCTTCTGCCACCAGCCATCGACGTCCTGGACCGGCAACATCAGGCTAAAGCCCGCGGCGGGAACATAGGAACAATTCTGTTCCGGAAACGGATCGCTCAGCATCACCGAACTGCCATTGATGTAAACATGGGCATGCATGGTGCGGCCCTTTTCATCGGGCGGATTGATAAAGGCGATTTCGGCGCCAAAAGCCTTCTTGTAGAAATCCGCCGCCTTTTGGGCGCCTTCCACCATCAGATAGGCGATAACGCCGCCCTTGGGCGCCGGGTGCTGCTGTTCTGCCATGACAATCTCCTTGGGTTATGGCCGAAGGACGGCCCGGCCGGCCGCCGGCCGACATCGCTTCAAACTTTTTCCGCCTGCGCCATCAGCCGGTCCAGGTGGCGGCGGATATGGGCGGCCTCCCCGGCGCTGCCGGCCAATGCGATGGCCCGGTCGAAGGCTGTCCTGGCTTCCCGGTTACGCCCCAATTGCAACAGGAAGGCGCCCCGGGCGCCGAAATAGGGAAAATAGCGGCCCAGTGCGCCTTCCAACGGCTCGATCATTTCCAGCCCCGCCGCCGGGCCATGCAACTTGCCCACCGCCACCGCGCGGTTGAGCGTGATGACCGGCGAAGGCTGCATCCGCTCCAGCGCCAGGTACAATCCATCGATCCCCGCCCAGTCGGTTTGCGCAGCCGTGGCCGCGCGCGCATGCGTGGCGGCAATCGCCGCCTGCACCTGATATGGACCGGGGCGGTTGTGCCGCATCGCCTTGTCCACCAGCGCCAACCCCTCGCCGATCAGCTTTTGGTCCCACAGGCTGCGATCCTGGTCTTCCAGCAGGATGGCTTCGCCGTCCGCATCGAAGCGCGCCGGCAATCGCGCCTGGTTCAGCAGCATCAGCGCGGTCAGCGCCATGATCTCCGGCTCGGTCTGGAACAGCCGCAGCAGCAGCCGCGCCAGGCGGATGGCTTCGTCGCACAGGGGGCGCGTACCGGATCCTTGCCGGCCGAATAGCCTTCGTTGAACAATAGATAGATCATGGCCGCCACCGCGGCGACGCGCTCCGCGCGCTCGGCCGGCCCCGGCGCCTCGAACGGCACATCGGCTTTGGCGATGCGCGCCTTGGCGCGGGTGATGCGCTGCTCCATCGCCGCGTCGCTGACCAGGAAGGCGCGGGCGATCTGGGGTACCGTCAGCCCCGACACGATGCGCAATGCCAGCGCGATCTGTTGCGTCGCCGGCAGTTCGGGGTGGCAGCAGATGAACAACAGCCGCAGCACGTCATCGCGGTAATGCGACCCATCCAGTCGTTCAGCCAATTCGCCTTCGGCATCGCCAAGGTCGGAAATCTCTTCGTCCGGCGGCAATTGCGTGTTGCGGCTCTGCTTGCGCACCCCGTCCAGCGCCGCGTTGCGCCCCACCAGGATCAGCCAGGCGGTGGGGTCGCGCGGCGGGCCTTTTTCCGGCCAGCTTTTCAGGGCGCGCAAACAGGCGTCCTGATACGCCTCTTCGGCCCGGTCCATGTCGCGGAAATAGCGCAGCAGCGCGCCCACGGCCTGGGGCCGGGCTGCCGTCAATGCGCCATTGATCCACGCCATGTCGGTCATGTCAGTAGGCCTTCACCATCTCTTTGGGTGCATTGGGCCGCGCTTCGGGCACATAGAGCGCAATGGGGCGAACTTCATAGGTGCTGGTCGGGTTGGCGGCTGACAATTGCCTGGCTACATCCAGCGCCCCGTCCAGGTTCTCCACGTCGATGACATAGAAGCCCAGAAGCTGCTCCTTGGTCTCGGCGAAAGGCCCGTCGATCACGATGCCCGGCCCGCGCAAGGTGGTGGCGGCGGTCGTGGGCAGCAGGCGCAGGGACGGGCCCAGCTTGCCCTCCTTCACCAGCTTTTCATGCACCACCGACAGGCGGTCCATCACGGCGGCGTCTTCTTCCTTGCTCCAGGACCAGACGACATCTTCCTTGTTGTAGCAAAGCAGGGTGTAAAGCATGGCGGTTCCTCGATATTCCTACAGGACGGCGCACTATGCCCCGCCCCGACACAGGGATGAAAATATAATTCGCCAGAGTTCCTGTCGGGCGGGGCTTGCTTTGGCCGTCCTTGGGCCAGACGCTGACACCTTCGGAGGACGACATGAGCAAGTACGAACTGACCCTGACCCGCCTGATGGATGCCCCGGCCGACAAGCTGTTCCGCTGCTGGACCACGCCCGAGCTGATCAAGCAGTGGTTTGCGCCCAAGCCCTACACCACCCCGGTGGTGGAAACGGACGTGCGCCCCGGCGGCGCCAGCTGCATCACGATGCGCAGCCCTGATGGCCAGGACATGCCCAACCCCGGCCAGTGGCTGGAGGTCGTGCCGAACCGCAAGCTGGTTTTCACCGACGCCTTTACCGGCGACTGGCAACCCAAATCCGGCGCACCCTTCATGGTGGCGACGGTTACCTTTGAACCGGAAGGCGACAAGACCCGTTACACCGCCGTGGCGCGCCACTGGAATGAGGAAGACATGAAGCGGCACGAAGCCATGGGCTTCCACCAGGGCTGGGGCATCTGCGCCGACCAGCTGGAAGCGCTGGCGAAAACGATCTGATGCCAAAGCTGGTCCTGAAGATGCAGATGTCGCTGGACGGCTTTGCCGCCAGGCTAGACGGCGATGTCGGCTTCATCTTCACCAGCATGGACGAAGCCCTGACCTATTGGATCGTGCAGGACATCTGGAAAGCCGGGCTGCACATCATGGGCCGGCGCACCTATGAGGACATGGCGGCGTGGTGGCCCAAATCCTCCGAGCCTTTCGCGGCCCCCATGAACATGATTCCCAAGGCGGTGTTCTCGGACACGCTGGAGGAAGCCCATTGGGGACCGGTGACGGTCATTCGCGGCGACCTGGCCGCCGGCATCGCGCATGTGAAGACGCAAAGCGACAAGGACATCTATGCCCATGGCGGCGCCGGCTTTGCCCGGGCACTGGTGGCGGCGGATCTGGTGGATGAATATCACCTGATCACCCACCCGGTGGTGCTGGGTCGCGGGCTGGCGGTGTTTTCCGGTGGCGGCGCGCGGGACCTGGAACTGGTGGAAAGCAAAAGCTTTCCCGGCGGCGCCATCGCCAGCATTTATCGTCCGGCAAAGGAGACACGATGAGCCGCTTGAACATGTTCAACAATGTGTCGCTGGACGGATATTTCACCGACGCCAACAATGACATGAGCTGGGCCCATGCCGGCGGTGACGATCCGGAGTTCCAGGCCTTTGTCGCGGGCAACGCGCAAGGCAAGAGCGCGCTGGTGTTCGGCCGGGTCACCTATGAGATGATGGCCGCCTTCTGGCCCACCCCGATGGCGGCGCAGATGATGCCGCAAGTGGCCAAGGGCATGAACGCGGCGCCCAAATATGTTTTCTCGCGCACGATGAAAAAGGCCGAGTGGGAAAACACCACCGTGCTGAACGGCGATCCGGCGCAGGAAATCGCGCGGCTGAAGCGCGACCAGAACATGACCATCCTGGGCAGCGGCAACATCACGGCGCAGCTGGCAGCGGCGGACCTGATCGACGATTACCAGTTGCTGGTTTGTCCGGTGATATTGGGCGGCGGGCGCAGCCTGTTCGAAGGCGCGCAGAACCGGCCGGCGCTAAGCCTGGAAAACAGCCGCGTTTTCAAGAACGGCAAGGTCTTCCTGCACTACAAGCGTTAGCCGAAAAGCTTCTTGTATTCGTCGGGCTTGAAGCCGACGGTCAGTTTGCCTTTCGCCTCAAGCACCGGGCGCTTGATCATGGATGGCTGGGCCAGCATCAGGGCGATGGCCTTCTTTTCGGTCAGGCCTTCCTTGTCGGCCTCGGGCAGTTTTTTGAAGGTGGTGCCGGCGCGGTTGAGCAACACTTCCCAGCCCACCTTCTTCGCCCAACCTTCCAAAGTCGGCTTGTCGATGCCCGACACCTTGTAGTCGTGGAAATCAGCCTTGACCCTGTGCGCTTCCATCCAGGTGCGGGCACGCTTCATCGTATCGCAGTTCTTGATCCCATAGATTGTTACCATGTTACTGCGCCTCGCTTTTGCTCGGCGCGTTCGCCGCTCAAATCGGTCCACTGGACCGATTTGCCCCTGCCGGGTCGCGGCTCACTCATCGTGTCACAGTTCTTGATGCCGTAAATCGTCGCCATGCCATTCCCCAATATCAAACGCAGGATATGGGAGGCGCACGCCTGCGCAAAGCCGCTAACATCGCCCCATGAAACAGGACTGGACGCGCATTGGCGCCGAACTGGACGAACAGGGCTGGGCCATTCTGCCCGGGCTGGTCAGCGATAGCGGCTGCGATGCGCTGGCCCGGCTGTATGACAGGGACGGCATCTTCCGCAGCCGTGTGGTGATGGCGCGGCACGGGTTTGGCCGGGGTGAGTATCGCTATTTCGCCTACCCCCTGCCCGGCGCGGTGGTAAAGCTGCGCACCGGCCTTTATCCGCGCCTGTCGTCCATCGCCAATGGCTGGCAGGCGCGGCTGGGCAAGGCGGAACGCTTCCCGGACCGCCATGAGGACTACCTGGCCCAATGCCATGCCGCGGGACAGACCCGGCCCACCCCGCTGCTGCTGCGCTACGGCCCCGGCGACTACAACTGCCTGCACCAGGACCTGTACGGGACCCAGGTCTTTCCCCTGCAGGTGGCGGTGCTGCTGGCGCAGCCGGGCGCGGACTTCATGGGGGGCGAGTTTGTGCTGACCGAGCAGCGGCCCCGCCAGCAGTCCCGGGCGATGGTGGTGCCGCTGGCCAAGGGCGATGGGGTGGTGTTCGCGGTGAACAGCCGGCCCGTGCAGGGCAGCCGGGGCGACTATCAGGCCAAGATGCGCCATGGGGTGAGCCGACTACTGACTGGTCAGCGCCATACCCTGGGCATCATCTTCCACGACGCGACATAAACGCGGAAAGCTTGCTTTTCTACTGTTCTTTACATAGTGTAAAGTCATGTCGCGGCCGAACTTTACATGATGTCAACAAAACCGGACACCCGCACCCGGATCCTCATGGCGGCGCTGGCTTGCGCGGCCGATGCCCGGGCCGATTGCACCATGGGTGAAGTGGCGGCCAAGGCGGGCCTGTCCCGCCAGGCGGTCTATCTGCACTTTCCCAACCGCGACGCGCTGCTGGCCGCCCTGTACGAGCATCTGGCCGCCGCGGCCGCCCACACCCCGGCCGAAGCCCCCAGCGCCCGCGCCAGCCTCTCCGCCTTGGTGGCGCAGCTGTCGGAGGAGCATCCCCGCGCCTGGCCGCTGGCCCGCCGGCTGGGAGAAAATCCGGGCGACGGGGCCCGCCGCGCCGCCTGCCTGAAACTGGCCGAACGCTTCCGGTCCGAAGGGGCGCTCAGCCCCCACCTGTCGCCCACGGCGGCCACCGACCTGCTCTTCACCCTGACGTCTTTGGCGGTATGGGCCGAACTGGTGCCGGGCCTGGGATGGGACGCGGCCCGCTATCGCAGCCATGTCGCCTACCTGGCGACCAGCGCACTGACAAAATGAGCGGAGCGAAGTGACCTAATCGATACAGGCCTCGCGCATGCAGTCCATGTGCCCTGCCCCGTCCAGCGGCTGGATCGGCGCCATGGCGGGCGGCATCAGCGCCGCACGCACCTGCGAGCCCCGCGCCAGGGTCAGGTGCACGGGGCAGCGCTCGGCGATTTCCATCAGCCGCGCCCGCTGGGCATCGTCCAGCGCGCCTTCCAGCGCGATATCCAGTTCGAACACATCGCCGGCTTGCAGGCTGGCCCGGCTGTGGCGCACCGCGGTGCGGATATCGGTCAGCGGCCAGCCCTTGCGGTCGGCATACAGCCGCAAGGTCATGGTGGTGCAGGCGCCCAGCGCCGCGCTGAGCAGGTTGTAAGGATTGGGTCCCGCCCCCAGTCCGCCGGCCGATACCGGCTCGTCGATCAGGAAGGATGCATCGCCGCTCTGCGCCCGCACCTGGTATTTGCCCTTGTGGGTTTCGGTGATGACGGTGATGTCGCTGTTCATGCTCATGCAGAATGCCTCCTTGGGCTAAAACAGTGTCGGTTGTCTGGATTGCTTTTCCGGCGCCATGGACCAGTCGCCATCCTGCGTGACGAGCAGGGCCTTGATTTGCTCCAGGGTCGCTGGAACCTCACCAAGCCACATTCCCCAATCACTGCGTTGAATGACTGCCGGCATGCGGTCGGTGATCTTGCCGACCAGCGGGTTGGGCGGCGTCGTGACCATCACGAAGGTCAAAAGCTCGCCGCCATCCTCATGCTCCCAACGCTCGAAGATAACGGCGATTGCCATGGGCTTGCCGTCGTTTGGCGTGATGGTGTGCTGGATTGTCTTGCGGCGCACTTCTTTGCCTTCGTTGAAAGTCTTGACGATCAGAAGCCCGCGCCTGCTGGCAAAGGCGTCCGCGAAAGTGGGCAAAGTATCAATGGTTTCGGCGCGCGCATGGATATGGTCCGGCCGCGAGCCAGGTGCCTTGGCACTCTTCTTCGCAAAGCCCCAACGCATTCGCTTCATGTTGTAAACGCCGTTCTCCCACACCAGCACAGAGGCATCGCGCACTGGCGTAACCGTTTCGACGTCTTGCGGCGCTGACTTGGGCGGAATCGGGGCGGTAAACTTGTCGCTGATGGAATAGAGGCCGTGCAACGCCCGCCACGTCATCATTTGGGTAAATTTACCGCACATGCGCGAACTCTACCGCAGAAAAACGGTACGGTTCCATACGATTAACCGCCGCTTATCCCTATGCGAAACTCCTGCTGGGATGCATGCAGGATGGTGCGCTACGCAGCGCTCATGGGACAGACAATCACTTCCGTGACGGACATGGTCAGCTATGCCGGCGATCTGCGCCGAGCCGCCAAAGAGGCGCTTACGCCGGACACAGCGGACAAGATCCACCGCTCGGCATCCGAGCTGGAAAAGACGGCCTTGAACAAGGCCGGGGTTCTGACACCGGGCATCGGCCTGCTGCTCGATACGTTTGCCTGAACTGCTTGGTGCCTGAGATTCAGTGCTTCGCCCCGGCCTGCCAGTCATGGATGGCCGGGATGGGCGGTGCGAGCAGCCCGATCACATTGAGGGTGAGATTGTCGCGGATCATGCAGGCGGTGAAAATTTCGAACACCAGCGCCACCGCGATAACGATGCGCGCCCGTACGCGGGACGCGAAGATAAACCCGCATGACATCATCACCGTGTCCGACACCGAATTCAGGATGCTGTCGCCGGTATAACCGGCGGCGATGGCCTGCTGGCGGTAATGCTGGATGATGGCGGGGGAATTTTCGGTGATTTCCCAGCCGATCTCGATTCCCATGGCGAGCAGCAGCCGCGCCGGCAGCGGCAGGCGCGGGAACACAAGTTTCAGAAGCCAGAAAAAGATGAAGCCGTGGATGATGTGGGAAAAGCTGTACCAGTCCGCCAGCTGCTGCGAGGTGTCGGCGCTGAACGGGTCGTTGACCCACAGCAGGATGTGCCCGCTGGCAGCGATGAAGGGCTGGCCGACGGTGTGCAGCACCGCGACCTGGAAGGCGACCAAGGCCGCCGCGCCAAGCGCATACGGCCAGATCGGCTTGGCGGTCATGACGGACGAGTCTCGCGCATGCCCCACAATAGCGGAAGCACGCATGCGCCCACCACCGCGATCATCACGCCGGGCATGATGGCAAGGCCAGTGCGCTCCACCAGCAGCTGCGCCGCCCAGGGCGTAATGCCGCCGAAGATTGCCGTGGCACCGGTGGCGCCCAGCGCCAGGCCGCTGAGACGGCCTTCGCCGGGAAACTGTTCGGCGGTGGCGACCGCGCCCACCGCGCTGACCGCGCCGGCGACAGCAGCCAGGATCACCGCACCCAGCAGCGCCCGCACCAGCGACCCGCTGGCCATGGCGGCGAACAGGGTGACGGGCAGCACAGTGCTGAGCAACGCCACGCCGATCAGCACCGGCTTCCTGCCCACGCGGTCGCACAGCGCCCCCACCAGCGGCGTCACACCGATCACCACCAGCGCCGCCAGGGTGGAAAGCCACAGCGCGACGTTCTCGGTTCGCGCACCCACTGATGTCAGGAAGGCCGGGACATATGTGATGCCGACATAATAGGTGATCGAACCCAGCGCCGAGATGGCGAAGCTGCGCGCGACGCCTTTGCGATGATATTTGAGCGTGTGACGCAGCGGCCGCGCCGGCGCGGTACCCGAGGCACGCTGACGCTCGAAATCAGGGGATTCCTGCATGGACGAACGCGCGATCCACACGGCAAAAGCCAGCACCGCGCCGAACAGGAACGGAATCCGCCAGCCCCAGGCGTCCAGCGCGGCGGGCGCAAGCGCATGCACCGTTGCGGCAGACACGCCCACCGCCAGCAAACCGCCCACCTCGCTGGCCGCCGACGCCGACGAGGTGATCAGCCCGCGCCGGTTTTCCGCCGCGCCTTCCAAAAGGTAAGCGACAACGCCGGTATATTCCCCGCCCACCGAAAAGCTGATGACACAGCGCAAGAACAACAGCAGCCATCCGGCGAGCGGCCCCAGCACCGCATAGGTGGGCAGCAAGGCGGTCGCCAGCATCGCCAATGTCATCACCGCCATGGATGCCAGCATCATCTCCCGCCGCCCATGCCGGTCGCCGATATGGCCAAAGACGATGGCGCCCAAGGGCCGCAGCAGATACGCCACCGCAAAGCCGGCCAGGGTTGTGAGCAGCGACGCCGTACCGCCGCCGAAAAATACCCGCGACAGGATGGTGGCGAAATACAGATACAGGGTGAAGTCGTACCATTCGACGATGGTCGAGATGGCGGCAATGGCCATGGACGCGCGGGAAATATGGTGGCTCACGTCACCCGCTTCAGCCGCATCACCCGGCTTGTCGGACATGACATCAACCTTTTTGCGCCGCCTGGAACACCGCCAGCTGCGCCGCGAAGGCGCGCTGGAAGGCGGGCCGCGCTTCACCCCGGGCAACATAGGCGGCCAGACTGGGATAGTCCTTCAATATTCCCGAACTATGCAACCGGCGCAGCACCCCGATCATCAACAGATCCCCGGCGCTGAAGTCGCCCTCCAGCCATTCCTTGTCGCCCAGCCGTTCGGCCAGGTCCTTCAGTCGGACACGGATACGATCCTCCAGCATCGGCAGGCGCGTTGCATGCCATGGCTTGTCGCCTTCGGTCAGGATGGCGCTTTCACGGGCCACGATCACCGGCTCGACCGTACTGTGGGCGTCGAACATCCAGGCGATGGCGCGGGCGCGGGCGTTCGCGTCCCTGGGCAGCAAGCCGCCATGGGTTTCGGCAATATGCAGCACGATGGCGCCGGATTCGAAAAGTACCAACCCGTCCGCTTCATAGGTGGGAATCTGCCCAAAAGGCTGGCGTGCCTTGTGCGCCGGCTCCTTCAACTGGGCGAAGGTGACCAGACGTACTTGATAGGCTTGTCCAACCTCCTCCAACGCCCAGCGGACCTGCATGTCGCGCGCCAGGCCCCGGCCACGGTCGGGCGAATTGGCGAAGGCGGTGATGGTGGGCTTCATGGACAGGCTCCGGGATTGGTTGCAGCCCAAGGACGAACGGCCGGCGGTCCTTGCGACAGCCCGTACCGGAATTTTCCACGGGTCCGCAGATATTACAAATGCCCCGGATGCAGGCCCGGCGCTTCATGGCCGGTGCGGGCGACATATTCGGTATAGCCGCCGGCATACTGGTGCACGCCTTCGGGCGTCACCTCCAGCACGCGATTGGACAACGCCGCCAGAAATGGCGATCGTGGCTGACAAACAGCATGGTGCCTTCGAATTCCGCCAGGGATGCGATCAGCATCTCCTTGGTCGCCATGTCCAGGTGGTTGGTGGGTTCGTCCAGCACCAGGAAGTTGGGCGGATCGAACAGCATCATGGCCATGACCAGGCGCGCCTTCTCGCCGCCCGACAACACCCGGCAAGTCTTTTCGATATCGTCGCCCGAAAAGCCGAAGCAGCCGGCCAAGGTGCGCAAGGGCGCCTGCCCCGCCTGGGGAAAGGTTTTGTCCAGGGTTTCGAAGATCGTGTCGTCGCCGTCCAGCAGATCCATGGAGTGCTGGGCGAAATAGCCCATCTTCACATTGCTGCCGATCGCCACCCGGCCCTGGTCAGGCTGGGTCTCGCCCGCCACCATCTTCAGCAGGGTGGATTTGCCCGCGCCATTGGCGCCCAGAATGCACCAGCGTTCGTTGCGGCGGACCTGGAAATCCAGCGCGTCATAGATGACATGGCGTCCATAGGCCTTGTGGACATTCTTGAAGCCCGCCACGTCGTCGCCGGACCGCGGCGGGGTGCGGAATTCGAAGCGCACGCTTTCGCGGCGCCGAGGCATTTCCACCCGCTCGATCTTGTCCAGCTTCTTGACCCGGCTTTGCACCTGGGCGGCATGGCTGGCGCGCGCCTTGAAGCGTTCGATGAACTTGATCTCCTTGGCCAGCATGGCCTGCTGGCGCTCGAACTGCGCCTGGCGCTGCTTTTCGCTGATCGCCCGCTGCTGCTCGTAGAATTCGTAATTGCCCGAATAGGTGGTGAGCGAACCACCATCGATCTCGACCACCTTGCCGATGATGCGGTTCAGGAACTCGCGGTCGTGGCTGGTCATCAGCAGCGCGCCGTCGTAATTCTTGAGGAAATCCTCCAGCCAGATCAGGCTTTCCAGGTCCAGATGGTTGCTGGGCTCGTCCAGCAGCATGCCGTCGGGCCGCATGACCAAAATGCGGGCCAGCGCCACGCGCATCTTCCAGCCGCCGGAGAGAAGACCGACATCGCCGTCCATTCGTTCCTGGCTGAAGCTCAGGCCCGCCAGCACTTCGCGCGCCCGCGCATCCAGGGCATAACCGTCCAGCTCCTCGAAGCGGGCCTGGACTTCGCCATAGCGTTCCACCAGCGCATCCATGTTGTCGAGTTGCCCCGGATCGACCATCGCCGCTTCCAGCTGCGCCATTTCGGCGGCCAGCGCGCTGGCCGGTCCAACGCCATCCATCACTGCCATCACGGCGCTCTGGCCCGACATTTCGCCGACATCCTGGCTGAAATAGCCGATGGTCATGCCCGGATCGATGGTCACCTGGCCATCATCCGGCTTGTCCTGGCCGGCGATCATGCGGAACAGCGTGGACTTGCCAGCGCCATTGGGCCCGACCAGCCCCACCTTCTCGCCCTTCTGCACGCCCATCGACGCATCGATGAACAGCAGCTGATGCCCGTTCTGCTTGGAAATGTTGTCGAGGCGGATCATGGGGACTTGTCAGTCTGTTGAAGCGCGCGTTGTTAAGTCAGCAGCGGGACTCTTGAGTTTGATTTTCACCACTGCGCTACCGCTCGCTTGTGCTCGCGGCGTGAAATGCTCAAATCGGTCCGTCAGGACCGATTTGACCCCGCGTAGCGGGGTCGCATTTCACTCCCACTCAATCGTCCCCGGCGGCTTCGACGTGATGTCGTAGACCACCCGGTTGATGCCGCGCACTTCGTTGACGATACGCGTGGCGGTGCGGGCCAGGAAGCTGTGCTCGAAGGGATAGTAGTCGGCGGTCATGCCGTCGCT
The DNA here is from genome assembly GCA_046348525.1 of Alphaproteobacteria bacterium. Classification (GTDB taxonomy): domain Bacteria; phylum Pseudomonadota; class Alphaproteobacteria; order Micropepsales; family Micropepsaceae; genus Rhizomicrobium. Next base: position 39,628 of record JAXMEA010000024.1, on the reverse strand, counting down.
GCTGGTGACTGCGCGCAGCGCGCAGACATGGTCGTAAGTGCGGGCATCGCCCATCACGCCCACGGTCTTGACCGGCAGCAGCACGGCGAACGCCTGCCAGATCTTGTCGTACAGGCCGGCCTTGCGGATTTCGTCCAGATAGATGACGTCGGCCTTGCGCAGGATATCCAGCTTTTCCTCGGTGATGTCGCCGGGAATGCGGATGGCCAGGCCCGGGCCGGGGAACGGATGGCGGCCGACAAAGGCCGGCGGCAGGCCCAGCTCGCGGCCCAGCGCGCGCACTTCGTCCTTGAACAGATCGCGCAACGGCTCGACCAGCTTCAATTTCATGTAGTCGGGCAGGCCGCCGACATTGTGGTGGCTTTTGATGGTGACCGACGGGCCACCGGTGGCCGACACGCTTTCGATCACGTCGGGATAGAGCGTGCCTTGCGCCAGGAATTCGGCGCCGCCGACCTTGTGGCTTTCCTTGTCGAACACATCGATGAAGGCGGCGCCGATGATCTTGCGCTTCTGTTCGGGATCGCTGACGCCCTTCAGCCGCCCCAGGAACAGTTCGCGCGCATCGGCATGGATCAGCGGGATGTTGTAATGGCCGCGGAACAGCGAGACGACCTCTTCGCTTTCGCCCGACCGCATCATGCCGGTATCGACAAAGATACAGGTCAGCTGGTCGCCGATGGCTTCATGGATCAGCACGGCCGCAACCGACGAGTCCACACCGCCCGACAGGCCGCAGATCACTTTCGACTTGCCGACTTGCTTCCTGATCTTCTCGACCATCGCGGCGCGGAAGGCGTGCATGTTCCATTCCGGCTCGATGCCCGCGATGGTGCGCACGAAGTTGGACAGCAAGGTCGCGCCGCGCGGGGTGTGCACCACTTCGGGGTGGAACTGCACGCCATAGAAGCGGCGCTTCTCGTCGGCGATGACAGCGTAAGGCGAAGACTCGGATGTCGCGATGATCTCAAAGCCCGGCGGAATGGCGGTGATCTTGTCGCCATGGCTCATCCACACCGGCTCACTGCCGGTTTCGGCCAGGCCTTCCAGCAGCGGCGACTTGTTCTTCACATGAATGTCGGCGCGGCCGAATTCCTGGTTGTGGCCGCCCTCGACCTTGCCGCCCAGCTGGACCGACATGGTCATCTCGCCATAGCAGATGCCCAGCACCGGCACGCCGGCTTCGAACACGCTTTGCGGTGCGCGCGGGGAATTTTCTTCATAGACCGAGCGCGGACCGCCTGACAGGATGATGGCCTTGGGCTTTTTCGCCAGCGCCTCTTCGGCCTTGTTGAAGGGCACGATCTCGCAATAGACGCCGGCTTCGCGCACGCGGCGCGCAATCAGCTGGGTGACCTGGCTGCCAAAATCCAGAACAAGAACGCTCATCGGGCGGCGTTCGCCGTGGTGGAGGTGCGGCTCTTGTCGAGCGCCGCGATGGCTTTCAGCGCGCCGGGATGCACCGGATCGATGCCCAGCGCGGCATCGTAATAGCTGCGCGCATACTCGGCCTGGCCGGCTTCGGCATAGATATCGCCCAGCGCCACATAGGAGCCCGGCCGCGCCGGATCGGCGACGATGGCCGATTGCGCCATGCGGACTGCAAGCTCGGTATCGCCCCGGGTGATGGCCGCGCGGGCCTGGGTCAAAAGGCCGTCCACCGTCAGCGGCGCTTCTGCCTTGGCGGCGGGCCCACTGGCCTTGGACGGGGCCGGCTTGGGGGCGGCAAAAGCGGAACTTGTGGCCACGGCAAGGGCGGCCAGGAGAGGAATCGCGCGGCGGGTCATGAGCCGGACCATAAGACATTTTGGCCCCGTGTAACCATGCGTCATTCGCGGCGGAGCCCCGCGCAATAGAAGCCATCTGTCCCGGTTTTGGCCGGACTGGCCCGGAAATCCGCCCCCAGTCCGGGGGGCGGGTTGGAACCCCAGGTTTGGCCCAGATCGGTGGGAACAAAGCCGGGATGACGGGTGCGGAAGGCCGCCAACCGGTCCTGGTTTTCGACCGGCAGGATGGAACAGGTGGCATAGACCAGCCGGCCACCGGGGATCACCAGGGCGGCGGCCTGGTCCAGCAGACGGTCCTGAATGCCTGTCAGTTCCGCCAGCCGTGCGGAGGTCAACCGCCAGCGCAGTTCCGGCTGGCGCCGCCAAGTGCCCGTGCCGCTGCAGGGCGCATCCACCAGCACGACATCGAACAGGCCGGACGGCTGCACGTGTTCCAGCGGCAGGGTCCTTATGATGGTGGCACCGGCGCGGGCGGCGCGCTTTTCCAGTTCCAGCAGCGCCTCGCCGCGCACGTCACAGGCGACGATCTCGCCCTGGTTCTGCATCGCCGCCGCCAGCGCCAGGCTTTTGCCGCCAGCGCCCGCCGCCAGATCCAGCACCCTCATCCCGGGAACCACTGCACAAAGCGCCGACGCGATCTGCGCCGCCTCATCCTGGAATTCAAAGGCGCCGGCTTCGAACAGCGGCGACTGGGATAAAGCCGTGGCGTCGCCGGTTATGCGCAGTCCATGTGGCGCATACGGCGTCGGCACCGCGCTCAGTTCAGCCAGCAATGCGTCACGCGTGGTCTTGAGGGTATTGGCGCGGATGTCCGTTGGCGCGCGGCCGATGAAGGCGGCCATCTCCGCTGCAAGGTCATCGCCAAAGGCGCGCTTCAGTTCGCCTTCCAACCACAAAGGATATTCGCCCGTCACCCAGTCCGGCGCCGGCGATGGCGTTGCCGTCATGGCGGCGCGTTCCGCAACGGTCAGCGGCGCGGGTCCATAGCCGCCGGAAAACAGCGCGGCGACATCCTCGCCATTTTCCAGCAGCGCCGCGATCATGCGCCCGCGCGATGTGTCGTTTATTCGGTGCGAAAGCTGCGCCAGGCGGCGCTGGATGGCGAAGACATGGTCGGCGATGGCGCGGCGGTCCTTGGAGCCGGCGAAACGGCGGGTACGAAACCAGCTTTTCAGGAAACGGTCGGTGGGCTGGGCGGTGGTCTCCAGCCCGTCCAGGATCTCGATGGCCATCTGAACGCGGGCGGCGGGAGTCATTTCGATCGTCAAACCAAGGCGTTAGGCCGGAAAGGCCGTATTGAGGATTGCTCTTATAGAGTGCGGGGCAATGATGCGCACCCCTGCCCTGAACTTTGCCTTGTGCGCTGCGCTGGCCGCGTTCGCGCTGACGGCCCTGTCGCCGGGGTTGCTCAATGATAGCGACACCTATTGGCACATCCGCGCCGGGGAATGGATGCTGGCGCATGGCGCGGTGCTGCGCGCCGATGTGTTTTCCACTACCGCCGCCGGCGCGCCCTGGCACACCCAGGAATGGCTGGCCGAGATCATCATGGCGCTGGGTTGGCGCGGTGGTTGGGCGGGCATTCACCTGTTGTTCGCCGCCTGCGCCGCGCTGACCGCCGGTGTGACCGCGTATTTCGTGCGCCAGCGCACAGACTTCGTGCCGGCGCTGCTGACCGTGGTGCTGGGCCTGGCCTGTGTCACCGGCAGCCTCCTGGCCCGGCCGCACATGCTGGCGCTGCCGCTGCTGGCGATCTGGACTGCGGGGCTTGCCGGTGCGCGCGAGAAACAGAAAGCGCCCTCCTGCTGGCTGATTGTCGCGATGCCGCTGTGGGCCAACCTGCATGGCAGCTTCGCGTTCGGACTGGCGCTGGCCGGCGCGCTGGCCGTGGAAGCGATCATCGAAGACCGCAAGCAGGTGATCGGTTGGGGAATTTTTCTGATTGGCGCGACATTGTCGTGCCTGGCGACACCGTTCGGCATCGCCGGCCTGCTGTTTCCCTTCAAGCTGTCGGCCATGCACGGGCTGGGTCATATCGGCGAGTGGCAGGCCAGCGACTTCAGCCAGGTCTCGCCTTTCGCCATCGCGCTGCTCACCGCGCTGTTCGTGCTGGGCAGCGGCAAGCTGAAAGTGCCCGCCATTCGCCTGTTGATCCTGCTGGGACTGGTATGGCTGGCGCTGAGCCATGGTCGCCACCAGATGCTGCTGGGCGTGACGGCGCCGATCCTGCTGGCGCCGTCGCTGGCCAAGGCGTGGCCTGCCAAAAGTGAAAGCTTCAAGCCTGTGTTTGCGCTGTTGGCCGCGGCTGGTTTTGCCGTATTGATCCTGGCACGCGTGGCGATGCCAGTGGTGCGCAGCGATGATCCCATCTCGCCGGTCACGGCGCTGGCGCATGTGCCGCGCTTTGTGCGCGAGACGCCGGTGCTGAACGATTACGCTTTTGGCGGTTACCTGATCTGGAACGGGGTCAAGCCCTTCATCGACAGCCGTGCCGACCTGTATGGCGACATCTTCCTGCAGAATTATGCCGCGATCACCGCGCCGGACAAGGATGCCCTGGCCGCAACCCTGGCCTTCTATCATGTGCGCTGGACCATCTTCCGCGCCGACCAGCCGGTGGTGAAACTGCTGGACGCCACGCCGGGCTGGCGCCGCTTCTACACCGACAAGCTTGCGGTGGTGCACGTCCACCATTAGCGTTGGAGCGTCCGCGCGAGCGGGAGCGACCAACAAAAGAATCCTTATGAGCGACGACGATATCAGCGGCCGGGTGCGGCTGCGCGAAACCAAAATCCTGTCCGACGACTATTATGTTCTGCGGCGCGTGACATTCGATTACCGGCGCCGCGACGGCAACTGGCAGACCCAAACGCGGGAATCCTATGACATCGGCAACGCCGCCACGGTGCTGCCGTATGACAAGGCGCGCGACAAGGTGATCCTGGTGAAACAGTTCCGCCTGCCCATGTTCGAATGGGGCTATCGCCAGCTGATGGTCGAAGCCATCGCCGGCAAGCTGGATGGCGATACGCCCGAGGTTTGCATCCAGCGGGAGTCGCTGGAGGAAGCCGGCGTCACCATCACCAATCCGCGCCTGGTCAGCTATTGCTTCGCCAGCCCCGGCGCGGTGAAGGAGCGGGTGTCGGTGTTCCTGGCCGATTACGACTCCACCGCGCCGCGCGCCAAGGGCGGCGGCGAGGAATCCGAGGGCGAGGATATCATCGTGCTGGAAATGCGCCTGGACGAAGCCTTCGCCATGATCGCCAACGGCGAGATCGTGGACCTGAAGACCATCGCCCTGCTGCAAGCGGCGAAACTCGAAAAATAGTTATTCGGCGGGCGCTTCTATTTGGATGTGCTTGGCTTCCAGCCGCTCCAGCACCCCGCCCTTGCGCAGCAAGGGGCCCATGTTGATCACCACGATGGCCTTGCCCGGCTGGTTCAGCGCCGCGTCGATGGCAGTGACGTATTCAGCAACATTGCGGCCATCGATGTCGCTGAACCGCTGAACCGCCGCCATGATGCAGTTGCCCAGCCGCCATTCGCTGTAATTGGCCTTCACGGTGCGGATATCGCCCACCGCCCAGGCACGGGCGGATTTCTCGGCATGGGCGACTGCCCAGTTCACATCTTCCACCGCCTGCGCCAGGCAGGCGCGCTGTTGCTGCGGGTTCAGCTTCAGGACATCGCGGATGGCATCCATCGCCTCAAAGCGGTTCACCGGCTCGTTCCGGATGCGCTTGCGGTATGCCAGGTTCTCGATGGTGTTGCGCGGCTCGCGGAAGGAGAAATCCAGCTTGCTGCGCAGATCCTGCTGCAGCCGCAGGGCGGCGCGGATGGGAATGTCGGTGCGGTAATCGCCGGCGTCACCGCCGGCATGATCGCGCGCGGCGATGAAACGGGTGCGCAGATCGCTGTCCAAACCTTCTTCCAGCGTCTGGCCGCGCGGCAGGGAAAGCTCGCCGCCGTGGCGGATCAGAAACCAGGCGATGTCGGTCAGGGCGATGTCGGCCTTGGGCGGCATCAGGATGGCGCGCGCGCCGTCCAGCAGTTCGGACAGGTATTGCTTGTTCCAGTCCAGATCCTTGGGCAGCGCGCCGGCCAGACCCAGCAGATAGACTTCGGAATTGCCGCGCGTCAGGTGCCACACCGCGGGGCCGGGGCGCTCGCGCACTTCCACCGCTTCGACCTGCGCCCATTCGAGCTGCACCTGCGCAGCCGCGCCGGATGCCGTCAACGTCAATGCAAATGCGGCTGCTTTCCACATGCCGCGATACGGCTATTGCCCGCCAGGATGATAGTTGGGAGCCTCGCGCGTCACGGTCACATCATGGACGTGGCTTTCGCGCAGGCCGGCGCCGGTGATGCGCACGAACTGTGCCTTCTTGTGGAATTCCTCAATGGTGCGGCAGCCGGTGTAGCCCATGGCGGCGCGCAGGCCGCCGATGATCTGGTGCACCACCTGGCCCACCGGACCCTTGTAGGCCACCTGGCCTTCCACGCCTTCGGGTACCAGCTTCAGCGCATCGCGCACTTCGGCCTGGAAATAGCGGTCGGCGCTGCCGCGCGCCATGGCGCCCACGCTGCCCATGCCGCGATAGCCCTTGTAGGAGCGGCCCTGGTACAGGAACACCTCGCCGGGGGATTCATCGGTGCCCGCCAGCAGCGAGCCCACCATGGCGACCGATGCGCCGGCCGCCAGCGCCTTGGCCAGGTCGCCGGAATATTTGATGCCGCCATCGCCGATCACCGGCACGCCGGCGTCGCGCGCGATGCTCACCGCATCCATGATGGCGGTCAACTGCGGCACGCCAACACCGGCCACGATGCGGGTGGTGCAGATGGAGCCGGGGCCAATGCCCACCTTCACCGCATCGGCGCCGGCATCGATCAGGGCCTTGGCGGCGTCGGCGGTGGCAATGTTGCCGCCCGCGACCTGGACATAGTTGCTCTGCTTCTTGATGCGTTTGATGGCTTCGATCACGCCCTTGGAATGACCATGGGCGGTATCAACCACGATGACATCGCATTCCGCTTCGATCAGGCCCATGGCGCGGGCGTAGCCATCCTCGCCCACGCCGGTGGCGGCGGCGACACGCAGGCGGCCGCGGTCATCCTTGCAGGCGAAGGGATATTTCTGCGCCTTCTCGATGTCTTTCACCGTCACCAGGCCGACGCAGCGATAGGCATCGTCCACCACCACGATCTTCTCGATGCGGTGCTGGTGCAAAAGGCGGCGCGCCTCGTCCGGCTTGACGCCTTCCTTGGCGGTGACGACCTGCTTGGTCATCAGTTCTGATATCTTCTGGGTGGGATCGGCGGCGAAGCGCACGTCGCGGTTGGTGAGGATGCCCACCAGCTTGCCCGAGCCCTTGGCGTCGACGCTTTCCACCACCGGCACGCCGGAGATGCGGTGTCGTTCCATCAGCTGCTTGGCTTCGGCGAGGGTGGCGCCGGGGGAGATGGTGACCGGATTGACCACCATGCCGCTTTCATAGCGCTTCACCCGGCGCACATGCTCGGCCTGTTCTTCGATCCCTAAGTTCTTGTGAATCACGCCCATGCCGCCGGCCTGGGCCATGGCGATGGCCAAACCGGCTTCGGTGACGGTGTCCATGGCAGCGCTGACCAGCGGAATGCCCAGCTCGACCGTCTTGGTCAGCTTGGTGCGGGTATCGACCTGGCCGGGAAGGACTTCAGAGGCGCCGGGCACCAGCAAGACATCGTCGAAGGTCAGGGCTTCGCGGATGGTCGAGCTGGACATGTAGCAGGCGCTCCTTCTGGAGCGCCGAGCCTGTATCAGCGCCCCGCCGCCTGTGCAAGAGGGGCCCGGAACGCCGCCTTAAATCCCTGTAAAGTCTGGATTTCCCGCTTTTGCCGGGAACCGTATGTGCCTTGCCGCGTTGTAGCGTTTGTGACCGGCGAAGGGCCGAGTCCCCTCAATTTTGAACCCAGGAGACACACCATGAAGTCATTTCGTCTGATGCTCGGCGCCGCTGTGGCGGTGACAGGCCTTGCCATTGCCTCGGCCGCTTCGGCCGCTCCCGCCGGCGTGAAGGTTGGCACCCTGACCTGCAATGTCGCGGGCGGCATGGGTTTTGTTTTCGGTTCGACCAAGGATGTGCGCTGCTCGTATGAGCCCACCAAGGCCACGGTCGAGCATTATGCCGGTTCGATCTCCAAGTGGGGCGTCGATATCGGCTACACCAGCAAGGCCCGTCTGGTCTGGGCCGTGTTCGCCCCGGCTTCTGACGTGCGCCCCGGCGCGCTGGAAGGCGAATATGCCGGCGCCACCGCCCAGGCGACCGTCGGCGTCGGCCTTGGCGCCAACGTGCTGGTCGGTGGTCTGGACAAGTCCATCGCCCTGCAGCCGCTCAGCGTTTCGGGCCAGACCGGCCTGAACGTGGCGGCGGGCATCGGCTCGATCAGCCTGAAGCACGTCCCGTAAGAACGAACTTCTCTATCGTGGAAAAGGCCCCGGTTTTCAGCCGGGGCTTTTTTCATTTGACGATCACCACAGCGCGCAGATTCGGATGGCGGCGCCGATCATCCATGACGGGCAAGACTGCTTATCTGCAGATCCATTCCCGCTTTCTCCAAATTATTTGGCGGGCGGTTTGAACCCCAGCGCCACGACGTACAATTCCACGGATTCCGCCCGGCTGGCCGGGGGCTTGACGTGCTTGACCTCGCGGAAGTTCTTCTTCAGCTGGGCCAGAAGATCGTTGGACGAGCCGCCCTGGAACACCTTGCCCACAAAGGTGCCGCCAGGCTTCAGCGTATCGATGGCCACCCCCAGCGCGATCTCCACCAGCGCGATGGTGCGGATATGATCGGTGGCGCGGTGGCCAGTGGTGGGCGCAGCCATGTCGGTCAGCACAATGTCGGCCGGGCCATTCAGCGCCTGTTTCAGCATGGCCGGGATATCCGGGTCGGTCAGGTCTGCCTGGAAGAACGTGACGTTCGGGATTTCTTCCATCACCAGCACGTCGGCCGCCACCACGGTGGCGCCGGCTTCGCCGCCACCTGACTCCAGCCGCCGGGCGCGGCGCCCAGGTCGAGCACGCGCGCGCCTTTTTTCAGGAAACGGAATTTCTCGTCCAGCTCCACCAGCTTGAAGGCGGCACGGCTGCGATAGCCGCTGGAGCGGGCCTTGGCCACATAAGGGTCATTCAGCTGCCGCTGCAGCCAGGCGCGGCTGGATTGGGTGCGGCCGCGATCCTTCTTCACTTTCACGGGCACGCGGCCGCGCCCCGAAGCATCGCCTTCCTTTTTCATGACAGCTGCCGGCTCAATTGGCGCAGCATGCCTTCGCGCAGGCCGCGGTCGGCGACACGCAGGACCGGCGAGGGCCAGAGCGAGCAGATGGCGGTGAAGATGGCGCAACCGGGCAGCATGAGATCGGCGCGTTCATGCCCGATGCTGCCGATCTTTGCCAGCGCCTCGGTATCCTGGCCCACCAGCTTTTCCACCACCCGCAGCATATGGCTGGTTTCGTGCCAGCTGCCATCCACCCGCGTGCGGTTGTAGCGCGGCAGCTTCAGCGCGATGGCGGCCAGGGTTGTGACGGTGCCGGATGTGCCCAGCAGATGGTTCTTTCGCACGTCGAACGCCTCGCCCATTTCCCTGGCAAAGGGTTCGAAGCGCGACTTCAGGTCGGCGCGCATGCGGTCAAAGCCGATGCGGCTGGTCGAGGCGGCGCCATAATTTTCCGCCAGGGTCACCACACCGAACGGCACCGAAGCCGTTAATTTCTTCTGCGGTCCCTCCGCGCTTTTCTGCAGCCAGATGATCTCGGTCGAACCGCCGCCGATGTCGAACACCAGCGCACCTTTATATTTGCGCCCGATCAGGGGCGCGCAACCTTCGGCGGCCAGGTCGGCTTCTTCCTCCGCCGAGATCACCGACAGTTCCAGCCCCGCTTCCTGGCGGGCGCGGGTCACCAGCACATCGGCATTGCGCGCCAGCCGCGCGGCCTGGGTGGCGATGCAGCGGACGTGGCGAACCTTGTGTTTCTGGATGCGGTCGGAACAGATTTTCAGGGCCGCAATGGTCCGGTCCAGGGCGGCTTCGGACAGCATCCCGGTCTGGCCCACCCCCTCGCCCAGCCGCACGATGCGGGAGAAGGAATCCACCACCCGGAATCCGCCCCGGGCGGCCTCGGCCGCGATCAAAAGCCGGCAGTTGTTGGTGCCCAGGTCCAATACCGCCAACAGGGGGGCTGATTTGCCCCCGTCGTCCTGCAATTTGTGCGGATTCCCGTGCATTTTGCCCTGGTCCGGCGCCACGTGCGCCGCTTGCGGGCCAGTATGACGGCAGCGGGGCCACGGGGTCAAAAGGGGTGCGAAAACCCGTCCTTGCAAGGGGTTGGCGGCTGGTCTAAAGGACCGGTCCCGCCGGCTGGTGGGGGATCGTCTAACGGTAGGACCCCAGACTCTGACTCTGGTTGTCTAGGTTCGAATCCTAGTCCCCCAGCCACTCAAAAGAGTGGCCCAGCGAAGTTTCCCGACCGCCCAGGCGTGACCTTATTCAGGTCCTGTATTTGCCAGTGTCGGCCCAAGGCGGGCCGAGAGCATAAAACTGGTCGGCAATAAATCTCTGGTAAAGCTGAACATAGGCAAAAGCACTTTCTATCGTGGGGCAACCGCAGGACAGCCTTTGCCCATCGCACGAAACCGAAGCCATGAACCAGGCCTTGCCGGCCCTTTCGGATTTGCGGATCTCGCTTTCAAACCAGGTTAGTGCGCGCCACTCTGTTTTGCAGGTCCATATTCCCGCACTCTCGACCGCAGCTTTGATCTTTCCGAAATTCGTGGCGGACGAAGGATCGCGGCGCGGATCCCCAGCCGCTATGGCCGCGATCATGGCCTCCTGCAAAAGAGTCAGCTCCTGGCCCTGGGCCCGGCGCCGTGTCCTGGCGCGCTCCACTTCTGCCGGAATCCAATCACGCTGCGGCAACCCAAGCATGGCCTCAATGCACCCCCTTTTGCGGACGGGGATTAAACAGCATCGCCACGACCTGCTGAAGAATGCGGACGGATGGATCACGGCCAGAAGCCTACGCTGTTTGACGTATTCTGGCGGTGCTGGCGCAGGGGGAAGATTCTCCCGCAGACAGGAGTCCGCTGGAGCCATGGAACAAATTATCGCCAACCTCTTGAACGATTTCGAGCGTGGGCGGATGAGCCGCCGGCAACTGGTCCAGTCCCTGGCTGCCGGCGTGGCCGCCGCAGCCGCTACGCCTGCGCTGGCGGCAGAGCCGACCAGGCTGAAAGCCATCGGCATCAATCACTATGTCCTGGCGGTGCCTGATTATGCCAAGACCCGGGACTTTTATGCCGACCTGCTGGGCATGAAGGTGTCCGAAGACACCGGCAAGCAATGTTACCTGGGGTTTGGCGATACGTTGCTGACGGCGCGCACCAACCCGCAATCCGGCATGAAGCCTTACGTCACCCATGTCGGCTATGCGCTGGGCAACTGGAATGCGGACGCTGTCGAAGAGGAATTGAAGCGGCGCGGCCTGGAGCCGCGCACCGACATGGGCGGCGGCGCCAAGAGCTTCCACATCAAGGACCCGGACGGGTACGACGTGCAGGTCTGTCCGCCCCTGAAATCGGCGTAGACAGCGTCAGATATTGACCAGGTGCGCCACTTCGGCGGCGCTCTCGTTTTGCGTCGAACCCTGGCGCACGATACGGCCGCGCTGCATGACGCAATAATGGTCGGCGAAGGACCAGGCGAAGTCCAGATACTGTTCGACGATCATCACCGTCACGCCCAATTCACGTCGCACCCGGCGCAGCGCCGCCTCGATCTGCTGCACCACATTGGGCTGGATACCTTCGGTGGGTTCATCCAGCAAAAGCAGCTTGGGCTGGCCCGCCAGCGCCCGGCCGATCGCCAACTGCTGCTGTTCGCCGCCACTCAGAACGCCCGCCTTGCGTCCAGCAATCTGCTTCAGCTTCGGAAACAGGTCATAGATGTGTTCGGGCACGCCGGCACGCATGGCGCCGCCGCCACGCCCTGCCAGGGCCGAAAGTCCGGTCTCCAGATTCTCCGCAACCGTCAGGTGGGGAAATATGTGACGGCCTTGCGGCACAAAGCCGATGCCGGCCCGGGCCCGCTCAAACGCGCGAAGGCCGCTGACATCGGCGCCGTCGAACCGGATGGTGCCGGCGCTGAGCGGTTGCACGCCGATGATGCTTTTGAGAAGCGTGGTCTTGCCCACGCCATTGCGCCCGATCAAGGCCAGCGCGCCGCCACGGGGCACTTCCAGGTCGATGTTCCACAGGACCTGGCTCTGTCCATAGGCGGTGCAAATCCGGTTCAGCGTCAGCAGCGGGTGCATCAATGCTCCGATCGTCCCAGATAAACCGCCGCGACATCGGGGTCCTGGCGGATCTGCGCCACGCTGCCTTCCTTGAGGAACTGGCCCTGATGCAGCACCGTCACCCTCCCGCCCAGCTGTTCGACAAAGCTCATGTCGTGATCGATCACCAGCACGGCATGGCGGCCCAACAGGCTGTGGATCAGCTCGGCCGTCCGGCTGGTTTCGGCCGGACCCATGCCGGCGGTCGGCTCGTCCAGCAAGAGCAGGTCGGCATCGGTCGCCACAACCATGCCGATCTCCAACCACTGCTTCTCGCCATGCGCCAGTTCGCCCGCCAGCATGTCGCGGCGGTCGGTCAGACCCACCTGCTCCAGCACTTCATCGGCCCGCCCGCGTTCGGCGGGCGACGGCAGTCGCAGTCATGGAACGCCACCAGCGCCGGTCGCTGCGCGCCGCGATCAACAGATTGTCCAGCACCGTCAGGCTGGAAAGCACGCCCGGTGTCTGGAACTTGCGGCAGATGCCGCGCTGGACGATCTGGTATTCGGGAAGATGGGTGATGTCCTCGCCCTTGAAATAGATATGGCCGCTGGTGGGACGCACCCGGCCGATGATGGTGTCGCACAGGGTGGATTTTCCCGCTCCGTTCGGCCCGATCAGCACCCGCAGGGCGCCGCGGTCCAAGGTCATGCTGAAACCGTTCAGCGCCTTGAAGCCGTCGAAATCCACGGTGACACCGTCGACCGCCAGCAGCAGTTCGGCCTTGATGTCGGGGACTGCGCTCATGGCGCATGCCCCGCGGGCGATGTCACGGCTGCGACCTTGCCGCCCGGCGGCGTGGAACGCCGGCGGGGGAAGGCATCCTCGATCACGCCGGCGACGCCGCGCGGCATCAGCGACACCACCAGGATGAACACCAGTCCCAGCACATAAAGCCAGGCATCCGGCAGGACGCTGGAAATCTCATCCTTGGCGAAATTGACCAGCAAGGTGCCGGCGACCGCGCCCCACAGGCTGCCGCGCCCGCCGACCGCGACCCAGATCACCATCTCGATGGACGGAACCACGCCCACCAGCGCGGGCGACACCACGCCCGCATGCAGGGTGAACAGCGCCCCGCCGATGCCGGCCAGCATGGCGCTGATGGTGAAGGCGACGACTTTATAAGGCGTGGGATTGTGGCCCAGGAACCGCACCCGGTTCTCGCCATCGCGGGTGGCGCGCAGCATGGCGCCGAACCGCGAACGCATGAGCCAGCGCAGGCCCAGGAAGCACGATGTCACCAAGCCAACCGTGATCCAGTACAGCGTCCACACCGTGCCCTTGGCGGCAAGATCGAAGCCCAGCAGGGTCGAGAAATCAGTCAGCCCGTTGAAGCCGCCGGTGGTTTCCTGTTGGCTGACCAGAAGCGTGGCGAAACACAGCGCCAGGGCCTGGGTGATCAACGCGAAATAGACGCCCACCACACGGCGGCGGAACACCGCCCAGGCGAACAGCGCCGCGCAAATCCCCGGCACCACGATCACGGCGCCAAGCGCCACCCAGGAACTGGTGAAAGGCTGCCACCACCAGGGAAGTTCGCTGCGCCCGCTCCAGGTCATAAAGTCGGGGAGCTCGCCGGGCGCCAGCACCGCCAGCTTCAGGTGCATGGCCAGCACATAGCCGCCCAGTCCGAAAAACACGCCCTGCCCCAGGGTCAGGATGCCGCCCTCGCCCCACACCAGCACCAGTCCCAGCGCCAGAATGGACAGCGCGAGAAAGCGGCCCAGCAGGCTGAGCTCATAGGGCGATATGATCCAGGGCGCGATCGCCGCCAGCAGCAGGAACACCAGCCAGACATGGCGCAGCAAGGGACGGGCGGTGGGCATGCGGTCAACCATCCAGCGCGCGGCTGCGCACCGCGATAACGCCTTGCGGCCGGAACTGCAGGAACAGCACGACGAACAGCAGCACCAGAACCTGACTGGTGCTGACATCGACGAAGATTTGCGACAGCGCCGATACCAGGCCGGCCAGCACAGCGGCGATCATGGTGCCGACCAGACTTCCAAGACCGCCCAGGATGACGACCAGAAAGGCCGGCACGATATAGCTTTGCCCCACATTGGGCGTGACCGGGCCCAGCAACGCCAGCACCACGCCGGCAAGGCCCGCGATGCCGGCGCCCAGGCTGAATACCGCCAAGTCCACCCGCCGCACATTGATGCCGCAGGCCGCAGCCATTTCGCGGTCCTGATTGACCGCGCGCACCAGAAGACCGATGCGCGTCCGCGCCAGAAGCAAACCCAATGCGACCAACACGGCGACCGCGACGGCAATGATGAACAGGCGCGTGGCCGGCAGGGTAAGGCTCGCCAGCGGGCCGCTACCAAGGGTGATGGTATGATTCAGCCAGGTGGGTGCGGTGACGCCGACGCCGATGGCGCCAAAGATGTTGCGCGCCGCCTGTTGCAGGATCAGGCTGACGCCCCAGGTCGCCAGCAACGTATCCAGCGGCCGCGCAGCCAGCCGGCGGATCACTGTCATTTCGAGCACCGCCCCCACCAGCGCCGACCCGGCGAAGGCCACAGGCATGGCGACAAAAATGGCCAGCGGGCCCTGCACTACCAGGAACACCAGATAGGCCAGATACCCGCCCAGCATCAGCATCTCGCCATGCGCCATGTTGATGACGCGCATCAGCCCGAAGCTCAGCGCCAGACCCAGCGCCGCCAGCACGAACAGCGAAGCGACGCTGAAGCCGTTGAAGACCTGGCCCGCGATCAGCGGTAACTCACCCATCCGGGTCCGCCCTTTGCTCTTGCGCCGCGCGGCCGGAAGGCGCGGCGCCGTGGATCAATGCAGTTTGCAGGTCTTGCCCGGGAACGCGACGGGGTCATAGGGATCGGGTGCGATGGCGCCCTTGGACTGCCATTCGATCGCAAACTGCCCCTTGGCATCGAGCTTGCCGACCAGCGCGGGCTGGTAAAGGCTCTGGTTGGCCGCAAACTTCACCACGCCCATGGGCGAAGGCACATCCAGCCCCACCGCAGCGGCGCGCACCTTGTCGACGTCGAAAGACTTGGCCTTCTCGACCGCGGCCTTCCAGACATAGACGTCCAGATAACCATGCACCATCGGATCGGTGATGGCGGCGTTCTTGCCGAATTTGGCCTGGTAGGCTGCGACGAACTTCTTGTTGGCGTCGCCCGGAAGGCTCTGGAAATAATTCCAGCCGGCGAAGCTGTCCTTGACCAGGGAGGGGCCCATCGCCTGGGCTTCCTGTTCGCCGATGCTGAACGACATCACCGGCAGCTTGGTGGGCGGCAGGCCGGCGGCCGACATCTGCTTGAAGAAGGAAACGTTGCTGTCGCCGTTCAGGGTGGAGAAGATGATGGCGGGTTTAGCGGCCTGTATCTTGGCGATCACGGCGCTGAAATCGGTGCCACCCAGCGGCACATATTCCTCGCCCACCACGGCGAGCTTGTCCTTGGCGATGTGCTTCTTGAGGATCAGGTTGGCTGTGCGCGGAAACACATAGTCCGAGCCGATCAGGAAATAGCTCTTGTAACCCTTGCCTTCGGCCCAGGTGAGCGCCGGCACGATCTGCTGGTTGGGCTGGGCGCCCGAATACATGATGTTGGGCGAGCATTCGTTGCCCTCGAACTGCACCGGATACCACAGCAGGCTTTTCAGCCGCTGGAACACCGGCAGCATCGCCTTGCGGCTGGCCGAGGTCCAACCACCGAACACCGTCGCCACGCCATCGCTTTGCACCAGCTTGGTCGCCTTCTGCGAGAAGATGGCCGGGTCGGAGGCGCCATCTTCGACCACTGGCGCAATCTTCTGGCCCATCACGCCGCCCGCAGCATTGATCTCGGCGATCGCCATCATCTCGGCGTTCTTCACCGTGACTTCACTGATCGCCATGGTGCCGCTGAGGGATTGCAGCACACCGACTTTTACGTCCGCCTGAGCGGCGGCGCCCAACATCGTGGAGGCCAAAAGCCCGGCCGTGATCCGTAAAAATGCGGTGTTCAAGCGAAATCCCCTTCCAATCCCGATTTTTGGCCAATTGGCCAGTGGAATAAGGAAGTTAGACGGGGCCGCGCGGCACGGTATGGGGCATTCGACGTATACCCAAGGTTGCCGGTGAGGCGCCGGCCGAATCCGATTGCGCGCACTGCCAGAGATTTATCCCGGGCGGTGAACAAAAAAGGCTGGCAACGCCTGCTGGAATCAAAAACCCGCCCGTGGTTCCGGGCGGGTTCTTGAACTGTATTCAGGCGGCGAAAGCGCCGCGCCCCAACAGGCGCGGCGCTCCGTCGCGCTAGTCGTTGGCGAGAATGGAAAGCGTCTGCTTCTGGAAGGCATGGCCGGGAATGTACTTGCCCGAGCCGGGCTGGCCGATGACCTTGCCGTTTTCGGCGACGATCTCGCCGCGGCGGATGACCATGATCGGAACGCCCGTCACTTCCTTGCCCGAATAGGTCGAGTAACCGGCCTTGGACAGCTGGTCCTTGTCATTCAAGATCTTTTTCTTCACCGGGTCCCAGATCACGATGTCGGCATCCGAACCGACCTCGATGGCGCCCTTGCGCGGATACATGCCGAAGATCTTGGCGGCATTGGTGGAGGTGACCGCCACCATCTGTTCCGGCGTAATGCGTTCCTTCATCACGCCTTCGGAGAACATCATGGTGGGATAGTCCTGCAGGGTGTTCTGGCCCATGCGCTTGTCCAGGATGGTCTGGGTCGGATCGAGCTTGGCTTCCTTGGAGAAGGCGGTGTGGTCGGTGCCGATGGTGTCCACCACGCCCTTGCGGATGGCTTCCCAGATCATGTCCTGGTCCCACTTGGGACGCAGCGGCGGGCCGCCGACATAGATGCCGCCATCCGGATGGGTGTAGCCCATTTCGGTACCGAACAGGTTCCAGGGTCTGGATTCGGCGAACACCGTCAAACCGCGGCGCTTGGCGTCTTCCACCACCTTGAGCGCACGGCCCGAGGTCATGTGCAGCACATACATGGGCGAACCGGTGGCTTCGGCGATCGCCATGGTGCGCTGGACCGCCAGCACCTCGCCGATCACCGGCGCGCTGGCGCTGAAGTTCTTGATGGAGAGCCCTGCGCCGCCATCCTTGAGCGCCAGCTGTTCCTGCGCGTCGGCCAGGATGGAATAATCCTCGGCATGCACCATGCTGACCACGCCGGCCTGGCCGGAGTTGCGGAAGGTGTGCATCCAGGCCAGCGAGTTCTTGTCATAGGCCTCGCGGGCCATGAAGTCTTCGCCGGTGCTGACGATGCCGCGCGCGACCAGCGCGTCATAGGTCTTCTTCTGGGTCAGCGGGTCGGGCGGCGCGCCCTTGGGCGTGTCCTGCGGCTGGATACTGGCATGGATGTAGACGTCGGCGATGGAGTTCTTGTGAATGAAGGCGATGTTGCGATCCGCATAGGCATTGGGATCTTCGTCATTCTTGATGGCGATGAAGTCGCCCAGGAGGGTGACACCGCCGGCCAGCGCCGCGCGTCCGCCGGTGATGATGTTGTCCTGGTTGCCCTTGGCCGGCGGGGTGATGGTCACATCGACGGGCAGATGCGTATGGGTGTCGATGATGCCGGGCATCAGGAACTTGCCGGTGGCGTCGATCTCCTTGGCGCCGGGCGCGGCGGTGATGTGCTTTGGCGTGATTTCGACGATCTTCTCGCCCTGGATGCGGATGTCGCCATACATCTTGCCGGTGGCGTTGATGATCAACCCGTTATGAATGACCATTTCGGCCGGCGCCTGGGCATGGGTCCGGGTCGGCACGACCAGCGCCGTCAGCATGCTGAGCGCGATCAAGGAACAGGTTGCAGCCGTGGCAGGCGACCTGCGGGCGACCCGCGCTCTAAGATTATTCCCCATGGTAAAAAGCCCCTTTCACGCTGAGATAACTGGTTCCCAAAACGCTAGTCTTGCGCCCTGCAGCGCCCCATACGTCAAACTGCGTATAAGCAGCGGCGCCAGGGCAAGGCGGCAAAAAGGCACACGGCAGAAAGCGTGGTACCGATCCGTCGCTAGTCGCTGATGGGACGAAGCGCCGGGCGCTGGAATTTTGACGCGGCGATGAAGCGGCCCGAACCGGGCTGTGCGACAATCTTGTCCTTCTCGTACACGACTTCCCCGCGGCGAATGGTCGTAATGGGAAAGCCGGTGACTTCGGTCCCGGCATAGGCGGTGAACTTGGCGCCGGACAATTGATCCGCATCCTTCAGCACCTTCTTCTTCACCGGGTCCCAGATCACGATGTCCGCATCCGATCCCACCGCTATCGTGCCCTTGCGGGGATAAAGGCCGAAGATCTTGGCCGCGTTGGTGGAGGTTACCGCCACGAACTGTTCCGGCGTGATGCGCTCCTTGCCGACGCCTTCCGAGAACATCATGGCCGGATATTCCTGCAGGTTGGGAATGCCCATGCGCCGGTTGGTGATGGACTGGGTCTTGTCTTCTTTCGAGGCCCGGGAGAAGCCCGTGTGATCGGTCCCCATGGTGTGGATCACGCCCTTTCGGATGGCGTCCCAGATCATGTCCTGGTCCCACTTGTCCCGGATCGGCGGACCGCCGAGATACATGCTGACATCGGGTTGGCTGTATTTGCTGGCAGTCATGTGGAGATATTGCGGGCGGCCTTCGGCATAGACCGCCAGGCCCCGCCGCTCCGCATCCTCGATGATCTTCAGCGCCCGCCCCGATGAGACATGGTCGATGATGATGGGCGCGCCGGTGGCTTCGGCAACCGCCATGCCCCGCTGCACGGCGATGATTTCGCCGATCACCGGCATCGCGGCGCCAAAATTGTGCAGGCTGGCGCCGGCGCCGCCATTCTGGCTCATCAGATGTTCCTGCGCTTCGGCCAGGATGGAATAGTCCTCGGCATGCAGGGAGCTGACCACGCCGGCTTCGGCCGAGGCGCGGAACTTCTGCATCCAGGCCAGCGAATTCTTGTCGAACTGGTCGGTGGACAACCGATCCTCGCCGGTGCTGGCGATGCCGCGCGCCACCAGTGCGTCATAGGTTGTCTTCAGCGTCAGCGGATCGCGCGGGCTGCCCGGCGGCATGGTGGTGGGCCGCACCAGCGCGCGGATGAACATGTCGGCGATGGAGTATTTGTTGATCGCGGTGGTGACGCGGTCGGCGAACGCGTCGGGACTTTCCCCGCTCTTGATCGCCACGAAATCGGTCATGGTGGTGATGCCGCCGGCCAGGGCGGCCCGGGAGCCGCTGGTCAGATCGTCGACGGCGCCAGGCTGGGTATTCTTTTCGGAGGCTGGAACGGTGCCGACAGGCTCCAACTCCAGGTGGGTATGGGTATCGATGATGCCGGGCATCAGGAACATGCCGGTGGCATCGATCTCCCTGGCGCCGGGCGCGGCGGTGATATGCGGCGCGATCTCGACGATCTTCTCGCCGCGGATGCGGATGTCGCCGGCCATCTTGCCGGTGTCGTTGAGGATCAGGCCGTTGTGACTGACAGTCTCGGCAGGCGCCTGCGCCAAGGTCGCTGTAGACTGCGTCAGGCAGGCGGCCGCCAGGACCAGCGCGATGGCCGTGCATGTCGCGGCGGATAAGCCGCGGCGCGTTCGCACGCGTATAAAAGACATCATGGTTTGCCCACCCCGTCGCTCCGCGATGGACAAACGCTATCGGCACGCAACCACAGCGCCGAATACGTCATATCGCGTATGGCCCGGATGCGGGGGTGGCGTAAGTTCGGTGCGTTTCCCCGAACCTAGCTCGCCCTGTCCCCAGGGCGAGCCCTTTTTGTACCGGTGGAATACGTCAAACGCCCCATCAGGCCACCCAGTCCCGGCCTGTACCCTTGGCTTCCAAGGAGTGGAAAGCGTTGTCCCTGGCCAAAGCAAAACTGCGCAGCGAGGGCGAAACACCGGCCGACGCGAAGCCCTTCTCGCACAGCGGTCTGCTGCAACTGGGGTTCAAACGACGCGGCGATGCGACCGTGCTGGACCGGCTTTATCAATCCGGCTGCCTGAAAGCGCGCCTGTTCAAACCCGAACCCCGGCATTGCGCGGAAGCTGTTCTGATGAACACCTCGGGCGGGATCGTGGGCGGCGACAGGCTGGTCAACGACATCCAGTGGGGGCCCGCCACGCATGCGGCCATCACCACCCCGGCCTGCGAGAAACTGTATCGCGCCGCTGCCCGCACCGCGTCGGTGCAAACCGCCCTGCACGTTGCGGAAGGGGCGAGCGCCGAATGGCTGCCGCAGGAAACTATCGTCTTCGACCGGGCAATGGTCAGGCGCGACCTGCAAGTGCGGCTTGCGGTCGGCGCAACCTTTACGGGCCTCGAGAGCGTCGTGCTGGGCCGCGCGGAAATGGGCGAGACAATCCGGACAGTTTGGCTGCGCGATGCCTGGCGCATCTGGCGCGGCGAGCGATTGATTTATGCGGATGCCTTTAATTTGGGCGGCGACGCGAGCGAATTGCTCGCTCGCGCGCCAACATTGCAAGGCCATCGCGCTTTCGCCAACCTCCTCCATGTCGGGCCATTGGCGGATGCAAAATTGCAGCGGGTTCGCGACTGTTTGACCGTTAACGGTAGTGTTTGCGGCGCCAGTTCCTGGAACGGAATCATGGCCATACGCATGGTCGCGCGCGACGGCGCGACGCTGCGGCAAGCCGTAGCACGGGCCCTCAATATCATCCGTGGCAACCTTGCCTTGCCGCGTGTCTGGCAGATGTGACGCCCCATGAATCTTAGTCCGCGAGAGAAAGACAAGTTGTTGATTGCGGTGGCTGCGATGGTAGCGCGGCGCCGGCTGGAGCGGGGGATCAAGCTCAATGATCCCGAGGCCGTTGCGCTGATCAGCGATTTCGTCGCCGAGGGCGCGCGCGACGGCAACAGTGTCGCCAGTCTGATGGATGCGGGCGCGCGTGTCCTGACCCGCGACCAGGTGATGGACGGCATCGCCGAGATGATCCCGGACGTGCAGGTCGAAGCGACCTTCCCCGACGGCACCAAGCTGGTCACCATTCACGAGCCGATCCGATGATCCCCGGCGAGCTGTTGCCCGGTGACGGCGAGATTGTGCTGAACCAAGGCGCGCAGCGGCGGACCCTGATGGTGGCCAACACTGGCGACCGGCCCATCCAGGTCGGTAGCCATTATCACTTTGCCGAAACCAACGCGGCGCTGAAATTCGACCGCGCCATCGCCCAAGGATACAGGCTGGACATCATGGCCGGCAGCGCCGTGCGCTTCGAACCGGGTCAAAACCGTGAGGTGGACCTGGTGCCGCTGGGCGGCAAGCGGCATGTGATGGGCTTTCGCGGACTGGTGATGGGCCCGCTGGACGGCGCGCCATGACGGGCCGCGTCAGCAGAAGCGCGTATGCCAACACCTTCGGCCCCACGGTCGGAGACCGCCTGCGGCTGGCCGACACCGCCCTGGTGCTCAAGGTCGAACAGGACCGCGCCATCTATGGCGAGGAAGTGAAATTCGGCGGCGGCAAGGTCATCCGTGACGGTATGGGCCAATCCCAGGCCAGCCGCGCGCAAGGCGCCGTCGACACCGTCATCACCAACGCCGTCATTATCGATTATTGGGGAATCCTGAAGGCCGATGTTGGCCTCACTGGCGGACGCATCGCAAAAATCGGCAAGGCCGGCAATCCCGACATCCAGGATGGTGTCGACATCGTCATTGGGCCCGGAACCGAAGTGATTGCCGGCGAAGGCAAGATCCTCACCGCGGGGGGCATCGACGCGCATATCCACTTCATCTGCCCGCAACAGGTCGAAGAAGCCATCGCCAGCGGCATCACCACCATGATCGGCGGCGGCACCGGGCCGGCGACCGGCACCAACGCCACCACCTGCACGCCGGGCCCCTGGCATATCGGCCGCATGTTGCAGGCGGCGGAAGGCCTGCCGGTGAACATCCTTCTGGCCGGCAAGGGCAACGCCAGCCAGCCCGAAGCGCTGGTCGAACAAATCCGCGCCGGCGCAGGCGCCCTGAAGCTACACGAGGATTGGGGCACCACGCCGGCCGCGATCGATTGCTGCCTGGCCGTGGCGGATGCCCATGACATCCAGGTGATGATCCACACCGACACGCTCAACAGAATCCGGCTTCGTCGAGGATACCGTCGCCGCATTCAAGGGCCGCACCATCCACGCATTTCATACCGAGGGCGCGGGCGGCGGACATGCGCCCGACATCATCAAGGTGGCGGGGCTGGCCAATGTGATCCCCTCCTCCACCAATCCCACCCGGCCCTTCACGGTGAACACGCTGGAAGAGCATCTGGACATGCTGATGGTCTGCCATCACCTGGATCCGGCGATTCCCGAAGACATCGCCTTTGCCGAAAGCCGCATCCGGCGCGAAACCATCGCGGCGGAAGACGTGCTGCATGACATGGGGGCACTGTCCGTCATTTCGTCCGACAGCCAGGCGATGGGCCGCGTCGGCGAGGTCATCACCCGCACCTGGCAATGCGCCCACAAGATGAAAGTACAACGCGGCACCCTGCCCGGCGATGCGGACGATAACGACAATCTGCGCATCCGCCGCTATGTCGCCAAATACACAATCAACCCGGCCATCGCCCATGGCATCAGCCACATGGTCGGCTCCATCGAGGAAGGCAAGCTTGCCGACCTGGTGCTGTGGTCGCCCGCCTTCTTTGGGGTCAAGCCGGACCTGGTAATCAAGGCCGGCAGTATCGCCCATGCCTTGATGGGCGATCCCAACGCTTCGATCCCGACACCCCAGCCCATGCACCAGCGGCCCATGTTTGCATCCTTTGGCCTGGCCATGCCGGCCAGCTGCGTCACCTTCCTGCCGCAGGCCGCGATCGATGCGGGTGTGCCCGGGACGCTTGGGCTGAAGCGGATGATCGCCGCAATCAAAGGCACGCGCGGCATCGGCAAGAAAGACATGAAGCTGAACGACGCCCTGCCGGTGATCGAGGTTGATCCGGAAACCTATGAAGTGCGGGCCGATGGCGAACTGATGACATGCGAACCGGCGCAGGAATTGCCGCTCGCCCAGCGTTATTTTCTTTTCTAGGGACACGCCATGCGCCGCGCCACCACTGTCCTCAAAGCCGGCGAGCACCGTGATCAAGCGGTGGCCGGACGGTTGCGGCTGGACCATCACCACCGCCACCGCCGGCGGCTGGTGCTGCAGACCGTGGAAGGCGAGCCCATCCTGCTGGACCTGCTGCAGGCAGTTCACTTGCGCGGCGGCGACCGGCTGCTGCTGGAAGATGGCGCGGTGATCGGCGTGGAGGCACTGGACGAGCCGCTGCTGGAGATTGCGGCGGACAGCATGGCGGCGCTGATCCGCATCGCCTGGCATCTGGGCAACCGGCATTTGCCCACCCAGCTTCTGGGCAACACGCTGCGCATCCGCGAAGATCATGTCCTGGAAGAAATGGTGAAGGGACTGGGGGGCACGGTGACCCATATCGTGGCCCCGTTCGATCCTGAAGGCGGCGCGTATGCCGGCGGTGGCTCTCACAGTCACGGGCACAGCCATGGGCACGATCATGGCGGCGAGCATCACCATGGACACAGCCATGGCGGATGACGCGCTCTATCGTCTGATGACATGGCTGTCGCCGTCCTATCCGGTCGGCGCCTTCTGCCATTCCAGCGGCCTGGAATGGGCGGTCGAGGCGCGCTGGGTGACGGACCGGGCATCCATGCAGGGCTGGATCGAAACCTGGTTGGATCATGGCGGCGGCTGGAACGATACCGTGCTGTTCACCCATGCCTGGCGCGCGGCAAAAGCGCAGTCGCGGGAAAAACTGGAGACGATCGCCGCGCTGGGCGAGGTTACGCATACCTCCGCCGAACGCCGCCTGGAGCAGCTGGCCCAGGGCGCCGCCTTCCGCCGCATGGCGCTGGACAGCGGGGCTGCACCCGCCTTCTTCGTATCGGCCGCCGGCGAGATGACATATCCCGTCGTGGTGGCTGCCATGGCGGCGGGCCATGGCATCGATTTTTCCGCAAGCCTGACAGCCTTCCTGCATGCCGCGGCAGGCAACCTGGTTTCCGCGGCGCAGCGGTTGGTGCCTCTGGGCCAGACCGACGCGCAGATCATCTTCGAAGCCTTGCGGCCGGCGGTCGCCGCCACGGTCGCGCGCGCGGCGCTGCTGGAAGACGGCGATCCGTTCGAGGCGCTGGGCGGATCCTGCCTGCTGGCGGATATCGCATCCATACTGCACGAAACCCAATATACGAGGCTGTTCAGAACATGACCATGCAGGGACCCTTGCGCGTGGGCATCGGCGGGCCGGTGGGATCCGGCAAGACGGCGCTGATGGATGCGCTGTGCCGCAACTTCCGCGACCGCTATGACATCGCGGCGATCACCAACGACATCTACACCAAAGAAGATGCGGAGTTCCTGACCCGCGCCCAGTCCCTGCCTTCGGACCGCATCATGGGCGTGGAAACCGGCGGCTGCCCGCACACCGCCATCCGCGAGGACGCCTCGGCAAACCTGGCCGCCATCGCCCAGATGCGCCAGCGTTTTCCGGACCTGGACGTCGTGCTGATCGAATCCGGCGGCGACAATCTGGCCGCGACCTACAGTCCGGAGCTTGCCGATCTGACGATCTATGTCATCGACGTGTCGGCCGGCGACAAGATCCCGCGCAAGGGCGGCCCCGGCATCACCCGTTCGGACCTTCTGGTGATCAACAAGATCGACCTTGCGCCGCATGTGGGGGCAAGCCTGGACGTCATGGACCGTGACGCGCGCAAGATGCGCGGCGAGCGGCCGTTCGTTTTCACCTCCATCCGCTCTACCGGCGCCGAAAAAGTGGCGCAATTCATTGAAACAGCCGGCGGCCTGACCAACAAAGGAGCACGGACATGACCTTGCGTGGAAATACGATTTTGCGTCTGGCCGGCTGGACAACAGCTATGTTGCTGGCGGCGGCGCTCCCGGCCGCGGCGCATCCCGGCCATGGCGTGGCGGGCTTTGCCGCGGGCGCGGCCCACCCGCTATCCGGCCTGGATCATCTGCTGGCGATGGTGGCGGTCGGCCTGTGGGCCGGGCTGTCCGGCGGACGGCGCCAATGGCTTTGGCCGGCGGCATTCGTGGCCAGCATGATTTTGGGCAGCATTGCCGGCATGTCCCATTCGATCACCATTTCGGCCGAGCCGGTGATCCTGGCGTCGGTCGTGATCCTGGGCCTGGTCACGGCGCTGCGCCTGCGTGCGCCGGCCATTGTTGGCGGATTGCTGATCGGGATGTTTGGCCTGGCGCATGGTTATGCGCACGGCATGGAAATTCCCCACAGCATGCGCGGGCTGGATTTCGCCGCCGGCTTCACCCTGGCGACGGCATCGTTGCATGCGATCGGCTTGCTGGCCGCCATCCGGCTGCGCCAGATGCGGCTGGATGGCGCCGTGCGTTTCGCCGGTGGGGCTATCGTGATGGCCGGCATCAGCCTGGTTCTGGGAGCATAACGCCCGGGCATGGCGCAACCGCAACGCATCGTTCTGGAAAGACGCGCCTACAACCAGTGGGTCGCCAATCAGACGCTGGAAGACTATGCGCTGCGCTTCACTGCGACCAAGGCCCGCCAGGGCTCGTTCCGCATCGCCAATACGGCGCTGGGGGCGATCTCGTTCCTGGCCTGCGAAGCCATCGGCGGTTCCATCACCCTGACATATGGCTTTTCCAACGTGGCGGCGGCGATCATGGCGGTGGGGCTGCTGAGCTTCCTGCTGGGCCTGCCGATTGCATTCCACGCGGCGCGGGCGGGCGTGGATGTCGATCTTCTCACGCGGGGTGCCGGCTTCGGCTATCTGGGGTCGACAATCACCTCGCTGATCTATGCGTCTTTCACCTTCGTGTTGTTCGCGATCGAGGCCAGCATCATGTCGATCGCGCTGCAGATGGTGTTCGGCCTGCCGCTGGCCATCGCCCATATCTTCAGTTCCATCGTGGTCATTCCCATCGCCGCGTACGGCATCCGCTATATCAGCCGAATGCAGCTTGCCACCCAGCCGATTTGGCTGGTGCTGCAGTTTGCGCCCCTCGCCTATATAGCGCTGCGCGGTGGATCCCAGCTGGGTGACTGGACACATTTCACGGGCGCCCTGGGCGCCAAGGACGGTTCCATCAGCCTGCCGCTGTTCGGGGCCGCCGCTTCCATCCTCCTGTCACTGCTGCCGCAGGTTTGTGAGCAGGTTGATTATCTACGCTTTCTTCCCACCCGGACACGCGAGAACCGGTGGGGATGGTGGTGGGCCCTGCTTTCCACAGGTCCCGGCTGGGTGGGAATGGGTAGCTTCAAGTTGCTCGCCGGATCGTTTCTCACTTTCCTGGCGATCCAGCATGGCCTGAACGCCAGCCGCGCCACCCAGCCGGCGGAACTTTACCACTTCGCCTTCATGGAGCTTTTCCAGTCCCCGACCGTGGCGCTGGCGCTCACGGGGCTCTTTGTCGTTGTGTGCCAGGTCAAGATCAACGTCACCAACGCCTATGCCGGCTCGATCGCCTGGTCGAATTTCTTCTCGCGCCTGACCCACAGCCATCCGGGCCGGGTGGTGTATCTGGTGTTCAACGTCCTGGTGGCGCTGCTGCTGATGGAAATCGGCATCTTCCAGGTGATCGGGAGTATCCTGGGACTTTATGCGAACTTCGCGGTAGGCTGGCTGGGCGCCCTGACCGCCGACCTGGTGATCAACAAGCCGCTGGGCTTGAGCCCGCCGCACATCGAGTTCAAGCGAGCGCACCTCTACGACATCAATCCCGTCGGCGTGGGCGCGATGGGCATTTCCATTATTGTCTCCACCTGCGCCTTCCTGGGACTGTTCGGACCGATGTGGCAGGCGCTGAGCGCTTTTGTCGGTCTGGCGGTGGCGCTGGTCGCGGCACCGGTGATCGCCTGGGTCACCAAGGGGAAATATTATATCGCCCGCCAGTCCCACGAACTGCCCGAAGGCTCTTCGCGCTGCGGGGTGTGCGAGAACATCTTCGAGCGCAACGACATGGCGTTCTGCAGCGCCTATGGCAAGCCCATCTGCTCGCTATGCTGCACCCTGGAGGCGCGTTGCCGCGACCAGTGCAAGACCAAAAGCCGCGTCGCCGACCAGATCTCCGCGGTGATGGACAAGCTGCTTCCGGGGCAGCTGGCGGCCTTTTCCGCAACACGCCTGGGGCAGTTCAGCGCCATCTTCGCGCTGTTTGTCGGGGTCGCCGGCGGGCTCTTCGCCTCGATATATTTCCTGTATGGCGGGGAGATGGCGCCGGAGCTGCGCCAGGTGGTGGGCAATACGCTGTGGATCGTATTCCTGACCTTCCTGGTCCTGTCCGCCATCGCGGCCTGGCTGCTGGTGCTTGCCCATGAGAGCCGGCGTTCGGCCGAAAAGGAATCCGAACGCCAGACCGTGACCTTGATGCAGGAAATTGAAGCGCATGAACGCACCGACGCGGCGCTGCAGAAGGCCAAGGAAGCAGCCGAGGCAGCGAATTTCGCCAAGAGCCGGTATATTGTGGGCCTCAGCCACGAATTCCGCACCCCGCTGAATTCGATATTCGGCTATGCCCAGCTCCTGGAGCGCGAACCGGACCTGGCCCGCGAAAATCCGGTACGCGTCATCCGGCGCAGCGCCGAACATCTCTCAAATCTCGTTGATGGGCTGCTGGACATTTCGCGCGTGGAAACCGGCACCCTGCACCTGAACCAGTCGAAGTTCTGCCTGACCGAGCTGCTGGACCAGATGGCGGACATGTTCCGGATCCAGGCTTCGGGACGCGGCATCGAATTTCGCTATTACTGCGATCCGGGCATTCCCCAATATGTCATCGCCGACGACAAGCGCCTGCGGCAAATCCTGATCAACCTCCTGTCCAACGCGATCAAATATACCAAGCAGGGTCACGCCGCGCTGGAAGTACGCCGCCGCAACCAGCTGACCGAATTTGTCATCACCGATTCCGGCATGGGCATCCTGCCCGAGGACATGGAAAGGATTTTCCATCCCTTTGAGCGCGGCGGCATGGTGCATGCGCGCGCCATTCCCGGCACCGGCCTCGGCCTGACCATCACCCGGCTTTTGACCAAGGCGATGGGCGGGGACCTGACCGTCACAAGCACGCCCGGACAAGGCAGCTGCTTCACGGTGCGGATGCTGCTGTTCGCCGCGATGCCCGAACCCCGGGACGAGAGCCTGGGCCGCAAGATCTGCGGCTATGTCGGCGAGAGGATCTCGATCCTGATCGCCGACGATAACCCCGCGCATCTGGACTTGGTGCATCGCACGCTATCGCCGCTGGGCTTTGCCGTGCGCATCGCCCAGGACGGCGAGGAAGCGGTGGCCAAGGCCGCCGAAAGCCTGCCCGACATCGCCCTGCTCGACATCACCATGCCCGGCCTGACGGGTTGGGAGGTAGCCGCGCAGCTGCGATTGATGCGACCGCAGACCAAGATCATGATGGTGTCGGGCAACGCCCACGATTTCCAGGCGGTGGACCAGGACAATTCCATCCATGATGCGTTCCTGATCAAGCCTTTCACGATCCAGAGCCTGTTGGAGGGCGTGCAGCTTCTGTCCGGGCGGGAATGGATTCATGAAGCGCCATCGCGCCAGGCCGACAAGCCTGCCCAGGCGGCGCCGGCTCAGGACACGCCAGCCCAGGCGATGCCGTCGGGCACGCGCTACCATGTCGAGCAGCTCATTCATCTGGGCCAGATCGGCTATGTGCATGGCATCTACGCCAAGCTGGCGGAACTGGAGGCGGAGAACGCCGCCTACAAGCCCATGACCAGCCAGGCACGGCTCTATGTGCAGCAATTCCAGTTCGACGATTATGTCAGATATTTAAAGGCGTATTGCGCGTGAACCAGGACGAACACAGACGCAGGGACCGGGTGCTGGTCGTGGACGACTCGGCGGAGACGCTGAGCTTCATTGCCGATGCCCTGGAGGCCGAAGGCATCACCGCGCTGGTCGCCACCAGCGGCGAAGCCGCTTTAAGCCTGACCCAGCAGATCATACCCGACCTTGTGTTGATGGATGGAGTCATGCCGGGCATGGACGGTTTCGAAACCACCCGCCGCCTGCGGGAAAACATCGCCACCGCGCACCTGCCCGTGATCTTCATGACCGGACTGACCGATACCAAGCATGTTGTCCAGGGCCTGGGCGCCGGCGCGGTCGACTACATCGCCAAGCCCATCGTGCTGGAAGTCATGCTGGCGCGCCTGCGGGTTCACCTGACCAATGCGCGCCTGGCCCATGGCGCGCGCACCGCGCTGGACGTGACGGGGCGAAGCCTGCTGGCCATCGACGAAGCCGGCAAGGTGCTGTGGTCGACGCCCCAGGCCGAAAGCCTGCTGGCGGAACTGTTCGCTACCGGCGAAAAGCGTCAGAACGACCTGCCCCCGACCCTGATCGAAAAGCTGGAACAGCTGCGGAGCAACACCAAGCCCAGCACCAACGCCTTCGTGTTCGATTTCGCGGCGCGGCGCGCGTCCTTCATCTATCTCAGCCGGGTCGGCCCGAACGAATTTCTGTACCGGCTGGTGGAGGAACAGGCCGGTACCCGCGAAGCCATCCTGCGGGAGAAATTCGGGCTGACCGGGCGCGAGGCCGAGGTGCTGGTGTGGATTGCCGCCGGCAAGTCCAATCGCGACATCAGCCAGATCCTGAACATCAGCCCCCGCACCGTGAACAAGCATCTGGAACAGGTGTTCGTGAAGCTGGGGGTCGAGAATCGCGCCACCGCGGCGGCGCTTGCCGTACGCGCGCTGTCGGAGCGCAGCTGACAAGCAAAAGCCCGCCCCGTTTCCAGGGCGGGCTTCTGCATCGCAGAGATTGCGGACTTAGCTGATCGGCCGGCGATCACGGATCGTGAAGCGGATCATCTGCTGCCGGGGCAGGTCCCAACCCGGGGCCAGCGCGGCCGCACGGGCATAATCGGCATAAGCGCCCTTCATGTCGCCCTTGTCTTCGCGTGCCATGGCCCGGTTGAAATAGACCTTTTCGGCATGCACCGGGGCCATGGCCAAAGCGCGGTCGAAATCGGCCGCAGCTTCACCGGCGCGATGCATGGCCAGATAAGCGGCACCGCGGTTCACCAGCGCCTCGACCAGGCGGCCATCGATATTCAGCGCCGCCGTGCTGTCGGAGATCGCCGCGTCATAGTTGGCGCGCTGGAAGTTCAGCACGCCGCGGTTGGCGATAGCTGCGGCACGGCCGCTCTTCAGTTCCGCCAGGTCGGCAGCCCTCGTGCACTTGGCCAGGCCAGCTTCGGTGGCATTGTCATCGGCCACAGAGGCCGCAACGGCGTCGGAGCAGCGCTGGAACGCGGCCTGAGACGCCAGGTCCCTCGTCGGCCAGGAGGCCGCGAAGGACGGCGTGGAAGCGATCACCATCGCCGCGCCGATGCTCATCATCAAACAGGACTTCAAGGACATTCGTACCTCCAAGATTTTCTTATGCTCGCCTTTCGTATCACGAGAATTTTGCGGCCAAAAGAAAATGCTTAGCTGCGTAGCAGCATGCACATAATCTAATCATCTTCATCACTGCACAGAGTTTGAAACGCGCTGATGCTTTCGCGCGCAGATCGCGAGAAATGGCCAATTTGGCGGCATTTTTCGATCTGCTCATAAAGTTTGCGAACAACCGGAATCTGGCCCGCCTCTTGCTATTAACTTTGCGAAGCTCGTGGGTGGAGTTGGCGACATGAAGTTCGTGCTCGGAGTCGTGATGTGGGCAGCAGCCGCGGCGCAAGCCAATGCCGCGACATTGGCTTATGCCGATTTCGACGTCATTTCGGTTGTGCCGCGCAGCGCCAGCGTCAAGCCGCTGGTCATGCCCATCTCGGCCAAGGATCTGAACCGGCTGGCTTCCAAAGGCGCCAAGGCCGCCCGCTGACGGAATTGGCTGCTAATCGCCGCAGAACGGGCTCAGCGCGGCCGCAAGCGCCAGCAGGCTTTCATCGCCCCCCGGCCACCCGATCAGGGAAACCCCGATGGGAACGCCGTCCGCGCTGCCCGCGGGCATGCTGATCTGCGGCAACCCTCCATACCTGATACAGGCAAGCCCATGGTGCGGGTGCGATAGGAATCAAGTTCCGCCCCCGTGGCCGGCAAGCAGGGGCACCACCGCCGGTGCCGTGGGCACCACAAGCACCGTGCCCGGCACGATCAGCGCGCGGATGTGGTTGCCGAATATCTCCCATATGGGCGCGTGCCCGATCCACGGCCTCTCCAGTCACGGTCACAGCATGAGCAAAGCGCTCCCTGGTGCCGGGGCCCAGTTGTGCATCATGGCTGTCCAGCCAGGCGCCATAGGCTTGCCAGGCTTCATGGGCCTGGATCACCCGGAAGGTTTCACGCCAGGCGTCAAGCTCCGCCCCGGCGATCTCGATGCCGGTGGCGGCGGGCAAGATCGGCGCATCGGCGGGCAAAGCGCGCGAAGGCGGCGCCAACGCCAGGATCGACCAGCGCCATAAGGTCCCGGCATGGATGATCCTGGTGACGGCTGCCGGTTCGGCTTTCCTCCAGCAGGACAGGGCGATCTTCCCCAGCAGAGCGGCGCGCCGACCAGGCCAGCCCACAGTATCGAAGCTACCGGCCAGCGGCGCAATACCGGCAAGGCTGACCCGCCCATGGGTGGGCCGAATTCCATAGATGCCGTTCGCCATGGCGGGAATGCGGACAGAGCCGCCGGTGTCGCTGCCCAGCGCGAAGTCAACGGCCCCGCTGGCAGCCGCCACCGCCGATCCGCTGGAGGAGCCGCCCGGAACACGATCCGGCGTGCGTGGATTGCGCGGGGTGCCGTAATGGGCGTTCGCACCCAGGATGCTGTAGAAGAATTCGTCGCAAACCGTCTTGCCGGTGATGGTGCCTTAAGCATTCAGCACGCGGGTTACCACCTCGGCGTTGGCGGCCGCCGGGCCATAGCCCTTCAGCCATGCCGGATTGCCGCCGCCCGTTACTTCGCCGGCGATGTCGAACATGTCCTTCACGGCGCAGGTGAGTCCCGCCAGGGGCCCCATAGCCGCGCCCCTTATCGGCGCGCGCAGGTCATGCGGTACGAACGCACTGTTGTTCATGACGCCCCTGCCCCGCACCCTGAAAGCACTGATTCCCACCGCGATTCAGATACGTCAAACCACATATTCCCCCCGGTCATGGAGCAGGATAGCAGGGTTGCCCGATGATCACGATCAATGACCCGGCCATCCTGGCGGAAGTCAGTGCCGCTTTCGACGCCTATGAGGTCGCATTGATGACCAACGACATCGAAGCCATGGATGCGTTGTTCTGGCATGCCCCGTTGACCGTGCGGTACGGCGCCGGCGACGCCCAATATGGCATCGCCGAAATCCGCGAATTTCGCAAAGCCCGCGCGGGCGGCTCGCCGCAGCGAAAGGTCATTCGCAGGTCGGTCACGGCGTTTGGATCCGATTTCGCCGCCACCAACATCGAATTCATCCGGGAAGACAGCCCCAGCATCGGCCGCCAAAGCCAAAGCTGGGTCAGGTTTCCCGAAGGATGGCGGGTCGTTGCCGCCCATGTATCGCTGCAAAAATAGTCTGGTGCGCTCTAGACCGGTTTCTGGATCCAGAACTGATACATGCTGGCAAATGTGCCGGGATTTTCCTGCTCGAAAATCTGCCACTGGCCAAGATCGACAGCGGCGGGATCATCCGGGAAACGCTGCCGGTAGGCATGCAGGACATTGCGGTTGATTTCGAACCCCAGCAGCGTGAGTCCCCTGGCGCGCAGGAAAGCATCGATTTCCGCCAGGGTGACATAGCGTTCCTGCACATGGAAAAGCAGGTCGCGGCATGTGCTGATGCTGAAGAAATCCGACAGGTTGAGAAGGGATGAAAGACCTTCCGCCGCGGCCGAGGCGATGATCTCCTGGCGGCACTGGCGGATCTGATCCGGCGTGGATGCATATTTTCGTGCCGCGATGAACTGGCGGGCGCGCAGGATATCGCGGCGCGCGATTTGGCTGTACAAACCGACCATCATGAAGCCGCCGGGGCGAAGCAGCGACAGAAGCGTGTCCCAACCGGCGAAAGGATCGGTCATGTGGTGCAGGACGCCAGCGGACTCGATCAGGTCGAAGCTGCGCCCCAAACTGCCCAGCTCGAGAATGTCGGCCTGGCCGAACGCGATATTGGTCAATCCCAGTTCCTGTGCCTTTCGCCTGGCATAGGCCAGGCTGCTCAGGCTGAGATCGATCGCCAGCACTTGCGCCTTGTCAAAGCGTTGCGCCACCTCGATCGGGTGCTGTCCGGTGCCGCAGCCGGCGACCAGGATACTGGCTGACGTGGCGGCATGGCGCTGAAAGCGCGCAAGCGGAAACTTCCGGTACAGATGGGCGCCGATGCCCTTCAGCGCCTCGCCAGGGGCGCTTCTGACCCAGCGCGGATACGGATTTTCTTCATAAAGCTGCTGCACGTCGCGGGAGACGCCATCGGCGATGTCCGTCAGCCGGGGGATTTGCGCGCGCAACTGGGCCTCCGCCTGCGGCTCGGCGATCTGCTGCGCCAGAAGGGCCCCAACCGCGTCAGGCCATTGCCGGTCCAGCAAGCGCGCCGCCAGCGGCACCGCTCCCAGAGGACGGTAAGCGGCGATGGCCGTGATCCATAGCGCCGACACCGGAGCGCCAGATTCCAGCGCGGCTGTCAGCCGGGCGCACAATTCCTCGACGCGGCCGGTTTCCCCGGCACTTTGCGGGAAGACATATTCATTGATGAAACATTGCTGGGCCAGCGCACTGTAGAATGGCAACGCCGGATCATCCCCACCGGCGGACGCCATGGCAGCGTCCAGCAACAGGTGCCGCGCCACCGTCAAAAAGCGCTCCATGTCGATATCGGGATTCTGGCTGCTGGTCAGAAGCGCGCAAAGCAGCGGATTGGTGAGCAGCGCGGCGGCTCCATCCGGCCCATATAGCTCCCGCGCGGCCGGAACATTCGGCCAGGCAGTGACGGCACGCGCAATGCAATTGCCGATATGGGCATCCAGCTTGAGAAGCTGTGCGCCGGCCTGGGCCAGATCGGCCGGGCGACCCCACGGTCCAGACAGGGCGCGAACCGTCAGGGATCGAACGGTGTCATTGTCCTGGGTCCAGCGGCCACTGCGGATGACATCGACGAATGTTCTTTGGGCGTTTTGCGTTTGCTGCAGACCCAGGGACTGGCAAATGACAGTGGTGGCCGCGGCTGCATCGCCCCGCATCGACAGCAGCGACGCGAGATTGTCCAGAGCCGTGACATAACCGGGATCGCCCTGGATGATCTGCCGGAAAATCTTTTCGGCGCCGTTCAGGTCGCCCTGATTCCAGACCACGACAGCGATGTTGTTGGCCGCCTGCACCAACCCCGGCATGAGCGCCAACGCCCGGCGATAACAAATAATGGCTTCGTCCAGCCGTCCCAGGTCATTCAGCGCGTTGCCGCAATTGTTGTGGGCCTCGGCGATATTGGGATCCAGCGCCATCGCGCGGCGGTAACAACCGACCGCGCCTTCCAGATCGCCCCGATCGTTCAGGACATTGCCCAGGCCGATATGGGCGGTGACATCCCTCACCTGCAGCGCAATCGCCTGGCGAAAGCCGGCTTCCGCGTCATCCAGTTTGCCGAGCACCTGGAGCGCAACGGCGCGCGGCACGATTGCCGGCCCGTGTTGCGGTGCGATTTGCAGGACCTTGTCATAGCTGGCCACGGCATCTTCGTACCGCTTCAACCTGAGCTGGGCGTTGGCGCGTTCATTCCATGCCACAGCGGAACCAGGCTCCAGCGACAGCGCCCGGTCGCAGGCGGCAATGGCCTCATCGAACCGCGCCAGGTCCTGCAGCACGCGTGCGCGGTTCACCCATACCTGCGCGGCGTCAGGCTTCAGCGCCAGGGCCGCGTCAAAGCTTTGCAGGTCTTCCGCTACGCGTTTCAGGCTTTGCAAAGCCGCGCCACGATTGTTCCAGCACTCTGCAGTCGGCCAGATCGCCAGGGCCTTGTCAAAAGATGCCAAGGCTTCTTCGTGGTGCGCCAATCCCCCGAGCAGAACGCCGCGGCTGTACCAAATCTCGGCGTTCTTGGGTTCGCGCGCGGCAGCGGCGGTGAGCTGGGTCAGCGCCTGGACAGGCTTTCCGGCAGCCTGCAGCAATATGCCATGCAGCAAAAGGAATTTGGCGACCGCCGGATTGCGGGCAAGCGCCGCTTCCACGGCCTGCAACGCCTCGACAATGCGGCCCTGCTGGTAGCGCAGGAAGGCCAGCAAATACCGCGCTTCTGACTCCGCCGGGCTGCTGTGCAGGAGCAACTGCTGGCAGACTCGCGCCGCCTCCTCAAGTTTTCCCTGCCGATGCAGTGAAACAGCCTGGTTGAACAATTCCGCGGACATGCTAGCCGGGCTGCAAGGCAAAATGGTCGGGCGGAAGGCCGTTTTCATAACGGTTCCACATGCCGGCATATGCCGCCTCGATGTGTTTGCGGAACAAACCGGTATCGAACAATGGCGAGGATCGCCGGTTTGCATGGAGGCGCGTACGAAGAGCGTTCAATTCGGCCGGGCTGCCAGCAAGGCGGATCGCCAGCGCTTCAAACTCTTCAGCTGTTTGCGTGCAAAGCTCCGGCAGACCGGCCGCCTTTAACAGGCTGGAAGCCACACGGCCCGGGAAGGACGATCCCAGGCATGTCAACACAGGAAGTCCCGCCCAAAGCGCATCGCTTGCGGTTGTGTGGGCATTGCAGGGCAGACTGTCGAGGAACAGGTCGGCGCAGGCCAGGCGCTGCAGGTGTTTTTCGGCGGAGACAAAAGGCGCAAAGACAATCCGTTCGCCTTTCACCCCCAACTGCTCCACTTCCCGGCGCAAATTTCCGGCAAATGGCGCCATGCCATCCAGGAGCCACAGCACGCTTCCTGGCGTCGCTTTGAGGATGCGCATCCAGCTGGCAAAAGTATCAGGCGTGAGCTTGTAGCTTTGATTGAAGCTGCAGAACACGAAGGCTTTTGCAGGCAGCCCGACATCCCCGCGCGCCGGCGGGGCGGCCGGCATGGCGCGCCGTGCGTCATTGGCCTGGTAGCTGCTGGGAAGCCAGACCACCTTCTCGTCGTAGAACGCCCTGTCCCCGTCCGGGATAACGACCTCGTCCGCAATGATATAGTCCATGAAGGCGGCGCCCAGGGTTCCGGGAAAGCCAAGATAATTCACCTGGACCGGGGCGCTGCGCTGCGCAAACAGCGCGGTACGCGGGGCGCCAAAATATCCGTTCAGGTCAATCAGGATGTCGATCTCGTGGGTGCGGATCAGCTTTGACGCCTCTTCATCGCCGAGCTGCGAGACATCCAGCATCTTGTCGAACGCCGCTTCCAGGCGCGTGCGCATCGGGCTGGCATGGGGACCGGTATTGTCGATGGCAACGACTTCGAATCTGTCGCGATCATGCTGCTCGTAAAGGCCTGCCATCAGATCCGCGGTGGCGTGTTCCTTGAATTCGCCGGAGACATAACCCAGCCTGATCTTTGCGTGAGACCGGGGCTCAAACGCCCGGGCAACAGGCTTTGCGAAAAGCCGGCCCGAAAAAATGCGGGCGCATTCCTGAATATC
The DNA here is from genome assembly GCA_046348525.1 of Alphaproteobacteria bacterium. Lineage (GTDB taxonomy): Bacteria > Pseudomonadota > Alphaproteobacteria > Micropepsales > Micropepsaceae > Rhizomicrobium. The sequence goes on along the minus strand of JAXMEA010000024.1, from coordinate 2,920 downwards.
GGCCGGCCTGCCCGATACGGCCTGATAGACAAAGGGCCTTGCAACCGGAAGCCCTGCCCGTACGCCCTGGTCCAGCGCCGCCTTTTCCCGATCAAAGCCGGACCAGTCACCGGCCTGCATTTTCAGGTGCAGCAGTTCGCCAGGAATGAAAGGCTGGCCCGGATCCAAAGCCAGGGATCGCTCCAGTCCCGCCCGAGCGGCGTCATAATCACCCCGGTGAACCTTCATCAAAAGTGCGTGACTGGTGAGGGCATCCGGAAAATCAGGCCTGGCGGCCAGTGCGCGCTCGAACGCATTCAGCGCTTCATCGAAATGGCCCAAAGCATGCAGAACTGCGCCCCGGCCGTTCCATGCATCCGCATCGCCTGGCTGAATGGCCAGCACCGCATCGAATGCCGCCAGCGCCTGCATGTTCTGCGCCATGCTGCGCAGGTTCTGCGCTTTCACCAAAAGCGCATGCGTCGACCCAGGCTGTATTGTCAGGACCTGGGCGCATAGTGAAAGAGACTGGGCATAGTCTCCGCAATAATGCAGGGCCGCGGCCTTGCCGGTCAGTGCCGTCAGGTCGCCCGCGCCATGTGCCAGAGCGGCGTCGAAACTCTTGATCGCTTCGCCAAACAGACGTAGCGCCACAAAAGACGCGCCCCGGTTGGTCCAGGCAGCGGAGAAATTCGGATCTGCAGCAAGGGCGCGGTCGTAGCTGGCGATCGCATCTTCGTGGCGGTTCATGGCCGCCAGGGCGATACCACGATTATAATGTGCGCGGGCCGATCCCGGCTTGATCGCGAGAGCCTTGGCGTAGCTCGCCAGCGCTTCCTCATCGCGCCCCAGGGCATGAAGCGCGTTTCCCCGCGTATCCCATCCGTCGGGCAAGTCCGGGGCCAGTTCCAGCGCCCTGTCATAACAGGCGATGGCCTCTTCGAACTGGCCGGCCGGTTCCAGGGAAAGACCCAGATGGTAGAGAGCCGCGGCGTTGTCCGGCTGGAACCTCAGGGCGGTACGAAAGCTGGCGGTGGCTTCAGCGAACCGCCTTAGGTTTGCGAGGGCGATCCCCCGGCTGTAATGCGCCTGGAAGAAATCGGGCTTCAGCGCGATGGCGCGATCATAGCTGGCAATGGCTTCGCCATATCTTTGGGCGCCGGCCAGAGCCAAGCCATAGTTGGAATGCGCGCCAAAGTCGTTCGGCTGGATGCTCAGCGCCTTTGAAATCAGTTCGATGGCCCTGGCATGGTCGCCGCGCTGGGACCGCAGGACTCCCCACAGATGAAGTGCGCGATGATCGCGCGGACCGCTTTCCGCGGCCTGCCGGTACAATTCCTGTGCACGGTCAAGGTCGCCACGCTGGTGAAAACTGAAAGCCTGCTGCAGGAGCGTATCGGTGAGCGCCATCGCGTAAAACATAGTCAAAAGGCGGACAGCTTCCAATCATCCAATCTGTCGCGCGCAGAATTTGCGAAACAAAAAAGCCGCCCTGATACGCAGGGCGGCTTTTTCGCAGGACGGAAAATTGCTAGCAGGTCTAGTCCATCTTGAAGCGCACACCGACGCGGTAAACGCGGCCCAGGATGTCGTAGTTGTAGAGCGGCGCCGGGATCGTCTGCCAGGCGTTGCTGTTGGGGCCCGGATAAAAGACGGGCGGATCCACATTGAACAGGTTCTTGATGTTGAAGTAGCCGGTGACTTCCGGGGTGATGTCGTAGCTGGTGTTCAGATCCACCCACCAGGCGCTGGGAAGCGTATTGTAATCCGAGGTGAAGTTGTTGGAGGTGGAAACCGGGCAACCGGTGGTGCAGGTGATCCAGTTCGAATTGTACTTGCCTTCGCTGAGGCCGCGCAGGGTCACACCCAGCGCGAGCTTGTCCAGCGTGTAGGCCCAGTTGAACTGGTACTTCCAGTGCGGGGCAAAGGCCGAAGCGTTCATGCCCACGACATTGATCTTGGCCACGCCAGGCGCGCCCGAGTCCTGGATGTCGGTCATCGCGTGCGTGATATTCGCGCGGAAGGACAGGTCACCCAGCCAGCCAGACACCAGATCGTCCATTGACGTCTGATAGCTCAGGGCCACGTCGAAACCGTCCGCTTTTTCCGAGGCGAAGTTCAGCGGCTGCGTCGTGATCTGGTAGATCGGCAGCCCATTGGGAGACGTACCCACGGTCTGGACGTTGGCGCACGCAATCTGATTGCCATTGCCGCAGAGATTGAGCTGCTGCTGCGCGCTGTAGGAGGTGATCGCGTGGGCGATGCTGATGTTGTAATAGTCGAACGACGCGCTGAGGCCCGGGATATAGCTGGGCTGGTAAACCAGGCCCAAACCGAAGGTGATCGCGCTTTCCGGCTTCAGGTTGACGTTGCCCTGGCTGTAGCCGAAGTAGTTGACCGTCTTGTTGCCGTTGAAAGGATCGGCAACCGTGTTGTTCGAGCTGACCGGAGCGGAATAATAGTCCACCAGGGTCGGCTCGCGCACGTCGTTCGAGTAGGTACCGCGCAGGCGGATGCCGTCCAGAACGCCGCCAAGATCCGGCGGGGTGTAGTTCAGGCCCAGCTTCCAGGTTTCGATCATCCCAAAAGTCGAGTAATTGGTGATGCGGCCTGCGGCATCGAAGTCCAGGCTTTTGGCCCAGGGCTCGTCGACTGCCAGCGGGATATCGGTTTCCAGGTAACCCTCATCGATCGAATACTGGCCGTTGTAGGGCGTACCCGAAGTGATGAACCAGCTTTGCGCCACTTCGCCGGGATCGGCTTCGGCGCCCAGCGATTCACGGCGATGTTCATAGCCGGTGGCGATCGAGATAGGTCCGGCCCAGCCGGCGAAAGGCGCGCCGCTCACGTTGAAGCCGTAGACAGTCTGGATCGTGTGATTGTGGAAGAAGTGACCAGTGTCGATGCCGCCGCGCGTGGTGGTGACGCCATCCTGGCCGGG
>JAXMEA010000023.1:0-61348 GCA_046348525.1 Alphaproteobacteria bacterium | reverse complement strand
TCATGCTGGTATATTCGCGCAAGGGGACCTGGATATTCTCGGTCACGGTCTGGGAGGAGAACAGCGCCCCTTCCTGGAACAGCACGCCCCAGTGAATCTGCAGCTCGCGCATGGCCGGGCTTTCCAGGTCGCCGTCGGTGGACTTGCCGAAAATCTCCACCGTGCCTTCCAGGGGCTTGATCAACCCGATGATGGAGCGCAGCAGCACCGACTTGCCGGTGCCCGAGCCGCCCACCACGCCCAGCACCTCGCCGCGATAGACGTCCAGGTCGATATGGTCGTGCAGGATCTTGCTGCCAAAGCCGTTGACCAGGCCGCGCACCTTGATGACTGCTTCTTTTTCCTTCTTCCCGGCCATCAGATCCCCAGCACCGAGAACATGACCGAGAAAGCCGCATCCAGCACGATCACCAGGAAGATGCCTTCCACCACCGAACGGGTGGTGAGCAGGCCGACGCTGGCGGCGTTGCGCTCGACCTGGAAGCCCTCATAGCAGCCGACCAGCGCGATGACGAAGGCGAACACCGGCGCCTTGATCAGGCCCACCATCATGGTGTTGACCGTCACCGCTTCATTCAGCTGGCGCATGAAGACGGGAATTGTGATGCCCAGCTGGAAATAGCACATGAAGGCGCCGCCGATCAGGCCCATGATGTCGGAATAGAAAGTCAGCAAGGGCAGGGCGATCACCAGCCCCACGATGCGCGGCAGCACCAGGCTGTCGATGGTGTTCAATCCCATGGTCTGCATGGCGTCGATTTCTTCATTGACGCGCATGCTGCCGATCTGGGCGGTGAAGGCGCTGCCGCTGCGTCCCGCCACGATGATGGCGGTGATCAGGCCGCCGATCTCGCGCAGCACGCCGACGCCCAAAAGGTTGATGGTGAAGACCTCGGCGCCGAAACGCTTGAGCTGGTCCGCGCCCTGATAGGCCAGCACCACGCCGATCAGGAAGGCCAGCAGCCCCACGATGGGCAGGGCGTTGATCCCGGTTTCTTCGATCTGATGAAACATCGCCGCCACGCGCAGCTTGTGCGCCGGGCTGGCGATGGCTTCGCCCGTCTCCACCGTGACGCGGCCAAGATAGCCCAGCATCGAGACGGCCTGGTTCTTGGCGTGCATGGCGGCGCGGCCCATGCGGTATAGCCGGCCGCGAAAGCCCGGCGGTATGCGCGACTTGTGCGGCTCGGTTTTGCGGTCCTGGTCCAGGGTCTCGAACAGGGGCTTGTAGAGCTCGGGGCAGGAGAATTCCGAGGCCTTGCCGCCCAGTGCGCGCCGGGTGCGCAGGATCAGCCAGGCGCCGGCGCTGTCCAGCCGCTCGATCTTGCTGGCGTCGATGGCGATGTCGCCCTTGCCATCGCCCTTGCCCAAGTCCAGGGCCCGCAATTCCCGGTCCAGCCGAGCGGTTTCTGCGATGGTCCAGGCGCCGCCAACGGACAACACACCCTGGTCCAGCTTGAACCAGGCCCCCGGTTCGTCGGATGCGGCTTCGATAGAGGTCAAGGCATGATCCTGCGCGCCGGAAAATGACGCTTTGCCCAGCAACAATGCGGGATCGGGGGTAAAAGTTCCATCGGGTTCCGTGCGGGGGCCGAGGTTGGTTAGGGGGTGTGGATATTTTGCCAGACCACTTGTGCGCGCCCGGAATCGGGCGTTTGATTTTGCCATGAGGTCCGGGGAACGTCGCCTTGCTCAGGGCGGTGTGAAGAACCGGAAACCTCTGGCCCCTGCCGGGACCAAAGCCCTCACGGGCGGCGGAAAACGGGCGAGCACAGGGGGGCAGCGTAGGAGCGAAAGCAAGGACGCTGTACCGATGGACCTGCAAGCGGCGGTAACCCGCAATGCAGGCCGCAAGATGCGGGTCGCGAGACTTTGGGCTGAGAGGCCCGGCCGAAAGGCAGCATCTGGCGGAGCCAGCGGTCGGGACACGCAAGTGGTCTGGCAACTGGTGCGTCGCGAACAGCCGGAAGGGTGAAGGCCCAGGCGCAAGCCGAAAGCCAAACACAGAGCCGGCGCACTGATGATGCAGCGAGGCGAGAGCGAAAGCTCCCGCCTCTTCTGCTTTCTGGGCTATTCCGCCGGACTGTAGATCGCCTTTGGCGCATGGGGATGGCGCCGCACCCCCTTCAACATCAGCCGCACCGCCTCGTAATGGATGGCAATCACCACCTTCAACGTCATCAGCGGATAGCGCAGCAGCATCTTCAGCAGTGCGCCGTCCATTAAAGCCTTTCGTTCGCCCGCGAAGCTGGCGTTCAGGATGGGCTTGCCCGCTTCCTCTTCGTGGATGGCGACGGCGATATCGGCAGCGGGCGGGCGTATGCGGAACTGGTAGCGGCAATCGCGCGACAGGAAGGGCGAGACATAGAAATTCTTGGGGCAGCCATGGCGCACCAGCTTTTCATTCCCGTCCACCGGCAGGACATAGGCATGGCGCTCTTCATAGGTGTTGTGGACTTCATAGACGATGGCTTTGAGGGCGCCGTCCGCATCGTCACAGAACCACACGCTGAGCGGATTGAAGACGTACCCGAAGATGCGGGGATAGCAGAGCACGCGGCGGCGGCCGTTGGCGCTGATCCCGGCCTGGGCCAGCAGGTCGTTCAGCCACGTATTCAGATCGCGCCCATCGCCATGGTCACGGTCCTGGAAGCTGAACAGTCCGCGCCGGTTGTGGGCGAACAGCGACAGCTTCCTGTCCAGCGCCGGCAATTCGTCCAGGTCCAGCAACATGGCGAAGACGCGGTATTTGAAGCGATGATGCCGGGGCGTCAGCCGCCGATGCATGACCCAGCCTTCATAAAGAGCGGAGGAGGTCATGGGTGGTCCTCCCCCATGCGCGCAAGCGCGCTCAAATGGGGGAGGTGGCCGTAGCAGCGCCTGCGCTGCGAAGGCCGGAGGGGGCAAAGGGCGTTCATACTGCATTTACGCCTTCCTGCCCGGGACAGATCAAGCCATTGATCCAACTCGCCTGATCCGGCGTAAATCCGCTATGTTGGCCCATGCCCTGCGCAGCTCTTTGCCGGTTTTTTGCCCCGTCCCCCGCCGGTCGGCCGTGGTTTTGCGCCTGCCCATGAAGCCCGAAGCGCTGGAAATGAATGCCCTTTTGGGCCGGGTTGCCCAAACCCGCGACCGCGCCGCCTTTGCCGAGCTGTTTTCCCATTTCGCCCCCCGGGTGAAAGCCTACCTGCTGCGCCAGGGCGCCCCCGCCGCTGTGGCCGAGGACCTGGCCCAGGAAGCCCTGCTCAGCCTGTGGCGCAAGGCGCATCTGTTCGATCCGGCCAAGGCGTCGGTGGGCACCTGGCTGTTTACCATCGCCCGCAACCTGCGCATCGACGCCCTCCGCCGCGAAAAGCGTCCCGAGCTGGACCCCGAGGATTTCATGCCCGAAGCGGAGCCCTCCGCCGATGAAGGCATGGCGATGGCCGATGATGAAGCGCGCCTGCGCATCGCCCTGAAGGACCTGCCGGCTGACCAGATCCAGGTGGTGGAACTGTCCTTCTTCGCCGACAAACCGCACAGCCAGATCGCCACCGAGCTGGGCATCCCCCTGGGCACGGTCAAGTCGCGGCTGCGGCTGGCCATGTCGCGCCTCAAGCGCGCGCTGGGAGAGGCCGTATGATCCATCACCATCCCAGTGATGAACTGCTGCTGGCCTATGCTGCCGGCGCTGCCGACGAGGCGCTGAGCCTGATCGTCGCCACCCATATGAGCTACTGCGCCATCTGCCGGTTGCGCGGCAAGAAGCTGGACAGCCTGGGCGGCGCGCTGCTGGGCGAATTGCCGCCGGCGCCGATGAACGACAATGCGCTGGACAATGTGCTGGCGCGGCTGGACGAGGTTCAGCCCTTCGGGCGGCCCAGGCGGCCCACAAGCCGCGACGGCACGCCCGCCGTGCTGCGCGCCTATATCGGCGGCGATCTCAGCAGCGTGCGCTGGCGCAAGATGGGCCCGCGCCTGTCCTATGTGCCGCTGTTCCGGCGCGGCAATGTCACCGCCCGATTGCTCAAGGGTGTGCCCGGCGCCGACAGCGGCATGCACAGCCATGCGGGCCAGGAATTTACCGTCGTGCTGCAGGGTGGTTACACCGACGTGACCGGCAATTACGGTCCCGGTGACCTGCAAATGATGGAAGACGGCCAGAGCCACAATGTGGTGGCCGATCCGGGCGAGGATTGCATCAACCTGGCGGTGACCACCGGGCCGCTGAAGTTCGAAAGCCTGCTCCAGAAGATTGCGGCGCCTCTCTTCGGGTTCTAAAACGCTTCTTCCAGTTTTGGGAGACGCGCGTGGAACAAGTTCGCCTCGGCAATACCGGCCTGAAAGTCTCGCGCATCTGCCTGGGCACCATGACCTATGGCAGCCCCAAGTGGCGCGACTGGGTGCTGGAGGAAGAGGCCAGCCGCCCGTTCATCAAGCGCGCCCTGGAAGCGGGCATCACCTTCTTCGACACCGCCGACATCTATTCCAACGGCGCGTCCGAACAGGTGGTGGGCAAGGCGCTGCGCGACTTCGCCGCCAAACGCGAGGATTATGTCCTGGCCACCAAGGTGTTCTTTCCGGTGGATGGCCGCCATAGCGGGCTGTCGCGCAAGCACATCATGCATGCCATCGACGACTCGCTGAAGCGGCTGGGTATGGATTATGTCGATCTCTACCAGATCCACCGTTTCGACAATCACACGCCGGTCGAGGAAACCATCGAAGCGCTGCATGACGTCGTGAAGGCGGGCAAAGCGCGCTATATCGGGGCCTCGTCCATGTATGCCTGGCAGTTCGCCAAGTACCTGGGCACTGCCGAGCGGATGGGCATGACCCGCTTCGTCTCGATGCAGAATTTCTACAATCTTGTGTACCGCGAGGAAGAGCGCGAGATGCTGCCCCTGTGCAAGGACCAGGGCGTGGGGGTGATCCCATGGAGTCCGCTGGCGCGCGGTTTCCTGGGCCGCAGTCATGCCAATGCGCTGGACAAGCAAAGCCCCCGCGCCAAAAGCGACAATATCCTGGACATGCAGTTCGACGACAACGACATCGAGACCTTGCGCCGGGTGGAAGAGACCGCCAAGAAGCATGGCAAGAACAACGCCCAGATCGCCACCGCCTGGCTTTTGGCCAAGGGCATCACCGCGCCGATTGTGGGCGCATCCAAGATGGGCCATCTGGAAGACGCCATCGCGGCGGCCGAAATCGTTGACGGATGAAGAGGTCGCGTACCTGGACGCGCCGTACAAGGCCAAGCCGGTGGCGGGAAACCTGCGCTGAAACAAAAAGGGCGCCGCAAGGGCGCCCATTTTCATTCCGGTGATGGCGCTCTTACAGCGGCCACCAGTCCAGCTGGTTCTTGTAGGCTTCGTCCGAAGCCTTCTGTTCCCAGCCGCCGCCCAGCGCATTGTACAGCGCCAGGCTGGCTTCCAGGCGGGCCAGCTTGGTCTGCACCAGCGACTGCTGGGCATCGAACAACAGGCGCTGGTTGTTCAGCAGCGACACGATGTCGATGGTGCCTTCGCGATATTGCAGCTCGGAGATACGATAGGCTTCGGCATCCGCCTTGACCTGGATTTCCACCAGCGCCAGCTGGTCGGCGGTGCTCTTCACCGTGCCCAGCGCGCTTTCCACGTCGCTGAAGGCCTGGAAAACGGTCTTGCGATAGGTGGCGATCAGCTCCTGCTGGCGGGCCTGCGCAAAATCGTTGCGGGCATGGATGGCGCCGCCGTCAAAGATGGTCTGCAGGATGTTGGCGCCGATCGAGAAGGCGAAACCCGCCGGGTTGAACAGGTTGGACAGCTGCGGCACCGGGCCATAGCCGGCGCTGCCGGTCAGGCTGAGCGAGGGGAAGTACAGCGTGCGCGCCGCATCGACATTGGCATGGGCCGAGTACAGGTTGGCTTCCGCCTGGGCGATGGCCGGATTGCGCAGCAGCAGTTCCGACGGCATGCCGGGCTGCACCGTGGGCGGGGCGATGCCGTCCAGGTTCTGGGCCTTGATGTCATAGCCTTCGGGGGCGCGGCCAAGCAGGATCGCCAGCGCATAGCGGGCTTCTTTTTCGCCTTCGATGAAAGCGGGCAGCTGGCCTTCCTGCTGCGCAAGCAAGGCCTGCTGTTCGGCCAGGTCCAGGTTGGATGACACGCCGCTGTTCACCTTGGCCTGGGTGATGGCCAGGATGCGCTTGGCGGCGGCGATGTTGGCGTTGGCGATGGCGATGCGTTCGCGGAACGCCAGGATGGTGAAATACTGGTCGGCCACCTGCGCGGCGGTCGAGATGCCCACCACGGCGGCGGCATAGCGCTGGGCGCGCAAATCTTCGCGCGCCGCCCTTAGGTCCAGATACTGGGTGCCGAAGAAGCCCTGCTGGTACTGCGCGGTGAGGCCGGCGGTGAAAGCGTTGCGGGCGCGCGGGATGGCGGAGTTGCCGCCGCTGCGGGTGCCGCCGATGGAGGCGCCCAGGGTGGGGAACAAGGCGGCCAGGGCGACGCCGTCATTGGCTTCGGCCTGCAGGACGCGGGCCGCGGCCACGGCGATATCCAGGTTTTCCTTCTGGGCAGTGTCCTGCAGCGGCGCCAGTTCTTCGGCGCCATACTTGGTCCACCAGTCATTCTGGGGCCACACGGGGGCCGACTTGGCCATGGGAGCGGTGAAGGTGGGCGGCACGTCGCCCGGACGGTCCAGCGGGGTGGGGTTGGCGGTGCAGGCGGCCAGGCTGACAGCAAGAACGCTGGCGCTCACGCCACGGAGAAAGGCGCCACGAAACAAGGACTTCATCGAACTCTCTTTGCCTAAATGGGGCGGCCCCGCCGCGGACTGTAAATTCTATTGCTTAAGGCCCTGATACCGGCCCCGAACTCAGCCAAATATGGCGGTCAGGGGCTGGTAGGCAAGGCCCAAGCTGTAAAGGTTTGTCGCACTGCACCCTTTTTCAGGGTCCCTTGGTACGCTTGTTTCAGGGGCATATTGGCCGCCCGGGCCAATCTCTAGCAGACACTATCTTGTAGTGCAAGATAGTGAAGCGGAATTCACGCAGGGAAGGGCAGCGCCAGGAAGGGAGAAGATGGGCGGTCGGACTGATGGCTCAACGTGGGGGGCACCTGAGCCGGTCCGGCCGCCCGTAATGGCTGTATCCCTAAGGTGGAGCGCCGAACGGACACGAGGCCAAGGCCAAGCTTCCTCCCGCGGGGGCGGGAGGTGAAGAGTTGGAGGCATTCTAAATTGTAACGGAATGTCGCCGCTGCCCCCCGCGCCGAGGTCCGGCGAAACAATTCTTTCTGACAGCCTGTCGTATCCATTTTTGGCACGGCGCGCCGCGGCTGTTCCCGCGCAAAGAAAAAGGCCCGCGAGTCGCCTCGCGGGCCTGTTCCTGCGATCAGTCGATCTTAGTAGTAGTGCGCCGAGCCGGCCCAGGCCTTCTTGGCGTTTTCGCTGCGGTCCATTTCGACGCGCTGCATGCGGGCGTTGCGCGTGGCGATGGCGCCTTCATTGCCTTCCTGGCTCATGACGGAATAGGTGTGCTTCTGCGGCGCCGTGGTGTCCATCGCGGTCTGCTGCGAGGTGGTGGTGTCGGCGGCGAAAGCGGGGGCGGCGAACATCACGATGCTCGCGGCGATGATCAACTTTTTCATGGCGTTCTTCTCCTGATGTCGTCTTTGTGTTCAAGACGTAGACAACAGTTAGACCTGCGGGTCGTTCCGCGCAAGTCCTTGAAAAGATTAATTTATTTGCCTATTCGCTGAGCGTGCTTATTTCTTGAGCCCAAAAGCAGTGACATGGCCGTCATGGCTGACAACAAAAATTTTACCAAGCGCCACCACCGGCTCGCTGAAGTGCACCCAATCGGTCAGTGCCTTTCCGCTGGTCCATAATTGCTTGCCGCTCTCGGCGTCATACGCATACAGCGTCATGGAACCTACTGGCGTGGAGCGCAGCACCGCGCTGACATCATAAGGCATGCGCGGATCGCCCGGCTTGGCGCCGTTCTGCATCGCCTGGCCGCCGGTAGACAGTGCATACACCACGCCATTCGCGATCACGGGCGGGTCGGGCATGATCATGTCGTTGCCCGTCCAGGCCGGCACGGCGGAAATCTTGTCGCCATTGGCCACCACTTCGAACGCCATGATGGTGCCGTTGGGGATCGGGCCGTTGTTTTTCGGGAACGCAGGCGCGTCCTTGGAGACATGGCCCTGCATGGGGAAATAGAGATAGCGCTTGCCGTTCACCTCGGCGGTCGAGATCGCGCCCCACACGCCGCGCCCCGGATCGGTGCCGGTCTTTTCGTCATTGCCCAGCTTGGGCGACTGGAACAGGGGCGTCATGTGATTGGCGCCGCCCAGATTGTTGGTGTCCAAAAGACGCAGCACCGCTTCCTTCTGCGACACAGCCGCGATGGTCTTGCCGGCGAAATTGAACACCACGGGCGAGGCGGAGCCCGACATGTCGTGCATCAGATTGTCCATCCAGTTGGACGGGGTGTAGCTGTCCATCAGCCGCGCCGCGCGGGGCGCCAGCTTCAGGATGCTTTCGCTGAAATCGCCGGCCGCCGGATCATAGCGCCCGTCGCTGGTTTCCAGCACAACGCCGCCCGGCGCGCGCACCACGCCGCCGCGGCCCCAGGGCGCTGCCGGACGCGCGCCGCTGGTGAAGAAGTGGGTGACCACCGGATGGGCCAGGTCGCTGACATCGGCGGCATTCACCGCGCTGGCGTCCAGCAACGGACCCGTGCCGGCGCGGCGCAGGCCCGACATGGCGGCGCTGTATTCCAGCGATGACTTGTCGGTGATCTCGCCGCAGGCGCGGCCCGACGGGGAATAGATCACATTGTCGATCAGGTTCAGGCTCCAGGCGCGCGCAAAGGGCGCGGTCATGGCCACCGGCGTCAACCGCTGCGCGCCGTCGGCCAGGTTCAGCCCGCGCAGCATGCCGTCGCCGGTCAGGAAGAAGACGATGCCGCGCGCCTTGTCGATGGTGGGGGTGGAGTTGACGGTCTTGGGGCACAGCCAGTCGCGCACCGGCGCGGTGGACTTGTGCGGATTGGGGAAGGCCTTGCTCCAGATCTGCTTGCCGGAATTCGCATCCAGCGCGAACAGCGTGTCATCGGCGCCCAGGATGAAGACGATGTCGGCAGGGCCCGACGGCGTCGCCACGCCCGCCACCACGATGGGCGCGGTGCCGGTGGACAGCACAAACTTGTCGAACTTGATCGGCAGCTGGGTGGACCAGACCTGCTTCAACTTGCCGACATTCTTCGCCGACAGGGTGGTCTCGGCGCGGTTCCAGCCGGTGCGTTCCTGGTCATAGCCCCAGGTCAGCCATTCGTTGGTGGCCGGCGCGATGGTCAGCGGCGGCAGGGGCGGGGGCGGCGCCAGCGCATTGCGCAGGTTCTGGCTCATGGGCGGGTTGCCTTCGGCCAGACCCGCAGGTTGACCGGCCGGGGCCTGGGCCAGGCTCGCGCCGCCGCACAGCAGCGAAGCCATGGAGATGGCGATGAAGGAATTGCGCATTTTCATGAGGACACCCGTTTTCCAGCCCATGCGGGCCGTGCCCGCTTTTGCCCGGGAGGCTCGGATTTGGCGGACAAATTGTCAACTGCGTTTGCTTTGGAAGTTGCCGGGCTGGTTGTAAGGTCTCCAGCTTCCGCCGGGGCTTCACATGCAGATCCAGTTTGACTCTTTTCGCTGCTTCAAAAGCACAGCGATGATTCCGATTAAGCCGATTACGCTGCTAGTTGGCGAAAACAGCAGCGGCAAAACGTCGTTTCAAGCCGGGCTTAAATTCATGCTCTCGCTGAACGCTTTTAATCCGGCAACATTTAATTCACCGCCATTTCAGCTAGGGGGGTTCGATGACATAGCGTTCAGCACCGTGGGACGTTACGGCAGCCGGTCTAAAACTTTCGCTTTGCGAGTAAGGCTAGATAAGACGGAATACGATCGAAGTGGACCGTTGACCATCGCGAAAAAGCCACCGCCCACGCTAGAGTACCAGCTCATATTCTCCGAATGGCTTTCTCAGCCCGCGTTAGACAGCTTTTGCATTTTTACAAAAGGGTTGAGCATAAAAATCGATTTGCTCACCCAAGCGGCAGTCTTTTCAAAAGACGAGGAAAGAGAAGTTGCGCTCGAGTTTTCGGCGCGGACGGAGCCCTTCTTGAAAAGCCTCAGGCATTCGCCGGGGTCGATAGGCTCCCTTCTGTCGAGCATGCAAATGGTATCTTATGACAACTCTCATGCGCTCGATACCGGCCTTTTCAAGAAGGCTAACATAAATCCAAAGTTGCTCGAGAAGTATAATGATCTGCTCCGCACAGCGGCGTCCCTGTTTTTCAACACGGGCATAGTCAGAGACGTTGTGGCGTTTGCTCCTATTAGAAGCGAGCCTCGCCGTACCTACGATATTCTTGAAGATGCAGTTGGTAATACTACTACTGGCGGACATGTTCCGGCAGCCTTGGCACAGGCGAAGTTGCGCGATGAAACGCGGTGGAAAGCTGACAAAGAATATTTGGTGAAGTTCGGTCGAAACTCGGGGTTGTTCAAAAATATCGATATTCGTCGATTAGGAAGCTCTCAAACAGACCCATTCCAGATCATGCTAAGTTTGGGCGGTAACAAACATAACATTGTTGACGTAGGGTATGGCGTTAGCCAAGCCCTACCGCTGCTTTATGAGATGGCCCCCGCCAAGCAGCCAAAATTTTTGCTGCTCCAGCAGCCGGAGGTTCATTTACATCCACGCGCTCAGGCGCAGTTGGGCGTTGCTATTGTTGATGCGTACCGATCCTCAAAACACAAGTTCATAATAGAAACCCACAGCGATTACATAATTGATCGCATTCGTAATTCAATTCGGTTGGGCCAAGTTACAACCGACGACGTTTCAATTTTGTATTTTGATCGGCGGTCTAGCGACACTCGCATCTCGGTGATTGAACTGGATAAGGGCGGAAATATCATTAATCCACCTGAGAACTACCGAAATTTTTTCTTCAAGGAAACTCGTGATTTATTGGGGATTTAGATGTGCCTGATTGTTGATGCAAATGTAGCCGATGAGTTGGTTTTGGCTAAGGCGGACGCTGCGCCTATTTTGAATTGGCTCGAAAAGCGTAAGGGGTTTATCGCAACAGGCGGAAAGAATCTGGAAGAACTTCTCAATACAGGTTTGCGCAGCTTTATCCAGGCGTGCTTGAGGGATGGGCGGGCGCGTAATTATTCCTGCGACGATCTAAGCAACGAGACGACTAGGCTTACAAACCAGGGCGCGATGAAATCCGATGATCCGCACGTTATCGCTTTGGCCTCTAAATCGCGAGCCCGCGTTGTGTTTACGAGAGACAAACCACTAATGGCGGACTTTCGGGACCGAGCATTTATCGATCAGCCAAGGGGTTCGATTTACACAAAAAAGACCCACGTGGCGTTATTGGCCAAATGTTCGGATTGCTAAATGCGAGCGAGTGCATCTCGCGTCAGCCCTGCGCAAACGGATTATCGTGAAAATCATCCACCGGCCGTAGTGGGATTGGCAGCGCGGGATTGGCGCCGATGTACAGCTCCAAGGTCATCGAATTGCTGGCCTTGTCCCATACCATTTGCGGCGCGACGCCGCCGGGCTTGCGGAAGGTCTTGCCGTCGAAGTCGAAGCTGCGCGGGGCGACCTCGCTCCAGCCATTGACCAGGCCGGCCGACAGGCGGGCGCGCAGTTCGTTGATCTGTTCGCGGTTGCCCGTCACATAGGTGACATCGGGGGCGCTGACCTTGACCTGGCCTGAGGGCAGGATCTCCACCCGCGCCGCCACGATGGTGCCGCCGCTTTCATAGCCGCCTTCCCACTTGCCCACCGGCGGGGCGGGCTTGGAGCAGGCGGCGAGGACAAGGGCCAAAGAGGCAAGGAGGGCGGCAAAGAGCAAGGGCCTGGTCATGGGCGACTCAAGGTTTTTGCGCCGCCATGCTAGCATCCCCGCAACGACAACGCATGCGGGGGGAAACGCCATGCCCGGCTGGAAGATAGCCCTTGGAGAACTGATCTCCGAGGCCTTGGCCGAGTTCATCATCATCGTGATCGGCTGTTCGGCCGCCTGCATGTACACGCTGTACGATCCCAGTCCCTATGTGAACGCCTATTGGGGCGTGTGCATCACCTGGGGCCTGTCGGTCACCATCGCCATCTATGTCACCGGCGCGGTGTCGGGCACCCATGCCAATCCGGCGATCACCCTGGCGTTGGCGCTGTATCGGGGCTTCCCATGGAAAAAGGTGCTGCCCTTCAGCATCGCGCAGGTGATCGGCGGATTGCTCGGTGCTGGCGTTGTCTATCTGCTCTATGGCCCGGTGATCGATCACTACAATGCGCTGCATCACCTGACGCGGGCGCAAGGCGGCGCGGCCGGGGTGTTCTTCACCCATCCGGGACTTGCCATCGATGTGATGCACGCCTTCCAGAACGAGATCATCCTGACCGCTGTTCTGGTCCTGGGAATCTTCGCCATCACCGAGGATTTCAACACCGTCGCGCCCCAGGCCAATTCCGGCGCGCTGATCATCGGTCTTCTTGTGGCCTCCATCGGTGCAAGCGCGGGATACCTGGAATCCTGGGCGATCAATCCGGCGCGCGACCTGGGGCCGCGCCTGTTCGCTTTCATGGCGGGCTGGGGACCTTCGGCCTTTCCATCGCCGGACAGCTATTGGTGGGTGCCCATTGCCGGGCCGCTTTTGGGCGGGGTGGTGGGCGGCGGCCTGTATCAGGGGCTGGTGCGCCAATTCCTGCCCGCACGGCGCCAAAAACAGAACAAGGTCCAGCCGTAACAGGCATTTAAGCTGTGCATCCCGCCTGCGGCATGGCGGGATTGTGCAGGCTTTTCTTGCCCCAGGGGCCCCCGGTTGATATCCCCCACGCGCCACTTCTTGAAAGAGTCGCTTCCATGCCGTTGCCCAAGGGTTTCCTGGCCGAGTCGCTTGGCCGCATCCAGCCTTCGCCCACCATCGCGGTGACCACCAAGGCGCGCGAGCTGAAAGCCGCGGGCATGGACGTGATCGGCCTGGGCGCCGGCGAGCCGGACTTCGACACCCCCGACAACATCAAGAAGGCCGCGATCAAGGCCATCAATGACGGCCAGACCAAGTACACCGCGGTGGAAGGCATTCCCGAACTGCGCGCCGCCATCGCCGCCAAGTTCAAGCGCGAGAACAATATCGACTACAAGCCGTCGCAGACCTTTGTCTCGCCGGGCGGCAAGACCATCCTGTTCAACGCCCTGATGGCCACCATCAATCCGGGCGATGAAGTGATCGTGCCCGCGCCTTACTGGGTCAGCTATCCCGACATCGTGATGCTGGGCGGCGGCAAGCCGGTCATCGTCGAATGTTCGCTGGAAGATGGTTTCCGCCTGACGCCGGCCGCGCTGGAAAAGGCGATCACGCCCAAGACCAAGTGGCTGATCTTCAACCAGCCGTCCAACCCGACCGGCGCCTGCTATACCAAAGAACAGCTCAAGGCCCTGACCGATGTCCTGATGAAGCATCCGCATGTGTGGGTGCTGACCGACGACATGTACGAGCACCTGGTCTATGGCGGCTTCAAGTTCCACACCGTGCTGGAAGTGGAGCCGGGCCTGTATGACCGCACCCTGACCATGAACGGCGTGTCCAAGGCCTATGCCATGACCGGCTGGCGCATCGGTTACTGCGCCGGTCCCGAAGACCTGATCAAGGCGATGGCCAAGCTGCAGTCGCAGTCGGCCACCAACGCCACCTCGATCTCGCAATGGGCGGCGGTGGAAGCACTGAACGGCACCCAGGATTTCATCCCCGGCTTCCAGAAGTTGTTCGAGGAGCGCCGCGACCTGGTCGTGTCGATGCTGAACCAGGCCACTGGCATCGAATGCCCCAAGCCGGAAGGCGCCTTCTATGTCTATCCGTCCATCAAGAAGCTGATCGGCAAGAAGACCCCGGCCGGCAAGGTGATCGCCACCGACGGCGACTTCGCCAGCGAGCTCCTGGAAGCGACCGGCGTGGCGGTGGTGCATGGCGCGGCGTTCGGCCTGTCGCCGTTTTTCCGCATTTCCTATGCGACCTCGAACAAGGCGCTGGAAGAGGCGTGCAAGCGCATCCAGAGCTTTTGCAACAGCCTGACCTGACGGCTGTGCAGGGTCCGAAAAGTCGTACGTTTCCGGACACTTAGCGTGTTGTCGGTGTTATCATAAACGCGGTCTTAAGCATGCCGGTGGCATGCTGGGGCCATGCGTTTCGGCCTCGCCCTTTTGGCCGTGCTGTTGGCTGCCTTCGCAACAACGGCACAGGCCTATGATGTCTCCGATGACCTTTCGGTCACCGGTTATGTCAGCCTGCGCGGCGTGGCGCCCACCAGTCAGGCCAGCTTCCTGCAAGGCGGGCTGGGAAAATTCCGCTATGGTGGCAAGCAGTATGGCGGCGCCGAAGGCGTGGTGCAGGCCGAACTCAAGCTGGGTGATCTGTTCCATGCGGTGACGGTGCTGCGCGCGGAGCCCCAAACGCGCAGCGGCGTGGACGCGCTGGAAACCTATCTGCGTTATGACGATGCCGGCGCGCACGACCTGTCCTGGTCAGTGAAGGCCGGCGCCTTCTTTCCCACCATCAGCCTTGAGAATGACGATATCGGCTGGGCCAGTCCCTATACACTGACGCCGTCTGCCATCAACAGCTGGATCGGCGATGAAATGCGCACGATCGGCAGTGAAGGCACCCTGCGCTGGAAAAGTGATGTGGGTACCGTCTCGCTGATCGGCGCAGTGCTGTGCTGCAACGACCAGAACGGCACCCTGATGGCCTCGCATGGCTGGACCATGGAGGACCGCCCCACCGGCCTGTTCGAACGCATCCGGCTATCCAGCCAAAGCCAGAAATTGATCTTCGGACCTTTGAATGCGCGCACCGGCGAGTTCGACGAGATCGACGGCCATGTCGGCTATTACGCGGGCGCGACATGGACCGTGCCGGACTGGGGCAAGATCTCCGTCATTCGCTATGACAATGAGGGCAATCCCTATGCCAGGACGGCGCGCGACACCGGCTGGGACACCCGCTTCTGGAGCGTCGGCGCGCGCACCAATGTCGGGCCGGTGGTGCTGATCGCCCAGGGCATGCGGGGCTCCACCATCGTGGCGGGGCCGGGCTTTGTCGCCAACACCAAGTTCCAGTCGGCTTTCGGCATGGCCAGCTACGACCTGGAGGACTGGCGCTTCAGTGTGCGCGAGGACCTGTTCGCCACCCGCCGCGCCAACGCGGCCAATGCCATCTGGTCC
The DNA here is from genome assembly GCA_046348525.1 of Alphaproteobacteria bacterium. Taxonomy (GTDB): domain Bacteria; phylum Pseudomonadota; class Alphaproteobacteria; order Micropepsales; family Micropepsaceae; genus Rhizomicrobium. The sequence goes on along the minus strand of JAXMEA010000023.1, from coordinate 46,080 downwards.
GAAGACGGCGATGCCACCACCGGCGCGATTTCCTATACCGGCATCGACCGCTTCCGCATCACAGCCGAGCTGATCCGCATGAACAGCCGCCGCGGCGAATATGTGCCGGCCGGATTGGGCCCCGCCCGCACCGACCGGCAGTTCCAGCTGGATGTGCGCTATTTCTTTTAGACGTGTCGTCTAGACAAGGCGCTCGGTCTTGCCGTCCAGGGACATGATGTAGAACTCGCTCGCCAAATCGGGATGGGTCTTGGCCAGCTTCGCTTTGACCTGCTCCATCACGGCCTTGTGCTGGGACGTTTCGCCATCGTGATCGGCCTTGAACTCCTTGCCGAACGCCACCTTGAAGGCGCCGCAGTCCCGGTGGTCCACCACGATGACCTTCTTGATGTGATGCAGCGTCTTGGCGATGCCGATGTGATCCCAGAAAGCGGCGTTGGACGAGGGAAACTTGTCCGACACCGCCGCCAGCGAGGCACCGGCCAGCGAGACCTGGTCGTAGTCGTTGGTCATGTGCTTGCCGTCGAAGAACCGCACCGCATCGTCCACCAGCCGGTAATCGATGCAGGTAATGGTAAGCGCCGTGACGGTGGCGGCCTGGGCCGCGCCCGGCAAGGCCGCGGCGCCGGTGGCGCCCGCCAGCAATTTTCCCAGGGAACGCCTGTCAATTTTACAATCACACATAATATAGCCCCTTAAAAATCCCCGCCGGTTCCATAGCATAGTTTTTGTGACGGCTGAGCCCCGGCTTTCATGCGGGTGTCGGAAGGCGTTGACCTGGTCGTGGATTTACGCGCCCTGCCGCAAGGCTGGATAAAGAAAAGGGCCGGAGCAGCGTTTCCGCGCTCCGGCCCAGTCTGAACCTCGCTCAAGGGGGAGGAGAGCGGGGTCTTGGCCGCCTCCGGGGGGAGAGAAGGCGGTACGCCAACAGAGATAATGCGGCCTGGCGGGCTTTCAAGGGGCCGGCGGAAGCGTAGGCTGGAACCGCAAAACGGGGGAATCGCCATGTCTTTCAGATACATCTTTCTTGGCCTGCTTCTGGCGCTATCCGTGCCTGGCGCGGCGTCCGCGGCGGCCTATGTGGTGACGGTCGATTTCGGCACCGCGCCGGAAAATTTCGGGCGCTTCAAGGCGATGATGGACGAGAACGCCAAGGCGTCGGTGACGAACGAGGCAGGTTGCCGCGAATTCAACGTCTATGAAATCGCCGCAACACCCAATCACCTGTTCCTGTACGAGGTTTATGACGACGAGGCCGCGTTCCAGCAGCACCTGGCGGCGGCGCATTACAAACACTTCAAGGAGATTTCCGACCCCATCATCACCACGCGCGGCGGCACGCGGGGAACCATGCTGGTGTCGTACCGCAAGCCGGGCTGAACAGCGAAACCCGCGCTTTTTCAGGAGGATGGACGCAGGCAGGCGGGGCCGCTACAAGGGGCCGTCCGCTGCTTTGCGGATTGTCTGGAGCGTTTCATGCGTACTGTTTTGGCCGCCCTGATGGCTGCCGGTCTTCTGGCCAATGGCGCCCTTGCCGAGCCCATGGCTCCGGGCCGCCCGGCCGGCGTGCATCAGGCCGCCCGCATGACGTCGAACCAGACCGCGCTGATGATCGGCACCGGTGCGGTGATCATGGCCGGCGTCGGCATCCTGGTCTCGGGCACCAGTTCGGCGCTCAGCTCGCAGGTCATCAACAGCCAGAACAGCATCGTGGCGCCGCCCGTCAGCACCGTCATCTCGACGTCTACGACCAGCTGATCAGTACTGCCAATCTTTCGAAGACTTGACCGCAAAGTCGCGGAACGCCGCCACGCGCTTGGACTGGCGCAGGGCATCGGCATAGACCAGGTGCACGTCAAAGCCCAAAGGCGCGACTTCCGGCATCACCCGCTCCAGCGCCGGATGCTGCGCGGCCAGGTAATCGGGCACCACACCGATGCCAAGGCCCGCTTCCACCGCCTGCAAGATGCCGGTCATGTTGTTGATGCGGATGACGCGGCCCTTGTTGCCGGTTGGGCCGCCCGGCCTGGCGTTCTTCTTGAACGCTTCCAGCAGCCAGTTGATGTCGCGGATCTCCGGCACCGCCGTCTCGCCATAGACGATGATGGAATGATCGGCGATTTCGTCCAGCGACTTGGGCGCGGGATGTTCCTTCAGGTACGTCTTGGCGGCGTACATGTGATAATGGACGGTGAACAGCTTGCGCTGGATTAGATCTGCCTGCACCGGCGCGCGCATGCGGATGGCCAGGTCCGCTTCGCGCTGGGCAAGGTCCAGTTCCTTGTCATCCATCACCAGATGCACTTCCACGTCCGGATATTGCGCCAGGAATTCGCCCAGCCGCGGCAACAGCCAATAGGCGCCGATGCCGTGGCTGGCGGTGATCTTCAGCGCGCCGCGCGGGCTGTCATGGACATTCTTGAGCGCTTCCTCGGCAGATGCCAGCCGGCCCAGCACATCGGTGACCGCGGTGAATAGGAGCTCGCCTTCGTCGGTCAGGGTCAAGCCGCGGGCGTGGCGCTGAAACAGGGGCGTAGAAATTTCCTCTTCCAGCGCGCTGATCTGGCGGCTGACGGCGGACTGGGAAAGGCCCAGCGACTGTCCGGCATGGGTGAAGCTGCCGGCGGACGCCACGGCGTGGAAGATGCGAAGCTTGTCCCAGTCCATTTCTCTACCCCCTCTGCCTTCGCCGGCTCCAGAGCCGGCTACGGCATCTCCCCCTTTTATGCGCTTCGCGCAAAAGGGGGAGGATGACCTATGCCTAGGCCGACAACGGCAAGTCTCCCGAATGTGATCCCGCCAGGAAGCGTTCCGCCTCCAGCGCCGCCATGCAGCCCATGCCCGCGGCGGTGACCGCCTGGCGGAACACCTTGTCCTTCACATCGCCGGCGGCGAACACGCCCGCAACGCTGGTGTGCGTGGAGTCCGGCGCGGTCTTGATATAGCCGCTCTCGTCCATGTCGAGCTGGCCGTGAAACAGGCTGGTGGCCGGCGAATGGCCGATGGCGATGAACAGGCCATGCACCGCCTGTTCATGGATCGAGCCGGTGACGGTGTTGCGCAGCTTCACGCCGGTCACGCCCTTGGGCTCGTTGGTGCCCAGCACCTCGGCGATCTCGGTGTCGTACAGGACATTGATCTTGTGATTGGCGGCCAGCCGCGCCTGGTTGGTCTTGTCGGCGCGCAGGAAGTCGCGGCGATGCACCAGGGTCACCTTGTCGGCAAAGTTGGTCAGGAACAGGGCCTCTTCAACGGCGGTGTTGCCGCCGCCGACCACGGCGACGTCCTTGCCGCGATAGAAAAAGCCGTCGCAGGTGGCGCAGGCCGACACGCCAAAGCCCTGGAAGGCGCTTTCACTGGGCAGCCCAAGCCAGTTGGCGGAAGCGCCGGTGGCGATGATCAGCGTGTCGGCGGTGTAGACGTCGCCACTGTCGCCCAAAAGAGTGAAGGGGCGGCGCGACAGGTCTACCTTGGCGATGGTGTCGGTGACGAAGTTGGTGCCCAGCGCGCGGGCCTGTTCCTGCATCTGGTCCATCAGCCAGGGGCCCTGGATGGCCTCGGCAAAGCCCGGATAATTTTCCACTTCGGTGGTGATGGTCAGCTGGCCGCCTGGCTGGATGCCGGCGATCAGGGTGGGCTCCAGCATGGCGCGCGCGGCATAGATGGCGGCGGTGCAGCCGGCGGGGCCGCTGCCCAGGATGATGACTTTGGAATGCTTGGGGGTATTGGCGTTCATCGTTGGCTCTTGCTTTGCGGCATGCGCGGGACTGGCCATGTCATATCGTAATGGCGCGGCGCCCCGTCAAGGCACCCGGAAAGCCTAGCCGGTGCATAAGGTTATAAGAGGGGAAGGGGACGCAAACTTCTGGCTGTCCTGCTCCGATTCGAGAAACATTATTGCGTGTGCCTCGGGGGCACGTTATAGCGGCCTCCGCCCCCTTTCAGGATCCATCCTTGGAAACCCGCAAACTGGACGCCATCGACCTGCGTATCCTGTCCGAGCTGCAGGCCGACGGCCGCATCACCAATGTCGAGCTGTCGCGCCGCGCCAAGATCACCGCGCCGCCCTGCCTGCGCCGCATCCGCGCGCTGGAGAAGGCTGGTTTCATCAAGGGCTATCACGCCGAGCTGGACGGCAAGGCGCTGGGCTTCGAAGTCACCGGCTTCGTCTTTGTCGGCCTGGCCAGCCAGAAGGACGGCGACCTCAAGCATTTCGAGGAAAGCGCGCGGCAGTGGCCGCAGGTGCGCGAGTGCCACATGCTGTCGGGCGAAGTGGATTTCATCTTGAAGTGCGTGGCGCGCGACCTGTCGGCGTTCCAGAGCTTCATCACCGACACCGTCACCGCCGAGAAGAATGTCGCCAGCGTGAAAAGCTCGCTGGTGATCCATGCCTCCAAGCAGGAGCCGGGTTTCCCCCTGGTGGTGCCTGCTTAAAAGGCAGTTGTTTTGGGCTTTTGCGGTCTCGAAAATGCGCTAGGCTTGCATCAACAAAAAATCGCCAACTTTGGAATGGGGAATGGGACAATGAAGAAAACAATCCTTTTTGCGATCACTGCCGCGCTGCTGGCCGGGACCGCCATGGCTGCGCCGACCGCCAAGCAAAAGGCCGCGGTGGCCGACGCGGGCCGCCCTGCCGCCGATACGGCGCGCGACGAAAACCGCAAGCCGGCCGACATGCTGGCCTTTGCCGGCATCGGTCCAGGCAAGGTGGTGGTCGATCTGTTGCCGGGCGGCGGTTATTTCACCCGCATCTTCGCCAAGGCGGTGGAGCCGGGCGGCCGGGTCTATGCCTATTTCGGCACCCAGTATGACGCGCGCCTGAAGGGCCAGGGCAAGGATCCCGACAACCAGTTCGCCGACCTCAAGCACACCTATCCCAACCTGGGCGTGATCCATGGCCCCTTGCCGCAGTTCGTGACGCCGCAGCCGGTGGACGTGGTGTGGACCTCGCAGAATTATCACGACATGCACAACAAGGCGTACGCCATGGACGTGAATGAAGTGAACAAGGCGATCTTCAAGTCGCTGAAGCCGGGCGGTTACTACGTCATCATCGACCACAAGGCCGCCGACTCCACAGGCGATGACGTCACCGAAACCCTGCACCGCATCAAGGAATCCACCGTCAAGAAGGAAGTGGAAGCGGCCGGCTTCAAGCTGGTGGCCGAAGGCCATGACCTGGACTATGCCAGCGATGACGGCACCAAGCGGGTGTTCGAGGCCGATGTGAAGGGCAAGACCCACCAGTTCATGCTCAAGTTCCAGAAGCCGCGTCATTGATCCATCGCGTTTCTATTCTGCTTGCCTGCGCCGCGGTTCTCACCGCGGCGCAAGTGTTTGCGGCCGAGCCGGTGGTGCGCATGAAGGCGAAGCTGACGGCGTTTGACGGCCGGGTCATGACCCTGGAGCCGATTGCCAAGGATGCCAGCAAGGAGCCGTTGAGCGTCGTGGTGACGCAAGAGACACGGTATGTCGGCGCAACCCGCACCCGCTTCGACCAGATCAAGGCCGGGGACTATGCCGGGGCGGCGGTGACGGTGGGGCGCAACGGGGTGATGCGCGCCAGCGACGTATACCTGTACCCGCCGGCGCTGCGCGGCAGCGGCGAAGGGCGCTTTCCCGATGCCGACCGCGTGATCATCAACGGCACGGTGTCGGCGGTGCAGTTCACCTCGGCCGACGATCACAATGACGGCACCATGACCATCCATTACCGCGGCGCGGTGCTCAACAGCGTGGCCCCGGGAAAGACCGTGTGCGAGGGCAGGGCATCGCCGCCGGCCTATGCCAGCCCGCTGGCCTGCGCCGCCGACGCGATGATCGAGGTGATGCCCGCCAGCCAGGTGTCGGCGCTGGCGATCGGGGACAAGAGCCTGCTGGTGCCCGGCGCCCTGGTCACGGTGGCCATGACCAAGGCCGGTGATGGCCGCACCATCGCCGCCGGCGTCACGGTTGAACCGCCGCCACCCTTGGAAAAGCCGCAATCGCCCAAGTAAGCTGGGCCGAAATCGTCCGGAGAATTGTCATGTCCCGTTCCAGGCTTTCGCTCTTCCTGTGTGGCGCGCTGGTGTTGGCCGCGCCGGCTTTGGCGGCGGGCGCCCAGCTGGGGACCTGGGGCGTGGAGCTTTCGGGCATGGACAAGGCGGTGGCGCCCGGCGACGACTTTTTCCGCTATGTGAACGGCAAGTATCTCGCCACCGTGGTGATCCCGCCCGACCGTTCCAGCATCGGCTCCTTCCAGCAGTTGCAGATCCTCAGCGAAGAGCGGCTCAAGACCATTGTCAGCGACCTGGCGGCCAAGCCGGAAGCCTCGCTGGCGCCGGAAGAAAAAAAGCTGCGCGACCTGTTCGACACTTTCGTGGATGTCGCCGCCATCGATGCGGCCGGCCTGAAGCCGGCGCAGAAGGACCTGGATTACCTGAACGGCCTGCAGACGCACCAGGATGTGGCCCGCGCCATGGCCTCGGTGAAGCTGAACACCGCCAGCGTCTACAATATGGGCATCGGGGTGGACGACAAGAATCCCGACAACTACTCGGTCAATCTTTCGCAGGGCGGATTGGGTCTTCCCGACCGCGACTATTACCTCAAGGACGATGCGGAGATCGCCAAGACGCGCGAAGCCTATCGCGTCTATCTCGCCGACATGATGGACCTGGCGGGCATGACCGACACCAAGGCCCGCGCCGACCGGGTGCTGGCGCTGGAAACCGAGATCGCCAAAGTGTCGTGGAACCGCGCCGACCGCCGCGACGCCGACAAGATCTACAATCCCATGCCGGCGTCTTCGCTGAAGACGTTGGCCCCGGAATTCCCATGGGACAATTTCCTCGCCGAAAGCCGGATCCCGCTGACTGGCCCGCGCGGCGAGCGGCAGGTGATCGTGGCGGAAAAGACGGCCTTTGGCCCGCTGGCAAAAATCTTCGCCGCCACGCCGGTATCGACCTGGCGCGATTATTTGGTGGTGCATTACCTGCATACCTTCAGCGCCTACCTGCCGTCCAAGTTCGATCAGCGCGACTTTGCCTTTTACGGCACGGTGCTGACGGGCCGCACCCAGCAGCTGGACCGCAAGACCCGCGGCGTGCACCTGCTGGACAACCTCCTGGGCGAAGCGCTGGGCAAGTTGTATGTCGCCCGCTACTTCCCGCCAGAGTCCAAGGCCAAGGCGGACCTTCTGGTTTCCAATTTGCTGAAGGCCTATGAGGCCGATATCAAGACCCTGAGCTGGATGACGCCCACCACCCGCGCCAAGGCGCTGGACAAGCTGCATCGCTTCACGCCCAAGATCGGCTATCCCACCAAGTGGCGCGACTATTCGGACTTCCATGTCGTGAAGGGCGACATGATCGCCGATGTGCAGGCCGGTTCGCTCTATGAATGGAACCGCGATCTCGCCCGCATCAACCAGCCGGTGGACAAGAGCGAGTGGGGCATGACGCCCAGCACCATCAATGCCTATTACAACCCGTCCTTCAACGAGATCGTGTTCCCGGCCGCCATCCTGCAGGCACCTTTCTTCGATCCCAAGGCCGATGATGCGGTCAATTACGGCGCCATCGGCGCGGTGATCGGCCATGAGATCAGCCATGGCTTTGACGACCAGGGCAGCAAGTATGACGGCAAGGGCGTATTCCAGGACTGGTGGACCAAGGAAGACCGCGCCGCTTTCGACGAGCGCACCAAGGCGCTAGTGAAACAGTATAACGGCTTCTATCCGTTGCCCGCGACCGATCCCGACCTGCATGTGATCGGCGAGAATACGCTGGGCGAGAATATTGCCGACAATGCGGGGCTGGCGATCGCGCTGAAGGCTTATCACCTGTCGCTGAAGGGGAAGAAGCCGCCGGTGCTGGATGGTTACACCGGCGATCAGCGCCTGTTCCTGTCCTTCGGCCAGGTGTGGCGCACCAAGATGCGCGAAGCCGCAATCCGCACCCAGACCCGGACCAATGAGCATACGGTGGCGGAGTTCCGGGTGATCGGTCCGACCCGCAACATGGATGAATGGTATGCCGCGTTCGATGTGAAGCCGGGTCAGAAATACTATCTGGCGCCGCCGGAACGGGTCCATCTCTGGTAGACCGATCCGGTTCCATTTTTATTCCGCCTACAGGTGTAATAAAATTCGGACGCGGGGCGTGAAACCGGGCTAGGCTGGCGCCATGCCGGAAGCTTTCATCAACCGTATCGCCACGGCCACGCCGCCGCATGACGTGCATGACACGTTCCTGCGCTTTGGCCGGCAGATGCTGGGTCACGACAACCGCCGCGCCGCCCTGTTCAACCGCATGGCCGAGCGCAGCGGCATCACCCATCGCTATTCTTTCCTGGAACCGGGCACGCCTGGCGCGGCGGTGGACGCGGGCGGTTTCTACAAGCTGGGCGCGTTCCCCGACACCGCGGCGCGCATGAAGAAGTATGAAGCCTGTGCGCCAGGCCTGGCGGTGGAGGCGGTGGAAAAACTGCTGGTAGGCGAAGACCGCTCCCGCATTACCCATGTCATCGTCACCAGCTGCACCGGCCTGTCGGCGCCCGGCATCGACCTGGAACTGGTGGAACGTTGCGGCCTGCCCACCCATGTCGAGCGCACCATGGTCGGCTTCATGGGCTGCTATGCGGCCATCAACGCCTTGAAGCTGGCGCGCCATATCGTGCGGTCACAGCCCGATGCGCGGGTGCTGGCGGTGAATCTGGAGCTCTGCACCCTGCACCTGCACCAGACCGATGACATCGAGGAAATTCTTTCCTTCCTTTTGTTTGCCGATGGCTGCGCCGCCGCCCTGGTCAGCGCCGATCCGGCCGGCGTGGAGATGACGTCCTTCCGTGCTGCCTTGGTGCCAGACACGCGCGAGCTGATCCGCTGGCATATCCGCCAGCAGGGCTTCGATATGGTGCTGTCGGGCGCGGTGCCGGGCGCCATCCGCACCGCCCTTTCGGAATCGCGCGACAAAATCCTGGGCGGGGCCAATGATATCGATTTGTGGGCGGTGCATCCGGGCGGGCGCACCGTGCTGGATGCGGTGGAACAGGCCTTTGCCCTGCCGCCGGATGCGCTGGCGCCATCGCGGTCGGTGCTGAACGATTTCGGCAACATGTCGTCCGGCACGGTGATGTTCGTGTTGGACCGCATCATGCGCGCCGGCCGCGCCGGCCAGCGCGGCTGCGCCATGTCCTTTGGCCCGGGCCTGGTGGCCGAAACCATGATGTTCCGCATGGCGGCGTAATGCGAGTCTTGGTCCCGGAAATCCTGGATCATCTCGCAGCAGACGATCCGCGCGCGACCCGCTCGCGCCGCGACCTGGCGCGGATCAATTGGGTCATGCGCCAAAGCGCCATCATGGCAACGGCGCTGTCGGGTTTCCCCGCGCCCCGGACGATCGTGGATCTGGGCGGTGGCGATGGCCGCTTCCTGTTGTCGGTGGCGCGGCGGCTGGTCAATCGCTGGCCCCGGGTCACATGCCTGGTGGCGGACCAGCAGGATATTGTTGGCGCGCAGACCCGCGCCGGGTTCGTGGCGCTGGGCTGGTCGTGCGAGGTGGCGCGGGGCGACATCTTCCAAACCTTGCCGCATTTATCGCCCGACATCGTGACCGCCAACCTGTTCCTGCATCATTTCGACGACGTCATGCTGGCACGGTTGCTGGCGCTGGTGGCGCAGCGGGCCAGGGGGTTCGCCGCCTGCGAGCCGCGCCGCTCCGGCTTCGCTCTGCTGGCCTCGCATCTGGTGTTCGCGCTGGGCGCCAATGATGTCACCCGCCATGACGCGGTGGCCAGTGTGCGCGCGGGTTTCCGTGCCAAAGAATTGTCAAAGTTATGGCCGCAAGATCGCGGCTGGCGACTGGACGAACATGGATCCTTTCCCTTCACGCATGTCCTCAAGGCCCATGCCGTATGACGCGCTGATCATCGGCGCAGGTCCCGCCGGGTCTTCCGCGGCGCGGCTGCTGGCCGGGTCGGGCTGGCGCGTGGCGCTGGTGGAGAAGGCGGAATTTCCGCGCAGAAAAGTATGCGGCGAGTTCATCTCCGCCACCACCATGCCGGTGTTGAAGGATTGCGGCGTGGCCGTGCCCTTCATCGCCGCCGCTGGGCCTTTGGTCACACGAGTTGGTATTTATGCCGGTAAGGCGGTGCTGGCATCGCCGCGCGAGCAGGCGTGGGGCCGGGCGTTGGGGCGCGAGCATCTGGACGTGATACTGCGCGACGCCGCCGTGGCAGCCGGCGCGGAACTGTTCGCGCCGGTGGAAGTGACGGCGGTGACGCGGGACGAAAGCGGCTTCACCGGCACGCTGGGGGATGGCCGCGCCATCGCCGCCCGCACCGTGATCGCCGCGTGCGGATCCTGGAATGCAAAGGGCGCGTTTGCGGTGCCGCTGCGGGCTGCGTCGCCTTCCGACCTCTTCGCCTTCAAGGCGCATTTTTCCGGCGCTGCGCTGCCGGCGGGCTTGATGCCGCTGCTGGCCTTTCCCGGCGGCTATGGCGGGCTGGTGCATACCGATGCGGGCCGCACGTCACTGTCCTGCTGCATCCGGCGCGATGCGCTGGCGGCGGCGCGCACCCGCCATGGCGGCAAGGCGGCCGAAGCGGTGCTGGCGCATATCCTGGAGACGACGAGGGGCGCGCGTATCGCGCTCGACGGCGCAGTGCTGGACGGCAACTTCCTGTCCACCGGCCCGATTCATCCGGGCATCCGGGCGCGTGTGCAGGACGGTATCTATTTCACCGGCAATATCGCGGGCGAGGCCCATCCGGTCATCGCCGAAGGCATCAGCATGGCGATCCAGTCATCCGGCCTCTTGGCAAAGCTGCTGATCGCCCATCGCGGCGAAGCTTATGCGGCGGCGTGGAAGAAACATTTCGCCGCCCGCATCCACGCCGCATCGGTGTTCGCGCACCTGGCCATGCGCAGCCCCACGCGCTTTGCCAGTGTGGGCATTATCCGCGCCATGCCCTCGCTTATGGGGCTGGGCGCGCGGCTTTCGGGCAAGGCGCCTATTTCAGCTTGAGCAACTTGGCGCGCAGGGACGGGCTGGAGGTATTTGGAAGAAGCCACAAGCCGAAGAAATCCTTGGCATAGGCATTGTCGATGCTGCCGGTAGGGGTGCCGTTGTGGAAGAAGGCGATGGGCTTGCCCGGCACATACAGTGCCATCAGCCGGTCGCCCGCTTTCACCGCCGGGTAAACCTTGTTCAGCTGCGGCGTCAGTTTGGCGATCTCCGCATCGTTTAAACCCGGATCGACATTCTTCATTTCCTTGATGGTGCGTTCCACCAGGTCGCTGGTGTCGAAGCCCAGGCCATAAGTGATCTCCATGGCGTGGGGCGCATCCATCGACCAGCCATTGGCGTCCGTCCAGAAGCGGGCGTTATAGGCGTTGATGAAAAGGAAATTCATGTGTCCTTCGCCATAAGGCTTGTCAGCCTTGATGGTGGCGGCGATTTCGGATGGCGCGGCCAGCGCGGGCGTACATAGCAGCAGCGCCGCCAGGGCGATTTTGCGATTCATTTGCTTCCAACCCCCGGCAAATTTTGATCTAGTGACCGAAAAATAAGGGGAAACGCGATGCGGCTCAAGCGCATGCTTATCACGGTCATGCTGCTCGCGCCCGTGCCCGCGATGGCGGCGCAGTATATCCTCTACGCGGGCAGCTACACGGCCGGCACTTCAAAGGGCATCTATGCCTGGAAATTCAACAGCAAGGACGGCAGCCTGTCCTCGCTGGGGCTGATGGCGCAGACGCCGCAGCCGGCGCATGTCTGGATCGCGCCCAATGGCAAGACGCTGTATGCGGTGAACTGGGAAACCAATGGCGGTGTCAGCGCATATCATATCGACGGCAGGACGGGCGCGCTGACCTTCCTGAACAGGACCTCGTCCCATGGCGCGCAGCCCAACCAGGTTGTCGTCGATCCGTCGGGGCTGGTGGCGGTGACGGTGAATTACACGTCCGGGTCCCTGGCCGCCTACAAGCTGGAACCGGACGGCAAGCTGGGCGAGGCATTCTATGTCGACGAGCACACCGGCAAGCCCTTGTCGCCCAAGCAGCCCGGACCGAAGCAGCACGGTATCCAGTTCAGCAAGGACAACAAGTTCATGTTCATTGCCGACCTGGGGCTGGACCGGGTCTATAGCTACAAGTTTGATGCCGCCGCGCCGTCCATCGCGCCGGCCGATCCAGCTTATGTGGAAACACATGCCGGGGCAGGGCCGCGCCGGATACAGATGTCGCCCGATGGAAAGTTCCTTTATGTCGATCACGAAACCGACTCCGAAGTCGGCGTTTACACCATCGACGGCGGCAAGCTGACCGAGATACAGACGATTTCCACCGTGCCGGAAGAGGCGAAAGCGAAGAACACGACCGCCGAACTGGTGATCTCCGCCGACGGCAAGTTTCTTTATGTCGGCAATCGCGGCCATGACAGCATCGCCATGTTCGCCATCGACAAAAAGACCGGCAAGCTGACGTTGAAAGAGAATGTGCCGTCCGGCGGGCGCACCCCGCGCAATCTTCGCATCGATCCCACCGGCAACTGGTTCTTCGCCGCCAACGAGAATGGCGGCAACATCACTGAGTTCCGGGTCGACCGCGCCACGGGCCACATCACGCCCACCGGCGTGACGGAGCCGATCAATACCCCGGGCGGAATGTACTTCCTGAAGGTGAAATAATCATTGCACCATGGGCAGCCTTGAGCCGCCCATCCAGGGCAAGTGGCACACTCTTGCGAGTGTGACTCTGGATGGCCGGGTCAAGCCCGGCCATGGAGTTGGCTTACTGCGGCACTTTCAGGAATTCGCGTGGGGCCAGCGCACGGTCGGTAAAGCGCGCTTGTGCGATCGATCCCTTGAACCAGTTCACATGGTTCATACGCACGCCCACCATCATGTGGCCGGGGCCGTGCGGGGTAAAGGCGACATCGGCTTCGCCTTCCAGCACGCCGTTCACATAGGACCGATAGGTCTTGCCGTCATAGGTTTGCGCCACCGCGTACCACTGGTTCGCCGGATGGGTCTTGGCCGGATCGATCAGTGCCTTGCTGCCGGATGCGCTGTTCACAAAGGCGTCCAGCCACCACACACCGTCCTTCTGGCGCACCTCGAACATGAAGCGGGGATTGGGATCGGAGACGCCGCTGGGATTGGCATCCAGCCCGGTCCTGGGATCGGTTTCGGCGATATGCATCCAACGCTGTTCCAGCGCGCCGCCTTCGGGACGGATGATCGCCTCAATGGTGAAGGTCTTGGCGCCGACCAGGGGGCGGGACGGGAAGAACAGGGCGGTATCGGTGCCGTTGAACTGCACCGCCTTGCCGACCGGGGAATCCACCAGTTGCGGAGATCCTTCCACTTTGGGCGTGATGCCGCCGATGCGCGACAGGTTGTTGAACTTGTAGACCGTCTGCGCCGATGCGCTGGCGGAAAGAACCAACACGCCCAAAAGCACGGCAATGCTGCACTTGCTCATAATGCCTCCCAACCTGTTCTTTTGCGCTGACGTTGACGCCTTAACCGGCGCGCTGCAATCTCCGGAAAACAAAAAACATTGGCGGGGAGTGGCTTATGAGATCGCTTGTTCTGGGAGTACTGGCGCTCGCGCTGGGCACAAGCGGCGCCCTGGCGCAGGCCGGCGGCGAAAAGGGTCCGGAGCGTGTCGTCTGGGCCGCGCACAAGGACACGCCCTATGCCGGTGTCAACAAGCCGGTCACCCATATCGCCGACATATTGAAAGCCCATAAGGGAAAGCAGAGCTGGGACCAGCCGGTGATGCTGACCCGTGACTATGACGGGCACTACATCTCCTTGGCGCCGGGCGAAAAGATCAAGTGCCAGTTCTATGCCGACGACCGCGTGTTCGGCTGGATCTATAGCGGCCAGGTCAAGATCACCATCGACGGCCAGCAGCCTTTCACCGCCACCAAAGGCTATCTGTTCGACGTGGCGCCCAGGCTTGCCTATTGCATGGAGAATACCGGTACCGAGCCGGTGGTGTTCTACCGCTCCACGCCCGCGGGCCAGGTGCCGTCCTATCCGGAAAGCGAAACACCCACGCCGGTGCCGGGCTATCACTATGACAAAGCCAAGATCACTTCGACCGGCGGCTATGAGGCGCCCAACCAGCCTTCGCTGGACTTCAATGCTTATGCCGCTGGCGGTGGCAAGAGCCGCGACTTCGCCATGGACGGCCATACCAGCGCGCATATCATTCGCGCCGGGGCCATCACCAAGCTGCCGCCCGAGACCAGCTGGGGCCATTTCCACGAGAATATGGTGGAAGCCTGGGTGGTTATTGAAGGCCAGCTTGACGTTTTGGTGTCGGGCTTGGGGATCGTGCATGGCGAAACCGGCGACGTGATCCAGGCCAACGACACACGCTGGCACCGGGCGACCTGCGCGCCCAACACCGGTACCTGCACGCGGCTGGCCATGACGCCGCGCTTGAAGGAAGGCCAGGTGCATTATTTCCAGACCGACCAGCCGCCCGGAAACTGAGCAAAGGAATTGAGAAGATGACGATGATGGATCGCCGCAAGCTGCTCGCCACGGGCGCGGTGTCGTGCTTTGCCCTGCCGTACCAGGCCAAGGCGCAGTACCTGAAAAAGAAGGTCAAGATCACCGACGTCAAGGTGATGATCGTGCGCGGTCCTACCTGGGACTGGAACCTGTTCAAGATCGAAACCGATGCCGGCGTCCATGGCATCGGCGAGGGCTATTGGGGTCCGGGCGCCAAGGACATCACCCTGAAGCGTTTCCGCGAACAGCTGATCGGCGAAGATCCGCTCAATGTCGTCAAGCTCTATACCAAGCTCCTGTTCCTCAATGGCGGCTATGGCGCCACGGGCGGCCTGACCTATCACGCCGCCTCCGGCATCGAGATCGCGCTATGGGATCTGGCGGGCCGGCTGCTGCAAACGCCGGTGTGCAATCTTCTGGGCGGGCGCTTTCGCGACAAGGTGCGGTTCTATCGCACCCTGGGCGCGCCGGAGCATGATCCGGCGCAAGCTGCTTCCTGGGGCCGCCAGGCGCAGGAAGCCAAGGCCAACAATCCCTTCGGATTTACCGCTTTCAAGGTCCAGGGCGACTCGGTGCCGACCACCGCCGATCCCGACTTCAAGGAGCCGGGCCATGACCGCTATACCAATGAACTGACCAATCGCGACATTCGCCGCCTGGTGGAGCGCATGGATCTGATGCGCGCCGCGTTCGGACCCGACATCGACATGCCGATCGAATGTCACTGGAAATATTCGGTCAATGACGTCATCAAATACTGCAATGCGCTGGAGCATGTGAATCCGTACTGGATCGAGGATGCCACCCCGCCGGAGAATGTCGAGACCATGGAGCGGGTTTCCCGCGCCACCAATGCGCCGCTCTGCACCGGCGAGAATCTGTATGGCCTGGCCCAGTTCGCGCCGCTGATCATCCGGCAGGCGGCGGCCGGCGTGCATATCGATATCCCGAAGTCGGGCGGATTGTTCGAGGCCAAGCGCATCGCCGATTTCGCGGACCTGTACGGCATCTGGACAGCCTGCCACAATCCCGCCAGCGCGGTGGGCACTATCGCGTCGGCCCATGCGGCGGCGTCGGTGCGCAACTTCCGCGTCCATGAACTGGCGGGCGGGCGCGACCAATGGACTTTCGATATGGTCACGCATGAAGGCCCGTTCTTCGACAAGGGCTATTTCGTCATCCAGGACAAGCCTGGCCTGGGCATCGATCTGAACAAGGATGTTGTGATGGCGCATCTTGCGCCTGGTGAAAGCTGGTGGGGTTGAACATGAAGAAGATTATCACTGCGGTCGTTGCCGGTTGCATCGGCCTGAGCGTGCCAGCCATGGCGCAGGTCAAGCAGACCCGCGACCAGATGATGTTCTACACCGGCGAGTGGAAGGGTGAACGCTTCCCCGACGGCCGCCCGCGCGTGCCCGACAGCCTGCTCAAGCGGGTGGTGGATGTCTCGGTCGAAGACCTGTGGGATTACCTGCGTGACAAGGGCTTCAATTGCCAGTTCGATACCGGCTTCCAGATGCTGCACCCGGAAAAGCCTTTCGCCGGCCGCGCCCTGACCGCCCAGTACATGCCGCTGCGCAAGGACATGTATGCCGCCATCGCCGCCGAAGGAAAGCGCGAGGGGCGGGTCAGCGGCAACAACAGCTGGCCCATCGCCGAACTCAAGGAAGGCGACATGTATGTCGCCGACGGCTTCGGAAAGATCGTGGAAGGCACCCTGATCGGTTCCAACCTGGGTTCGGGCATCGCCACCCATTCCAAGACCGGCTTTGTGTTCGATGCCGGCATCCGCGACGCGGAAGAAAACCGCGAACTGGAGAACATGAATGGCCTCTACCGCGCCTATGATCCCTCGGCCTGGAAGGACATGACCCTCACCAGCATCAACGCGCCGATCCGCATCGGCCGCGCCACCGTGTTGCCGGGCGATCTGGTGCTGGCCAAGTCGGAAGGGGTGATCTTCATCCCCGCCTACCTGGCCGAAGATGCGGTGTCCCATGCCGAGTTCATCAAGTTGGAGGACACGTTCAACTTCGAACTGAACCGGCAGGGTAGCAACGGCGGCGCCTTCGAGGGCGGCTGGAACGGCAAGAAATACGAAGCACTGGTCGCCTGGGTGAACGCCAATCCGGGCAAGTTGCGCATGAGCCGGGCCGAGTTCGATGCCATCCTGAAAGAGCGCCGGGCCCGCACAGAAGAGGTGCCGGGAGCGCCCAAAAAGTAACCGCCAGTCCGGTGTGCGCCGCAGCAATCCGCTGCAGCCACCGGGGTGCGGCTCTCGGCTCGGCGTTCAAAGAACAAGCAAATCGCGCTGTGTTTTTGGGCATTACGCCCGCCTTCACGGCATTGTCACACCCCTGTCCAATTTGTCGCAGGGGTTATTGTGCAATTGCGAATGGAAATTTCAGTGCCTTCGTTATCGTTTTTCCACGGATTCACTGTTGGAGAGACTTATGCGAAACATCACCGCCGCCTTGCTGGCCACCGGCCTCCTGATTTCCACCGCGGCCCAGGCGGCTGAAGGCGCCCTGCCGGCCGGCAAGCCCGCCGGCATTCACCATGCAGAGCTGCTGACCACCCCAATGATCGTGGTGGGTGTCGTGGCGGCCGCCGCCGTCGGCATTGCCGTCGGGTCGGCCAACAGCGCCCCGGCCACCGTGGTTGTCGCCACCAGCCCGTAACGCATCTCCAGTTTGCTTTGAAAAAGCCCGGCCGGGGCAGGCCGGGCTTTTTTATTTGCTTCAGTCTCCCAGGGTGAAGGCGACAAAGGCGCTGCCCTTGGCGGCCTTGCGGTCATGGCTAGTCGAGGCGGCGATGGCGACATACTGCTTGCCTTTCACCATGTAGGTGATGGGCGTGGCGTTGCCGGCATAGGGCAGCTCGGTTTCCCAGAGCAGCTTGCCGGTCTTGCTCTCGAAGGCATGCATCTTCCGGTCGAAGTCGCTGGCGCCGATGATCAGTAGGCCGCTGGCGGTGACGACGGCCCCGCCATAGCTTTCGCTGCCGGTGTCCTTCAGGCCCTTGGCCACCAGTTCGGGATAGGTGCCGAACGGAATGCGCCAGGCGAACTTGCCGGTCTTCAGGTCGATCGCGGTCAGGTGCCCCCAAGGCCAGGCGGTGGCGGGATAGCCGTCCGGATCCTTGAACTTGTTGTAGCCGGAGAAAGTGTAGCGCGACATGGAGCCGGGCAGGTCGGGACCCTCAATGCGCTTGCGCCCCGAACGGTCGATCACCGCGGTGGTCCACAGCACATTCTCGGTATTGGCGAACAGATATTGCAGCTTGGGATCGAAGCTCATGCCGCCCCATTCACTGCCGCCCGAAAAGCCGGGCACCGACACCGTTTCCTGCTTGTAGGCGGGAGGTGTGAATGGCGGGCCGTTCTTGAAGGTGGCGAACTTTTCGCGCGCCCACTTGTTGGCCTCGGGCGTGCGCTGGGTCAGCTCGTCCGCGGACACGCTCTGGTGCGACAAGGGCGGCGGCGCGGTGGGGATGGGCTGGGTGGGCCAGGCGGTGTCGCCCGGCACGGTGGCCGGCGGCACCGGCACTTCCTTGATGGGGAACAGGCTTTCACCGCTCTCGCGGTTGAAGACATAGACATAGCCGGTCTTGTTGGTGGCCGCGACGGCGTCGATGGTTTTGCCGTTCTTGGTCACCGATACCAGAATTGGCGGGGCGGCGAAGTCATCGTCCCATTCGTCGTGATGCACAGTCTGGAAATACCAGCGCATCTTGCCGGTGGCCGCGTCCAGCGCGATCACGCTGTTGGCATAGAGATTCTTGCCCGGCCGCTCGCCGCCATAAAAGTCATCGGCGGCCGAACCGGTGGCGGCGAACAGGATGCCGCGTTTGGCATCCAGCACCATGCCGGGCCAGGAATTGGCGCCGCCGGCGGTCTTCCAGGCATCAGCCGGCCAGGTGTCGGCATTGGCTTCGCCCGGACGCGGAATGGTGTGGAAGGTCCAGACCAGCTTGCCGGTGCGCACGTTCCAGGCGCGGATGTCGCCGGGCGATGCGGGCGTCTGCTCGCCCACTTCGCCGCTGGTGAAGAACAGGTCGCGCCACACATTCACCGCCCCGCCATGGCGGACATAGTTGTTGGCGGCGGGCCCGCGCAGATTGTCGTTCAAATCGATGCGGCCATTGTCGCCAAATGCGGGGTCCGGCTTTCCGGTCGCCGGATCGATGGAATAGATGAAGTTGGATGCACTCACCAAAAGGCGGCTGGACTTGCCGTCGGTCCACCAGCTTTGCCCGCGCGGCGAGAAACCCGCGCGTGATTTTTGGGGCAATATAGGCGCGTAAACCCACTTTTCCGCGCCGGTCGCCGCATCCAGGGCGATGATCTTGCCTGCGCCCACGCCATAGAGCACCCCGTCCACCACGATGGGGGTGTTCTGCAGCGCCACGTCCGGCTTGATGTCATAGCGCCAGGCCTGTTTCAGCTTGTGCACATTGTTGATGTTGATCTGGGTGAGGGCGGAATAGTGGCTGCCCCCGGCATCCCCGAAGGGATAGGAGGAATTGCCCGGCGCGTCGGCGCCCCTGGCGATGGAGGCGGCGGCCAGCAAAGCGCCCGCGCCCAGCAGAATGCGATGTTTCAAAATATCCCCCACCTGCGATTTGGTGCCGGACTATAGCAGCCGGGCAGGGGCCTGCATCGGGCTTTTATGCCTGTATTCCGCTTGGTAACCGTTCAGATACATCCAGGGCGGGCGACCTTGCCAAATCACCCGGTTCCGGTCCTTGATGGGCCATGGCGATGTCGGACGAACGGGCGATCTGGCTGGGGCGGCACGTGCTTCCGCATGAACCGGCTTTGCGCGCCTGGCTGCGCCGCCGCCGCCTGGGCGGGCTGGATATCGACGACATCATCCAGGAAACCTATACGCGACTTGTGGCTGCCGAGACGGTCGCCCATGTCCATGACGCGAAAAGCTATACGTTCCAGATCGCAGGGTCGGTCGTGATCGATCACCTGCGGCGGATGAAGGTTGTGTCCATTGCCTCGGTCCCTGACCTGGACATGCTGGACGTGGCTGGGGACGAGCCCTCGCCCGAGCGCCAGGTGATAGACCGGGACGAATTGCACCGCCTGGCGCAGATGATCGCCGCCCTGCCGGGCAAGGTGCGTGACGTATTTACCTTGCGCCGGGTCTATGGCCTGTCCCAAAGGGACGTTGCCGCAAAGTTGGGCCTTGCTGAAAGCACCGTGGAAAAGCATATGGCCCGCGGATTTTTAATCATGCTGGAACAGTTCGGGTATGGCGGAAATGCCCCGCCCCAACCGTCTAGCTCTGGATCAGAAAAAGCCCGGAATCCTAGGTTCGATGCCCGCAAAGACCGCACATCAGATTGACGCCGAGGCGGCCGATTGGGCTGCCCGGTTCGATCGCGGCCCGCTGACGGCCGCCCTGGAACAGGAATTCCGCACCTGGGTGGACGCGGATGTGCGCGCCTTGGGCGCTTATGCCCGCATCCGGGCCGTGGCCCTGTCGACCGAAAAGGCCCGGGCGCTGGGCCCGGACTTCGATCCCGCCGCCTTTGCCGCCGCGCCCGTCCGGTTCCCCCGCCGCCGCGTGATCCAGATGGGTGGGGCCATCGCCGCCTCCCTGCTGGTGGCGGGCGGCGCCACCTGGCAATTGCTGCGCAGCCGCGGCCGCTTCTACACCGCCAAGGGTGAGACCAAGGTCATCGCCCTCAAGGACGGTTCGGTCGTCACCCTCAACACGGCGTCCGAAATCCTGGTGAATTATTCCGACACGCAGCGTTCGGTCGAACTGGTGCGCGGCGAAGCCTTGTTCGATGTCGCAAAGAACAAGGCGCGCCCCTTCGTGGTCGCCGCCGGCGACACCAGCGTCCGCGTGGTGGGCACCAGCTTCAGCGTCGCGCGCTTCGATGCCGCCCCGGTCAAGGTTCTGGTGCGCGAAGGCATTGTGGAAGTGTTCAAGCCCAATGCCCTGAACGTCCAGCCCATCCGCATCACCGCCAATATGGCGGCGACCTCGCCGGAGGATACGGCAGACATTGTCGCCCAGGCCGTGCCCTCGGCCCAGGTGCGCCGCGCCATGGCCTGGCAGGAAGGCCAGATCGCCTTTGAAGGCCAGACCCTGGCCCAGGCGGCGGCGGAATTCTCCCGCTACAGCGACACCAGGATCGTGATTGAAGATCCGGCGCTTGGCCGCGAAGAAATCGCCGGCCTGTTCAAGGCCACCGATCCGGTTGGTTTTGCCAATACCATCGCCATCAGCCTGAACGCCCATGTCCGCGTGGCAGAAGGAGAGGTGCGGCTGACGCGCTGACCGGCGCGTGCGTTGCGTACGGCCCAAAGGGCCGCAAGAGCCTTCAGTCAGCAAGGCCAGTGTATTTTCAGGGGGATCATGGCTTTCAAGCGCAAGTACTGGCTTGCCTGTGGCGTTGCGTTTGCCACATTGCCCCCTCTTACCGCCGCCGCAGAGCCGCGGATCATCGACATCCCCTCCGAAGAGGCCGCCAAGTCCATTCCGGAATTCGCGCGCCAGGAAAATATCCAGATCATCGCGCCGGTCAGCCAGCTGCACGGCATCAAGACCCAGGCGGTGTCCGGCAATCTGGAAATGGAAGTGGCGCTGGCGCGCCTTCTGGTCGGCACCGGGCTGGAAGTGGCCAGCAAGGACCGCGCCACCATCGTCCTGCGCCGCGCCGTGGTGGTGCGTCCTCCCGTACTCATCGAAGAGACCGATGCCGGTCCCGCCCCTTCCGAAACCATCATCGTTACCGGCAGCCGCGTCTTTTCGGATATCGCTTCCGCGCCAACCCCGGTGACGGTGATATCCGCCGACCAGCTGCGCGCCACCACCCCCACCAACCTGCCGGACGGACTGAACAAGCTGCCCATCTTCCAGGGATCGCAGATCATCGGCCGGCCCGGCGACGGCCAGCAGAATTTCTCGTCCAATACATTGAACCTGCGCAACTTCGGCGCCCAGCGCACCCTGATCCTGCTGGACAGCCACCGCGCCACCCCGTCCAACGCCGACGGGACAGTGGATATCGACACCCTGCCGCAGATGCTGGTGTCGCGGGTGGACATTGTTACTGGCGGCGCATCCGCCGTGTATGGCTCCGATGCCGTCACGGGCGTGGTCAACTTCGTGCTGGACAAGAAGTTCAGCGGCTTCAAGGCCGACTTCAATGCAGGTATTTCCACCTATGGCGATGCCGCCAGCATTAATATCGGCATGGCGGCCGGCACCGACCTGTTCGACCATCGCGGCCATTTCGAAACCGCGCTGGAATTCCGGCGCCGCGATCCGGTCAACCAGTCGGCGCGTCCTTATGGCCCGCCCGCCAATTTCGGGGCGCTGGTGGGCACTGGCACCGCAAGCAATCCCTTTGCCGTCATCGCCAATGGCCGCCGCCCCAATTCCAGCTTCGGCGGTCTGGTGCAAAATTGCGTGCCCGCATGCCCGGCGGCGAACATGCAGCAATTCGTGGCCACCGGCGTGCTGGGTCCGTTCAATCCCGGCGTGGCGGGCGCGCGCGATGCCAATGGAAACTACACCGCCGGCACCAGCAACCTGAATTCCGGCGGCGACGGCGCCTACAGTCCCTTTGGCCAGGTGTTCAACGGCTATCACCAGGCCACCTTGTTCAGCCGTTTCAGCTACGACCTGTCTTCCAGCACCACATTTTATGTCCAGGGCCAGGCAGCCGAGGCCTACAGCTTCGGCTGGTATTTCCCGCAGAAAATCCAGCCAGGCGTGGGGCAGGCGGACCTGTTCTACAAGAACAATCCCTTCCTGCCGCTGGCGGCGCAAACCGCGCTGGGCAACAACGGCACCAATCCGCTGCAGACCAGTGGGACGGTGCAGCCGTCCAATACCTTCCAGCTTGGCGAATTCCTGGTCGGCAATGGCCAGACCGAGACCAACGCCACCGGCAGCGTCAATCGCGTGCTCAGCGTGCAGGCTGGACTGGACGGCACCATCGCGAACGGGCGCTTTGCCTGGAACCTGTTTTACACCCATGGCGAGAACCGCCTGGCGGTGAACCTGATCAACAACCAGAACCTGCAGAACATGTATGCGGCCGAAGACGCGGTGCTGAGGCCCGACGGCACGGTCGCCTGTTATGCCGCCACCCAGCCGCTCACCGCAGCGCGCTATTCCAATTGTGTGCCGATCAATCCCTTCGGCCCCACGGCGGTGACGCAGAACGCGTTCAACTATGTCTTCCAGACCACCAACTTCCACCAGACCAATGTGCTGGACGATTTCGGCGGCAGCGTCGCTGGAAAATTGAGCGACGGCTGGGCGGGCCCCATCACCGCCGCCTTGTCCGCCGAGATGCGCTTCAACAGCTATGATGTCAGCACCAACGTGCCGTCGAGCACCTTTGTCGACTGTACCGGGCTGCGGCTCTGCAATCCCTCGCTGCCCAGCTTTTCACAGGCGGTGTTGCAGCCGGTCCATGCCAGCCACAATGTGTGGGAGCTTGCGCTGGAAGGCGATGTGCCTTTGCTCAGGGACGTGCCGCTTGTCCAGAGCTTCAACCTGAACCTGGCCGGCCGCTACACCAATTATTCGGTGTCCGGGCGGGTCCAGACCTGGAAGGCGGGCTTCAACTGGAACGTGGTGGATGCCTTGCGCCTGCGCGGCACCACATCGATCGATATTCGCGCGCCCACGCTGGACGATCTGTTCCGTCCCGCCACCCTGCTGCAGAACGTCTTCACCGATTTGCATGTCGATCTGCCGGACGGCACCCATTATGCCGGCACCACCACCTTCAGTTCCCAGGGTAACGCCAGGCTGGTGCCCGAAGTGGCGCGCACCTACACGGTTGGGGCGGTATGGTCGCCGGCTTTTGCGCCCGGCCTGTCCATGTCGCTGGACTATTACCGCATCCACATGGCCAACGCGATCGGCTCCATCGCGCCCTCGACCACTATCCAGACCATTTGCGAACAGTCGTCCGGCGCCTCCATCTATTGCGCCAACTATCAGCGCCCCGGTCCGTTTACGGACCGCTCCATCGCCAACTTCGCCACCAGGCTGCTCACCTACAATCTCAATACCGCCTCCACCCGGACCGAGGGCTGGGACTTTGAAACCAATTATGGCTGGCAGATGTCGCAGCTGGTGGAAGACTGGCGCGGCGCCTGGAATGCCCGGTTGCTGGCGACCTACCAGCCCATCATCAACAAGTCAGTGCTGTTCCCGGGCGCGCCCTTCACCCGCATCCCCGATTCCAGCACCCGCATCACCACCTTCCTGAACTACACGCTGGACGACTGGAGCATCGGCATCGAGGACAGCTGGGTGTCGGGCTTCAGCCAGGTGGCCGGGCCCGTCACGCCCGCCATCAACAACTGGGTCGATCCGCATGTGCGGTCGTGGAATCAGCTGGACCTGAATATCTCGCGTGGCTTCCGGCTGGATGGCGCTGGCCTGACCGCCTATTTCGTGGCGCAGAACCTGTTCAACGAATTGCCGGCCAATGTCCCCAACGGCACCATCGGCCAGTGGTACCCGGTCTATACGTCCGGCTACAGCGTGCAGAGTCCCATGGGCCGTTACATCTCGCTTGGCCTCAAGGCCAATCTGTAGACAGTTTTGATAGCGCCGCCGCACAGCATCGATAGCGAAAAGGTATCGCTCGCGATGGCGGATTTGTGATGCCCCGCCCGTCTAGCCCCTGAAGAGCCTTCAACACGAAGGCCGGTAAAATGTTCCAGGGGGATTCCATGGCTTTTAAGGTTCGTTTTCTGCTCGCGTGCGGCGTGGCCGCTGTTGCGCTGCCGCATGCTGCACTTGCACAGGCGCAGAGGACTGCTGCCACCGCGCCGGTCGAGTCGGTGGTCGTCACCGGCAGCCGCGTCGTTTCCGACGCCGCCAACTCGCCCACGCCCCTGACCATCGTGTCGGCCGATGACCTGAAGGCGACCTCGCCCACCAGCATTCCCGACGGCCTGAACAAGTTGCCGGTCTTCCAGGGGTCACAGTCCATCGGCCGTCCCGGCGACGGTCAGCAGAACTATGCCTCGGACACGCTGAACCTGCGCAATTTCGGCGCCCAGCGCACCCTGGTGCTGCTGGACGGCCACCGGGCCACCCCCTCCAACGCTGACGGCACCGTGGACATCGACACCTTGCCGCAAGCCCTGATCAGCCGCGTGGACATCGTCACCGGCGGCGCCTCGGCCGTGTATGGCTCGGACGCGGTGACCGGCGTGGTCAACTTCGTGCTCAACAAGAAGTTCGACGGCTTCAAGGCCGACGTGAACACCGGCATCTCCACCTACACCGACGCCTGGAGCTATAAAGTGGATCTGGCGGCCGGCACCGACCTGTTCGGCGGCCGCGGTCATTTTGAAACCGCCATCGAATATCGCCGCCGCGATCCGGTGAACCAGTCGGCGCGTCCCTATGGCGCCTCGATCAACTATGCGCCCAATGCGCTGGCCGGCACCGGCACGGTGGCCAATCCCTACGCCGTGATCGCCAACGGCAAGCGCCCCAACTCCACCTTCGGCGGCCTGATCCAGGGCTGCGTGCCGGCATGCCCGGCCGCGAACATGCAGCAGTTCGTCGCCACCGGCGTGCTGGGCCCGTTCAATGCCGGCGTCGCTGGCGCGCGCAACGCCGCGGGCCAGGTTACGGCCGGCACCGGCAACCTGAATTCGGGCGGCGACGGCGCCTACAGCCCCTATGGCCAGGTGTTCAACGGTTATCACCAGGGTTCGGTGTTCGCCCGCTTCGATTATGACGTGACCGACGCGATCCAGTTCCATGTCCAGGGCCAGATGTCCGAGGCCCAGAGCTTTGGCTGGTACTTCCCGCAGAAAATCCAGCCCGGCGCCAACCAGGCCGACATTTTCTACAAGGACAATCCCTTCCTGCCTCTGGCGGTGCAAACCGCGCTGGGCAACAACGGCACCCATCCGATCCAGAACAGCGCCACCCAGGCGTCCAATACCTTCCAGCTGGGCGAATTCCTGATCGGCAACGGGCAGACCGAGACCAACGCCACCGGCAGCGTCAACCGCGTGCTGAGCCTGACGACCGGCTTTGACGGCACCGTGCTGAACGGCCGCTTCAACTGGAACGTCTTCTACACCCATGGCGAAAACCGCCTGACGGTGGACCTGATCAACAACCAGAACCTGCAGAAGATGTATGCGGCGCAAGATGCCGTGCTGCTGCCCAACGGCACGGTGGGCTGCTATGCCGCCACCCAGCCGGCAACGGCGCAGGCCTACCAGGACTGCGTGCCGATCAATCCCTTCGGTCCGCAGGCGGTTACCCAGCAGGCCTTCAAGTACATGTTCGAAACCACCGCCTTCCACCAGACCAATGTGCTGGACAATTTTGGCGGCGCCATCTCCGGCAAGGTCCTGGACGGCTGGGCCGGCCCGATCACGGCGGCCTTCTCGGGCGAAATGCGCTTCAACCAGTATGACGTGACCTCGAACGTGCCCTCCAGCACCTTCGTGAATTGCTCTGGCCTGCGCATCTGCAATCCCGCGCTGCCCAGCTATGCCCAGGCCATCCTGCAGCCCACCCATGCCACCCAGAATGTCTGGGAACTGGCGCTGGAAACCGCGATCCCGGTGATCAAGGATGTGCCGCTGATCCAGAACTTCGACCTGAACCTGGCCGGCCGTTACACCAACTATTCGGTGTCCGGTCCGGTGCAGACCTGGAAGGTCGGCTTCAACTGGAATGTCGTGGATGAGCTGCGCTTCCGCGGCACCACCTCCATCGACATCCGTGCCCCCACACTGGACGACCTGTTCCGTCCGGCGACCCTGCTGCAGAACGTCTTCAACGGCGATTTGCACTTCCCGGCCGGTTCGCCGCTGCAGAACTACACCACCACCTATTCCAGCCAGGGCAATCCGGGCCTGGTGCCGGAAGTGTCGCGCACCTATACGGTGGGCGCGGTGTGGACCCCGGACTTCGTTCCGGGCCTGACCGTGTCGCTGGATTATTTCCGTATCCACCTGGCCAATGCCATCGGTTCGATCGCGCCCAGCGCGACCATCCAGAACCTGTGCGAACAGTCGGGCGGGACTTCGATCTACTGCAACAACTACCAGCGTCCGCTGCCCTTCTCCGACCGTACGGCGGCGAACCAGGTGACCCGCCTGTTCACCTTCAACCTCAACACCGCGTCGCAGAAGACCGAGGGCTGGGATTTCGAGGCGAATTACGGCTGGGCCGCGGAAGACTTCATTCCGGGCTGGAACGGAAACTTCACTGGCCGCCTGCTGGCGACCTACCAGCCGGTGATCAACAACTCGGTGCTGTTCCCGGGCGCAACCTTCACCCGGACGCCTGATCCCAGCACCCGCATCACCTGGATCCTGGGCTACACGCTGAACGACTGGAGCGTGGGCGTGCAGGACACCTGGGTTTCGGGCTTCAGCCAGGTCAACGGCCCGGTCTTTGGGCTGAACCAGTCCACGCTGGCGCCGGCCGGCCTGAACAACTGGGTCAACCCGCACGTCAATTCCTGGAACCAGGCGGACGTGAACATCTCGCGCAACTTCGAGATGGAGGGCGCCGACATGACAGCCTACTTCGTGGTTCAGAACATCCTGAATGCGCAGCCTGCTTACGTGCCCAACGGAACGATCGGCCAGATCTACTCGACCTACCAGTCGGGCTATAACGGCCAAAGCCCGATGGGCCGCTACTTCACGATCGGCCTCAAAGCCAATCTGTGATGACCTCCAGCTGAGGGAATCCAGCTGAAGGAATAAAGGTACGGCCGGCTTCTTCCTCCCCTGGGCGGGGCCGGCCGTTTCCTCCTTAGAAACAGCAGTTGCAGGAACAGCGGCATCGGGCATAGCCTCCCCAACGGGGAGGGGCCATGAAGCCGCTGTTTTTTGCTGTCCTGCTGCTGGCGCCGCTGGCCGCCATGGCCGCGCCCGTGGATCCCGCCGATCAGGCGCTGATCGAAAAGGCCTATCAGGCCAGGCTTGATGCCGACAAGCGCACCGCCAGCGACGCGCTGGTGGCCAAGAATGCCGACGCGTTGTTCCACAACCCTGATGCCGGGTTTCTGGGTAACCCGAATGGCGATGTCACCATCGTCCAGTTCTTCGATTACAATTGCGGCTTCACCAAGCGGGTCGAGCCGCGCGTGGAAGCCCTGCTGAAGGCGGATTCCGGCGTGAAGCTGATCACCCGCGAATTCACTATCGAGCCTGCCGAGAGCTCTCCCATCGCCGGACGCGCGGGCCCTGGCCTCCATCGCCCAGGGCAAGTATGCGGAATTTCACCAGGCCCTGCTGATGGCGCCGGAACATCCCTTGCCCACACCCCGGGTGTTCGAGATCGCCAAAAGCGTGGGGCTGGATGTGGAGCGCCTGAAAAAGGACATGGAGGCGCCGGCGATCTATTCGCGCATCATCGCCAACTTCAATCTGGCGCGCGCCTTGCGCATCTTCCAGACGCCGACCTTCATCATCGGCGGCCATATCGTGACCGAGCCGTCGGCCCAGATCGACTTCCCCAAGCTGGTGGCAGCGGCGCGGGCGGCAAACCCGTGACCACCAGCCGCCGCAGCCTGTTCCAGATGATCGGCGTGGTGGCCGGCAGCGCCGCCATGTACCACGCCATGACCGAGCTGGGTTTTGCCGAAGGCTCCAGCTTCGAAGGTCCCATCAAGCTGTCGCGGCCGCCGGGGGAAAGTTCCGTACTCATCCTGGGCGCGGGCATTGCCGGCATGGTGGCGGCAATGGAATTGCGCGACGCCGGCTACCAGGTGCGGGTGCTGGAATATAATGGCCGGCCCGGCGGGCGGAACTGGTCGCTCTATGGCGGCGACACCTATACCGAGCTGGGCGGCGCCACGCAGCATGTCCAGTTCGATCCCGGCCAGTATCTCAATCCCGGGCCGTGGCGGCTGCCCTATCACCATCGCGGAATCCTGCATTATGCGCGCAGGCTGGGCGTGGCGATGGAGCCGTTCATCCAGGTCAACTACAACGCCTATGTCCACGCGGCCGGCCAAAAGCCGGTGCGCTATCGCCAGATCCAGTCCGACTTTCACGGCCATGTCGCCGAGCTTCTGGCCAAGAGCACCAAACAGAAGGCGCTGGACCAGGCGGTCAGCAAGCAGGACCAGGAAATCCTGATGCAGGCGCTGCAGGCCTGGGGGGCACTGGACGGCAATTACGAATACAAGAAGAGCATCGCCAGCTCGATGCGGCGCGGCTTTGATGTTGATCCGGGCGGCGGCATCAAGTCGGTGCCCGTGCCGTCCGAGCCGCAGGCCTTCAGCGATCTTCTGCGCTCTGGCCTGTGGTCGGCGATCGGGGCGGGCCACAATTACGAACTGCAAAGCACCATCTTCCAGCCCAGGGGCGGCATGGGGATGATTGGCAAGGCGTTCGGCAACGCGCTGGAACCGCTGATCGACTATAATTGCAAGGTGACGGATATCCGCCAGGACGGGGAGGGCGTCACCGTGACCTATGTCGATGCGCGAAACGGTGGCGAGCGCCGCACGGCCCGGGCGAACTGGTGTGTCTGCACCATTCCCACACCCGTCCTGGCGCAAATTCCCATGAATGTCGGCGCGCCGATGAAGGCGGCGATCGACCAGTTGCCATACCTGGCGGCGCTGAAGGTGGGCCTGCAATTCAGGCGCCGCTTCTGGGAAGAAGACGAACAGATTTACGGCGGCATCACCTATACGAGCCTGCCCAGCACCACCATCAGCTATCCAATGTGGGACTATTATTCGGGGGGCAAGGGCGTGCTGCTGGGCGCCTACACCTTCGGGCGTCCCGCCTATCTCGCCGCATCCAAGACGCCCCAGGAACGCATCCAGGATGCGTTGCGTGATGGCGCGCAAATCCATCCGCAATATCCGGCGGAATATGAGAATGGCGTGGCGGTGGCCTGGCACCGGGTGCCCTGGGCGATGGGCTGCCAGGGAACATGGACCGAAGAGGCGCGCGATGCGCATTACAACAATCTCTGCGCCCTGGATGGCCGCATCGTGCTGGCCAGCGAACATGCCTCGCGCCTGCCCGGCTGGCAGGAAGGCTCGGTTACCTCTGCGCTGGACGCCATTACGCGGCTTCATGCGCGCGTGGTGCAGCCATGATGCGCAAAGTCATTTTCATTGGCCTGCTGATGGCGTTTCCCGCCGCCGCCGACAACACGCCGGACATGCGCGGCGCTCCGTTCTCGATGCAGGGCGGCGAAGCGGTGTATCGCGGCGTCTGCCAGGGCTGCCACATGGCCGATGCCAAGGGCGCGTCCGGCGCGGGTTTGTATCCCGCGCTGGCCAACAATCCGAGGCTGGCCGAACCCGGCTATGTCCTGTCCATGGTGATGAATGGCCACCGGGGCATGCCGCCCTTTCGAGGCCAGTTCACCAACGCCCAGGCGGCGGACGTGGTGAATTTTGTCCGCAGCCATTTCGGCAATCGTTACAAGGACAAGGTCACTGAAAAGGACGTTCAGGCTCTGCGCTAGTGCAGGGCCAGCCCGGCCAGGCAGCTGCCGGCCAGCACGGCGATCATGCCAATCCGGAAGCGGAACAGCGCCACGGTGGCCGCGGCAAAGATCGCAAAGGCGCGCAAGTCAATGCTCGCGGGATCGGGAAAACGGACACTGAGCCCGGCCACGGAAATTGCATCCACACGGTGAAACAGCGACTGCATCGCGAACCACACCGCCAGGTTGAGCACGACACCCACCACAGCGGCGGTGATGGCGGACAGCGCCGCATTCAGCGCCTTGTTGCCGATCAGGGCTTCGACATAGGGCCCGCCCAGGAATATCCAGAGAAAGGACGGCACGAAGGTCGCCCACATCGCCATTACCCCGCCCAACGTGCCGGCAAGCATGGGATCAAGGCTTCCGGGCGCGCGAAACGCCGCCATGAAGCCGACGAACTGCACCACGCTGATCAGCGGGCCCGGCGTGGTTTCGGCAAAGCCCAGTCCAACCAGCATTTCGCCCGGTTTGAGCCAGTGGAAATGCTCCACCGCCTGCTGCGCCATGTAGGCAAGCACGGCATAGGCGCCGCCAAAGGTCACCACCGCCATCTTGCTGTTGAAAGCGGCGATGGCGGTAAACACATTCTGCGGTCCCAGCACCAGCAGCAGGACCAGCAGCGGCCCCAGCCAGAACAAGCCGCCAATCAGCACGACCGTCAGAAAGCGCGGCAGCGACGGTTTGACATGGGCAGGCAGGGCCTTTGCGAAGCTGCGGTCGATGGCGGCGTTTTCGTCCTCCTCTTTGGCACCGCCATGGCCGCCGGCTTTAAGCCAGCCCGGCCGCAATCGCTGAATCAGCAGGCCCGCCAGGCCCGCGCCCAAAATGATCAGCGGAAAGGGAACGCCGCCGAAGAATATCGCAACAAACGCCACGCCTGCGATCGCCATTGCCGCCCTTGTCTTGAGCGCGCGGCGGCTGATGCGCTGGACCGCTTCCAGCACAATGGCCAGCACGGCCGCCTTCAGGCCGAAGAACAGCGCCGCCACAAGAGGCACATTGCCGAACGCGGCATAGAGCCAGCTCAGAAACCCCAGGGTGACAAGGCCGGGCAGGACAAACAGCGTGCCTGATATCACCCCACCGCGGACCTTGTGCATCAGCCAGCCGATATAAACGGCAAGCTGGTGCGCCTCCGGTCCCGGAAGCAGCATGCAATAGTTGAGCGCGTGCAGGAAACGCCGTTCGCTGATCCAGCGCTTTTCCTCGACCAGGATGCGATGCATGACGGCGATCTGCCCGGCCGGGCCGCCGAAGCTCAGCAGCGCAATGCGGACCCAGACCGGGAAAGCCTCGGCCAGGCTCGGCATCGGAGGCTTTTGGGCGTTCACTCCTGGCACTCCGTGTTCGCTGGGGAAAAAGTCATGATACTTGGGGCGGATGGTGTCAAACGCCCGACAGGGGGATCAGGACTTTGCGCCGTGCCGCGATTGCCGCCGCTGCTGCGCTGATTATGGGCGCAGCTTCCGCCCATGCCGCGCCCTGGACGCGCGGTTATGTCGTGGGCACCTATGAATTTGCCTTTCATTATGGCGGCCGCGCCGGTTTCACCCGCGCCGGCGAAGTCGAACCGGGTTCTGACTGCCCGCATGGCAGCACGGTGCATTTCTCCAATCCTGACCAGGTGAAGCGGGCCCTGATGCGCCAGAAATGGCGCCAGCAGGACGACATCGAAAAGATCGCCGTGCCGCCCGGGCTGGAAAAAGTGCCCGGGCCCGCCACCACCCGTTTCAGCATCTGGGGCCGCGCCATTTCCTATCGTGGCTGGAAGAAGGGGATCGAGACCTATGTGAACCCCTTCGCCGCCGAGGATACCGGCCAGCCCCAGGTGACGGGGCGGATCGGCGAGGGGCTGAACCTGGACGGCAATGCCAACACCGGCTTCACCAGCCCCGATGGCGAAAAGGCGTGGACAATGCGCTGTATCGCGCCTGGGGCTGCGATGCGCCGTGGCGGGGCAAGGGCAATGCCACGCTGTTCCTGCGCTCCAACGACAAGATGCTGGATGGCCTGTTCACCATCGTGGTGCGCATCTCGGGCACAAAAGATCCGATGAATGACGACAATGCGGTGGTGGAAATCGGCTATTCCCCTGACAAGATCGTCAAGGATGCTCGCAACAATGTGGCGGTGGATTATTCCTACCGCCTGCCGCGCACCACGCAATATACGCGGCTGAAAGCGAAGATCCGCGATGGTGTGGTCGATACCGAGCAGGTGGCCGAAATCCACATGCCGCGCATATCCTGGATCTACGACCAGACCGGCGATGCATTCTTCCGCAAGGGCAAGCTGCGCCTGGTCATGAACCGGGACGGCACCCTCAGCGGGCTGGTTGCCGGTTACCGCGACTGGCGCGACCTGTACACCCAGAACACTTTTGCCCAGTCCGGCGCCGAACAGGGCGTGCGCGAGCATGAAGACGCCATCGCGCTTTACTATGCGGTCAAGCGCAACGCGGACGGCATGCCCGATCCGGCGACGGGCCGCTTCATGGGCATCTCCACCGCCTATCGCATTACCGCGCAGCCGGCTTTTGTCGTTGATCCCGATCCGGCGCGTCCGGTAGGCATCCTGGGCCTGGCGGCGGAGGAGTGGCGCAAGGCGTCGTTTGCGGCTGTTTCTGCCGCGATGGTCAAATCCACCACCACCCGCATCATCCAGGACGTGCCGCCCGGCACCACCGAGGCCCAGGCGCCGCGGCTGGAGCGCATCATCCAGGAACTGCCCAGCAAGGATTATTTCCTGCGCATGCTGGACCGGCCGCACTACCGCTGGAAGGTCGACGAGGTCGGCATGCCACTGGTTGGTCAGCCCGAAGACCCGATACCCGGCCCGCCGCCGGAAAAGAACCAGCAAGTCAGCGTCAACATCGCGCGCTAGGGTTCACAAGCCGGTGCCAAGGTGCTTTGCTCGGCGCTGCACAGCGTATTGTTGCGTCTCCTCAAAATCATTGAACCGCGCCGGGAATTTCCGGCCCGTGAAGGAGGATCATCATGTTGCGCATTTCCACCAGGACAGTGTTTGCCACCGCCGCACTTGTGGCGCTGGGCGGCGTCGCCATTGCCCAGCAGGACCGCTTTTCCGTCCAGGTGCCGGACGGCATCTCCTTTTCGGAATTCCGCGGTTATGAAAACTGGCAGGTGATTTCAGTCAGCCAGAATCCCGGCATCATCGATGTCATCCTGGGCAATCCGGAGATGATCGCCGCCTACAAGTCCGGCGTCCCGGGCAACGGCAAGCCGTTTCCCGACGGCGCCAAGATGGTGAAGATTCACTGGAAATCGAAGAAGCTCTCCGACACCTTCCCGGCCACGGTGCCAGATACGCTGAACGACATCGACACCATGGTGCGCGACAGCAAGCGCTTCACCGGCCCAGATCACTGGGGCTATTCCCAGTTCAACTATGACACCAAGACGGCAAGTTTCTCGCCCCTGGGCAAGGGGCCCAATTGCGGCAGGGCCTGTCATGGCGCGGCGGCCAAGACCGATTACGTCTTCACCCAATATCCAGTGCGCTGAGCTTTATTTTTCGTAGGGCAGCAGGTGCCAGGCGCCGTCCTTGCCGTCGCCTTTTGGCTTGTAGGGCGGATCGCCCTGCAGCGTATAGACCGGCTTGCCACGATAGGCCCATTGGCCGCTGCCGTTCTCGCGCCGGATCACGCTCCATTGGCCCAGGTTGCGCGCCGCCGGCGGCGCCGCCACCGGCTGCCATTCGGCTTCGCAGGCGCCCATGCAGGCCGATTTCAGCGGCGTGTCCAGGTCATAGGTATAGAGCCGCTGGTTGCCGGGGCAGCGGCGAAAGACGTAGCCCTTGTCGCCTTCGTCGGTCAGCCCGACTTCCTGCGGATAGGGAAGGTTGAAGTCCAAAGCTGAAACTCACTGGCGCGTCACAGGACCATCTTTGACGCTTCGGGGCGCGCTGGCTAGGGTGCGCGCGCAATATTGCCAGGGTGTTCATCATGAAGAAATTGCTGGGTTTCGCCGCCGTCGCCCTGGTCATGCTGCCGGCCGCCAGCCAGGCGCATTTCAAATTGCTGGCCCCCGCCTCCTGGATCGAGGAGAACCAGCTGGGCGATCCGCAAAAGGCCGCGCCCTGCGGCGGCACCAATGCCGATTTCGGCAAGCCCACCTATGCGGTCACCGACGTGAAAGGCGGCAGCCTGCTGCATGTGAAGGTGCAGGAGACGGTCTATCATCCCGGCCACTACCGCATCGCGCTGGCGGTCAATTCGCCCACCGAACTGCCCGTCGACCCCAAGGCCGAGACCATGACCAACGACAAGGGCCAGGTCGTATCGGTATCGGGTGCGATCATGAATCCGGTGGCGCCGCCGGTGCTGGCGGACGGGCTTTTCGTGCACCAGGCCAAGACCGACACGCCGTTCGAAACCGATGTGACGGTGCCCAACATGAACTGCAAGAGCTGCACGCTGCAGGTTGCGCAGTTCATGGAGCAGCACACGGTGAACAATCCGGGGCAGTTCACCTATCACCACTGCGCGGTGCTGCACATCACGGCCGACCCGAAGAAGCCGCTGGATACCGGCTGGGCCGCGGAACGGAAGTAATTTACCAGTCCACCACCGAACCGTCGTCGGGATCGAACTTGGCCAGGTAGGGTTTGGGCTCGCCCACCTGCGCCATCAGCTTGTTCTCGTCGATGGTGATGCCAAGGCCCGGATCGGTCAACAGCGGGCGGTGGCCGTTGACGATCTGGGGCAGCGGCTTGGCCAGCAGATCGGAATATTCATTGTCGCCGCGTTCCTGGATCAGGAAGTTGGGAATGGACGCGGCGATCTGCAGGCTGGCCGCCAGCGAGCAGGGACCTTGCGGATTGTGCGGTGCGATGGGGGCGTAATAGGCCTCGGCCATGCCGGCGATGATCTTCAGCTCGGTGATGCCCCCGGCATAGCAGACATCGGGCTGCAGGATCATGGCGGCCTTCTTCTCCAGGATTTCGCGGAAGCCCCACTTGGTGAAGATGCGCTCGCCGGTGGCCAGCGGCACCGATGTCTTCTTCGCCAACTCGGCCATCAGGTCGACATTCAGCGGCTGCACCACTTCCTCGTAGAACCAGGGCTTGTGCGGCTCCAGTGCCGCCATCAGCCGGATGGAGGTGGACGGCTGCACCGCGCCATGGAATTCCACGCCGATATCCACGTCCGGGCCCATCTTCTTGCGCAGGGCGGCGAAGCGCTCGGTGGCTTCGGACACGAACTTGTCGCCTTCATTGTATTTGAAAGGGTTGCGGCCTGCCGTGTCCGACAGGATCACCTTCATGGCATTGACGCCGTTCTTGCCCGGCTGGCCATAGACGCGGACGCGGTCGCGGGTGGGCCCGCCCATCAGCTTGTAAACCGGCAAGCCGTACACTTTGCCGGTGATGTCCCACAGCGCCTGGTCGATGCCCGATGTGATGGCGGTCTTGATCGGACCGCCACGATAGAAAGCGCCGCGCGCGATGGCCTGCCAGTGGAAGGCGACGCGGGTCGGGTCCTGGCCGATGAGGTAATGGCCCACTTCCAGTGCACCGGCGGCGCAGGCCTTGGCATCGTCCTTCAGCATCTCGCCCCAGCCGGTGATGCCGGCGTCGGTGCTGATCTTCACGAACACCCAGCTGTTCTTCAGGACGAAGCTTTCGATCTTGGTGACGCGGATCTTCTCGCGCGATCCCAGCGCGGCGCCCTGGCCGCGGGCGGGCAGGGTGGCAGCCAGTCCGAAGGCGGCGGCGGGCCCAAGCAGGTTTGTGAAGCTGCGGCGGCTGAGCATCCTGGAATTCCCTTGTTTTGGGACGATCCCGGACCGATTCCGTCAGCCTGTCCAGCCGCGCCGGATGCCACTCACAGGTTATAGAGACTCGACATTGCCATCCACGCCCAGCGACTGGCCGGAAATGTTGCGCCCTGCCTCCGACACCAGGAACAGCACCATGGCGGCGACGTCTTCGGGCCCGGTCATGCGGCGCAGCGAGATGCGGTCCAGATACTGTTTCTCCATGGCCTCGAACGCCACGCCCGTCGCTTCGGCGCGGTCGCGGATCACCTTTTCCATGCGCGGGCCCTTGATGACGCCGGGCAGGATGGCGTTGACGCGGATATTGTCGGGCCCCACTTCCTTGGCCAGGCTTTGGGTCAAGCCGATCACGCCCCACTTGGCGGCGGCATAGGGCGTGCGGAAGGCATAGCCGAAACGCCCCGCTGCCGAGGACATGTTGATGATGCAGCCGCCGCCCGCCTGTTTCAGCAGCGGCACGGCGCGGCGGGCGCACAGGAACTGGCCGGTCAGATCCACGTCGATCGTGCGCCGCCAGTCGTCCAGCGACAGGTCCTCGATCTTGCCGGTGGGTCCGGCGATGCCGGCGTTGTTGACCAGCACATCCAGCCCGCCCAGTTCCGTGCGCACGTCTTCGAACAGGCGGTCGACATCGGCTTCGCTGGAGACATCGGCGCGGGTGAAGGATGCGCCGGGCAGCTCTCCGGCGATGTCGCAGATATGGACTTTGTCGCCGCCCTTCAGCAGCGCTTGCGCGATGACACGGCCGATGCCGGATGCGCCGGCTGTGACCAGCACCCTCACGGCTGGGTCAGCGCCAGGTCGGCGTCCAGCTTGCGCACGTCATTCTGCCCCGTAAGTGCCATGGCGACTTCCAGTTCTTCGCGCACGATTTCCAGCATGGAGCGCACACCGGCTTCGCCGCGCGCCGCCAGAGCATAGGCCCAGGCCCGGCCCAGGAGCACGCTGTCCGCGCCCAGCGCCAGCGCCCGCAGCACATCCAGGCCGGAGCGAATGCCGCCATCCAGCAGGATCGGCATCTTGCCCGCCACCGCATCGCGCACCGCCGGCAGCGCCGCGATGGATGACAGCGAACCGTCCAGCTGGCGGCCGCCATGGTTGGACACCACGATGCCGTCCATGCCTTCGTCCACCGCGCGCCTGGCGTCGCCCGGATCGGTAATGCCTTTCAGGACCAGCTTGCCCTTCCATTGCTGGCGCAGCCATTCGATATCCTTGTAGGTCACTGACGGATCGAAGTTACGCGCCACCCAGGCCTGGAACTGCACCAGCCCGGCGCCGTTTGGCATGGCGGGGGCGACATTGCCGATGATCAGCGGACGGCCATTGATACCCACGTCCCAGGCCCAGCCGGGATGGAACAGGATGTCGAACAGCCGGCCCGGCCGCTTGATCAGGCTTTGCGATCCCGCCAGCCCGCCGATGCGGTCGCGGTAGCGGATGCCGTTGATCGCCAGGTCCACGGTCAGGAACAGCGTGTCGATGCCCGCCGTCTCCATCCGCTTCAAAAAGTCGGTCATGAAGCCGCGGTCGCGGATCATGTAAAGCTGCATCCAGAAGGGGCGCTGCGAGGCCTTGCGCACTTCCTCGACCGGGCAGCAGGACATGGTGGACAGGACGATGGGGATGCCGGCGCTTTCGGCGGCGCGCACCGCCTGGGTCTCGCCGCGGCGGCGATAGAAGCCGGCGATGCCGATGGGCGCCAGGGCAATGGGCAGCGCCATGTCGCGGCCGAACAAAGTGGTTTTGGTGCTGGGATTGGACACGTCGCGCAGCACTTTTTGGCGCAGCGTGACTTTCTTGAAGTCCGAAACATTGCGCCGCAGCGTATGCTCGTCATAGCTGCCGCCATCGATATATTCGAACAGGAAATGGGGCAGGCGCTTTTTCGCCGCCTCGCGGAATCCGGCGTAATTGACGATCTTCATGGCTTCAGGCTCTGGCTTCCAGGGGTGCGATGTCCTTGATCCAGAACATGTACACACCAGCGCCGAACAGGCAAACGCCGCCCGCCGTCATCAGCGGCACCACGAAGGAGCCGCCGGTGATGGCCAGCATGACGCCGGTGAAGCTGGTGGTGATGATGCCCGCGATATTGGACGCGAAATTCTGGATGCCGCCGATGGAGGCGACATGGGCGGGTGAGGGGGCCACGTCCCCCGGCAGCGCCCAGATGCTGGCGGCGGTGAAGGCCAGCGCGCCATAGGCGATGGCGAAGAAGGCCAGCGCGACATAGACGTTGGGTGCGAACACCGAGAATGTGATGACCGACGAGGTCAGCATGCCGCCCACCAGGCATGTCTTGCGCGCCGCGGTCAGGCTCCAGCCCCTCCGGTACAGCGCGTCGGAGGCAAGCCGCCCAGCCAGCCACAGGGGATCGACACCAGTCCTGGCAGCAGGCCCAATGTGCCCAGCTCCTTCATCGAGAAGCCGCGCGCTTGGATCAGGTAGGTGGGAAACCAGGTGATGAAGAAATAGATCACGAAGTTCAGGCAGAAAAAGCCGATCATCATGCCCCAGATGGTGCGATAGCCGAACAGCGACGACCACGCCACCTTGGCCCCGGTCTTGGGCACGCCACGCGCGGCCTGCAATTCGGCCAGTTCCTGCGGCGACACCGATTTATGCTCTTCGGGACGGCGGTACAGGATCACCCAGATCAGGGTCCACAGCACGCCCAGCGCGCCGGTGACGGCGAAGGACACGCGCCAGCCCCAGCCCACGATCAGCCAGGTCACCAGCGGCAGCGCCATGGCGTTGCCGATGCGGCTGCCGGAATCGAAGATGCTGGCGGCGATGGCGCGTTCCTTGGCGGGAAACCAGTCCATGTTGATCTTGGCGCCCGACGGATAGGCGCCGGCCTCGCCCACGCCCAGCAGCAGGCGGAAACCCAGCAGGGTGCCCACCCCGCGCGCCACGGACGTCAGGATGGTGGCGATGGACCACCACATCACCGCGACCGCCAGGGCGATGCGCGCGCCCACCTTGTCGATGAACCAGCCGAAGGGCAGCTGCATGATGGCATAGGTCCAGAAGAAGGCGCCCAGCACCAGGCCCATCACGGCCGGGCCGACGCCGAACTCATGGCTGATGGCGGTGGAGGCCACGGCCAGGTTGGCGCGGTCGATATAGTTGATCGCGTTGGCCGCGCAGCCCATGAACATCATGGTCCAGCGAAGTTTCGGCATGGGTCCCCCGGTGTATCTGTGGCCCCTCTGGCGGGGGCGTGTGGGCGCAGTGAAGCACAAACCGGAACCCACGGAAAATACGTCGAAAATGGCCCGGAAAGTGGGGCCTTGCAGGGGGAGGCGGGGGCGTGTATCCACCCCATTCCCTGGCAGGACAGGTGGCCGAGTGGTTGAAGGCGCACGCCTGGAAAGTGTGTAACGGTGAAAGCCGTTCGAGGGTTCGAATCCCTCTCTGTCCGCCAATAAAAAGCCCCCTTGCGGGGCTTTTTTATTGGCGGATAGGGATCGGTGGACGAACCCTTGTTCGACACCAACGCCAACAGGCGTTGGTGGGCGCTCGGCGAAGCCGAGCGATCCGAGCGTCAGCGAGGACGAGGAACATGCCTTGAGCATGTTCCGAGCAATCCCGATAGCGTCACGGTGAGCAATGTCCGCTTTGGGCCAAAAGCGGACATTACAAAGGCCGCGTCAGGCCGCCACTTGGGTCTCATCCGCTCGTTGCTGGTTACCTGCCCGCGGACGCGGCGGCGGGTCGTCGTCGTTGGCGCAAGATGCGCGGTCCAGCTCGGCCATCGCCGCCATGACCGAGGAAAAGGTCACCGGAAATGGCGTGCCCGGCAGATGCCGCAGCACCGGCATGGACGGCACCGCGTTCGCGTCCGAGGCCCATTGCGCCAGGATGGCGCGCTTCTCGTCGGGCAACAGGCGGCTGTCCCGCGCAACCTCGTGCGGATAACGCAGGCGGCCGCCGAAATGCGTGATGTCCTGGTTTTTCATGGAAGGCACCCAAGGTTCAGCCGGAGCGGCGCTGCTGCCACTCATCAAAGCCAAGGCGCAGCAGGATCACCGCCCATACGGCAAGATAGGCAAATATCAGATCGTGCATGATGGCACCGGGACGAACGGGGGCCCGGGGCATTCCGGGCCCCCTTCTCCTCAGAAGTCCATATCGCCCATGCCGGCAGGAGGCGAGGCTTTGACCTCCCGCTTCGGACGCTCGGCGATAAGCGCTTCCGTGGTGATCAGGAGGGACGCAACCGACGCCGCATCCTGCAAGGCCGTGCGCACCACCTTGGCCGGATCGATGATGCCCGCCTTGACCATGTCCTCATACTGGCCGGTCGCGGCATTGAAGCCCCAGCTGTAATCGGGCTTTTCCAGCAGCTTGCCGATCACGACCGAGCCGTCGTCGCCGGCATTCTGGGCGATCTGGCGGGCAGGGGCCTGGATGGCGCGGCGCACGATTTCGACACCGGCCTTCTGGTCGGGGTTGGCGGGCTGCACCTTGTCCAGCGCCCGCGTGGCCCGCAGCAGGGCAACACCGCCGCCGGGAAGAATGCCTTCCTCCACCGCCGCGCGGGTCGCGTGCATGGCGTCATCCACGCGGTCCTTGCGCTCCTTGACCTCGACCTCGGTGGCGCCGCCGACGCGGATCACCGCAACACCGCCGGACAGCTTGGCCAGGCGTTCCTGCAGCTTTTCCTTGTCGTAATCGCTGGTAGTTTCCTCGATCTGGGTGCGGATCTGGGTGCAGCGGGCCGTGATCTTGGCCTTTTCGCCGGCGCCGTTGACGACCGTGGTGTTGTCCTTGTCGATCATCACCTTCTTGGCGCGGCCCAGCATCTGGAGTGTCACATTCTCCAGCTTGATGCCGATGTCTTCCGAGATCGCTGTGCCGCCGGTCAGGATGGCGATATCCTCCAGCATCGCCTTGCGGCGGTCGCCGAAGCCGGGCGCCTTGACGGCGGCGATCTTCAGCCCGCCGCGCAGCTTGTTGACCACCAGCGTGGCAAGGGCTTCGCCTTCCACCTCTTCGGCGATGACCAGCAACGGCTTGCCCGACTGCACCACCTGTTCCAGCACCGGCAGCATGGGCTGCAGGCTGGACAGCTTCTTCTCATGGATCAGAATGTAGGGGTCTTCCAGTTCGACCCGCATCTTGTCTGGGTTGGTGACGAAATAGGGCGAGATATAGCCGCGGTCGAACTGCATGCCTTCCACGACTTCCAGCTCGGTGGCCAGCGACTTGGCTTCCTCCACCGTGATCACGCCTTCGTTGCCAACCTTGGCCATGGCGTCCGCCAGGAAGCGGCCGATCTCGGAATCGCCATTGGCGCTGATGGTGCCGACCTGCGCGATCTCCTCGTTGGCGGAGATTTTCTTGGCGTGACTTTTCAGGTCCGCCACGATCGCGTCCACGGCCAGGTCGATGCCGCGCTTCAGGTCCATCGGGTTCATTCCCGCCGCGACCGACTTGGCGCCTTCTTTCACAATCGCCTGGGCCAGCACCGTGGCAGTGGTGGTGCCATCGCCGGCCAGGTCATTGGTCTTGCTGGCGACCTCGCGCACCATCTGGGCGCCCATATTCTCGAACTTGTCTTCCAGCTCGATTTCCTTGGCGACGGACACGCCGTCCTTGGTGATGCGGGGGGCGCCGAACGACTTGTCGATCACTACATTGCGGCCCTTGGGGCCCAGCGTCACCTTGACCGCATTGGCCAGGATATCGACGCCGCGCAGCATCTTCTCGCGCGCGTCGGACGAAAATTTGACTTCCTTGGCAGCCATTTGCTTTCTCTCCTTTCTTCAAACAGCCGGGCGCGCCGTCAGGCGGCCTTCTTGAGATGGACGGAGGTTTCGACAACCCCCATGATGTCGGACTCCTTCATGATCAGAAGGTCCTGGCCGTCGATCTTGACTTCCGTGCCCGACCATTTGCCGAACAGGACCCGGTCGCCGGGCCGCACTTCGGGCGCGATGCGCGCGCCCTGATCGTTCAGCGCGCCGGGGCCCACGGAAACCACTTCCCCTTCCTGGGGTTTTTCCTGGGCAGTGTCGGGAATGATGATGCCGCCCTTGGTCTTCTCGTCGGCATCGATACGGCGCACGACCACGCGGTCGTGCAGGGGACGGAAATGCATGCAAATCCTCCTTCGCAGATAGCGGTGTCTAAAGACCCGGCTCCCCGCCGGGCGTTTTTTGAATTAGGAGCGCCAGCAGCAGCTTCAAGAGGGGGCTGCCAAATTTTTTGCGCCCCATGCCGCTTGGATAAATATTTGAAAATTCTTGGAATTTTTTGCCGGCGCC
The DNA here is from genome assembly GCA_046348525.1 of Alphaproteobacteria bacterium. Classification (GTDB taxonomy): domain Bacteria; phylum Pseudomonadota; class Alphaproteobacteria; order Micropepsales; family Micropepsaceae; genus Rhizomicrobium. Next base: position 3,990 of record JAXMEA010000023.1, on the reverse strand, counting down.
GATACCGGCGAACGGGTCGTCAAATTTTCTTTGCAGAGCCTGCGGCTTCGATTTTAGCGTTGTCGGGTGCTTCGTTGCGTAAAGGAGCGTAAATGGTCAGCAAGGAATTTACCGCCCAGCTTCAGGGCTATGGCCTGACGACCGCGGAGATTCATTACCACATGCCGGATCATCCCAGCCTGCTGCAGCTGTATGTCTGGCAGGAGTATGATCTTGCGCCCGTCTTCCCGGGCCTCACGGCATTCCTGGATTTCTGGCAGAAGGAATTGTCCGGGGCCCTGCATTCGGTGCGCGTCGCGCACAATCACCTTGTCCGGCCGTCCGAATGGAAGGCGCTGAACGGGGTGTTCCAGCTCCACTGAGCCTTTCGGGCCCTAGGATTCGTCGTGCGGGATCATGCTCATGTCCCGCCGCGCCGCGAGGATCGAGATAGTATACCCGGCGATCACGTCGAACAGGCACATGGCGGTGATGAAGAAGAAGGGCGAGGTACCAAAGCCCTTCACCACCAGGAACTCCGCCATCGCGCCGATGAAGGTCAAAAGCGACAAGGCGTGATTGAGGATCTCGCGCGTGCTGGTGCGGGTAGCCTTGACCACTTCCATGAACAGCAACACCAGCGCGGCGGCGATAAACCCGTCGCCGACCGTGATCTTCCACAAATCGCCCGACACCAGTTTCAGGCTGACGGTCTGGGCCAGCATCGCGTCGACGGTCATGCCGGCCGCGCCGCCGCCGAACACCAGCGCGTTATAGGCGATCACCGCCAGCAGGATCATGGGAAAGGCGCGCATCGAATCCCCCGTATGGCGGGAGACTAGCACATCGCTGAAGACCTACTGGGCGGCCTTGCGGTCGCGGTAGATCATGTAAAGGTTGCGCACATAGATGGGCAGGGGCAGTCCCTGGCCCAACACCAGCGGCCAGGCGCGCATGTGAATGGTGTAGATCAGGCTGATGACCGCGCCGGCCAGGCTGCAATACCAGAAGGCCAGCGGCACCACGCTGTGGCCTTCCTGTTCGCTCTTCAGCCACTGGATCAAAAAGCGCACGCCAAAGATCGCCTGGCCCAGGAATCCCAGCCCGCCCCAGATTGTGTCATAGGGGCTCTGCATCAGGGTCGCATACAGATGCGCCATCAATCCCATTTACAGCTCCCGTATATCCGTGCGGCCGCGATGGCGCCGCTGCAGCCAGCGCACGCCCAGCAGGTCATGGAAGCTGACCAGCATGCGGCCGAAGTTGGTGTATTTGGACGCGCCGGTCAGGCGCGGGCGGTGGTTCACCGGGGCGTAACCGACCTTCCAGCCCTCGCGCTGCACCAGCGCGATCAAGAAGCGGTGCATGTGGTCGAAATAGGGAAGGGCCAGGAACGCATCGCGGCGAAAGGCCTTCAGCCCGCAGCCCGTATCGCTGGCGCCGTCGCCCAGCATGAAATTGCGGAAGCGGTTGCCCAGGCGCGAGGCGATGCGCCGGCTGGCAGTGTCCTTGCGCTTCACCCGCACCCCCGAAACCATGCCCAGCGCCGGGTCGGCGCGCAGGATCGCCAGCAGCTTGGGAATATCGGCGGGATCGTTCTGGCCGTCGCCGTCCAGGGTGACGATGGTGTCACCGCGCGCCGCCGCCACGCCGGTGCGGATGCCCCGGGACTGGCCCAGGTTGCGGTCATGGCGGATCACTCGAAGCTGGGGCAGCTCGGCCTTCAGGGCCGCCAGCGCCGCGCCGGTGCCGTCGGTGGAGCCGTCGTCGACAAAGATGATCTCATGGGGCTCGCCGGCCAGGCCGGCAGCGATCTCGCGGGCCAGGGGGCCGACATTGCCCGCCTCGTCCTTCACCGGGATCACAGCGGAAACCGCGACCGACATGCCTTTTGTAGCCCCTTCAAAGCCTTGGGAGAGGGGGCCTTATACCCGCCCCGGTCTTTGCAACATAGGGGCGGGACCGACATAGTTCCCCCGGCATGACCGACTCGGAAGTCACGGAGAATTCAGGGGAAAATCCGGCGGAAATTCCGGCGGAAATCGCCCCCGTGGGCCCTCCGCCCGACCCGCCCGGCTGGCTGACCCGGCTGGCCCGCCGGCCCAAGACCCTGCTGGCGGTGCTGGGGCTGCTGTTGTGGCTGCCCGGGATCCTGAGCCTGCCGCCCCTGGACCGGGACGAGAGCCGCTTTGCCCAGTCGTCCCGCCAGATGGTGGAAAGCGGCAACTGGGTCGACATCCGCTTTGGCCATGTCCCCCGCTACAAGAAGCCGGTGGGGATTTACTGGCTGCAGACCACGGCCAACAAGCTGGCCGGCTTCGGACAGGATCATAAGATCTGGACCTATCGGCTGCCCTCGCTGTTGGGCGCCATCGCGGCGGCCTGGGCGACGGTGTGGATCGCTGCGGCCGTCACATCGGCCGAAGGCGCGCTGCTGGCCGGGCTGTTGATGCTGGGCAGCGTGCTGCTGACGGCGGAAGCCACCATCGCCACCACCGATGCGGTGCTGCTGGCCTGTGTGCTGGTGGTGCAGGGCGTGCTGCTGCGGCTGTACCGCGCCGCGCGCGAACCGGATGCGCCGGCAGTCTCTAACAAAATGATCCTGTGGGGATGGGCGGCGGCGGCGGCCGGCATCCTGGTCAAGTTTCCCGTGGTGCCGGGCGTGGCGCTGGTCACCATCATTGCGCTGGGCGGCTGGGACATCTGGCTGCGGCGCAAGTCGCGCGAGCCCGGCGCGCTGCGCTGGCTGAAAGACACGCGGCCGCTGCGCGGCGTAATCTTGTTGCTGCTGCTGATCCTGCCCTGGCTGGTCGCCATCACCATTCAGAGCCGGGGCGAATTCCTGGAACAGTCGCTGGGCAACGACTTTGCCACCAAGCTGGCGGGGGGACAGGAAAGCCATGGCATGCTGCCGGGCTATTATCTGCTGCTGTCAGCGGCGACGTTCTTCCCCGCCATCCTGTTCGTGCTGCCCGGCCTGGTGCAGGGCATCGCCCATCGCCACGAAGCGGGCATCCGTTTCCTGCTGGCCTGGGCGGGGGCGTGGTGGCTGGTGGTGGAACTGGTCCCGACCAAGCTGCCGCACTATGTGCTGTCATCCTATCCGGCGCTGGCGATCCTGGCGGCGATGTTCGTGCTGGATGGGCGCACCGTGAAATTCCTGTCCGCAGCGCGCTGGATCGCGGTGGCGCAGTATGTGATCGGCGCGGGGCTTCTGACTGCTGCGTTGGTGATGGGGCCGCATTACTTCGCCGGGCCGGATTTCCAGATCCCGCACGCCTGGCCGCTGCTGGCGGCGGCTGGTGTGGGCGCATGCCTGGCGCTGGCGGTGCTGGTTCTGGCGCTGCTGCGCAACTCGGCGCTGGCGGTGATGCTGTCGCTGCCGGCGATGCTGGTGTTCGTGCCCGCGCTGACCGCCTATGCCGGGCCGCGCCTGGACCAGTTGTGGGTGACCGAAAAGCTGAAGCCGCTGGTGGAGCGTGTGTCCAAACCGGGCGATGCGCCGCTGGTGCTGGCCGGCTACCAGGAACCCAGCATGCTGTTCGCCTTCGGCAAAGACGTGGTGCTGAGAGACGGCGCTGGCGCCGTCGATGCGAATTGGCCAATTGGCGGCTTGGCTTTGGTGGAGGACAGCGAACGCGGCGCTTTTCTGGCGCGGCTGGCCGAGCGAGAAGCAGACGCCGAAGTAGTTGGCGAAGTTTCAGGTTTCAACTATTCGCGCGGGCGTAGGGTGCATATTTTGTTGTATCGGCTCCCAGGCACGAGGCATCTGAGTTAATGATGATTCCAATTTTCGAAGATGTCAAAGCCGCCGCCGAGCGCATCAGGCCGCATGCCGTGCGCACGCCGCTGGTTGAAGCTCCGGCGCTGAACGCGGTGACCGGCGGGCGGGTGTTCCTGAAACTGGAAACCCTGCAGCGCACCGGTTCATTCAAGTTTCGCGGTGCCTGCAACCGGCTGGCGATGATCCCGCAAAGCCAGCGCGCCAATGGCGTGGTGGCCTTCTCGTCC
>JAXMEA010000022.1:0-64123 GCA_046348525.1 Alphaproteobacteria bacterium | reverse complement strand
CCCACCAGCGCCAGCCGCAGCGGACGGTCCAGGTAATTGACGACGACATCTTCTTCCGGCTCGTCGTCTTCGCTGAATTCTTCTTCCTCGGCGTCTTCTTCGTCCGTGTCCGCCGCGTAAGCCCGCCCCGCCAGCGGCTCCAGCGCCGCCACCAAATCTTCCATGCCCAGATTATGCTCGGCGGAAATGGCGATGGCTTCGCCCAGTCCCAGGCCCCAGGCTTCGGCGGGCGGTTCCACCCGGCCTTCGCACTTGTTGGCGGCCAGGATCACCGGCTTGCCCGACTTGCGCAGCGCCTCGGCGATGATTTCATCGCCTGCCGTCACCCCGGCGCGGGCATCGATCAGGAACAACAGCGCCTCGGCCTCGGCAATGGCCGTCAGCGTCTGCTTGGTCATGCGGTTGGGAATGGAGCCGGTGACGCCTTCCTCGAAACCTGCGGTGTCGATCAGGGTGAGGGGCAGGCCATCATATTCGGCATCCACGGCCTGCCAGTCGCGGGTGACACCGGGCGTGTCATGCACGATGGCGGCGTTGCGCCCGGCCAGCCGGTTAAAGAGGCGTGACTTGCCCACATTCGGGCGGCCGACAATGGCGAGTTTGAGCCCGCGCGGTCCTTTTGCTTCCTGGCTGCGTCGCTCGTCGCTCATGGACGTGTTGTCCACATCGCTCCTCGCTCCTTGCCAGGAACCAAAATTCCTCGCGCGGAACGATGTTGAAGGTTGTTACCGCAGCGCCACCAGATCGGCGTTGGAGGTGTAGAGATACATGATGCCATTGGCCACCACCGGCGCGATGATGGTGGCGTCGGGAATTTCCACCCGGCCGGTCAGCTTGCCGTCATAGGGCGAAATCGCCTCGGCATAGCCGTTGGACGAGGTCAGGATCAGCTTGTCGGACACCAGTACGGGACCCGCCCAGATAATGGGGTCTTCCTTGTCCTTGGGATTTTCATACTGGGGCAGCTGATGAATCCAGCGCACCTTGCCTTCCTTGCGGGTCAGGCAGATCAGCCGGGCATTGTTGTCCAGCACATAGACATAGTCGCCGGCCGCCCAGGGTGTCTGGATGCCGCCGATATCGCGCGACCACATGCGCTCGCCGGTGTTCAGGCTGAAGGCGGCCATCAGGCCGGACTGGCTGATGGCATAGACCACGCCGCGGTCGATCACCGGGCGCCCGGCAATGTCGTCCAGCGCCGAAAGGGCGGTGACATGGCCGCTGCGCGACAGCACGTCGGACCAGCCCACCTGGCCGTTCTGGGCACGCAGGGCGAAGATTTCGCCCGAGGTATAAGGCGCGATCACGGTTTCGCCCGAAACGGCCGCGTTGGTCGATGCCAGGATGCCGGCGGATTCGGAAATGCCCTGATTGTCCCACAGCTGGCGGCCGTCGCTCTGCGCCAGGGCGTAGAAATGATTGTCATGGGTGGAGAAGAAAATGCGCCCGCCGCTGACCACCGGGGCATTGATGATGGGCATGCCCATATCCTTGTGCCACAGCTCGCGGCCGGTGCGCGCATCCATGCAGATCAGGGTGCCGAAGCCTGACGTCACGTAAATCTTGTTGTCATCAAAGGCGATGCCACCGCCCATGCCCTGGGGTGGCTTGATGGTGTTGGGCTTGCCCAGAAGGCCCCAGAAGGTGGGCCAGTCGGTGCCATTCTTGGGCGCCAGCGACTTGTCCCACACCGCATGGCCGTCGCCGGCGCGGAAGGCAAAGATATGGGCTTCGGAATCCAGCGCGAAGATCAGGCCCCCGCCCACCACGGGCGCCGAGGTGAGATGGGAATCCAGGTCGCTGCCCTTGCCGGCGCTTTCGCTCCAGATTTGGCGCAGCCGGCCCGGCGCGGCCAGGTGATACATGGCATTGGAGGGATAGCCGCCCGGCTGTGGCCATTCGGTGTTGCGATAGGGCGCGGGCAGCAGCACCGGGGTGGCGGTCAACGTGGCGTCAGGCTTCAGGTCGGTGTCGGTGGACATCACCGGAATGCGCACGCCGCGCAGGTTGGATTTCTTGCCGGAACTGGAGAACCAGCTTCCCACTTCGTCCACCACCGAACAGCCGCTCAAAAGCAGCGAAGCGGCTGCGGCAACCAGCAGGAGGCGGCGCGGCGCGTTCATCTATTTCTTCGCCGGCGCGGCCGGAGCAGCAGGAGCAGGAGCGGCCGGAGCAGCAGCAGCAGCGGGCGCTTCGGCCGGCACACTGCCATAGGTGGTGGCGCCGCCATTCTTCAGGAACGCCGCCATCGCCTTGGCGCGGGCGCGCAGCGCGTCGGGCGCTTCGGCATCGATCGACAGGGCGGTGTACTTGGCCAGGGCCGACTTGGTGTCCATGGCGCGGTAATCGGCATAGGCCAGGACTTCCTGGGCATTCTCGCGCCAGGGATTGCCGGTTTGATCCAGCGGCTTCAGCAGCTCGGCCAAATCTTTGCGCGACGCGGTCTCGACCAGGCCCCAGGCGGCGCGCAGCCGCGCTACCGAACCGACGGGGCCGCTGTCGTTCGCGGCGATATCCTTGTAGAGCGCGATGGCGTTGCCCTGCTGGCCCGAAGCGAACATGGCGCCGGCTTCGGCCAGGCGCGCCACACTGGCGTAACCCTTGGGCGCGGTGCGCGACAGGTCGACCAGCGCGCTGGCCTGGGCCTGGGGATTGGTGATGCGCTGGGCGGCCATGAACTGGTCGGAGACCTTGGCGCGTTCCTGCAGGTCGTGGCGTTCCCACACCTGCCAGCCGGCGATCCCTGCGAACAACAGCACCAGGGCGGCGATGGCGTAGTTGCCATAGGCCTTCCAGAGCTTCTCGACTTTCTCGCGGCGAACGTCTTCCTCGACTTCGCGGAAAATATCACTCACGGCGCGTTCCTTTTGGGCCCTGCCGGGCCGCTCATTCGGGAAGTCTTTGACAGGACGGGTTAATTAGCCCGCGCGGGCGCGCGGCGCAATGCGCCCGCCGGTAAGAATCGGCCCTAAAATCAGGCTTCTACTGGGCTTTTTTCATGGGATAGACGTTTTCCACCCCCGGAAAGGTCCGGCTGCGCACGTCCTGGGCATAGGCCTGAACGGCTGCCTCGATGGCGGGTCCCAGCTGGGCATACTGGCGTACGAATTTGGGCGGACTTGGATTCAGCCCCAGCATGTCTTCCATCACCAGCACTTGGCCGTCACAGGCGGGGCTGGCGCCGATGCCGATGGTGGGAATGGCGATTTCTTGGGTGATGCGGGCGGCAAGTGGTTCGGCCATGCCTTCCAGCACAACGGCGAAGGCGCCGGCATCGGACACCGCCTTGGCGTCGGCCAGCAGCGCCGGCCATTCGCTTTCATCGCGGCCAACGGTGCGAAAGCCGCCCTTCACATGCACCATCTGCGGCGTCAGCCCGATATGGCCCATCACCGGAATGCCGCGCTGGGTGAGATAGCTGATAGTTTCCGCCATGCGCGCGCCGCCTTCCAGCTTCACCGCGGTGGCGCCGGTTTCCTGCATGATGCGCGCGGCATTGCGGAACGCCACGGCCGGGCTTTCTTCATAAGAACCGAACGGCATGTCCACTGTGACCAGCGCGCGTTTGGAACCGCGCATCACCGCCTTGGCGTGGGTGATCATCATGTCGAGCGTGACGCCGACGGTAGTTTCCAGCCCGTGCATCACCATGCCCAGACTGTCGCCCACCAGCATGATGTCGACATGTTGGTCGAGCAGCTTGGCGGTGTGGGCGTGATAGCAGGTCAGGCACACGATGGGCTGCTGCCCCTTGTGGGCACGGATCTCCGGCACGGTAATGCGCTTGAGCTGGGTCTGGACGGACATGCGCGTCCTCCTGTTGGGCGGCGCAACATACCCCAGTTGCGGCTTCAGAAATAATCGCGGCTGGGATGCTTGCAAGGCATGCTTCAGCCTGATACTTAAGTATATACTTAACAATAAGCAGCTGGACCGTACCTTTGCCGCCCTGTCCGACCCCGCCCGCCGGGCCATGGTCGAGCGGCTGGTGGCCGGTCCGGCCACGGTCACCGAATTGGCCCTGCCGCTGCCCATGTCGCTGCCGGCGGTGATGCTGCACCTGAAGGTGCTGGAGGAAGCCGGGCTGGTGACCAGCAGGAAGGAAGGCCGGGTCCGGACCTGCCGCATCGACCCGGAGAAGCTCAGCATGGCCGAACGCTGGGTCGCCGAGCGGCGGGCGATGTGGGAACAGAAGCTGGACCGGCTGGGCGCATTTCTGGACGCGGAGGAAAAATGAGAAAGCTTGTTTCCCTGATGCATGTCTCGCTGGATGGCTATTGCGGCGGTCCGAAGGGCGAGATGGACTGGATCGCCATGAATGAGGAGATCTTCGCCGATGCGGGTGAGGTGATCCACAATGCCGGCGCGGCCGTCTATAGCCGCGTCACCCATGACATGATGCGCGGCTATTGGCCCAAGATGCTGGGCCAGCCGGATTCGCCCGCGGTGCGCCATGCCCGCTGGGTGGAGCAGATTCCCAAGATAACTTTCTCGCGCACCATGACCGGCAGCGACTGGAACAATGTCCAGCTTCGGCGCGAGGCGAAGGAAATCCTGGAAGACAAAAAGGGCGAGGGTAAAGACCTGCTGATCTTTGGCAGCCCGGGTCTGGTACATTCCTTCCTGGAACTGGATGCCATCGACGAGTTCTGGATCTTCCAGAACCCCATCCTGCTGGGCGCGGGCATTCCCTATTTCCAGGGCGCGGTGAAGACGAAGTTGAAATTGCTGGCGCAGAAGCCGTTCGCCAACGGCGTCATCCGCCTGCATTACGGCAAGGAGAATGGCTGATGGGTTCGGTTGTGCATGCCAGCTTCACCATCACCCGCCAGTGGAAGCAAGCGCCGCAGCGTGTCTTCAACGCCTTTGCCGACCCCGTCGCCAAGAGCAAGTGGTTCGCCGGCCCGCCGGGCTTTGAACAGCATGAAAAGAGCTTCGATTTTCGCGAGGGCGGCCGCGAGACTTTGAGCGGCAAGCATCCGAACGGGATGGTGACGGCATTCGACTGTGTCTATCGCGATATCGTGCCCCCCACTTCAAATGAAACAGGGCGCATCGTCTATTCCTATGTCATGCACCTGGATGGGAAGAAGATTTCCGTTTCCCAGGCCTGCATCGAGCTGGCGCCAGAAAATGGCGGCACCAGACTGGTGCTGACCGAATATGGCGATTACCTGGACGGCTATGACGACGCCGGTTCGCGTGAACACGGCACCAACTGGCTGATCGACACGCTGGGAAAGTCCCTGGAGGCATGATGGATCTGACGGAACTGGCGCGCGGCTATTACCGCGCCTATGAGCGGCATGACCGCGCTTTCATGGAAGCGAACCTGCGGCCCGATTTCACCTTCACCAGTCCGTTCGACGATCACATCGACCTGGCCGCTTGGTGGAAGCGCTGCTGGCCGAAGCAGCCGCTGCATCAGACATTCGAATTCGTCGCGGTGGGACAGGACGGCGATAAGGTCCTTGTCGCTTATGACTGCACCATGCGCATTCCCAACACGACCCATCCCGCGGCGCGTTTCCGCAATGCCGAGCTGCTGACTTTTGAAGACGGCAAGCTGAAAGCGGTGGAAGTGTTCTTCGGCGATCCGCCGCGCGGCCTGTCGCGGCACGAATTCGCGGTGCAGTCCGGCGCGGCCTAGATTTTCTCGCCGTTGCGGTAGAACTGGGTGCCGATCTCGATCTTGCCGCGGCCGGTCTCCAGGCGATGCTGGTTGGTGTCGCGCAGGGAGTAAACACAGCCGCAATATTCCTGCTGGTAGAATTCCTCGCGCTTGGAAATCTCGATCATGCGCGAGGAGCCGCCGCCCTTGCGCCAGTTGTAGGTCCAGTAATCCACGCCTTCATATTTGGCGGCGGCGCGTTCCCCGCAGCCATTGATCTGGTTCATGTCCTTCCAGCGCGAAATACCCAGGGACGAGGTAATGACCGGAAAGCCGTTCTCATGTGCATAAAGGGCGGTGCGCTCGAACCGCATGTCGAAGCACATGGTGCAGCGGGCGCCGCGCTCCGGCTCCATCTCCAGCCCCTTGGCGCGGGCCATCCAGTTGTCCGCATCATAATCGGCGTCGATGAAGGCAATGCCGTGCTTTTCCGCGAAACGGATATTCTCGTTCTTGCGGATCTCGTATTCGCGCTTGGGATGGATGTTGGGGTTGTAGAAGAAGATCGTGTAGTCGATCCCCGACGCCGTCATCGCTTCCATCACCTCGCCCGAACAGGCGCGCAGCAGGAATGCAGCAGCACCTTCTTGTGGCCGTTCGGCGGCGTCAGGATGGGGCGGTCGGTCATGGGTCTATCCTATAACAAAAAGGCCGGTCTTTCGACCGGCCTTTCCGTTTTGGTCTGGAAGATCAGGCTTCCGCCGGTTCTTCCTCGGCTTCGGCCTTGGGGCCGGCGCCTTCCTCGAACATCGCTTCGGCGGCTTCCAGGTTTTCTTCCTGGTCCGTCTTGCTGGCCAGCACGTCTTCGCCGCGCGCCTGGCGCTCGGCTTCGTCCTCGCTGCGGGCCACGTTGATGGTGATGTTCACCTTCACTTCGGGATGCAGCACGACGGGCAGCGTGAACAGGCCGATCGACTTGATCGCCACGCTGATCGAGACCTGGTGACGGTCCACCTTGAAGCCGGCCTTTTCCATGGCGTCGGCGACGTCACGGGGGCTGACCGAACCGTACAACTGGCCACGGTCGCCGGCCTGGCGGATCAGAACGAACTTCTGGCCGTCGAGCTTGTTGCCGATCTTCTCGGCTTCGCCCTTGGCCTTCAGGTTGTTGGCTTCGATCTGCGCCTTCTGGGCCTGGAAGTATTCGCGGTTCGCCTTGGTGGCGCGCAGCGCTTTCTTCTTGGGCAGCAGGAAGTTGCGGGCGAAGCCGTCCTTCACCTTCACTTCGTCGCCGATCTGGCCGAGCTTTTCGACGCGTTCAAGCAGGATCACTTGCATGGTCGCTCTCCTACTTCACGACATAGGGCAGCAGCGCCATGAAGCGGGCGCGCTTGATGGCGTTCGCCAGGATGCGCTGCTTCTTGTTGCTGACCGCGGTGATGCGCGACGGCACGATCTTGCCGCGCTCGGAAATGAAGCGCTGCAGGAGCTTGACGTCCTTGTAGTCGATCTTGGGGGCGTTATCGCCGGAGAAGGGGCAGGTCTTCTTGCGGCGGAAGAACGGACGGCGGGCGCCGTCCTCGCGTCCACCGCGGCCGCCTTCGCGGTCACCGCCGCGGCCGCCTTCGCGGTCGCCACCACGGCCGCCTTCGCGGCCTTCACGATTTCCACCGTAGCTCATACCAGGGCCTCCTCGGTTTCGCCTTCGGGCTTGCCGTCGGCCTTGTCATCGCGGCGGTTCTTGTTCGACGAGGTGTCGAACTGGTCCACCTTGACGGTGATGTAGCGCAGCACGTCTTCGTTGATCTTCAGCTGGCGTTCCAGCTCGACCACCGCGTTCGACGGCGCATTGATGTTCAAGAGCACATAGTGGCCCTTGCGGTTCTTCTTGATGCGATACGCCAGACCGCGCAGGCCCCAATATTCCTGCTTCTCGATCTTGCCGCCTTCGCCTTCGACGATGGTCTTGAGATGGGTGGCCAGTGCGTCCACCTGCTGCGCGCTGATATCCTGGCGCGCGATCAGAAGATGCTCGTAAAGAGCCATCTGCTTCTTCCCTTTTTGTGGCGGCGGGACAAAAGCCGGTGGGCCCGGACTTTCGCCTTGGCTCGTGGACCCGCGCACCATGCGCTACCCCTGAAGGGCGTCCCCGACCGCAGCCGTGAAGCGCGGGTCTATAAAGAAAAGGGTCCGCAAGGGCAAGAACGGATAATAGTGCATATTCCACAATGGGTTAAGGCCGGTCGCGGCGACCGGCCCGGGGCACTGGACCGCCTGCAAAGAGGGTGCGAGGCTGGTCGAAAGCACCGGGGCGGGGAATGACAGCGATACAAAGTGAGGCGGACGCGATCCTGCGCCGCGCCGCCTGGCGGCTGGTGCCGCTTATCCTGGCGATGTACGTCGCCGCCTTCCTCAACCGCGTCAATGTCGGCTTCGCGGCCCTGACCATGAACAAGGATTTGGGCTTTTCGCCCGAAGTGTTCGGCTGGGGCACCGGAGTTTTCTTCCTGGGCTACCTGGTGTTCGAGGTGCCGTCCAACCTGCTGATGGAAAAGGTGGGCGCCCGCATCTGGATGGCGCGCATCATGATCACCTGGGCGCTGGTCTCGATGGCGTTCGCCTTCGTGCAGGGTCCGGTGATGTTCTTTGTCCTGCGCTTCCTGCTGGGACTGGCGGAGGCCGGTTTCTATCCGGGCATCCTGCTTTATTTCACCTACTGGTTTCCCGCCGCTACCCGGGCGCGCATCCTGGCGATCTTCTGCATGGGCATTCCGGTCTCCAACATCATCGGCGCGCCGCTGTCGGGCTGGCTGATGGAAATGTCGGGCCATGGCCTGAAGGGCTGGCAGTGGATGTACCTGCTGGAAGGCATTCCCACCATCGCGCTTGGTTTCCTGGCGCTGTGGGGCCTGCCCGACAATCCGCGCAAGGCAAAATTCCTGACTGATGCGGAGAAGGATATCGTGATGGCGCGGCTGGCGGCCGATCCGAAGGCGGCGGTGCACGGCTTTGGCGACATGCTGAAGGACTGGCGTGTCTGGGCACTGATCGTGCCGGACTTCACCATCGTGTTCGGGATCTATGCGCTGGGCTTCTGGATGCCGCAGATGATCCATGCGCGCGGCTATTCGATTCAGGCGACCAGCTACATTTTGGTTATTCCTTATCTCGCCTCGCTGGCGGTGCTGTGGATCATCGGTCATTCCAGCGACCGCACCGGCAAGCGGGCGCTGCATTTCGTGATCTCGGCGCTGTTGGCGGCGGCCGGTTTCGCGCTGGCCGCGCTGGGCGGGGTCAATGACGTGATGGTGATCGCCGGCTTCTGCCTGGCCTCGGGCGGGGTCTATTCCGGTCTTGCCACCTTCTGGTCGGTGCCGCCGCTGTTCCTGGGCGGTTCGGCCGCGGCCGGCGCTTTCGCACTGATCAATTCGGTTGGCAACCTGTCGGGCTTTGTGGGACCCGGCCTGATGGGCAACCTGTTGCAGACCACCGGCAGCTACACCATCGGCATGTGGATGTGCACCGCCGTGGCGCTGGTCTCGGCGCTTTCGATGGCAGCGTTGGCGCGCTATTGCCGCACGCCATGAACAGCCAGGAACTCGTCCAGCGCTCCGACAGGATATTGGCGCGCGCCGCATGGCGGCTGATCCCGTTCATGGCGCTGATGTATGTGGTCGCGTTCCTGGACCGCTCCAACATCTCCTTCGCCGCCTTGCAGATGAACAAGGAGCTGGGGTTTTCGCCGCAAGTCTACGGCAATGCCGCCGGCATCTTCTTCCTGGGCTATTTCCTGTTCGAGGTGCCATCCAACCTGGCGCTGCAGAAAGTGGGCGCCCGTCTGTGGATGTGCCGCATCTGCATCAGCTGGGGCTTCCTGTCCATGCTGACCGCGTTCTGCAGGGAGCCCATCAGCTTCTGCATCGTGCGCTTTTTGCTGGGCGCGGCGGAGGCGGGGCTCTATCCCGGCATGATCCTGTACATGACCTACTGGTTTCCCCAATCCACGCGGGCACGCTTCATCGCGCTGTTCTTAGGGGGCGTGCCGCTGTCGGCGGTGATCGGGGGGCCGCTGTCGGGATGGCTGCTGGGTGTGGAAGGCCATGGCCTTTCGGGCTGGCAATGGATGATGATTTTGGAAGGGATACCGTCTTTGATTTGCGGTGTCGCCACCTTGTGGGCGCTGCCGGATGGTCCGGCCAAGGCCAAATGGCTGACCGATGAAGAAAAGAGAATCGTCGCCGCCCGGCTGGCCGCCGAACCGCCGGGCCAGTTGCATGGGTTGAAAGAAATGCTGCTGGACAAGCGCATCTGGCTTTTGATGATCCCCGATTTCTCCATCGTCATCGCGCTGTACGGCATGGGCCTGTGGCTGCCGCAGATGATCGCGGCGATGGGCTATTCCAACATTCAGACCGGCTTCATCAGTGCCATGCCATATCTGCTGGCGATGGGGGCGATGGTGCTGCTGGGCGCGTCCAGCGACCGCAGCGGCGAGCGCGCCGGGCATGTCGCGTTCGGCGCACTGGCGGGCGGCGCCGGACTGATCGGCGCGGTGTGGTTCGCAAACCATGGCCTTGTCATCCTGTCGCTTGCATCGCGGCCAGCGGCATCTATGCCGCGCTGGCGGTGTTCTGGACCTTGCCCTCGGCGATGCTGCGGGCACCGCGGCGGCCGGCGGCCTGGCGCTGCTCAACAGCTTCTCCAATCTGGGCGGGTATTTCGGGCCCACCCTGATGGGATGGGCCAAGCAGCAGACCGGCAACTTCACGCTTGGCATGGCGTTGTTGTCGGGAATGCTGGTTCTCGCCGCCATCTCAGTCGTCATAATCGGGCGGATGTTTTTCCCGCGGAACTTGACTCGTTGAGGCCCTCTTGATTTGTCTCGCTCCATGAATCGCATCTTTCTTTTCCCCGGACAGGGCAGCCAGAAAATCGGCATGGGCAAAGAGCTGGCCGATGCATTCGGCGCGGCCCGCGAAGTCTTCCAGGAAGTTGATGACGCGCTGTCCCAGAAGCTTTCCAAGATTATGTGGGAAGGCCCGGAGGCCGACCTGACGCTGACCGAGAATGCCCAGCCGGCGATCATGGCTGCCTCGATGGCGATCGTGCGGGTGCTGGAAAAGGAAATGGGTCTGGATGTCGGCAAGCATGCCAAATTTGTGGCCGGTCATTCGCTCGGCGAATATTCCGCTCTCTGTGCCGCGGGTGCTTTTACTCTGGCGGAAACCGCGCGCCTTCTGAAAATTCGCGGCCAGGCGATGCAGTCGGCGGTGCCGGCGGGCGAGGGCGGCATGACCGCCCTGATTGGCGCCGACATCGAACAGGCCGAAAGCGTGGCCAAGGAAGCATCCGCCGCGGGCGGTGTCTGTGTCGTCGCCAATGACAATGCGCCGGGGCAAGTGGTGATTTCCGGCACCCTGGATGCGCTGGCGCGCGTGCCCGATATCGCCAAGGCCAAAGGGATCAAGCGCGCCATGGCGCTGGCCGTCTCCGCGCCGTTTCATTCACCGCTGATGCAGCCCGCTGCCGCCCGCATGGGCGATGAGCTGGGCAAGATCACGGTCAAGCCGCCGTCTGCCGCGGTGCTGTGCAATGTCTCCGCCGCGCCGGTCCAGGAGCCGGACACCATCCGCCGCATGCTGGTGGAACAGGTGACGGGCCGGGTGCGCTGGCGTGAATCCATCGCCAGCCTGAAAAGCCTGGGCGTGGACACCACGGTGGAATTTGGCGGCAACAAGGTGCTGACCGGCATGGTCAAGCGCATCGAGCCGGAATTGCAGATGATCACGCTGGATTCGCCCGCCGACCTGGAAGCTTTCGGAAAGGTGCTCTGATGTTCGACCTGACAGGTAAAACGGCACTCGTCACTGGCGCATCCGGCGGCATCGGCGGCGCCATCGCCAAGTCGCTGCATGCCCAGGGCGCCAAGGTGGTGCTGTCCGGCACACGTGCCGAGGCCCTGGAAGCAGTGCGCGGCGAACTGGGTGCCAATGCGTTCATCGCCCCCGCCAACCTGTCCGACATCGCCAGCGTCGAAGGCCTGGTCAAGGCGGCGGAGGAGGCCGCGGGATCCGGCATCGACATCCTGGTCAACAATGCCGGCATCACCAAAGACAACCTCTTCATGCGCATGAAGGATGAAGAGTGGGACCAGGTGATTGCCGTGAACCTGACGGCCGCCTTCCGCCTGTCGCGCGCCGTCCTGCGCGGCATGATGAAGAAGCGCTGGGGCCGCATCATCCAGATCACATCCGTGGTCGGGGCCACCGGCAATCCGGGCCAGGGCAATTATGCCGCGGCCAAGGCCGGCCTGGTGGGCATGAGCAAGAGCCTGGCCGCCGAAGTCGCCTCCCGCAACATCACGGTCAACGCCGTGGCGCCCGGTTTCATCCAGACTGCCATGACCGAGGTCCTGACGGACCTGCAGAAAGAGATGATCGCCAGCCGAATCCCGGCCGGCCGCATGGGCCTGCCCACCGAAATTGCCGCCGCCGTCACCTATCTGGCGTCCGATGAAGCGGCCTATGTGACGGGCGAAACCATCCATATTAATGGCGGGATGGCGATGATATGACAGGTAATTCAATAACTTAAGCAGTGCATTGGCGGCGCCGAAGGGTTTATGTTACCTAACCGGCCACCCCACGAAGCACCCAATGTGTGGTCCCGGCGTTTTCGCAATGTGCCGGTTTGAAATCTAGGAGAGGCTTACAAGTCCATGAGCGATACTGCCGAGCGCGTGAAGAAGATCGTCGTCGAACACCTGAACGTCGATGCCGAGAAAGTCACGGATACCGCGTCCTTCATCGAAGACCTGGGCGCCGACAGCCTCGACACCGTCGAGCTGGTCATGGCGTTCGAAGAAGAATTCGGCATCGAAATTCCCGATGACGCGGCCGAGTCCATCGTGACCGTCGGCGACGCCGTCAAGTATATCGACAAAGCCAACGCCTCCTGATCCGGCGCCGAAGGTCCCAAGGCCAATGCGCAGGGTCGTAGTCACGGGCCTGGGTCTCGTCACGCCGCTGGCTTGCGGTGTTGAGGAGACCTGGTCGCGTTTGCTGGCCGGCCAGTCCGGCGCCAGCGCCATCACCAAGTTCAAGACGGACGACCTGCCCACGCGCATCGCGTGCCAGGTGCCGCGCGGTGATGGCTCTGACGGCACCTTCAACCCGGACCAGTGGGTTGATCCCAAGGAACAGCGGCGCATGGATGATTTCATCATCTATGGGCTGGCGGCCGCCAAGCAGGCGGTCGTCGATTCCGGCTGGGTCGCGCAGAGCGATGAAGACAAGTACCGCACCGGCGTCCTGATCGGCTCGGGCATCGGCGGGCTGGACGGGATCGAGCAGGCCTCGATCCTGGTCCATGAAAAAGGTCCGCGGCGCCTGTCGCCTTTCTTCATTCCGGGCCGGCTGATCAATCTGGTGTCGGGCTATGTCTCCATCGAGCATGGCTTCAAGGGTCCCAACCATGCGGTGGTTACCGCCTGCGCCACCGGCGCGCACGCCATTGGCGATGCCGCCCGGCTGATTGCGCTGGATGACGCCGATGTGATGATCGCCGGCGGCGCCGAAAGCGCTGTCTGCCGCATCGGCATTGCCGGCTTCAATGCCTGCCGCGCCCTGTCGACCGCCTACAACGACACGCCCACCAAGGCCTCGCGCCCCTATGACAAGGACCGCGATGGTTTCGTGATGGGCGAGGGCGCCGGCATCGTGGTGCTGGAAGAACTGGAACACGCCAAAAAGCGCGGCGCCAAAATCTATGGCGAAGTGATTGGCTATGGCCTGTCGGGCGATGCCTATCACATCACCGCCCCGTCCGAAGACGGCGATGGCGGCTACCGCGCCATGCAGATGGCGCTGAAGCGCGCCGGCATTTCGGCGGGTGACATCGATTATGTGAATGCCCATGGCACATCCACTATGGCCGACGGCATCGAGCTGGGCGCGGTGGAACGCCTGCTGGGCAACGCGGCGGCTAAAACCGCCATGTCGTCCACCAAGTCCTCGATCGGACATTTGCTGGGCGCGGCCGGCTCGGTGGAAGCGATTTTCTGTCTATTGGCCATGCGTGACGGTATCGTGCCGCCCACCATCAACCTGGACAATCCCGACGTCACGACAGCCATGGATTTGGTGCCGCACAAAGCCCAGAAACGTGACGTCAAAATCGCCATGTCCAACAGCTTCGGCTTTGGCGGCACCAATGCCGCGCTCATCGTCAGCAAAATTTGATGCGTTTCATCTTTGTCCTGGTGGTGCTGTGCGTCATCGCCGCCGGGGTATTTGAATGGGCCTGGTCGGCCTGGGACGGGCCGGGCCTTCCGGCGCGGTCCGGCAACCAGACCGTGGTGATGGTGACCCCGGGCAGCCGGGTCCATGACATCGCCCAGAACATGGAACAGGCGGGCGCGCTCAAGAGCGGCATCATCTTTGAACTGAACCTGCGCCTGCGTGGGCTGGCGGGCAAGGTGAAGGCGGGCGAATACGCCATTCCCTCCGGCGCCTCGATGCACACCATCGCGGACATCCTGGTTGCGGGAAAATCCATCCAGTACAAGCTGACCGCCGCCGAAGGCCTGACCAGCGACATGATCTGGAAGCTGGTGCAGAAGAACGACGTGCTGGTGGGCGATGCGGGGCCCGTGCCGGCCGAAGGCACGCTGCTTCCGGAAACCTATCTCTTCACCCGGGGCGAGACCCGCGCGCACCTGCTGGCCAAGATGGCGAAGGCCCAGGATGCGGTGCTGGCGGAAAAATGGGAAAGCCGCGTGGCCGGATTGCCGCTGGCGTCCAAGCGTGATGCGATCATCCTGGCCTCAATCGTGGAAAAGGAAACCGGGTTGGCCAGCGAACGCCGCCATGTCGCGGCCATCTTCATCAACCGGCTGAAGATCGGCATGCGGCTGCAGACCGATCCCACCATCATCTATGACCTGACCAAGGGCTATCCTTTGGGCCGGGGCATCCGCGCCAGCGAACTGGCTGCGCCCACGCCCTACAACACCTATGTCATTGCCGGGCTGCCGCCCGGCCCCATCTGCAACCCGGGCAAGGATTCCATCGCCGCGGTGCTGAATCCCGAAGACAGCAAGGACCTGTATTTCGTCGCCACCGGCCATGGCGGCCATGCCTTTGCCGCCACCATCGCCGAGCAGGAACGCAATGTCGCCGCCTATCGCACCTTTGAGCGCCAGCAAAAGGCGCCGCTGGGCCAGGCGCCGGAAGGCTCGGTTGCCGCCAGCGACCGCGTGGAAAACCCCGCCATCGCGGTTCCCGACGCCAAGGCACCCAGGCTTTCGGCGACCCGCAAGAAGCGCGTTTCCCATGCAGCGCGTGGGCACAGGTGACAGGCTGCATCTTCGCGGGCTAATTTCGCGCACCCAGCGGAGTTGTTCATGACCTTTGCCAGCATGACGGGATTTGCCGAAAGCACGGGCAGCCATGATGGCTTGCGCTGGCGTTGGGAAGCCAAGTCCGTCAATGGCCGCAGCCTGGACATGCGGCTGCGCACACCGCCCGGCTATGATGGGCTGGAAGCCCCGGCGCGGCGGCTGGCGGGCGAGCGCTTCCTGCGCGGTGCGTTCCAGATTTCGCTCACGGTCGAACAGCCGGAAACCGCGCGCGGTCTCTCCGTGGATGCCGCTGCCCTGGCCAGCGCCGTGCGCATCGCGCGCGAGGTTGCGGCGGAAACCGGCCTTGCGCCGGCGCGGGTGGATGGCCTGCTGGCGCTGAAAGGCGTGATCGTGTCCGACGACACGGCCGAGCCCCTGGATGCGGTGGCGCGCGCCCACCGGGACGCCGCCATCCTGGAAAGCCTGGCCACCGCCTTCGACAAGCTGGGGCGCGAACGGGCCAATGAAGGCGCCAAGCTGGCGGCGCTGATGACCGCGCAGATGGACGAGATCGAGAAACTGGTGGGAGAGGCGGGCGGTCTTGCCGCTGCCCAGCCGGCTGCCATCCGGGCGCGGCTCCATGCGCAGATAAAGGAGTTGCTGGACGGCAATCCGGTGACCGA
The DNA here is from genome assembly GCA_046348525.1 of Alphaproteobacteria bacterium. Taxonomy (GTDB): domain Bacteria; phylum Pseudomonadota; class Alphaproteobacteria; order Micropepsales; family Micropepsaceae; genus Rhizomicrobium. Next base: position 48,489 of record JAXMEA010000022.1, on the reverse strand, counting down.
AGACAGGCTGGCGCAGGAAGTGGCGCTGCTGGCGTTAAAGGCGGATGTGCGCGAGGAACTGGACCGGCTGACCGCCCATGTCCACGACGCCCGCGCCCTGATCAGGGACGGCAAAGGCGTGGGCCGCAAGCTGGATTTCCTGGCGCAGGAATTCAACCGCGAGGCCAACACCCTGTGCTCCAAGTCCAGCGACATCGCATTGACGCGCACCGGCCTGGCGCTTAAGGCGGTGATCGACCAGTTCCGCGAGCAAGCCCAAAATGTCGAATAACCAGATCACGCGCCGGGGACTGATGCTGGTTCTGTCCTCGCCGTCGGGCGCGGGCAAGACCACACTGTCGCGCCGGCTGCTGGACAGCGACGGCAACATCCAGCTGTCGGTTTCCGCCACCACGCGCCCGATGCGGCCGGGGGAAGTGCATGGCAAGGATTACCATTTCCTGAGCGTGGAAGAGTTCGACGCCTGGCGCGCCGATGGCAAGTTCCTGGAGCATGCCACCGTGTTCGGCAATCGCTATGGCACGCCTTCGCACCTGGTGAATGATGTGCTCAGCAGCGGCCGTGATGTGCTGTTCGACATCGACTGGCAGGGTACCCAGCAATTGAAAGAGAAGAAGCGCGACGACCTGGTCAGCATCTTCATCCTGCCGCCCAGCCATGACGAACTGGAACGGCGATTGAAGAACCGGGCGCAGGACAGCGCGGAAACCGTGGCGGGCCGCATGGCCAAGGCGGCGGACGAGATCAGCCATTGGCCAGAATATGATTATGTCATCGTCAACACGGACGTGGACAAGGCGCTGGCCGACATCCAGGCGATCCTGAATGCCGAGCGGCTGAAGCGCAGCCGTCAGACCGGCATCTCGGAGTTTGTCGGCAAGCTGGTATGAACCTGGTTTCCATCCTGGGCACGGCTGCCGCCATCGCCTCCACCGTCAGCTTTGCGCCACAGGCGCTTCAGATCATTCGCACCCGCCAGACCAAGGATATCTCGCTGGGCATGTACACCATCACCGTGATCGGCTTTGCTCTATGGTGCGCCTATGGCGTGCTGCTGCGGCAATGGCCGCTGATCGCGTCCAACACCATTTGCCTGGCCCTGTCCGGCTTCATCCTGATGATGAAGCTGCTGCCGCGGCGCGCCAAGAACAAGGTCGCGGACGCGATAACGCCCGAACCCTAGCTTTCCCGGCCCGGAATCTGTGCCATAGTGTACAGATTGAACATGCCGGGGGGCTCAGATGTCCGATACCGAAACTTCGCGCCGTATCGTCGTGGCGGGACTTTTGTCGCTGCTTCCGGCAAGCGCGGTGGCGCAGATCCAGTTGCCGGGCGCGGTCAGCGATTTCCTCAAGAGCAGGCAGGGTGCGGCGCCCGCCGCCGCATCCACCACACCAGCCGGCGCGTCGCTGAGCCAGAACCAGATCGGGGCGGGCCTGAAGGATGCGATGAAGGTCGCCTCGCGCAAGGTGATCGGACAGGTCGGCAAGCCGGGCGGCTATTTCAACGATCCGGCGATCCGGATCCCGTTGCCGGGCGGGCTGGAACGGGTGGCGGGTCCCCTGCGCAGCATGGGCGCCGCCGGACTGCTCGATGATTTGTCCCAGCGCATGAACCGCGGCGCTGAGCAGGCCGCGCCCAAGGCGCTCAATATCTTTGTCGATGCGGCGTCCGGCATGAGCTTTGATGATGCGCGCGGTATCCTGACGGGACCGCAGGATTCGGTGACCCAGTATTTCAAGCGTACCTGTTCGCCCACATTGACCACCGAATTCCATCCCATTGTCGCCAATACCCTGGCCGGGGCGGGGGCGATGAGGGCGCTGAAATCGGTGCAGGACCGGATCAGCGCCATGCCCATGATCGGGCAGATGGCCGGCGGCTTCGATCTGGTCGATTTCACCGTGGGCAAGGCGCTGGACGGGCTGTTCCATTACCTGGCGGTGGAAGAGGGCAATATCCGCTCCAATCCCCTGGCGCGCTCCACCAGCCTGCTCAAGAGCGTGTTCGGCAACTAGGCGCGCGATTTTTACGCCGGCCGCGCCAAGGCGCGGGCAAGCGCCGCAAATTGCTCGATGGTCAGGTCTTCGGGCCGGCCCGTGGGATCGATGCCGGCTTTTTCCGCAAGCGCTTCGCCGCCCAGCGGCTTCAGCGACTGGCGCAGCATCTTGCGGCGCTGGCCGAATGACGCGGCGGTGATTTTCTCCAGGTCTTCCAGGTTGCATGGCGCCAAAGGCGCTTGGCGCGGCTCCAGCCGGACGATGGACGAAGTGACGGACGGCGGTGGCACGAAGGCGCCGCGATTGACGTCGAACAGGATCTTCGCGGTGCAGCGCCACTGCGCCAGCACCGACAAGCGGCCATAATGTTCGCTGCCCGGCCTGGCGGTGATGCGCTGGGCCACTTCCTTCTGGAACATCAGGGTCAGGCTGGCCCAGACAGGCGGCCATTGTTCCACCGTCAGCCACTTGATCAGGATGGCGGTGCCGACATTGTAGGGCAGGTTGGCGGCGATGCGGACGCCACGCGGCAGGATGGCGCCTTCGTCCAGTTCGAGCGCATCATCAGAGATGACCTGCAGCCTGCCGGGATATGCTGCGGCGATTTCTTCCAGCGCCGGCAGGCAGCGTACATCGCGCTCCACGGCAATCACCTTGTCCGCGCCTTCGCCGAGCAGCGCGCGGGTCAGGCCGCCGGGGCCGGGGCCGACCTCGTAAAATGTACCACCATCCTCTGCGCCAGCAGCGCGCGCGATCTTTGCCGTCAGGTTCAGGTCGAACAGGAAGTTCTGGCCCAGCGACTTCTTGGGCGCCAGGCCATGCGCGGCAATCACCTCGCGCAGCGGCGGAAGTTTATCTTGCTCGGGCATCGGCCATGCTGGCTGCCATCTTCACCGCCGCGATCATGCTGCGGGCGTCGGCCTTGCCCTGTCCTGCAATTTCCAGCGCAGTGCCATGGTCGGGCGAGGTACGCACGATGGGCAGGCCCAGGGTGACATTCACGCCGTCCCAGAAACTGAGGGTCTTGATGGGGATCAGCGCCTGGTCGTGATACATGCACAGCGCCGCATCATATGTCTTGCGCGCCTCCTCGTGGAACAGCGTGTCGGCGGACAGGGGCCCGCGCACGCCAAAGCCCCGCGCTTTCAGGGCGGCAATGGCCGGCGCGATCACCATATCGTCTTCGCGGCCCAGCATACCGTCTTCACCGGCATGGGGATTGAGGCCCGCCACCGCCAGGCGCGGATTGAGTATGCCGAAGTCGCGGCGCAGCGCTGTCAGGATGATCTCGCCCGTATCGAATACCGACTGCTTGTCGATGGCACGCGGCACATCGGCCACCGGCATATGAATGGTCAGCGGCACCACGCGCAGCTGGTCGCTGGCCAGCATCATCACCGCCCGGCGCGCGCCGGTCAGGTGCGCCAGGAATTCGGTATGGCCCGGAAAGGCGAAACCCGCCGCATTCAGCACCGATTTGTGGATGGGTGCGGTGACGATGGCGGCAGCGTCGCCGTCCAGGCAGGCCTTCACCGCCATTTCGATGGCCTCGGTGACAGCGGCGGCGTTGGCGGCGCTGGGCTTGCCGGGAACGGCCTTGACAGGGGAGCTGGTGGCGACCAGCGCATCCTTGCGCGCCGTAAAAATTCCGGCATCGCCCACCAGCTTCAGCGGATGCGATCCGATCTTGCCGCCGAAATGATCGAAGGCGGCGAGCGCCACTTCCGGCCCTATGCCGGAAGGCTCGCCCATGGTGATGAGGATGGGTCTTGTGTCTTTACCAGACTTGTTCATTGATCCGCTTTCAGCGGGCTCATCCAATGATCCGCTTTCAGCGGATAAGGGCATCGGGCTTGCTCTCGTCGCGCACCTGGATGTTGGCGTCGCGCTTCAGATCGCGCAGATAGCGCCGCGCCAGGGCGGCGATCTGGTTCTGGAACAGCTGGTCTTCCACCTGCGAGCGGGTGGGCATGACATAGGCGGTCTTGACCTCGATGCGCTTGTCGCAGCGTCCGATCAATTCGATGCCGGCTTCGTCCTGGAACGGGGCGCCGGCTTCGCCGGGCTTGGAATCCTTCAGCGCCTCATGGATCTGCGGGCTGAGGTCGCTCAGCTTGGCCTGTCCAAGGTCCATATAGACGCTGCCATTCATCTTGTTGTGCAGATCGTCCAGCTGCGCACAGCCCCGGTAATTCTGCTGGATCTGCTGCGCCACCTTCATGATTTCCGCAATCTGTTCCTTGGGCGTGCGTGGATCGACGGGCAAGAGCAGGCGCGCCAGGGGCAGGGTGCCATCCGGGCCGACGGGACCGGTGGGCGCTTCGGTGATCTTGGTACCAAGTGGTTCCTGGCGTTCGCGCAGCCCCAGCACATAGTAGCCGCCGGTCGAGCGGATCGGCTCGCTGATCGAACCCACTTCCATCTTGGCCAGCTTGGCATTCAGTTCAGGGCCAGCTGGCCTTCGTTGATCCAGCCCATGTCGCCGCCGGTCGCCGCCGACGGATGCTGGCTGAACTGGCGCGCCACCACGGGGAAGGGGGCACCCTGGTGCAGCTGCTTCTCCACCTCTTCGGCGTCTTTCTTGACCTTGGCGTCCTGCTCGGGATTGTCCACCGGCAGGAAGATTTCCATCACGCGGTAGTGCGGCTTGTTGGCGCCTTCGGCATAGCGCGCCATTTCCGCATTCACCATCTCGGGCGAGACGTTGACCCGGTCGCCATACTCGTCTTGCACAGTCTTCTGCCAGGCGATCGAGGCGGTGATCTGCGCACGCAATGCTTCTTCGCTGGCCCCCGCATTGATCAGGTTCTGGCGCAGCTGCTCGATGGTAAAACGATATTCCTGCATCATCGCGTTCAGGCGCTTGTCTACTTCGACCGGGCTGACGGTGATCTTCTTCTTGACCGCTTCCTGCAGCTGGACCTTTTCAGCCTGCAGCTGCTCCAGGATCTGGCCGCGCATGCGGGTCTTCTGTTCCGGCGTCATCTGGGCGGCACTGAAGCCGTTCAGTGCCAGGTACAGGTTCATGCGCTGGCGCAGCTCGAAATCGGAAATGGATTCGTCATTGACCGTGGCGACCACCGAGTCGGTATCACCCGGGTCCTTCTCATCGGCGGCATTGATGGTGGGTGCGGCGCTGTTGTTCTTGGCTTCCTGCACCGGGGCCACGGCGGCGGTGCCGGGCGCGGCTTCCGCCGCAGCGGTGGGCGGCGCTTCGGCGGCCGTGGAGGGCGGTGCTTCGGCCGCAGCGCTGGGGGCTGCGTCCGTGGTGGGCGCGGCGTCGGCAGCTGGCTTCACGGCGGGCGCCACGGCCGGGGCGATGGCGCCGGCGGGCGCGGCGGCCTGGCGGGCGGCAGCGGTTTTGGGACCGGTCTGGCTTGAGCTCTTCGCCGGCAGCGGCGCCACGGCTGGCACCGGCTTGAATCCGGCATCCTGCGCCAGGGATACAACGCATCCGCCAGCCAGTACGGCAGCGCCCAGCAAAAGGGTGGTGGCAATTCTCATCGACTGGTCTTTGGCCGCAAAAGGGGGATCATGCAGACGCTCCGCCGGGGCCCCTAACCCGCTGCCAAAATACGGAAAATCCCGCCGCAATCAAGGAGAACTGGGCAGTTGCGAAAAACCCCAGCCAGGGCCGGGTTTTAGGCCCGCTCAAGGATGCGTCAGGGCAAAAACGTCCCGCGGGAACAACGAGAAGGGCTGGATCGGGCTGTCGCCGGTCTTGAGGCTGAAGCGCAGAATCACCGAGGTGGAGGGGGGCACGCCCAGGATGAGGTCGGAGGTGTATTTGCGCCGGTAGGCCAGGGAAATGGCCAGGCATTCATCCTCATAGCCCAGGCCATACTCGGTGTTCAGGAACTGATCGTTGGACAGATCGCGCTGGGCGGCGACGAACACCTGCCAGTTGCGCCACACATTGAGGTCGGCCTGGGCGTTGACTTCCTCGCGGCTGGGCAGGCCCAGCGCGGTGACCTGCGGGGGCAGGTTGACGTAGCTGAACTGCAGCGAGGAGCGGTCATAGCTTCCCGTTACATAAACTTCATGCCGCCGCACGGTGCCATTGCCGCGGTCCACGTCCCAGCGATCGGTTATGTCCAGATGCGGGAACTTGACCGAGAAGCTGCCCACCAGGTCCGATGAAGTGCCGCTGTTGCCTGAGAAGGCGGCGAACAGGGGATCGCGCTTGAGGCGATAAGTCTGTCCCACCTGGGCCTCGACCTTGCCGCCGGGAAACAGCGCTTCGGCCATGGCGCCGACATTGGCGCGCGGCCCGCTTTCGATCAGGTCATAGCCGGGCACCTGGTTGAAGCTGAAAACGTTGTTGTCGTCAAATTCGAATGCCTGGCTGTCTTCCAGGCGCAGGCCGGTAGGATTGCCGCCATAAGGCTGGGCGATGAACTGCGCGATGGGCTGCAGGATGAAGGAATGGCCCGGACGGGCGCCGTCGGCAACAAACGGCCAACGCCAGTCCAGCGCGACATAGGCGGTGCCGCGTTCCAGGGTGGAATCGGACGTACGGATGGCGCCGCGCGGATTGTCGAAATGATAGGCATCGCCGCGCGCATCGGTGACGATGGTCCAGAGCTGGCCATTGTCCAGCACGAACGGCAACTTCCAGTTCATCTCGCCGGTGAAGCGCTGGTCATTGCGCTGGTTGTCGCGGCCGATGGCGACGCCGTTCATGTCGAAACGGAAGGAGCCGCCCAGCACTTTCTGCGTCGGGATCCAGGACATCTCCAGCCGCGGCAGCACATAGGGAATGCGCGAGGCGATATCGGTGGAACGCAGGCCCTGGAAGTAATAGCTGGTCAGGGCGAAGCGCGAGCGCCCCGGCGTGGCTTCGATGAAGGCGTCGTTGGTGAGCCGGTCCAGGAACGAGATGTCGTAGAACCGCATATAGGCGTTGTTGCTGGTGGCGGCCACGTCGAAACCGGTGCGCCAGTTCTGGCTCAGCATGAAGCGGCCCGAACCGAAAATGTGGCCATAGGTCTGCGCGCCCGGCGATCCGGCCAGCCCGCCATTGGGATTGTAGGCGCCGCTGCCCTGGAACCACATGCCGCTGTTGTTCCAGCGCTGGCGGTATTCCATCTCCAGCACTTCGCCGCCCTTGGTGGAGAACATCGGCGCCACCGTCAGGTCCTGGCTGGGGGAGACCGAGACGTAGATGGGCAGGCGCGTGAAATAACCGATCTTGGTGGAGTTGCCGACCTCCGGCGTCAAAAGGCCGGTGGAATAGCGCACCGTGGGATCGGATACCGAAAAGGCCGGCAGCCAGGCCACCGGCACGCCTTCTACGGCGATGGTCGCGCTCTTGAAGCGCACCTTGTGTTTTTCCTGGTCATAGACGACGCGCTCGGCCTTGACCTGCCACAAGGGCGCGCGCTGGCCAGGCTTGTTGCAGATCTGGCAGGGGCTGTAGGCGGTGCGGCGGGCGATGACTTTTGTGCCATTGATGCGCTGGGCGCTGCGCGCCGCCAGCCGCCCGTTCTTGCCGATCAGGGCGCCAAAGCCCGACAGGGCACCGTCGCGAAGGTGATCGGTCAGCACCACATGGTCGGCAAAGGCGACATTGCCGCGCGGGTCGGTAATGCTGACATGGCCGCGCGCGGTGACGATATCCTTGGCCTGGTCGTAATCCACCCGCTCGGCCAGCAGGGTTCGGTCATCCTGCACGATTTCGACATGGCCGATGGCGGACACGGTCTTGCCTTCGCTGTCATAAACGACTTCGTCGGCCTGCAGCAGCATGGGGCCGTCCTTGCGCGGCGCCTTGATGGTGCCGACATGCAGCTGGGCGGCCTGGGCGATCAGGGGCGCCATGGCGACGGCGCCGAGAAAGCCAAGACGAAGCATGGAGGCGCGCATCAGCCGTCTTCCTGACTGAAGACGAGCGTCATGCCGATCAGGATGGAGGCCAGCGCCGGCGCCGTCGCAGCCAGCAGCAGCGGCACCGCACCCGAGCGGCCCAGCACCGTGGTCAGGTCCTGGAAGAAATAGACGCCAAAGCCGCAAGCCGCGCTGAGCAGGATGACTTTGGCCACCCCACCTTCGCGCCCCAGCTTGAGCGAAAAGCTGGCCGCCATGAATACCATGGCCGCGAACAAAGCGGGCAGGGCATAGAGATTGTAGAGATACAATTGATAGCGCGACGCGGAAAAGCCGGCCGCCTGGGCGGCGCGGATATAGCCGGGCAGGTCCCAGAAGGACAGCGCATCGGGCGCGGTGGAGCTTTCCACGATCTGTTCGGGCGTCAGCGTGGTAGGCAGGTTGTAAGTGTCGTGATGCACCGGCTTGCCGCTGAGGTCCGACACCCAGGCATCGTTCAAGGTCCAGACATGGTCGCCCAGCTGCGCCGACTGCGCGTCGATGCGGCCCAGGAACTTGTCATTGGCGCCATAGAGCAGCACCAGCACGTCTTCCAGGTGCTCACCCTGCTGGGCCACGCGCAAGGCATGGATCACAGATTGCTGCTTGGCATCGCCCTGGCGCAGCCACAGGCCGTTGATGGAGACCGACAGCTGGCTTTCCTCGCCCTTGACGTAGCGCGCTTCCAGGCCGGCGAATTCGGAGAACATTTTGGCCGAAATGGGCGTGAACAGGGTGACGGTACAGACGCCGATAAAGACGGCGACCGTCAACGGCGGCAGCAGGAAATCCCATGCCGAGACGCCGGCGGCGCGGGTGGCCACCAGTTCGCGGCTGCGCGACAGGCGCACAAACGTGAAGACCCCGCCCAGCAGGATGGCGAAGGGCAGCATTTTCTGGCCCAGGTCCGGCAACTGCAGCACCGCCATGCCCACCGCCACCGAGGTCGAAACATTGTGGCCGGCGGTGCGATTCAAAAGGTCGACGATGTCGATGGAGAAGGCCATGGCCAGGAACAGGGCATAGACCACGGCAAAACCCATCAGGAATTGCACCGCCAGATACCGGTAAAGGGTCCAGGACCAGCTCATGCCGTTTGCGCCCTGAATCGCTCGCGCAGGGATGAAGGCGAATAACCCGCCAGTACCGCGATGCCGCCGACCGCGCCCAAGAGCGGCAAGAGATAGAACACGATCACCAGCGCCTGATTGTGCTGAGCCACACCCATCACGCCGTAACCGGCGATGCGCAGGCCTGCCGCCGCCACGCTGGCCATGGTCAGGCGCAGGGCGATGCTGCCGCGCTGACGCCGGCCGCGCATCACCGCCGCCAGCGCGATGAAGGCAAAAGCGATGCAGTAGAGCGGCTGGGAAATGCGGTTATGCGCCTCCGCAAAGAACTGGTCGCGGATGCGGTCGGTGACGCCCTGCGCCTCCGGCGGCCAGAGCAGGTCGCTGAGCGAGCGCTCGTTGATTTTGCGCAACGTGTTGCGCGAGGGCGCCGCGAACTGATCCAGGTTCACCGTGTCGCGCTCGAAATGCAGCACTTGGAGCTGCTTGCCGCCCTGAGAGCTGGTTTCAATGGTGCCGTCCAGCATGATCAGGCGCGTACCCGCCGGGGTCTGGGCCAGGATGCCTTTCTCGGCGATGTAGGTGACGGGATGAGCCTTGTCCTGGTTGTTATGCACCAGGATGCCCTTGATCTCGCCATTGCTGCCCAGTTGGCGCAGGAACACGGTCAGGCCGGGCGCGGCGGGATTGAATTCGCCTTCGTTCAAAAGCGCGCCCGCCATGTCGGCGCGAATGTCCAGCACCTTGTCGCGCAGCGCCCGCTGCCCCGCCGGCATCAGGTACAGCACGCAGGCATAAGTCAGCGCCATCACGATGGCGGCGCAAGCCAGCACCGGGGCAGCCAGCTGGCGCAGCGAATAACCGGCGGATGCCATCACCACCAGTTCGCTGTCGCTTTGCAGCCGGTGCAGGGTGAACAGTGCGGCAAAGAAAAAGGCGATGGGCATGATGATCGCCAGCGGCGTCGGCAGGTACAGCAGGATCAGGTACAGGAAAGTCGGCGCCGACTGGCCCCGGTTGATGACCAGGTCCAGCAGCGGCAGGATCGCCACCAGCCAGATCACGCTGGTGAGCAGCAAGGTCAAAAGGGCGACCGGCCCCAGAAGCTGGCCCAGGACATAGATCGACAGCCGCGGCGGGCGCAGCAGGCCGCCTTTCTTGACCCGGGGCGCCGGGAGCGCCTCTGGACGCGGGTCTGACATGACCTTCATTGCCTTTGGGCAACCCTTGTTGTTGGCCGGCGCGGATTCGACCTAAACTAGCATCAGAACTAGGATTTTCCCCAAAATACCCCGTCCTTGCCCGGAGATATAGCATGCAGATTTCGTTATGCGCGCCCAGCGATGTCACAGCCAAAGAGGGGGGCGCCTGGGTCGTGGGGGCCGCGGAAGGCAGCGCCCTGCTGCCCGCCGCCATCAGCCTGGACAAGCTGAGCGGCGGGGCCATCTCCCGGGCCCTGAAAGTGTCGCGTTTCAGCGGCAAGGCCGGGCAGATGCTGGAAGTGGTGGCGCCGGCCGGCATGGCGACGTCGCGCATCATCCTGGCCGGGCTGGGCAAGCCCGAGGCGATGGATGAAAAGGGATTGGAGACCCTGGGCGCGCAGATCGTGGGCCGTTTGCATGCGGCCGGCGAAAGCACCGCGCGGATCGAGATCGATGTCCCCAAGGGTTGCAAAGTGAAGAAGCCGGAACTGGCAGCGCACCTGGCGTTCGGCGCCCGGCTGAAAAGCTATGCCTTCGACAAGTACCGCACCCGCAACCTGGATGAGTATGAGAAGAAGCTGAAGACCTTGCGCATCGCCACGCCGGACGTGGCGGCGGCGAAGAAAGCTTATGCGGGACTTTCGGCCGTGGCGGACGGCATCTTCCTGGCGCGCGACCTGGTGAACGAGCCGCCGAATGTGTTGTACCCGGCCGAATTCGCGCGCCGCGCCAAGGCGCAGCTCTCCAAGCTGGGCGTGAAGGTCGAGATACTCGGCGAAGCCGAAATGAAGAAGCAGGGCTTCGGCGCGCTCTTGGGCGTGGGCCAGGGCAGCGAGAAGGAAAGCCAGCTGGTCGTCATGCAATGGAATGGCGGCAAGAAGAGCGCCAAGCCGATCGCGCTGGTGGGCAAGGGCGTGTGTTTCGATTCCGGCGGCCTGTCGATCAAGGTCGGCGCCGGCATGCAGGGCATGAAGGGCGACATGGCGGGCGCCGCCGCCGTCACCGGCACCATGCTGGCGCTGGCGACACGCAAGGCGAAGGTGAACGCGGTGGGCGTCATCGGGCTGGTGGAGAACATGCCGGATGGCACATCCTTCCGTCCCGATGATGTGCTGACCTCGCTGTCGGGCCAGACCATCGAAGTGCTCAATACCGATGCGGAAGGCCGGCTGGTGCTGGCCGATGCGCTGACCTACACCCAGCGCCGCTTCAAGCCGCGCGCGGTGATCGATCTGGCCACCCTGACCGGCGCCATCGTCGCCACCCTGGGCTATGAACATGCCGGCGTCTTTTCCAATGACGACCAGATCGTGCAGCGCATCCAGGCGGCGGGGCGTTACACCGGCGAGCGGGTGTGGCAGCTGCCGCTGGATCCCTTCTATGACAAGATGATCCGCTCCAAGATCGCCGACATGAAGAATATCGGCGGCGCCAATTCCGGCGCCATCACCGCCGCCCAGTTCCTGCTGCGCTTCATCGAAAAGGACACGGTGTGGGCGCACCTGGATATCGCCGGCGTCGCCTGGCAGGACGGCGAGCAGAAGCCCACCATCCCAAGCTGGGGCACCGGCTGGGGCGTGCGGCTGCTGAACCGGCTGATGAAGGAGCACTATGAAAACTAGTTTCTCCATGGCCGGGCTTGACCCGGCCATCCAGAGTCACGAACCCAAGCCTTCGCAGGTTGCCCTGGATGGGCGGGTCAAGCCCGCCCACAGTGAGGTATTTTGGTGACCGAGACGCTGTTCTATCACCTCGAGCGCCGGTCGCTGGAAGAAGTGCTGCCGGGGTTGGTGGAGAAATCCCTCCAGCGCGGCTGGCGGGCGGCGATCAAGACCGATTCCGCCGAGCGCTCCGACGCGCTGGATACCTTGCTGTGGACCTATGACGACCAGAGTTTCCTGCCCCATGCCCAGGCCGGCGACTGCGATGCGGCGGGCCAGCCGGTGCTGATTTCGGTGGAGGAAGGCAATCCCAATTCCGCCCAGATCGTGTTTTACGTGGGTGGGGCGCAACCAGGCGACTGGAACCGTCTTTCCGATCTGGCGCGCGTGGTGATGCTGTTCGACGGCCGGGACGAAACGGCTCTTGCAGGCGCCCGCGCGGCATGGAAAGAGGCCAAGGCTGCCGGGCATGACGTCACCTACTGGAAGGAAACTCCTTCCGGAAAATTTGAGAAGCAGAACTGACTTGGGTTATTTTTCTCCGCTCAATATCGCCATCCTGCTGATCGACCTGGCCATGGCCTGGCATGTGATCCGCAGCGGCCGTTCGCCCATGTGGATCATGGGCATGGGGCTGGCATCCTTCATCAACATTCTGGCGCTGTTCGCGCTGTGGCTGGCCTATGTCGTGATGGCGGTGATTCCCGATTTCCTGAACAGCCATGGCATGCGCAGCTTCACCGGCAGCGTGGTCAAGGCGGCCGATCCTGGGCGCGGCTATCGCGAAAAGAAGCGGCAGGTCGAGCTGGTCGGCTCGGTCGACGCCAAGCGCCAGCTGGCCGAGGAAAGCGTCAAGCGCGGCTATTTCAACGAAGCCATCGAATTGTATGAAAGCGCCATGCAGGGTCCGCTCGGCGGCAGCGATCCAACCCTGCTCAAGGGGCTGGGCCGCGCCCGGATGCTCGCGGGGCAGGGCGCCGAGGCCGAGGCGCTGTTCGTCAAGCTCAAGCAGGAAGACCCCGCCGCTTTCGATGCCGATGCAGAGCTGGACTATGCCCGCGCGCTGGCGCTGCAGGGCAAGAATGACGAAGCGGTGGCGCAGTATGAGAAAGTCGTCAGCCGCTATCCGGGCGAGGAGGCGCGGGCGCGCTTCGGCCTGTTGCTGGAAAGCATGGGCCAGACCGCTCGTGCCCAGGCGCTGTTTGCCGAGATCATCAGTTCGGTGAAGGGCGCGCCCGGCTATTACAAGTCACGCCAAAAGGAATGGCTGTCTATCGCGAAATCCCACGCGAAGTAGGCGCGAAAGCGAAGAACGCCGCCCCCAGCACGCATACCGCGCCCAGCCCGAACAGTCCGGCGCTGTTGCTGGCAAACATTCCGTCCAGCCAGGCACGCAGGTTGGGCGCAGCAAACCCACCCAGATTGCCGATGGAATTGACCAGCGCAATGCCGCCGGCCGCCGCCGCGCCACCCAGCAGCCGCGTCGGCAGGGTCCAGAACAGCGCGGGTGACACGATCAGCCCAGCCGCCGCCACGCACAGCGCCATCACCGCCACCAGCGGTGACGGCGTCAGACCCGAGACGATCAAAGCGATGCCGGAAATCGCGGCGGTCAGGGCGCCGATACCGCGTGAAATGCCTTTGCGGTCGCACCAGGGCGGGATGATGGTCACCGCGATCAGGGCGCAGACCCAGGGCAGGGATGTCACCAGCCCCACTTCCAGTCCAATGCTGGTTCCCAGCAAGCGCGCCACTTGCGTGGGCAGATAGAAGGTAAGGCCGTAAAATCCGGCCTCCACCAGGAAATAGACCCAGGCCAGGTACAGCACACGCAAGTCGCCCAGCGCCTTGAGCACGCCCGGATGCTCGCGCGACACATTATCCTCGGCCAATGCCGCCTTCAGTACGGCTTTCTCCTCATCGTTCAGCCACGGCGCCTGCTGCGGGCCGTCATGCAACAGGAACAGCACCGCGATGCCGGCCAGCGAGGCGAGCAGGCCCTCGACCAAAAACATCACCTGCCACCCATGCAGGCCGAAGGCGTCATGCGCCACCAGCGCGCCGGAGATCGGCCCGCCGAAGGTCAGTGCCAAGGGCGCACCGTAATAGAACAGCCCGACCGAGCGCGCCCGCGCCGCGGTGGGATACCAGTAGGTCATGTAATAGATCACGCCGGGAAAGAAGCCGGCCTCGGTCATGCCCAGCAAGAAGCGCACGGCATAAAAACTGTTCGGCCCCGTCACGAACGCATTGGCGGCCGATACCAGGCCCCAGGTGATCATGATCCGCGCCATCCAGCGCCGCGCGCCGAACCGGTGCAGCGCCAGGTTGGACGGAATTTCCAGGGTGGCATAGCCGATGAAGAAGAGCCCTGCGCCGAAGGCGAAGGCGGCGTCGCCGATCCCGGTATTGGCCGCCAGGCCCGTCTTGGCGAAGCTGACATTGGCCCGGTCCAGGAAGGCCATGACATACATCATCAACAGCACCGGCATCAGCCGCAGGTGCAGCTTGGGCAGGATGCTGGAAAGCGTGGCCCCCATGGCAGCTCCTTATTCTTGGTCTTGTTCGCCGTCTTGGTCGTTTGGCTTTTTGGGCTTGGCCATCTTGGCCAGCAAGGCTGTTTCGCGGTGCCAGCGCTTGAGGGGGCGCGCCGGATAGCCGCCCACCCGCTCGCCCGCGCCGATATCGCGTGTCACGCCCGAGCGCGCCGCCAGCCGCGCGCCCGCGCCGATGGTCAGATGATCGCTGATGCCGACCTGGCCACCGATCAGCACCATGGGCCCCACGGTGGTGGAGCCGCCGATGCCGACCTGGGCTACAAGCAGGCTGTGGTGGCCAATGCGGACATTGTGGCCGACATGGATCAGGCTGTCGAAGCGCACGCCGCGCTCGATATGGGTGTCGCCGATGGCGCCGCGGTCGATGGTGCAGTTGGAGCCGATCTCGACATCGTCCTCGATCACCACGCGGCCCAGCTGCGGCACACGCAGCAGTCCGTCCAGGCTGGGCACGAAACTGAAACCCTGGTTGCCGATGGAGTTGTTGGGGCCCATCACCACCTTGTTGCCGATGACGGCATGGGTGATGACGCAATTGGCGCCGATGCGGCAATCATTGCCCAGCACCACGCCGCGCCCGATCACCACATTGTTGCCGATGAAACAGCCCGTGCCGATCACCGCGCCGGCGCCGATCTCGCCGCCGGGACCGATTTCGGTGCCATCGCCGATTTTGGCGGTGGCATGCACCGGCTCGGATTTGCGCACCCCCGCCTTCAGCGGCGCGGGCGGATAGAAGATGTGTCCGACTTGCGCGAAGGCCAGGCGCGGATTGGGCACCACCAGCAGGGTCACGCCATGGGGCAGCTTGGCCAGCTTGTCACTGGTGATGACCACGCTGGCCTTGGTGACGGCGAAGGCGTTGGCGTATTTGGAATCGCTGAATAGCGAGATGTCGCCCGGCTCGGCCGTTTCCAGCGCCGCGACATCGCGCAGCGACAGGTCGGCAGGATCGCCCTTGGCGACTTCGGCGCCGATGCGGGCCGCGATATCCGCCAGGCTAAAGGGCCCGGCCCGTTCGTAAAATCGGTCGTCGGTCATGGAGGCGGCAGACTAGTGCATCACGGGGGGGCTGCAACCCCCCTTAAGTGTTGGCTTCTTCGTAAGCTTCGCTGGCCGCGACCCAGGCTTTTTCGGCCGCTTCCAGCTTGCGCGCCGCGTCGGCGCGTTTCTTGGACACCAACGCCGCCTTGGCGGGGTCCTTGGCGAACAACAGGGGATCGGACAGCGTCTTGTCCAGCTTGGCGAGCTCGGCGGTCAGATCCGCGATCTGGTGTTCGGCGGCGGTGACCTTGTCCTTCAGCGGCTTCAGGTTCTGGCGCTTCTCGGCCTTGTCCTTGCGCGCCTCTTCCTTGGTCGCTTTCATCTCGGGCGCGCGCCGCGTGGGTGCGTTATCGCCAGTCAGCAGGAATTTGCGGTAGTCATCCAGGTCGCCTTCGAACGGGGTGACCTTGCCGTCCGACACCAGCAGGAGCCGGTCGGCCGTGGCTTCCAGCAGGCGCCGGTCATGGCTGACCAGGATCACCGCGCCGTCGAAATCATTCAGCGCGGTGAGCAATTCGTTGCGCGCATCGATGTCCAGATGGTTGGTCGGCTCGTCCAGAATGAGCAGATTGGGCTTGTCCAGGGTCGCCAGCGCCAGCATCAGGCGCGCCCGTTCGCCGCCCGACAGCTTGCCCACTTCGGTCTGCTGCTTGTCCTGGGAAAAACCAAAGCCGCCCAGCTGGTTTCGCACCTGCTCCACGGTCAGCTTGGGGCGCATCCGCTGCAGGGTCACGATAGGCGAAACCGTGGTGTCCAGTTCTTCGGCCTGGTGCTGGGCGAAGTAGCCGATCACCAGCTTGCGCGCGGGCGTGAACTCCCCGCTCATGGCCTGCAGCTTGCCGGCCAGCAGCTTGGCCATGGTGGATTTGCCGTTACCGTTCTTGCCCAGCAGCGCGATGCGGTCTTCCGGATCGAAACGGAAAGACAGTCCGGTGAGGATCGGTTTGCCCGGCTCATAGCCAACGGATGCGCGGTCCATGGTGATCAGGGGCGGCGAGGCCGGCGTGGCCTGGGGAATGTTGATCGGCGCGACATGTTCGTCGGGCGGGATTTCCACGGTGGCCAGCTTGGCCAGCATCTTGACGCGGCTTTGCGCCTGGCGCGCCTTGGTGGCGGACGCCTTGAAGCGGTCCACGAATTTCTGCATGTGGGCGCGGGCGGCTTCCTGCTTCTTCGCAAACGCCATGTCGTTGGCGCGCGCCGCGGCACGTGTTTCCATGAAGGTATCGTAGCCGCCGGTGTAGAGCTTCAGCTTGCCGCGCTCCAGATGCAGGATGAACTCGCAGGCGGTGTTCAGAAGATCGCGGTCATGGCTGACGATCAGGATGGTGCCGCGATAACGCTGGATGAAATTCTCCAGCCACAAGACGCCTTCCAGATCCAGGTAGTTGGTCGGTTCGTCCAGCAGTAGCAGGTCGGGCGCCGAAAACAGGATCGCGGCCAGCGCCACGCGCATGCGCCAGCCGCCGGAGAATTCGCGGCAGGGGCGCAGCTGGTCTTCGGGCGAGAAGCCCAGGCCGGCCAGGATTTCAGCGGCGCGGGCCGGGGCGGTATAGGCGTCGATCGCTTCCAGGCGATGGTAAATGTCGCCCAGGCGGTGGCCGTCGGTTTCGTGTTCGGCTTCGGCCAGCAGAGCCAGCCGCTCGGGATCGGCTTCCAGCACCGTGTCCAGAAGGCTGACATCGGTGCCGGGGGCTTCCTGCGCCACCGCGCCCACCCGCCAGGCCGACGGCCAGCTGACTTCGCCGCCATCCTGGTGCAGTTGTCCCAGGATCACCTTGAACAGGGTGGATTTGCCCGCGCCGTTGCGGCCCACCAGCCCGATGCGACGGCCGGCGGGCAGGTTGGCGGTGGCGCCGGACAGGATTTCCCGCCCCGCAATCCGCACCGTGATGTTGTCAATCGCCAGCATTTGCGGGGCCTTATAACTTGTCGTGGCTAGGCGGCAAGACCCACGCCGAGGTCCTATCCGGTCTCGTGGCTTGGCTATGCCAAGCCACTGCAGCGTTCGCCGGGCAAGAGGTCCACCGGACCTCTTGCTGTTCCGGCTCACCCATTGCATAACCCGCGCGGTTTTACCCCAATTTGGAGAGTTTCATGGCTGTTCAGCGCACCTTTTCGATCATCAAGCCGGACGCCACGCGCCGCAACCTCACTGGCAAGGTCAATGCCGTGATCGAGGATGCCGGCCTGCGTATCGTGGCGCAGAAGCGCGTTCGCCTGAGCGAGGCCCAAGCCATGAAATTTTATGAAGTGCACAAGGATCGCCCTTTTTATGGAGAGCTGGTCAGCCAGATGACCGCTGAGCCGGTGGTTGTGCAGGTGCTGGAAGGCGAGAATGCCGTTGCCCGCTATCGTGAAGTGATGGGTTCCACCAACCCCAAAGACGCTGCCGACGGCACTATTCGCAAGCTGTTTGCATTGTCGATCGGTGAGAACTCGGTTCATGGCTCCGACAGCCCGGAGAATGCCAAGATCGAAATCGCGCAGTTCTTCACGGATGGCGACATTCCCGGCTGAGTTTTAACGGCATTCCGATTGCACAAAGGCCTCCGCATCGCGGGGGCCTTTTTGTTTTGACCAATAATTTGGCGGTGAGCCGGGATAAGACGAAGGTCCAGTGGACCTTCGTCCCTGGCGAACGCCGCAGTATCGCGCGATCAAGCGCGATACGAGGCCGTGGCGGGTGCAGGCTATAAATTATGAAAAGCCTCCGCCTTCCGGAGCCTTCTATTTGACCAGAAAAGTAGCGCGCCGCGTTTCTGGGCAAATCCATTGCAGAACCGCAATGCGCGCAAATGCTTGCGCGATCCGCGTTGCGATGAGAGTCTGCGATCATGAAGGGCAAAACCGTCATCATCACCGGCGCCACGTCGGGCATCGGCGAAGTCGCCGCCATCCGCCTGGCGGAGCAGGGCGCCCGCATTGTCTTCACCGCCCGCGACAAGGCGCGCGCCGATGACACGATGGCGGAGTTGAAAAAGGCGAACCCGGGCGCGGATCATGTGGTGCACATGGGCGATCTTTCCAAGCTGTCGGAAATGAAGCGCATCGGCGCCCTGCTGGCGCAGGAACCGCAGATTGACGTCTTGGTGAACAATGCCGGGGCGCTGTTCAACAAGCGCCAGGAAACGGTGGATGGGCTGGAGATGACCTTTGCCCTCAACCACATGGCCTATTTCGTCATCACCAATATTCTGTTGCCGAAGCTGAAGCCCGGCGCGCGCATTGTCACGGTGGCGTCCAATGCCCATCGCGGCGCCAAGCTCAATTTCGACGACCTGCAATCAACACGCGGCTATGTCGGCTTTCCGGTCTATTCCAAGTCCAAGCTCTGCAACATCCTGTTCAACCGCGAACTGGCGCGGCGCGCGCCCGACGGCGTCACCGCCAATGCGCTGCATCCGGGTTTCGTCGCCACCCGCTTCGGCGACAATTCCGGCGGACTGATGCGCACGGTGCTGAAAGTGGCCAAGCCCATCGGGGCGATCACGCCGGAAGAGGGCGCAAAGACCATCATCTACCTGGCGTCGTCGCCCGAAGTGGCCGGCGTGACCGGCGCGTATTTCTTCGAATGCAAGCCCACCACGCCCACGGCCGAAGCGCGCAATGACGCCGACGCCGGGCGGCTATGGGATATTTCGGCAAAGATCGCGGGGGCGTTGTGATTTCCGAACATGGCCACAAGGTGGTCCAGGCCGTCCTGCTGTTCTTTTCGCTCTACATGCTGTGCGGCTTTGGCGTGTCGTGGCAGGAAGTTTTGCCGGACGGCCGCACCAAGACCACGACTTATACGCTGTACCGCACCGTGCCGCCGCCGCCCGAAGGTCCGCGCTTCTGCACCTTGGTGACCATTGGGACGTATGGCGCGGTGGGGCCTTGCAATTTCGTGCCGCCGTTCATTTGGTGGCTGGAAAAGCGCTACCGCGAAAAGAACTACACGATCAATCTGTGAGGACAGTCAGGCCGTTCTTCAGCGCCACCTTGCCGTTTGCCAGCAGTTTCAGCGCTTCGGGATAAAGCTTCAGTTCGACCGCTAGCACCCGGTCCGCCAGCGCCTGCGGCGTGTCATCGGGATGCACCGGCACGCTGGCCTGGGCGATCACCGGACCGGCATCCAGTTCCGGCACCACGAAATGCACCGATGCGCCCGACAGCGCCTCGCGTGCTTCGATCACCCGTTCATGGACCTTGGTACCTTTATAGGCCGGCAGCAGCGAGGGATGGATATTGATCAGCTTGCCTTCCCAGCCACGTACGAAACCGTCCGACAGGATGCGCATGAAACCGGCCAGCACCACGATGTCGGGTCCGGCGGCGCGCAGCGCCACGTCCATCTCGGCGTCAAAGGCTTCCCGCGCCTTGCCGTTGTGGGGAATGACGGCTGTGGGAATGTTCGCGGCCCGCGCCTTGTCCAGCCCCGCAGCGCCTTCGACATTGGACAGCACCAGCACGATTTTGTAGCTGTCGTCCTGCGCCGCGATCAGGGCGCCGAGGTTGCTGCCGCGCCCGGAAATCAGGACCGCAACCTTTTTCCCGGAAGTCGGGGGCTTCAAAGCTTCAAGGCCCCGCGATAGACGGTCTTGGCTTCGCCCGCCCCCCCGGCGGCGGAGCCGCCCTCATTGGAGACCAGCTTGCCGATGCGCACCGCGTGATCGCCATGCTGCTGGAACGCGGCGATTACTGCGTCGGCATCCTTTTCATCCGCGACCGCCACCATGCCGATGCCGCAATTGAAGGTGCGCAGCATTTCGCGTTCCACAATGCCAGCCTGTTTGGCCAGCCACTGGAACACCGGCAGCACGGTGATCGCATCCAGATTCACTTCACCGTCCAGCCCTTCGGGCAGGCAGCGGGGCAAATTGTCGGTGATGCCGCCGCCGGTGATGTGCGCCAGGCCCTTCACGCCCCCGGTCTTCATCGCCGCCAGCGCGGACTTCACATACAGGCGCGTGGGGGTCAGCAGCGCTTCGCCCAGCGTCTTGCCCGATGCAAACGGCGCGGCATCGTCCAGCGACAGTCCGCTCTTTTCCACCACCTTGCGCACCAGCGAATAACCGTTGGAATGCACGCCCGACGACGCCACGCCGATCAGCACGTCGCCGGCCTTCATCGCATCCAGCTTGGGAAGAATGGCATCGCGTTCCACCGCGCCGACCGTGAAGCCGGCCAGGTCGAAGTCACCTTTGGCATAGAGGCCCGGCATTTCGGCGGTTTCGCCGCCGATCAGGGCGCAGCCCGATTCCCTGCAGGCGCGCGCGATTCCTTCCACCGTGACCGCGGCGGCTTCCACGTCCAGCTTGCCGGTGGCGTAATAGTCCAGGAAGAAAAGCGGCTCGGCGCCCTGCACCACGATGTCGTTGACGCACATGGCGACCAGGTCCTGGCCGATATTCTCGAAACGCCTGGTGTCGATCGCCAGTTTCAGCTTGGTGCCGACCCCGTCGGTACCTGACACCAGGATGGGGTCCTTGAAGCCTGCCGCCTTCAGGTCGAACAGGCCGCCGAAGCCGCCCAGGTCGGCGTCGGCGCCGCGGCGGCGGGTGGACTTGGCAGCGGGACCGATGCGGTCGACCAGCGCCTCGCCGGCGTCGATGTCCACGCCGGCGTCTTTATAGGTCAGGCCTTTTTCCGTATCGGGCATGGCTTTCGTTTAAGGGCAGGGTGGGGCAGGTGCAAGGCGCATCGGCCGGCAGCCCACAGGACCGGCTTTTTTCCTGTTTTGGCATAAGTTTAGGTGCCTTTCGCCGGTCAAGATCGGCCGGTATAGTCGCGCCGATCAAGACAGGCTGTTCATGACCCTTCGCGCACTCTTTGTTTTTGCCGCCGCCCTGATGCTGGCGGTTCCTGCCGTCTGTTTTTTGGGCGCCGTCCCGGCGCGGGGCCAGGATTCGCTCTACACCGTGTCGGGTGTTCATGTGGACGCCGGCGCCGCCTCCACCACCGAGGCTTTCAATGCGGCCATTGCCCAGGGGCGTGGCCGGGCGTTCCAGATCCTGTTCCGCCGCCTGACCCGCCAGGCCGACTGGGCCAAGCAGCCGGCGCTGGATGCGCAGGCCCTGGTGCGGCTGGGGCGCGGTTATACCGTCGCCAACGAGCGGCGCTCCACCACCCGCTACGTCGCCGACGTCACCTATATGTTCAATCCGGATGCGGTGGCGCGCACCTTGCGCGCCGCTCAGATCGCCTATTCCCAGGCGCCTGTCCGCCGCATCCTGGTGATCCCTATGTCGCCCAATGTCAGCCATGGGCCCTGGTCGGCGGCGCTGTGCGCGCCGGGCTTCAAGGATTCGCTGGTGCCCTTCACCATCTCTGCGCCCGAGGACGATGCCGCGCTGGCCGCGCTGAACTTCGATGCCGCCACCTGGAACGATGTATCGGCGGTGGCGGTGAAGAACCGTGTCAGTGAAGTGGGACTGGTCCAGGCGGTTTATGCCAACGGCAAGATGACGGTGAACATCCGTCGCCTGGGGGCGGGCGAAACCCCGTCCAAGACCAGCGTGGAGGTGCCCATGCTGCAGACGGTGGGCACCACTTATCCGGCGGCGGCGCAGGCGGCGGTGCGCGCCATGGAAGACCTTTGGAAGACGCGCAGCGCCATCGACTTCTCCCAGCGCGGCCGGCTGACCGCCGATGTGCGTATCGCCAGCCTGGAACAATGGGGCGAGATGCAGAGCACCCTGGCGGGTGTCAGCAACGTCACCGGCGTGACGGTGACGGCGATGACCATGAATTATGCCCGCATCAATCTGGCCTATATGGGCGGTGTCGACCAGTTGCGGGAGGCGGTGGGGGCTGCAGGCATGACCCTGACCAACCGCGGCGGGCAATGGATGCTCGCTAAGACTCCATGATCCGTCATGTGCCGAACCTGCTTTCGGCATTGCGGCTGCTGGCCGCGCCCCTGGCGGCCTGGCTGATTCATGCAGGCCACGATACCGCGGCGCTGCTGGTGTTTGCCGCCGCCGGCGCCAGCGACGGGCTGGACGGTTTCATCGCCCGCCGCTGGGGTGTGACCAGCGACTTCGGCGCCTGGCTGGATCCGGCCGCCGACAAACTCTTGATGCTGCTGTGCCTGGTGGCGCTGTTTGCTGTCGGCGTGGTGCCGCCCTGGCTGCTGGTCCTGGTGGTATCGCGCGATTTCGCCATCGCGGCGGGCTGGCTGATGATCAAGCTGCTGGGTGTGCAGATGGAGACCCGTGCGCTGTTCCTGGGCAAGCTCTCCACTGTGTTCCAGATCATTTATGTCCTGGCGGCGCTGCTGCTGTTGGCCTTCGACCTGGATGCGCCGCGCCTGATGCTCGCGGCGGCCTGGATCTGTGCCGGCTTCACCATACTGTCGGCCATTGCCTATGCCGGGATCTTTCTCGGCGCGATGCGGTCGGGACGGCATGTGGCTCCGTGATATGGTTCGGACATGACCCAACTTGTTCTTCCGCTGGAAGTGCGCAGCGCCCAGGGCCGCGCCGACTTCATCGTGGCGCCGGGCAATGAGCGGGCGGTTGCCTTCATCGACTCTTTCCCGAATTGGCCTGCCCCTGCCGCCGCCCTCTACGGACCGCCTGCCTCGGGAAAGTCGCATCTGGCGGCGGTGTGGGCGCAAAAGTCCGGCGCGGCGGTGATGGATGCCGCCGATCTGGCGCGCGGCATTCCGGGTGGCGCGCTGGTGGTGGAGAATGTGGGGGCCGGGACGGCGGAAGCGCCGCTGTTCGCACTGCTGGAGCGTGGCGCGCCCTTGCTGCTGACATCGCTGAACGCGCCCGCCGAGTGGCCCCAAAAATTCAATATGTCCTTGCCCGATCTTGTCTCGCGCACCCGCGCCCTGCTGGCCTTCGCGCTGTGGGCCCCGGACGATGCCTTGCTGATGGGGCTGGCGGTGAAGCTGTTCGCGGACCGCCAGCTGATGGTGCCCGAAAGCGTGGTAGCCCACATGATCCGCAGCCTGGAGCGGTCGCCGGGCGCCATCCGGGACTTCGTGGCCAAGGCCGATGCCGCCGCCCTGGCGGCCAAGCGTCCGGTAAACCTTAGCCTTATCAAGGACTTGCTGGAAGGTCCGCCCCAGCCGCGGCTGCTTTAACACTCTTTGTCATGACAATTTCACCGTTGGGGTTCTAGGCTGGGGCATGTCCACCCCCAGTCCGACCCAGCCCCTCGCCGTGGCCAACGAGGATGACGCCCTGTCCGCCGTCCCCACCCAAGAGGTGGTGTCGCTGGACCATCGGGGCGAGAACCATTCCTTCGACCCCGCTTCGCCCCGCCGTTTCCTCAACCGCGAGCTTTCCTGGCTGGCCTTCAACCGCCGCGTCATCGAAGAAGCGCTGAACCGCCGCCATCCCCTGTTCGAGCGGGTGCGCTTCCTGTCCATTTCGGCGTCAAACCTGGACGAATTCTACATGGTGCGCGTGGCCGGCCTGATGGGCATGGTGCGCGCCGGCGTCGCCACGCCATCCGCCGACGGCCTGACCCCCGCCGAACAGCTGGCCGAAGTCGACAAATGCGCGCGCGCCCTGATCGCCGACCAGCAAAGCATCTGGTCGCAGCTGCATGTGGAACTGCGCAAGGAAGGCATCAGCGTCGTCACCGGCGAGGAGCTGGGCGCGCGCGACCGCGACTATCTGGACAAGCAGTTTGCCGACCAGATCTTCCCGGTGCTGACGCCGCTGGCGATCGATCCGGCCCATCCCTTTCCCTTCATTCCCAACCTGGGCTTCACCATCGCGGTGCAACTGACCAACAAGGCGGGCAAGAGCTTCTCCGCCCTCATTCCGGTGCCGCCGCAGCTCAAGCGCTTCATCCGGCTGCCGGACGGCGAGAATGCCGGGCCCAAGGATGTGCGCTTCATCCCGCTGGAGCATGTCATCGCGCAATATTTCGACCGGCTGTTCCCCGGCCATGGCGTCACCGGCTGGGGCATGTTCCGCCTCCTGCGCGACAGCGACGTGGAAGTGGAAGAAGAAGCCGAAGACCTGGTGCTGCTGTTCGAAACCCTGCTCAAGCGCCGCCGCCGCGGCAGCGTGATCCACATGAAGTGCAGCGCTTCAATGCCCGATGCGCTGCGTCAGTTCATCGCCGAGCATCTGGACCTGGACGATTCGGAGATCGTGATCGTCGAAAACCTGATGGGCCTGTCGGACCTTTCCAAGCTGATCCTGCCGGAGCGGCCGGAGCTGCTGTTCAAGCCCTATATCGCCCGCTTCCCCGAACGCATCCGCGACCATGGCGGCGATTGCTTTGCCGCCATCCGGGAAAAAGACCTGATCGTCCACCATCCCTTCGAAAGCTTCGACACGGTGGTGCAGTTCATCCGCCAGGCCGCGGCCGATCCCGATGTGGTGGCGATCAAGCAGACGCTCTATCGCACATCCTCCGACAGCCCCATTGTCGGCGCGCTGATCGAAGCGGCGGAAGCGGGCAAGTCGGTCACCGCGCTGGTGGAACTGAAGGCCCGGTTCGACGAAGCCGCCAACATCAAATGGGCACGCGACCTGGAACGCGCCGGCGTGCAGGTGGTCTATGGCTTCATTGCGCTCAAGACCCACGCCAAGATCAGCCTGGTGGTGCGGCGCGAGGGCGGCCAGCTTGCCACCTACTGCCATTTCGGCACCGGCAATTATCATCCCAACACCGCGAAGATCTATACCGACCTGTCGCTGTTCAGCGCCGATCCCGCGCTGGGACGCGATGCGGCCCAGCTGTTCAACTTCATCACCGGCTATGCCGAGCCCACCTCCCTGGAAAAGCTGGCCATGTCGCCGCTCACCCTGCGCGGCCGGCTGATCGAATGCATCCAGCAGGAGATCATGCACGCCCGCGCCGGCAAGCCCGCCCATATCTGGGTCAAGCTGAACAGCCTTGTGGACCCGGGCATGATCGATGGCCTGTACCGCGCCAGCCAGGCCGGGGTGAAGGTTGAATTGATCGTGCGCGGCATCTGCTGCTTGCGCCCCGGCGTGCCGGGCTTGTCGGATAATATCCGCGTCAAGTCGATCGTCGGCCGTTTCCTGGAACATGGCCGCATCGTCTGCTTCGGCAATGGCCATGAGCTGCCGCACAAGGACGCCAAAGTCTTCATCTCCTCGGCCGACTGGATGCCGCGCAACCTGGACCGCCGGGTGGAGACCCTGGTTCCGGTCGAAAACCCCACGGTCCATCAACAAGTCCTTGACCAGATCATGGTGGCGCAGCTGAAAGACCAGGCGCAAAGCTGGTATATGGAGCCGGACGGGCGTTATGTCCGTGATTCTCATTCCGAGGACGGCGATGCTTTCTCCGCGCACACCTATTTCATGACCAACCCGTCTCTTTCGGGCCGTGGTCGCGCGCTCAAGATGCAGAATCCGGCCTCCCGCCGGAAATAGCGTATGGCCAAGGGCAACGGGCCTGTCGCGATTGTCGACATAGGCTCCAATTCTGTGCGTCTGGTCGTCTATGAGGCGCAGAACAGGGTGGCCGCCACCCTGCAGAATGAAAAATCCATCTGCGCCATCGGCCGCGACATGGTCACCAGCGGGCGGCTGCACGCCGAGGGCTGCGCCGCGGCGCTGGAGGCGCTGGCGCGTTTTCGCATGATCGCCGACGGCCTGAATGTCGAGGTCCGCGATGCCGTCGCCACCGCGGCGGCGCGCGATGCCTCCAACGGCGCCGAATTCATCCGCCGCGCCGAAGCGGCCTGGGGCCGGCCCATCCGAATTCTGGCGGGCGAAGACGAGGCGCGGATCGCCGCCGAAGGCGTGGTGGCCGGCATTCCCGATGCCGACGGACTGGCCGCCGATCTTGGCGGCGGCAGCCTGGACATGGTGTCGGTCAAGGGCGGCAGGACGGGCGCGGCCTATACCATGCCGTTCGGCCCCTTGCGGTTGATGGATCAAAGCAAGGGCGATCCCGACAAGGCGCGTGGCATCGTCGACAAGGGCTTGAAGGAAATCCCGAACCTGTCGGCCCCGGCGCTGTATGCCGTGGGCGGCATCTGGCGCAGCTTCGCGCGCGTCGACATGGAGGAGCAGAATTATCCCCTCCATGTCCTGCAGCATTACACCATCCCGCGCGGCCGGGCGCTGCGCCTGTGCCGGCTCCTGGCGGGCCTGTCGCGCGACAGCGTGCGCAAGATCAGGGTTGTGTCCAAGCGCCGTGCCGAAAGCCTGCCTTACGGCGCGGTGGTGCTCGAAAGATTGCTGGAAGCGGGCGACATCAAGGATGTGGTGATTTCCGCCTATGGCCTGCGCGAAGGGTTGCTTTATGCTGGGCTCCCGCCGGAAGAGCGCGCCAAGGATCCGCTGGTGGAATTTGCCCGCGCCGCCAACCTGCGCGCCGCGCGCGTGCCCGCGCATGCCCAGGAAATGCTGGCCTGGACGGCGCCCCTGTTCGAGGGCGATGGCGCCCAGGATGCGCGCATCCGCGAGGCCAGCGCCTTGTTCTCGGACGTGGCCTGGCGGCGTCATCCCGACGACCGCGCGTTGGGCGCGTTCGGCCAGGTGCTGACCGCGCCGTTTGCTGGCGCCAGCCACCGCGCGCGCGCCTTGATCGCCGCGTCGGTGTTCCACCGCTATTCCGGCGACGAGGATGTGCCCCAGGGCATGGCGCTGTCGGGCCTTCTGGAAAAAGAAGACGAGAAGCGGGCGCTTGTGCTGGGCCTGGCCTGGCGCTTCGCCTTTTCGCTGTCCGCCAGCGCGGCGGGCGAGCTGTCGCATTACCGCCTGCGCATGACCCCGTCCAAGGTGATCCTGGAAGTGCCCGCCAGGCGCGAGGCCATTGCCGGGGAACCGGTGCAGAAACGCCTGGGGGAACTGGCCGATGCGCTGGGCCGCAAGGGCGAGATATTGGTCGGGTAGGCCGGGCTTGGCTGGGCGCGAAATAACCCCAATTACATGGTGACCTTGCGCCTTGGCCCCCAAAGGGGCTTTAAAGGGTGCAAAGGCCGGGCGCCGGGGCGGGGCTAAGGCCAAATGTTCAGGTATTCAAGGGTTTAGGAGAGTCTCATGGGTAGTTTCGGCATCTGGCACTGGCTGATTTTGGGCGCCGTCGCCCTGGTCCTGTTCGGTGGCCGCGGCAAGGTTTCCGACCTGATGGGCGACTTCGGCAAGGGCATCAACAGCTTCAAGAAGGGCTTGTCCGAAAAGGACGATCCCAAGGTGATCAACGCCGAGGACACCAACAAGGACAAGACCACTGTTTAATTTTGGCGCCTGAACGGCGGCCCGGTAGCTTTCCATGTTCGACCTGTTCAGCTGGAGCCACATCCTCATCCTGCTTACCGTCGCGCTTGTCGTGGTGGGGCCGAAGGAATTGCCGCGCATGATGCACATGGCGGGCAAATGGGCCGGCAAGGCCCGCGCCATGGCGAACGAGTTCCGCAAGAGCTTCGACGAGATGGCGCGCCAGACCGAGCTGGACGAGCTGCGCAAGGAAATCGAAGAGCTGAAGAAGAACAACCCGGTCACCGACATGATGGGCGCGGTGAATGAAGCCAGCGCCTCGGTCAACCAGGCGGCGATGACCGATAGCGCCGCGCAGAGCGCCGAAACCACCGCGCCGGTCGAAGGCGCCATCGAGCCGCGCAGCGGCGAATTCGAAGTCACCGAACACGCTGCCGCGCCTGAACCCGGGCCCGCGCCCGAACCTGTGTCCGCACCGCTTCCCGGACACGCGCCGTGATCACGCCGACCCCCGAAGACGAAGCCGCGCTTGATGCCACCAAGGCGCCGTTGATGGAGCACCTGCTGGAGCTGCGCACCCGGCTGATCTGGTCGCTGCTGTCCTTCGGCATCTGCTTTGGCATCTCGTTTGCGTTCGCCAACCAGATATTCGCCTTCCTGACCCGGCCGCTGCAGCAAGCCACCAACCATCTGATCTATACGGCGCTGACCGAAGTCTTCTTCACCAACGTCAAGATCGGCCTGTTCGGCGGCATCTGCCTGGGCTTCCCCCTGATCGCCTACCAGGTCTGGCTGTTTGTGGCGCCGGGCCTCTACAAGCATGAGAAGAACGCCTTCTGGCCGTTCCTGGTCATGGTGCCAGTCATGTTCAGCATCGGCGCGGCCTTTGTTTACAAGGTGATGCTGCCCTTCTCGATCAAGTTCTTCGCCGGCTATCAGATTCCGGCCACCGCCAGCGCCATGGGCATCCAGCTGGAAGCCAAGGTCAGCGATTATCTGGACCTGGTGATGACGTTGATCTTCGCCTTCGGCGCGACATTCCAGTTGCCGGTGGTGCTGGGCCTGCTGGCCAAGGTCGGCATCGTCAGCGCCAAGGCGCTGCGCGACATGCGCCGTTACGCCATTGTCGGGCTGTTCGCTATCGCGGCGGTGTTCACGCCGCCCGATGCCATCTCGATGCTGAGCCTGGCGGTGCCGCTGGTGCTGCTGTACGAGGCTTCTATCATCCTGGTGGTGATTATCGAGCGCGGTCGCGCCAGGGATGAAGCGGCGCGCGCTGCCGCCGACGCTGCGCAGGCCTAGGCGGCCGCCTTCTTGCCGGCGCTGATGCGCTCGCGCGGGAAATTCAGGGTCAGGCAGGTGCCACGGCCGGGCGCGCTGGCGATGTCCAGGCTACCGTCATGCAGTTCCAGCATCGCCTTGGCGAGCGGCAGGCCGAGGCCGGTGCCGTTGTGGGTGGCGGTCATCTTGTTCTCGACCTGGCCGAACGGCGTCAGCGCCTTGCGGATCTCTTCCTCGGTCATGCCGATGCCGGAATCCCGCACCGTCACGGCATAGCCGCCGCAGGGCAGGGCGTGGCCTCCGACGGTGACGCAGCCGCCGGCGGGCGTGAACTTGATGGCATTGCCCACCAGGTTGATCATGATCTGGCGGATCATCCGTTCCACCGCCAGCAGATGGATGTGTTCGGGCGGCAAATGGCTTTCGATCCTGACGCCGAACTTTTCGCCCAGGTTGCCGCAGAGGGCGAGCGAGCCTTCCAGCGCCTGGCGCAGCGGGAATTCCTCGGCGCTTTCCAGCGACATCTTGCCCGCTTCGATCTTGGACAGGTCTAGGATGTCGTTGATGATGCCCAAGAGGTATCGGCCGCTGGCATGGATGTCGCCGGAATAGGCCAGATAGCGGGGATTATCCATCGGGCCCAGATGCTGATCCATCATCACTTCCGAGAAGCCCATGATGGCGTTCAGTGGCGTGCGCAGTTCGTGGCTCATGTTTGCCAGGAAGGCGGACTTGGCGCGGTTGGCTTCCTGCGCCTGCTCGACCGAGGCGCGCAGGCGGCGCGACATGCCGTCCATGATGGTGCGGCTGGTTTCCAGCTGCGCGATCACGTCTCGGGCATAGAAGATGATGGGGCCGGCGATCACCGCGATCTCGAGCGCCAGGTTGATGGCGGCGATGGGCTGGACCGGCAGGCCTTCGAGGGTGCGCACCAGGAAATGCAGCGGCACGCCGGCGCATACCGCCATGGCGGTGAGCGCGGCGGTCGAGCCAAAGCGGCCGAGCGTCGACAGCTGGCCGTCCAGGCGGTCGAGTGCGCTCCACAGGCGCCTCGAAAGAAATTTTTCAGAACGTCCGCGCACCCGGACATCCCCCCATCATTGCGCTGCCATGTTACGCACGTCCGGGTTGCGGCGTGGTTTCGCACCCCCCTGCAATTGCGGGATTGTTTTTAAAGCTTTGTTAAACCGGGAACGGCGGAAACCGTACCTTTTGACCCGGAACGGGGGCCATGGCATGACCGGGCGGGCAGGAGATTCCGATGCACGACATCAAGGCTATTCGTGATGATGCGGGCGCATTCGTGCGCGGATTGCAACGCAGGGGTGTGGCCGATGCCCAGGCCCTTGCCGACAATTTGCTGAAAAAAGACAAGGCATTGCGCGATCTCCTGGTGCGGCTGCAGGGGGAGCAAGCCCGGCGCAACGATGCGTCCAAGCTGATCGGCCAGGCCAAGGCCAAGAAGGACGAGGCGGGCGCCGCCGCCCTGATGGCGGAAGTGGCGGGCTTGAAGGACAGCATCCAGCAGGGCGAAGCCGAGCAGCGGGAGCTGGAAAAAGATTTGCGCGACGCGCTGGCGGTAATCCCGAATATCCCGGCGGCCGATGTGCCGGATGGGGCCGATGAAAGCGCCAATGTGCCGGTTGCGGCCCGCGCCTTCGGCAAGCCGCCGGGCATCAATGCGCCCAAACAGCACTTCGAAATCGGCGAGGCGCTGGGCCAGATGGATTTCGAACGCGCCGCCAAGGTGAGCGGTGCGCGTTTTGTGTATCTGAAGAATGATCTGGCGCGACTGGAACGAGCGCTGGGCGCGTTCATGCTGGATACCCATACCCAGCAGTTTGGGTACACCGAAGTCTCGCCGCCCGTTTTGGTGAAGAGTGCGGCGCTGTTCGGCACTGGGCAATTGCCCAAGTTCCAGGACGACTTGTTTCGCACCACCAACGAAGATCCCTTCTGGCTGGTGCCAACGGCCGAGGTTCCGCTGACCAATTATGTCGCCGATGAAATTCTGGGCGAAGCGGATTTGCCGCTGCGCATGACCGCCTTCACGCCCTGTTTCCGCGCCGAAGCTGGCGCGGCGGGTAAGGACACGCGCGGCATGATCCGCATGCACCAGTTCTCGAAGGTCGAGCTGGTGTCCATCACCACGCCGGAGCAGTCGCAGGCCGAGCATGAGCGCATGACCGATGCGGCACAGGAAATATTGAAGAAGCTGGATCTGGCCCACCGTGTCGTCACGCTCTGCACCGGCGACATGGGTTTTGGCGCGCAGAAGACCTACGACATCGAGGTCTGGCTGCCGGGTCAGAATGCCTATCGCGAGATTTCGTCCTGCTCCAACTGCGGTGATTTCCAAGCGCGGCGTATGAACACCCGTTATCGCAATGCCGAGGGCAAGGTAAAAGGTCCGGTGCATACCCTGAATGGTTCGGGCCTGGCGGTGGGCCGCACGCTGGTCGCCATCCTGGAGAATTATCAGCAGTCCGACGGCAGCGTTGCCATTCCCGACGCGCTGCAGAATTACATGGGCGGCAAAAAGATTATCGAGAAGGGTTGAATCATAACTGTCATGGCCCGCAAATGCGGGCCATCCAGATGACGCCTGCGTTTCTTTTGCAATTTAATCGCGAACCCACCTGGATGGCCCACACTCCGGTGGGCCATGACAATGTGGGATGGTCTATTAGCGAGTATCCATGCGCATCCTGGTCACCAATGACGACGGCATTCATTCCCCCGGTCTGACCGTGGCGGAAAACATCGCCCGCAGCCTGTCCGACGATGTCTGGGTGGTGGCGCCGGAGAATGAACAGTCGGGCGCCTCGCACTCGCTGACCCTCACCGCGCCGCTGCGGCTGCGCCAGCTCGGCGACAAGCGTTATGCCGTCAGCGGCACGCCCACCGACTGCGTGATGATGGCCTGCCTCCACATCCTGAAGGATGAGATGCCCGACCTGGTGCTGTCCGGAGTCAATTGGGGCTCCAACCTGGCCGATGACGTGACCTATTCGGGCACCATCGCCGGCGCCATGGAAGGCTGCGCGCTGAACATCCCGTCCATCGCCATGTCGCAATGCTATGACGAGCATGATCGCCATGCGATCGACTGGTCGGCCGGCGAAGTGCATGGCCCTTCCACCATCGCCGCGCTTGTGAAGGCAGGCTGGCCGGCCGGCACGCTGATCAATGTGAATTTCCCGGCTTGCACGGCCGACGCGGTCAAGGGCGTTAAGGTGGTGCCGCAGGGCAAGTACGACCTGCAATCCACCGAGATCCATGAGCGCACCGATGCGCGCCAGCGCAACTACTACTGGATTGGGCTTCGCCGCCGCAAAGGCGTGGTCTCCGGGGATACTGATGTGGGCGCGGTCTATGCGGATCATATTTCGGTGACGCCGCTGCACCTGAACCTGACGGAGCAGGGCGTGCTGGCCGGTCTGCGCGCAGCGCTGCAGAAATAAAGGCTTCGTTAACTTTTCGTGCCAGGGAACCCGCAAAGCCGCCAAATACGCGGCTTTCCGGCGCTGGATGGTTAAACCCTTTTCAACTTTTCGCGATCATGATCCGGATCGAGACAGTGCAGAAGGCACCATCCGATGGACCGGAAGATCATTTTCACCCTGGCTGCCGTGGCGCTTGCGCCCCTTCTGGCGGCCTGCGCCGACGAAAGCCCCCGCACCCACCTGGACTGGGGCGTCAATACCAAGCTCGGCAAGCCGCGCCAGGTCGCCAGCAACACCGGCGCCAAGACCTATACCTACGAAGAAACAGGCGCGAGGCCAACGCCGCGTCCCGCGCCCAACTACGTCACCAGGAATGTGACGCCCTATACGCCCGTGACCAGCCAGCCGCTGGCGCCGGTGTCCACCGCCGGTGCGCCGGCTTTCGCCTGGCCGGTTTCGGGCCGGGTGATTTCAGATTTCGGCTCCACCGCCAGTGGCGGCAAGAATGACGGCATCAATATCGCCACGACCATGAGCGCGCCGATCCACGCCAGCGCTTCGGGCACCGTGACGTATGCCGGCGATGAACTGAAGAATTACGGCAACCTGGTGCTGGTCAAGCATGCGGGCGGCTACACCACCGCGTACGCCCATGCCGACCGGCTGACTGTGTCGCGCGGTGATTTCGTCGCCAAGGGGCAGGTGATCGGCTATGCCGGCCAGACGGGCGATGTCACCAGCCCGCAGCTGCATTTCGAAATCCGCAGCAACACCACGCCGGTCAATCCGCGCAGCTACCTGGCTTCGACGACGGCCAGCAATTAATCGAGCTTCTGGCCGAGCTCACCCGCCAGATCCTGGATGAACTGCCACGCGACGCGGCCGGAACGGCCGCCGCGGCCCATCGACCAGGCCAGCGCCTTCTTGCGCAATTCTTCCGGCGCGATCTTCAGGTGATAGAAGCTCGCATAGCCGTCGATCATCGACAGGTATTCGTCCTGCCCGCAATGGTGGAAACCCAGCCACAGGCCAAAGCGGTCCGACAGCGAGACTTTCTCTTCCACCGCTTCGCCGGGATTGATGGCGGTGCCGCGTTCATTGTCCACAAGATCGCGCGGCATTAGGTGCCGCCGGTTGGAGGTGGCATAGAAGATGGTGTTGACGGGCCGTCCCTCGATGCCGCCTTCCAGCGCCGCTTTCAGCGACTTGTAGCTGGTATCGTCCTTGTCGAAGGAAAGATCGTCGCAGAACAGCACCACCCGCCGCGTATCCTTGCGCAGTATGCGCAGCAGCAGCGGCAGGCTGTCGATGTCCTCGCGGTGGATTTCGATCAGCACTAGGCGGTCCTTGCCTTTGCGCGCTGAATTGACCTGTTCGTGCACTGCTTTCACCAGGCTGGACTTGCCCATGCCGCGCGCGCCCCACAAGAGCGCGTTGTTGGCGGGCAGGCCTTCGGCAAAACGCTGGGTGTTGGCGAGCAGCGTGTCGCGCTGGTTCTCGATGCCTTTGAGCAGGCGGAAATCGACATGCGCGACATGGGGCACCGCCACCAGGCCGCCCTGCGCCGGCTCCCATACATAGGCGTCGCCATCGGGCAGGGTGGTGCTGAGCGCGGGCGGGGCCATCCGCTCCAGCGCTCCGGCGATCCGGGCCAGATGCTGAGGGTCCCCCAAAGCATCGGATTTGCCGCTGTTTGTCATGCTAACCCCTTGATTTACCACGGTTGCAAAGGAGGGCTGGCCCGCTATAGTCCGCCCGCATTCACCCCGAAAGCCCACATACCATGAATACCAACGATCCGATGTTCCAGACGCTGACCTTGGCGTTGCCGATGATCGCGATCTTCTACTTTCTTCTGTGGCGGCCGCAAAGCCAGCGCCAGAAGCAGCTGCGCAACATGGTGGACAATCTGCGCCGCGGCGACACGGTGGTCACTTCCGGCGGCATCGTGGGCAAGATCGTGAAGGCCTCCGACGCCAAGGACCCGGAAATCCTGGTCGAGATCGCCGACAATGTGCAGGTCAAGGTGATCAAGGCCACCCTGTCCGACGTGCGCTCCAAGAGCGCCGACAAGGAATAGTCCATTGCTGCAAGTCTCCATCTGGACCCGGCTGATCACCCTCATCATCGTGGTGGGCGGCATCCTGGTCGCGCTGCCCAACGCGCTGCCGCAGAGCGTGCGTGACAAGATGCCCAAGTTCCTGCCCAGCTCGGCGGTGAATCTGGGCCTGGACCTGCAGGGCGGTTCCTATCTTCTGCTGGGCGTGGATTTCGACGCGGTGACGCGCGACCGCGCCGAAACGCTGGTGGGCGATATCCGCGCCGGCTTCCGCAAGGCGCATATCCCGCTCACCGACCTGAACGCCCATGGCGACACCGTGTCGGTGCGCGTGACCGATCCTTCGCGCATCGCCGAAGCGCGCACCCTGCTGCAAAGCCTGAACCCGGTCATGAACGGCTCGGTGCTGGCGGTAGGCGGCAAGGAATATGAGATGACCGAGCCGGGCGGCGGCGTCTTTACGCTGCGCATGAGCGATGCCTTCAAGACGCTCACCCGCCAGCAGGTGATGGATCAGTCGATCGAAGTGGTGCGCCGCCGCATCGACGAAATGGGCACCAAGGAGCCTACCATCGAACGCTCCGGCGACGATCGCATCCTGGTGCAGGTGCCGGGCCTGCAGGACCCCGGCCAGCTCAAGACCATGCTGGGCAAGACCGCCAAGCTGAGCTTCCAGCTGGTGGACGAACAGGCCAATCCCATGGCGCAGGTCGCGCCCATCGGCGATGAAATCCTTCCCGTGCTGGACACCAGGAACAAGGGCGCGACCCCGCGCATGGTTGTGGTGGAACGGCGCATCCGCGTGGCGGGCGAACGGCTGGTCGACGCCCAGCAGGGCTATGATCCCCAGACCGGCGTTCCGGTGGTCAATTTCCGCATGGACAGCGTGGGCGCCAAGCAGTTCGGCGATGTCACCAAGGAACGGGTCGGCCACCGCTTCGCCATCGTGCTGGACAAGCAGGTGGTCACCGATCCGGTCATCAACAGCGTGATCCTGGGCGGCTCGGGCTATATCACCGGCAATTTCACCGCCAAGGACGCCAACGATTTGGCGATCCTGCGGCGCGCCGGCGCGCTGCCCGCGCCCCTGAAGCCGCTGGAAGAACGCAGCGTCGGCGCCGAGCTGGGCGCGGACTCCATTACCGCCGGCCGTTATTCGGCGCTGGCGGGCCTGGGGCTGGTGGCGCTGTTCATGATCCTGCGCTACGGCCTGTTCGGCGTCTTTGCCGACATCGCCCTGACCTTGAACGTGGTGCTGTTGCTGGCGGCGCTGACCGCTTTCGGCGCCACCCTGACCCTGCCGGGCATCGCCGGCATCGTGCTGACCATGGGCATGGCGGTGGACGCCAACGTGCTGATCTATGAGCGCATCCGCGAAGAGCAACGCAACGGCCGCACCATGCTCGCGGCCATCGATACCGGTTTCCGCCGCGCCATGGCGACTATCATAGACGCCAACATGACCCACCTGATCGCCTCGCTGATCCTGTTCGAGCTGGGCAACGGCCCGATCAAGGGCTTTGCGGTGGCGCTGGGCGTGGGCATCATCACCAGCTTCTTCACATCGGTGATGGTGACGCGGCTGATCGTGATCGGCTGGCTGAATACCGTCCGCCCCCGCAAGCTGACCATCTAGAATCCCCTTGTTGCGTAGGGTTGTCCGGCGGCCAAGCCGGGCGACAAGGCGCGCCGTCTGGGTTAAAGTTCCCGCCTCGAATCTGAGGGAGGGGACTGATGGCTGCCTTTTTGGGAAATCTGCGCAATGTGGTGATTACGAGCTTCGTGCTCGCGATCCTGCTGATCGGCGTCTATTGCAGCACACAGGGCTATGACGGCCCGGCCTTTGAACTGTTCGTGCTGCGCTGGCTGCACGTGGTGTGCGGCGTGATGTGGATCGGCCTGCTCTGGTACTTCAACTTCGTCCAGATCCCGACCATGCCCAAGGTGCCGGCCGAACTGAAAGGCGGCGTCACCGGTTACATCGCGCCGGCCGCGCTGTTCTGGTTCCGCTGGGGCGCCATGGGCACGATCGTGCTGGGCATCATCCTGGCCTTCCGCAACCATTACCTGGTGGAAGCCTATACGCTGGACTTCAGCGAAGGCGCGGCCGGCTGGCCGATGGTTCCCAAGTATCTGGCCATCGGCATCGGCATGTGGCTGGGCACCATCATGTGGTTCAACGTCTGGTTTGTGATCTGGCCCAACCAGCAGAAGGCGCTGAACATCGGCGGCAAATATTCCGACCTGGCCGCCGACCAGAAGGCCGCCGCCGCCAAGACCGCAATGATCTTCAGCCGCGTCAACACGCTGCTGTCGGTCCCCATGCTGTTCAGCATGGTCGCCGCCGGTCATCTGTACTGAGAACCGCCTGTCGCGGTAAGAACAAAAGGCCGTCCGCAAGGGCGGCCTTTTTCTTTTGGACCCCCATGGACGCCGC
The DNA here is from genome assembly GCA_046348525.1 of Alphaproteobacteria bacterium. GTDB lineage: Bacteria > Pseudomonadota > Alphaproteobacteria > Micropepsales > Micropepsaceae > Rhizomicrobium. The sequence continues at coordinate 11,714 of JAXMEA010000022.1, read as the reverse complement.
CTTAGCCAACCGCCTTGCCGCTTCGGTGCGCGCCGCCGATCCGGACCGCTATTTCAGCGCCCTTTTCGCGCCGGCGCCTCAGCGTCCCTACCTGTTCGCGCTCTATGCCTTCAATGCCGAGGTCAGCCGCATCGCCGAAACGGTGCGCGAACCCATGCTGGGCGCCATCCGCCTGGAATGGTGGCGCGAAACCGCCGAAGGCGCAGCCAGGGGCAATCCGCGCAACCATGATGTGGCGCGGGGACTGGTGGCGCTATTCGCCGACCGCGGGATTGCGCTGGCGGATCTGGAAGCGATCATCGCGGTACGCGCCTTTGATTCCTCAGCCGAGACCTTTCCCGACTTCGCGGCGCTGAAAGCCTATGTCGACGCCACCAGCGGCGCTGTGATGCGGCTGGCGGCGCAGATCCTGGGCGGCGATCCCGGCGTGGTGAAGGAAGCGGGGCTGGCGTATGGGCTGGCGGGACTGGTGCGCTCGGTGCCGTTCCACAACAGCCGTCACAAACTCTATTTTCCGCTGGATATCCTGTCGGCGCTGCATGTCACACCGGAGGAATTCTTCCACCTGGAAAAATCTGACCCGCGCCTGATGGCGGCGATGCGGCAGACGGGCCTGCGGGCGCGCGATCATTTCTTTGCCGCGCGTTCGGGCCAAAGGCCGCGCGCCGCATTGGCGGCGATTTTGCCCGCCGCGCTTGTGCCGGTTTACCTGCGCAGGATGACGCGCGACGTGACCATCCACCGGCGGCAGATGGCGTTGCTCAGCGCCGCGATGAAGAAGCGGCTATAGCCCGCTTTCGCCCGAAGCGCCGCGCGGCTCGCCGGACTTGTACTTCACATCGCCATGGCTGACGCGGCGATAGTCCTTGAGCTGCTTCTGCGCCACAAGGAAGGCCTCGTCCAGCACGGCATAGGCGTCGGTGGACGCCTTCTTATGGCCGTTGTGATTATATTCTCGGCTGACCACGATTTCCTTGCCGGGCACCCGGACCACGATATGCACATCCGGCGGATTGCCGCTGGCCTTCTGGCTCTTGTGCGGCATCCCGATCACCACGCGGCAGCCGATGATGTGGTCGTGGAACTGCTCGAGCTTGTCGACATGGTTTTGCACGGACGCTTTCAGCGCATCCGAAGGTTCGACATTGTGGAAGGAAAGCTCGAGCGGGATATCCATGCTGTTTCCATGCTTAAGTTGCTACAGTGGAAACGTACGGAACCGCGCGGGGTTTCGTCCAGCCTATTCCGCGGCCCGGGCATGGCCCAGCCAGCCTGACAGGTCTGCCAGGGCGCGCGCGCTCATCGCCTGTTTGCGGTCCTTGCCACGGATTTTGGCATCCTTGGGGAAGGGTGGAAACAGGCCGAAATTGACATTCATGGGCTGGAAGGTGCGTTCGTCGGCGCCGCCGGTGATATGGGACAGAAGCGCGCCGAAGGCGGTGGTGGGCGGCGGCAGCACAGCCTGTGCGCCCGACAATTCAGCGGCGGCGAAGCGGCCGGCCAAAATCCCTATTGCGGCGCTTTCGACATAGCCTTCCACGCCCGTTACCTGGCCGGCAAAGCGCATATGCGGCCTGGACTTCAGCCGCAGCTGTTCATCCAGGAGACGCGGCGAGTTGATGAAGGTGTTGCGGTGCAGCCCGCCCAGCCGCGCGAACTGCGCATTCTCCAGACCCGGGATGGTACGGAAGATGCGCACCTGTTCGGCATGCTTCAGCTTGGTCTGGAAGCCCACCATGTTCCAAAGCGTGCCCAGCGCATTGTCCTGGCGCAGCTGCACCACCGCATGCGCCTGGCGGCCGGTGCGCGGATCCATCAGCCCGACCGGCTTCATCGGCCCGAAGGCCAGGGTCTGATGCCCGCGCGCCGCCATGACTTCGATGGGCAGGCAGGCCTCGAAATAGGGCGTGGTCTTTTCCCATTCCTTGAAGTCTGTCTTTTCGCCCGCCAGCAGCGCGGCGACGAACTCGTTATATTGGCGCTCGTCCAGCGGCAGGTTGATGTAATCGGCCACCCCGCCGCCGGGACCTTCTTTGTCATAGCGTGACTGGAACCAGGCGATGTCGAAGTTGATCGATTCCTTATGGACGATTGGCGCGATGGCGTCGAAGAAGGCCAGCTGATCCTGACCGGTGGCCTCGCCAATGGCGGCGCCCAGCGCGGCCGATGTCAGCGGCCCGGTGGCGATGATGGTGCTACCCCAATCCGGCGGGGGCAGGGCGGTGATCTCCTCGCGGGAGATGTCGATCAGCGGATGATTTTCCAGTGCGGCCGTGACGGCAGCGGAAAAGCCGTGGCGGTCCACCGCCAAGGCACCGCCCGCCGGCAGCTTGTGCGCATCGGCGCAGGCCATGACCAGCGATCCGGCGCGCCGCATCTCTTCATGAAGCAGCCCCACCGCATTGTTGGCGGCATCGTCGGAGCGGAAGGAATTCGAACAAACCAGTTCCGCCAGGGAATCGGTCTGATGGGCTTCGGTGCCGCGGATCGGACGCATTTCGTGCAGAATCACGGGCACCCCGGCTTGTGCCGCGGCCCAGGCCGATTCTGAGCCTGCCAATCCCCCGCCAATGATATGCAGCCTGAATGTCATGGCGCAGGGCTTTAGCAGGTGGCAAAGGGCGCGCAAAATCCATCGCGCACAAATCTTTTCGCACTTGCAGCAAAGTGCGGCGCAAAAACAGGGGTTGATCGAAAAATGGGCGATTTTACTGGGTTTTACGACATTTTCATGCAAGGCTTTTGGTGCCTGAAACGGTATGAAAAACAGGGCGCCGCAGGGCGGTAAAGCCTTTTGGCAACAGTCAAAAAGGAATCCGGAAAGCCCGGTTGACTTGGGTCTGCGCTTCGGACAAGTATCCGGGCATCAAATAACGGGGGAAGCCTATGTTCGGTATTAAGTCTGTTGTCGCCGCGGTGACTGTTGCGACGATGATTGGTTCTTCGGCTTTCGCCGCTGACGGTGCTTTCGCGCCGGGCAAGCCCGCTGGCGTGAACCATGCCCAGGAAATCGGCACGGGGACCCTGATCCTCGCCGGTGCCGGTGCTGCCATTATCGCTGGCGTCGCCATCACGGTCAGCAACCAGAGCGGCGATCGCGCTCCGGCCACCTCGACCTTCGCGCCGGCCACCACGAACGCCGCCACGCCGTAAGGCACGCACGTTCTGGACTGAATTGGCGAAAGCCTGCCATCCCAACGGATGGCGGGCTTTTTGCCGTTTTGGGCCTTTCCAGACCCTGCCTTAATTTGGCGCCGCTTTAACGCTTTTGTCGCCTGGTCTGTGTCAGAGTGGCTTTGCGCCCTTTGGTGACTCAGCGGCAAAAGTATCTGGATGAAACAGACGAGCGGATGACGCCACCCGGCGCGTTGCCTATATAGGTCGGGCAAAGGAACAGGATCATGGCCGAGGAACACAAGGGAACCAATTATGCCAGGCTGGCGCTGGGCGCCGGGCTGCTGGCTGCCGCCGCGGTGAGCGTGGCGGTGTTCGTGCCGCGCAAGCGCCTGGCTTTCGTGACCGAGCCCCTGTCGAACCTGGCCAAGCTGCCGGTCGCCGCGGCCGTGACCGCCTGGGCCATGGGCCTGTGGGCGGAAGCGACTGCGCCCCAGGCGCCGGTGTTCGACGACCTGCGCCCCTTCGATGAGTTCTAACAAAGGCGCACCTGTCTGATGCGGCGTAGTCCCGTCGGCCAGACCCTTCGTGATGCCTATGTTTTCGCGGGCGCCAACCTGGGCGGCATTATCGGCCTGATCTGGGTTTCGATGGTGATGCTGACCGTCGCCCAGTTCTTCACCTCGTTCCGCTTCTACAACGACTTCATCGAATTCATGGCCTCCGGCAACAGCGCCCATATGGGCCCGGCCATGCTGATGATGATCAGCTATCTGGTGGCATTGCTGCTGCTCAATGCGGTGATGTTCACCGCTGTGGTCCAGCTGGCGCTGGGCGCGCGCACCGCCACCGGCTTCCTGCATTTCGCTTTTGGCCCGCTGGAGTGGCGAATGTTCCGCGCCTTCTTCGCGCTGGCCGGCCTGCTTCTGCTGCTGGCCATCACCATCCTGATCGCCGCCAACGTTCTTGCGGCCCTGGTGCCCCATGTTCCGGTCTCCGCACTGGCGGTGCTAGGTATCCCGGTCATCTTCGCGCTGGTGCTGGCGCGGTTCCTGGTGCTGCTGCCCGCCATCGCGGTGAGTGAAACCGCGCCCACCTTGCGCCGCGCCTGGGCGCTGTCGGCGGGCAATTTCCTGCCGCTTCTGGGCGTGCTGCTGGGCCTGTTCCTGCCGCTGCTGATGGTGATGGGCATGATCGAACGGCAGGTCGGGGAAAAGGCCGATTTCATGCTGGGCAGCGCCAGCCAGCTTCAGATCACCGCCGCGGCGATCAATGCCCGCCAGATATTGCCCCTGATGTGTGGCTTGAACTTCCTGTTCTCGCCGCTGTTCATCGGTCTTCTGGCGGGGGCCAGCGTTTCGGCCTGGCGCACGCTGAAGGATGAGCCCAGCGTCGAAATCCTGGCCTGATTATTCTGCCGCTTTCAGCTTTTTGGCCGCCGGCGCGCCCTTCAGTAGCGGCTTGAGATACTGGCCCGTGTAAGAGCGCGGATTCTTTGCCACCTCTTCGGGGGTGCCCATGGCCACGATCTCGCCGCCGCCATCGCCGCCTTCGGGGCCCAGATCCACGATCCAGTCGGCGATCTTGATGACTTCCAGATTGTGCTCGATCACCACCACGGTGTTGCCCTGGTCGACCAGCTCCTGCAGCACTTCCAGCAGCTTTTTCACGTCATGGAAGTGCAGGCCGGTGGTGGGTTCGTCCAGGATATAGAGCGTGCGTCCGGTGGCGCGGCGCGACAATTCCTTGCTCAGCTTGACGCGCTGGGCCTCGCCGCCTGACAGGGTGGTTGCCTGCTGGCCGATGGAGATATAGCCCAGGCCCACGCGCTTGAGGGTTTCCAGTTTTTCGGCGATGGAGGGCACCGCCTTGAACAGTTCGGCGCCGGCCTCGATGGTCATGTCCAGCACATCGCTGATCGAGTTGTCGCGGAATTTCACTTCCAGCGTCTCGCGGTTGTAGCGCTTGCCCTTGCAGACATCGCACTGGACATAGACGTCAGGCAGAAAGTGCATCTCGATCTGGATGACGCCGTCGCCCTGGCAGGCTTCGCAGCGCCCGCCCTTGACGTTGAAGCTGAAGCGGCCCGGCGCATAGCCGCGCGCCTTGGATTCCGGCAGTTCGGTGAACCAGTCGCGGATCGGCGTGAAGGCGCCGGTATAGGTGGCCGGATTGGAGCGCGGCGTGCGCCCGATCGGGCTCTGGTCGATGTCGATCACCTTGTCCAGGTATTCCAGGCCTTCAATCCGGTCGTGCGGCGCCGGTTGCTCGCGCGCCTGGGAAAGTTTCTTGGCCGCGGCCTTGAACAGGGTCTCGATCGTCAGGGTGGACTTGCCGCCGCCGGACACGCCGGTGATGCAGGTCAGGGTGCCCAGCGGGATCTGGGCGGTGACGTTCTTCAGATTGTTGCCGCGCGCACCCACCACCTTCAGCCAGCGGTTATGGGAGGCCTTGCGGCGCTGGGCGGGAAGGGGAATGTTCTCCGCACCGCTGAGATACTTGCCGGTCAGGCTTTTCTTGTTGGCGATGATGTCTGCGGGCGTGCCTTCGGCGATGATTTCGCCGCCATGGATGCCGGCGCCAGGCCCCATGTCGATGACATGGTCGGCGGTGCGGATGGCGTCTTCGTCATGCTCGACCACCAGCACGGTATTGCCCATGTCTCGCAGGCCGCGCAGTGATTCCAGAAGCTTGTTGTTATCGCGCTGGTGCAGTCCGATGCTGGGCTCGTCCAGCACATACAGCACGCCCGTGAGGCCCGAGCCGATCTGGGAGGCCAGGCGAATGCGCTGGCTTTCCCCGCCCGACAGGGTGCCCGACGAGCGCGCCAGGGTCAGGTAATCCAAGCCGACATTGTTGAGGAATTTCAGGCGGGCGCGGATTTCCTTCAGGATGCGCACCGCGATTTCCTGCTGCTGCCTGTTCAGCTTCTTGTCGATGTCGCGGAACCAAACATCGGAATCGCGGATCGACATTTCGCACACTTGGCCGATATGCAGACCGCCGATCTTCACCGCCAGGGCTTCGGGCTTGAGGCGATAGCCGTTGCAGACCTCGCAAGGAGATTCGGACTGGAAGCGTTCCAGGTCTTCCTGCACCCAGGCGCTGTCGGTTTCGCCATAGCGGCGGTCCATGTTGGGGATGACGCCTTCGAATTCCTTCTTGGTATCATAGCGGCGCATGCCGTCGTCATAGGTGAACTTGATCACCTCATCGCCCGAGCCGTGCAGGATGACATCGCGCGCTTTTTTGGGCAGGTCCTCCCAGGGCTCGTTCATGGAGAACTTGTAGTGCCGCGCCAGAGCTTCCAAGGTCTGCAGGTAATAGGGCGAGGATGACTTGGCCCAGGGCGCTATGGCGCCTTTCTTCAGGCTCAGCGTCTCGTCCGGCACCACCAGCGCCTCGTCGAAATAATTCTGCACGCCCAGGCCGTCGCATTCGGGGCAGGCGCCGTGCGGGTTGTTGAAGCTGAACAGCCGCGGCTCGATCTCGGTGATGGTGAAACCGCTGACAGGGCAGGCGAACTTGGACGACAGCATCATCTGGCGCGGCTTGCCGTCTTTTTCCTTTTCATCGGCAAATTCCACCACCAGCAGACCATCGGCCAGGCCCAATGCGGTCTCGATGGAATCGGGCAACCGGTTGCCCAGATCGCCCTTCACCACAATGCGGTCGACCACGATCTCGATATCGTGCTTGAGTTTCTTGTCCAGCGCCGGGGTTGCGCCGATGTCATAGAACTTGCCGTCCACCTTGGCGCGCTGGAAGCCTTTCTTCTGCAGCTCGGCCAGTTCCTTTTTGTATTCGCCCTTGCGGCCGCGCACGATGGGCGCCAGCAGGTACAGCCTGGTACCCTCGGGCAGCGCCAGGATGCGGTCGGCCATCTGGCTGACGGTCTGGCTTTCGATGGGAAGCCCGGTGGCCGGCGAATAGGGCACGCCGACGCGCGCGAACAACAGGCGCAGATAGTCGTAGATCTCGGTGACCGTGCCGACCGTCGAACGCGGGTTTTTGGAGGTGGTCTTCTGCTCGATGGAGATGGCCGGGGACAGTCCCTCTATATGGTCCACGTCCGGCTTCTGCATCAGCTCCAGGAACTGGCGGGCATAGGCCGACAGCGATTCCACGTAGCGGCGCTGGCCTTCGGCATAGATGGTGTCGAAGGCCAGGGACGATTTGCCCGAACCCGACAGGCCGGTCAGCACCGTCAGCGTGTCGCGCGGGATCTCGACATCGATATTCTTGAGATTGTGCTCGCGGGCGCCGCGAATGGATATGTTCTTCAGCATCAGTTGGGTTTTCTGGCGGGCAGGCCGGCGAGATAACGCTTGTTGGAGTCCGGCGCGATGGCGCCCAGCTCGATCAGGGTGACAATGGCCTTCAGCGCCAGGTCATAGGAGCCGTAGCAATGGTGCGCCACCAAAGCGAGGTGCTTCCATTGTTCCACCGTCATGGCTTTGGAAAAGTCGCGGACATAGACCATGTCGGTTTCCAGCAGCTGGCGGATGCCCCGGTTGGGCTGATCGCCGATTACCATGGGCGCGATCGGCCAGATCTTGGTTCCGGTGACGCTGTGGGGAATGAAACCCAGTTCCCGCAACGCCAGGTCGATTTCGCCGAAGGGCGGCTGGTTCTTGTAGAGCGGAACAAAGGAAACTTCCGTCTGCACCGCCACCGCGTCCTTCAGTTTGGCGCGGCCATGCGCCAGGACATCGCGTTCCCCGCCCTGGACATCCATTTTCAGGAAATCCATGGCGGCGATTTCGCCGATGTCGTCCAGCTTGCGGGTGGTAACAGGGAGCTGCTCTTTCACTTTTCCCCATATAGGAAACAAATTGAAAAGCGCCAGATGCGCGGGGTCCGGTTCCAGCAGGCTGGTCATGCCTTCCAGCTCGCAGACATGCAGGGTGCGCAAGGTTCCATCGCCCACCGCATGGGGAAGATAGCGCTCCCGCGGCCCCTTTTTCTGTTCCAGCTTCGCCAGGGCATGGGGCTGTGGTTCAAAGCCCGTCACCTCGCACAGCCCGGCCGCCAGCATCGCCTTGTAGGGCGGGTCGCCATCGATGGGATTGGCGCCGATATCCACGATGGCGGTCAGCCGCTGGGGCGCGAGAATCTGGGTCAGAAGGTCCATGGCTGTTCATAACCTTTTTGGCCGGGCATCGAAAACAAAAAGAGAACAATCACGATTTTGCCGTCATTGTTCATTTGCAAAGCCGCGCCCATCCGGTCTAACTGTGACTCAGCCGGCCGCTGATAGGCCAGCAGTAACAAGCTTTTACACCGCCGGAGCGGGCGGTTTCCGGGGATTAGCGATGACGACTTTCCGCAACGGCATGACCGCGTTGGTGGTGGTGGCGGCGATGGCCGGCACCGAGGCCCTGGCGGCCGATGGCGTCCTGGCGCCTGGCAAGCCGGCCGGTGTCGAACAGGCCCGCCTGCGCCGTCCCAACCTGCTGCTGATCGGCGGCGCCGCGGTGGCGGTGGCGGGCATTGCGATCGCCATCAGCGGCAGCAACAACGCTGGTTGCGACGCGGCCCACTGCCCGACCACGGTCCCGACCGCTACGACCGGCTAAGGGCCGGTCACGCCCATCTGCCGCAGGAGCCAGAGCCCTGCGGGTGGGCGGACGTGCACCAGATCCACATAATCGGGCATCGAGCCGTTCACCATCGCTTCGGTGGTGAGCGCGTTCGTCCTCAGAAAATCAAACAGTTTCACCTGGCCGGGGCATTGCGTGTTATGGCGCGCCACATCGGCCGCCACGTTCCGCTTGAAGGCGTCCAGCCCGGCTGAGTCGCTGGTCCGGTACTGGCGCTGGATCGCGCCATGGTCGGGGGGAAAATAGACGATCAGTTTCGCGCGCGCCTGGCAGGCCGCATCCAGCATCGCATTCAATTCTCCGCGGGCGCGGGGGCCCATGCTCATGCTGCGGGCCCGGCGATAATTCAGGTCGCGCCGCATCACCGCCTCGGTCATGTGGCTGTAGGCGCCGAAGGTACCGGGCCGGTCTGCGGCTGCCTGACCCGGTTTCACCTGCATCAGCGACCACACGCCCAGCGCGTTCATGCCCAAAGCGCCGCCGCTGAGATAGCGGCTGGTGAACAGCCATAGTCCGCGGCGCGGTGTCGGGGCGCCGGACGGGGTCACTGCAAGGCGTGTTTCATCGAAGCTGGGCAAAGCCTCGCCGGCGCCGCCATTGCCGGTGAAGGCATCCAGCGACACAACAATCGTCTTTACGGATGGATGCGCCAGCGCGTCCTGCACCAGCCGCCGCGCTTCATAAGGCGACATGCTGGAAGCGCCATAGTTGAAGCTTTTCACTTTCAGCGCCGGATCGATCAGGGCTGGATCAAAGGCGTCGCGCACCCGGCTGGAGCCGACAAATACCAGTTCCGGCTGCACCGCTTCCAGCCAGGCTGGTTTCACCGCGCGCTCGAAGCCCGACAATGTCTGCACGCTGGCGCCGTTTGGATGGGACAGAATGAAATGCTCGGCCCAGGCGTTGAAACCCGCCAGCGCCGCGATGGCCGCCAGCACGGTGCCCAGGAACCAGACGGCGTAGCGTGTGCGTTCCATCAGAATTGCCAACTTCAAAATTGAAAGTAGATAAAGGGTTTGAGATTGGACAGCGCCAGCACTGCCACGATGCAGAGCAGGCCATAGCTTGCGGCATAAACCGGCGTGGGTTTCCAGGACAGGAATCGCGCCGGTTTCACGGGCTGGTTCTCATAGGGCGAGGGCAGGGCCGGATTGTGCCGCCACATCAGCTCCATGGAATTGGGCATGAACCACACAAGGCCGAACAGCAGCAGCAGCGCAACGGCCGCCAGCGGCGGAAGCTGACCACCGTGGAATGGCCCAGGCCCAAAAGCCCTTCCGCCATGCTGCGCGCCGAGGAAAGATCGGGCGCGCGGAACACGATCCAGGCCAGCGAGGTGGCCAGGAACGTCAGTGCCAAGGACGCTGCGTGCAGAGGCAGGCGCAGCGCGGGCGGCGCCTGCATGCCTTTGGTGGCGTGGCGGAAGGCGTGGTTGATCGACAAATACAGGCCATGCAGGCCGCCCCACAGCATGAAGGTCCAGCTGGCGCCATGCCACAGCCCGCCCAGCAACATGGTGATGAACAGGTTCAGGTAGCGGCGCATGCGCCCCTGCCGGTTGCCGCCCAGCGGAATGTAAAGATAGTCGCGCAGGAAAGCCGACAGCGAGATGTGCCAGCGGCGCCAGAATTCGATGATGCTGGCGGCTTTGTAAGGCGAATGGAAATTCACCGGCAGGCGCATGCCGAGCATCACGGATGATCCCAGCGCCATGTCGGAATAAGCGGAAAAGTCGAAATAGATCTGGAAGGCGAAGAACAGCATGCCGAGCCAGCTGTCCGTGGCACCCAGATGGGTGCCGCGGCCTGCCGCATTGAAGATGGCGTCGGCGAAGGGCGCCAGGTTGTCGGCGACCAGGCTTTTCTTGGCCAGCCCGATGGTGAATAGCGTGACGCCGGTGGCCAGGTCGTCATTGCGGCTGCGAGCCGCGCGGAACTGCGGGATCAGGTCGTTGTGGCGCACGATGGGGCCGGCGATCAGGTGCGGGAAATAAGCAACGAACAGCGCGTAATCCAGCAGCGAGTAATTGTGCGTCTTGCCGGCATCGGCGTCGACCAGATAGCTGATCTGCTCGAAGGTGAAGAAGCTGATCGCCAGCGGCAGGAAGAAATCCGGCAACGGCAATCCGATGCCCAGCAGCGCGTTGGCGGTGCCCGCCAGCAGGCCGGCATATTTGAATGTGGCGATCAGGCCCAGGTTGAAGGCAAGTCCCGCGATCACGAGCGGGCGGCGGACGTGCCCGCGCGCGCGGCGCTGTTCGATCTCCCGGCCCAGCGCATAATTCACCAGGGTCGAGGCGGCCAGCAGCAACAGGAAGTCCGCCCGCCACCAGGCATAGAAGGCGTAGGAGGCCATCAGCAGGAACACCCGCCGTCCCGTCAGGGCGCGGCTTTCCAGCAGCCGGAAACCCAGCACCGCCAGGCCCAGGAACAGGAAATAGGGATAGGAATTGAAGGGCATGCGCCTCACCCGCCTTGCTTCGCTTATCGGGGAAAAGGAGCAACAAGGCTATTGGAACAAAAAGAGAACAATGTTAAGGGTGGATAAAAGGCCGCTTCCATGGCGCGGGGAGGGCCCGCTCGTCTAACGTCGCGGCCGGATACGGAGAGAGATCATGGCCGGCAGCGTCAACAAGGTGATTTTGGTGGGCAATCTGGGCAAGGACCCGGAGGTGCGCCGCATGACGTCGGGCGATCCGGTGGTCAACCTGTCCATCGCCACCTCTGAAACCTGGCGCGACAAGGCCAGCGGCGAGAAGAAAGAAAAGACCGAGTGGCACCGGGTGGTGATCTTCAACAAGAACCTGGCCGAAGTGGCTGAGAAGTATTTGAAGAAGGGCGCCAAGGTCTATGTCGAGGGGCAGCTCCAGACCCGCAAATGGACGGACAAGGACGGCGCCGAGAAATACTCCACCGAAGTGGTGCTGCAGAATTTCCGCGGCGAGTTGACCATGCTGGACGGCCGCAGCGGCGGTGGTGACGGCGGCGGCTTTGGCGG
>JAXMEA010000021.1:0-64521 GCA_046348525.1 Alphaproteobacteria bacterium | reverse complement strand
GACATCGACTTCGATGGTGTTCGGAATGGAGTCGGCCGGGGCCACGATCGAGACGGAGTGGCGGGCGATGTTCAGCACGCCGCCCTTCTTCAGGCCCGGCGAGGCGTCCTGGCCGTTGAAATGCACCGGAATGCTCAGGCGCACGGTGGCGCCTTCGTCTAGGCGCATGAAATCGACATGCACGGGGCGGTCGCTGACCGGGTCCAGCTGCACTTCGCGCGGGATCACGCGGGTCTTGGGACCGGCGCCATCCAGCATGAACAGGGTGGTGAGGAAATGGCCCGCCTCGATGGCGCGCTCCAGGGTGCGGCCGTCGACCGACACGTTCATGGGCTTGTCCTTGCCGCCATAGACGACAGCCGGAATCAGACCCTTCGAGCGCGCCTGGAAGGCCGGACCCTTGCCCGTGCCGTCACGAGCTTCGACCTTAAGTGCTTGAACCTGCGCCATTTTCCTGATTCCTTCGGTGCCCGGAAAAGGCCGATGCCCCCCGGAAAGGCGAGGCTTTTAGCGCAAGGGCTTTGCTGGCGCAACCGCAGGCTTTCGGGGCCCAAAAGCCGTGTTAGCCTGCCCAAAACAAGGGAGAAGGGCATGCACAATCCGATCATCGTGATCCTGGCGGCGGGTCTGGCCGGCTGGCTGACCGGCGCGGTCTGGTACACGGCCTTGGGCAAGCCCTGGCAGCGGGCGCTGGGCCTGGACCCCGAGGACTGCAAGGGCAAGCCCATGCCCAAGACGCCGCTGCTGGTGGCCTTCCTGGCGGCCTGTGTGATGTCGGCGGTTCTCTACCAGCTGTTGACCAACCTGGGGGTGATGGGCGTGGCCCACAGCGCCATTGCGGGCGCCACGATCGGGATCGGGTTCCTTCTGACCTCCATCACCGTCAACAACCTGTTCCAGCAGCGCAAGTTTATGCTGACCGTCCTGGACGGCGGCCACTGGGTGTTGGCGGTGGTCATCGAGGCGGTGGTTATCGCGTTGCTCGCCTAGGCCCACATAAAGATTGTCACGGCCCACCGGAGTGTGGGCCATCCAGTTGGGCTTGCGATTATTCTGAAAGTAAGGCGCTGGCGTCACCTGGATGGCCCGCATTTGCGGGCCATGACAAGTTTGGCTTAGTCGAAAAGCGACGACACCGAAGCTTCGTTGTTGATGCGCCGCATTGCTTCGCCCAGCAGCGGGGCGATGGTGATGGTGCGCAGGTTGGCGCAGGTTTTCATCAAAGGCGTCGGCTCGATGGAGTCGGTCACCACCATCGACTTCAGCTTGGAACCGGCGATGCGGTCCACCGCCTTGCCCGACAGCACGCCATGAGTGCAATAGGCATAGACTTCGGTGGCGCCGTTCTTCAGCAAGGCTTCGGCGGCGTTGCACAAGGTGCCGCCGGAATCCACGATATCGTCGATCAGGATGCAGGCGCGCCCTTCCACGTCGCCGATGATGTTCATCACTTCGGACACGCCGGCCTTTTCGCGGCGCTTGTCGACAATGGCCAGGTCCGTGTTCAGGCGCGTCGCCAGGGCGCGGGCGCGCACCACGCCGCCCACATCGGGCGACACCACCATCAGGTCCTTGCCCTTCAGGTTCTCGCCGATGTCCTTCACGATGACCGGCATGGCGAACAGGTTGTCGGTGGGAATGTCGAAAAAGCCCTGGATCTGGCCGGCATGCAGGTCCACGGTCAGCACGCGGTTGGCGCCGGCTTCGGTGATCAGGTTGGCGACCAGCTTGGCCGATATGGGCGTGCGCGGGCCCACTTTTCTGTCCTGCCGGGCATAGCCGAAATAGGGGATCACCGCGGTGATGCGGCGCGCCGATGCGCGGCGCAGCGCATCGATCATGATCAGCAGTTCCATCAGATTGTCGTTGGCCGGCGCGCTGGTGGACTGGATGACGAACATGTCCTCGCCGCGGACATTCTCCTGCACCTCGACGAAGACTTCATCGTCGGCAAAGCGGCGGACATCGGCGCTGACCGGCACCAGCCCCAGATAGGAACTGATGGCGTCGACCAGCGGACGGTTGGAGTTTCCGGTGATGAGGCGCATGCCCCGCGATCCGTTGAGATCGTTCAAGTTGGCCCCCTCCGGCCTTCGCTGGCTCGAGAGCCAGCTACGGCCACCTCCCCCTGTTAAGCGCGCTGATGCGCGCCGGGGGAGGGACGCGCTGCTACATCATGTAGCTTTGATGACGGGCTTTTAGCGGTTGCCACCCATCCCCGCAACGGGCGACTTGTCTCTGGTCGCTGTTGCTCGCGCAAACGCTGCGGCCGCTGTTACCCGGTCAGCACAATCGAGGAGATTTGCCGGCCATAATCGGGCTCGCCCGCATGGGTTGTGCGCCGGAAGCTGAAAAAGCCGTTCTCCGGCGGATAAGTGCAAACCCCCAGCGATTCCACCGTTCCGGCGCCCGCCGCCGTCAGCCGCTGGGCGACATAGCCGGGCAGGTCGAAGCGGTAATGGCCTTCCTTGTCCGAGGGCACAAAAAAGCGGCGCTGGCGCAGGCCGCCATGCTCCAGGAAACGATCGCGGAATTCCCAGCCCACTTCATAGGATGCTTGGCTGATGCAGGGGCCGATCACCGCCTGGATGCGCAGGCGCTGGGCGCCCAGTTTTTCCATCGCCTCCAGGGTGGCTTCCAGCACCCCGCCCAATGCGCCCTTCCATCCCGCATGGGCGGCGCCGATCACCTTGGCCCTGGCATCGGCAAACATAACCGGGGCGCAATCAGCGGTCAGGATGCCAAGGCCAATGCCCGGCGTGGCCGTGACCATGGCATCGCCTTCGGGACGCTTGCCGTCTTCGGCGCCCCAGGCGGGCAGGGTGTGCACGATGGGGCTGTGGACCTGGTTCAGGCTGGAGAGCGGCGGTGGTTCGCCCGGAACCAGCGCGGCAGCGACGCGGCGGCGATTTTCCGCCACTGCCTCGGGCGCATCTTTCGAACCGGGACCGCAATTCAGCGATTCATAGACGCCGGTGGAAACCCCGCCGTCGCGTCCGAAAAAGCCATGCGCGATGCCGGGCGCCTTCAGCAGGGATGATTCCAGCCGCTTCATGCGAACCCCGCCATGTCGCTGATGGCAGGCGGGGCGAAGGCCAGCACCTTGAACAGCTGGCCCATCTGGTCGTTGCCGATCAACCGCTCGGTGGCGGTCAAAAGATCGCGCGCGGAATCCGGGTTGGATTTCATCAGCTGTTCGGCGCGCTCGGTGATGCCGATATTGGCCAGGAACATGCCCTGGGTGGTGGGGCCGAACACGGCGGCGCCGCCGCGCTTGCCGGCCTGCGCCAGCGCGGCGAAATCGACATGGGCGGAGATGTCGTCCTGACCCGGTTCCGCCAACGCCTCGGCAAACTTGTGGCCGCTCACCGCCTGCAGGGTTTCGGAAAATCCCGCCGCTTCGCCATAGCCATAATCCAGCACCAAGGCCGCGCCGCCTTTGGCGGCGATGATGCGGGCGATCTCTTCGGCCAGGGCTGTGGAGGCGGGCGAGGTTTCATAGACGCCGCCATCGGGCGCGGCCTCGCGGTCCGGCGGCACGGAGGATTTGGGCTGCGGCACCGGCGCCAGCGCGAAGGTCAGTTCACCGTCCAGCGTGGTCACCATCCGCTCGCACCAGCCGCGCTCGGTCTTCACATATTGGCGCACGGGCAGTGCGTCGAAGAATTCGTTGGCCACCAGGAACAGCGGCCGGTCCCCCAGATGATCGTCGAACTGGGCCTGCCAGGACAGGTCAGCACCAAGCCCGCGCAGCTTGTCGGCCTGTTGCGCCTGCAGGGCGGGGCTGGCCTCGATCATCACCACGTCCAGGTCGGCGATGAATTCGGGCGCCACTGCGGCGGTGCGCAATATGTCGGCCATCAGGGTGCCGCGGCCCGGGCCCAGCTCCACCAGCCGCGGATTTTTCGGGCAACCCTGGTCGGCCCAGGCCTGCACCAGCCACAGCCCGACCATCTCGCCGAACATCTGGCTGACTTCCGGGGCGGTGATGAAATCGCCGGCCGCGCCGATGGCGTCGCGATTGGGATAATAGCCGTCCCTGGGATCGAGCAGCGCGATGGTCATGAACTGCGCCACCGACATCGGGCCCTGGGCCTCGATCAAGGCAGCGATGCGCGCTTTAAGAGACAAGGGGCAGGCTCATGCGTTGCGAGGCCGGGTGTAGGCGATCCAGAACAACGCGCCCGCCGCCAGCCAGACCGGAATCGACAGCGCCATGCCCATGCTGACCGGGCCGAGGAAGCCGGTGTCAGGCTCGCGGAAGAATTCGCAGATGAAGCGGAAGGTGCCATAACCCAGGAAGAACAGCGCCGAGAGCAGCCCGCGCCGTTCATGGGCGCGGAAGACGCGCAGCGCGATTTGCAGGATGATGAACAGCACCACGCCCTCCAGCGCCGCTTCGTAAAGCTGGCTGGGGTGGCGGGGGATGTGCAACTCGTCGCGCGGGAAGACCATCGCCCAGGGCGCGTCGCTGGCCCGGCCCCACAATTCGCCATTGATGAAGTTGGCGATGCGGCCAAAGAACAGGCCGATGGGCGCGAAGGCGGCGGCCAGGTCGGCGATGGACAGGAGGTTCAGCTTGCGGCGCTTGGCGAACAGCCACACCGCGATCACCACACCCAGCAGTCCGCCATGGAACGACATGCCGCCTTCCCAGGCGGCGATGATGCGGACGGGATCGGTAAGGAACCCCATCGGCAGCCCGTCGCAGAAGCGGGCGTAATCGGGGGTGACGCTGCACAGCAGGGTGCCGTAGATCAGCACCCAGCCCAGCCGCCCGCCCAGGATGACGCCGAAGGTCGCCCATACCACCAGGTCGCCGATCTCGTCCTCGGTGGCGGGGGGCTTGCCGTTGAAGGGGGGATGGGCCCACAGCGCCTTGTTTCGCAGCATCCGGGCGATGCCCCACCAGGCCAGCACCAGCCCGGCGATATAGGACAGGGCATACCAGCGGACTTCCAGGGGCCCCCAGATGTGCAGCAGCACCGGGTCGATATGGGGAAAGGGCAGCAGGGCCTGGATCATGGGGCGGAAGAGGCCCGTGCTTCGCGGCTTGTGTCAAGCAGGGCTGATGGCCATATAAAGGGAGAAAGTGGAGGCTCAAATGGCGCAGACCGACAATCCGTTCCTGGACGGCGTGGCAAAGGCCTTCACCGATGCCGCCGGCATGGCCCAGAGCGTGCGCACCGAGATCGACACCTTCATGCGCCAGCGGCTGGAGCGGCTGGTGGCCGACATGGATTTCGTGCCGCGCGAAGAATTCGAAGCGGTCAAGGCCATGGCCGCCAAGGCCCGCGCCGAGAATGAAGCGCTGGCGGCGCGTATCGCCGCTTTGGAATCCAAATCAAGCACTTAGGAGTCATCCCCGACTCCTTCACGTCGAATCTGTGAGCCGATTCAAAGCTGTGGAATCTTTTCCGCGGGCGGGGATGGCGAGTCCCGGACTCTTGTTTTCTCCAGATCTTGTGCCAGTTTGGGTCGCAACTGCTTCGTTTTGTGGCTGGAGCTTGCGACATGACCATTACCCACCTGGATGACGAGCCGCTGGACACCCTGCACCCGCTCGACCTCCTGGAGCGGGCGGTGGAACAGAATGGCTGGGCGTTCGAGCGGGCGGGACGGGACGAGTTGAACCTGTCGGTGGCCGGCAAGTGGAGCGACCACCATTTCAACTTCTCCTGGCGGGAGGACCTGCAGTCCCTGCACCTGTCCAGCGCCTTCGACATGCGGATCAGCGAAGGGGTGCGCCGCCAGAACGTGGCCGACCTGCTGATGCATGTGAACGCCAAGCTGTGGATCGGCCATTTCGACCTGTGGCCCCAGGACGGCACCATCATCTTCCGCCATGCCATGATCTTCCCGGATGCCGAGGCCAGCGCCGCCCAGTGCGAAGCGCTGCTGAACCTGGCGCTGGAAGCCTGCGAACATTATTACCCCGCCTTCCAGTTCGTGCTGTGGGGCGGCAAGACGGCGGAAGACGCCATCGCATCGGCGGTGCTGGAGTGCGCCGGCCAAGCCTGATGGCCCGGTCGTGAGTATTCTTCTTATCGGCGCAGGACGCATGGGGTCGGCCCTTTTGAAGGGCTGGCTCAAGAGCGGCGTCAAAGCCATCACCGTGGTCGAACCCAAACCGTCGGCGGAACTGAAGAAACTCGCCAAGGCGAAAAAGATCACGCTGGCCGCCGCGCCGTCGCAGGTGAAGGGCAAACCGTCCGTCTGTTTGGTTGCCATCAAGCCGCAAGTGCTGAAGGGCGAAGCGCCGATGTTGGCGGCGTTTGCGCAAAATGGCGCCCTGATGATTTCCATCGCGGCGGGCACGTCGGTGGCGGCGCTGACAAAGGCTTGGGGAAATACGGCGCGCATCATCCGCGCCATGCCCAACACGCCGGGCGCCATCGGCGCGGGCATCAGCGGGCTTTATGCCGCCAAGGGCGCCACGGCAGCGGACAAGAAGCGCGCCGCATCGCTGTTGTCGGCGCTGGGCGCCACCGAATGGGTTGCGAAAGAAAACCTGATCGACAGCGTCACGGCGGTGTCGGGTTCGGGCCCTGCTTACCTGTTCCTGATGGTGGAAGCCCTGACCGAAGCGGGCGTGGCCGAAGGCCTGCCGCGCGCCCAGGCCGAAAAATTCGCCCGCGCCACGGTGGCCGGCGCCGGTGCTTTGCTGGCAGCGGACAAGGCCCCGGCATCGGCGTTGCGCGAAGCCGTCACCAGCCCGGGCGGCACCACGGCGGCGGCGCTGGGCGTGTTGATGGCGGATGATGGCCTGACGCCATTGATGAAGCGCGCTGTGCGCGCTGCGAAAAAACGCGCGGAAGAGCTGCGTTAGCTTCTCCTCACCATGGGCGGGCTTGACCCGCCCATCCAGAGCAAATTCTCAACTGTTTGCGCTTGTAACTCTGGATGGCCGGCTCAAGGCCGGCCATGGAGAATCAGTTATACCGGCAACCGGATCGTCGCTTTCAATCCGCCCAGCGCGGACTTATCCAGCAGGATATCCCCGCCATGCGCCCGGGCGATGTCGCGCGCGATGGCAAGGCCAAGGCCTGATCCGCCGCTCTGCAGATTGCGACCCTGGTCGAGGCGGCGGAAGGGACGGAAGGCTTCTTCATAGCGCTCCGGTGCGATGCCGGGACCGTTATCCTCCACCGCAATCTCCACCACCCTGTTTTCCTGGGTCAGGGTGACGGCCACCTGGGTGCCGTGCTTGAGGGCATTGTCCAGCAGGTTGGCCAGCACCCGGCGCAGGCCGGCGCGCTTGACGCTGACATCGATGTGACCGGGCGCGTGCACGGCGATGCCGTCGCGCTGGCGCGCCTTGGCCGCCGCCGCCGCCGCATCGCGCACCATCTCGCCCAGATCGGTGATGCTGGATTCTTCGCCGCCTTCGCCGCGGGCAAAGGCCAGATATTCGTCCAGCATATGCTCCATTTCGGCGATGTCGGCGCGCATGGGACCGGTTTCGGGCTCATTCTCCATCATGGCAAGCGCCAGCTTCAGCCGGGTGAGCGGCGTTTTCAGATCATGGCTGACCCCGGCCAGCATTTCGGTGCGCTGGGTGACGTGGCGTTCCAGGCGTTCGCGCATGGTGATGAAGGCCTGGGCGGCGCGGCGCACCTCGGTGGCGCCATAGGGCTTGAAGTCGGGCACGGCGCGGCCCTTGCCGAAACTGTCGGCGGCCCGCGCCAGCCGCTCGATGGGCCGCACCTGGTTGCGCAGGAACAGGATGGCGATGCCCATCAGCAGCGTCGATGACCCCACCATCCACAAAATGAAAATATCCGGCTTGGAGACAGTGACGCGGTCACGCGGCACCAAAACCGCCAGCACGCCATCCTTCACATCCACCCGGATCTCGAAATCATCGCCGATGCGGGCGGTGCGGAAGTCGCGGTCCTTGCCGATGCGCTGTTCCAGGATATCGTCCAGCGCCACGTCGATGGTGCTGGTCAGTTTGCCGCGATAGGGCGCGATATTGTCGCCCGGCAAAAAGCGGATGCGATAATCCAATTGTCGCGCTGCCAGGGTCCGCAGCTGTTCGCGTTGCACGCCCTGGTGATTGTCTTCCAGCGCCACCAGCAATGCCATGTCGGCGGCGACATCGCGTGCCAGCCGCCGTGTGGTGGTGTCCAGGTCGCGCTCGAAAAAGACATAGGCAATGATCGCCTGCAGGATGACGATGGGCGCGACGATGATGATCAGCGAGCGGCCAAACAATCCGCGCGGCAGGAAACGCTTGACGGAAAACCCGTCACCCACGACCCACCTCAACCACGATCAGGGACCAGCATGTAGCCACGCCCCAATGCGCCCGCATTGGGGCCACTAAAAAACAGGTTGGCGCCACGAAGCTATCCACGATCAGGCACCAGCATATAGCCAACCCCGCGAACCGTTTGCAGGTACAGCGGCAGCTTGGGATCTTCCTCGATCTTGCGGCGCAGGCGTGTCACCTGCACGTCGATCGAACGCTCCAGCTCCACATTCAGCCGCTTGCACAGTTCGCTGCGGCTGAACGGGCGCCCCGCATGGGTGGCGAACAGCTGCAGCAGCGCGGCTTCCGCGCCCGTCAGCTTGACCGGCTTGCCGGCGCGCACCAGGCGCGAGTTCGACGGATCGAACACTGCTTCGCCAAGCCGCACGGGACCGGCAGCCGGTGTTTCGGGCGGGGCGGCGCGGCGCAGCAGGGAATTGACGCGCAACAAAAGTTCGCGCGGCTCGAACGGCTTGGGCAGGTAATCATCGGCGCCCAGTTCCAGCCCCGCAATGCGGTCGGCCGGATCGCCACGCGCCGTCAGCATCAGGATCGGAACCCTGCTGTCCTTCCGCACGCTCTGGGTCAGGTCCAGGCCGGATTCCCCGGGCATCATCACGTCCAGGATCAGCAGGTCGAATTCCATGCTCTTCATCAGGGCGCGGGCCTCGGCGGCGCCCGGCGCAGCGGTCACCCGGTAACCGTTGGAGGACAGATAACGCTGCAGCAGCGCCCGCAGGCGTTCATCGTCATCCACCACCAAAAGGTGCGGTTCATCAGGGCCATTCAGGGGCAAACTCATATCAGCCATGCCCGGGCCGGGGGCCAAAAAGCCCTTGTGACCCTTGCGGTTTTCGCTGCCGTCATGCTGCAATGCATGCCAGAAAAACTAGGCCCTCCCACAAAGGCGGGCAAGCCCGCCCGGGCTGGACCTTCAAGGACTGTTACATGGCAGACGTGATCCCTTTCGACCAGCGCGATGGCTCGCTTTGGTATGACGGCAAATTGGTGCCCTGGAAGGATGCCAAGACCCATGTGCTGACCCATGGCCTGCATTACGGCTCCTGCGTGTTCGAGGGCCAGCGTATCTACAACGGCACCATCTACAAGCTGAAGGAACATACCGCGCGGCTGTTCAAGTCGGCCGAAACCCTGGGCATGACGATCCCCTTTACCCAGGACCAGATCAACCAGGCCTGCATCGACGCGGCCGCGGTGCAAAACATCAAGGATGGATACTTGCGTCCCGTCGCCTTCCGCGGCAGCGAGATGATGGCGGTGTCGGCGCAGAACACCACGATCCATGTCGCCATCGCCTGCTGGCCGTGGCCGTCCTATTTCAGCCCGGCGGAAAAGCTGAAAGGCATCCGGCTGGACATCTCGCGCTGGCGCCGGCCCGCGCCCGATACAGAGCCGGTGCATGCCAAGGCCGCCGGCCTCTACATGATCTGCACCATCTCCAAGCACGAAGCGGAAGCCAAGGGCTATGCCGATGCGCTGATGTTCGACTATCGCGGCTATGTCGCCGAAGCGACGGGCGCGAACGTCTTCTTCGTGCAGGATGGCGTGCTGCACACGCCCACGCCCGATTGTTTCCTGAACGGGTTGACCCGCCAGTCGGTGATCGCCATCGCCAAGGCGCGCGGCGTCCAGGTGGTGGAGCGCCACATCGAACCGGAAGAGATGAACAATTTCACCGAGTGCTTCCTCACCGGTTCGGCGGCGGAAGTCACGCCGGTGTCGGAAATCGGGCCCTACAAGTTCAAGCCCGGCAAGCTGACAGAAACGCTGATGAATGCCTACGCGGACGAGGTTCGCGGCGTGGCGACGGTTTCGGCCTAACGCTCCGGCGTTACGCCGGGCCGCAAGTGGCGCATGCCGTTCCTGAAATAGATCACGCCGGTATAAACGGTCAGAGCGGCGGCCACCCACAGCAAGATGTAGGCGATGCCGGTATAAGTCTTGCCCGGCAGGTCAGGCGCATACTCCGCCACCAGCGGCGTCAGGATCATGGCGCCGATGGCGATCATCTGCACCGCGGTCTTGAACTTGGCCACCGCAGTCACCGGTACGCTGACGCGGGTGCCGGCCAGAAATTCGCGCAGGCCTGAAACAAGAATTTCGCGCGACAGGATGATCAGCGCCGGCACCAGCCGCAGCAGGCTGAAGACGCTTTCATCGGTGCCGGGGATGTTCTTGCGGAAGGTGCCTTCGGCCACCAGCATCATCAGCGCCACCGCCACCAGCACCTTGTCGGCAATTGGATCCAGCATGCGGCCGAAATCCGAACCGGCCTTCAGCTTCCTGGCGGCGAAACCGTCCAGCCAATCGCTGATTCCGGCCAGGGCAAAGACCGCGAACGCCACCAGCCGCGCCACATCGCCGGGCATGACGAAAGCCACGACAAATACCGGCACCAGCACGATGCGCAGGATGGTCAGGGCGTTGGGCAGGGCGAACATGCGGCCATTTTAACGCCTGAAGCCCGCAGGTCACCCACCGGGATGGAAAAAATCGAAGATTTTCTTGGCCAGTGTGGCGCTGACGCCCTCCACCGCCGACAAATCCGTCAGGCTGGCCGCCGAGACCGCCTTGGCGGAACCGAAATGCTGCAACAGCGCGCGCTTGCGATTGGCGCCGACCCCGGCGATCTCGTCCAGCGGATTGGCGCCGATCGCGGCACTGCGCTTCTTGCGGTGGCCGCCGATGACAAAACGATGTGCTTCGTCGCGCAAGCGTTGCAAATAGTACAGAACGGGGCTTTTGAGATCGAGGCGGAACGGCTCCTTGCCCGGCATATAGAAATGCTCGCGCCCGGCATCGCGGTCCGGGCCTTTCGAGATGCCCACCAGGGTCACGTCTTCCACGCCCAGATCGGCAAACACCTGGCAGGCGACCGACAATTGCCCGGGCCCGCCATCGATCAGCACCAGGTCGGGGCGCCTCCAGCGTGCATCCTGTGTGTCCTCGGCTTCTTCCTTGACCATGCGGGCAAAGCGGCGGCTGAGCACCTCGCGCATCATGGCATAGTCATCGCCGGGCGTCAGTTCCGCCGCCTTGATGTTGAACTTGCGATACTGCGCTTTTTCAAATCCGTCGGGGCCCGCCACGATGAAGGCGCCCAGCGCATGCGCCCCCTGGATGTGCGAGTTGTCATAGACCTCGATGCGGCGCGGCGGCTGCTCCAGGCCGAAGACATCGGCCACGCCTTCCAGCAATTGGGTCTGGGCGCTGTTCTCGGCCAGGCGCCGGCCCAGCTGTTCGCGCGCGTTGGTCAGGGCGCGTTCCATGATCTCGCGCTTTTCGCCGCGCTGGGGTGTTGAGATTTCCACCCGGTGTTCGGACCGCAAGGCCAGCGCCTGGGACAACAGTTCGCAGTCCGGCAATTCGTGCGACGTCAGGATCAGTTTGGGCGCGGTGCGTTCGTCGTAGAACTGGCCGACGAAGCTTTCGAGCACCTCTTCCGGCGGCAGGTCATTGGCATGGCGCGGGAAATAGGGACGGTTGCCCCAATTCTGCCCGGCACGGAAGAAGAAGACCTGGATGCAGCTATGGCCGCCTTCGCTGTGCAGGGCGAACAAGTCGGCTTCGTCGAAGGTGGATGGGTTGACGCCCTGCGACGACTGGATGTGGCTCATGGCGCGCAGCCGGTCGCGCAGCTTGGCGGCGGCTTCGAAATCCATGGCGTCCGATGCGGCCGTCATCTCGGCTTTCAGTTCATTCTGGACCGTCTGGCTTTTGCCCTGCAGGAAGTCTTCGGCTTCCTCGACCAGGGCGTTGTAGCCGGCCAGGTCGATACGATTCACGCAGGGCGCGCTGCAGCGCTTGATCTGGAACAACAGGCAAGGGCGGGTGCGCGTCTCGAACACCGAATCCGAACAGGAACGCAGCAGAAAGGCGCGCTGCAACGTGTTGAGTGTACGGTTGACCGCGCCGGCGCTGGCAAAGGGTCCGAAGTAAACCCCCTTGGTGGTCTTGGCGCCGCGATGCTTCAGCAGTTGCGGGAAGGGGTGATCTTCGCGCAGCAGAATGTTCGGGAAGCTCTTGTCGTCGCGGTAGCTGACATTGTAGCGGGGCTTCAGCCGCTTGATCAGGTTGGATTCCAGCAGCAGCGCTTCGATCTCGCTGGCGGTGGTGACGAACACCATCTCGGCGGTTTCGGCCACCATGCGGGTCAGCCTGTCGCTGTGCACCCGGCCGGTGGCATAGGCGGTGACGCGCTTCTTCAGGCTCTTGGCCTTGCCGACATACAGCACGTCGCCCGCCGCATTCAGCATGCGGTAGACGCCCGGCGCGTCCGGCAGGGTTTTCAGGTATGCGGCGATGCGCTCGGCGCCTTTTAGCGGCGCCTCGGTGGAACTCATGCCGGCAATATATTAGCGCGAACGCTCAATTTCTATGCCGACGCTTTCGGCGTGGGTCAGGGCTTCCAGCTTTTCCACCCGTACCCGCACGGTGCGTACCCTTGCGTCTTCGAAACAGGCGGCCGCGATGCGTTCGGCCAGGGTCTCGGCCAAGCGGACATGGCCCTCGGCGATGATGGCGCGGATGCGCTTTTCGATGACGTGATAGTCGACCACGTTTTCCAGCATGTCCTGGGCATCGGCGATCTCGTCGGTGGCCAAGTCGACATTGATGCGCACCGGCTGGGTGCGGCCTTCTTCCTGGCGATAGACGCCGATATGGGCGGGCAGTTCCAGGTTGCGGATGAAGACATGGCGGATGCCGCGGGCGGCGAAAGTCATTCGGACACCTGCACATCGGCGGTTTGCCAGATCAGATGCTGGCCGCCATCCACCGCCAGCATCTGGCCGGTGACAGCCGGCGCATCCAGCAGATAGCGCACGGCAGCGCAGATGTCCGCGGGATCGGCGCCGCGCTTCAGCACGGTGGCCTGGCGCTGGCGGTCGAAATCTTCTTGGCTCTGGCGGGCATTGCGCAGGGTGGGGCCCGGCCCGATGCCATTGACCCGGATGCGCGGGCCCATGCCCTGCGCCAGGGTGGTGGTCAGCCAGTGCAGTCCCGCCTTGCTGAGGCTGTAGGACAGGAACTGAGGCGTCGGCTTCAAGACGCGCTGGTCGATGATGTTGATGATGTTGCCTTGCGCGCCATCTGGCAGCTGTTTGGCAAAGGACTGCGACAGCACCAGGGGTGCGCGCAGGTTGGTTTCGATGTGATCGTCCCAGCTTTGGCGGGTGGCGCTTTGCCAATCGTCGTTCTCGAACAGCGAGGCGGAGTTGATCAGCGCCGTCAGCGGACCGATCTCGCGCGCGGCGCGCTCGACCAGCGTGACGACTTCGCTTTCCTGCGACAGGTTACATTTCAGGGCGGCGGCCTTCACGCCAAAGCCGCGCACTTGCTGCACGGCACTGTCAGCGTCTTCCTGCGAACCGTGATAATGCACCGCCACGTTCCAGCCCGCCGAAGCCAGGTCCAGGGCAATCGCCCGACCCAGCCGCTTGGCGGCGCCGGTGACCAGAACATTCTTCACGTAATAAAGCCCACCGTCTTCTTGACTTCGTCCATGATGGGCGTGGCGATGGCGCGGGCCTTTTGCGCGCCGTCCTTCAACACGCGGTCGATCTCGGCCGGATCGGCCAACAGGCGGCGCATCTCCTTGGTGATCGGCTCCAGCCTGCTCACCGTCAAATCCGCCAGCGCCGACTTGAAGGTGGAAAAATTCTGTCCCGCGAACTCGATGATCACCACGTCACGATCCTGGTCGGCCAGCGCGGCATAGATGTTCAGCAAATTCTCAGCCTCGGGCCGCCCCGCCAGTTCGTCCTTGGTGCCGGGCAGGGGGTTGGGATCGGTCTTGGCCCGCCGGATCTTGTCGGCGATCGCGGTGGCGTCGTCGGTCAGGTTGATGCGGCTGTTGTCGCTCTCATCCGACTTGGACATTTTCTTCGACCCGTCGCGCAGGCTCATCACCCGCGTGCCGGCGCCCATGATCACCGGCTCGGGCTGGGGGAAGAAGTCGGGCTTGCCGAAATCATTGTTGAACTTGCCGGCGATATCGCGCGCCAGTTCCAGGTGCTGCTTCTGGTCTTCGCCCACCGGCACATGGGTGGCGCGGTAAACCAGGATGTCGGCGGCCATCAGCACGGGATAGGTGTAAAGCCCGACGCTGGCGCGTTCCTTGTGCTTGCCCGATTTTTCCTTGAACTGGGTCATGCGGTCCATCCAGCCCAGCCGCGCCACGCAGTTGAAGATCCAGGCCAGCTCGCCATGCTCGGGCACCTGGCCCTGGTTGAAGATGGGCGAGCGCGCCGGATCGACGCCGGCGGCGATATAGGCGGCCGTGACTTCGCGCGTCGCCTGGGTCAGTTCGGCGGGATGGCCATAGCCGACATCCTGGGTGATGGCGTGCATGTCCACCACGCAGAACAGGCAGGGCATCTGGTCCTGCATCTTCACCCAGTTCTTCAGGGCGCCCAGGTAATTGCCCAGGTGAAGCGTATTGGTGGGCTGCATGCCCGACAGGACGAGAGGTTTGTGGCTCATGGCCCGCCTTATGCCTTGGCGGGCGCCGGTGCAGCAAGGGGCGGGGGCGCCAGGGCGGCGCGCAGCCGCGTTTCCACCGCCTTCAGCCGGTCCGGGTGCATGATCTTGTGGCCGAAGCCGTCGCGCACATAGAAAACGTCCACCGCGCGCTCGCCATAGGTCGCCACCATGGAGGTGGAGATGGACAGGCCCGCCTCGAAGATGGCGTGGGTGATGTCGTAGAGCAGGCCCGGCCGGTCCAGGCATTCCACTTCGATCACGGTGGCGATGCGGCTGGCTTCATTGTCGAAATGAATTTTGGGCCGGATGGAGAAGGCGGCCGCCTTGCTGCGCACCGTCTTGCGCGCCAGCTCGCGGCGGGGCCGCAGCTCGCCGCGCAAGGTCTTTTCAATGGTCTGGCGCAGCCGGTTCAGCCGTTCGGGATCGCTGAAGGCCTCGCCTTCCTGGTCCTGGACCGAGAACACGTCCACCGCGAAGCCGTCCGATGTCGTAAAGGCCTTGGCGTCCACGATCGAGCCGCCAGCCGTGGCGATGGCGCCGGCAAATTGCGAGAACAGGCCGGCATTGTCGGGGGTATAGAGCAGGACTTCGGTGATGGCGCGGAACTTGTTGGTCACCGCGTCCAATGTCAGCAATTCGCCGGCGGCATCGGCCCTGGTGATGATGCGGGCATGGCGCTCCAGCTCGTCTTCGTCAAAGGCCAGCCAGTAATTGTCGTAATGGCGGCTCAGCGCCTTTTCGCGCTGCGCCGGGCTCAGATCGCCCAGCCGCGCTTCCAATGTCGCCTTGGCGGCGGCGACGCGCGCCCCGCGGCCCGGCGCCTGGTCGCCGCCGGTCATCATGTTCTCGGCGGCGTAATAAAGTTCGCGCAGCAGCTGGCCCTTCCAGCCATTCCACACGCCCGGGCCCACGGCGCGAATGTCCGCCACCGTCAGGATCACCAGCAGTCGCAGCATCTCCGGCGTCTGCACCATGTCGACAAAGTCGCGCACCGTCTTGGGATCGGACACATCGCGGCGCTGGGCGGTGTCGCTCATGACCAAGTGGTTCTTCACCAGCCAGGCGACC
Organism: Alphaproteobacteria bacterium; assembly: GCA_046348525.1. GTDB lineage: Bacteria > Pseudomonadota > Alphaproteobacteria > Micropepsales > Micropepsaceae > Rhizomicrobium. Next base: position 48,695 of record JAXMEA010000021.1, on the reverse strand, counting down.
GATGCGGTTTCATTGGCCGACAGGCCCAGCCGCGGGCACAGGCTGCGCGCGATCTCGGCGCCGACATCGCTGTGGTCGCCCGGCAGGCCCTTGGCCACGTCATGCAGCAGGATGGCGCAGTACAGGACATTGCGCGACTGGATGCGCTTGACGATGTCGCTGGTAAGCGGGTTTGTGTCCTTCAAATCGCCGCGCTCGATGGCGGCGACATTGCCGACGGCGCGGATCAGATGCTCGTCCACCGTGTAATGGTGGTACATGTTGAACTGCATCAGCCCCACGGCATGGCCGAATTCGGGCACGAACCGGCCCAGCACGCCGGCCTCGTTCATCAGGCGCAGCGCGCGCTCGGGATCGTGGCGCGATGTCAGCACTTCCAGGAACGCCTTGTTGGCGATGGGGCTGTGGCGCACATCGTCGGTGATCAGCTCCAGCGACCGCGTGACGGTGCGCAGCGCATTGGGGTGGATGTCCACGCCCTTGATGTCGGCGATATGGAACATGCGCAGGATGTTGGCGGGATCCTGCTTGAAGATGGCGGGATTGGCGGTCAGCCGCCCATTCTCGACATAGAAATCATCGTCCGGGCTGCGCGGCTTCAAAAAGCCCGGCAGGATGGTGCGCAGCGACGGGCGCGTCTTCTTGTGCTGTTCTTCCAGCGCGGCAATGAAGATGCGGGTCAGGTCGCCCACATCCTTGGCCACCAGGAAGTAGGCGCGCATGAAGGCTTCCACCGCCCGGCGCGGCTTGTCTTCGTCGACATAACCCAGCTGCGTCGCCAGCGCAGGCTGCACGTCAAAGCTCAGGCGCTCTTCGGCGCGGCCCAGAAGGTAGTGCAGGTGCACGCGCACATTCCACAGAAAGGCTTCCGCCTTCTGGAAGGTCTTGTATTCCTCGCGGGTGAAGACGCCATGCTCCACCAGGCTGCCGGGCTCATCGACGTGATACAGATACTTGCCGATCCAGTAGAGGGTCTGCAGGTCGCGCAGCCCGCCCTTGCCCTCCTTGATGTTGGGCTCGACCAGGTAGCGGCTTTCGCCCTGGCGGCTGTGGCGGTCCTTGCGCTCGAGCAGCTTGGCTTCGACGAAATCGCGGCCATTGCCGGTGGCGACTTCCTTCCAGAACTTGGCGCGCAGGTCTTCATACAGGCCGCGATCGCCCCACAAGTAGCGCGCTTCCAGGATGGCGGTGCGAATAGTGACGTCCAGTTTCGCCAGGCGCACGCTTTCGGCCAGCGAGCGTGTCGCGTGCCCGACCTTCAGCCCCAGGTCCCACAGCATGTAGAGGATGAATTCGATGACGCTTTCGCCCCAGGCGGTCTGCTTGAAGGGGCGCAGGAACAACAGGTCGATGTCCGATCCCGGCGCCAGCTCGCCGCGGCCATAGCCGCCGGTCGCCACCACCGCGATGCGTTCGGCGGTGGACGGGTTCTGGGCGTAATACACATGCTTGACCGCGAAGTCGTAGATCACCTGGATGATCGCGTCCTGCAGCTGCGACAGGGCGCGCGCGGCGGGCAGACCGGGCAGGCCTTCCTTCTCGACCGCGTATTTCACTTTCTCGCGGCCTTGCGTGAAGGCGGCCTTGATCAGGGTCAGGCCCGACTTGCGCAGGGTGCCCGGATCGGGCGTCTCGCGCGCCAGCGCGGTCAGCGACCGGCGCAGGGCGTCGGCGTCGATCAAATCGCGCAAGGCGAGGGATTGGGGTTTTTCGAGGCCCATGGCGGCGCGGAATATGCCATCCGCATCCCCCCGATACCACCCGGCCGGGTGCAGGGTTAATCCGGCTTGGGCTTCTTGGGTCGGGGGATTCCATCCCATTTGGCCGGTCCCCGCACGCGAATGACCACGCCACAGGCGATCCGGTCCCCGGCATTGCCCAGGGGCTGGGTGCGGTAATCATCGCCCCGCGCATCCAGGATGATGGCCACACCATCCTTGTCAAAGATCGACCGCTTGCCGTTGCCGATGGAAAAGCCGTTGGCGACGGTGCTGGCATGCAGCCGCCCATCGGCGCCGGCGAACTGGTTGGGAAGATCGCCCGCCTGCGGTCCGCCTTCGGCCAAAAAGCCATGCTGCTTGCCGGGCACCGTGGTCAGGATCGGCCCGGCGCTGGTGAAACCGGTCTTGGGATCGCAACTGGCCGATGTGTGCAGGTGAATGCCGTGCGGGCCCGGCGGCAGATCGTGCAGGTCGAACGTCACCAGCACGCCCCGGTTGACGGCATCGAAGGTCACGGTGCCGACCGGCTTGCCTTGAAGGTTGGACAGGCGGGCAACGGCCTTGGCCTTCAGGGCCGCCGATGCGGGCGCCCCCGCCAGCGCCAGCATGCCAAGCATCAGGATGAACCGGCCCATTTTCGCCCCCAAAAGCGGGCGAACCCTGCCATAGCGGCGCAAGCCAGGGAACCCGAACGCGGCCTGTACGCTTTAGAGCGAGCGGGGCCGAGAGGGTCGGCCCAGCGTAGCGCAGCGAAGCGTTAGGCCGCCCGACCCTCAAATAAGTTGGGAGATTTGAGATGCGTCTTTTCCTGATGGCCGCCACGGCCGGCCTTTTCACCGCCACCAGTTTCATCATGGCCCAGGAAGCCCTGGCCGTGCAGGACACGCCCGTCACCATCAATGGGGTCGAAGCGGTCTGCACCGGCGTCGGCTCGGCCAAGGATGATCCGCGCTGGGGCGCGTACCCGATCAAGATCGTGCTGGCCACCAGCGGCGGCGCCAACCTGGCCAATGCCCATGTCACCCTGAACAAGGGCGGCCAGGAAGTGGCGGGGCTGGACTGCGATGCGCCCTGGATCCTGTTCAAGGCGCCGCCCGGCGCCTACACCGCCACCGCGACATTGATCGGCGGCAGCGGCCGTTCCAGCAGCAGCAACTTCACCGCCGGCACGGCGCAGAAGGAAGTGACCATCACCTTCGCCAGCAGCAATCCGGCCGTCAGTTTGCCGGCGGGCGCCGCGCCCGCGCCGGTCGGCCAGTAACGAGGAACGTCCAGGAAACTGCGGCCCTCGCAGCTGTCGCTGCTCGGTGCGGCGCAAGGGTCTGTAAGCTCGCTACGCTCGCCAACAGATCCTAAGCGAAAGAGCCCGGTGGATTTCTCCACCGGGCTCAATTCGTTCAGAACGTCAAACCGTTCTTAGACGGCCTTGAGGTTCGCAGCCTTGGCGCCGCGGGCGTCCGGCACGATGTCGAACGAGACCTTCTGGCCTTCGTTCAGGGTGCGCATGCCAGCCGCTTCAACAGCAGTGGCGTGGACGAACACGTCCTTGCCGCCGCCTTCCGGCGCGATGAAGCCAAAACCCTTGGAGGTGTTGAAGAACTTAACGGTTCCGATAGTCATGGGTACTTTTCCTGCATTGATGTCCGCCCGGCAAAATGCCGATCCGGAACGGGGCTTTTCGGTGTCGCAGGGAAGGAAGTTCAACCGTCGTCCAGGCGCGCACGCAGCGGGCAGGATTAGTCTAGGTGCGCTTCTCTGTGACGGGACGTAACGCCCACGCGGCGCGACAATACGCGCAGGCCGCAAGTTTCGCAATGGCGGGCGCGCTACCCCATTTTGCGGCGCGGCATGCGGCAAGCCCCCACATCGCGGGCGCCATGACAATTAATCGTCTGGCTATTCGCGCGGCGAAAAGGCGAAGACGAAGAACACCGCCGCCGCCAGAACCGAAACCGCGCTCAGCGCGCCGATGCTGGCGAAGCGCCACACCGGATCGACATGGAAGACCTGGAAGAACGCGGCCACGCCCATGGCGGCCAGCACCAAACCCAGCGCGAAATCCTTCAGCCGGCTCATGGCGATCAATACCCGTATCCCGGTTCCACTATAGCAGGGCGCGGGTGAACGAAACACTGCGCCCGACTGTACGGTAACCACTGCCAACAAACTGTATGCAGCGCAGGCCGTCCCTCTGCGCGTCTCGTTTTGGGGCGGACCTGGCGAACGTCGCGGCGCCGGGCCTGTCCGGGCTTTCGGCGTTGGATTAAGATGGCGCCCCTGGAGATGCGCCATGGCCGAATTCACCGACGCGGACTATCGGCTGATTTTCGACAACACACCCAGCCTGGTGTTCGTGGTCGATCCGGCCTTCACCATCGTGGCCCAGAACCGCGCCCATGCGGTGGCGACCCTGTCGACGGACAAACAGATCGTGGGCAAGCACCTGTTCGAGGCCTTTCCCGACAATCCCGCCGACTCCGGCGCGCATGGCATCTCGGAATTGCGCGCCTCGCTGCTGCGGGTGCTCAAGACCAGGGAGCCCGACCAGATGCCGATCGTGCGCTATGACGTGCAGGGCGCCCGCGGCCCGTTCCAGGCGCGCTGGTGGCAGGTGGTCAACACCCCGATCCTGGGCGATGACGGTTTTGTGAAATGGATCATCCACCGCGCCGAGGACGTGACCGAGATCGTGGAGCTGCGGCAACGGTTGGCGGAAGCGTTTCCGACGAAGAAGTGAGAGACGCGACCGCGAAGCGGGCAAAACGGTCCAGTGGACCGTTTTGAGCGGCGAGCGCCGCGAGCTTGGGCGAGCGGCAGCGGCGCGTTATAAGTGATTCATGCAAGTCACCATCTACCACAATCCGAAGTGCGAAACCTCGCGCAACGCGCTGGCCATCATTCGCGGCAAGGGAATCGAGCCCACCATCATCGAATATCTCAAGACGCCGCTGGACCAGCATGAACTGCGCCACCTCATCGACCGGATGAAGGTGCCGGTGAAGGACGTGGTGCGCTGGAAGCAGAAGGACGAAGTCGCCGCCGCCGGCATCAGCGAGGCGACCGACGAGGATACCTTGCTGGCGGCGATGGCGGCTCACCCGGTCCTGATGAACCGGCCTATCGTGATTACGCCCAAGGGCACGAAATTGTGCCGGCCGAGTGAGACGGTTAGCCAGCTACTGAATTAGCTCGATAATGCTGCTTCGAGTCTGTTCCAATCCGAACGAAATCTCGTTGCGCCAGTTCCGGCTCGCTCTTTCAAAAGCGCAGCAAAGTCATTGCTCAGCGCCGCCATGTAGTAAGTTGCGGCATTAAACGCCTTTAGTGGCTGTGCGTTGACGCTCGGAGTTAGATCAACAGCGGCATTAGACAGTTTTAGGAAGCGCTTCTCGAGCGATCCCCCAGCAACAGGTGTTTTAAACGGGAACCATGTTCCATACTTGTGCTGGTAGTTAATTTCATTCCGCATGTGGGAAAGCCAAGCACCGCGAGTAGCCGGGGCGAGTATAATTCGTCTTAGTTCATCGAGCCGCGCTACCGACTGCTGAGCTAGGGGTACGTTGTTAGCAAGCCACGCGGAACCCAAAGTCGCGAGATACGCGGCGAAATATCTCCAAAAATCATCGTGAGAGCCTCCGCCATAGGTCACTTGGGCCAGCTTTAGTTCGCCATGAAATCCATTCTTCGCGTCGAATTCAAACGAATAACCGCCGCGCCTCATTACGAATTGAGGGCCGATATAAGCCTTCCCAATGGCCTCAAGCTTTGCTGCTTCAGAAGCATCTATCCATGTGATGCCGCGGCCATGAGCTCTCAACAGTGAATGAGCTGAAAAGAAAGAGGAATAATATCGATTTATCAGCGTCCAAGCCGTCGCGCGTTTATCGAACAGGGTGCCGAAAGAAAGATGGACAGACTCCTTTGCGGCCATCGCAAACCGGGAATAGTCAAAAAGTAGGTAAGGGAAAAAATCGTTGGAGCTAATCCCTTCAAGGATGATCTCGCCGGGCAATCCGAGACGCATTCCGTAAGTGCCTGTGAGTACCCACTCCCTAAGGCCGCCTGCTTCAGCTGCGTCCGCCAATAGGCCAGTTGCTGTTTCGCGTAGGAATGTTGGCGCTAAATCGACCATGTGGTCGTCAGAATGTGGTTTTTGTCGACATGCGCTTTTCTAAGTAATCGCGCAGTGCTACCCAACTTTGTCCGGGCCGCTTTAGCTTCGCGTTCGGAAAATGATGAAAAATTGGTGCCAACACCGACTCGAAATTTCCTGCGGAATACTGGCCGTCGAATTTGTCTTTGACCCGAGTAGCAACAGGATGGAACAGTCCCACAAAAGCTCGAAAGATGACTGGCTTTCCAAGCAATGGCTCAGAGGCTCGATCGGCAAGATGAGTGGCAACCGCGCTCAGGTAATTGTTCAATATTTCATAGATTCCATCTGGCGATCGTGAAGGGAATTGAGCCAGTAATGGCTTTACGGCCGAATTGAATGTGACGCGATTTATTTTACCACTGGAGGTTTCGTGCCTGGAGGTGAGACTTTTTAGAGCGCTGGTAGGCTTCTTATCGAAGTCATCAAATATCTCCCGGAGAGTTGCCTCGCTATCCGTCTCAATTTCGGCAAGGCTTTTGATGTCGAGAAGCAACGCGTTCGGAACGGGGCGTTGCTTGGTATTGATGTCAATGAAGAGCTTTGTTTCGTCCTTGCGGGTGAGATTGTTGTAGATAACGACGGGTACGCGCAGGCGGGTTCTGGCTTTGGAAAAGCCATAAACGCGGTGTTGTCCGTCGAGCATAAAAAAGGCGCCTTTGACGTCGCTGAACTCAACAGTCTTTCCCCGTCCTACTATTTGAAGCTTCGCTTCAGGCTGTGCGGAAAGGACAATGGAGTTTGGAATTGTTCCCCCAGCATCGACATACTCCGCTATTTCGATCGCGCGCTTTTCATCCAACTCTCGTTGAAAACCCTTGATGGGATCTTCCGCACGCGTACTAACCCTACACGTCCTGCTCAGGACGTCGGACGGCATAGTTAGCGTGTAAAATTGATTTTTGCCCTGTTGAACCAGGCTTACGCTGTAGCGAAGCCGATCACCGGTGTTTTTGTTGGCGATAGCCATATCTAAGCCCAGTTAGCCCCAGCGGACATTATCCGCAGAATGTGGGTCGGAAATCCATACGCCTCGGCCGGCTATCCTGCCCTTTCGCAATCGAATAAGCGAGAATTTGATATTTTTATCCGACAATATGTCAGGACAGTCGGTCTATCACGATTTCTCCCAGTGGTTCATCCGCCTCGACAACGTCGCCGAGGCGAGCGCCTAGAACAGCTTGAGCGAGAGGCGAGCGGAAGCTAATCAAACCTTTAGACGCATCGGCCTCATCCACGCCTACAATGCGAAAGGTCTGGGTGCGGCCCTTGCGCCGGATGGTGACGGTGGAGCCGAAGGCGACGGTGCCGTCGGTGGCGGGCGTCACGACCTCGGCGGTGCTTTTGCGGATTTCCCAATAGCGCAAGTCGCGCGCCAGGGTTTCGCGCAACAGCACGTTGGTTTCGGTCTTCATGGCGGCTTCGATGCGGGCGATGTGCGCTTCGATCTGCGCCAAGCCCTCGGGGGTGACGAGGTTGGGGCCTTCGTCGACCATGCGCTCCGGCGGGGCGGCGGACTCGGCGGTTTCCTTGACGAAGGCTCGGGACATGGTGAAAGCCTAACGCACCCCTCCCCGAATTGCTCCGCAATTCGACCTCACTGGGCGCGCTTGGCTGCGCGCCCGTCCTGCGGACCCCTCAAGGGGAGGGTGGAAGCAGGGGCTAACCCGCCTTCGCGTGATATTGCTGGGCCAGATAGTCGTCGATGTCGCCGACGGTGGTGTTGAGGTCGCGGCCGCTGATGCCTTGGGCGCGGGCGTCGCCGGTGAGGTTGGAGGCCAGGCGGTCGATCTCGGCCATCACATCGGCCAGTTCGGGCACCAGGTGGACGTTGCTGGCGACCCAGTCCCGTACGAATTGCTCGATCTCGGCCTTGCTGCGCATGTCCGAATCCCCCGCGAATCAATAATTACGCCAAGCCGACTCGCCGCGCCACCGTTGTTCGCGGCTTTTGTGGCCGGCGGGACGGGCGCGCGGGTCAGTGGGTGGTGCCGTCCAGCCAGCCCTCGGCCACCAGGGCGGCGGTCAGCGCGGCATGGGCAGCGTCCAGCCGAGCGGCATCACCACGCGCGTCGGCGGCGGCCCACAGCGCTTCCAGCACCTGCCGCCAGCGTTTGCCGCGCAGCATCGTCACCGGCAGTTCCTGCACGCAGTCAATCGCATCTTCGATGCTGGTGATCTCGCGCGGGCCGGGCGCGGGCATCTGCGCCGTGAGGCGGATGGGCTGGGCGAACTTCAGTTCCGGTTTCATCGGCTCGCTTCGCCGGCGTACCGGCTTTGAAAGGGGGTATCAGGAACGCAAGGCGACGCGTTCTGTTCAGGCTGTTCCGTCACGCGCACGGCCACCATCAACCGCTGTTGCGCGCCATTGGGGCCGAGATAGCTGCCGCTGACCGGCATGGCCTGGGCAAGGTCGCGCGCCACCGCCACCGGGATCAGGTTGAAACTGCCCATCTGCCGGTTGGTGGGGTCAAAGCTGATCCAGCCCGCACCCGGCACGAATATCTCCGCCCAGGCATGGGTGGTGCTGTCGATGCCGGCAAGGGCGGGATTGAACAGATAGCCCGACACGATGCGCGCGCCGAAGCCCAGCAGGCGGGCCGCTTCCACGAACAGCACGGCAAAGTCGCGGCACGAACCGCGGCCAAGGTCCAGGGTGCTGCCCGGCGCCTGGGTGCCTTCATCCTCGCGCGCCTGGTAGGTGGCGCTGGCGGTGATGCCGGCGTTCAGGTCCTTGAGCAGCGCCAGCGTGTCGGTGGGATTGGAGCGCACGAAACTGGCGGTCCAGGACGACAGCCGGCCCATGGGATCGTCATATTGCGGAGACAGCAGCGCGCCCAAGTCGGTGCGCTCCTGCGGGGAATAGGAAAAAGGATAATTGATCGCGTTCGCGGCGATGGGAAAGATCGGCCAGGCGGCGCTGCTGTGTTCCAGGCTGGCGTCGCTTTGGATCACCAGCTGGTCGGTGGGCGCGTCGAATGTCGCGGTGGCGATGGCGTTGCCGAACACATCCTGCGCCCAGCTGATCGTGCTGGGCGGGGTCGTGGTGATCGTGTGGGACAGCAGCTTGAGCTCGTGGCTCTCGCGCGGGCGCAGCATCAGCCGGTGCGCGCCCAGGCGTACGGGCTGGTTATAAAGATACTCGGTGCGATGAACGATGCGGAAACATGCCAAGGATCAGGGTGCGCGCTTGGCGCGCTTCCTGATCTCGACGGGCGGGGCATTGCGGGCCGCTTCGGCTTCGGCGGCTTCCTTTTCCAGGCGCAGCGCACGCAGGCGCAGGGTCTTGGCGTCGTTGTCGGCGCGTTCCTTGTCCTGTTCCTGTTTCACCAGGTCGGTGCGGCTTTGCCAGATCTGCGAAGCGCGATCGAGCGATGCCGGTATCTTGCGAGTGGCCATGTTGTACCTCATTGAAAAAGGGGCGGCGCGAACGCCGCCCCGTTCCTTCTTCAGGCTTCCGACAGGTTGGCGGCCTTGGCGCCGCGCGCGTCGGGCACCACGTCGAAATTGACCTTCTGGCCTTCATTCAGGGTGCGCATGCCCGCGGCTTCGACGGCGCTGGCGTGCACGAACACATCCTTGCCGCCGCCTTCCGGGGCGATAAAGCCAAAACCCTTGGCGGTGTTGAAGAACTTCACGGTTCCGATGGTCATTTGATTTCCTTTGGTCATCGGGTTCCACCTGGCGACATGCCATGGCGGCCGTGGATACAAACAGTCTGATCGAGGGAAGATTTTCGGTTCGTCCGGCGCGCCTCTTTGTTGGGAGGGCAGGTCAGAAAGACAGAAAGCGCTTCGTCTGACTTAGGACGCAAGAACCACGTGAGGCTTAATATAGGCGCTGTGGGGTTAAATAACAATGCATGCGCTTTTATCGCATGCGAACAGCAGGTTACCGGGCGCGGCTGCCAAATGTCTTGGGCACATTCGGCCGGCCGGCGCGCTGCAATCGCTTGCGTCCGCCCTTTGATGGAATGGGCTTGGACGGGCTGTCGTCGGTGGAATAGGTGATCTCGGCGTCCAAATTGGCCTTGGCCACATCGCTCTGGCGGGCAAAGGGATCATCGGCAATCGCCAGCGCGGTGGATTGCAGGCGTTTGAGTTCATCGCGCAGCCGCGCGGCTTCCTCGAACTCCAGGTCGGCGGCGGCGGTGCGCATCTTCTTTTCGATGTCGGCGATGATCGCCTTGATGTTGTGGCCGACGAATTCGCGCCCCGGCTCGGCCATCACGCCGCCATCGACCGTGACATGGTCGCGCTCGTACATCGAACCCATGATGTCGCTGATCTTGGCCTTCACGCTGGCCGGGGTGATGCCGTTTTCCTTGTTGTACGCTTCCTGCTTGGCGCGGCGGCGATTGGTTTCCGCGATGGCCCGTTCCATCGAGCCGGTGATCTTGTCGGCATACAGGATCACCTTGCCATCCACGTTGCGCGCGGCGCGGCCGATGGTCTGGACCAGCGACGTCTCGCTGCGCAGGAAACCTTCCTTGTCGGCGTCCAGGATGGCGACCAGGCCGCATTCGGGAATGTCCAGGCCTTCGCGCAACAGGTTGATGCCGATCAGCACGTCGAACGCGCCCAGGCGCAGGTCGCGGATGATCTCGATCCGCTCCAGGGTTTCCACATCGCTGTGCATGTAGCGCACGCGGATGCCCTGTTCGTGCATGTATTCGGTCAGGTCCTCGGCCATCTTCTTGGTCAGGGTGGTGACCAGCACGCGGTAGCCCTTCTTGGCGATGGCGTGGCATTCGGAAATCAGGTCGTCGACCTGGCTTTCCACGGGCCGTATTTCCACCGGCGGATCAATGAGTCCGGTCGGGCGAATGACCTGTTCGGTGAAGACGCCGCCGGTGCGTTCCAGCTCCCAGTTGCCCGGCGTGGCGCTGACATAGATGGACTGGGGCCGCATCGCGTCCCATTCCTCGAATTTCAAGGGGCGGTTGTCGATGCAGCTGGGCAGGCGGAAGCCATATTCGGCAAGCGTGAACTTGCGGCGATAGTCGCCTTTGTACATGGCACCGATCTGCGGCACGCTGACATGGCTTTCGTCCGCGAACACCAGCGCATTGTCGGGCAGGTATTCGAACAAAGTGGGCGGCGGCTCGCCGGCCTTGCGCCCCGTCAGCCAGCGCGAATAATTTTCGATGCCGGCGCAGGAACCGGTGGCCTCGATCATTTCAAGATCGAACGTCGTGCGCTGTTCCAGCCGCTGGGCTTCCAGCAATTTTCCCTTGGCGCGGAAGTCGGCCAGGGTGTGGATCAGCTCCTGCTTGATGCCCTTCATCGCCTGCTGCAGCGTGGGGCGCGGCGTCACATAATGGCTGTTGGCGTAGATCTTGATCGCATCCAGCACGCCGGCCTTGTGCCCGGTCAGGGGATCGAACTCGGTGATGTTGTCGACCGTGTCGCCGAACAGCTCGACGCGCCAGGCGCGGTCTTCCTGGTGCGCGGGAAAGATGTCGATCGTGTCGCCGCGCACCCGGAAGGCGCCGCGGGTGAAATTGTCGTCGTTGCGCCGGTATTGCAGCGCCACCAGGTTCTGGATGGCTGCCTGGCGGTCGATGCGGTCGCCGCGCGCGATGCCCACCGCGGTGCCCGAATAGGTTTCGACCGAGCCGATACCATAGATGCAGGACACGGACGCCACGATGATGACGTCGTCGCGCTCCAGGATGGCGCGCGTCGCCGAATGGCGCATGCGGTCGATCTCCTCGTTCAGCGAGGAGTCTTTCTCGATATAGGTGTCGGTGCGCGGGATGTACGCTTCGGGCTGGTAGTAGTCGTAATAGCTGACGAAATACTCCACCGCGTTTTCGGGGAAGAAGGTCTTGAACTCGCTGTAGAGCTGCGCCGCCAGGGTCTTGTTGGGCGCCAGGATCAGGGCGGGGCGCTGGGTCGCCTCGATGATGGACGCCATGGTGAAGGTCTTGCCCGAACCGGTGACGCCCAAAAGCACCTGGTCGCGTTCCAGCGCATTGACGCCGGCCACCAGCTCCGGGATGGCGGTGCGCTGGTCGCCCGCCGGCTTGTAGTCGCTGACCAGCTTGAACTTCTTGCCGCCTTCGGACTTTGCCGGCCGCTCCGGCCGGTGGGGCACGAACTGGCTGATCGGGACGGTGACATAGGCCGGATCGATCGCCTCTTCGGCGGGCGCGGTGGTGCCCATGGCCAGGGGCATCTTGCCCACCGCCGCCTGGAATTTGGCAGCGTTCTCGCTCATGCCTTTTGAGGCGCGCGACTTTTTCTGCCGGGGGACCATGCCGTTATTGTGGGCCATGGCGGTAATATAGGGCGCGGCGCGGATTTTTGCAGGGGTTTGCCTCGTTTTCGGCCCGATTTCCCGCTAGGGAACAATGGCTGAAAAGGGGTGGAACCATGCATCAACGCAACCTGGTCGAAACGGTGCTGGAACAGACGCTGTTCAAATCGCGCTGGCTGCTGGCGCCCTTCTACCTGGGCATGGTGGCGTCGCTGGTCATGCTGCTGGCGGCCTTTGTCGCCGAGCTGGTCCATGCCTTCCCCGAAGCCATGAGCCTGTCGTCCGTGGATCCGGAAAAGGTGATCCTGGCGGTGCTGGGGATGATCGATCTGTCGCTGGCCGGCAACCTGGTGGTGATCGTGATCTTCTCCGGCTACGAGAATTTTGTTTCCAAGATCAACACCGAGAATGCCGAGGATCGTCCCGGCTGGATGGGCACGCTGGATTTCTCCGGCCTGAAGATGAAGCTGATCGGCTCGATCGTGGCGATCTCGGCCATCTCGCTGCTGCGCGCCTTCATGACCTTGAACGAAGATGAGGGCCCGCTGGATGAACGGCGCCTGCACTGGATGCTGATCCTGCACCTGACCTTCGTGGTGTCGGGCCTGTTGTTCGCGGCGATGGATTGGATCGGCAATCGCGCCGAGAATCCCAATCACGTGAAACCCACGCACTAAAACAAAAGGGCCGCCCCATCGGAGCGGCCCTTTTTTATTTCGCTAAGTCGAACTTACTTCGCAGCCGCGACAGCGTCGGCGGTCGCCTTGGCGGCGGCCTGCGCAGCGGCCAGGTCGCTGTTGCCCACGCCGGCCTTGGCGTCGGCGGCGATCTTGGTCAGCTTGGCCTTCTGGGCCGCGTCGGTGCTGTCCGGAATCGCGCCCGCGCCGGCCTTGCCGCACGGATTGCCGGCCGCTTCATCGAAGCCGGCGCCGCCCGGACCGACCAGGCAGTTCACGGCGTGCTGCAGGTGCTTGTGCACCATGGCGATGTCGGCCTGGGTGGCGGCCATGCCGGCATGGGTCTGGGCGGTCGACAGTTCGCCGGCCAGGTCGGCAAAGGCGGGGGTGGCAAGCAGCGCGGCGGCGCCGGCCAGCATGATGATCTTCTTCATGGGTAGTTCCTTGTTTAACGGGTCAAAAAATTCGGGGCGCCCGGCTAGTCCCGGGCGCCCCAAACCTTACTCCGATTGTCAGGCTTTACCAGATGCCCTTACCAGATGGACGCCAGGTTGCGGCGCAGGGCCTGGGCCTCCGGACCGGTGGCGGGAACCTCGTTCATCTCCTTGTCCTGCTTGATGACGGTGCCGTTGAAGGTCAGGCCGCCATAGGCGCCGGTGCCCGACGCCCACACCACGATGTCGCCGCCATGGGTGGTGGTGGCGCCTTCGGCGGCGCTGGACAGGGTCACCACCGTGATGCCGGCGCCGGCGCCCAGCTTGACCTCGCCCTTCTCGATGCCGCGCAGGGCCTTCTTGGAATTGATGATGAAGATCAGCTTGGCCTGTTCCAGGCCGATCTGCAGGCCGAAGCTGGCCGAACCCATGCCGTAGAAGCGCGGGGTGCTCCAGCCGCGGCCGGTCCGGTGCAACAGGACGCCATCGCCGCCCTCGGCGCCGAAGATGAAGCCGGCCTTGACCAGCTTGGGCACGATGTAAACCGCCTCGGCGCCCTGCAGCATGTTGCGGGCGGTGCCGAAGGCCGGGTCGCGGCGCAGGTCGTTCACGACGGTATTGGCGTCGCGCAGAAGATCGGCTTTTTCACCGGCCTGGGCGGGCAGGGCGAAGGCGGCGACCGCGAAGGCAGCCACGGAAACCAGCTTGGTCAATGACTTGAGCATGGGGAAATCCTTTTGGGGGTTATCCGGCGGTAACGCCACCTTAGCCCAAAAAGTTCCCTAGTTCCTGCGAAAGCTGCGGGCCAGGATCAGCCCGGTGACAAAGCCCAGCACGGCGGCGATCAGGGCGAATTTGACCACCATCCCGATCACTTTCAGGACCACGAACAGGATGACGGCCAAAAGCAGGCCGGCGATGATTTCGAATGTGCGCAAAGGGGCCTCCGTGACGGAGGAGACAAGCCTTTAGGCGGCGGTGGTGTCAATCACCGTGGGCTTCTTGATGATCGAGCTTTCGCCCTGCAGCTTTTCGCCGAAGCCGCACGAGAAGTCCTGGAAGATGGCGGCCAGTTCGTCGGCATCGATATAGGTGGGGCCGCCCGGCGGGAAGCGATAGCGCCAGAAGCTGACAATGTGGGAAATGGCGCCCAGCTTCTCGCCCAGCTCCAGGAACATGTAGGGTGCGCTCAGCAGGAAGTCGCGGAAGGTCTTGGGGCTCTGGTTTTCCACCAGGTCGCCGAACGAGGCGTCGTAAACCCCCAGCGCCTTGTTCACATGATTGCCGTTGTCGCGCACCATCTCGATGATGTTGCGGCGGGCGGCGGTCAAATAGACTTTCTGTTCGGGCGTCAATCCGCCATATGGGATGATCGAGTTGATTTCTCGCAGAACGCCCATCACGTCGGGCCAGAACTTGCCCATAGACCACTTGTAATAAAGAAATCCGCGCCAGCTGAAAACGCCTTCGCGGAAGTCGTTGCCGGTCAGGCCCAGAGTCAGGCGCAGGGGCTCCAGCTTTTCGTCGATCTCATTGGACAGCATGGCGGACACCAGGCGGCCCGAAGAGGTGGAATCGCCGCCCGCCAGCGCGATCAGCCTGGACATTTCCTGGCTGACGAAAGCATGCATGCGCTCCTGGTCGCCGTCGGAGATGGTGAAATAGCTGGGCGCCACCTCAATCTTGTTGTTGCGCAGATGTTCGCGCAGCAGGAAGGGGTCCAGGCTGGGCACCGCATTCAGCAGGCGCAACACCGACAGGTCGCGCTCCAGCGCGTCGGGCTTGTAGTTGCCCACCTCGCGCAAGGCTTCGGTATAGCCGCGCTGGTCCACGAACAGCGAGCGCCCGCCGGCGCGCAGATCCGTGGAATCGAACGGGATGATGATCTTGGTCGCCACCGCCTTGGGGCTGGCGAACAGATAGGTTTCGTCGGCGCGCGTGCGGTGCTTGAGCAGGAAAGTCTTGTTGATGATGGGCGAAACGAAAAGCGGTTTTTCCCAATGTTCGGGATTGTCGGCATTGTCCTGGGCAATGCGAAAAAGGTTCAGCACGCGACTGGTGGAGGCGCCACCGAGCGCGCTGAGGAATCGCACCGAACGATCATTGGCCACGAAAAATGCTCCGCCTCGACAATGCCCGAGCATGGCGGGTTCCAGATTAAGGACTGCTTTACCGCGAAGGGAAAAGGCGTAACTCTCCCCGGGATTTTGCGGGTTAATGAAACGTGAATTTCGACCGCTCGCTGGATGTGCCGTATGGGGTGGAGGTGCGGCTGTCGCCTCTGGTGTTGCGCATTTTGGCCCCAAATCCCGGGCCTTTCACCTTCCGGGGCACGGGCACTTACCTGGTTGGTGCGGGCAGGGATGTGGCGGTGATCGATCCTGGGCCCCTGATCCCGGCGCACGTTACGGCGCTAACAGACGCCCTGGCGGGGCGGCGGCTCAGCCATATCCTGATCACCCATACCCACCGCGACCATTCCCCCGCTGCTGCTCCGCTGAAGCAATGGTCAGGCGCGAAAACTTATGCGATGGCGCCCGCCGCGCCGGCCGGCGCCGGCGAGGGCGCGGCAGACGAGGTGCATGACCATGACTTTGCGCCCGATGTGATTCTGGCGGATGGCCAATCCATCACCGCGGATGGCTTCGACATCACCTGTGTCGCCACGCCGGGCCATACCGCCAACCATATGTGCTTCGCCCTGGCGCAGGAGAGGGCGCTGTTCAGCGGCGATCATGTGATGGGCTGGTCCACCAGCGTAATTGCGCCGCCCGATGGCGACATGGGTCAGTATCTGGCCAGCCTGGAAAAACTCGGCAGGCGGGATGATGCGATTTTTTATCCGACACACGGCTCGCCCATAACGCACCCACGCGAATGGCTGGCGCAGCTGATCGCCCACCGCCGCCACCGCGAGGCGCAGATATTGGCGGCGCTGGATGGCGCCATTCCCGCCATCGTGGAAAAGCTCTATCCGGATATCGATACACGGCTGCGCGGCGCGGCGGCGTTGCAGACCCAGGCGCATCTGGACTGGCTGAAGCGGCGCGGTTTGGTGACCGAAGCGGGTGGCCGCTGGATCAGAAGTGGAACTGGGTGAAGAAGGCCTTCAGCCGCGCCGCATTGCGGCCATGGTCCAGCGCGCCCTCGCGGCTTTGCGCACGCAGGTCGATGCGGCTGCCGATGGTACCGGCCTGGCGCACCCGGATGACGATGTCGCTGATGCGGCCGAACCACAGGCTGCGATCGGTGGCTTCGATGCGCAGATCTTTTTCACTCGCGTCCACGATGGTCCAGCCCAGCTTCTGTACGGCGGCATAGGCGCGCCAATAGGCTTTCTGCGGCGACACCAACAGGCCGGCATGCGGCTTGGTCAGGGTGGGGTATTTCTCATGCAGGGCGTAAGCGATGGTGACCTGTTCGCCCTTGTAGGTGATTTTGCGCTGGGCCTCGAAAAGGCGGCTGTTGGCGGGCTGGATTTTGGCCAGCGCCACGAACTGGGGCGGGTCTTCCGGATCGGTGGTGACATCATTTATGGGCGGCAAGCTGAAGCCGTAATAGACATAAGTGAGCGGGTGGTAGAGCAGGATCAGGGATCCGGCCAGGGCGGCCAAGCCCATGCGCTTGCCGTCGCCCGCATTGCGGGCCAGTGCCTGTTGCAGCCACAAGAGGGCCAGCGCCAGCGCAAGCAGGCCCAGCCCCGTGGCCAGGATCATCAGGGTGCTGCCGCTCTTGTCGCTCAGGCTGCCCAGCCGCACCCCCGCCACCGCGCTGATGGCGGCCAGGACGCCCAGGACCAGCGAGGCCAGTGCGCCGCGTGCGGCCATCGGTTGCAGACGCATGTCTAAAATCCGGGAATGGGCGTTCGATTGCGGGGCCATCATAAGGTAGATTCCCGCCCGCCGCGATAGTGAGACCCTCTGATGTCCAGTCCCGTACTTTCCAACACCCAGGCGCGCGACATGGCGAGCCTGCTTCATCCTTTCACCAACCTGACGGTCCTGCGCCAGACCGGCCCCCTGGTGATCGAACGCGGCAAGGGCGTGTTTTTGTACGGTACGGACGGCAAGGATTATCTGGAAGCCATGGGCGGTCTGTGGTGCACCGCGCTGGGCTGGGGCGAAGAAGAGCTGGTCGAGACTGCCGCCGAACAGATGCGCAAACTGCCCTTCGCGCACATTTTCGGTGGCAAGAGCCACGAGGCCGCCATCACGCTTTCCGAAAAGCTGAAAGAGATGGCGCCCATGCCGACCGGCAAGGTGTTCTTCGCCAATTCGGGCTCCGAGGCCAATGACAGCCAGATCAAGCTGATGTGGTATGCCGCCAACGCCCGCGGCCAGACAGGCAGGAAGAAGATCATCGCCCGCAACAAGGCCTATCATGGCGTGACCCTGGCCAGCGCCAGCCTGACCGGGCTGGACGCCTTCCACAAAAGCTTCGACCTGCCATTCGACTTCACGGTGCGGGTGGAATGCCCGCATTATTATCGCGGCGCCAGGGATGGCGAGAGCGAGGAGCAATATTCCGCCCGCCTGGCTGCCGACCTGGAAGCCACCATCCTGCGCGAAGGTCCCGACACGATCTGCGCCATGTTCGTGGAAGCGGTGATGGGCGCGGGCGGCGCCATGGTGCCGCCCAAGGGTTACTTCGAGGCGATCACCCCGATCCTGGACAAGTACGGCATCTTCCTGGTGGACGATGAAGTGATTTGCGGCTTTGGCCGCACCGGCAACGCCTTTGGCTGCCAGACTTTCAATTACCAGCCCGACTCCATGTCCATCGCCAAGGCGCTGTCATCGGCTTACCTGCCGATCTCGGCGGTGCTGTTGTCGCCCGAGCTGGTGGAGATCATCGAAGCCGAAGCCACCAGGATCGGCGGCCTGTGGCACGCCTTCACCTACAGCGCCCATCCGGTGTCGGCGGCCGTGGCGATCAAGACGCTGGAAATCTACCAGCGCCGCGACACTTTTGGGCATGTCCGCAAGGTTGCGCCCGCGTTCCTGCGCCGTCTCAAGGCGCTGGGCGATCACCCGCTGGTAGGCGAGGCCAATGGCGTGGGCCTGATCGGCGGCATCGAACTGACGCCAGACAAGAAGAGCAGGCGCAACTTCGAAGCCGCAAAGGGTGTGGGAGCC
Source organism: Alphaproteobacteria bacterium (assembly GCA_046348525.1). GTDB lineage: Bacteria > Pseudomonadota > Alphaproteobacteria > Micropepsales > Micropepsaceae > Rhizomicrobium. Next base: position 30,314 of record JAXMEA010000021.1, on the reverse strand, counting down.
AAGTGTGCCGCTTTCTGCCAGGACGAAGGCATCATCGTGCGCGCACTTCTGCATGACCGCATCGCGCTGTGTCCCCCGCTGGTGATCAGCGAAGCGGAGATCGACGAGATGTTCAACCGCCTTACCCGCGCGCTCGACAAGACGCTGGACTGGGTAAAGTCGGAAAAACTGATCTAGCCGGCCCGCAGCATCTGGCGCTCCAGCATGGCGCTGGGGCGGGTGTAGATCAGCGCGTCGCCGGTCCACACTTCCAGCTTCTTGGCGCTGGGCGTCTTCATGGCATGCGCCAGCACCTTTGCGCGCTGGTCGTCATCGCAGGTGGCGGAAAATTTGTAGGTGAGGGCGCCATCCTCATCGAGATAGCAGATTTCATATGCAGGCATGATGGGCTCCGAAAAGCTCTGACCAATATCTCCCGCCTATTCGATGTTTTGCGCGACGCCAGCGCGAAAGTCGAATGACATTCGCGTTACACCGATCACAAATTGTCTGTTGCGCGCCGGCATCTCGCGTGTGACATGCGCGCGACGTTGGCGGAGCTTTTTTCCGCCTCATGCGTTAACGGGGCACCCCGAATCTGTATGCAAAGGAATTGCAACATGTCCGCACCGTTCACGCTTGCGCCGCTGCCCTGGGACGAGGATGCGCTGTCTCCCACCATCTCGGCCGAAACCATCAAGTTTCACTATCACAAGCATCACCAGGCCTATGTGGACACGCTCAACAAGCTGGTTGCCGGCACCAAATATGCGGAGATGAAGCTGGAAGAAATCGTGCACCAGACCGCTGGCGCCTCCGAAGCCAAGGACAAGCAGATATTCAACAATGCCGCGCAGGTGTGGAATCACGATTTCTATTGGCGCAGCCTGACGCCCGCCAGGACCGAAGCGGGCGCGGCGCTGGACAGCGCGATCACGGCGGCGTTCGGCAGCAAGGATGAGCTGATCGCCCAGCTGGCGGAAGCCGGCAAGACCCAATTCGGCTCTGGTTGGGCCTGGCTGGTGTCCAGTGGCGGCAAGCTGTCTATCGAAAAGACGCCCAATGCCGAAACCCCGATGGCCAAGGGTGTGAACTGCCTGCTCACCGTCGATGTGTGGGAGCATGCCTATTATCTGGATTACCAGAATGCGCGGCCCAAATACCTGGAAGCGGTGCTGGGCAAGATCCTGAACTGGGACTTCGCGGCGCAGAACCTGACCGAGGAAGACCGCGCCGTCAGGGCGGCTGCGGAATAGGGTTTCCGGCTCTTAACGCTTCGGCTTTACCGGGCGGAAAGCCAGAACAGATACCCTCACGGCTTAAAGGGCCGTGGGGGTTTTTTGTCAGCCACATTTGGAAAACGCGCCGCCGCGGTCCCGCCCGGAGTTGTCCGCCGCGCCGCCGCGCCCGTGGTGGAAGCCAAAGCCCCGCCCAATTTCGTCTTGCGCCTGCTCGGCCGAATTCCCTGGTTCACCCTCACCGTCAGCGCCATCCTGGTGGCGCGCTTCCTGGGCGAGCTGCGCGCCGCCACCGACCGGATGGGGACCTATTCGCCCGGCCATTTCACCCTTTTGGCCATGGGCGCGTCCGATCGCGTCCAGGTGGTGGACCATGGCGAATGGTGGCGCCTGTTCACCGCCACCACCCTGCACGGCTCGCCCGACCATCTGATCGGCAACATCGTCACGTTCCTGATCGTGGGCTTTTTGCTGGAGCCGATGGTCGGCATCGGCTGGTTCGCCGCCATCTATTTCACCGGCGGTTTTGCCGGGGCACTGCTGTCCACCCTGCTGAACGCGCCCGATGCCCTGTCGGTGGGCGCGTCCGGCGCCATCATGGCGACCCTGGCGGCCCTGTTCACCCTCAGCTTCCATGCCGGGGCGCCGCGCCCCAACCTGATGCGCCGCGTGGCCGGCGGCTCGCTGTTTCCCGCCTTGATGCCGGCGGTGGCGCATGGCGGCACGGTCACGGATGTGAATGCCCATCTGGGCGGTTGCATGGCGGGCGCTGTCCTGGCCTTCATTATTTTGATCGCCTGGAATGACGAGGAAGATCATCTGCCCGGCCGTTCGGTCGCCGCCACCCTCGCGGGATTGTGGGTCGCGGCCATGGCAACGGCCTTTGCCGTGTCGGGCAATACCTATGTCCAATATGCGCGGGACGGCATGGATTATATCCCGCCCGAACAGATGCCCAAGGATGTCGAAGCGATGAAGGCCGACAGCATGGCCCTGGTGGACAAGTATCCCAAGGACCCCCGCGCCCACATGTTCCGGGGGCTGTACCTGCTGGAACAGGCGCATGTCGCCGATGCCGAGCCTTATTTCCGTGATGCCGCGCGGCTGGGCGCCGACAGCCCGGTGATGAGCCGCGAATTCTCGGACTGGAACCTGGCGCTGCTGGCGGTGACCCTGCGCTTCCAACGCCGCGAGGATGAGGCGCGCAATATTTCGGCGCCGCTGTGCGCCAACGCGCAAACCGATCTGCGCACCCGCCAGACCCTGGAGATCACCAAACTTTGCCGTTGATTTTCCTCCCCCGCGCGCGTTAGCGCGCTTGCATGGGGGGAGGTAGGGGGCGACTAGATCGCCGTGAAATCCATCCTGGTTTTCCGGGCCACACGCTTGCGCCGGTCCGAGCCATAATAGGCGGGGCGGACCTTGGCGCGGCGGTCCGGGCCAAAGAATTCGTTCGACACGATGAAGGGCCGGGGCGAATAGCTGGCCATTTCCAGCTTGGTCACCAGCGTCTTTGGGCTGATCGGAACCGTCAGGACATCGGTGACGCCAAGATCGCGCGCCTTTTCCACATTGCGGCGGCGGGCGCGTTCCTGGAATTCGAAAATCGGCAGCATGGGGTTGAGCATGGATTCGTCGCGCCGCGCTGCCAACAGGAAGGGCCGGTCGTTGGACTGGTTCATCCGCTCGTCGTAGAACACGGCATGGAAATGGTCCATGCCCAGCAGTTCGAGGGCGCGCTTGCCCTCTTCGACATGGATGATCTTGCCGACGCCGGCGATATTCATGACCGATCGCAACAGTTGCAGGGCATGGGTCTTGGGACCTGCCAGCAGAATGCGATGTTGCGAAAAATCAGACCGTTTCATGAAAAGCGCTCCGCGGAAGTCGAAAATCTGCGCCTTTTGCTTTTAAACGGGGTAAAAAGGACTGGTTAATAGGAAGGTCACCATGCGCAAGGCCCTAATCCTGCTTCTTGTTTTGCCCCTGGCCGGCTGCGGCATGTTCCAGAACAAGGAAATCCAGCGGCTGCGCAAGTCTCCGGACTACAAGGCCGGCTACCAGGATGGCTGCAACAGCGCCTGGGGCCCGGACGCCAACAAGCGCCATGACGACACCATCGTCCGCGACGACCAGCAGTATGACAACAACCGTGCCTATCATGTGGGCTGGGACCGCGGCATCCGCGCCTGCCGCAGCACCGGTTATACCGGCGGGGCGCTGCCGGGCACGATCCCCTCCGGCCCGATCCCGGACCAGAATCCGGGCAATGGCGGGCGCCCGCGCGGGCTTTAGGCCGGAAACAAAAAGGCCGGACGCTTGCGCGCCCGGCCCAGTTTTGGGCTCTTCCTCGGGTACTAGATTGACCGATTGCGCGCGGCGCGGGCTTCTTGATCGGCCCGGATCTGGGCGCGCACATCGGCGAGCCCTTCGGTGACGCGGCTTTCGGAATTGAGGTGGAACACCGAAAGGATGCCGAGGCCGCCGGCACATGCCGAACCACAATCGGTGCCCATCCGCGAGAGACCACTAGCGGCGGACTGGATCATGGCGGGGGAGGTTGGCAATGTGCCGGCGCCCGGGCGTCCCAGGCCGAGATCAGGCTCGTGCGGCGTCAACAACGACACAAGTCCGATCCAGAATACAGCCCGGAAAATCATGGCAAGCCCTTCGGTGTTTCCACGCCTGGAGCATTGCGCCCACCCCTTTGCCGGTCGCTTGCAGGTTTTTCTAAAATTGAAGCTATCTCGCCGTTCCTCATGTCAAAGCCAACGCAAGGCTGACAGGAACGTTTCGCTTCGATTCAAATACGCGTCGTCTTTGAATCAGATGTACTTAAAATTTTCAGAAAATTTGAATTGCCATTAAGAACCAGGGTCCGCGCCGTCTGGAAAAACCGCGAAAGCCTTAAATGAAAGGGCGAAAATCAGGCAGCCGGCGGGGCCGGGGACAAAAGGACGGTGGCGCGGAAACCCGCGCCCGGGCGGCTGTCCAGTTCCAGGGCGCCGCCATGCAGTTCGGCAAAGGCCTTGACCAGGGTCAGGCCAAGGCCCGCGCCCTTGGAATGGTTGGCCGCTTCGCTGCGGCCGGCATGCTCGAACGGCTCCTGGATGCGGGCCAGGTCCTCGGGCGCCACGCCATCGCCATTGTCTTCGACCGTGACGGCAATGCCCATCTCGGTTGCGGCGGCGGAAAGGGTGATGCGATTGCCGGTGGTGAAGGTGAGGGCATTGTCCAGCAGCGCATGCATCATGGCGCCGAACACCGCTTCATCTGCCTGGGCCATCAGGCCTACGGGGCAGCGGCTGGCATCGATGGCGATATCGCGCATGGCAGCGCGGGGCAGGAAGCTCTCGCGCATCAGCCAAAGCACGCCGCCCACATCCATCGGATTGATGTGCACTTCATAGCGGCCCGCCGAGATCTTGGTGAGGTCCATGATCTGGTTGATCATCTTGAGCAGATTGTCACCGCCCTGATGCACCAGGCCGGCATATTCGCGGATTTGGGCCGGCGTCATGCTGTCGGCCATCGTCGCCATCAAATCCGAGAAACCCAGGATGGCGTTCAGCGGCGTCTTCAGCTCATGGCCCATGGTGCGCAAAAGCGTGGTCTTGGCGCTGTTGACGCTGGCGCTGGCCTGATCCAGGCGGTCCGCCAGGTCTGCCAGGTAAGACTGCTGCTTTTCGGCCTGGGCATTGGCGTCGGCCAGGGCATGTTCCTGCTCGGCCAGCGCCGTTTCGGCGCGCACCTTGTCGGTGATGTCGGTGAAGATCATCACCCGCCCGCCTGCCGGGCTGGCGCGGTCGCGCACCAGATAGGCTTCACCGGTGCTGGTGCGGATGGTGGCGGCGCCGGCGGTGGCGCTGTGGCTTTTCAGGCGGCGCTCCAGCCAGGCTTCCGGCGTCTCCTCCAGCACGATGCGGCCGTTATAGGCGCCCTGGGCGGCGATCTCCGGGAAGGTCTTGCCCATCAGCTCATCCAGGGTCTTCACGCCGCACAGATTGGCATAGAGGTCATTGGCCAGGATCAGCTTGTCGTTGTTGTCATAGAACGCGAAGGCTTCCGCCGAAAGCGATACCGCTTCCTGCAGCCGCGCCATCTGGGCGCGCGCGGCGGTGACGTCGGTCCACAGGAGCACGGTATGGCCACTGGAATCGCGGCGCGCCTTGATCTCCACCACCCTGTGGCCGGACAGCGCCACGTCCAGGGGCTTGAACTCGCCTTTCTTCAGCTGGCGCAAGCGCCGCGCGATGAACGCCTTGACGCCACCGGCGAGCGCCGACGGCGCAATCTCCCGGCCCGCGATTTCCAGCTTGATCAGCTCTTCATAGGTGCGGCCCACCAATGTCTGGTGCGGCGGGAAGGAGCGGAACAGGTAATTGAGATGGGCATTGGCATGCACCAGCCGGCCGGCGGAATCGAAAATGGTGATGGCGCAGCGCAGACAGTCCAGCGACGCCAGAAGCGCCGCGGCGTCTTCCAGGTCCCGGGTATGTGCCACATGCGCGTGCTGAGCCAAGGCCAATCCTTGTGCAGGGAAGGCCGCACAATGGGCTGTTTTGCATTGCGGATTGGTTATGAGGCCGCTGTATACTGTGTGCGATTGAGTACCGGTTTCCCCCATTGTTTCCTGCATGAGGCCGAATCGCGGCATTCTGCGTGAACGGACGAATCGCGCTGCAGGCCAATCCTTGTGGAAAACTGAACGGCGGATGGCGCGCTTCAGCTTTCGTTAAGTCTGCGGGACCGACACTCGCGGCATTCAGGCGGCAAAAGCTTAATGGCGATTAACACAACCCTTTCTGATCCGATGGCGCCGCGCCGGCAGTTCATGCTGGTGCAGGCGGCCAAGGCCAGCGTGGGTTTGGCGTTGGGCCTGGCATTTTTCACCGTCGCCGGGCGTCCCGACTGGGCCGAAGGCCTCGCCCTGGCAGGCCTGGCGGCGCCGGGTGTCCTGGCGCTCCTGGGCCTGACCATGATGCCGCTGGCGCGGCTGGAACAGATCGGTCTGGCGGGCTTTGCCGCGCTGATCGGATATCTGGCGTTGCTGACGGGCGGGATGTCTTCGCCGCTGGTGGTGTGGTTCGCGCTGGTGCCGGCGGAAGCGGCGCTCTGCGGCGGTCGCCCGGCTGTTGTGCGCGCTGGTTTGCGGCGTGCGCCGCGCTGCTGGTGGTGGCGGCGGTGCAGGCGCTGGGCCACCTGCCGTTGTCGCGGCTGGCCTATCCGGGCGCGCTGCCGCTTTGGGAAATCTATGCCTGCTCGGTTCTGGCGGCGCTGGTGCAGGCGGTGCTGATCGCTGCCGCGGCGCAAGACCGCCAGCGCGCCGCCGATGCCGCCGCCGCCGAAGGCACGGCGATGTACCGCTTCCTGGCCGACAATGCGATGGATCTGATCACCCGCCATTCGCCGGACGGGCGCATCCGTTTCGCCAGCCCCGCCACCGTGGCGCTGCTGGGCCGTCTGCCCGATGAAATTCTCGGCCTGCCCATGCCGTCCATCGTGCATCCCGACGACCTGGACAAGGTGCAGGCGGCGTTGATGGAATCCAGCTATCACGGCCGCGCTGGCAGCGCCGAAGTGCGGCTGCGCCACCGCGAGGGCCATTTCGTGTGGGCGGAAATCCGCTGCCGCCCGGCGCGCGAAGCCGCGGGCGATCCCGCCGACATCGTGGCGGTTACCCGCGACATCACAGAACGCAAAGCCCAGGAAAAGGCGCTGGTGGAAGCGCGCGATGCCGCGCTGGCCGCCAACCGCGCCAAGTCGCGCTTCCTGGCGAACATGAGCCATGAATTGCGCACGCCGCTGAACGCCATCATCGGTTTCTCCGAAGTGATGACGCGCGAGATGTTTGGGCCCGTGGGTCCGCGCTACCAGGAATAGTCCCGCCTGATCCATGAATCGGGCGCGCATCTGCTCGATCTCATCAACTCGGTACTGGACATGTCCAAGATCGAGGCCGGCAAGTTCGAGCTGGCCGAAGAATTGTTCGATCTTGGCGATGTCGCCGAAAGCGCGGTGCGCTTTTTGAAGATTCCCGCCGAGCGCGCCGGCGTGGTGCTGAAGCTGGACATCGCGGTCAGCGCCCGGCTGGTGTTTGCCGACCGCCGCGCGGTGAAGCAGATTTTGGTCAACCTGCTGTCCAATGGCGTGAAATACACCCCGCCGGGCGGCAGCGTGACCGTGATGGCGCGGGCCGAAAACGGCATCGAGATCACGGTGCGCGACACCGGCACCGGCATTTCCAGGGCCGATCTGGAACGCCTGGGCCAGCCCTTTGAACAGGTGGAGAATGCCGAGACCCGCGCCAAGGAAGGCACCGGGCTTGGTCTGGCGCTGGTCAAGGCGCTGGCGGCCATGCATGGCGGTGAGGCCGTGCTGGCCTCTGCGCTGGGCGAAGGCACGGCGGTGACGGTGCGCCTGCCCAATGCGGCAGTGAACGCGAAAGGCGAGCGCCTCAGCGAGGGCAAGGTTTTGCCGTTCCGCGCCGCTTAGATATGCATCCCATTTGTTTTTGAATAGCTTTCTGGCAAGCTCTCAGCAACATCCCAAAGCATTTCTTCGCGACTATAAGATAAAATGGGGGGTATTTTTGAGAACTCAAGCAGTTCTGACACTTCAAACGCAGCTTATGTTGCCAATGATTCCGTTTGGGATCGATACCATTGCTCGCGGACTGATGTTGCACGCCAAAATCCCCTTTTGGCAAATCCCGGATTTGGTGACGTTTCTTGCGACACTTGCATTTTTTTGCCTAGGGCTAATGTTCTCAGTCGAAACGCCCGTTCTACCGTCAGATGACGATCTAAAGGCAAACACATTGGTGGCGCGGCAAGAGCTTCTCGGCTTCGCCATCGTAGCAGTGACACTCGCTGGCGGAATCTCTTTCCTGCGCGCGGCAAGCGAGCAATTTCCTCAAACGAAATTATATGAGGAACACTCGTTTTCAATTTTCGTGATTGTTCTTTTGATGTCCGTCTGCGGGCTGTCTCGCGTTTTTCGAACCCATTTAAGTTACGTGGGCTGATCAGATGGAGCAAATTCTAAAACCCGTCGTTGAGTTTTTTCACTCGATTTCGATTCTTCCCGTTATTGCTATTGCGATAGCGGCCATTGCGGTTCGGGCTTCAGTCGAAGCATTTCAAACCATGGGAATTCTCAAGCCACTTCCCATATCGCACAAAATTGCAGTCATAGGTCTTCCAACGGCGGGTAAGACAACCCTCATTACTGGCCTATTCGAACTCATCCAGAGGGGTGTTCATATAAAGAGCGTAAAACTGCATGGAGTTAAGACTATAAGCTTGATCAATCGCAATATTTCTCGATTAGAGTCAGGGCAGGTGCTCGACCCCACGACAGAGAAAGATATCTTCGTTTTTAGATTTTCTTACCTGCTCAAACGGTTGCCTTTTAAACTGTTATACGATGTCGAAATCGCAGATTTCCCGGGGGAATATTCGGAACAAATTTTCTTAGATGATGAGTCCGATGAGGGCGATGTTTATGCACGTAAGCGGCGGGACAAAGAATTTAACTCTTTCTCGTCTGAAGAAGTTTTGTTTAAGCGGGAATTCTTTTCTTGGATTGCAACATCAAGCAAATATCTTTTTGTCATCGATTTAGCTGCACTCTATTCTTCGGAGAGTCCCCGCGCTGCAATCGCAGAAATTTCGGCGAGAGTCCGTACTTCCTGGCAGATTATCGAAGATGCCGTGAGTGAGCGCAGCATCGGAGATTTGAGCAAGCGCTCGGTTCAAATTGTTTTTACGAAGGTCGATAGCTTGATGCCGGTTTTCGTGGCGGGCTATTCGCTTGCGGACCTAGTTCAAACTGGTGACAGCGTCGAACTTGATCGTCGAAGAGACGAAATCGGAATAGGAGTTGAGGATTGTAAGCAAGCGATAAAAAACGAAGGCCGGCGAAGGGATTTATCGGAAGTCCTCCCCATTTCTGGCGATTTGATTGCACGGGTTTCTCGGGAAAATGATGTTGTATTTTCGGATTTGACCCAATTCTTTAAAGCTCATGCAAAAGATGCCGGAGTTATTTACGTCAGCATGAGGCTCCACGGAGACGACGGTGCCCGGTTGGGCGTGAAAAACGTTCTTAAGGCAATTCTGCCAGGGAATGTTCGTAGTGGTGCATCCGATGCCGTGTTCACGAGCGTTCCTTTGGCTCGCAATCAAATCGATCGGCGGAGAGAGTTTAAAAACTAATGTTCTCGGTCTCATGGGCTGATGAATGACCATTACTCCACGCCTAAAAGCCGGCATCTTCGTGCGCGCCCTGACGCGCCGCGCCGAAGTGGCGGGCGCCTCGGCCTTTGTCGTGCGCATGGGCTCGGAGGAAGCGGGCGCGGTGATCCTGCGCGTCAACCGGCTGGACGGCCAAGTGCAGGTGTTGAACCAGACGCGCGACGGGCAGGGGCGGCTGGTGTGGGCCCAGGCGCTGGGCGGCTGGGCCGACGAGAAACGTGCCGCCGACTGGTGTGACAAACAGGTCAAGTTCGATCCCGACCTGTGGATTGTGGAAGTGGAAGACCGCCAGGGCCGCGCCTTTGTCGACGAGCCGATTGTATAACGGATCCAGACGCAGGGACGGCGGCCAATAACCCACATGACCCAGCAGCAACTGCTCCAGACCTTCCTGCCCATCCTGATCCTGTTGCCGGTGCTGTATCTGCGGATGCGGCGCATGTCCGGCACGCGGCCTTTGAAGCTGAACCGGCTGTGGATCCAGCCGGCCATCATCCTGTGCCTGGTGACCGTGGCGCTGATGGTGCCACAGCCCCATCATGCGGTCCGCCATTTCATGGCGTCCGACTGGGCCTGGCTGGCGCTGGCGGCGGGGCTTGGCGCGGTGGGCGGCTGGTATTGGGGCCGCACCATGAAGATCGATGTCCATCCCGAAGACGGCACCCTGATCGTCACCGGCGGCCAGGCCGCCATCCTGGTTCTGGTGGCATTGGTTCTGCTGCGGCTGGGGCTGCGCACCGGTCTGGAGATGGAAGGCAAATCCATGCACCTGGATGTGCTGCTGATCTCGGATGCCTCGATCGTCTTTTCGGCGGCGCTGTTCGTGGTCCGCGCGGTGGAAATGATATCCGGGCGCGCCGGGTGATGGCGGCGGCCCCCGCCATTTAAGTTCCGGTTGCCGCAGCGGGCCGGGCCTGCTACGCCCCCGACATGAGCCGTACCCCTGCCAGCGAAGCCGCGCGTAGGCGCACTTTCGCCATCATTTCCCACCCCGACGCGGGCAAGACCACCCTGACCGAGCATCTGCTTTTGCTGGGCGGCGCCATCCATGCCGCCGGCCGCGTCAAAGCGCGGGGCGAGGCCCGCCGCGCCAAGTCCGACTGGATGAAGATCGAGCAGGAACGCGGCATCTCGGTCACCTCGGCGGTGATGACGTTCGAATACAAGGACGCGGTGTTCAATCTCCTGGACACGCCTGGCCATGAAGATTTCTCGGAAGACACCTACCGCACTTTGACGGCGGCGGACTCCGCGGTGATGGTGATAGACGCCGCCAAGGGCATCGAAGCCCAGACCCGCAAGCTGTTCGAGGTTTGCCGGTTGCGCGACATTCCCATCATGACTTTCGTCAACAAGATGGACCGCGAAGCGCGCGATCCGTTCGAACTGCTGGACGAGATTTCCGACCAGCTGCAGATCGAAACCGCGCCCATGATGTGGCCGGCCGGCATGGGCCTGAACTTCAAGGGTATCCAGAACCTGCACGCCGATGAATTCATCGCCTTCAATGACGGCAAGCTGGATGACGAGCTGAAGGCCAAGCTGGAAGAAGACGTGATGCTGGCCCGCGAGGGTTTGCCGCAATTCGACCTGGCCACCTATCGCGAAGGCCATCTGTCGCCGGTGTATTTCGGTTCGGCGCTGAAGAATTTTGGCGTCGAGCAATTGCTGAACGCGCTGGCCGAATATGCGCCCAGCCCTCGCGCCCAGGCGGCGGTGGGCAAGGCGGCCCAGCCCGGCGACAAGGAAGTCACCGGCTTTGTGTTCAAGGTCCAGGCCAACATGGACCCCAACCACCGCGACCGGGTGGCATTCCTGCGGCTCGCGTCCGGCGAGTTCAAGCGCAACATGAAGCTGAAACAGTCGGGCACCGCCAAGACCATCGGCGTGCACAATCCCATCCTGTTTTTTGCCTCCGAACGCGAAACGGTGGACGAGGCCTGGCCCGGCGACATTATCGGCATTCCCAACCATGGCGTGCTGCGGGTGGGCGACACCTTGTCGGAATCCGGCAATGTCGTGTTCACCGGCATTCCCAACTTCGCGCCGGAAATCTTGCGCCGGGTGCGCCTGTCCGATCCCATGAAGCAGAAGCATCTGGCGCGCGCGCTTGAAAGTCTTGCCGAAGAAGGCGTCACCCAGGTGTTCAAGCCGGCCATCGGTTCGCAATGGATCGTGGGCGTGGTGGGCGCGCTGCAGCTGGACGTGCTCAAGTCGCGGCTGGTTGCTGAGTATGACCTGGACGCCGAGCTGGAAGCCTCGCCCTACGACAGCGCCCGCTGGCTGCAGGGCACCGATGCGGAGATCGAGAAATTCTCAAACGCCAACAAGGGCGGCATGGCGACAGACCGCGACGGCGCGCCGGTATTCCTGTCCAAAAGCGCCTGGGAAATCGGCTATGTCGCCGAACGTTTTCCGAACGTGAAATTCCTCAAGACGCGCGAACGGCATGAGGTTCATGCCGAGAGCTGACCGCTAAGCTGCCGCGCTTGCGTCTTCGCGCCAGCCGCGCAGCACGCGGGTGGCCTCGCTCATGGGCACATTGTCATAAGCGTCCAGCACCGCAAAGGCGTGGGTGCGGTCGCGGCCCGGACGGACCAGCAAGGCCAGTGCCGAAAAGGCGGCGCGTTCGATGTTGGCGCCCTTGCAGGCAACAGCCAGCGCGGCGCCCGATTCATCGTCCAGGATCTGCACCGCCATCTTGTCGTCCACGCTCAGGCTTTCGGCCAGCGCCGTCTCAAGCCCTTCGCCGCGGCGCGCCGCTTCGATCAGGGTCCGGGCGATGGATTCGCGCGGCAGCACGCGGCTGGTGAGTTCGGGATGGGAATAAAGCCGGACGCGCAGGCGGGCGCGGGTGGCGGCATCGACATCGCGCGCTGCCTTGGCCAGCAGGGCTTCGCACACGCCCTTCATGCTGTCGGGATAATCGGCCGGCCAGGCGGTCAGCAGCTCGGCCACCTCCTCGGCCAGCGCGGCGCGCAAGGCCGGGCCCTGGTCGGCCAGTTGCAGCAGGTGGGAAAGCTTTTGCGAAGCAGCCATGGCGTGATCCTCTCGCCCCATGTTGGGACAAGAGGCTTAACGATCCGTCGCTGAAGCTTTAACAGCTGGTAAATTTCAGCTGCTGTTGACCGCCCAGCTATCCGGGTAGTAGCCATTGTACGGCGAGCGCGAGGACACAGTGTAGGCGCCCATCGCGCCGAACAGGATGTAATCGCCATTGGCCACGCTATCGGGCAGCAGGACCGGGCGGGGCAGCACATCGGCGCTGTCGCAGGTGGGGCCATAGGCGCGGAACGGCCGCTTCTCACCGCTCAGCAGCTTGGCCTTGCCCTTGCCGTCCAAGGTGATGCCGGTGGGCGGATAATCTTCATCAAAGCTGGTGAAGCGCTGTTCGTCAAAGCTTCCATAGATGCCGTCGTTCAAATACAGCCGGTCGCCGCGGCGCATGACCACCTGCGTCACCAGCGAAATGCCCGGCGCGCACAGGGCGCGTCCCGGCTCGCACATCACGTTGAGTTTGCCCGGGCCCAAGGTGGTCAGCGCCTCCTTGATCATGTCGAAATACCAGTGATAGGGCGGCGGCTCCTGCCCCGAATAGGCAGCCGGGAAACCACCGCCGATATCCAGCGCCGCGATTTCCACACCTGACAAAGTGATGGTGCGCTGGGCGATCTCGATGGCCTGGGCATAGGAGAAGGGCGACAGGCACTGCGAGCCGACATGGAAGGTCAGGCAGGGTTGGGCGCCCGCCACCCGTACGCGCTTGAGCAGCTTGGCGGCCTCCTCGGGGCGGCAGCCATACTTGCTGGACATTTCCAGCAGGGCACCGCCCAGCTGCGCCACCAGGCGCACGAAAATGCGGATGCTCGCGGGCTTGCCGGTTTCGGCCAGCAGCTTTTCCAGCTCGGAGGCGCTGTCGACCACAAAATCGGTGACGCCGTATTTTTCGAATGCCGCCTTGGCCTGACCGGGCAGCCGCACCGGCGCCATGAAATGACAGATCGCGTCGGGGAAGAGCTTCTTGACGATCTCGATCTCGCCCAGGCTGGCGGTGTCGAAATGGCGTATCCCGGCATTCCACAAATTGGTGATGGCGATGGGATGGGGATTGGACTTCAGCGCATACAGGACATCGCCGGGGAACCCGTCCAGGAACTGCTTGGCGGCGGCGGCGAATTTTTCCGGATGCACCAGATAGAGCGGCTCGGACGGCCGCAAGGTTTCGATCGCCTTGAGGGGCGTGGCGAAGCGGGGCAGGGCGTCGAAGGTAGCGGGCGCGTTCATATTGGGCCTTTTGAGCCTTTGGAACGCGCGACGCAACAAAAAAGGCTGCGCCGGGTGGCGCAGCCTTTTGCATGACAGTTTGATTGCTGTTGCGGGCCTATTGCGGGGCCGGCGGCGGGGGCATGTCGCCCATCGGACCATGGTCCATCGGCCCGCGGCCCATCTCGGGACCCATGCCGGGATGGCGGCCGCCCATCATGCCCATCATCATGTGCATGCGTCCGCCCATGGCGCGCATGGCGGCATGGCCGAACTCCTGCTTCTGCTCGGTGTTGAGCGAAGCATAGAAGGCGGTCAGCGACGGACGTTCCGCGCCGATGTCGGCCAGGCGGCGCTTGAGCATGGCCTCTTCCAGGTCCAGCCGCTGCACCAGGTCGCGGCGCTGGCCCGGCTCGCGCTTCACGCGCGTGGCGCATTCGCTCTCATGACGCTTGGCGACATCCAGGCTGGCCTGCTTCCAGCGCGCGAACAGCGGGGCCTGCGCGCCGGTGAGGGCCAGCTTGGTCTCCAGGAAAGCCAGCTCGCCCACCTTGCGGGCATACATGTCCTGGCACATCTGGCCGCGGCGCGCGCCACGATCCATCATCATGCCGTCCGGCGGCGGCGGACCGGGCGGGCCTTCCGCGCGGCCGCCGCCTTCGCCAGGGGCCAGCTGGGCAATCATCACCGGCTTGGGCGCGCCGGCATCGGCGCCGATCAGGGCCAGCATCAGCGGCTTGGCGGTCTGAGCGGCATTGGCGTTGGTGGCAATCAGGGTCGCGGTTGCCGCGCCGCACAGGGCAAGGCTGGCGACCATGGGAAGAAGGGCTTTGCGCATAGGATTCCTTCGGTTCGAAGTTGGCGGTTCGAAGTGGCGGTTCAAAATTGGCCGCAAGCCTAATGGGCCCGCGTGCCCTCCGCCGCTGAATAAGGCGTAATTTGGATGAACCGTGGATGAATGGGGGGAACAAAGCCCCCAATCTGACGTGGAATTAACGCGAGGCGCGCAATTCGCGGATCGTCTTCTTGCCGTCCGCGGAAGGCTGATAGACGTTGGTCATCTCGGCCAAAGCGCGATTGAACATCTCGACGGTGAAATTGTCCGGCACTTCCCAGGCATCGAAGCCGACGCGGTGCTGGTAATTCACCTGGTCGTACAGGAAATCACCCACGGCGCGGATCTCGCCGGTAAAGCCCAGTCGGGTGCGCAGCAGCCGTGCCCAGGAAAAGGCGCGGCCGTCGCGAAATTTGGGAAATTCCAGCGCGATCAGCGCGAAGTGGCTGACGTCCTGGCCCAGCACTTGCGGATTTTCGTCGGACTTGAGGCGGACGCCGACCGGCGTGTTGCGCGCCAGCAGCGCGTCGCGGTCCTTCTGGAACCGCGCCAGCGACACCAGCACCGGGCCATCCGGCAGGGCGGCGTCATCGGCCACGGGCGCAAAAGTATCGGCGGCGTAGGCGCCGCTCTTTATCAGCTTGGTCACGCTGCGGCCTTTTCGTAAGCAGCGTCCTTGAACGGCGCCATGCCGAGGCGCCGGTAAGTGTCCAGGAAGCGTTCGCCGTCCTTGCGCTGGGCGATATAGACATTCACCACGCGCTCGACCGCATCGGCGATTTCATGCTCGCCGAAACCGGGCCCCATGATCTCCCCGATGCTGGCATCTTCGGCGCCCGAACCGCCCAGCACCAGCTGGTAGAATTCCACGCCCTTCTTGTCGACGCCCAGGATGCCGATATGGCCGGCATGGTGGTGGCCGCAGGCATTGATGCAGCCCGAAATCTTGATCTTCAGTTCGCCGATCTGGTGCTGGCGGTCCAGGTCCGCGAATTTCAGCGCGATCTTCTGCGCGATCGGAATGGAGCGGGCATTGGCCAGGTCGCAATAGTCCAGGCCCGGGCACGAAATGATGTCGGTAATCAGCCCGGCATTGGGGGAGGCGAAATCCAGCTCCTTCAGCCTGGCGAAGATCGCCGGCAGGTCCTTCTTGCGGACATGCGGCAGCACCAGATTCTGTTCATGGGTGACGCGCACTTCGCCCAGGCTGAACTGGTCCATCAGGTCGGCGATCACATCCATCTGGGCCGAAGTCGCATCGCCCGGCACCTGGCCAGGCGTCTTCAGGGTGATGGTGGCGATGGCGTAACCGGGCGCCTTGTGCCTGCTGATGTTGGTCTTCACCCAGTTGGCGAAATCCGCACCCGCCTCCGGCATGTCGTCGCTCAGGCCGGTTTCGAACTGGGGCGGCGCGAAATAGGCAGTGATGCGGTCCAGCTCGGCCTTGGGCAGCTGCAGGCTGCCGCGCGCCTTGATCTCGTCGAACTCCACCATCACCTGGCGGCGCATTTCCTCGATGCCAAGGCTGTTGGTGAGGATCTTGATGCGGGCCTTGTAGATATTGTCGCGGCGGCCCTGCTCGTTATAGACGCGCATCACCGCTTCCATGAAGGACAGGATGTCGTCCTTCTCCACAAACGCGCCGATCACCTGGGCGATATAGGGGGTTCGTCCCATGCCCCCGCCCACCAGCACCTTGTAGCCGGTGCGGCCTTCGGCGTTGCGGACAATTTCCACCGCCATGTCGTGATACTTCAGGGCGGCGCGGTCGTGCGGACTGCCGCCCACCGCGATCTTGAACTTGCGCGGCAGGAAGACGAACTCCGGATGCAGGCTCGACCATTGGCGGATGATTTCGGCCAGCGGGCGGGGGTCTTCCACCTCATCGGCGGACGCGCCGGCGAAATGATCGGCGGTGACGTTGCGGATGCAGTTGCCGCTGGTCTGGATGGCATGCATCTCGACCTCGGCCAGTTCGCGCAGGATGGCGGGCACGTCCACCAGCTTGATCCAGTTGTACTGGATGTTCTGGCGGGTGGTGAAATGGCCGAAATCCTTGTCATAGGTGCGCGCGATATGCGCAAGCTTGCGCAGCTGCCGGGACGAGAGTGTGCCGTAAGGCACCGCCACGCGCAGCATGTAGGCATGCAGCTGCAGGTACAGCCCGTTCATCAGGCGCAGGGGCTTGAACTGGTCTTCGGTCAATTCGCCCTTCAGGCGGCGTTCCACCTGGCCGGCGAACTGCTCCACCCGCTCCGACACGAAGCGGGCATCGAACTCGTCGTAACGATACATGTTCGGTTCGACTTGTTTCGGATTAAGCATTGAACTGGCCTGCCTGCTTGCCGGTATGGGGATGCACCGTGGGACCGGCGGCGCGGATGATCTCGCGCTCCTTGACCGGAATAATTTTGCCCCCGCTTTCGCGCACTTCGAACAGATAGGGCGCCACGAACTCATTGCGCGGCAGCTCGGACGTGGCGGCCGCCAGAGCCGCATCCGCGCTGGCCTGGTCCTTATAGACATCAGCATCGGCCAACATGGGTACCCACCCGCTGCCCTTGCGGTACAACACATCGCCGTCGCGCAGGCGGTTGGCGGTGAGCATCTGCAGTCCGTGGTTCTGGTGCGCCATGGCCGCGCAAAAACCACTTCCGGCCCGCGAAATCAAGACTTCAACATGCCGCGGATGTAGTTTCTCAGGAACAACAATAAATATTTGTATAATCTAACTGGGCTTCCCGGGCATTATCGGGAAAACAGGGGATTCTTTCGTGCCGCCCAAACCACTCAGCCTGCCGCAGCTTGGCGCTGTGGTGGCCGGAAACGCGCTGGAATTTTACGACTTCCTGACCTTCAGCTTTTTCGCGGTCCAGATCGGGGAGGTATTCTTTCCGGGCAAGGACACCACCTCCAGCCTTCTGTTCACCCTTGCCACCTTCGGCGTGGGCTTTGCGACCCGGCCGCTGGGCGGGGTGGTGATCGGCACCCTGGGCGACACCTGGGGCCGAAAACCCGCCATGCTGTTTTCGTTCGGGCTGATGGGCGCGTCCGTCGTCGGGCTGGCGCTGACGCCGTCCTTTGCCATGATCGGCTGGTACGCGCCGCTGCTGGCGGTGCTGTTCCGGCTGCTGCAGGGCTTCGCGCTGGGTGGTGAAGTGGGACCCACCACCGCCTTTCTGCTGGAAGTGGCGCCGCCCCATCGCCGCGGGCTCTACGTCTCCATCCAGAACGCGACCCAGTATCTCGCCACCCTGGCGGCGGGTTTGGTGGGGTTGATCCTGGCCAGCGTGCTGTCGAAACAGGGCCTGACCGACTATGGCTGGCGCATCGCGCTGCTGCTGGGCGCCGCGGTGGTGCCGTTTGCGCTGGCGATCCGGCGTCAACTGCCCGAGACCTTGCATGAAGTGCGCACACGGCCCGACCGCGCTACGGCGGTTGGCGGGCTGTTGTGGCTGGGCGTACTGGGGCTGTGCATGCTGGCATCTGCCACCATCGGCACCTACACGATGAATTACATGACCACCTTCGCCAACCGCACGCTTGGCTTTCCGCCCGCCTGGGCCTTCACCGCCACCATCGCGGTGGGAGCGGCTGCCATGACCGGCGCGCTGCTCGGCGGGATCATCAGCGACAAGGTGGGGCGCAAGCCGGTGATGATCGGCTCCAGCGCTATGCTGCTGGGGCTGGTTGTGCCGTGCTTCACCATCATGGTGCATTATCATTCGCTTCCTGTGCTGCTGGCCGGCACTGGTCTGATGGCGATGTTCGTGGGCATGTGCGCTGCCGGTGCGGTGATAGCGCTGGCCGAGAGCCTGCCGGTGAATCTGCGCGCCGGCTCGCTGGGCATTGTCTACGCCCTTTCCATCGCCAGCTTCGGCGGCACCGCCCAGTTCATTGTCACATGGCTGATCGATGTGACCGGTTCGCCCCTGGCTCCGGCCTGGTACATGACCGGTGCGGTGGCGCTGGGCCTGTCGGCAATGCTGATGATAAAGGAAAGCGCGCCTGTCAGGAGACGATAGGTCAGGCGGCGTTGATCGCGCTTTCGTGCCAGCGGCGCAGCAGCGCCCATTCCAGCAGCGACAGGGCCGCGAAGATCACCACGCCGGTCAGCGCCAGAAGCGCCAGCGCCGCGAACAAGGTGGCGATCTCAAGACGATTGCCGGATTCGGTGATCCGCCAGGCCAGCCCGGATGCAGTGCCGGATCCGGCGGCGAATTCCGCGGTGACCTCGCCGATCAGGGCGATGACGCCGCCGGTCTTCATGCCGCTCAGCAGATAGGGCAATGCCGAGGGGAGCTGGACTTTCCACAGCATCTGCCAGCGCGAGGCGCGGTACAGGCGGGCAAGATCCATCAGGTTGGAGTCCACCGATTTCAGTCCCAGCATGATGCTGGTCAGCACCGGAAAGAAGGCGATCAGTCCGGCCAGCAAGGCCAAGGCCAGGTTGATGCGCTCGAACCCGATCCAGATCAGGATCAGGGGCGCGATGGCGACCACCGGCGTGACCTGCAGGATGACGGCATAGGGATACAAGGACCGCTCGATCAGCCGGCTCTGGCTGAACAGAACCGCCAATGCCAGCGCGGCGGCAACCGCACCCAGGAAGCCGGCGATGGTGATCAGGAAGGTGGCGGTCAGCGCTTCCATCAGCGATCCGAAATTGTCGGCGAAGGCGCGCGCGATGGCCGACGGCGCCGGCAGGACATAGGCAGGCACCTGCCAATGCGACACGGCCCATTGCCAGCCGCCCAGCACCAGAAGGGCGACCAAAACCGGCAAGGCGAAATCCAGGAAACGTTTCATGCCGCCATCGCGGTATTGAGCGCGCCGCTGATGGTGCGCTGGGCCTCGATGGTAGCTGGCGCAAGGCGGCTGTCGCGGCCGCCGGGCAATGTGATGTCGGCGGCGATGCTGCCTGGTCGCGGCGTCATCACCAGCACACGCTGGGACAGATAGCTGCTTTCGCTGGCGCTGTGGGTGACGAACAAGACAGTCAGCCCGTCTTCGCGCCACAATTTGCGCAGGTCATCGCCCAAGGCGTTGCGCGTGATTTCGTCCAGGGCCGCAAAAGGTTCGTCCAGCAACAGCAGTTGCGGGGATGCTGCCCCTATAAAGGAACAAAGCGCACG
The DNA here is from genome assembly GCA_046348525.1 of Alphaproteobacteria bacterium. Lineage (GTDB taxonomy): Bacteria > Pseudomonadota > Alphaproteobacteria > Micropepsales > Micropepsaceae > Rhizomicrobium. The sequence goes on along the minus strand of JAXMEA010000021.1, from coordinate 10,606 downwards.
CGCGATGGATACGCGCATCTTCATGCCGCCGGACAGTTCGCGGGGATAAGCATGCTCGAATCCGGCAAGCCCCACCCGTGCCAATGACGCGGCGGCACGCGCATCGGCTTCACCGCGCGGCAGCCCTTTCAGGTCCAGCGGCAGTCGCGCATTGGCCAGCGCGTCCGCCCAGGGCATCAGGGTCGGCTCCTGAAAGACAAAGCCGATTTCCGGCTTGCCATCAGGGTAACTCACGCTGCCCGCATCCGGGGCCAGCAAACCCGCAGCCAATCGCAACGCCGTGGACTTGCCGCAGCCGCTGGGCCCCAGAAGGGAAACAAATTCACCGCGCGTCACGTTGAATGAAAGGTCGCTCAGCGCCAGCACGCCCCCATGCTTGTGGGTCGAGGGGAAACGCTTGGCGACGCCCGACAATGCGATCATTGATACTTCTGCAAAGTGGCGCGCACAAAGCTCAGGTCATAGGCCTTGGTGTAATCCAACCCTTTGGGATACAGGCCTTCCGCCGCCATGGTGTCGTAAAAGCGCTTCCACTGGACTTGCGTCATGCTGCCCAGGCCGAAGGCGCGGCCATCACCGCTCAGCAGCATGTCGTGCTCTTTCATCTTGTCCAGCGCCTGTTTCAAGATGGCGTCGGTCATGTCGGGATTCTGCTTCTTGATCAGCGCATTGGCCTTGGCCGGATTTTCCAGGTAATGCAGCCAGCCGTCGCGGGTGGCGTCCACGAACTTCTGCACCGTGTTGCGGTCGCTATCGATCCACTTCTGCGGCACCAGCACCATGTTGGCATAACCGGGATAACCGTAGTCGGACAGCAGGAATATCTTGGGCGTGAAATGCGCCTGTTGCTGCACGGTGAAAGGTTCGCTGGTCAGGTAGCCTTCCTGGATGGCGTTGGGGTCCAGGATGAAGGGCGCCAGGTTATAAGTGTATTTGCGAATCTGCTTGTCGCTGAAGCCGAACTTGGCGCGCAGCCAGGGCCAGAAGGCGCTCATGGTCGCCGCCGATACCAGCACCGGCTTGCCGCGCATGTCCGCCAGCGAATTGATGTCGCGGCGCGGATGCGACATCAGCACCTGCGGGTCCTTCTGGAAGATCGCCATCACCGCGCGGATCGGCACCCCGGTCTTGACCATGTTCAGCGAGATGAAGCTGTTGGAACCCATGCCGAAATCGGCGGCGCCACCGGCCAGAAGCTGGGGCACGTTCACGTCCGGCCCGCCCTGGATGATCTTCACGTCCAGCCCGCGCTTGGCATAAAGCCCTTCGGCCAGCGCCTGGTAGAAGCCGCCATGTTCGGCCTGCGCTTTCCAGTCGGTGACAAAACGCACGGTGGTTGCCGCGGCCGCGGGCTGCAGCAAGGCGGCGGCGAATGCGAGACAAAGCAGGGCGCGGCGGATCATGCCGGTCTTATAGCATGACTTTCGGATCGCTAGCGCGCGGGGCGCGGCGGTGGCGGGGCTTCTTCTTCATCCTCGCCGCTGCCGAACAGCCAGCCCAGCAAGCCGCCGCGATGGCGGCGCTCGGGCGCGCGGGGCGGCGGCTCTTCACCGGGCAGGTTGGGCTCCTGCATTTCCACGCGTTCGTCATCATGGCCGTCCCACACCGCACCGGATGCCAGCAGTGCATCGCTTTCCGGCGGCGGCTCGACCGACTTGTCCAGCGGCTTCAGGGGCAGGCCCTGTTCGGCCGCCAGCATGGTGTCGCGCCAGATGAAGGCGGGCAGGGTGCCGCCGGTGACGCCACGGGTGGGCGAAGAGTCGTCATTGCCGACCCAGGCGGCGGCGACATAATCGGTGGTGAAGCCCACGAACCAGGCATCATGGGAATCCTGGGTGGTGCCGGTCTTGCCGGCGGCCTCGCGGCCATGCAGCGAGGCATAGCCGCCGGTGCCGCCGATCACCACCTTGTACAGCATGGCGGTCAGGTCGCGGTCGACGCTTTGCTCGATGACGCGCTGGGGCGCGGGCGCATGGCGGACAAAGACGGTCTTGGTGCCGATGTCCACCTGCGTCACCAGATAGGGCGAGACCTTGAAGCCGCCATTGGCGAAGACGGCATAGGCGGCGGTCAGTTCCAGCGGCGTGACCTCGTTGGTGCCCAGCGCCAGCGAGGCATTGGCTTCCAGGGGTGAGGTGATGCCCACGCGCTTGGCGGCGGCAACCACGTTGCGCACCCCCACTTCCTGCGCCAGGTTGACGGTGATGGTGTTGACGCTGTGCGCCAGCGCATCGGCCAGGGTCAGGGTGCCGTAACTCTTGCCGCCAAAATTGGTGGGACGATAGCCGCCGATGTCGACGGCCTCATCATCGCGGGTTTCCCAGGGACTGATGCCCGCTTCCAGCGCCGCCAGGTAGACAAAGGGCTTGAAGGCCGAACCGGGCTGGCGATGGGCCTGTGTCACGCGGTTGAACACCGAGTCCGAATAATCCACGCCGCCGATCATGGCGCTGACCGCGCCATCGGGCTTCATCACCACCACCGCGGCTTCGGATGTGCGCGTCTTCTTGCCGGACTTGGCGATGGTGCGCTGGGCCGCCAGCCGCGCTGCTTCTTGGACCTTCGGCTCCAGGGTCGTATGCACGATCATGTCGGAGGTGGGGGCGACGCCATTCACCGTCGCCATCTTCGTGGCCTCGTCGGCGGCGGTATCCAGGAAGTAATTGCGGGCATCGACGCCGGCACGGTCGATGATCTTGGCCGGATTTGCGCGCGCTTCGGCAGCCTGTGCTTCAGTAATGGCGCCATTGTCCACCATCGAGTCCAGCACCAGGCTGGCGCGCTGCTGGGCGCGGAGCAGATCGCGGCGGGGCGAGAAGACTGAGGGCGCGCGCGTCAGGGTCGCCAGCATGGCGGCCTGCGCCAATGTCAGGTTGCGCGCGCTGGTGCCGAAATAAACGCGGGCGGCGCCGTCTACGCCATAGGCGCCGCTGCCCAGATAGATGCGGTTGAGATAGAGCTTGAGGATGTCCTGCTTGCTCAGCGTTTTTTCCAGGCCGGCCGCATCGATCAGCTCGGTCAGCTTGCGCGACATGGTGCGCTGCTGCTGGGTGTAGACGATCTTGGCGGTCTGCTGGCTGATGGTCGAACCGCCCGCCACCCAGCGGCGCGCGCGCAGGTCCAGCAGCAGGGCGCGGCCCAGGCCCAAAGGATCGATGCCGTTGTGGTAATAGAAGCGGCGATCTTCCATGGCGATGAAGGCGGCCGGCAGATAGGCCGGCATGTCCTTCAGATCGAGACGCTCGCCCACCACCGCGCCGCGATGGCCGACATCGTTGCCCGCCGCATCCAGGAAGGTGAACGCCAGCGGCCGGTTGACGGCGTACAGGTCGATATTGGGATCCAGGCGGGGCGCGAAGATGCCCAGCACCAGCGGCGTCAGGTACAGCAGTGCCAGCGGCACCGCGATGATGGCCATGACGATGGCGAAGGCCGGGCCATAGGGCCGCGCAGCCTTGGCGAGCCGGCGCAGGTCTTCGTTTTCCAGGAACTGGGGGCGCTCGGCCATGGGGCGGACAACTGAACGATATTTGCGGCGGATTCAAGATGCGGGGTCGGGGCCGGCCGTGGCAATGTCCCGCCATGTGGGACGGCATGACCTTGATTCCGGGGCGGGAATGCGGCGACTGCACCGTCTGTTGCGTCGCGCCGTCCATCAACAAGCCGGAAATCCAGAAAGTTTCCGGCTCCGCCTGCCGCCATTGCGTGGGTGGCGGCTGCGCCATCTATGACAGCCGCCCGCCGGTGTGCCGCGGCTTTTATTGCGCCTGGCGGACGGTGGATATTTTCAGCGACGATTGGCGGCCCGACAAGTCCGGTGTGCTGGCCTATGTCGAAACCGAAGGCATCAGCGAAGACTTCGACCTGTCGACCGGTATCGGCCTGATGCTGGTGGGCAATCCGCTCAAGATCGTGCGGCAGCGCTGGTTCCAGGATTTCGTCGTCACGGGTGTGACCAGTTCGATCCCGTTGTTTTTGTCGCTGCCCGGTCCGCGCGGCTATCAGGCGGCGACCGTGTCGCTCAACACCGAACAGATGGTGGAGGCGGTTTCACGCGGGCTTGTGAAGGATGGTCTGGAAGCGGCGCTGAAGAATTTGCGCGGCTGGGATTTCCAGCCGGCTGTGATCACCCATTCCGGTAATGATGTGAGCACCTGAAAAGAAGAAGCCCGCCTCTTGCGAGGCGGGCTTCCCTTGACGCTTGGGGCCCTATGGGGAGGGGCATACCACGGGCCTTACGCCCCAAGACTGGCCGCGCAATACAACGGGATTGCGCGCATTAAAGAATCAGAGGCGGATCACCCGCGTGACCGCGCCGCTGTAAGGGTTCACATGGACGATCAGCAGGCGGCCGAAACGGTCCTGGGCCCGCACCACCATGTGATCACGGAACATGCGCGGCTCGCTCACCATGCGCAGGCCGCGGAAGCGAAGATTCTCGGCGATGCGGTGGTTGATGCGATATTCCATGCGCTCGTGACGGAACGCCTCGCGGCGGTCGAAGCGATGATCCCAGGGCTGGGCGCTCGCGCCCCCGATCCCGGCGGCGGTCAGAACCGCCAAAGACGCTGCAGCCAGAATGTTTTTTGTGCTAAACATGGTCGTCTCCTTCATCACATTGGGCGGATCAATCCCGTCCATGAGGCGTACCTTAGGGACGGCAAACTGAACCGGGTCTGGACGTGGGGTTCATTCCGGGTTCATGTTCCAAGGCGTACAAAAAACCCATGCACGCCCGTATTTTACCCTCGATTTTCGCAGGCTTTTTCGCCTTGCTGGCCATGGCCCTGAACGGGCCCGTGGCGGCGCAGCCCTATGGGCCGGCCTATCGCTACGAGCGCGGCATCCAGCCCCTGGACCGTTTGCTGCCCGGCATCCGGCGCGAACATCCGGGCGACTTCTATGACGCCGAAGGCCCGACTTATGGCCCCAGCGGTGATCCGCACTATCACCTCAAATGGATGACGCCGGACGGGCGCGTCATCTGGTTCGACGCCGATGCGCGCAATGGCCGGGTGCTGCGCACCTCGCCGGGGCGCGATGGTTTCGACAATCACCGCTTTGAAGGCGGTGGCCCGCCGCCGCCCGGCTATGGCCGCCCCTATGGCGAGCGCTATGCACCGTATGCGGACGGTCCGGGCCGCGGCTTTGGGCGCGGCTTCGACCGCGGCTATGCCCGTCCGCGCAATTTCGGGCCCGGGCCCGGCTATGATAGGGGCTATCGTGACTTTGGCGGCCGTGGCGGCGGCCGCTGGCGTCGTTAAAGGAGCACGCCATGCGCATTCTTCTGGTGGAAGATGACAAGGACCTGCAGCGGCTTTTGAAAAAGGCGCTGGGTGATGCCGGTTATGTGGTCGACAGCGCCCTGGATGGCGAGGAAGGCCATTTCCTGGGCGACACCGAACCGTATGATGCGGTGATCCTGGATCTTGGCCTGCCCAAGATGGACGGTGTCGCCGTGCTGGAGAAATGGCGCGCCTCGGGCAAGAGCATGCCCGTCCTGATCCTGACCGCGCGCGACCGCTGGAGCGACAAGGTGGCCGGCTTCGATGCCGGTGCCGACGATTACCTTGCCAAGCCTTTCTATACCGAGGAATTGCTGGCACGCCTGCGCGCGCTTTTGCGCCGCGCCGCCGGCATCGCCACCGCCGATATCGAGATCGGCAAGCTGCGCATCGACACCCGCGCCAGCCGCGTCACCTTCGATGGCAATCCGGTCAAGCTGACCAGCCAGGAATACCGGCTGCTGGCATACCTGGCGCATCACCGCGGCAAGGTGGTGTCACGCACCGAATTGGTGGAACATCTTTACGACCAGGACTTTGACCGCGATTCCAACACGATCGAGGTTTTCATTGGCCGCCTGCGCAAGAAGCTGGACGCGGGCTTGATACAGACGGTGCGCGGGCTTGGCTATTCGCTGGAAGATCCAAAACTGGGCGGCACGGCGGCTTCGGCTTGAGTCCCTATCGTCCCGCCTGATTGCGGCGGCGGCGGTCTGGACCTTGCTGGGATTGCTGGGGGGCGGCGCGGTCCTGTCCAACGCCTTTCGCCTGGCGTCGCAGGCCAATTTCGATGCCGCGCTGCAGGCCGACATGGACGGGCTGATCGCGGCCGCCGAGCCCGATCCCGATCCCGAAGGCGGCGTGCTTCTGGCCGAGCATTTCCTCAATCCGCAATTCGCGCGCGTCTATTCGGGCCTTTATTACCAGATCCGCGTGGGCAAGACGGGCAGCCAGATTTCCCGCTCGCTGTTCGACAAGGAGATTGTCCCCGTCAACGAGCCGTCTAGGGGTCCCTTGACCTGGGGCAGCGCCATGGGACCGGAGAACCAGCATCTGCGCGTGCTGTCGCGCCGCGTCGACCTGACCCCCGACAATCGCAACGACGCCAGCTATACGTTCATGGTGGCGGGCGACATGGCGGCGGTGGACCGGCAGACACATGAGTTCAACACCACGCTGTTCTGGTCCTTCCTGCTTCTGGGCTTGGGGTTGATCGCGGCCATTCTTGTCCAGGTGAAAGTCGGTCTGGCGCCGCTGCGCAAGGTCAGCAAAGGCCTGGCCAAAATCCGCGACGGCGAAGCACGGCGGCTGGATGGCAATTTCCCCACCGAGATCGCGCCCCTGGCCGCCGAACTCAATTCGCTGATCCAGCACAGCGAGGAAGTGGTGGGCCGCGCCCGCACCCATGTTTCCAACCTGGCGCATTTCCTCAAGACGCCGCTGTCGGTGCTGGCGGCGGAAGCCGATGCGCAGCCCGGCCCCTTGTCCGACATGGTCAAGCGCCAGGTCTTTTCCATGCGCCGGCAGGTGGACCATTACCTGAGCCGCGCCCGCGCCGCCGGGTCGCTGGATGTGCTGGGCAACCGCACGCAGGTCAGTGCGGTGATGGATGACCTGTCGCGCGTCATCGCCCGCATCCATGCGGCGCGCGGCATCGTCATCGATGCCGAATGCAGCGATGACATCTACTTCCGCGGCGAACGCCAGGACCTGGAAGAGATGCTGGGCAACCTGATCGACAATGGCTGCAAATGGGCCAAAAGCCGGGTCCGGGTACGGTGCGAAAAGGCGGCCGGACGGCTGGTCCTGAAGGTCGAGGATGACGGTTCCGGCCTGTCGGCCGAGCAGCGGGCCCAGGTTGGGACCAGGGGGGAAAGGCTGGACGAGACCGTCCCCGGGACCGGCCTGGGGCTGGCCATCGTCCGGGATATTTCCAAGCTTTATGGCGGTTTTTTCGCCCTGGACAGCAGTTCCCTGGGTGGGGTGATGGCGCGCCTGGACCTGCCCGCAATTGTCTAAAAGAAACAAGGTATTAAGGATATTGCCGCTAATGTAGGCACCCGCAGCGGCAAGCTGCATACAGGTGCCTATGTTGCCGAATGACAAGACAGGATTGCTGAAGGCGTTTCTCGCCGGCCTGCCAGGAGCAGCTGCCGGCCGTCTTGCCATGGCTGTCGAGGTCGACCGGCTGATGGACGGTCACACGCTTCCGCATGAAGACATTCTCGAAGGCCTGCGCCCGATACTGCGCCGGGAACATTACGACCGTACGCCCACGCCACTGCGACTGTTCTGCCGCCCCTTCCAGGATCTGCTGAGCTGTGCGCCGCGCTCCGCCAAGCAGAAGGCTGTGATTGCGCGCGGCACATTGGTGCCGGCCTGGAACTGGATCTGCAACACACTCTTGCCCGATGACTCCGCTGCTTATGTCGCGCAGGCTCGCGCGCTGGTGCTGGCGCACAAGCATGACGACGCGCTGGCGCGCGCCGCGCAATTCTGGCCATTGGCCGGCGCCGCCATGGCCCAGGCCGTGTCGGGCGCGGTGGGCCGCGAAACCACGCGCAAGGCGCTGGGCGGCGATGCCGCAGTGGTCGACGACGTCGCCGAGATGGCGCTGCTGCTGTCGGCGGGCGAGGCGATGGAGAATTTGTCCAGGCTGCTGCCCGCGCCGGTGCCGGCTTTCAACGAGAATCTGGTCTGGCAGGTGCGCGAAATCTATGACCAGCTGGTCAAGACCCAGCCCGATGTCGCCCCTTATGTCGCGGTCGTGACCATGAACCGCCTGGCCAAGCCATGGGAGGCGTTGCGCCTGCCCTTGCTGGTGACACGGCACAATGACGATACGTTGATTTCCAAGACCGACATGGGCCTGGTGGGCGAACTTTTGTTCGCGCGCATGGATGCGTTGAAAACTTCCATACAGATCACCCGCCATCCCTTGTTCGACGCCCAGAAGCTGATGGACGAGGTCAAGGCCTTCGCTGACCTGTCCAGCAATATCGTCAAGGAAATCGAACTGAAGCGCGAAGGCGAATGGGCCAAGCGTCTGATGGCCGAGCGAGTCGAAATCGGCAAGGTGATGGAAACCTTCATGGACCGCGCGCCCAGGGAAGTCGGCGCCGCTCTGCCGATGGCCAAGGGCACCGGCGCGGATTTCTCCAAGCCGACCAATGCCGAGAAGCAGGAATTGGCGACGCGCTATGCGCGCCTGGTGGCGGGCAGCCGCAACTTCGCTGCCGCCGCGTCCTTCGCGGCCAAGCAAAAGACCATCTATGAAGATCTCTGCACCAGCCTGAAGCGCTACAATGACGACCTGGTCAGGGCCTTGAAAGCCGATCCCCAGCATGCGGTGGCCAACGCCCAGCTGCAGCTGTGCGCGGAACTTTCCGCCATCCTGTTCAGCGAAGAAGAAGCGGAACTGCTGCGCCGCCGGGCGCGCGCCGCCCAGTCCGCGGCCGCCTGATACCAAGCCTTTCAACACCTACCTGAACGGCGGATGAACGGGTGCGTTACCGCGCAAAAATATAGCTTTTTCAATCTTTGACATTGAACCGTCCAAGGCGTTTCTTACGTATCCAGGCAGATGCCAGAGGGGCACCCCATGGAGACGTTCGAAATGTTCCGCACACCGATTATCGCCGCCTTGACGGTCGCCCTGCTGGGCGGAACCGCACTGGCGCAGCCGGCCAGCGCGCCGCCGACCAACTTGTCCAACAGCGCGCGCCCCGCGCCCGACTTCCGGGATGACGACGTTAATCGCGCCGCTTCGCCTCGCGGCTACGCGGATGCCCCCCCCGCCGACCAGCGCGCCTACGACCAGAACCTGCCGGGTGTCGCGCCAAGCGGCCAGCAGGCTGCTGCGGCGGATCGCGATATCTTCTGCCGCCGCGATGCAGCGGCTCGCACCGGCTACACCACCCCGCGCGAAGCGGCGCGTGACGAACAGACCCGCGGCACAGTTGGCGGCCTTCTGGGCGGCGCGGTGCTGGGCACTGTGCTCGGCGCCGCTGCCGGCAATGCGGGCCTGGGCGCCGCCGCCGGCGCCGGCGCAGGCTTGCTCGCCGGCACTGCGGTCGGTTCCAGCAATGCGCGCCAGGCAGCGCGCGATGTCGAGGCGGACTATTCCGCCGCCTACTATGACTGCATGCATGAAGATAGCGGCCGCCAGTCCGCGGCCTATGACCGCCGCTATTATGGCGATTACGACGACTATCCACCGCCCCCGCCCCCGCCGGCCTATTACGGCCCGGGGCCCTATCCCTACTACCCCTATTATTACGGCCCGGCCTATTACGGTCCCAGCGTCGGTCTGAGCTTCGGCTTTGGCGGCGGCCACGGCTGGGGTCATCGGGGTTGGCACGGTGGCGGCTGGCGCCATCACTAACCCAAGTTCCAGTTTTGCCTAGAAACGGCCGGGCCTGTATGGTCCCGGCCGTTTTTCTTTCTTCGGATCGTCATGCCGCCCAAAGCCAATCCTTCCAAATTGAACCCGTTGCAGTTGCGCACCCTGACCCTGCTGCAGGCCATCGCCCAGATTCCGGATGCCTCCAAGCCGACCCCCGATGGCGACACCGCCATCACCGCCTTTCCGCATGCCCATGGCGATCATTTCCACCTGGGCGACGCCACGGTGCGCGGCAGCGACGCCACCGGGCTTGAGAATGAGAATGTGTGGAACGCACTGGCCCGCAAGGGCCTGATCAAGTGCGTGTGGCCCAATGAGATCGCGCTGACGCCAGAAGGTGTGGCTTATGATACCGGCATCGCCGACCAGATCCTGCACAAGGGCGGCCATCATTAGATGAACGCCAAGAAGAAACGCCGCCTGGCTTTTGCCGCCGCACTGGTCGCGGTGGGCGTGATGCTGGCCGTGCTGATCCGCTACGGGCTGGGGCAGAACATCATGTACTTCCACAGTCCCACCGAAGCCGCGGCGGGCCAGGTCGAGCAGGGCGTGGCGTTTCGCCTGGGCGGACTGGTGGAAAAGGGCAGCGTCAGCCACGGTGCCGGCGCGGAAGTGAAGTTCCGCGTTACAGACGGCAAGGGCAGCGTGCCTGCCGAGTTCGTCGGCGTGCTGCCGGCCCTGTTCCGCGAAGGCCAGGGCGTTGTTGCCACTGGTGCAATGGATGCGCACGGCACTTTTGTCGCCAACGAGGTGCTCGCCAAGCATGACGAGAAATACATGCCGCCCGAAGTGGTGGCCGCGTTGAAGAAAAGCGGCCGCTGGCAGGAGGGCGCGCAATGACCGGCGAACTGGGCCAGCTTGCGCTTTGCTTCGCGCTGGCCTTGTCGCTGGTGATGGCGGCGGCGGGCCTGATCGG
>JAXMEA010000020.1:0-75159 GCA_046348525.1 Alphaproteobacteria bacterium | reverse complement strand
CGGCAGCCTGATCCGCTTCGACGGCAATGCCGCGGTGCTGGTCAATGCCCAGGGCGAGCCGATCGGCACCCGCATCTTCGGGCCGGTGACCCGCGAACTGCGCAACAAGGGCCAGATGAAGATCATCTCGCTGGCTCCGGAGGTCCTGTAATGAGCAGCAATATCCGCAAGGGCGACAGCGTGCTGGTCATCGCCGGCCGCGACAAGGGCAAGAAGGGCTCGGTGCTCAAGGTGTTCCCCAAGGAAAACCGTGCGCTGGTCCAGGGCGTCAATGTGGTCAAGCGCCATCAGCGCCAGACCCAGACCCAGCAGGCCGGGATCGTGAGCAAGGAATCGCCGATCCATCTGTCGAATATCGCGCATGCCGATCCCAAGACGGGCAAGGCCACGCGCATTGGAATCAAGACGCTGGGCGACGGCCGCAAGGTCCGCTTTGCGAAGAAGTCGGGTGAGGTCATCGATGTCTGACGCAGGCGTTAACAGCAAGAATCCGCAGGAAGCCCAGAAAGCCCAGGCGAAGGCCGACAAGGCCAGCAAGCGCCGCGAAGTCAATGCCGGCACCCAGGTGGCGGTGGGCGAGCATGCGCGCGAAGCCGGTTACGTTCCGCGCTTCAAGAAGCGCTACAACGAAGTCATCCGCGCCGAGCTGACCAAGAAGTTCGGCTACAAGAACCCCATGCAGGTTCCCAAGCTGAACAAGGTCGTGCTGAACATCGGCGCGGGCGAGGCGGCTTCGGACGGCAAGAAGATCACCCAGGCGGTGAACGACCTGACCGCGATCGCCGGCCAGAAGGCGATCCAGACCCGTTCCAAGAAGGCCATCGCCCAGTTCAAGATCCGCGAAGGCCTGCCGATCGGCGCCAAGGTCACGCTGCGCGGCGACGTGATGTACGAATTCGTCGACCGTTTGATCACCATGGCGCTGCCGCGCGTGCGCGACTTCCGTGGCATCAATCCCAAGTCGTTCGACGGCCGCGGCAACTATGCCATGGGCATGAAGGAACACGTCGTGTTCCTGGAAATCGACTACGACAAGACGGAATCGGTGTGGGGTATGGACATCGTGTTCAACACCTCCGCGAAGACCGACGAGGAAGCCAAGGCTTTGCTCGAAGGCTTCCAGTTCCCCTTCACGAATTGAGGCGCTGACAATGGCGAAAACTTCCCAGATCAACCGCAACAAGAAGCGCGAAAAGCTGGTGGCCCAGTATGCCGCCAAGCGCGCCGCGTTGAAGGCCAAGGCGGAAGACATGAAGGTGCCGGCCGAGGAGCGCTTCGAAGCGCGCCTGAAGCTGGCCAAGCTGCCGCGCAATTCCAGCAAGGTGCGCATCCATCACCGCTGCGAGCTCTCGGGCCGTCCCAAGGGCTATTACCGCAAGGTCAAGATGAGCCGTATCGCGCTGCGCTCTCTTTCGAATTTCGGCCAGATCCCCGGCATGACCAAGGCGAGCTGGTAAGGAGAAACCATGATCATCGATCCCATTGGCGATCTTCTGACCCGTATCCGTAACGGTCAGCTCCGCCGCAAGAACAAGATTTCCTCGCCCAACTCGCGCCTGCGTACCCGTCTGCTCGACGTGCTGCAGGCCGAAGGCTTCATCCGCGGCTATGCCGAGGTTGAAACCAAGGGCCACAAGGAACTGGAAATCGAACTGAAGTATCACGAAGGCGAACCGGCGATCCGCGAATTGAAGCGCGTTTCGACCCCCGGCCGCCGCGTCTATTCCTCCGTCAGCGAACTGAAGCCGCATCGCCAGGGCCTGGGCGTTTCCATCATCTCGACGCCCCAGGGCGTGATGACGGACACGACCGCCAAGGAAAAGAATGTCGGCGGCGAAGTTCTCTGCCAGGTGTTTTAAGGAGCCGTCATGTCCCGTATCGGCAAGAAACCCGTCGCGCTTCCCAAGGGCGTCACCGCCTCGGTGGAAGGCCAGACCGTCAAGGTCAAGGGCCCCAAGGGCGAACTCAGCGTCAAGCTGGTCCCGGAAGTCTCCGCTTCGGTGGGCGATGACGGCATCACCGTCGCCCCGCGCAAGGAAATGGAAAAGGCGCCGCAGATGTGGGGCCTGTCCCGCACGCTGGTGAACAACCTGGTGACCGGCGTTACCCAGGGCTTCACCCAGAAGCTGGAAATCCAGGGCGTCGGCTATCGCGCCGCGGTGCAGGGCAAGGTCCTGAACCTGCAGCTCGGCTTCAGCCACGACGTGCCCTATGCCATTCCGGCCGGCATCACCATCGTGACCGAGAAGCCCACCATGATTTCGGTGTCGGGTATCGACAAGCAGCTCGTCGGCCAGGTTGCCGCCGAGATCCGTTCCTGGCGTCCGCCGGAGCCCTACAAGGGCAAGGGCGTGCGCTATGAGGGCGAATATGTCCGCCGCAAGGAAGGCAAGAAGAAGTAATGACCCAGGATCTCTTCAAGAAGCGCCAGTCGCGCACCCGCCACCGCCTGACGACGCACGGCACCCGTCCGCGCCTGTCGGTGTTCCGTTCGGGCAAGCACATCTATGCCCAGGTCATCGACGATACGACCGCGGTGACCGTGGCCTCGGCCTCGACCAACGAAAAGGACGGCAAGGAAGCCAAGTCCTGGAACAAGGACGCCGCCAGCAGCGTCGGCAAGAAGATCGCCGAACGCGCCAAGAAGGCCGGCGTCACCCAGGTCATGTTCGACCGTGGCGGCTACATCTATCATGGGCGCATCAAGGCGCTCGCGGAGGCTGCCCGCGAGGGCGGCCTCGAGTTCTGAGGTAAAAGAATATGGCGACTGAACAGCAGGGCGAACAGCAGCGCGAAGGCCGCGGCCGTGGCGGTGAGCGCGGGGAACGCGGTGGACGCGGCGAAGGCCGTGGCCGCGGCGAGGGCCGTGGTGGCCGCCGCGACCGCGAAGAAAAGGACAGCGACCTGATCGACAAGCTGGTGCACATCAATCGTGTCGCCAAGGTCGTGAAGGGTGGCCGCCGTTTCGGCTTCGCCGCCCTGGTGGTGGTCGGTGACGGCGCCGGCAAGGTCGGTTTCGGCCATGGCAAGGCGCGCGAAGTGCCCGAAGCCATCCGCAAGGCGACCGACGCCGCCAAGCGCGCCCTGGTCAAGATCCCGCTGAAGGACGGCCGCACCCTGCATCATGAAGTGCGCGGTCATCACGGCGCCGGCAAGGTGCTGGTGCGTCCGGCGCCGGCCGGTACCGGCATCATCGCCGGCGGCCCGATGCGCGCGGTGTTCGAAGCGCTGGGCGTTGGCGACGTGGTCTCCAAGTCGCTGGGCACCTCGAACCCCTACAACATGGTGCGCGCCACGTTCGACGCGCTGAAGAACCAGCAGAGCCCCCGCATGGTTGCCGCCCGCCGTGGCCGCAGCGTGTCGGAAATCCTGGCCCGCCGCGAAGACACTGCGGAAGCCTCCGCTTAATACGAGTTAGAGAGACAAAGTCATGGCCGAGAAGAAAGCAAAAGCCGGGAAGACGGTGACGGTGCGCCAGATCCGCAGCGCCAACCGCAAGCCCGACATCCAGGCGCAGACCCTGCGCGGTCTGGGCCTTGGCAAAATCCGCCGCACCCGCACTCTGGAAGATACCCCTTCGGTGCGCGGCATGATCAATGCGGTCAAGCATCTCGTCGAGATCGTCGAGGAAGGCAAGTAAGTCATGAAGCTCAATCAGATCGCCAACAATCCGGGCGCGCACAAGCACAAGCACAAGGTCGGCCGCGGTTCGTCCTCCGGGCTCGGCAAGACCTCCGGCCGCGGCGTCAAGGGCGCCAAGGCCCGTACCGGCAACCAGGTGCATGGCTTTGAAGGCGGCCAGATGCCGCTGCACATGCGCATGCCCAAGCGCGGCTTCCGCAACATCTTCGCCAAGGACTTCTCCGAGGTGAACCTGAACCGCATCCAGAAGGCGATCGACGACAAGCGCCTGAAGGCCGGCGAGAAGATCACCGAAGAGGTGCTGCGCAAGGCGGGCCTCGCCCACAAGAGCCGCGATGGCGTGCGCCTGCTGGGCAAGGGCGCCATCACCGCCAAGATCGAGATCGAAGTCGCGGGCGCCAGCGCCTCGGCCAAGGAAGCGGTCGAAAAGGCCGGCGGCAGCGTCACCACCACCTTCGTCAAGAAGGTCTACAGCAACAAGAAGGGCACGCCCGGCAAGCGCCAGACGCGCCGCGCCGAATCCGCCAAGAAGCGCGAAGCGCGCAAGGCATAAAAACGGGCCGTTCCGCCTCGAAAGGGCGGGACGGCACCCCCATATAGGGTCGGCCCCATAGCGGGGAGCCCCGCCACAGGGGACCCCGCCACAGGGGACAAGGTCCGGCCGGTGCGTATCATCGGCATGTTTCTGGGAGCAGCTTGATGGCGTCCGCAGCCGAACAACTGGCAGCCAATTTCAATTTCGGCTCCATCTCCAAGGCCAAGGAGCTGCGCAGCCGCATCTTCTTCACCCTGGGCGCCCTGATCGTGGCGCGCCTGGGCTCTTACATCCCCATGCCCGGCATCGACCCGGCCGCCCTGGCGCAGCAGATGCAGCAGGCCGGCGGCGGCGTGCTGGACATCTTCAACACCCTGTCTGGTGGCGCGGTCGGCCGCATGGCCGTGTTCGCGCTGGGCATCATGCCCTACATCTCGGCCTCCATCATCATCCAGCTGATGACCACGGTGTTTCCGGAACTGGAAGCCCTGAAGAAGGAAGGCGAGGCGGGGCGCAAGATCCTCAACCAGTACACCCGCTATTTCACCGTCGCGCTGGCCATGATCCAGGCTTACGGCATCGCGCTTGGGCTGGAGCATTTCGGTGGCCAGGCCCATGTCGTCATCCATCCCGGCCTGATGTTCCGCATCGGCGCGGTGATCACCTTGACCGGCGGCACCATGTTGCTGATGTGGATCGGCGAGCAGATCACCAGCCGCGGCGTCGGCAACGGCATTTCGCTGATCATCTTTGCCGGCATCGTGGCGCGTTTCCCCACTCTCATTTTCCAGCAGCTGGAACAGGCGCGCACCGGCGCTACCAACCCGCTGCTGGTCATCTTCTTCGCGGTGTTCACCATTGCGCTGGTGGGCTTCATCGTCTTCATGGAACGGGCCCAGCGCCGGCTGTTCGTCACCTATCCCAAGCGCCAGGTCGGCAACAAAGTGTATGGCGGCGACTCCTCGCACCTGCCGCTGAAGCTCAATGTCTCGGGCGTGATCCCGCCGATCTTCGCGTCCTCGATCCTGCTTCTGCCCACCACCGTCGCCAGCTTCAATGCGCAGAACCTGCCGGGCTGGCTGCAGACCCTGGTGACGTATCTCAGCCGCGGCCAGCCGCTGTATCTGTTGATGTATGCGCTGCTGATCCTGTTCTTCTCTTTCTTCTACACTTCGATCGTCTTCAATCCCGAAGAGACGGCCGAGAACCTGAAGAAGTATGGCGGCGTCTTCCCGGGCATCCGCCCCGGCAAGAAGAGCGCGCAGTTCATCGACTATACGCTCACCCGCATCACCGTGATCGGCGCGCTGTACCTGACGTTCGTGTGCCTGCTGCCCGAATTCATGTTCTACAAGTACAATCTCAGCTTCTCGCTGGGCGGCACCTCGGTGCTGATCGTGGTCTCGGTCACCATGGACACGGTGGCGCAGATCCAGAGCCACCTGGTGGCGCAGCAATATGAAGGACCTGAAGAAGTCTAAGTTGCGAGGGCGAGACGGTGAATCTGGTACTGTTCGGCCGCCGGGGGCGGGCAAGGGCACGCAATCCAAAATCCTCACCTGACAAGCGCGGCCTGCCGCAGCTTTCTACCGGCGACATGCTGCGCGCGGCCATCGAAGCGGGCACGCCGCTGGGCCTGGCCTGCAAGGCGCTGATGGCCCGCGGCGAGCTGGTGCCGGACGAGACCGTGGTCGGCATCATTGCCGAACGCTATGACCAGCCCGATTGCAAGAACGGCGCGGTGTTCGACGGCTTTCCCCGCACCATTCCCCAGGCCGAGGCGCTGGACCGGATGCTGGCCGAGCGGGGCAAGAAGATCGACCTGGTGCTGGAGCTCAAGGTGGACGATGCAGTCCTGCTGAGCCGGGTGGAAGCCCGGATCAAGGCCGGCGGCCCCATGCGGGCCGACGACACCCCGGAAACCTTGGCCCACCGCCTGGGGGTCTATTACAAGAATACCGCCCCGCTGCTGGGCTTTTATGGTGCCCAGGGCAAGGTGGTGACCGTGGACGGCATGGCCCCGGTGGAGGAAGTCACCGCCCAGATCGCCAAGGTTCTGGACGGGGTTAAGGCCTGATCTGGCCGCAAGGCACAGGCCGGTCTCCCCCGCGCCCGTAGGGCGAGCGGGGGAGGTGGCCGTAGCTGGCCTTGGCCAGCGAAGGCCGGAGGGGGTAGAAATAAGCCCCGGTCAGGCATTGACGGGGAGGGGGCTATTCCTATAATCCGCGCCCTCGCGACAGTTTTCCTGTCATTTTCGGGCTTTTTCGGGTGTTTTTGCCCCGCCAAAAGCCCGATTTGACCGGCCGTTTGTCGTTACGAAATTTATTAACAAGTTCAATGGCTTAAAAGCCTCGGAGACACTCAGTGGCACGTATCGCCGGCGTCAATATCCCGACCCAGAAGCGAGTCGAAATCGGCCTTCGCTATATCCATGGAATCGGGCCGCATACTGCGCGCAAGATCATCACCCAGCTGGGGATCGATCCGACCCGCCGCGTCAGCGACCTGACCGAGTCTGAAGTCATTCAGATCCGCGAAGTCATCGACCGCGACTTCCTGGTGGAAGGCGACCTGCGCCGCGACACCGCCATGAACATCAAGCGTCTGATGGACCTGGGCTGCTATCGCGGCCTGCGCCATCGCAAGAGCCTGCCGGTTCGCGGCCAGCGCACCCACACCAACGCCCGTACCCGCAAAGGCCCTGCCAAAGCGATCGCCGGCAAGAAGAAAGTCACGAAGTAAGCCATGGCTGATGACAAGAAGGGTGGCAAAGCCCCCCGCGCGCGCAAGAAGGAAAAGAAGAACGTGGTGGTGGGCGTGGCCCATGTCGCCGCGACCTTCAACAACACCATCGTCACCATCACTGATGCGCAGGGCAACGCCGTGTCCTGGTCCAGCGCCGGCATGATGGGCTTCAAGGGTTCGCGCAAGTCCACGCCGTATGCGGCGCAGATGGCCGCCGAAGACGCCGGCCGCAAGGCCGTCGAGCACGGCATGCGCACTTTGGAAGTTGAAGTTTCCGGTCCCGGTTCGGGCCGCGAGTCCGCGCTGCGCGCGCTGCAGGCCATCGGCCTGGTCGTCACCTCCATCCGCGACGTGACGCCCATTCCGCACAATGGCTGCCGCCCGCCCAAGCGCCGCCGCGTCTAAGCCGAGCACCAAAAAAGTTTTCGGACATACCTACCTAACCCGTCGCAAGAATGGCCATGAGTCCGAGATGGCCGGGACACGATGAGGAAAAAAGCATGTTTCAGAAGAACTGGCAGGAACTGATCAAGCCCGGCAAGCTCAAGACCGAAGCCGGTCATGATGCCGGCCGCACCGCCACCATCACCGCCGAACCGCTGGAACGGGGCTTTGGCCTGACCCTGGGCAATCGCTGCGCCGCGTGCTGCTGTCCTCGCTCCAGGGCGCCGCCGTCACCGCCATCTCCATCGAAGGCGTGCTGCACGAATTCTCGTCCATCCAGGGCGTGCGCGAAGACGTCACCGACATCGTGCTGAACGTGAAGATGATCGCGCTGCGCATGCATGCCGAAGGCCCCAAGCGCGTTTCGCTGCGCAAGCAGGGCCCGGGCGAAGTGAAGGCCGGCGACATCCAGACCAGTGCCGACATCGAAATCCTCAATCCCGAACTGGTGCTCTGCACCCTGGACGAGAAGGTGGATTTCCGCATGGAGCTCACCATCGCCACCGGCAAGGGCTATGTTCCCGCCGACCGCAACCGCCCCGAAGACGCCCCCATCGGCCTGATCCCGGTGGACTCGCTGTTCTCGCCGGTGAAGAAGGTTTCCTACAAGGTCGAGAACACCCGCGAGGGCCAGATCCTCGACTATGACAAGCTGACCCTGACGGTCGAAACCAACGGTGCCGTTACCCCTGACAATGCGGTGGCCTATGCCGCGCGCATTCTCCAAGACCAGCTGCAGGTCTTCATCAATTTCGAAGAGCCGCGCGAGCGTGCCGCCGAGGAAGCCAAGCCCGACCTGGCCTTCAATCCGGTGCTGCTGAAGAAGGTGGACGAGCTGGAGCTGTCGGTGCGTTCGGCCAACTGCCTGAAGAACGACAACATCGTTTACATCGGCGACCTGATCCAGAAGACCGAAGCGGAGATGCTGCGCACCCCGAACTTCGGCCGCAAGTCGCTGAACGAGATCAAGGCGGTTCTCGCCGAAATGGGCCTGCACCTGGGCATGGAAGTGCCCGGCTGGCCGCCCGAGAACATCGAAGATCTCGCCAAGCGTTACGAAGACCAATACTGATTTATTGAAAGAGAGTACCTCCCATGCGCCACGGTAATCAGGGCCGCAAGTTCAACCGCACCGCTTCGCACCGCAAGGCGATGTGGGGCAACATGACCGCCGCGCTGATCAAGCACGAGCAGATCAAGACCACCCTGCCGAAGGCCAAGGACCTTCGTCCGGTGATCGAGAAGCTGGTGACCCTGTCGCGCCGCGGCGCCAAGGATCTGCACGCCCGCCGCCAGGCGCTGGCCCAGATCAAGGACGCCGACCAGGTGACCAAGCTGTTCGACGTGATCGGTCCGCGTTACTCGGGCCGTCCGGGCGGTTACACCCGCGTGCTGAAGGCCGGCTTCCGCCATGGCGACAATGCCCCGATGGCGATCATCGAGTTCATCGATCGCGACGAATCGGCCAAGGGTCAGGATTCGGGTCCGGTGGAAGTGGACGCCGAAGCGGAAGCCTGATTTCCGTCAAAATTGATATGAAAATGGGGCGGCAGTGATGCCGCCCTTTTTTGTTGCGCACTTTTGTACGGTTTAGGCGTTGTGACTTTTGATTTGGAACTTTTCGAAAGGTCATAACATGCGCAATTCCTGGATTTGCCTGTCTGTTCTGGGCCTTGGTTTGGGTCTGTCCGCCTGCGGCCCCCGCGACACCTGCGAGGCACCGGCCCAGCCCAAGCTGCTGAAGGTCGGCGAACTGAGCCGCGAGCAGAAGGCCAATGCCCTGGGCGTCCCGCCCGACCGCATCCCCACCGAAACCCCGGTGGCCGAAAGCCCGGCGTCCCAGGCCGCTTATGCGGCCTATGTGGAAGAGCATAACCACGCGGTGCAGACCGGCTACTGCGTCGACAACGAGGCTTATAAGGCCCGCAACATGAAGGATGACATGAGCGTGGTGGCCCGCGCCGTGATGGCCACCTGCCATGAAGGCGCCGAGGCCGATACACTGGCCACCGTGCTGAAATATCGTAACTGTGCGATGGGCACCAAATAGCGTTGAACTGGAAGAAGACTGTCGGGAGGCTGGACGTGACGAAGTTGGTATCGATTGGCGTGGGCGCGATCGCGCTGGCCGCGGCGGCTGTTTATGCCTTCCCGGCACTGACCGCCGACACCAAGCCCGAGCCGCTGCGCCTGACGCCGCCGGCGCCGCGCGCGCTGCCCGCCGCGCCCAGCTCGATGGGGCAGGTGCAATTGACTTTCGCGCCGGTGGTTCGCCGCGTCGCGCCGGCCGTGGTCAACGTCTATTCCAAGACGGTGGTGCAGGCCCAGGTCAATCCCTTCTTCAACGATCCTTTGTTCAGCCAGCTGTTCGGCAATCCCGAGATGCGCCAGCGCGTCCAGCAAAGCCTGGGCTCCGGCGTGATCGTGCGCGCCGACGGGTTGATCCTGACCAACAACCATGTGGTGGAAGGCGGCAACGAGATCACCGTCGCCCTGTCCGACAAGCGGGAATTCAAGGCGAAGATTCTGCTGGCTGATCCGCGCACCGACCTGGCGGTGCTGAAGATCGACACCAGGGGCGAACGGTTGACCGCCGTGCCCTTCGCCGATTCAGACGCGGTGCAGGTGGGCGATCTGGTGCTGGCGATCGGCGATCCCTTCAATGTCGGCCAGACCGTCACCATGGGCATCGTCTCGGCGCTGGCGCGTACGCAAATCAGCGCCGGCGACTACCAGTTCTTCATCCAGACCGACGCCGCCATCAATCCGGGCAACTCCGGCGGCGCGCTGGTCACCACCGACGGCAAACTGGCGGGCATCAACACCGCCATCTATTCGCGTAGCGGCGGCAGCATCGGCATCGGCTTCGCCATTCCCGCCAACCTGGCGCGGCGCGTGGTCGAAGGCGTGGAAGGCGCCAAGAGTGGCGCCACCGTCAGCGTCAAGCTGGCCTGGGTCGGCGCCAGCGGCCAGCCGGTGACCAGCGCCATCGCGTCTTCGCTGGGGCTGCCGCGGCCGGGCGGCGTCCTGATCAAGGAAGTCTATCCGGGCGGCCCGCTGGGCAATGCCGGTGTGAAGTCGGGTGAAGTGGTCCAGTCTGTGGACGGCGTGGCGGTGGATGATATGCAGTCGCTGAATTATCGCACCGCCACCCATCGCCCCGGCGACAGTGTGCGAATGCATGTCGCATCCGGCAAGACATCGCGCGACGTCACCGTGACGGTGGCGCTGCCGCCGGAAAATCCGCCGCGCGAGGTCCAGACCATCACCGGCCGCAATCCGCTGATGGGCGCCAGGGTGGAGAATATTTCCCCCGCCACCGCCACCGAATTGCAGATGGATGTGATGGCCAAGGGCGTCGCCATCGTCTCGGTCAATCCGAGCGGCATCGCCGCCAATTACGGCTTCCAGCAGGGCGACATCGTGCGCAGCATCAACGGCATCGCCATCAACCGGGTCGGCGAACTGGTGCGGGCGCTGGACGGCGCGCGTCGCTGGGACATGGTGGTCGAGCGGGGTGGACGCAGGTTGAGTCTTTCAGTCCAGGATTGATCAGAACAATTGTGATGATCCCATCGGGATCAGTCATGAACACGGCAACAATGTGGTTGGCTGATTGTTACGGCATGTTTCCCGCGATCAATTCTTCAGCTCTTTCACGCTTGTAACGCGACTGCACGCAACGAAGCGCGTTAGCCCTTGTGCATGGGGGGCCATGCAAAGGGACTGTTATGAAAAAACTGCTTGTTGCGTCCGCCGCGGCGTTGCTGCTCGGCACTTTTGCGGCTCAGGCCGATACCTATGTTTCCGTGCTGGGCGGGCCTACCTTCGCACCCGACCTGCGCGTCGGTGGCTCCAAGTTCGGCATGGATACCGGCTTCAATGTCGGCGGCCGGGTCGGCACCACGCTGGAAGCCTGGAACCTGCCGGACTTTTCGGTGGAAGCTGACGGCCTGTTCGGCCAGTCCACCTACAAGGGCAGTAACAATGCCCGGCTCCAGACCAGCTCCTACATGGGCAATGTGATCTACCACTTGCCGATGGCCACCGACACGCCCTGGGGCGTGTATGGCGGCGCCGGCCTGGGCGCGGTCAACACCAACATCGACAATGGCATCGGCAACCATGGCGGTTCCACCGTGCTGGGCTGGCAGGCCCTGGGCGGGGTGGAATACCGCACCTCGGAATGGGCCAGCCTGTTCGCGGAGTACCGCTACCAGGACGCCCATAATGTAAATGCCGGCGGATTGACCAATGTCGGCAACCGCTCGAACAACCTGTCGTTCGGCCTGAAGTGGCATCTGTAAAACAGACCTGAAAAGGGCCCCGCGGCATCCCCCGCGGGGCCCTTTTTGTTTATACAGGCGCCATGAGCGACCTGTTCGAATCCGGCGGCCTGGCTGAGGACGCACCGCGGCCTTTGGCCGACCGGCTGCGGCCGCAAAAGCTGGCGGATGTGGTGGGGCAGGACCACCTGTTGAATCCGGCCGGACCGCTGGGGCGGATGGTGGCCAATGGCCGCCCGACCTCGATCATCCTGTGGGGCCCGCCGGGTACCGGCAAGACGACCATCGCGCGGCTTTTGTCGTCTGCCTTCAACCTGCACTTCGACCAGTTGTCGGCCGTGTTCTCCGGCGTGGCCGATCTCAAGAAGACCTTCGAGGCCGCGCGCCAGCGCCGCCGCATGGGGCAGGGCACCCTGCTGTTCATCGACGAGATCCACCGTTTCAACCGCAGCCAGCAGGACAGTTTCCTGCCCGTGGTCGAAGACGGCACCGTGGTGCTGGTCGGCGCCACCACCGAAAATCCGTCCTTTGAGCTGAATGGCGCGCTTTTGTCCCGCGCCCAGGTTCTGGTGCTGCGCCGGCTGGACGATGCCGCGCTCGAGCAGCTGTTGCAGCGGGCGGAGGCCCATTATGGCGAGCCGCTCAAGCTGACCGATGACGCCCGCGCGTCTTTGCGCGCCATGGCCGATGGCGATGGCCGCTATCTGCTCAACCTGGTCGAAGAACTGTCCAGCATGAAGACTGTGAAGCCGCTGGATCCCGCGGGACTGGTGGCGGCGGTGCAACGGCGCATGCCGCTCTACGACAAGAGCCGCGAAGAACATTACAACATCATCTCCGCCCTGCATAAGTCGATCCGCGGCAGCGATCCGGACGCGGCGCTGTACTGGCTGGCGCGTATGCTGGCGGGCGGCGAGCAGCCGCTCTACATCGCCCGCCGCCTGGTGCGCGCGGCGGTGGAGGATATCGGCCTGGCCGATCCGCAAGCCGTGCAGCAGGCGCTGGCCGCCAAGGATGTGTTCGATTTCCTGGGCTCACCGGAGGGCGAACTGGCCCTGGCGCAGTGTGTGCTCTATCTGGCCAGCGC
This sequence comes from Alphaproteobacteria bacterium, assembly GCA_046348525.1. Classification (GTDB taxonomy): domain Bacteria; phylum Pseudomonadota; class Alphaproteobacteria; order Micropepsales; family Micropepsaceae; genus Rhizomicrobium. The sequence continues at coordinate 62,420 of JAXMEA010000020.1, read as the reverse complement.
GCCCAAATCCAACGCGGTGTACAAGGCGCTTGGCGCGGCCAAGCGGGCAGCGCAAGAGCATGGCTCGCTGATGCCGCCGGCCCATATCCTCAACGCCCCGACCAAGCTGATGAAGAATCTGGGTTATGGCGCGGGCTACCAATACGACCATGACGCCGAGGATGGATTTTCGGGCCAGAATTATTTCCCCGACGATATGGCGCGCGAGCAGTTCTATTCGCCCAAAGACCTGGGATTTGAACGCGAGATTGCCAAGCGGCTGGAATACTGGTCCAAGCTGCGGGCCAAGCGAAGCGGGGAGGGGTAGATGGGCATGCTGTTTTCGGTGGGCGTGGGTGGCGGCCTGGGCGCCCTGGCGCGCTACTATATAGCCGGATGGATCCAGCCTCCCGGCGCCCAGTTCAACTGGGGCATCTTCATCGTCAATATCACCGGCGGCCTGCTGATGGGCCTGATCGTGGAAGCCAGCGCGTTGAAGCTGAACCTGGCGCCAGAACTGCGCAGTTTTCTTACCGTGGGCATCCTGGGCGGCTACACCACGTTCTCGACCTTTTCGCTGGACAGCGCCCTGCTGCTGCAAAAGGGACAATACGGATTGGCCGCCGCTTACGTTATCGGCTCGGTGGTCTTGTCGATTGCGGCGCTGTTTGCCGGCCTTTGGATCGCGCGCCTGATCTATGCCTGAGCTTCGCACCATAGATGCCGATGATGACGGCGTGCGGCTGGACCGCTGGTTCAAGCGGCACTATCCGCACGTGACGCATGTTCTGCTGGAAAAGCTGTTGCGCAAGGGCGAAGTGCGGCTGGACGGCAAGCGCGCCAAGGCGGCCGACCGCATCGCCGCCGGCCAGTCCATGCGCCTGCCGCCGCAGGTGATCCATGCCAAGGACCAGCGGCCGGAAAAACCGCAGCCCCAAGCCAAGCATCCGCTGGCGACAAAAGATATGGGCAGCCTGGCCGACCGCATCCTCTACATGGACAAGCAGGTCATCGTGATCGACAAGCCGCCGGGCTTGGCGACCCAGGGCGGCAGCGGGTTGACCAGGCATGTCGATGGCATGCTGGACAGTTTGCAATATGAAAAGCCGACCCGGCCCAAGCTGGTGCATCGCCTCGATCGCGATACCTCTGGTGTCCTGCTGGTGGCGCGCACGGCACAGGCGGCCTCGGGCCTGTCGGCGTCGCTGGCGCTGCGCGATACCTCGAAAGTCTATTGGGCGCTGACCCGCGGGGTCCCGAAGCAGAAAAATGGCGTCATCAAGGGCGCGCTGGCCAAGGAAGGCACGCGCGGCAAGGATGAGCGCATGGCCATCAGCGAGGAAGATGACGCCAAGTTCGCTCTCACCGAATATGCCGTGATGGGTACCGCCGGCAGCGAATTCGCTTGGGTGGCGGCGCGGCCCATCACCGGGCGCACGCATCAGATCCGCGTGCACCTGGCCAGCCTGGGCACGCCCATCGTGGGCGACTTCAAATATGGCGGCACCGACGCGCGGGCGCGGGGCGATATTCCCGACAAGCTGCACCTGCATGCCCGCAGCATCGATATCGGCCGTCCCGATGGGGGGCGGCTGCAGGTCACCGCGCCGCTGCCGCCGCATATGGTCAAAAGCTGGAAGCTGCTGGGTTTCAACCCCGATGACAAAAGCGATCTGTTCCCGCCCAAAAAAGCCAGGAAGAGATGAACCGCTTTTACAAGGACGTCTCGGTCGGAACGGGCACGCACGGGTTTCAGATTCTGCTGGACGGCAAGCCGGTCAAGACGCCGGGCAAGCGCGCGCTGGTGCTGCCGACGCAAAAACTGGCGGATGCCATCGCTTTGGAATGGCAAAGCCAGGGCAATGAGATCATCGCCACCACCATGCCGCTGCTGCGCCTTGCCAATACGGTGATCGATGGCGTGGCCATCAATCCTGGCGATGTGGTGAACGCCATCCTGCGCTTCGGGGAAAATGACCTGCTTTGCTACCGCGCCCACCAGCCGCCGGAACTGGTGTCGCGGCAGGCGCAGGGCTGGGACCCGCTGCTGGACTGGGTGCGGCAACGCCACAGCGCCCATATGACGGTGGCGGAAGGGTTCAACCATGTCGACCAGACCCCGGATGCGCTGGGCGCGCTGCGCCAGGCGCTGGAGGAGTTCGATCCCTTCACCTTGGCCGCCCTCCATGTCATCGCCTCCATTACCGGCAGCACCGTGCTGGCGCTGGCGGTGGCGGATGGCTTTATCCCGGGCGGCTATGCCTTCCAGCTGTCGCGTATCGACGAAATCTACCAGGCCGAGAAGTGGGGCGAGGATGCGGAAGCTGTCAAACGCGCCACGCACCTGGCGCATGAGCTGGACAAGGCGGTCGAACTGATCGCCGCTGTCAGGTGATTACTCGCAAGCGGCCCTTGCGAAGCCGCAACACACTGGAGAACCGGTTATGGGCGCGGCTGCGGCTGCTGGAAGGCTATCGCTTCCGCCGCAAGTCGCCGTTCAAGACCTTCACCCTGGATTTCGTTGAACACGACATGGGGCTGGTGGTGCTTCTGGAAGATGGCGAGCCGGGCAGGCGGTCTGGCGCCATCGTGCGCGACCGGCTGCTCAGCGAAGCCGGTTACGTGATCCTGCGGCTGTGGCGGCGCGAAGCCGAGCGCGATCTGCATTCGGCCATCCATCGCATCCGCCAGGTGCTGGACGATCTGGGCGCCCCCGACTCAGTGTAGCGTTCTCAGGCTGCAGGGGGACTTCATGGCTGAACATTCGGGCCCGCAATGGTGCGCGCGTTTTGCGCCATCCAAGTCGCTGGACGATCTGGTGCCCGATTTCAGTGACCGGGTGCGGGCCTTCCTGTCCCAGCTGTCCAAGGCGGGCGCATCCGTTTCGATCGCCGACACGTACCGGCCGCCCCAGCGCGCCTACCTGATGCACTGGTGCTGCATGATCGGCGGCAGCGGCCAGGATCCCCATGCGGTGCCGCCGCTGCAGGGCGTGAATATCGACTGGAGCTGCGGCGGCTCGATCCTCAATGCCAGGGCGGCGGCCCGGCAGATGATGAGCGGCTATCAGATCCAGTTTCCCGCCGCGCTGGAAAGCCGCCACACCCAACGCCGCGCCATCGACATGACCATCGGCTGGCACGGCACGCTCAACATCCGCGATTTCAATGGCCAGAGCCACGCCATTTCCGGCGGCCCGCAAAACGGTTCCAACCCGCAGCTGATCGCGGTGGGCGCGACCTATGGCGTCTTCAAACTGGTCAGTGATCCGCCTCACTGGTCGGACGACGGTCACTAAATTCCTTCGATCACCGGCCGCGCCGCCAGCCGCGCGACCTTGCGGGCGGCGTGTTCGATATGCTCCAGCCGCCGCCCCAGCACTTCCATCGCCGCGCTGCCATGCATTCCCGCCATGCTGTCGCGCAGCGGCGGGGCGGCGTCCACGCCGTCGGCGCCGCCTTCAGGATTAAGCAACCCCACCACCCGCTCGCGCGTGGCCGCGATGGCGGCATCGGCTGTGGCCGTGTCCAAATCCTGTGACCGCAGCTGCATCAGGACCGGCATGGAGGACAGGTCCGACGCCAGCAGGTAATTGGCGCCCAACAGTTCGCCCAGCGACGCCAGCGCCCGCCGGTTGGTGTTGGGCTCGTCCGCCAGCCGGCGGATGGCGCCGGCCAGCTGCGCCACCGCTTCCAGGGTCTTCTTGCGCGCCAGCCGGTAGCCTTGCGAGGAATGGCGCAAGGTCAGCGCCGCTTCGGCAAAGCCGGCATCGGCCGCCAGCAATCCGCGCACCGTGTGGGGCAGGTCATCCCGCTCCCAATGGGGCAAGAGGTAACTGAAGGCCCAGCTCAGGCCTGCCCCGATCAGGGTATCGACAATGCGCTCGAAGAATTGCGGATGCACCAGCGGATCGACGAAGTGCAGCAGCAGCAGAGAGGATATGGACGCACCGACTGCGGTCACGCGATACGCCACCAGTCCATAGGCATGGCTGGTGCCGACCGCCAGCACGATGAACAGCAGCAATACCGGTGCGGGCAAGGTGTTGATGAAAGTCACCGCCAATGCGCAGCCGATCAGGGTGCCGGTGACACGGTCCCAGCGGCGCTGGCTGGTGACGCTGTAGTTGGCGCGCATGATCAGGGCGATGGTCAGCAGCACCCAGTTGGCATGGGCGAAGCGCGGAAAGATCAGGGTCAGCGCCAGCCCCGCCGTCATCGCCAGCGCCAGGCGGATGGCATAACGCAGGGCTGGCGAGTGCCAGCGAAACTGGTCCAGCAGCACGCCGATGCCGCGCGGGGAATCGGCGCGAAACAGGTCCAGGTCCAGGCCGGCCGCCAGGGTGGTGGGCTCGGTGGCATCATCCAGCGCCACCGCCAGGGTGGCGACATACTGATCGGCCAGCACCAGCTTGTTGCTGGTGGCTATGAAGGCGTGGATGGTGGGATCGTCCGGCGCCGCCTTGCGGGCCTCTTCCACGGCATCTTTCAACTGGCGCGCGTCTGCGGCATGGCGCAGGGGCGTGGCATGGCCATGGCGGAAGCGCAGCGCCAGGGTCAGGCGCTCCACTTCCTCGGCCATCTGGCTGACAAACTTGTTCAGCCGCCACATCAGCTCGCGCTGTGGTGCGTGGCGCAGGGCTTCCAGGTCGGCGTCGGATGACAGCACAGTCTCGAATGCATCCAGCAGCGCGATCAATGTGTCGATGCGCTTTAGCTGCATGCGGTGGGTGCGGCGCGCAAAAAGGCTGTCGCGCGCCGCCTGCAAGCGGTCGGCCAGCGCGGCATGGGCGTCGATCAATGCGCGGAACGCGCCATGGCCGGTGGTATCGGGATTGTACAGCGCCGCCTTGGCGCGCAGATAGGCGGCGAAGGCATGCATTGCTTCGGCCAGCAGCAAGCGGCGCCCGCGGTCATCGAACAGCCAGGCGATCACCACGGCATAGACCATGTAGCCGAACGCGCCCAGCACGGTCAGCATCAGGTGATCGGCCACGTCGGAACGGGTGGCGAAGCTCTGGCCCATGGCGAAGACGAAGGCCAGCACGCTGGTCATCGCCAAACTCATCACCCATTTGCCATAGGCCGAGATCAGCCCCGCCCACAGTCCGACAAGGGCGGTGGCCAGGATGAAGGCGGTGGTGTTGAAGCGGGCAAAGCCCGACAGCGCCGTGAAGACCACGGTGCTGAGAAAGGCAAAGCCCATGATCCAGGGCTTGTTGCGCAAGGGATCGTTGCGGTCGGAAATGGAAACGCAGACCGCGCCGCTGGCGGCCGCCACGGCGGCATTGAAACCCAGCCCCCAGCCGATGCTGACCCCGGTCAGGCCAACCCCGATGGCGACGGACAAGCCATTCTCGATATGGGCGCGGAACACGGCCAGGGAAATGGAGCGGGGGAGGGAAGCCATCTTGTGCGAAGAATAATGACGACTATGTTAGATGCGAGCTTTCTTTTGCCGCAGGAGATTGGTTTTGAGCGACGATATGACCTCCATGCGGGTGCATGTGCACGGATTTGTCCAGGGCGTGGGCTTTCGTGATTTCCTGGTGATGGCGGCGCAGCAACAGAACCTCGATGGCTGGGTGCGCAACCGTTCGGACGGATCGGTCGAGGCGCTGGTCAGCGGTCCGACCAAAGCGGTGGAAATCTTTGTCACCAACGCCACCAAGGGCCCGCAGGGGGCCAAGGTCAGCGCCGTGGATCTTCATGTCTCCGAGCCGCCGGCGGACAAGGGCTTTGTCCGCCGCCCGTCTTTATAGACGCGGCCGCTTCAGTTCGCGGAACGCCGACACGGCGAACACCAGCAACGCGATCAGGCTGAGCAGGCTGCCGATGCCGACCAACGGCTCCAGCGCGGTGTTGCCGGTGCCGAGCATGATCCCCAGTGCCGGGATCATGATGATGACGCCCAAGGTCGCGCAGATGTAATTGGTCCAGGCCAGGCGCGGCGAATAACTCTCGCGCGTCAGGGCGTAGAACGCCCCATAGATCGCCATTGTCACCCAGCCCAGCAGGTTGAGATGCGCGTGCGCCGGCGCCAGCGCGAAATTCTGGGTGATGGCCATGACAATGCCCCAGCACATGCCAAGGCCCAGCAATATGGCGCCCGTCATGAAGAAAGCAGCGGAAACGCGCGGCATGAAAAATCCCCCTCTTGAAATGCCTAACCGAAAATCTTCCTGAAGCTCTGCTGCAAAGCGACATCTACGTCGGCCATCGACACTTGGATCCCCAGGTCGGTCAAGCTTGTCACGCCGTGCTGGGTGACGCCGCACGGCACGATGCCGGTGAAATGCGACAGGTCTGGCTCTACGTTCAGCGCCACGCCATGCAGGGTGACCCAGCGCTTGATGCGCACCCCCAGCGCCGCGATCTTGTCCTCGCGCATGCCGCGCTGGACCCAGATGCCGACACGGCCTTCGCGCCGTTCACCCTTCACGTTGAACTGGGCCAATGTTTCGATCAGCCATTGCTCCAGGTCGCGCACATAGGCGCGCACATCGGGCGTGCGGCTCTTCAGGTCCAGCATGGCGTAGCCGACGCGCTGTCCCGGGCCGTGATAGGTGAACTGGCCGCCGCGCCCGGTGTGATAGACCGGAAAGCGCGCATCCAGCAGGTCGGCGTCTTTGGCACTGGTGCCGGCGGTGTAGATGGGCGGATGCTCCAGCAGCCAGACTTGCTCCCCGGCGGTGCCTTCGGCGATGGCGGCGGCGCGGGCCTCCATATGGGCCAGCGCCTCGGGGTAGGGCACCGGCTGGTCGCTGATCTTCCACTCCAGGGCGGTGTTTACGGGGGCGTCCAAATTAAGCTTTCCGAAACCATGTTCCGGCAGGCTGGCCGGGTTTCCACCAATCTAAGGTGCCGGTCCATGGCGTCCAATGTCGATAATGTCAAAGTCGAGATCTCGGTCGTGCTGGGCCGTTCGGTGATCCCCATGCACCAGCTGCTGCGCATGGGCCGCGGCGCCGTGATCGAGCTGGACAGCCACCAGGACGATCCGGTGACCATCCTGGCCAACGACAAGCCGGTGGCGAAGGGCGAAATCCAGATCCAGGGCGACAAGATCGCGGTTTCCGTGGTCGACCTGCTGAAGGGCTATTAATACGTCAATTTTGACGTAGAACTTTATATTCCCCACCTGAAACTTGCATTTTATCCCCTCCGGGCATACCTCTCCCATCCTGAGAGGCCTGAATGCTTCCCCTTGTCCTGAACCCCACCAACCTCAAGATCGGCCTTGCCGGCCATGGGGACGCGCGCGACCGCAGGGCTGCCCTGCTGGCCGAGGCGGGGGTGGAAGTGCGCCTGCTGCCCCAGCCCGTCCCGGACGCGCTTCTGGCCGCCCTGCAGGTCCTGTTCGTGGCCGGTATTCCCGAGGGGGAGGCCCGCGAGCTGGCCACCCGGGCCCGCGCCCATGGCGTGCTGGTCAATGTCGAGGACGTGCTGCCCCTGTGCGATTTCCATGTCCCGGCCATCGTGCGCCGGGGCGAACTGCTTCTGACCGCCTCCACCGGCGGGCAGGTGCCGGGCCTGGCCCGTGCCCTGCGCGAGAACCTGGCCGACCAGTTCGGCCCGGAATGGACGGCGCGCCTGAAAGAACTGGGAGTGGCGCGCGCCAGGTGGCGTTCGCAGGGCCTGTCGCCCCGCGAGGTTTCCCAGAATGTGCGCGACCTGATCGCGCGGATGGGTTGGCTATGAACAACGTGACCGTCATCGATACCAAGCGCGGGCTTCGTCCGCATGCCGTGGAAGAGAATCCCGCGCACCTGAAAGAATTGCAGGACAAGGCGATAGGCCGGGATGCTCATGGTATTCTTGAACTGGCCCTGACCGGCGAATTCGCCGGCAAGACCGCCGTGGTGTCGTCCTTCGGCGCCGAAAGCGCCGTGCTGCTGAAGCTGGTGGCCGACATCGATCCCAACACGCCCATCCTGTTCCTCAACACCGGCAAGCTGTTCGGCGAGACGCTGCGCTACCGCGACCGCCTGCAGGACGTGCTGGGCCTGGGGGACGTGCGCTCGCTGTCGCCCTCGCTGGAAGACCGCGCTGCCAAGGACCCTGAAGGCACCTTGTGGTCGAAAAACGCCGATGCCTGCTGCGACTTCCGCAAGACCATCCCGCTGGCGCGGGCGCTGCAACCCTTCCGGGCGCAGGTGACGGGGCGCAAGCGCTTCCAGACCCGCGAGCGCGCCGACATGCTGCCCGTGGAATTCCATGACGGCCGCTACCGGTTCAATCCGCTGTGGCAGTGGGACCTGCAGCAGCTGGAAGCCTTCGCCCAGCGCAACAACCTGCCGGCCCATCCCCTGGTGGAAGACGGCTATCCCTCCATCGGCTGCATGCCCTGCACCCGCCGCGTCCAGGCGGGCGAGGATTACCGCGCCGGCCGCTGGGCCGGTATGGACAAGGATGAGTGCGGCATCCACCTGACCGACGGCGGCGGTATTTAATCGTACCTACATTGCGGAACTTTCAGAAAGCCGCGGCGTTCACCTGAGCGGAAGGGCCTTTCGGCCCGGGAAACCGGGCTTCTGGTTCATTTGCAAAGGAGCGCTTATGAAGACTTCTCTCAAAATCCTGCTGGCGGCCGGCCTGTTGTCGGGTGCCGCCGTGACCGCCACGGTGCCGGCTGCGGCGCAGCCGACCGGTTTTTCGTTCCGCATTGGCGATGTCGCCGTGGCGTATGACGACGGCTATTACGATCGCAGCCGCCGTTGGCACGCCTGGCGCCATCAGCGTGAACGCGAATGGTATCGCGCCAATTATGTGAATCATTTCTATCGCGGCTATCGCCATGACCGTGATCACGACGGGATTCCGGACCGCATGGACCGCGACCGGGACAATGACGGCGTGCCGAACCGGTATGACAACCGTCCCAACAATCCCTATCGCCGCTAAGCGATAGTTCAGGAACGAGACCCCGCGGGAGCGATCCTGCGGGGTTTCTATTTCAGCGCTTGCGCGATCTCGATCATGATGGGCAACATCGAGGCCACCAGCGACACCGCCATGGCGATGTTGAAGACATGCAGTGCACGCGGGCTGCGCAGCCAGCGGCGTATGCCGGCGCCGAACGCCGCCCAGGTCAGGGTGCTGAAGATGCTGACCGCCAGCGATATGCCGGCGATGATGGCGACTTCCAGATACAGCCGGCCGTTCGCGGTGGTGTAGGCCGAAATCGCCCCCACCGCCATCATCCAGGCCTTGGGATTGATCCATTGAAAGGCGGCGGCCTGCAGGAAGGTGAGGGGCCTGTCCTTGCCCCGGCTGTTCTTGCCACCGGAGCTGCGGGCGATCTGGAACGCCATCCACAGAAGATAGGCGCAACTGATGCTCTTCATCGCCAGTTGCAGCATGGGCGAGGCCAGCAGGATGGAAGCCAGGCCCACACCCACCAGGAAAATCATCACCGGAAAGCCCAAGGTGACGCCAGCCACATGCGGCAGGGTGCGTGCCAGCCCGAAGCGCGAGCCGGACGAGGCCAGCATCGCGTTGTTGGGCCCGGGCGTGAAAGCCATGACCGTGGAAAAGATCAGGACGGCAAGAAGGGTCTGAAGCGACATGCCGCGACGCTAAGCCAAAGGTGGCGTCTTGAGCTCTGCTGCCGCTGCATGATGGCTATTCGGGCAGACGGCTATTTCCAATAGGCGGTCTTCTTGGCGAAGTAGGCCTTCGGAATTTTCGCGTACATCACCAGGTTCAAGTCCACCGCTTCGGCCAGGCCATAATCCAGCGCGACGCTGGACAGGGAATAGGCTTCCTGGGCGGTGAGGCCATACCGGGCGCCCAGGAATTTCGCGGTTTCCTTGATGGTGTTGGTCAGGGCCACATCCAGGTCGTGGTCCATGCCGAAGACGTAAAAATTATCCTTGTCTTCGGCATAGGGCATCGTCATGGCCGCCCCTTCGCCCTTGTGCAGGACAAATTCCAGCGTCGCGGTCATGGAGGATTCCAGCGCGTTGCCGCTGACTTCGCCGTCGCCCTGGGATGCATGGGGATCGCCGGCCGCGAACAGCGCGTCCTTCACCTGCACCGGCAGGTACAGTGTCGCGCCGGCCTGCAATTTCTGGAAATCGATGTTGCCGCCATAGATGCCGGGCGCGCGGCTGGGAATGGCCGAAGTCGGGGCCACCGCCATGGTGCCCAGGAAGGGGCGCAGCGGAAAGGAAATGCCGGGTTTGAAATAGGCGCGCTTGGCGTCGTACTTGATGGTGCGCGAATTGGGCGTGCCCGGGGGCAACAGGTCGGGGGCCGCGCCCACGCCATTGCCCGCATTGTTGACGCCATAAGGCACGCGCGGCGTCACCTTGCGGATGCGCACTTCCAGCATGTCGCCCGGCTGCGCGCCTTCGATGGCGATCGGGCCGGTCAGGACGTGGCCGCCAAAACTCTTGTCATAGGGAATTTTGGCGGCGGCGACGGCATCGGGCAGCACGTCTTTCTCGGCAATGCCATCCTTGGCGAAGAACCCCACCGGATCGGACGTGGTCAGCCCGCCATGGGAAACCGTATCGATCACCACCGTGTCGCCGCTCCTGATCGTCAGCACCGGCTTGAAATCGGGCGACAGTACGCTGCGATGCACATTTTCCGGATTCGACGGCAGGTGATAGGTCGCGGCGAAGGCCGGCGCCGACATCAAGAGCAGCGCGGCGGCGGTCCGGCGCATCTATTTCTTGCGCGGCCTGGGCGTGAACTTGATCGCCTTGGCGCTGTCTGCGGTCAATTCCTTGCTGCCCGCCGGCGCCTCGTTGACCTTGAGAATATAGGCCATGATGTCGGCATTGGTCGCAGGCGACAGGCTGCCCGGACGGCCCAGCGGCATGGCGGTGGAGATATAGTCGAGGAACACCGACAGGTTGGAGCCTGAATAATAGGGAATGATACGGCCCACCAGCGGCGGGATCTCGAACATGCCCATCAGGCTCTCGCCATGGCAGCGCGCGCAATTCTGCATGTAGGCGGTGTGACCGCGATCTGCCTGTGCTTCCGTATAGGCGCCGTCCCAGATCGTCCGCGCCTGGGCTGCGCCCGCACCCGCCAGGACCATTACCGCCGCCGCCATCAATTTGCGCATCGTGTCAGCCTCTCGCGGCGTTGGGGAAGCGGGACATCAGTTCTTCGACCACCTTGACCGCGGTCTCGGCTTCGGCGCGGCTCGGGACCTCGTTGCTGTTTTTCCAGCTCTTGGCGAACATCTCGGGCCCGATCTGGATCACCATCACTCCGTCGCTCTTGGACCGGGTTTCGACATTGCGATAGGTCAGGCCGTAATTCACTTCCGGCTGGGGTATCAGCCATTCGGTCTGGCCGCGGATCGGAATCATGTTTGTGTCGCGCCACCAGTCATGCGCCGCATAGCCGGGGCAGTTGATGATGACTTTCTCAGGCAGGTGTCCCAGCTCGTTGGGCGAATGGAAATCGCGCATCACGAACTTGCCGCCGCGGGCAAAGAATTCCTCGGTCAGCAGGTGGCAGTACTCGCTGAAGTTCCAGAACATCTTGGTGGAATGGCGGGCATATTTGACGCCGGGGAACGGGTTGGTTTCCGCGTTCAGCACTTCGGGTATCGAGTTGAGGTCGGACGCGCGGTTGCCCGTGTCCCACATGACCGGCGCCGGGTCACCATTTGCCATCGGGATCGGCGCGGGCGGCGGCGCATCGAAAGGGGTATCCGACAATTCGTAATGCTCACTCCAGGCGATCGGACTGCCGGCCATGCCCATATAGGGGCGGAAATTCTTCCAGGAGGTGCGCACCATCTTTTCCCAGATGTCGCCCAGGCCGGGCTGCGCTTCGGATGCCAGCGCCACGGTGCCCGGACCCCATACGCCATTGGCGCGATAGGAGCGCGCGCGCTGGATCAGCTCGCGGGTATAGATGGTGACGTCCATGCCGGCGCGCAGCGCCATGATGGCCGAGCTCAGGCCGATGATGCCGCTGCCCACCACCGCGATCTTGCGCGGCGCGAACGACATGGCTTTTTGCACCTGCATGTCGGCGCTGCCCCAGGACAGGCACCAGCCCGAACCGTGATGGCCATAATTGTGGATGACGGTGGCATCGCCGACCTGTTCGACCGACAGGTTGGGGCCTTTGGTGCGGAAGGGCCGGATGCAGCACTTGATGTCATAGATGCGATCGGGATGCGCCCGGATCGGCACCAGTTGAGCCTTCTGCGCCTTGGCGGGCGTGGCGCCAAGTCCGGCCAGGCCGCCCATGGCGAGCGACTGCTTCAGCAAATCCCGGCGATCCATATCCCCAAACCCCGATCACGCGACTCGCAAACCGTAGTCTGCGGCGGGCAGGGACTGCAACAGCCTTAAGGTTGTCCGCTGCCGCCGGCGGACCCATAGATCTGGCCGTTGGCGTAACTGGCGTCGCTTGCGGCAAGCTGCACGTAAATTGACGCCAGTTCAGCGGGCTGGCCCGGACGGCCCAGCGGCGTCTGGCCACCGAACTTCTCCAGCTTTTCCATGCTGGCGCCGCCCGAAACCTGCAGCGGCGTCCAGATCGGGCCAGGCGCCACGCCATTGACGCGGATGCCTTTGGGGCCCAGCTGCTTGGCCAGCGACTTGACGTAATTCATGGTCGCCGCCTTGGTCTGGGCATAGTCGTACAGGTCGGCCGAAGGGTCATAGGCCTGTTCGGAGGCGGTGGCGATGATCGCCGAGCCGGGCTTCAGATGCGGCAGCGCCGCCTGCAATATCCAGAAGGGCGCGTAGATGTTGGTCTTCATCGTGGCGTCGAATTCTTCGGACGAGATGTCGGCGAAGGATTCATAGGACTGCTGTCGCGCGGCGTTGTTGACCACGATATCCAGTCCACCCAGCTTCGCCACGGAATCCGCCACCAGCTTACGGCAGAAACTTTCGCTGCGCAGGTCGCCGGGCAGGGCGACGCCCTTGCGGCCCGCGTCTTCGATCAGGGCAATCACCTGATCGGCGTCTTCCTGTTCGCTTGGAAAGTAATTGATCGCAACATCGGCGCCCTCGCGGGCAAAGGCAATGGCGGCGGCACGGCCCATGCCGCTGTCGCCGCCGGTGATCAACGCCTTGCGCCCGGTCAGGCGACCGGCGCCGCGATAGCTTTTCTCGCCATGGTCGGGCGGCGGCTCCATCTTGCAGGCCAGGCCTGGCCAGGGCTGCTGCTGCTTCTGGAATGGCGGCCTGGGATATCGGTTGCGCGGATCTTCCAGCGCGGAAGCGGGGCCCGCGAAAGCGTCTAAATTTTTGTCCATCTTTGCAGTTCCAATTCAGCGTGAGGGATGCGGCTGATTGGCGGCAGGACCGGGCGCGGAGGTATCGCGCGCCTTGGGCAACCCGCCATACAAGCCATCGCGGTTGCGGTCGAAGTCCGATTGCGGTGTCTTCACGCCCTTGGCCTTGGGATCGAGCTTGTCGTCCGTCTTCTTGTCCATGGCAATCTCCGGTGATCTCTTTAAGCGAGAACCCGTGCCGCATCGCCGCGTTCCGGGAACTGGCCGGAAAAGCAGGCGTTTTGGTGATGTCTTCCCCAAAAGGTGACATCATGGGCAATCCACGCGCCACGGCCAGGATCGCCGGCCATCCGCTCCATCCCATGTTAGTCCCGATCCCCATCGCCTGCTTTGTGGGAACACTGCTGACCGACATCACCTATGCCCGGACCGCCAACATCCAGTGGGTCAATTTCTCCTCCTGGATGCTGGCTGTGGGGCTGGTTGTGGCGCTGTTCGCGGTGATTGCTGGAGTGATCGATTTCTTCGGCGACCGCCGCATCCGTGACCTGCGCGCGGTGTGGATTCACGCCATCGGCAATGGCGTGGCGTTGGTGATCGCCATCGTCAATGCCTTTGTGCATAGCCGCGACGGGTACACCGCCGTCGTGCCCACCGGCCTGATCCTGTCGTCACTAACGGTGCTGATCCTGCTGGTGACCGGCTGGATGGGCTGGGAGATGGTCTATCGCCACCGCGTCGGCGTCGCGGAGGACCGCCCATGAAAAAGCTGTTTCTTTGCACCGCCGCCTTGGCGCTGGCAGCCTGCGAGCCGCAGCCGGCCGACACCAGGCGCCAGATCGGCGCCAATCCATATCTTCCCGCCATCCACCAATATCTGTTGCCGCCCATGCATGTGGTCAGGAATGTCGGCTGGAATGGCGCCACGCCGAAAGCAGCGGCCGGCTTGTCGGTCAAGGCCTTTGCCAGAAACCTGAAGAATCCGCGCTCGCTCTACACTTTGCCCAATGGCGATGTGCTGGTGGCGGAGACGGAGGGTCCGAAAGAGCCGATCAACCGCCCCAAGGAACTGGTGATGGCCTGGATCGAGAAGAAAGCCCATTCCAGCGTCAAGGCCGGCAACCGCATCCTTCTTTTGCGCGACACCGATGGTGATGGCGTCGCCGACCAGACCTATGTCTTCATCGATCATCTGCATTCGCCATTCGGCATGGTGCTGGTGGGCAATGACCTGTATGTCGCCAATACCGATGCAGTGATGCGTTTCCCCTATCAGGAAGGCCAAACCAGGATCACGGCGCCCGGCCAGACCCTGGTGGAATTGCCCGGCGGCCCGATCGATCACCATTGGACCAAAAGCCTGACCGCCAGCCCGGACGGCACAAAGCTTTATGCCGGTGTCGGCTCCAACAGCAACATCACCGAGCGCGGCATCGAAGCGGAGAAGAACCGCGCCGCGGTATGGGAGATCGATCGCCAGACCGGGGCCCATCGCCTTTACGCAACCGGTTTGCGCAATCCCAATGGCCTGACCTTCGAGCCCATGAGCAAGGCGTTGTGGGTGGTGGTCAATGAGCGCGACGAACTGGGCCCCGACCTGGTGCCCGATTACCTGACCAGCGTGAAAGATGGCGCATTCTATGGCTGGCCTTACAGCTATTACGGCCAGCATGTCGATCCCAGGGTGATGCCGCAGCGGCCCGACCTGGTGGCCCGGGCTATCCCGCCCGATTATGCCCTGTCTAGTCATGTCGCGCCGCTGGGGCTGGTGTTCAACACCGGCGACGGCTTGCCCGACCATTACAGGGGTGGCGCCTTCATCGGTGAACATGGCAGCTGGAACCGTCAGCAGTTGAACGGCTATCGCGTGGTGTTTGTGCCGTTTGCGAATGGCAGGCCCAGCGGCACCACCCAAGACGTGCTGACCGGCTTCATCGATGGCGACACGGCGCATGGCCGCCCGGTGGCGCTGGCGCTGGATAAGTCAGGCGCGCTGCTGGTGGCGGATGATACCGGCGGCACTTTATGGCGGGTTAGCCGCGCGCAATAGACTGATGCAACCTTTTGCGGACCAAGCTGTTCCTTGAACGTCCGGCATGCCCATCACGGTCCTGCCCGGACGTCCATGCAACATGCGGAGAGATCGATGGCCCATCACATGCTCGCGATTTACGACAACCCCAACGAAGCGTCCCTTGCGGCTGACCGCCTGGTGGCGAATGGCATTTCCCAGGCCGCGATCAGCATTGTGATGAGCGAAGGATCGCGCGCCCAGTATCTGGGCGTGGTGGGCGGCACCAAAGGCGCCGAAGGCGCGGCGGCCGGCGCGACGGTTGGTGGGGTTCTGGGCGCCGTGGCGGCAGGCCTGTTGGCCACCGGTGCCGTGGTGGCAACGGGCGGTTCCGGTCTGCTGGTGGCGGGTCCCGTGGTGGCGGCCCTGGCCGGCGCCGGCGCAGGCGGCGCCACTGGCGGCATCCTCGGTGGTCTGATCGGCCTGGGCGTGTCCGACAATCATGTGAAGTCGTACGAGAAGGCGGTGAGCGGCGCCGGCATCCTGCTGGGCGTCGAAATCAATGACACCAACAAGGCCCAGGTGCACGACATCCTGAAAGCCACGGGCGGCAAATCAATTTGACGGGTGAGGGAAGCGCTGGGGCGCGTGTGCTGTCAGCGTCGCTCGTCATTCAGACGCCCCGCGGATTGCGATTTGGTGGGACTTCCCTGACGCGCCCGCCCAAAGACGCTGTCGCGTGGGCAGGCTTGTCATTCTGGCCGCCCCGCATTGCGGGCGCTTTGGGCGAATGCAGTCGAAGGAACTCGAACTTCCACGGGTTGCCCGCTACCACCTCAAGGTAGTACGTCTACCGTTCCGCCACGACCGCACAGTCCAATGGGAAAAATCCCGTAGGACGGGGGTTTAGCAAGCGGGCGCGGGAGGGCAAGCGGCCCTTCAAACCGCAGATCCGGCGGGCTTTTGCCCCGCCTGGCTAGCCTGCCACATCCGCTCGTAAGCTGCTTCGATCCGCTGGCGGAAGAGGTCGGTGTCGAACGGCGGGCGAGCGCGGGTGAGCTTCTTTTTCAGCGCCGCCATCGCCTCGGCTGGGTGGCCCAGCCGCACCGCCAGTGCTTCAAAAGGCTTCCGCCGTTTCGGTAGTCGTTGAGCAGGCCACCGCCATCAGCAGGCTGGCCGCCACCCGGCCGGGAAAGGTCGTACCGCGCCGGGTGAGAAGGGTACGCCGGCCCATGGGCGTCACTGCCATTGGTGTGGGCGTTGTAGGCAGCTGATCCAGAAACAGGTCGGCCAGCTCGGCCGCGCCAGATGCCGTTCGGGCGGCTGGTGCGGGGCATAGATGATGCGCTCCGGTGCTACGCCATGGGCGGCGGCGTGACGGGCGATGTTCTGGGCCAGAGGCGCAGGGCCTTGCGGCAACGAAACCGGGCGCCTGTTTCAAAATCCGCATCCAGCCCGCAAATGTCTCCGGCGTCAGCTTGTAGGCATGATTGAAATTGCAGAACACAAAACCAGCGGTATCTGGCGATTGCCTTCAGCGCGCGTTGGAATAGGCGCCATGGGACGGCCGCGGTCGTCGACCTGGTAGCAGCCGGGCAGGGTGGCCACCGCTTCCTCGTAAAGTGCTCTTCGCCTGGGGGGACCACGATGCAGTCGGCGATGATGAATCGATATAGGGCGCGCCAAGCGTGCCGGGAACCCCAGATAATTGACCTGCAGCAGTGCGGCGCGGCGCCAGGCATATGCGCGGTCGTCCGAACCAGCCATTGAGATTGACCAGGATATCGATCTCCGCGTCACGAATTTTCTGCGCCGCCACGTCATCGCTCAGCGGGCCGATATCGATCAGTGATCGAGCCGCTTTCAATCGTGCGGTCATGGCGCTGTTGTCGGCGCTGCCATTGTCCACGGCGATCACTTCGAACTTTTTCGCGGTCGCGTGGCGCGTACAATCCGGCCATCGAGATCGCGGTGGCCTGTTCGCGGAATTCGCCGGACAGATAGCCGATACGAAGCTTGCTGCTGCTTTTGCGCGCCGGTGCGGCATGCGCCACTGGCGGCTGCGTGGCGGTGCTTAAAAATCCTCGCGCAGGTCTGGCTGTCGGCGGGGCTGTCGGACAGCGCCTGAAACGAAGGCCGTGCCACCGGTTTTCCCGCGCGTACCCCCGCGGTCAGTGGGCCTTGTCGGTCTCAAATCCGTCCAATCCGCCACCTGCATCTTCTGGTGCAGCACGCCGCCTTCCAGAAAGGGCATGTCCGGCGCCAGCGCCAGCGCCCGTTTCAGGTCCGCCAGGGACGGGGCGTAATCCGCATCGCTGTCCCAGCGCGCATGGCTCCAGCGGGTATAGCCGCGATTGTTCAGCGCCTCGACATGATCCGGCGCTAGCGCCAGCACCTTGTCATAGGCCTCCAGCGCTTCACTGACCCGCCCACGCTCGCCGAGGATGGCGCCGCGCCGGAACAGCGCCTGCACATCCCGGGGATTGAGTCGCAGCGCCTGTTCGTAACTGGCCACGGCTTCATCCATCCGGAACAGGGACTGCAGCGTGTTGCCGCGATTGAGTCGTTGATGCCATCGGCGAAAATGAGCGCGTCGCTCAGCAGCTGAATGTGCGGCAACCCGCGGAAGCTTCGGCTGTACCCGACAGGTTCAGGATATTGCCGTAATTGACCAGCGCCGGCATGGCGCGGATTGGATTTCAGTGCACCTGCGATCAGCACCTGGGCCTGGTCCAGCTGGCCCTGCTCGCCTTCAGCACGCCCAGCATGTGCTGTGCGGTGAAATCGCCGGGCGCGGCCGCCAGCATCTGGCGGTAGACGGGTTCGGCCTCGGCCAGCCGGCCCTGCTGATGCAGGGCCGCGGCCTTGGCACAAATCCCGCAACAGGTTCGCGCTCATCAATCCGGTTCATGCGCCTGCCTTGTAGCGTGGGGCAGGCGCAAGTCTAAGATCCGCCCGCTACATGCCTGGGCCCGCCGACATTACCGTGGTCGTCACCTCGTGCAACTGCACCACGACCGCTGGCGCGCAGGTGACTTCCGCGACCACGAAACCGGCCGGGTGGCGCGCATCCTGGTGGCCGAGGACATGACGCCGATCCCTCCGCCGTCTGCGCCCGCTTCGGCGCCAGATCTTTCCCGCACCGGCGAACAGGTGGGCCAGTCAGGCTGATCGACCGGGCTATGCGGAGTCACAACGCCATTTCCACCTTGAGGCTGGGAATTCACATCGCTCCGGCTTCATGCAGAAGAGTCGCTATTTCTTGACCGATCTGATCCTTTTGGTGCAGTTGCGCGCCTGGAACGACAATAACGGCCATCCCGTCAGCCATCTGCCGGAGCGGGTTCATTGGCGTGGTCGATACGCTATTGCGACATCTGGCACGGCTTCATTCAATCCCGGCCTGCGACGGCTGGCCGATTACCAGCGGCTGGGCGGCAGCTATGAAGCAGCCGCGCACTCTATATTGTGGCCAAAACGCCGATAGCCTTGCCGTTTGAAGCCGAAGCGTCGGCCTTTTATTTCCGGCATGGCTACAAGGCGATGATCCTGAACCAAGGACGGCTATCCGTCACATCGGCGGCGAGCGCCATGTCACGCACGAAGCGGACGCCAGCGCCGACTTTGGCGGCTTGCCGTCCGATGCCCTGTGCCCATGCGGTTCGGGAGACAGATCAAGCATTGTCACGGCCAAGGGAGAGGAACATGAAAAGATCGCACTGCTGTTGCTGGTGGCTCCGTCCATGGCGCTGGCGCAACCCGCCAATCCTTGCCCAAGCCCGAATTGACGGGAAATCTGGTACCGGTACGCCCAAGGTCGAACCGGCCAAGGCGATGGGCCAGCCGCCGTCCGACGCCATCGTGCTGTTCAATGGCCGCGACCTGACGGGGTGGGGAAGGCACCAAGGGTGGTCCCGCCGAGTTGGGCAGTTGAAAATGGCGAACTGGTGGACATGCCCAGTCCGGCGGCATCCGCCGCACGCAGGTCGCTTCGGCGACATGCAGCTGCATAGTGAATGGATAGTCCCGGTGCGCCGGACGCAAGGCAGGACCGCAGCGAATTCCGGCATCTGCAAGGCCTGTACGAGCTGCAGGTGCTGGACAGCTATGACAACCCTGCTTATGTGAATGGCGAAGCGGGTTCGATCTGCAAACGGTCGCGCCGCTGGTAGACGCGCCAAGCCCGCGCCCAACTGGCAGGCCTATGATGTGGTCTATTACGCGCCTTTTACAACGACAGCACCCTGGCTGGAACCAGCGGGTGCAGTGTTCCTGAACGGCGTGCTGGTGCAGAGCAATTTTGCCATCAAAGGCTGACCGGGCATCGCGGCATCGGTTTATAAGCCGCATGGCGACGGCCCGATCCTGCTCAGGCTCATAGCAGCCCGGTGCGCTATCGAATCGCCGTTCAGGAAGCTTAGGCTTCAGCCGGCATAGTAAAGATTGAGCGGCAGATCGCTGTTCTGAACGCGACGCGATGAAGACCGGCATCATCGCCACGATGCGCCCGGTGCCGGGCATAGCCGGTCATGCACCGCCGAACACCACGCCGAACATGCCCGCGGTTTCCGGGTCATCCAGGCCAGGGCCTCAAAATACATGCTCCAGTCGGCAAAGACGCGGACAGAATTTCGCGGTCCAGCAGGATGCGCGGATCGGCATGGCAGGCGGTCCGCCGCGATGGGCATAGAGTTCACGAACGCTGCGTTCTTCGCCTTCCAGCATCTGCAGGAAGCCGCCATCGATGTGCAGCAGAAGTCCGGTGATCCCCAGCAGCGCATTGTTGGCGCGCGAACGCTTTCCGGATAATGCATATCGCTGGCGGTGAGTTCGGACGAGGGAGTGCTGGCATACAGGAAACTGGCGCATGTGGCCAGCTTCGCTGCATCCGATTGAAAGAAAGTGAGGCGCCAACTTTGCGTTAAGACGGCCTTCGTACTTCCTACCGAAGTGTTACTGCGCGGGCTTGGCCGGCGCGGCTTCTGGCGGGCGCCGCAGGAGCGCTCTTGGCGGGCGCGGCGGGCAGCTACTGATTGCGCTGCGGCGGGCGGAGCCTTCTTCACCGGCGGAGGATTTTCGGCGGCGCGGATGGCGGCGTTTTCGGCGCGGCGCTCGGCTGCTTCCTGGCCTGGTCCATGAAGCGGTTTGCGCGAGGGCGGGAACCGTGGAAACGGTGATCAACAACAACGCAACTGTCGTGCGGAAATTCATGACGCTCCTCATGGTTTGTACCCCGGTATTTTGATGGCAAATCTGCCATCAGTTTTATAAATTCCCGCAATCGTGGTTTGTATTTTTGCTGCAGTGCAGTTAAGGCGTGTCCATGCCGCTCCTATCATCAAGCTCTGCGTTGGCTGCGACAACCTTTCGGAACTTGCCGACTGGCAGAAGAAGCAGCTCAAGGAAAAGCGCGCAAAAGGCCAGAAACTGGCTTGATGCGTTACGCGCATGACACCCAAGCAGAGCGAAGGATGAGGTCCTGGATAGCGGCTCGCTGTACTGGGTGATCAAGGGCAAGATAGCTGCGGCAGAAGCTTCTGGAGTTCCGCGAGGTCAAAAAAAACGGGAGTTCCCCATTGCGGCCTGGTCTGTGAAAAACCTAGTCCCAGTGGTGGCAAGGCCGCGCGGGGCGTTCCAAGGCTGGCATTACCTGGGGCCAAGGACGCGCCGCCAGATTTGGCAAGGACCAAAGGCGCCAAGGATCTCCTGAGGCCTACGGCGGGGCTCGCGTCCTCGGTTGTTTCGCGATCCCGATTGCTCTAAGCTTCCCCGATGGGAATCGCCAAATCTGGATGTGGCCGCTGGCAGCGGACCTGTTGCAGGGCTCGCGCTGTGGCTGACGCGCGGGGCAATACAACTTGATACCGACAGCGCCATGCGCCTGGTGCAGGTACGCGATCTGCTGCACGGGCAAAGCTGGTTCGACACCATCCAGCATCGCATGAACACGCCATACGGCCTGGCGATGCACTGGTCACGGCTGGTGGATGCGCCGCTCGCGCTGCTGATGCGTGTCGAGATCCGCTGCCTGATTGCCTGGCCGCTGCTGCTGTTCGCGGCTGTGTTGCTGCTGCTGGCGCGGATCGCGTTCGCGTTGTCCGGGAAAAACGCGATCCTGCCGGTGGTGGCGCTGGGCCTTTTGTGCAGTGGCGTCTATGCCAGCTTTGCGCCGGGCAATATCGATCATCACGGCCTGCAACTGGTGCTGATGCTGGCGGCGCTGCTGGGCGTGATCGAAAGGCGGCCCGTTCTGGGCGCCGCCGCGGCGCTGGGTCTTGGGGTCGGGCTGGAAAGTCTGCCCTATGCCGTGGTGGCCATCCGGATTCTTTGCGCTCGACCAGGGGAAGGCGCGCAGTTTCGGCGTGATCCTGGCTGGCATCGCTGCCCTTTGCTGCTGCTGGCGAACACGACCGCCGGCGTCTATCCTTCACGCCGGTGTGCGACACCTATTCATTGTTCTATGCGGCGCTGCTGGTAGCAGGCGGCGCGAACTATAACCGCCATTTCTTTCCTGCCGCGATACCGTATCGCGGCACTGATCGGCTCTTGCGCTATGCTGGCGCTGGCGGCGATGCTCAACCCGGTCTGCCTTGCCGGTCCTATGCGGGCATGGATGCGCGGCTGGAAACTGATCTTCCTGGACCGCATCAATGAAGCGCGGCCGGTTTGGTCCTTCTACCGTCTGGCGCCGGCGCAAGTGGTAGGCGGCTATCTCTATGCCGCCTTCGCGCTGGCGATGTGCGCGCTGCGCCGCAGGCCGGAAGCGCGCCGCATCGTTATCGTCTTTTCCGCCGTGGCGCTGATGGTCGCCACCTTCCAGTATCGTGGAACCGCTTCGCGCTGGTTTTGGCGTTGCCCGGTCTGGCCGCCGCGCTGGTCACGCTGACCGCCCGGCTTGCGCAGCATCGTCTGGTTGGCGGCGGCGATCTGGACTGCAACGGCGCGGCTTTTACACTGGCGAGACCTTGGGCGGCGGCATGGACGCTGTGCGCCAGCGAGCCGTCGCGTTCGGCGACCAGGAGATGATGTGCGCCGAACGGTCCAGGCGCTGGGCTTGTTGAACTGTTGCCCCCGGGGCAGGTCGCCGCTTTCGTTGACCAGGGGCCGGGTGTGCTGGCCTACACCGGGGACAGCGTCATTGCGGGGCCTTACCACCGCGATGACGCGGAGCATTTTGGACACCTATGAGATCTTTGCGGAAAGAACCCGCGTGCGGTCTGGAGAAGGCGCGGCATCGACTATCTGGTCGTCTGCCGGGCGCGCCCGACTGCAGGTTTCTATCGAGCGCGCGGTGGACTGGTGTCCCAGCTGGCGCATGATCGCGTACCGTCAACTGGCGCCGATCCATCGTCTGGATGACATTGAGTTCCGGGCCCCGCATCCAGTTTACCACGCGTCAGGCGATAGCCATATTGTCGATCAACCGGGTCTTGCCGATCTTGGCCGCGGCCAGGATGCGAGCCGCTCCGTTCAGCATTGATATGGTCAAGTTTCAGCGTCGCGGATGGCGACCCCATGTGGCCAATCGACATAGCTGAACCCGGCTTCGTAGAGCACCTCGACGCAGCGCCTTCCACTGTGCGCAGATCGCACGGCGCGGACCTGCGCAATGGCCTGGCTCGGGATTTGATTCAGTTTTCCGGCAACGGCCCGTTCGTCGTACTGGCGAGACCAGGCGTTGCGCGTGGGGCCAGGCCGCCGGTCTCGCGCAATGTGGGCGCGCCGATGATCTGGATGGGCAGGCCAATGTCCACGCACCAACCGGCCACCAGCAGCTGCTGATAGTCCTTTTCGACACGGCGATATCCGGCATGGCCGCGATCGGCAACTTGGCCACAACGGTGGCCACACCGGCAAAGAAATGCGGGCGAAGTCGGTCTCCAGCCCGGCGCTGGGCCCGGCCACGCTGACGGTGGTGGCGAAGCCGTCGGGATACATTTCCCGCGCCGAAGGCGGCCAGACGATGGCGGCTGGTCGTCCAGCTTCTTGAGGTCGGCATTCAGGTGCAGGGATAAGCGTCGAAGTCTTCATTGGGCGCGAACTGAGTGGGATTGACAATGGAGACCACCATGGTCCACCATGCTTCTTCGCTTCGTAACCAGCAGTTGTGACCCTCATGCAGCGCCCCCATGGTAGGAACCATGCCGATGCGAGCAGGCTTTAGCGCAGCCAGCGCGGCGCAGCGCCACCGTGGTAGCGACTTGCGTCATTATCGGGTTTGGCCGCGAAGCGGGTCTGGCCGCTGGGTCGGCCAGTTGCAGGCCTCGCGTGCTTCCTGTTCGGCGAACAGGCCAAGAAGGCAGGCACGGTACAGAGTATGGCAGCGGCGAGGTGATGAGCGCGATGATGCGGAAGCCCGCGCCAGCACATCTGCCGCCCGCAGCGCGGTCTTCAGCTGGGCATCAGCGAGCGCCTTGTCGGCATAGGCGCCGATCTGGATGTCCAGTTGCAGCCCGGGGTGGGTGTCACATCATCGCCTTCACTGTCTTCCCGCAGCGACAGGCGCATCTGCAACTTAGAGGGCGTTGACCGGTGCGACAGCGGCGGTCTTGACCAGGGCTTGCGGCGGCAAGGGCGGTATCGGGGCGCGGGCTGGGACGTCCCGGCGCGTTGACCACATTCTTGGCCACCAGCGCGGCGGCCGCCGGGACGGCGGGCTGCGGCGCGGGCCCTGGGCCTGCTTTGGGGAGCAGGGGCGGCGGGTTTGGCAGACCTCGGCATGGACCGCGAAGTCCTCGTCCGGCGCGCGGCTTCGGCGGCATCTTCGTCTTCGGTTTGCACCGTGGCCGGCACAGGCGAAATGGACGCGAACTGGTGACCGCTGACCTGGGGCGACCGCCGGGTTGAAGGACGGCATGTTCTGCCACCTGGCGCCATGGCACAGCCAGCACGCTTACCGCCAGGTTCGGATAGCGGATACCTGCGCAAACGTCTGGTCCAGCAGACGCACCATCTCCAGATCGCGGCGGCGGTGCGTCCGCCCTTCCACCGCGATCAGGTGGGTGGTGCCGCGTGTCACCGAGCTGACCAGGTTGAAACCGGACGCGCCGGTATAGCCGTGTTGTCCTGCGCCTTCGCAGCGGCCGATCAAATTATCGTGGGTGGGGAACCAGGAACGCTGTAGGTAAAGCCCGCCTGGCCCAGCCGGGAAATGCCCACCCGGATGTGGTCATAGGCCAGCCGCCGGCCAGCACGGCCAGGTCGCTCGCGGTGGAGATTTGCAACGGATCAGGCCCGAAGCGTTGTGGTAGTTGGTTTCCTTCATGCCGATCTGGCGGGCGCGGGCCGTCATCATTTCGGCGAAGTGGGATTCGGTGCCGCCCAGGGCTTCGGCGATCACCACCGCCACGTCATTGGCGCTGCGGATCACCACGGCGCGGATGGCGGTGTCGACGTCGATGCTCTGGCCCGGACGCAGGCCCAGCTTGGTCGGCCTCTGGATCGAGGCGTGATAGCTGACCGGCATCTGGGTGGACATGGTGATCTTGCCTGCCTTCAGCGCGTCGAACAGCAGGTACAGGGTCATCATCTTGGTCAGCGAGGCGGGGTGGCGCTCCGCCAGCTCGTTGCGGGCATAGATCACCTTGCCGGTGGCGCCGTCCACGATCAGGGCTGCGTCCTTGGCGGGGTCAGTGGGGCTGACCGGCATGCGGACATGTGCGCGGCCATGGCCGATCATTCGCTGGGCGGGAACGGCACGGCGGTGGTGTTTGGCGGCAAAAGCGGGGGCGGCCGTCCCTGCCAGCAGCAGGGCCAAAGCGACCATCCCGGTCAGGAGGCGAGGCCGATTCGTTAAAGACACAGATATCCCCAAGACCACGACCCCTCGCTGAGTCCCAAAAGACCAAATTGCGAGGGGAACCGCAAGCAAAAGTGAAAATCCACTATGCGTTTCGGGCATTTACGAAGGGTTAACGAAGTCTTTATGGGTTCCCGGAGTTCCGATCTGTAAAATATTGTGCGGCGCACAATTAACCCTTGACGGCGCCATGGGCATCCCTCATATAAGCCATGTTGCAGTGCAACAGGCCACCGGGCAAACCGGTCGTGCCCTAACTCACAGAGAGGACATGACATGAGCAAAGCAAAGACTGCCGGTGAAAAGGCTTCCGCTTCGGCCGAAACCGCGCTGGAAAGCGGCGCCGCCGCCATCAAGACCGGCCTGGAAAAGGCCATGAAGGGTTATGATGCGTTCGTGGGCTATGGCAAGGACACCGCCGAAGCCGTCACCAAGTCGGCCACCGTCGCCGGCAAGGGCATCGAAGCCATCAACAGCGAAATCTATTCCTATTCCAAGGCGTCGATCGAAGACGCAGTCGCCGCCTCCAAGGCTCTGATGGGTTCCAAGTCGATCCACGAAGCGTTCGAGTTCCAGAGCGATTTCGCCAAGTCGGCGTTCGAGGCTTATGTCGCCGAGATGTCGAAGATCAGCGAACTGGCCACCGCCACCACCAAGGACATCTACGCGCCGTTCAAGGGCCGCGTACAGGCCTGGCTGGACACCGTGCAGGCCGTTCGCGCCTAATCGGAACTGCATACCGCATTGCAAAGGGCTCCGGCATTGCCGGGGCCCTTTTCTTTTTCCCCCTCCATCCTTCGCATCGCAAGCGCTGCTACGGGCACCTCCCCGCGCGGGGGGCTGGATGTGACCGCTACTATTGAATTTCCGTGGCACGGTAACCAGATAGGACTATCCCACTAGGCAGACGGCCATTCCGCGCTAGATAGGTGCGCGAGCGCAAAACATGAAAGATTCGGGCGACAATAACGACGACAAGGACGGGTCGGGCAACACAGGCACCGGCATCGTCACCAAAACGCGCCCCAAGACCAAGAAGCCGAGCCTCTACAAGGTGCTTCTGCTGAACGACGACTACACGCCGATGGAATTCGTCGTCCACATATTGGAAAAGATTTTCGGCAAGTCCCGCGAGGAAGCGGTGGATGTGATGCTGCATGTCCACCGCCACGGCGTTGGCATTTGCGGCATTTTTACGTTCGAAGTCGCGGAAACAAAAGTCGCCCAGGTGATTGAATTCTCCCGGCGGCATCAACATCCTCTACAATGTACCATGGAGAAGGAGTAGCGGGCATGCCGTCACTTTCGCGGAGTTTGGAACAGGCCTTGCGCCATGCCATCAAGCTCGCCAGCGACCGGCATCACGAATACGCCACGCTCGAGCATCTTCTTCTTTCCCTGATCGATGATCCCGACGCCAGCCAGGTCATGAAAGCCTGCAACGTCGACATGGATGCCTTGAAGAAGTCGGTCGAAAAGTACATCGACGAAGACCTGTCCACCCTGGTTATGGACGAATCCGAGGAAGCCAAGCCCACCACGGGCTTCAACCGCGTGGTGCAGCGCGCCGCGCTGCATGTGCAGAATTCCGGCCGTGACGAGATCACCGGCGCCAATGTGCTGGTCGCCCTGTTCACCGAGCGGGAAAGCCATGCCGTCTATTTCCTGCAAGAGCAGAACATGAACCGGCTGGATGCGGTGAGCTATATCAGCCACGGCATCGCCAAGCGCCCGGGCATGAGCCAGCCCAAGCAGGTGCGCGGCTCCGAAGAGGAAGAGGAGGGCGAGAAGCAGGCCAAGCAGGGCACCGAGGCGCTGGAAGCCTATTGCGTCAACCTCAACGAGAAGGCCAAGTCCGGCAAGGTCGATCCCCTGATCGGCCGCAGCGCCGAGGTCGAGCGCACCATCCAGATCCTGTGCCGCCGCCAGAAGAACAATCCGCTGTTCGTGGGCGATCCCGGCGTGGGCAAGACGGCCATCGCCGAAGGTCTGGCGCGCAAGATCATCCGCGGCGAAGTCCCCGAAGTGCTGCGCGGCTCCATCATCTATTCGCTGGACATGGGCTCGCTGATTGCCGGCACGCGCTATCGCGGCGATTTCGAGGAGCGGCTGAAAACCGTGGTGAAGGAACTGGAAGGCCAGAAGGGGGCCATTCTGTTCATCGACGAAATCCATACGGTGATCGGCGCCGGCGCCACCAGCGGCGGCGCCATGGATGCCTCCAACCTGCTCAAGCCCGCCCTGGCGGCCGGCACGCTGCGTTGCATCGGCTCGACCACCTACAAGGAATACCGCCAGTATTTCGAGAAGGACCGCGCGCTGGTGCGGCGTTTCCAGAAGATCGACGTTGCCGAACCCACCATCGAGGACTCGGTGAAGATCCTGATGGGGATCAAGAGCTACTTCGAGAATTACCACAAGCTGCGCTACACCGCCGACGCCATCAAGGCGGCGGTGGAGCTGTCGGCCAAGTACATCAATGACAGGAAGCTGCCCGACAAGGCGATCGACGTGATCGACGAACTGGGCGCCAGCCAGATGCTGCTGCCTGAAAGCCGCCGCAAGAAGGTGGTGAGCGTCAAGGATGTGGAAGACATTATTGCGAAAATCGCGCGCATTCCCGCCAAGTCGGTCAGCAAGAATGACGCCGAAGCATTGAAAACTTTGGAAGCGGACCTGGGCCGCGTGGTCTATGGCCAGGACGCGGCCATCCATGCCCTGTCATCGGCGATCAAGCTGGCGCGCGCCGGACTGCGCCAGCCGGAAAAGCCCATCGGCTCCTATCTGTTCAGTGGTCCCACCGGGGTGGGCAAGACCGAAGTCGCCAAGCAGCTGGCCGCCGTGCTGGGTGTGGAATTCCTGCGCTTCGACATGAGCGAATACATGGAGCGTCACACGGTCAGCCGCCTGATCGGCGCGCCGCCCGGCTATGTCGGCTTCGACCAGGGTGGTCTGCTCACCGATGGCGTCGACCAGCATCCGCACTGCGTGCTGCTGCTGGACGAAATCGAAAAGGCGCACCAGGACATGTTCAACATCCTGTTGCAGGTGATGGACCATGGCCGGCTGACCGACCA
The DNA here is from genome assembly GCA_046348525.1 of Alphaproteobacteria bacterium. Classification (GTDB taxonomy): domain Bacteria; phylum Pseudomonadota; class Alphaproteobacteria; order Micropepsales; family Micropepsaceae; genus Rhizomicrobium. Next base: position 34,330 of record JAXMEA010000020.1, on the reverse strand, counting down.
CAACGGCAAGAAGATCGACTTCCGCAACGTGGTGCTGATCATGACCACCAATGCGGGCGCGTCCGACGCCGCCAAGGACGCCATTGGCTTTGGCCGCGGCAAGCGCGAAGGCGAGGACGAGGAAGCCATCAAGAAGCTGTTCACGCCCGAATTCCGCAACCGGCTGGATGCGATCATCCCGTTCGCGCCGCTGTCGCGCGGCACCATCGACAAGGTGGTGGAGAAGTTCGTGCTGGAACTGGAAGCGCAGCTGGCCGACCGCGATGTCACCTTCGACCTGACGTCGGACGCCACCCGCTGGCTGGGTGAAAAGGGCTATGACGACGCCTTTGGCGCCCGTCCGCTGGCCCGTGTCATCCAGGACAACATCAAGAAGCCGCTGGCGGACGAAATCCTGTTCGGCAAGCTGAAAGATGGCGGCACGGTGCGTGTGCTGCTGGACCGCGAGAAGGACAAGCTGGCGTTTGAGTTCATCACGGCCGCCGAGGCCAAGCCGCGGGCGCCGCAAAAGCCCAAGGGCAAGCAGAAGCCCGCTGCGAAGGAAGACGTCTAGAAGCAGGAGGTGTCATGACCCGTTTGTTCGGCGCCGCGCTGTCGGCGCTGCTGATGTCCACGCCGGCCTTCGCCCATCACGGCTGGGGCGGCCAGGAGGAAAAGGTCTCGGACATGACCGGCACGGTGGTGGAGGGGGTCAACATGTCCGGCCCGCACGCCACCATGAAGATAAAGGTCAAAAACGAGCTGTGGGACATCACCCTGGCGCCGCCGCCGCGTGCGGCGCGCGCAGGGTTGAAAGAGGGGCTGATCCCGGTGGGCGCCACCGTCACGGTGCGGGGCAACCGCAGCACCGAGCCGGGACGCCGCGAAATGAAGACCATCTACATCAAGAGCGGCACGGCCGAGTATCACGTCTACCCCGACCGCGAATAGCGCGTGAGCGTTGCGCATTTCCTGACCTGGCTGGAACAGTCGCCGCTGGGGGCGCTTACGCGCTCATTGGGCGTATGGAGCTATGGCGTCATCAACCTGGTGCACATACTGGGCATCGTGATGCTGTTCGGCGCCATCCTGCTGCTGGACCTGCGGCTGCTGGGGGCCTGGCGCTCGGTTCCGCTCAGTGCCTTGTCGCGGCCCGCCACGACCGTGGCGATGGTTGGCTTCTTTGTGGCGGTTTTGAGTGGCATTCCCATGCTGTCGGTGAAGGCCAGCGATTACATCGGCAACCCGTTTTTGCTGATCAAGTTCCCCGCCATCGCGCTGGCGTTGCTCAATGTCTGGCTGGTGCACCGGTCCGGGGCCTGGCGCGCCCACCGCGTGCGCGCCCTGATGCCCGCCGAAACCCGGCGGCTGGCGGCCGGCGCGGCGCTATCCTTGACCCTCTGGCTGACGGCGATTACCGCCGGGCGCATGATCGGCTATTGGTGAAATCATGACGGCAAAAATTCTCGCCGGCGGATGCCTGTGCGGCGACCTGCGCTGGAAGGCGCATGCGCCGCCAAAATACATGGGCCTGTGCTATTGCGCCGACTGCCGCAGGGCATCGGGCTCCGCCTTTTCACCCTTTATGGGCTTTGACGCCGCCGCGATCACCATCACCGGGCGCTGGACGGTGCATACCGTCACCCATGCCGATGGCCGTTCGGCCACGCGCAATAGCTGTGTGGTGTGCGGCGGGCTAGTGTTCGGCGGCGAACTTGGTAAGAGCGACGAATACAATATTTATGCGGGCTCGCTGGACGACGCCGCGCAGTTCAAGCCGACGGTCGCCTTGTTCGTTCGTGACAAGCCGGATTGGATCGACGTGCCAGTCGGCCTGCGGCAGTTCGAGACCTTGCCTTAGAGAAGGCCCTAGAGTGGTGCGCCGTAATGCTCCATGGCGGGCGGGCTGGCGAAGTGCGGGCCCAGCAGGGCGCGCCATTCGGTGAAGGCGGGGCTTTCGCGGAAACCGACCATGTGATCCTCCACGCTGTTCCACAAAACCAGCAGGATGTAGGTGTCGGGATTCTCGATACCCGGGCGCATGTCGGCCTGGATGCAACCCTTGGCGGCGCGGATCAGCGGGCCAGCCTTGGCGAAGGCGGCTTCAAAGGCTTTGGTTTCACCGGGCTTGATGGCGAAAATGGCGCGTTCCAGGATCACAGGGCACTCCGTATCTTTGCGGCAATGGGTTCGAGAATGGCGGCACTTACCATGCCGCCCGCATGCGGCGCCAGCGGCACGCCTTCCCAGCGCGGGATGATGTGAAAATGGGCGTGAAACACGCTTTGCCCGGCGGCGGCGCGGTTGAACTGTTTGAGGAGAATACCGTCGGGCTGCAGCGCCTTGTCCACCGCCTTGGCGACTTTCTGCGTCGCCGCCATCATGGCCGCCATGCCGGCGGGTGAGAGGGACAGGATGTCGATCGCGCCTTCCTTGGGGATCACCAGCACATGGCCTTGCGCCTGCGGCATCACATCCATGAAGGCCAGCGCGCCGTCGTCTTCATAGACTTTCACACAAGGCAGCTCGCCGCGCAGGATTTTTCCAAAGATGTTGTTGGGGTCGTAGAGCATCATTTGTCCTTCCGGAATGGCGCATGCCGCGCCAGTTCTTCGATATTTCCCGCCACGGCCGCCCGCTCGGCCGCCAAGAAATCATCCACCGCCCGCGCCAGGCCCTTATGGGCGATCACATGGGCGGAATAGGTGGGGACGGGCAGGTAGCCGCGCAGCAATTTATGTTCTCCCTGGGCGCCCGCTTCAACCCGCTTCATCCCGCGCGCAATGGCAAAATCGATCGCCTGGTAATAGCAGGTCTCGAAATGCAGGAACGGGATATAGTCGATGGCGCCCCAGTTGCGACCGAACAGCACGCCCTCGCCGAACAGGTTCAGGGCGCCGGCAACATACTTGCCGTCCTTTTTCGCCATGATGAGCAGGGTCTGCCGCGACAGTTTCTCGCCCAGCAGGGAAAAGAAGCTGCGGGTGAGGTAGGGCGTGCCCCATTTGCGGCTGCCGGTGTCCATGTAGAAATCGAAGAACTGGTCCCAGTGCGCCTCGGTGATGTCGCTGCCGGTCAGCCAATCGAATGTCACGCCGGCCCCGTGCACGCTGGCGCGTTCTTTCCGCAAATTCTTGCGCTTGGCCGAAGATAGCTCGCCCAGGAATTGATCGAACGAGGTGTAGCCGGGATTTTCCCAGTGGAACTGTTGCCCGGTGCGCAGCATGTACATCCGGCATCGCCCGCCGCCTTCCATTCCCCTTCGGTCAGGAAGGTGATGTGCAGCGACGAAGCCCCGATCTGCTTGACCGCTGCCGCCGCGGTCTTCAGCAGCGTCTGGCGCGCCGCGTCGCTGCCTGACAGCAGGCGGCGCCCCGTCACCGGCGTGAAGGGGACCGAAGCCTGCAGCTTCGGATAATAATCGATCCCGGCCCGCTCCAGCGCCTGGGCCCAGGCATGGTCGAAGACATATTCGCCATAGGAATGGCTTTTCAGATACATCGGCAGCAAGCCGTCATCGCACAGCAGATGCGCCGGTTGCCAGCCGGTATCGGCGGTGGCCGAGCCGGATTCCTCCAGCGCCGCGAAGAACTCATAGCTCGTGAAGGGATGCGGCTCGGCCAGTCCCGAAGGATTGGCCAATCCATTCCATTTCGCCGCACCGATTTCCGCGGCGCTGGTGATCAGCTTTGCTGTCACTTGATCTCGAAGATGGCGTCCACTTCCACCGCCACGCCGCGCGGCAGCGAGCTCATGCCCACGGCGGCGCGGGCATGCTTGCCGGCGTCGCCGAACACCGCCGCGAACAGGTCGCTGGCGCCGTTGGCCACTTCCGGCTGCTGGGTATAGTCGGGCGTGGCGTTGACGAAGACTTGCACCTTCAGGCACTGCACCACGCGGTCCAGGTCGCCTTCGCAGGCAACCTTCAGCGCCGATAGCACATTAATGGCGCAGAGCTGCGCCGCCTGCTGGCCCATCTCGACGCTGAAATCCGCGCCCAGCTTGCCGACATATTTCAGCGCGCCGTCGGACAGCGGCACTTGGCCCGAAATGAAGACCAGGTTGCCGCTGCGGGTGAAGGGCACATAGGCGGCCACGGGGGCGGGCGGCGGGGCCAGGGTGATGCCAAGTTCTTTCAGGCGGGCGTCGACGGTGGACATGCGTGATCCTTGATGGTGAGCAGGGTGCAAGCCTACTCAGGCGCGGGGCTTTTTGAAAGCGCGGCCCCGCCGCCGTCAGGCGGCTATTTTTTTATGGGCCGTTCGTTGCTAAACGAACGGCCGGTACCAACGGCCTCGCCGCCGAACTTTGCCCGTATTTTGTCCATCGCCCGTTCCGCCGCCGCCCGCTTGTCGGATGTGACGTCAATAAGACTGGACGGATCGGCGCCCTCGGCCGGCCCCAGGTTGGATAACCCCACACCGAGCAGGCGGAAGCGGGTGCCGTCGGCCTCGCGCTGCAGGGCGGCTTGCGCGGTGCGGAAGATGCGGTCGGCCAGTTGGGTGGGCGCATCCAGCGAGGTGGAGCGGGTTCGCAGCCGGAAATCGGCGGTCTTCAGCTTCAGCACGATGGTGCGCCCGGCCATGCCGTAACTCTTGGCGCGCGCGGACACCCGTTCGGCCTGGCGCCACAGCACGCTTTCCAGGTCGGCCAGCTTCGACAGGTCGCTGTTGAAAGTTGTTTCGGACGAAATGGTCTTCATTTCCCCGCCGGGATCGACGCGGCGGGAGTCGTTGGCGTTGGCCATTCTATGAAGCCACAACCCGGTGGCGCCATAGCGCCCCGCCAGCTGCTTGGGATCGGCGTTCTGCAACTGGCCTATGGTGGTGATGCCGTCGCGTTCCAGCCGGGCCTGCATTACTTTCCCCGCGCCGCGCATCATCGCCACCGGCTTGTCGCGCAGGAAGGATCGCGCTTCTGTCATGCCGATCACGGCGAAACCGCGCGGCTTGTCCAGTTCGCTCGCCAGCTTGGCCAGGAACTTGTTGCCCGACAGGCCGATGGAAACGGTGATGGCGATCTCCCTTTCGATGTCGGCGGCCAGCTTGGCCATGGAGCGCGCCGGGCTGCGATGATGGATGCGCTCCGTGCCTGAGAGGTCCAGATAGGCTTCGTCCAGCGAGAGCGGTTCCACCAGCGGCGTCAGCGCTTCCATCATGGATCGAATCTGGCGTGCCACGGCGCTGTAGTGGGAGTGGCGGGGTTTCAGGATCACCGCCTGGGGGCACAGCTTTTTCGCCTGGAACATGGGCATGGCCGAACGCACGCCATATTTGCGGGCGATATAACAGGCGGTGGAGACCACGCCGCGCGTTTCCCCGCCCACGATCAGCGGCTTGTCCTTCAATGAGGGATCATCGCGCTTTTCGATGGCGGCATAGAAGGCGTCGCAGTCCATATGGGCAATGGACAAGCTGTCGATCTCGGGATGGGCGATGACGCGGGTGGAACCGCAGGACGGACAAGGGGCTTCCTGCGCGTCACTCAGGCAGTCGCGGCAGAAGCCCGGCCAGGTCTCTACGCCGGCCACAACCAGGCGGCTCCTCTCACGCCGCTGGAATCGCCGTGCATGTTCTTCACGATCTTCGGTGGCCCGCCCAGGTTGAAGCCATATTGCTCCACCAGAGGCGGCAGGTCGCGGTACAGCCGTTCGATGTTGGACAGCCCGCCGCCCATCACGATCACATCGGGATCGAGGATATTGACCATGGTCGCCATCGCCCGGGCGAAACGGTCGATCCAACGTTCCATCACGGCGCGTTCGTCCGCGCCGTCGGAAGCGGCGATCTCTTCGGCACTGGCATGGCGTCCGGTCACGCGCTTGAAGTCGGCGGCAAGTCCCGGCCCCGAGCACCAGGCCTCCAGGCAGCCGCGCTTGCCGCAGTAACAAGGGGGCGCGCCGGCAACTTCTTCGAGGGTTGGTGCGGGCAGGGGAATATGGCCCCATTCGCCGCCAATGCCGTGGGCGCCGTTCAGCACCTTGCCGTCGATCACCACGCCGCCACCCACGCCGGTGCCGGCGATGACGCCGAACACGCATCCCGCGCCGGCGGCCGCGCCGTCGCTGGCTTCGGACAGGGCAAAGCAGTTGGCGTCATTGGCCAGCCGCACTTGCCGCCCCAGCGATTGCTCCAAATCCTTCCGCAGCGGCTTGCCGATCAGGTAGGTGGTGTTGGCGTTCTTGATCAGGTGGCTGCCGAAACTTTCACTGCCGGGGATCGCCATGCCGACGCTGCCGGATGTGTCCAGCTCGCGTTCGGCGCCGGTCACCAGTTCGGACAATCCCCGTATCGTGGAGTCATAATCCTTTGGTGTGGGGACGCGGCGGCGCAGCGCGACTTTGCCGTCCGGCGCCAGCGCCATGATCTCGGTCTTGGTGCCGCCCAAGTCGATACCGAAGCGCATCAGACTTCTCCGCCCAGCACATGCCGCGCCATATGCACATCCTTGGGGGAGATATCGGTGGCGTCACAAAAGGCCACCAGAAGTTCTTCCTGGCCCAGCAGGAAATCCAGTACCGCCACGTTCATGCCCGGGCTGCCGGCGGCGTCCCGCAAGGTGGCGGCATCGATCCCGGCATGGCCGAGAAACCGCCCGATGCCGTCTTCCTGTCCGGCCAGCCAGCCAAGGCCTTCCAGGGCAAGCACTTCGGCGCGGTCCGGGTTCATCAGGGGCATGGCCATCTCTATGACATAAGCTATGGTTCCACAAAATGGAGCGGGGGCTTGTCTTGAAAAGCTTTGTATTCGCCTTGGGCCTGACATTGATCGCAGGGCCGGCCGCCGCCGCCATTCCGAACATGATTCCGCAGCCCGCCAGCGCCATGCCTGGCGAGGGAACATTTACCGTCACCGGCAAGACCCGGGTGCTGTGCGCCGGCAAATCCACCGATTGTGATTTTGTGGTGAAATACTTCACGGGTCTGTTGAAGCGCTCGCGCGGACTGGCGTTGAAGGCCGGCAGGGGCGAACGCAGCACCATAAACTTGCGCCTGACCCCGGGCATGGGCCCGGAAGCCTATGCGTTGGATGTGGCGCCCGGCGGCACCACCATCACGGCCTCCACCCGCAGCGGCTTGCTGTATGGCGCCGTCAGCCTGTGGCAGCTGATGACCCAGGAAAATTCCGCAGCGACCAGCATCCAGGTCGCTTCGGTACACATCACCGATGCGCCGCGTTTCGGCATGCGCGGACTGATGCTGGATTCAGCAAGGCATTTTCAATCCGCCAGGTTCATCAAGTCCTTCATCGACGCGATGGTGTGGCACAAGTTGAACACCTTCCACTGGCACCTGGTGGACGACCAGGGCTGGCGCATCGAGATCAGAAAATATCCCAAGCTGACCAGCGTCGGTGCTTGGCGCACCCCGGACGAGGCGGGGCTGAAAGACATCGATCCAAAAACCGGCAAGCCCAAGCCCTATGGCGGTTTCTACACCCAAAAGGAAATCCGCGAGATCGTGGCCTATGCCAGGGCGCGGGGCATCACCATCATCCCGGAAATCGAAATGCCGGGCCATGCCACCGCGTCCATCTTCGCCTATTCGGAGCTTGGCTCGGGCGCGCCGCCCATCGGCGTGGAAACCGGCTGGGGCGTGTTCCCGCAGCTCTACAATGTCGACGACAGTACGTTCACGTTCCTGGAAAACGTCCTGACCGAAGTGATGGCGCTGTTCCCCAGCCAGTACATCCATATCGGCGGCGATGAAGCCATCAAGGATTACTGGAAGGCTTCGCCGAAAATCCAGGTGCAGATGAAAACGCTGGGCGTGGCGGATGAAAAGGCGCTGCAAGGTTATTTCACCGCACGGATCGAGAAATTCCTGTCGGCGCATCACCGCCGCCTGATCGGATGGGATGAAATCCTGGAAGGCGGTGTGCCGCCGTCCGCATCCATCACCTCATGGCGCGGGCTGGACGGCGGCATCACCGCCGCCAAGAGCGGCCATGACGCTGTGCTGTCGCCGGAAAAGCCGCTCTATTTCGACTGGCGCCAGATTACTGGCGCGGGCGAGGCGCCGGGGGCCGGCCGGGTCAACATGTTGCGCGAAGTTTATGACTTCAATCCCTCGTTGGAAGCACTGACGCCCGAGGAGCAGAAGCATATCGTCGGCGTGCAGGCCAACACCTGGACCGAATATCTGACCCAGGAAGAGCTGGTTGCCAACGCCGTCTTCCCGCGCGCCTCAGCGCTGGCGGAACTGGCCTGGTCATCGGCGCCCAAGGACTGGGACGGCTTCATGGCCCGCATGCCGGCGCAATATGGCCGCTACCGCGCCCTGGAAGTCACCCATTCCCAGGCCGCGGTGAAAGTGAAGGTCGACAGCCGCCTGGAAGGAAACGGCGCGCGCGTCGCCTTGTCGAACCAGACCAATTTTGGCGAGATCCACTACACCCTGGACGGTTCGCTGCCGACCGCAGCGTCACCGCTGTACAGCGCGCCGCTGGCGGTGCCGCTGCACACCATGGTGACGGCCAGCGCGTTCCGTGACGGTCACATCCTGACGTTCCCCACCATCGCCAAAATCGACCTGGCCAGCCTGTATCGCCGCGACAACCAGGACATGAAGTTCTGCGACGGGCGCGGCGCGGCGGTGCTGGATGACGCACCGGCCAAGGGTCCGCGCGCGGTGTTCCTGGTCAATGCCGTGCATCCCTGCTGGATCTGGGAAAAGGCCGACCTGACCGGCATTTCGTCCATCACCGCCGCGGTGGGCCAGGTCACGGCCTCGCGCAAGCCCGGCCCCATGCTGTCGCCGTCCACGCCCGAAGGCGAGCTGGAAGTGCATCTGGACAGCTGCGAAGGCGAGCGCATCGCGGTGCTGCCGCTGGCGCCGGCGGTGAAGAACGACGCCATCACCACCCTGCAGGCCATGCTGACGCCGCGCACCGGCGTGCATGATGTCTGTTTCACCTTCACCCGCGCCAGGCCGGACCCGATCTGGGCCATCAGCTGGGTACAGCTGGGGCCGCCCGCCAAAAATTGAATCAGACCTTGACGACGATGTTCCTGCGGTCCAGCGCCCAGGCCATCAGCCAGCAGGTCAGCATGAAGAGAAGGGCGCAGGCCAGCGATCCGGGCGGGCCGGGCAGGACCGTGTTCATCACATCCTTGCCCAGCCATTTCCAGAAATTGCGTTCGCTGCCGACCGGAAGGGCATTGACGGCCCGGTCCAGGATGATGGCGAAGATGTAGATGAAGATCGGGTTTCTGCCGAAGATTTCAAAGAAGCGCACCCCGAACCTGTGCCGCGCAAGGTCGACCCAGGCGATCAGCCCCGCCAGCACGACAAGATCGATGCCGCAGGTCAGCAGCACGAAGCTGGAGGTCCACAGCTTCTTGCCTATCGGGAAAAAGGGATTCAGCGCCAGCGCCGCCGCGAAAAGCGCGATGCCGAAGCCCAAATAGCGCACCGCCACTTGCCGGGTCGCGCCATGGCGGCGGGCATACACACCCGCCAGATAACCGAAGATCACATTGACGATGGCGGGCAGGGTGCCTGGCAGGCCTTCCGGATCGAAGTCGTAATCCTTGTGGTACAGATGCGGCAGGCCGAACACGGCGCGGTCCACGGCATTGCCAATATTGCCCAGCTTGGTCAGCGCCAGCTCCGGCGGCGCGGTCGCCAGCAGCAGCGCCCAATAGCCCGCCAGCAGCGCCACCGACAGCACCACCAGCCCGCGCACATCCAGGTAACGCGCCGCGACGGCGGCAAAGAAATAGCAAAGGCCGATGCGTTGCAGGACGCCGGGTATGCGGACCTCGCCCAGCGGCTTCCACGCCCACCCGGCTTCGCCCATATGCCCGAACGGGAACCAGTGAAAGAAGATGCCCAGGGCGATGATGATGGCGGTGCGCTTCAGGGTCTTGGCCCAGAATTCGCTTTCGCGCATCGCCTTCAGGCTGCCGAACGCCATGGCGTTGCCCACCGCGAACAGGAAAGAGGGGAATACGATGTCGGCGGCGGTGAAGCCGAACCAGTCGGCATGGTCCAGCACCGGCCAGGGCTCGGACCCCGCGCCTGGCGTGTTGACCACGATCATCAGACAGATCGCCATGCCCCGAAAGACATCCAGCGACCGGAAGCGCGCCCGGTCCATGATTCCCCACCCCTTTGGGGGACTGTTCCCCAACTGGCCCAGGGGAACAAGGCGGGCGGCCTTAACGCCTGAAAAAGCGGCGAAAAACGGCAAAAAGGGGCCCGCTAGTGCCTTCAATCTCAAGGGAGCGTTAAGAGATGCTCCCTGATACTGGGCAAAACCGGAGCCCGGATCGGGCGACCCCGCGAAAAGAGACGTGAGCCATGGACGCCAAAACCAAGACGGTCCTGATCGTGGAGGACAATGAGCTCAACATGAAGCTCTTCCACGACCTGCTGGACGCCCATGGCTACAACATCCTGCAGACCAAGGATGGCATGGAAGCGCTGGACATCGCGCGCGAACATCACCCCGACCTGATCCTGATGGACATCCAGTTGCCCGAAGTGTCCGGCCTGGAAGTCACCAAGTGGCTCAAGGAAGACGATTCCCTCAAGGCCATTCCGGTCGTCGCCGTCACCGCCTTCGCCATGAAGGGTGACGAGGAAGTCATCCGCCAGGGCGGCTGCGAGGCTTACATCTCCAAACCCATTTCGGTCACCAGCTTCCTGGACACCGTGCGGCGCTTCATCGGGTAATTTACAATGACGGCCCGCGTTCTTGTCGTCGATGACATCCTCTCCAACGTCAAGCTTCTGGAAGCGAAGCTGACGGCGGAATATTTCGAGGTCATCACCGCCTTCAACGGCGTCGAGTGCCTGTCCAAGATGGATGCGGGCGCGCCCGATATCGTCCTGCTGGATGTGATGATGCCCGGTATGGACGGGTTTGAGGTCTGCCGCCGCATCAAGTCCAATCCCAAGACCGCCCATGTCCCGGTGGTGATGGTGACCGCACTGGACCAGCCGTCAGACCGGGTCGCCGGCCTGGATGCGGGCGCCGATGATTTCCTGACCAAGCCCGTGGACGACGCAGCTTTGTTCGCGCGGGTGCGTTCGCTGGTCCGCCTGAAGATGATGACCGACGAACTTCGCATGCGCGAGTCGACCGGCCAGGGCATGGGCCTGATCGATCCGGCCGAGACGCTGACCGAAAGCAACCAGTCGGGCCGCATCCTGGTGATCGAAGATCGCGCCGAAAGCGTCGCCTGGTTCACCAGCGCCCTGACGCCGCTGCATGAAGTTGCGTCCGCCGATACCTTTGAAGAAGCGCTGGTGCGCGTGAAGGGCGGGGACTTCGACCTGATCGTGGTATCGCTGGGCATGCGCGGCTTTGACGGCTTGCGCCTGTGCTCGCAACTGCGCTCGCTGCCGGAAGGCCGCCATGTCCCGATTCTTGTGGTGGTGTCGGACGGCGACCGCCGCAAGCTGACCCAGGCGCTGGAGATGGGGGTCAACGACTACCTGACCCGTCCGGTGGACAAGAACGAACTGGTGGCCCGCGTGCGCACCCAGCTGCGCAAGAAGCGCTATGCCGACCGCTTGCGCCACAATGTCCAGCTGTCGCTGGAAATGGCCATCACCGACCAGCTCACCGGGCTGCACAATCGCCGCTACATGAGTCGCCACCTGGATACGCTGATGGCGGATGCCCAGAAGAATGGCCGCCCGCTTGCCTTCGTCATCATGGACATCGACTTTTTCAAGCAGGTCAACGACACCTACGGCCATGACATCGGCGACGAGGTGCTGAAGGAGTTCGCCGCCCGCATCAACGCCAATGTCCGCGGCATCGACCTGGCCTGCCGCTATGGCGGCGAGGAATTCGTGGTCGCCATGCCCGATACCGACATGGCGTTCGCCACCAACATCGCCGAGCGCCTGCGCCATTCCATCGAGACCACCCCGGTCAGGATCAGCCGCAATCCCGGCCAGCTGAACATCACCATCTCCATCGGCATCGCAAGGTGCGAAGGCGAGGGGGATACGGCCGAACAGCTGCTGCACCGTGCCGACCAGGCGCTGTATCGCGCCAAGCGGACTGGTCGCAATAAAGTGGTTGCGGACGCGGCCTAAGCGCCGTCAAAGCGCCAGATTCCGTTCATGCAGGGTTCAGCCGGCAACTTTTATTGTCGGATCAATCCTGATGTCCTGCTTCGGCAGGTCCAGATGGAGCAAAGCGAGCCCCACCGGTATGCCCCTCCCCGGTGGGGCTTTGCCTTTTTAGGATGGCGCTATTGCGCGTCCGGTTCGCCCGCAGGCTGCTGCGCCGCCATTTCCATCACCCGGTCGATGATCGACACCAGCACCTCGGGCTCGCGCGCGCCGGACACCGCCAGCTTGCCGCCGAAAATCATGGCGGGCACGCCGGTGACGCCCATTTCATGTGCCACCTGGTCTTCGCGCTCCACCAGTGCGACGTCGGTGTCGGTTTCCAGCATCTGGGCCACTTCCACCCCGTCCATGCCGCACAGATCGGCAATGTCGGCCAGCACGCGTATGTCGCCGATATCCTCGCCATTCTCGAAATAGGCGATGAACAGCCGTTCCACCACGTCATCCTGCACGCCCGCCGCTTCGGCCCATCGGATCAGGCGGTGGGAGTCCAGCGTGTCCGGGCGGCGGCTGATATTGAGGAAATCGAATTCGATGCCGTCCTTCTCGCCTTCCTGGGCGATCAGCTTGTGCATCTCCACGATCTTCATCGGATCTTCGCCGAACTTGGCGCGCATATAGGCCTGGCGGTCCATGCCGCCCTTGGGGATGTTGGGATCCAGCCGATAGGGACGCCACTTCACATCGAACGCAATATTGGGACGCTGCGCCATGGCGCGCATCAGCCGGCGCTTGCCGATGAAGCACCAGGGGCAGACGGTGTCGGAGATGACGTCGATCTGCATTACTTCACCACCTGGCTGGTAATCTCATTTTCGTCAGCCTGCACATGGATGGAGGTGGCGCGGCCCTTGATGGACAGGTTGGCCGTCACCGGTACCAGCCCGTCAATCACGACCATCCCGGGCGGCGGCGGGGTGGCCAGGAATTCCAGCTGGATGGAGTGGCCGTCGCCATGCACGACATGCAGGTGCGGCTTGGTCCAGCCGCCGCTGGAGACCGCGCCCTTGGCCTGCACAAGGATCGCCCCGTCCTTCTGGCTGGCGGTCAGGCTGTCGATGCGCAGCACGCGCTTGTCCGCCAGCGCGGGCGAGGAGGCTACAAGCGTGGCAATCAGAAGGGGCAGAAATCGCATGCGACGACTATAGGGGGAATTGGGGCAAGAAGAGGTCAGATATCCAGCTGGATCCGTCTGGTGCGGCAAAGTAACGGTGTTCGACAGCGTTGCTAGCGGCAGCGTAGCAACGCCGCAAATCGGTTCAGATGTTCAGTTCGACCCAGACCGGAACGTGGTCGGAGGGCTTTTCGCTGGCGCCGCGCACATCCTTATCGATGCCAACCTTCTTCAGCCGGTCCAGGCCCTGCGGCGACAGCAGGACATGGTCGATGCGGATGCCGTTGTTGCGCTCCCAGGAGCCAAATAATCCCCAGGAAGGTGTAGTGCCCGCAGCCAGGGTGCAGCGGGCTGGAAGGCATCGGTGCTTCGCCGGTTTCGATCCGGCGCAGAGCGGCCTTGGTTTCCGGCTGGAACAGGGCGTCCTTCACCCAGGCCTTCGGCTTGGCGGCATCCTTGTCTTCGGGAATGATGTTGTAGTCGCCCATCAGCACCACGAGCTCTTCATTCTTCAGCAGCTTTGGCATGGACACGCAACCGTTCCAGCCAGGCCAGCTTGAAATCGAACTTCGGCCCGGGCCAGGAGGTTTGCGTTGAAATAGATGGACGCAACGCGCACCACGCCGTGTCTGCCGGTGATCACCGCTTCCAGGTAGCGGGCATGGTCGTCGCCGTCACCGCCGGGCAGGCGCGGGGTGACGTCCTCCATCGGCGATTTGGACAGGATGGCGACGCCATTATAGCTTTTTTGTCCGTGTACGGCGCAGTTATAGCCCAGATTCTCGAACGCCTCGCGCGGGAAATTCTCGTCACCGTCTTGATTTCCTGCAGGCAGACGACATCGGGCCCGGCCTCTTTCGGCCAGGCCAGCGCCGGCTCCAGCCGCGCCTTTACCGAATTGACGTTCCAGGTAGGCGATTTTCAAACGGTGAAACTCGTACCGCAGCCGCACAGGCGGTGGCGTTGGGATTGTTGACCTTGAAGGCTTGGCCGATCAGGTCGTCGGCGAAGTCGATCTCGGCGCCGGCCAGGAAATCCACGACACCGGGTCTATCAGCACCTTGGCACCGTTCTTTTCCACCACCAGGTCTTCATCAGCTGGGCTTCGGTCAAGGGCGAAATTGTACTGGAAGCCTGAACGGCTATACGCCGGTCACCGCCACCCCGAAGGGCGGTGGGCTGGGGCTCGCTTTTCAGGATGTCGGCGACCATGGCGGCGCGGTCCGACAAAGTGACGGGCATGGCGGTCGTTGCAGGAGTTCCTGGGGCGCTCTTGCAGTCTGCGGTGCTCCCTCTATGTAGTCTGCACATGGCCGAAACCAACCCTGCAGGGCGCCTATTGGGGCCCATTGTCAGCCCGCCCGGGCCGCATGCCCCCTATGCGGCCAGCCCGGCCGCCAGCCGAGGCTACCCGAAGCCAGCGCCACCCGCAGCTGCCATTCGCGCGACCGCGACCGCATCATCCATTCCAGTGCGTTCCGCCGGCTCAAGCACAAGACGCAGGTCTTCGTGCAGCATGAAGGCGACTATTACCGCACCCGCCTGACCCATTCGCTGGAAGTGGCGCAACTGGCGCGCAGCCTGGCGCGCACCCTGCAGGCCGATGAAGACCTGGCCGAGACGGTGGCCCTGGCGCATGACCTGGGCCACACGCCTTTCGGTCATGCCGGCGAGGAAGCGCTGGATGCTGTTACAAAAGACATTGGCGGCTTCGACCACAATGCCCATGCTCTGCGCATCGTCACCAGGCTGGAACACCGCTATGCCGGTTTCGACGGCCTGAACCTGACATGGGAAACCCTGGAAGGATTGGTGAAACATAACGGCCCGCTCACGGGTGCGCAGCCGGGGCCCATTGCCAGTTTCGACAAGCGCTGGCCGCTGGAACTGGCAAAGCTGGCCCGGGCTGGAAGCGCAACTGGCCGCGCTGGCGGACGACATCGCCTATGTCAGCCATGACATCGATGACGGCCTGCGCGCCGGCATCTTCACCATTCACGACCTGACGGCTGCGCCGCTGGCGGGCGATCATGTGAAGGGCAATGCTGGAACGGCATGGCGAACTGGAACTGTCGCGCTTCATCGGCGAGTTGATCCGTACCCTGATGAGCGAGCTGATGGAGGATATGATCGCCACCACCCGTACCAACCTCGGCTCCGGCAATTTTGCCAGCGCTGGCGCGGCATTGCGCGGGGCAGGGCGAGCGACAGCCGCCTTTTCGCCCGCGCTGCTGGCGCGGCTGAGCGCTGAAAAAGTCCGTCGATGTGCCGCCATCCGCGTCACGTCGATGACCCGGGCGCAAGCGGTGGTGACCGACCTGTATGAGGCATTTGTCGCCGATCCGGCCTCATTGCCGCCTGATTGGGCTGGCGCGGCCCGGGCGGGGTGCCGGGCACGGTGGCGCGGGATTACATTGCCGGCATGACCGACAACTTCGCCCAGGCCGAATATGCCCGGGTTTTCCACACCCAAATCCAGCTTTAACGCCCAATGATTCGTGCGGCCAGCGGTGCTAAGATCGCGGCCAGCAGATTCGGGAACCTCAATGGCCAATTACGAGCGCGGCGTCTACGAACCCAGCGATGAGAAGTGCTGCGGGTGTTCGACGGCTCCGAGGAAGAAGATGATGTCGAGCTCGCGCCTGCCGCTCCTGATCGTGCTGGCGCTGCTGGTGCTGAAAGCCGCATGTTCGCCGGCGTGGTGTGGCTGGCCTATACCACCCAGGGCGTGGCGCGCGGCCGGGGCGAAACCCGGTGCTGACGGCCGCCAACGGCCCCGAGCGCGTGGCCCCGCAAGCCGGCGGCGACGGCACCGTGCCCTATCAGGGCTTCAAGATTTACGAGCAGCCGGCCCCCGCTGATGACAGCGGCGATGCCGCGCCCGCCAAGCCTGCCGCTCCGCAAAAGCCAGTGCCAGTAGCCGAGGCTCCCAAACCCGCACCTGCGCCCGCACCCGTTGCCGAAGCGCCCAAGCCGGCACCCGTGGCCGCCGCGCCCAAGCCTGCGCCCGCGCCTGTTGGCCAAGCCCGCCCCGCCGCCCGTGCCGGTGAAAACCGTTGCCGCACCCGCCGCGAAACCGGCGGCTGCGCCCACCGCCGCCCGCGCCGTCGGTGGCCGCGCTGATCCAGCAGGCAAACTCCACGCCCGTGGCTACCGCCGAAAGCCCGCCACCCCGCCGCCCGCCAAGCAGGCGGTGATGCCGCCGCCCGCCGCGGCGGCACCGCCACCGGCGCGCCGCGCAGCCTTGTGTCGCCCACCGCGGCACCGACCACGGTCGCGGCCGCCCCGGCGCCCAAGCCCGCTGCGGCGGCGCCCGCCAGCGGCGGCGGTGTTGTCCTGCAGATCGGCGCTTACAAGAGCCGGGCCGATGCCGACACCGCCTGGAAGGCCCTGCAAGGCCAAGCGCACTCGGCCCTGCTGTCGGGTTATTCCGACGATGTGCAGCAAGCCGACCTGGGCGAGAAGGGCACCTGGTACCGTCTGCGCATTGGCGGGCTGTCCAACCGGGAAGTCGCCTCGGCGCTGTGCGACCGGCTGAAGGCCGATGGCGGCGCCTGCATCCTGGGTAAGTAAGCATCATGCGCAGTCGCGCCATCTATGGCTGCGCCGGCACGTCCCTGTCGGCGGACGAGAGGAGTTTCTTCCGCGATGTCCGGCCCTGGGGCTTTATTCTCTTTGCACGGAACATTAGCGATCCGGCGCAAGTGCGCGCGCTGAATGACGAATTGCGCGCCACGGTGGGAGACGCCCAGGCCCCGATCCTGATCGACCAGGAAGGCGGGCGGGTGGCGCGGCTCAAGCCGCCCCAGTGGCAGGCCCGGCCTCCGGCCGCCCGCTTCGGGGACCTGTACCGCGACAATCCGGAGGCCGCCCGGGAGGCCACCTACCTCAATGCCCGGCTGATCGCCCATGACCTGGCCAGCCCTGGGGATAAATGTGGACTGCCTGCCCGTCCTGGACGTGCCGGTGCCAGGCGCCCATGACATCATCGGCGACCGGGCCTTCGCTCATGACCCGGCCACCATCATCTCCCTGGGCAAGGCCCAGATCGAAGGGCTGATCGATGGGGGCGTTCTGCCGGTGATGAAGCATATTCCCGGGCATGGCCGGGCAGGGGCCGACAGCCACCTGGCGCTGCCTCGGGTGGCCACCAGCGCCGAGGAACTCAGCGCCAGCGATTTTGTGACCTTCCGCAGCCTTGACCAGTGCCCGATCGCGATGACAGCGCATGTCGTCTATGAGTCGATTGATCCACAGCGTCCTTGCACCACCAGCCCCAAAGTCATTCGGGATGTGATACGCGGTGAGATAGGATTTGACGGGCTTTTGATGTCGGACGACCTTTCGATGAAGGCGCTCGACGGGCCCCTGTCGGTGCGTGCCAAACAGGCCCTTTTTGCGGGCTGTGATCTGGCGCTTCACTGCAATGGCGATATGGAAGAAATGCGCGAAGTGGCGTCCGAAGTAAAAGAGTTGGAAGGTCAGTCCCTGCGGCGCAGCCAGCAGGCGTTGGCGCATCTGTCTGTACCCGGAGCATTTGACGCCCCGGCTGTCCAGGCGCGACTTGCCGCCCTGATGGGAGGCGCCGCGTGACGGAAGCTGCCGAGAATTTCGACGATTTCGAATCCGCCGCCATCGTGCGCGATGACGAAGCGCTGCTGGTGCAGGTGGATGGCTTCGAAGGTCCGTTGGACCTGCTGCTGACCCTGGCGCGCAACCAGAAGGTCGACATCGCCCGCATCTCGATCCTCAAGCTGGCCGAGCAGTATCTGGAGTTCATCGAGAGCGCCAAGAAGCTGAACCTGGAGCTGGCGGCCGATTACCTGGTGATGGCGGCCTGGCTCGCCTACTTGAAATCTCGCCTGATCCTGCCGCAGGAAAAGGGTCCGGACGGCGAACCCACCGCCGACGAGATGGCCACCCGCCTGCGCTGGCGCCTGCAGCGGCTGGACGCCATGCGCGCCGCCTCGACCCGGCTGATGGGCCGCGAACGGCTGGACCGCGACGTGTTTGGCCGCGGCGATCCCGAGCCGGTGAACGTGGTCAAGCTGCGCACCTACAAAGACACGATGTACGACCTCTTGACCGCCTATGCGACCGAGCGGGCCAAGAAGCTGGGCGGCAAGTCCTATCGCCCCCACATGGCGCCGGTGCTGGCCATCGAGGAGGCGCGCGAGCGCCTGGAGCGCATGCTGGGCAAGATTTCCGACTGGAGCGCCCTGACCAGCATCCTGCCGTTCGAATGGCAGGGCGGGGCTCGCCGCCGCTCGGCCGTGGCCTCGACCCTGCTGGCCTGCCTGGAGATGGCGCGGGACGGCAAGGTGCAGCTCCAGCAGGCGGCGCCCTTTGCCGAGATTTATGTCCGGGACGGGCACAGGGCCCCGGACGTGCCTTCAAACACCCCCGAGGCGATGACGCCGGGAGCATGACATGAGCAGCGTAGCCAAGATGATTGAGACGATCGAAGACCAGATGGAAGTTGAAGCCCCGGAAGCCAATGCAGAGCATCTGCGGATGGTCGAGGCGCTGCTGTTCGCGGCCTCCGAACCGCTGGACAAAAAGGCACTGTCAACATCGCTGCCGGAGGGCGCGGACATCCCCGGCCTGCTCAAGGCGCTTGAAGCGGCGTATGAGAAGCGGGGTGTAAACCTTTGCTGTGTCGCCGGAAAATACCAGTTCCGTACCGCCAGCGACTTGGCATTCCTGCTGCGCAAGGAACAGCCGGAGCAGAAGCGCCTGTCCAAGGCCGCCATCGAAACCCTGTCCATCATCGCCTATCACCAGCCCGTCACCCGGGCCGAGATCGAGGACATTCGCGGTGTCGCCATGTCCAAGGGCACCATCGATATCCTGATGGAGATCGGCTGGATCAAGATCCGGGGCAGGAAACGCACCCCCGGCCGCCCGGTCACCTATGGCACCACCGACGCCTTCCTGATCCAATTCGGGCTGGAGAGTGTCGCCCATCTGCCGGGCCTGGACGAGCTCAAGGCCGCCGGCTTCCTGGAAGCCATCCCGCCGTCCGGCTTCGACGTCCCCAACCCCTCCGAGGCCCTGGCCCCGGACGAGGATCCCTACGATCCCAACGAGCCGGAAATGGCTACGGGGTCTGTGAATCTGGACGAGGCCTAGCCTCAGCCTGGCTTCGCTTCCGGGCCATGCAGCGCTGATATTCGATCTTGTAGATGTCGGTGGCCGGCCCGACGCTGTGGCCATAGGCGTCCAGCGCGGTGCCCGCCGCGACGGCCTCGCAGTCACCGCCGCGCCTGGCCGCCTGTGCCGCAAAGCTGCTGTCTTCGGGCTTGGCGCAGCCCGAAAGCAGGAGGGCGGTCACAAGGCAGGCGAGGCGCTTCATTCCGATGGCAACGCGCCCCGGGTTACTGGGCTCCCTTGCGCGGATCGATCCCGCGCGAATACCACAGCGCGAACATGCCCGGCTGGGTGGCGTACTGGATGAACTGTTTGCCCAGGTCCTGGTGCGCCGCCTTGGCGGGCACCGCGCCGACGCCGTCCAGGTAGCGGCCATATTCCTCGGGGATCGGGCCGACCACCACCAGATTGTCCCACTTCATGATCTGGCTGATGTTCTGCACCGCCATGTCGCCTTCGCCGCGCGCCAGGGCATCGCCGCCTTCGCCATAGGGGCTGGGCGCATGCTTCACGCCCGCCATTTCCGGCAGGTCGAACAGGCTGGAGAGCATGTAGGAGGTCTTGGTGCAGCCCGGACCGCCGGGCACGCCGTTGCAGCGCGAATGCAGCACCTTGTTGGCGGTGTGCAGCACGGCGACGAACTTCTCCTTGGTGGAGATGTCCGGAATCTTCTGCCCCTTCACCATCGCCAGGCCCTGATAGGAACGGCCGACGCGCTTGCGGGTGCCCGCCTTGATGGCGTCCTTGACCTGGTCCATTTCGTCGGCCGGCAGGAACACGGCATCGGCCGTACCCTCGGTCGCCATCTTCTTCACGTCATCCATGCCGCCATTCTTGACGGTGACCTTGATGCCGGTCTCCGCCTCGAAGGCCTTGGTGATGACATCCAGGCCGCCATTGTAGGTGAAGCCGGGGCTGCCGATGATGACTTCCCTGGTCTGGGCGGCTGCGGGCGCGGCGAAAGCGAGGGCCGCGGCAAGGACGGCAAGCTTGGTGTTCATGACAGACATTATTCCCCTCCAGGATTCGCCGGCGCGCGTTGATCCGCGGCTCGGCCGAAATCAGGCGCAAAGGCTAGCACCGATGCGGGCTTGAGGGCCAGATGCCCGCCGGTTTAGAACCGTTTTCATGAGCGCTTTCAGCCCCAGTTTCCCCCGCCCCATGGGCGGCCCCTTGATCGCCTGGGAAGGCGCCTTCAGCGCCGCCGAGGTCGACCGCATCACCGCCATGGGTGACGCTCTGGTGCGGGCGCGCGCCGAATTGGTCGCGGCCGAAGACAGGCTGGGCTCCAAGCGCATCACGGACGTCTCCTGGTTCGAGCGCAATGCCGACACCCAATGGCTGTATGCGCGCCTGGAAGGGATCGCGCAGCAGCTCAATCGCCAATATTACAAATACAATATCTACAATGAACTGCGCGAAGCCCTGCAATTCACCATCTATGAATCCCGCCAGGGCGGACATTACGACTGGCATGTCGATCACGGCGCCGGCGGCGCGGACGCCCGCAAGATTTCCCTCAGCGTGCAGCTCAGCGAACCGGCCGCTTATCAGGGCTGCGACCTGGAATTGAATTTCGGGGATGGCACGGTCGCCGCGCCGCGTTCGCGCGGCACGGTGGTGGCGTTCGCGTCCTATGTGCTGCACCGGGTAAGCCCGGTCACCGCCGGGGTACGCAAGTCGCTGGTCGCCTGGGTCTCGGGTCCGGAATTCGCCTGAACTATCGTCCCGTCAGGTCCGGCACGATAATCCCCTTCACCCGCCCGGATAATTCCGGCTTGAAGGCATTGCCCAGCGAACCGCGGCTGTCGAATTTTTCCCCGGCATAGGGACCGTTGGCATCGACATAATGGATGAAGACCTGGAACAGCCGCTCGCCTTCATAGGCGTCGCGCCAATGGGTCTTCTCGATGCCCTTGTATAGCAGTACGTCGCCAGGGCTCAGTTCCGCCGCGAAGGGCGCGTCCGGACCCTCGATATACAGCTTCCAGGGATCGTCCGGTTCCTGGCCCAGGTTCAGGCTGATGGAGATCTCGCAGGCGTCGCGGTCGCGGTGCGCTTCCAGCACATCGCCCTTCTTGTATATGCGGGCGAAGGAATAGGTGGGATGCAGGGACAGGCCCGTATGGGCTTCCACCAACGGCTTGATCTCCAGCATCAGGGCGTCGATCTGGGCATCGCCATAGACGTGCGGCGTCCCCGGAACCAAAGGATCGCCGGTCATGCGCATGGTGCCGGCCCTGGCGCGCGCCGCCAGGTGATCGCGCAGCGCCGCCACCTTGTCGGCAGGCACCAGGCCTTTAAGCACGGCATAGCCTTTGGCCTGGAATTCTTCGCGGATGGCATCGGTTGTCATGCGGTTAGTCTATTGCGGCGGCAGGGCGAATACATAGACCATGTTGGCGCCGCTGGGCTGGTCGATCTCCGGGAACAGGCGGGGTGAGTTGCCGCCGCCAAAGCCGCCGCCCGCCACCACGGCGATATATTGCCGGCCATCTTTGCTGAACGACACGGGCGCGCCGCTGACATGCGAGCCCAGCCGCACCTGCCAAAGCACCTTGCCGTTATCCTGGTCGAAGGCGCGCAGGTAACGGTCCAGCCCGCCGTTGAACACCAGCCCGCCTCCGGTCGCCAGCACCGGCGCGTAATTGGTCGCCTTGTTCTCCCAGCTCCACAGCGTCTTGCCGGTTTCCACCGAGATGGCGTCCAGGCGTCCGATGCCGGTATGGCCGGGGGAAATCTTGGCGGTGCCCAGGACGTTGTAGCCGTCGGGGAGTTTGCTGGGGATGTTGTCCGCCCGCACATGGATATCAACGCACAGATTCTGCAGCTGCACATACATCACGTTGGTCTGCGGGCTGTAGGCGGAATAGGGCCAGTCGCGGCCGCCGGCATGGGTGGGGCACAGGTCATAGACCTTGTGAATATCGGTCATCACCATGGCCTTGTTGATGGTGACCTTGCCCTTGGGATCGATCTTGTCGACGATGTTCTGCACCGCAGTCTGCTTGGCCCACAGGAAGTCGCCCTTGGCGGCATCGAAGCTCCACATGATGGAGGTCTTGCACGGCACCCCGGTCAGGGTGCGGCGGCTGGCGCTTTTAATGCCCTTGCCGACCGCCATCATGCCTTCGGCCTTGGGATCGGGATTGACCGCCGTGGTGATGGGCATCATCTCGAAGGTGCATTCCTGGTCCCAATTATCCTCGGGCAGGACCTGGTGGCGCCACACGATCTCACCGGTTTTGGGCTTCACCGCAAAACGCGTATCGGTGCCGGTCATGGTGGCGCCATAGTTGCCGCGCTGGCCTTCCGCCGCCGGCCCTGTGCCGCTCGAGCCGTAATAGATCAGGTCCAGCTGCGGGTCATAGGTGATCGGGCCCCACACGCCGGTCATCTGGCGCTTTTCGAAGGGCAGGTTGCCCCAGGTTTCGCTGCCCGGTTCGCCGGGCTTGGGGATCACGTGATTGCGCCACAGCTCCTTGCCGGTCTCGGCGTCGTTGCCGGTGACGAAACATCCGATCGGCGCGTACTGGCAGGTGGAGCCCGCCACCACTACGCCCTTCACCACGATGGGGCCGGTGGTGTTGGTGGCATACAGGTTGCCGCCGCGATTGACCTGCCATAGCTGCTTGCCGGTCTTGGCGTCCAGCGCCACCAGGTAATTGTCGCGCGTGATGGTGTAGAGCTTGTCGCCATAGAGGAACACGCTGCGCTTGCGCTGGCCCCAATGGCCGCTGGGTATCCTGGTGAGGTCGGGCAGGTTGCGCCGGTATTGCCAGAGCAGATCGCCCGACACCGCATCGATGGCCTGGATCACATCATTGGGATTCCCTAAGAACATCACGCCATTGTGGATGACGGGCGTGTTCTGGTTGATCCCGGGCTCCATGCCGCGCGACCAAACCAGCTGCAGATTCTTGATGTTGGTCTTGTCGGTTTGCTTGAGCGGGCTGAAGCCATAGCCTTCGTAATTGCCGCGCATCATCAGCCAGTCATTGGGATCGGGATTGCGCAGCTGTTCGTCCGTCACCGGCGCCCAGCTCTTGATCGGAAGGGGCGCGATGGTGATATGGCCGCTGGTGCCCATCTCCGGCGCGCCGCTGACCGGGCGGGGGTCGGGATAAGGATAGTTTTGCGCGGTTGCGGCCAGCGCCATCAACAACACGCTGCCAACAACGGCAGCCCCGCGAACACCGCTTCTCATGTCAATAGCCCCCGAAGTTATTACCTTGCCCAGACCATCTTACCACTTCAAGACGGTGTCGATGGCGCCCGGGATTTTGGGGGTCTGGCCTTCGCCCCAGTTCTGCCGCCGCTCGTCCTTGAAGATCCGCTTGTTGTAGGCGACCGACCAGGGATCGACGAAGGTCGTGCTGGCCCATGTGTTCCACTGCGCGGCCATTTCGAAGGCCAGCCTGGGCTTGATGTTGACCAGGTCCTCGGTCTCGCTGCGGTCGGTGGTGACGTCGTACAGCGCCCAGGGCTGGCCCCAGTTCTGCACCAGCTTCCACTGCTCGGTGCGGATGGCGCAGTGGCCTTCATGCTCGAAATAAAGCGGGGTGGGACGTGGCGGCAGCGCCTTGCCGCGGAAGGTTGAAGCGAAGCTGCGGCCCTGCAGCGGTACCAGTTCATGGCCCTTGAAGCTTTTGGGATATCGGGTGCCCGTCACGTCCAGCAATGTCGCCATCACGTCCACCAGGTGACTCATGCCTTTGACATGGGTGCCCTTGACGGAGGTATCGATGCCGGCGGGCCAATGCACCACCAGCGGATTGGAAATGCCGCCTTCACCCGCGAAATGCTTGAAGTAACGGAACGGGGTGTTGGACAGGGTCGACCATTCCATGCCGGCGGCGACGGAGGATTTGGAATCCCCCGGGTGATCGCCGATCAGGATGCCATCGGGGCCGGTCTCGGCATTGGCGCCATTGTCCGAGGTCAGCATCATCAGCGTGTTGTCGTACACGCCCAACGCCTTGAGTTCGTCCACCAGCCGGCCGATTGCCCGGTCCATGTGCGAGACGATGGCGGCATATACCGCCATCATGGTGTCGAAATCATCGCGTTGCTTGGCGTTCAGCTTTTCCCAGTTGTAGGTGTTGGGTTCGCGCGGCGGCAGCTTCTGTTCCGCCGGCAGCACGCCCAGTTTCTTCTGCCGCTCGAACCGTTCCTGGCGCAGCTTGTCCCAGCCGTCCATGTACTTGCCCTTGAAGCGGGCGATATCCTCGGGCGGGGCCATCAGCGGATTGTGGGCGGCGACAAAGGGCAGGTACAGCACGAACGGCTTTTTCTGCGCCAGCGCTTCCTTGATGTACTTGATGCTGTAATCGACGAACAGGTCGGTGGAATACCATTTGCCGGTACCGATCTGCGGATCGTTGATGTCGTATTGTTTGCCATCCAGGAAAATCTGGTGGGTGGAAACCGGTCCGCCTTGCTGGTCGGGGAAGTACATGCGGCCCTGGGGCGAAGCCAGGGAACGGTCGAAGCCGCGGACCTCGGGCCCCGTGCCTTGCTCGATGCCCAGGTGCCATTTGCCCGCCATGGCGGTGAAATAGCCTTTGTCCTTCAGCAGTTCGGCAAAGGTCACAACCCGGTCCAGCAACTTGCCCGCGATGCCCGCCGATCCCGGGATGCCGTTCTGCGACCGGTGCCCCATGCCGGCCTGGTGCGGCCATGCCCCGGTCAGGAGCGCGGCGCGCGAGGGGCTGCAGCGCGGAGTGACGAAAAAATTGGTGAAGCTGAGCCCGCCCTTGGCCAGTGCGTCGATGTTGGGCGTGGGGATTTCGCTGCCGAAACAGCCCCAGTCGGAAAAGCCCTGGTCGTCGGCCAGGATCACCACGATGTTGGGCGTGGACTTGGGAGTCGCCTGCGCCTCTCCGATGGCGGACACGGAGGCTGCAGCGGTGGCGGCACCAAGAACGGACCTGCGATTCAGTTCCATGGCGTTTCCTTTTTCTGTCATGCGGCGCGCTGCACGCAGCGAAATCCGATATGGCTGGTGGTGCTGTCGATCATTGCGGCGTGCGTGCGGCAGGCCGGTAGCGCTGGCAGTAATTGGGCGCGCAAAGATGCGATCCGCCCTTGATCACTTTGCGGCCGATGGCGATGTGCGGCATCTCAGGATCCCGGCTTTCGGCCTTGCTGCCGCCGCGCGGATTGTCCGCCACACAACAGGGGCTGGCTGGCTGCTGCGCATGCGACCACCAGTCATCGGTCCATTCCCAGACATTGCCGATCATGTCGCTCAGGCCATAGCCATTATCGGGAAAGGTGCCCGCCGGAGTGGTGGTATGTCCATCCCCGCGCAAATTGTGCCAAGGAAACTGGCCTTGCCAATAGTTGGCGCGCGGCGCGCCGTCCGGGGAAAGTTCGTCGCCCCAGCCATATGTGGCGCGGTCCAGGCCGCCGCGGGCGGCAAATTCCCACTCCGCCTCGGTAGGCAGATTCTTTCCGCACCATGCGGCATAGGCTTGGGCATCGGCATGGGCGACGTGGACAACCGGATGATCCATCCGTCCTTCGATCGAACTTTCCGGACCCGTGGGGTGGCGCCAGTCCGCGCCGGGCACGAAAGCCCACCACTGCGAAGGATTGGAAAGCGGCACCGGCCCGGCGGTGGGCTGGAACACCAGCGACCCGGCCTTGGCCAGATATTGTGTCAGCCCCGGATAGTCGGCGGGATTGGGCGGTGTCTCGGCCAGCGTCTGGTATCCGGTCGCCAGGACGAACGATTCAAACTGCGCATTGGTGACCGGATAGCGGTCGATGCGAAACGCCGGCACGCGCACTTGGCGGACCGGCCGTTCTTCAGGATAGAAGTCATCGCTGCCCATGCTGAAGGTGCCGCCCGGAAGGGCGATCATCTCATCCATGGATTCAGGAGCACCCATGACGGGTGTTACGGCCCGTTCGCCGCCGCAGCCATCTTGTCGACCGCCGCTTGGAAGCGCTTGGTGCGCCCTTCGCGCGCCGCGGCCTGTGCCGCCGCATCGCCGACCGCTTTCTGGTTCCAGATCAGGGTGTAGACGAGCCTGGAATGGCCCTTGTCCACCGGCTCAACCGCCATTGTGCCGTGATAGAAAATCGGCGTGAAGGGCTGGGCATAGGTGTAGGAATGGGCGGTGCGTGCCACCGCGATTTCCACCACCGTGGCAGTACCGGTATCGATGGTGCGCAGCGAGCCCAGTTCGCCCTTGCCCGAATTGATGGTGCAGCTTTTCACTTCCAGGTACTTGGCGATGGCGCACCAATCGTTGCCGCCGATCTTTTCCCAGGCCGCGTCCGCGCCCTTGTTCAGGTTGGCGGTGAAGGTGAGGGTGGTCCAGTCGGCCGGCTGCGGTGTCTGGGCCAAAGCGGGCGTGACGGTCAGCGCCAGCGCGATCAGAAACTTTTTCATTCGTCTTCTCCCTCCAACTCCACCACCACGGCCTCGCCATTTTCCAGGGCGATGGCCAGATCGCCCTTGCGCAGGGCAATGGCGTCTTTTCCGAACACATCATTGCGCCAGCCCGACAGGGCGGCAACGCCATCATCCTCATTGGCGGCCAGCCGTTCAATATCCTCGGCATTGGCGATCAGGCGCGGCGCCACCCCTGCCGCCTCGGCCCGAAGGCGCAGCAGGGTCTTGAGCAGATCCATCACGGCAGGCGAGGGCTCGCGGCGGCGGCGCTGCTTGTTTTCGGCCGCCGCACCTTCCGGCGGCTCGGCGGTCAGGCCATGGGCGATGGCGTCGATCAGCCCCTTGCCCATGCGGGAATTGGCAAAGCCCTTGGGCACCGCGCGCACCCGCTCCAGCGCTTCGGGTGTTCGGGGCGGATGGGCGGCGATTTCGGTCAGCGCCTCGTCCTTCAGCACCCGGCCGCGGGAATGTCGCGGGCCTGCGCCTCACGCTCGCGCCAGGCGGCCAGCGCCGCCAGCACGGCCAGGAAGCGCTTGTTGGAGGTGCGCGGCTTCAGCCGCTTCCACGCCAGCTCCGGATCCAGCTTGTAGAGATTGGGATCCTGCAGCGCCGCCACTTCCTCGGCGACCCAGGACGAGCGCCCGGACTTTTCCAACCTGGCTTTCATCCATTCATAGATGACGCGCAGGTGCGTGACGTCGGCCAGGGCATATTCCAGTTGCCGCTTGCTGAGCGGACGATGGCTCCAGTCTGTAAAGCGCGCCGACTTGTCGATCTCCACACGGGCGATCTTGCGCGCCAGGGTTTCGTAGGACGCCGCATCGCCAAAGCCGCACACCATGGCGGCAATCTGGCTGTCGAACAAAGGATCGGGCAGCACGCCGCCCTGCATGTAGAAATCTCGATGTCCTGGCGGCCGGCATGCAGCACCTTGACGATGTCGGGCCGCTTGATGAGCTCATAGAAGGGGGCGAGATCGATGCCAGGGGCGAGGGGGTCGATGATGCCTTCCATCCCCGGCGCGGCCACCTGGATCAGGCACAGCTTGGGGTAATAGGTCTGGTCCCGCAGGAATTCGGTGTCCAGCGCCAGATAGGGCGCATTCGCAAGTTCGGCCACGAAGGCCCTCAGGCCTTCCGTGCTGTCTACTATCCTCATACGGACCGGTGTAGCGGATTCGCGAGGGATTGTGCGGATTTATCGGGTCAGGGAAGGGTCAGCCCCACCACCTTGCCGGGAAAGCCCGCGGCATCGAAATAGCGGGCATCCCCCACCTCCTGCAGGTTCAGGATGGTCCGGGCGCCATTCGCCGCCGGGTCGGACTGGAGGGTGCGCTTGGACACATTCACCGCCGTTCCGCCCACCAGCGCCTCGCTGATCACCCGGCCCCGCAGCTTGCCCTTGGGGGCCAGGGTGATGCCGGCGACATGGGCCAGGGTGGGGGTGATATCGGCGTTGGAAACCGGGGCCGGGTTGGCAAAGCCAGCTTTGAAGTCCGGGCCGATAGCAGCCATGAAGTTGCGGGTTTCGGCCCGCGACAGCGGACCCATGGCTGCCCTGGCCGGTGGCCAGCGCGGTGTCATGCACGCCCACCGTGCATTGCAGCTTGTTTTCGCAGTCCCCCGCAAAGCTGCGGAAGCTGACATAGATGGACGGCGCCGGCGTCTTGGCGCTGCCGATCAGATTGACCGCGCTCATCGGCAAGCTGCCCGGAATCTTTCCCAGGCTGTCATGCACGAATATGGCGCCGACATAGTCCTGGGTTGTCAGAAACCGCACCGCATCGCGCGCCAGCTTCCTGGCGTTCTTGCGCGGCAGATAGATCAGATCGGCCCCGCCATTGCCCACCACCACGGCGTCGGGATTTTTGGCATCGGCGCCCAGCATGCTGCCGTTCTGCGGCAGGCCAAGCCCTTGGCCAGGTCGGCGGCCAGGAACCCGTTCTTCATCTCGCCATTCACCGCCGATGGACTGGTGGTGCTGGCATGGTCGATGGTGAGAAAGCCGTGATCGGCCGTGACGAAGATGTCGGTGGTCTGGTCCAGGCCCTGTTCCTTCAGCGCGGCGCGAAGCTCGCCCAGCATGGTGTCGGCATCGCGGGTGCCGGCCTTGCCGCTGGGGCCGTTGATGCCCGGTTCATGCTCCCCCACGCTGTCCTTGGTGTTGTGCTGGCTCATGTCCGGATCGCGCGACCAGAACAGCAGGGCGAAGGGTTTTCCCGCCTCCTTGAAATGCGGCAGCACGATCCGGGTGGTGGCCTTCATCAGGTAAACTTGCTGGGGAATGTTGGGCACCTGGCTGCCGGGCACTTCGGGGCCGACAAAGGCCGTCTTCATTTTGCTGGTGAACCATTGGGGCAGGGCGAAGCCGCCGGCATGCCCGGTATTGTCGTCAATGATCAGGGTTTCGCTGCCGTCCGGCGCGGCGGTGGAATCGGCGATGCGGGTGGGGCCCAGCTTGCCGATGACGGCGGTGGAGAAGCCCTGCGCCCGGGCGCGGGCAAACAGGGTTTCTTCGTTCAGGTAATTGCCGCCGAACTTCTGGTTCATTTCAGCCAGCACCGCATCATTTTCCAGCGCCGCGATGGGCTCGCCCTTCATCGTGTCCATCGGCGTGGCGGTATAGAGCGTGTTGCCGAAATCGCCGGTGTCGCCGATGTAATGGCCGGTTGCGATGGCCGATGCATTGACCGTGGTGATGGTGGGAAACAGCGAATGGCTGTTGGTGAAGTCCACCCCTTCGCTTTTCAGCTTGAACAGGTTGGGCATGTTGCCCGGTTCGACGCTGCCATAGCGCAGCCCGTCCGCCACGAAGATGATGATGTTGTGCGGCTTGCCCGTTGGGGCTGATGGCGCCTGGGCCAGGGCAGGGCCGGCGAACAGGGCGAGGACCAAAGCGGCGGACGCGAATTTCATGTGTGATTCCCCTTGCAGGCCGCCACGTTAGCCGGGCTTCGTGACGGGAAAAACCCGCCATTTCCGCGCCCCCGGGCCGGTCTTGACCTACCCCCCGCAAACCGTCAAAAACCCTGCCATTCCTTGGGATTTTCAGCATGCACGCCTATCGCACCCATACCTGCGGCGCCCTGCGCAAGAGCGATGTCGGACAGACCGTCCGCCTGTCGGGCTGGGTCAATCGCCGCCGCGACCATGGCGGGCTGATCTTCATCGACCTGCGCGACCATTACGGCATCACCCAGTGCGTGATCGAGCCGGACGCGGACGCGTTCAAGCTGGTGGACACGGCGCGCTCGGAATGGGTGCTGACCTTGACGGGTAAAGTCGTGGCCCGCAGCGCGGAGACCATCAACAAGGACCTGGCCACCGGTGAAGTCGAGCTGCGCATCGAACAGGCCGCCGTCCAGGGCCAGGCCCAGGAACTGCCGCTGCCGGTATTCGGCGACCATGACTATCCCGAAGACACGCGCCTGACCTATCGCTTCCTGGACCTGCGCCGCGAACGCCTGCACAAGAACATCATGCTGCGGGCGAATATCGTCACGTCGCTTCGCCGCCGCATGATCGAGCAGGGCTTCACCGAGTTCCAGACCCCGATCCTGACTGCGTCCTCGCCGGAAGGGGCGCGCGACTTCCTGGTGCCGTCGCGCCGCTATCCGGGCCAGTTCTATGCCCTGCCGCAGGCGCCCCAGCAGTTCAAGCAGCTGATCATGGTGGCGGGCTTCGACCGCTATTTCCAGATTGCGCCCTGTTTCCGCGATGAAGACGGCCGCGCCGACCGTTCGCCGGGCGAATTCTACCAGCTCGATCTGGAAATGAGCTTCGTGACCCAGGACGACGTCTTCGCCGCCGTGGCCCCGGTTCTGGCCGGCGTTTTCGAGGAGTTTGGCGAAGGCAAGAAGGTCACCGCGCCGGACGCGTTCCCGCGCATTCCCTATGCCGAGGCAATGCTGAAATACGGCACCGACAAGCCGGACCTGCGCAACCCGATCGAGATCGTGGATGTGTCCGAAATCTTCGGCCGCGCCGAAGTGGAATTCAAAGCCTTCAAGAACAAGACGGTGCGCGCGATTCCTGCGCCCGGCGCCGGCCCCCAACCGCGCAGCTTCTTCGACAAGCTGAACGAATGGGCGCGCAGCGAAGGCGCGGCGGGCCTGGGTTACATCCAGTTTGAAGACGAGGGCGGCGCCCTGGTGGGCAAGGGCCCCATCGCCAAGTTCATCACCGGCGCGGCCCTGACCGACATGGCCAAGCTGGCCGGCGTGAAAGCGGGCGATGCGCTGTTCTTCAGTGCGGACGCCAAGGCCGACCGCGCCGCGAACCTGGCGGGCATGGCCCGCACCCGTATCGGGCGCGAGCTGGACCTGATCCCGAACACCGAGTTCAAGTTCTGCTGGATCGTCGACTTCCCCATGTATGAGTGGAACGAGGACGACAAGAAGATCGACTTCTCGCACAATCCCTTCTCGATGCCGCAGTTCGACCGCGAGAAGTTTCTCGCGCTGGATCCGGCCGACAAGGACACCATACTGGGCCTCAAGGCCTATCAGTACGACATCGTCTGTAATGGCTATGAATTGTCGTCGGGCGCCATCCGCAACCACGATCCAGACGTGATGCTCAAGGCCTTCGAGATCGCCGGCTATGCCCGCGAAGAGACGGAAGAGAAGTTCAAGGGCATGATCAATGCCTTCCGCCACGGCGCCCCGCCGCATGGCGGCACCGCGCCCGGTATCGACCGCATCGTCATGCTGCTGGCCGGCGAAGAGAACCTGCGCGAAGTCACCATGTTCCCCATGACCCAGTCGGCGCAGGACCTGCTGATGAATGCGCCCAGCCCGGCCAACCCCAAGCAGCTGAAAGAGCTGCACCTGCGGGTGGTGTATCCCGAGAAGGCATAATGTCTCAGCAGAAGTCCAAGCGTGAATTGGCCCTGCGTGCGATTTACAGAAACATCCAGCATCTGCGGGCTGAGGCAAACATTGCCTTTTCCTCGCGCCGACATTCTTCAGCAGTTCATTTTGCGATTTTGGCTAATGAAGAGGCTGCGAAGTATTTACTAGTTTATTGCAAGGAGCATGTGGCGGATTCCGTCTACAAAAGTCGGTTCCGACATATTCCGAAGCATCGCATAAGCCTTGCGCCTTGGCACATGGCCGGAATGATTTCAGCGGCAAATCTGATGTACACGCTGGATTCGGCGGATATTGAGGATGCGGGAAATGCGTTCGGCAAGATCACAAAAAGCCTTCTTTCAGGGTACAGAGAGCCCGAAAAGGTAGCCGAGATCATTCTGGAATGCCTCAAGCCGGATGACAACGCAAAGCGTGAGGAGCGCCGTGCTACAGAGATGTTAGCGCGAGATATGGATCGGCGATCATCTGTTTATGTGGACCTGTCGGATGATTTCGAAATAATTGGATCGCCTTCCAAAATGGGAAAGAAAAAGGCGGTGGAATATATCGAGAGCATGAATGTCGCGGTAGCAACGATCGATTTTGTTCGCTCGCCAAAATTTGGCATTGACCAGTATATGGATGCGCTTCCTGCGAGCCTTCGGCGGGAAAATAGGAAAATGGCTGCGACTTTTTTGAAGCGGTTACGGAAAAGCTTGGCCGAAAATAAGAAGGGCGGCTGAAAAGCCGCCCTTCTTTCGGGTCTTAGTGCCCCACCACTTAATTTTGGCGCATCACCCTCGCGGGTGATGCCGCGTCGATTAGTTCAGCTTCTCGCCCAGGCCCTTGATGCTGTCGGCGATCAGGCTGGACGCGCGCTTGTCATCGAGACGGGCGGCGATCAGCTTCTGGGCGGCGCCCACGGCGCTGTCGGCGGCCAGGGCGCGGATCTCGTTCATGGCGGCGGCCTCGGCCTGGGCGATCTTGTCCTGGGCAGCCGCGGCGCGGCGCGCGATCTGGGCTTCCAGGGCAGCTCTGGAGTCCTTCTGGAACTGTTCGGCTTCGGCGGTGGCGGCAGCCACGATGCTGCGGGCCTCGGCTTCGGCGCCGGCGGCGCGCTTCTGGTAATCGGCGAGCAGGGCGGCGGCCTCGGCGCGCAGGCGCTTGGCTTCTTCCAGCTCGGCGGAAATCACCGCGGCGCGCTGGTCCAGCATCTTGCCGATCAGGCCGGGCACACCCTTCCAGACCAGCAGGGCGATGACCAGCACAAAGCCGACGGCAACCCAGAATTCCGGTTCGTGCAGCAACTCTTCCATTTAATTCCCCTGACTCATTCCAAGGGCCTGGGTGGCGTCTTCGGCCGAGACCTTGTCGCCGGTCAGCCGCTCGACGATGGCGATGGCGGCATCGCGCGCCGCCGTCTTCACATGGCCCTTGGCGGTTTCCCGCGTCTGGGCGATGCGCGCTTCGGCGGCATGCATCGCTTCGGCCGCCTTGGCGTCGGCTTCCGCCTTGGCCTTGGCGATCTCGGCGTTCAGCTTCTGGCGGGTTTCCTCGGCCAGGGCAATGCCCCGGGCGCGGGCGCCCGCCAGCGTCGCTTCATAACCGGCCTGCGCCGCTTCGGCGTCGGCCCGGGCCTTGCTGGCCTCGGCGATGGCGTCATTGATGGCGCCGCGCCGGTTGGTGATCGCCGCGTTGATGCGGGGCCCCGCTACCCGCCACAGCACCGTGAACAGGAACGCGAACGTGATCGCCAGCCAGAAGAACTGGCTGGGGAACGTGCTCGTGTCGAACGGCGGAAAGCCACCCTCCTTGGGGGCTTCCGTCGTCGCGCTGTGGGCGGACTCTTCGGCCATTTTACGTGAACAGGATGATCAGCGCGATGACCAGGCCGAACAGGCCGGTGGCTTCGCACAGCGCGAAGCCCAGCAGCAGGTTGGTGGTCTGGCTGGCGGCGGCGCCCGGATTGCGCAGCGCGCCCGACAGATAGCTGCCGAACACGTTACCGATGCCGATACCGGCGCCGACCAGGGCGATACAGGCAATGCCCGCACCGATCATTTTTGCAGCTGCAACTTCCATTGGTATTCCCTTCTTGAGTTTAGAGACAGAAAACTAGTGATCACCGTGCAGGTGAAGCGCTTCGTTGAGATAGATGCAGGTCAGGATGGCGAAGACATAGGCTTGAAGGAACGCCACCAGCAGTTCCAGCAGCATGATCGCCACGATCAGGAGCAGGGGCGCCAGCGCCACGCCCATATAGACGCCGCCCGCGGCGCCCAGCGACACCACAAAGCCGGCGAACACCGCCAGCATGGTGTGGCCCGCCAGCATGTTGGCGAACAGACGGACCGAAAGGCTGATGGGGCGGGTGAGGAACGAGATCACTTCGATCGGGATCAGCAAGATCAGCAGGTACCAGGGGGCGTGCGGCACGAACAGCTTGAGGAAGCCGATGCCGTGCTTGAGGAAGCCCACCACGATCACCATGCCGATCACCAGGCACGCCAGCGCCAGGGTAACGGCGATCTGGCTGGTGACGGTGAAGCTGCCCGGCACCATGCCGAAGAAGTTGCTGCACAACACGAAGATGAACAGGGTGAAGACGAACGGGAAGAACTTCAGCCCGTCCTGGCCGGTCGCCGAATGGATCATGTTGGCGACGAATTCGTAGGACATCTCGGCCATGGACTGGCCGCGGGTCGGCACCAGGCGGTTGGGCTTGGCGGCGACGCT
>JAXMEA010000019.1:0-76227 GCA_046348525.1 Alphaproteobacteria bacterium | reverse complement strand
CCAAAAAATATCAGCGTTCTTTCGGTTATTGTACCGGAATTGGGCCTCTGGGGTAACCGTGCTAGAAGCAATCCAACAACAGCGCCGCCAGCCGGCCAATCAACAGGGGTGACTTCATGAAACTGCTTGCCGCCGCCGCCATCCTCGCCGCGCTCACGGCGCCGGCCTTTGCCGCCGACATTTCCATCACCACACCCATGGCGTTTCCCGAAAGCCTGACTTCCACGCCCAACGGCACCGTCTATATCGGCTCGATGAACCTGGGCGCGGTGTATCGCGCCCTGCCGGGCGAGCGCAGCGCCTCGACCTGGATCAGCAAGGAAGCGGGCAATTTCGGCCGGGTGCTGGGCGTGCTGGCCGACAAGTCCACGCTCTATGTCTGCGACAACAATGGCGATCACGCTTACCTGAAAACCTTTTCGCTCAAGACGGCCGGTCTGCTGAAGACCTATGAACTGCCCGGCGGTGGCTTCTGCAACGACATCGCGCTGAAGGGCGCCGACGCCTATGTCACCGACACCAAGGGCGGCCGGGTGCTGAAGCTGGCCGCCGGCAGCGACGTGCTGACCGTGTGGTACACCAACGACAAGTCGGATGCCTCGCTGGACGGGTTGGTGTGGCAGGGCGATGCGCTCTACACCAACACCTATAACGGCAATCACCTGATCCGCATTCCCATGAACCCCGATGGTTCGGCGGGCAAGGGCGTGAACCTCACCACGTCCATGGACATCTACCAGCCCGACGGCATGCGCCTGTCGTCCAGTGGCAAGATCCTGATGGTGGAAGGCCGCGGCAAGGACGGCAATGGCCGCCTGGATGAAGTCACGGTGTCGGGCGACAAGGCCACCATCAAGGTGCTCGCCGACAAGTATATGCTGCCAACAGCCGTGACGGTGGTGGGCAACACCGCCTATGTGCTGGAAGCCAAGCTGAACTATCAGCGCGATCCGGCACTGAAGGACAAGGATCCGGGAACCTTCAAGGCCTATTCGGTGCCCGTGAAATAGGCAGATTAAAAGCCTTTCAGGAAACCCGCCGCATTAACTGCGGCGGGTTTTTCTTTTGGCGCAGCGCAGCATTTGTTGCAATATGACGACATGATCTCGGTCGTCATTCCCACCTCCAACTCCGAACGCCTGCTGCCGCGCTGTTTCGACAGCCTGATCGCGGGGGCGGTGCGCGGCGTGGTGCGCGAAGTGATCGTCAGCGATGCCGGGTCGGGCGATGCCACCTTGCAGATTGCCGATGCCGCCGGCGCCCACATCGTCCATGCCCGCAAGGGCCGCGCCAACCAACTGGTGGATGGCGCCGCCATCGCACGCAGCGAATGGCTCTTGTTCCTGCGCCCGGAAACTGCGCTGGAGCCGGGCTGGGAAGTGGAAGCGGAGTCTTTCATCAACCAGGAAATCATGGAGCGTCCGCGCGCCGCGGTGTTCCGCTTCGCGCTGGAGGATTTTGGCGGCGAAGCCCGCCGCGCCGAGGCCAAGGCCAACTTGCGCACTTCGCTGCTGGCGCTGCCCTATGGCGACCAGGGCCTTTTGATCCCCAAGCGGCTCTACCAGAAGATCGGCGGCTATCGCGCCCTGGCCGACATGGAAGATGCCGACATGGCCCGCCGCATCGGCCGCCGCCGCCTGATCGTGCTGCGTTCGCGCGCGGTGAACACGCCGCGGGCGCACAAGGGCGCGCTGCGCGGGTTCGCGCTCACGCTGCTGCACACCTTGCGCGTGCCATCGCGTTTGTTGTCGCTGCTCTAGTTCGGCGAGCTGGTGCGAAGGCCGGATGACGCGGTGGTGGCGCTCTGCGCCGGCCGGTAGATCGGCCAGCCGCCCGCAGCGGTTTCCTGCAAGGATTGCGCATCCTGTCCGAAGCGGCGGCGATACAGCCAGTGATAGGCCATCACCCGCTTGACGTATGAGCGCGTCTCCGCAACGGGGATGCTTTCCACGAACAGCAGGGGATCGTTGCCGCCGGCCTTGGTCGTGCGCCAGCGGTCCACGGCGCCCGGCCCGGCATTATAGGCGCCGCCCAGTTCCAGCAGGTTGCCGTCCAGCCGCCCCAGCAGCAGTTCGATGTATTTCTGGCCCACCGACAGCGCGGTGCCCGGTTCATACAGCGTGTCGGGATCGGACACGCCCAGCCTGGCGGCGGTCGCGGGCATCACCTGCATCAGCCCGCGCGCGCCGACGGGCGAGGTGGCCTGGGTCTGGAAGCGGCTTTCGATGCGCGCAAAGGCCAACACCAGCGAACTGTCGATGCGATAGCCGCCATCGGGCTTGTAGGGCGGCACCGGGAACAGGCCGGTCAGCATGATGCCGTGCGCCGCGCTGGCCTCGCTGGCGCGAAGCTCGACATTGGGCACGCCGATGGCGCGCGCCAGCGCCGCCATGCCCGGGTCCAGCCGTTCATTGGTGGACACGAAAGCGCGGTTCAGTTCGGGCCCGACGAATTCATTTTCGCCGATCTGGTACAGCGCCACGGCGCGGCGCGCCGCCGGCACGGCCATAAGGTCGCGGAAATCGGCTTCATTGAGGATGGCGTCGGCAAAGCCGGTCTGGGTGTCGATCCCCAGCATGCGCTCGGCGATCAGGCCGTAAAAGCTGGGTTGCTTGCCGGCGGCGAAGTTCAGCAAGGTCACGACTTTGAGCGGATCGCCCGACTGCATGTGCGCGCGCGCCGCCCAGAAGGCGCCCTGGGCGCGCAAGCTGGGCTGGGCGTCGGCATTCTCGGCCAGGTTTTCGAGGTAAGCCTCGGCATTTTTCCAGTCGCCAAGGCGATAGGCAGCAAAGCCCGCATCCCATTGCAGCTGGGGCATGCCCGCGATGGGCACCGAGGTCGCCAGCTTGAAGGCGTCCGCGTCGCGCCCTTCGGCGCGATAGGAAGCAGCAACACGGTGCGCCAACACCGCGGCGTCGGACGGGCTGGAAGTGGGCAGAATGGGCTGGATCAGCGCCAGCGCCTGGTCGGGATTGCCGGCCTTGATGGCGGCCAGCACGCCGGGCATCACCGCGCGCGCGGCTTCGGCGGCGGGAACCGGCTCGGGCAATTCCTGGTCTTCATAACCGCCGGTGCGGCGGCCCACACCGACCGGCGCGGGAATGTTGGTCACCACCGCCACGATCACGGTCTTGCGATGCTTGCGCACCTTTTTGGTCGAATGCGCCACCGCCAGCCGATAGATGCGGTCCGCCACCGGCAGTTCGCGATATTGCGTCAGCCAATCGATCAAGGGCCCGATGGTGACTTTCCTGGGGGAGGCTGACAGCAAGCCCTGCGCCTCGGCATAGCCGACCAGCGATGTATCGCTGAGCTTGGCGATCAGGCTTTTGGCGCGGCTGGTCTTGCCGTCGCGCTCCGCCGCCATGATCTCTTTATACAGGGCAACATCGCCGGCGCTGAGAATGACGGGCGCGGCAGGCGCAGACGGTGGCGCGGGCGGGGGCTGTGTCAGCGGCACGGCCGGCTGGCCCCATGCGGGCAGGGTGGCCAGCAACAATCCAGCTATGACGATAGAAATGCGAATGGCCGGAACCTTCGAAGCAGCAGAATCTAGTTACTCTGCGTCGCTTCCATGGGCAACCCGAGGGACTGCATTTTGTCCCGCACCGCCTGCAGGTCGCGCCAGGCCAGCTTCTTGTGCGCCGGCTGGCGCAGAAGATAGGCCGGATGCAGGGTCGGCATTAGCGGCACCATGCGCGTCCCCACGCGATATTCCAGCCAGCGGCCACGCAGCTTCATGATGCCGTCGGAAATGCCCACCACATGCCGCGCGGCCACCGCGCCCAAAAGTATGATGACCTGCGGATCGGCCAGCTCGATATGCCGGCGCAGGAAGGGCAGGCAGGCGGCTGCTTCTTCCGGCGTGGGATCGCGGTTGTCGGGCGGGCGCCAGTTGATGACATTGGTGATGTAGGCGTTGGTCTTGCGGTCCAGTCCGATGCTGGCCAGCATCTTGTCCAACAATTGCCCGGCACGGCCCACAAAGGGCTTGCCGACACGGTCTTCATCGCGGCCAGGGGCTTCGCCGATCAGCAATACACGGCCCGCCGCCACGCCATCGGCGAACACGGTGTTGGTCGCGGTGCGTTTCAAGGGACAGCCGTCAAACGCTTCCAGCGCCGCCTGGAGTTCCGCCAGGCTGGTGGCCGCCGCCGCTGCCGCCATGGCGCCGCCAATGGCATCGCCTTCCATCACGGGTGCCGGTGCGGGCGCGCGCATCGACGCCGGGGCCGGGCGCGGAACCGAAACCTGGGATGGCGCGGTCAGCGGTTGCACGGTCGCCTTGGCCGTCAGCCGGTTCACCGGTTCCTCGGCGATGGCCTCGTCGGCGCCGGCTTCCACCAGCCAGTTCAGGGTAGCCAAAGGATTGTTAAGTGTGTCGGTCACCGCCCGATCTTAGGCTTTCGGGACCGGGGTAAGCCAGTTAGAAAAGAAACCAATAACAAGGCGATTCATGGCCATCACCCGCGAATGCATGGACTATGACGTGGTCATCGTGGGCGGCGGCCCCGCGGGGCTGGCGGCGGCGATCCGGCTGAAGCAGGTCTCGCCCGACACCAGCGTCTGCGTGCTGGAAAAAGGTTCGGAGATCGGCGCCCATATCCTGTCCGGCGCGGTGATCGATCCTAGGGCGCTGAGCGAACTCATCCCGGACTGGAAAGAGAAGGGCGCGCCTCTCGATACGCAGGTCAGCGACGACCGCTTCTGTTTCTTCACAAAAACAGGCGCCTTTGCCATCCCGCATTTCCTGTTTCCGCCGCTGATGAGCAATCGCGGCGCCTTCATCGTCAGCCTGTCGAATCTGTGCAAATGGCTCGGCCAGCAGGCCGAAGCGCTGGGGGTGGAAATCTATCCCGGCTTTCCCGCCCACGACCTGATCATCGAAGGCGGCGCGGTGAAGGGCGTCATCACCGGCGATCTTGGCGTGGCGAAAAACGGGGCACACAAGGACAGCTACACGCCGGGCATGGAATTGCGCGGCAAGTACACCTTGTTCGCCGAAGGCGCACGCGGATCATTGTCCAAGCAGCTGGGGGCGCATTTCCATCTGCACAAGGACCGCGAACCGCAGAAGTTCGGCATCGGGTTGAAGGAATTGTGGGAGCTGCCTGCCGCCAATCACAAGAAAGGATTGGTGCTGCACGGCATGGGATGGCCGCTGGACAACCGGACCGGCGGCGGCCTCTTCCTGTATCACTGGGGCGACAATCTCTGTTCGGTCGGCTTTGTGGTGCACCTGAATTACCGCAATCCCTGGCTGGAGCCGTTCAGCGAATTCCAGCGCGCCAAGACCCATCCGGCCATCGCCAAGATTTTGGAAGGCGGCAAACGCATTGGCTATGGCGCGCGCGCCATCACGGAAGGCGGATACCAGTCGGTGCCGCAACTGTCCTTCCCGGGCGGAGCGCTGATCGGATGCAGTGCCGGCTTCGTCAACCTGCCGCGCATCAAGGGCAGCCACAACGCCATGAAGACCGGCATGCTGGCGGCCGAAGCTGTCGCTGCGGCGTTGAAGGCGGGCAGGGCGCATGACCGGCTCAGCGAATACGACACGGCTTATCGCGGCAGCTGGGTCGCGCAAGACCTCAAGCTGGTGCGCAACGCCAAGCCGTTATGGTCGCGGCTGGGGACTGTATTGGCGCTGCCGTTCATTGGCCTGGATCTTTGGACCAACCAGCTTTTCGGTTTTTCCCTGTTCGGCACCCTGGGCCATGGCAAGCCGGACTTTGCCACCCTGGACAAGGCGGCTGACAGCCCCCGCATCGCCTATCCCAAGCCTGACGGAGTGGTAACCTTCGACCGGCTGTCCAGCGTTTTCCTGTCCAGCACCAACCATGAGGAAGACCAGCCGGTGCACCTGGTGCTGGCAGATCCGGCCATTCCCATTTCGGTCAATTTGCCCGAGTATGGCGAGCCCGCGCAGCGCTATTGTCCGGCGGGCGTTTACGAAGTCATCGAGGAAAGTTCCGGCCCCAGGTTCCAGATCAACGCCCAGAACTGCGTGCATTGCAAAACCTGCGATATAAAAGACCCGTCGCAGAACATCACCTGGGTCACCCCCGAAGGCGGCGGCGGACCCAATTACGCGAATATGTAGGAACAAATGCGCCGCATCGCCCTGCCTCTGATTGCCATCGCGTTTGCCGCCAGCGGCTGCGCCACCCAGCAGGCATCGCCGCACCAGGTGGAGTCGGACAAGAATTCCGCCGCCTTCTCGACCTATCTGTCGGCGCGCTTCGCCGCCGGCGAACATGACCTGCCTGAAGCCGCGCGCTATTACGGCCAGTCCCTGGCCAACGACCAGGGCAACCCTTCGCTGCTGGCGCTGTCTTTCTTCTATTCCACCACCTCCGGCGATTTCGAGGCGGCGGGCAAATATGCCCAGGCCGTGATCGCCGCGACGCCGGACGACCGCGCCGCGCGCCTGGCGCTGGCGGTGATCGGGTTCAAGCACAAGGACTATGTCGATGTGCGCAAGCACCTGTCGCTGTCGGCCAAAGGGCCCTTCACGGCGCTGACGCTTGCCCTGTTCGATGCCTGGGCCGCCGCCGCCGAGCGCGACACCGCCGGGATGCAGAGGGATCTGCAATCGCTGATGGAGCAGAAGGGCGCCGAAAGCATGGCCGCTTTTCATACGGCCTTGCTGCAGGATTACCTGAACAACGCTTCGGCCGCCGACGCCGCCTACAAGAAGGCGCTGGCCTCAACCGCGCCCACGCCGCGCGTCCTGGAAGCCTATGGCCGTTTCCTGGAGCGCCAGGGCCGCGGCGCAGATGCCGCCGCCTTGTACCAATCGCATATCAATGAAAGCGGCCTGGCCAGCGTCACCCGCCCGGGCCTGGCGCGCATCGCCGCCGGCACCAAGCCCGAAGGCATGATCCGCTCGCCCCAGGACGGCGCCGCCGAGGCGCTGTTCGGCATCGCCGCCTCGCTCACCGATGCGCAAAGCGCCGAAGTCTCCATCCTGTACCTGCGCATGGCACTGTATCTGCGTTCCGACCTGGGCCTGGCGCAGGTGCTGCTGGCCGACCGCTTTGAAACCCTGCGCAAGTATGACAGCGCCATCGCCATCTATCGCAGCATTGAACCATCCTCGCCTTACTTCCGCATGGCGCAGGTGCAGTCCTCGCTAGACTTGCAGCGGCTGGGCAAGAATGACGAAGCCATTGCCGGCCTTCGAAAGCTGGTGACAGCCGATCCCAATGACAGCGAAAGCTGGGTGGCGCTGGGCGATACTTACCGCGCCTCCGAGAAATATGCCGAAGCGGTGGACGCCTATACCCGCGCCGAAAAGATCATCGGCAAGCCCAGCCGGCGCGACTGGCCGATGTTTTACGCCCGCGCGATGGCCAAGGAAAAGCTCAAGCGGCTGGATGA
Source organism: Alphaproteobacteria bacterium (assembly GCA_046348525.1). Lineage (GTDB taxonomy): Bacteria > Pseudomonadota > Alphaproteobacteria > Micropepsales > Micropepsaceae > Rhizomicrobium. The sequence goes on along the minus strand of JAXMEA010000019.1, from coordinate 68,847 downwards.
ATCCGAGGCCGATATCCAGACGGCGCTGAAACTGTCACCGGAACAGCCCGAGCTGCTCAATTATCTGGGTTACAGCTGGGTCGACCGGGGCCGCAACATTCCGACCGCGCTCACCATGCTGGAAAAGGCGCGCAGCTTGCGCCCCTATGACGGCTATATCGTCGACAGCGTGGGCTGGGCCTATTACCAGCTGGGCCGCTACGACGAAGCCGCCAAGACCTTGGAGGCGGCGGTGTTGCTGGTGCCGGGCGATCCCACCATCAACGACCATCTGGGCGATGCCCTGTGGCGGGCAGGGCGGCGCATCGAGGCGCGCTTCCAGTGGAACCACGCCCTGACCTTCAGCGACGACGAGACCGACAAGGCGGCGATCGAGCGCAAGCTGAAGATGGGCCTCGCGGAGAAGCCGGCCTAGTGATCGTTCAAAACGCGTCTGCCAAGATCAACCTGTTCCTGCATGTCGGCGCCAAGCGCGCCGATGGCTTTCATCCCTTGCAAAGCCTGGCGGTGTTCACCGGCATGGGTGACGTACTGGGGATCGAGCCAGCGCCAGACCTGTCGTTGAACATCGACGACCCGTTTGCCAAGGGGCTGGACGGCGAAGGCGACAATCTGGTGCTTCGCGCTGCGCGGGCTTTAGGCAATCAAGGCGCCAAGCTGACCCTGACCAAGAATGTGCCGGTGGCTTCGGGCATCGGCGGCGGCTCGGCCGATGCGGCGGCAGCGCTGCGCGGCCTGAACACGCTGTGGAACAGCGGCAAGGACAGCGCGGAGCTTTGCGAGATAGCGGCCGTGCTGGGTTCCGACATCCCGGTCTGCGTGTTGTCCACGCCATCCTTCATGGAAGGGCGTGGTGAAATCCTGCGCGCGCCTGAATCCATGCCGCGCCTGCCCATGCTGCTGGTCAATCCGCGCGTGGCCGTACCGACCAGGGACGTCTTTGCCGCGCTGAAGGAGCGCAGCGGCGCCGACATGACTTTGCCGCAGGGCCGCTTCCGCGACACCGCCGATTTGCTGCGCTTCCTGGAGACCACCCGCAACGACCTGGAAGCCCCGGCCTTGCAGATCCAGCCGGTGATCGGCGAGGTGCTGACCGCCATGGCGGCCTTGCCCGGCGCGCTGCTCACCCGCATGTCGGGCAGCGGCGCCACCTGTTTTGGGATTGTCGCCGATGACGATTGCTGCGCCCGCGCGGCCCGGATGCTGGCAGAGGCTGCGCCCGGCTGGTGGGTCGCGCCCACCTCCGTGCCCCAAACCGGCATCACCCGTGAGGTGGCTGGCCAGGATATCGGACCTGGGCCCGAAGGCCTTTAAGGGCCTTTAAGACAAGTTTAACCGTATCAGCCAATCCTCGCGCCAAACCGCAGAGGATGATTTCCATGGCCGCGCCCAAAGCCCCCGCCATCCAGTTTGTCGACAACCCCAATGCGCCGGAACTCTATGCTTCGGGCGCCACGGGCTTCTTTGTCTCCAACGGCACCATTTCCATCACCCTGGAATCCATCCGCGCCGACCATGGCGAAAAGCCTGGCCCGCTGAGCCGCGTGGTGGTGGGCCGCCTGACCATGCCGGCCGCCGGCGCGCAAGGCCTGGCCATCGGCCTGTTCGATTTCCTGGAAAAGCAGGGCTTCAAGTACGAGAAGCCGCCGGAGAAGTAGCGCACATTCCTCTTTCCTTGCGGAAGAGGAATGGAATTCAGTAGGCGCGCTCCACGCAAAAATCCGCGATGTCCGCCAGCGCATGCTTGATGTCGCTGGACGGCATGACACGCAGCGCCGCCTTGGCGGCATCGGCATAGGCGCGGGCGCGCGCCATGGTTTCCTGCATCGCCCCAGTCTGCTCGATCAATGTGATGGCGCGGTCCAGGTCGCTTTCGGTCTGGTTGCCGGTCTCGATCGCCCGCTTCCAGAAGGGCAGGTCGGCGGCGGACGCCCGGGCATGGGCCAGGATGATCGGCAAGGTCATCTTGGCTTCCCGGAAGTCATCGCCCACTGTCTTGCCCATCAGCGCCTGGCGGCCGGAATAATCCAGCGCATCGTCCACCAGCTGGAAGGCGATACCCAGGTTCTCGCCATAGGCGCGCATGCCGTGCACGAATTCCTCGCCCTGGCCTGACAGCAGCGCGCCGGAATGGGCGGCGGCGGCGAACAGGGCGGCGGTCTTGGCCGATACGACCTTGAAATAATGCTCTTCGGTCACCGACAGGTTGTTCGACGACTTCAGCTGCATCACTTCGCCTTCGGCGATGATGGCCGAGGCGCCGGCCAGAATATCGAGCACCGCCAGATTGTCGGTCTCCACCATCAGCTGAAAGGCGCGGCTGAACAGGAAGTCGCCCACCAGCACGGATGGCTTGTTGCCCCACATCAGGTTGGCGGAAACTTTGCCGCGGCGAAGCGCGCTTTCGTCCACCACATCGTCATGCAGCAGGGTGGCGGTATGGATGAACTCCACCGCCGCGGCCAGGCGGACATGATGGTCGCCCACATAGCCGCCGGCCTGGGCGGCGGCCAGGGTCAGCATGGGGCGCAGGCGCTTGCCGCCGGAATCGATCAAATGTTTGGCCAGGTCCGGGATCAGCGCCACGCCCGAAGTCATGCGGGCATGGATCATCTTGTCGGTGGCGACCATGTCGGCGGCGATCAGGGCGTGCAGCCGCTCCACCGGCGAGACGCCGGTGTCGGCAGTTTTCGTCTTCAGATCTTGCCCCATCGGCCCCCAGAATACCGGAGGCGCTTGGCCCCGCCAAGCGGGCCGGGATGGCGACAGAAGGGCGCGGTTTGGCTAAAAGGAACCCATGCGCGCCGTGCTGAAAACCACCGACCCGGTCGTCCTGGATTACGCCGCCAATGTCCTGTCGCAGGAAGGTATCGAATCTGTCGTGTTTGATACCCATGCCAGCGTCATGGACGGCAGCATGGGCTTCCTGCCGCGCCGGCTGATGGTGCTGGACGAGGATTTTGCCCGCGCCGAGACGCTTCTGCGCGCTGCCGTACCAGAGGCGATGTGACCGACACATTTCTCGATGGCCGTGTGAAGGTCTGGCAAGCGGAGTTCGGCCTGAAATCCGGGCTGGACGCGGTGATGCTGGCGGCGGCGGTTCCGGCCCGGGAGGGCGACACTGTCCTGGAGTTGGGGTCTGGTAGTGGCGCAGCCAGCTTGTGCCTGGAAGCGCGTGTTGTCGGCGCGACGATTATCGGTGTTGAACGCGACGCCGAACTGGCGGCTTTGGCGAACCGGAATGCAGCGGCCAACAACGCCAAGGCCCACTTTATCAGCGCCGACATCTTCGCCCTGCCGCCCGAACTGAAGCGCGACTTTGATCATGTCTTTGCAAATCCGCCGTTCCACGGCGAAGGGCGGTCTTCGCCCGATGCCGCCCGCGCTGCCGCGCTGATGGATGAAGGCCGCCTGGCGGACTGGCTGAAGCTGGGGCTGCAGCGCACAACCTCCGGCGGCTACTTCACCGCCATCCTGCGTGCTGACCGGCTGAACGAGGCCCTTGGCGCGCTGCCCGAAAAGGGTGTCGCGGCCTTTCCGCTGTTTCCCCGAAGCGGCGAAGCCCCCAAGCGGGTGATCGTGCAGGCCCGCAAGGGTTCCAAGGCGGCTTTTGCCCTGCTGCCGGGGCTGGTTTTGCACCAATCCGATGGGGCCTGGACCCCTGAAGCCGACGCAATACTGCGGCGCGGCACCGCGCTTGCCCTGTCTGGGGCCCGTCTGTAGGTTCCGGCCATCCCCCAAAGGCGGAATCGGTGGCCAAAGCCCGTACATTTCAGGACCTTATTCTGACGCTCCAGGACTATTGGGCCAGGCAGGGTTGCCTGATCCTGCAGCCCTATGACGACCAGATGGGCGCGGGCACCTTTCATCCCGCCACCACCTTGCGCGCGCTGGGTCCGCGCCCCTGGAAGGCCGCCTTTGTGCAGCCCAGCCGCCGCCCGTCCGACGGGCGCTATGGCGAGAACCCCAACCGGTTGCAGCACTATTACCAGTATCAGGTGATCCTGAAGCCGGCGCCGGAGAATGTGCAGGAGCTGTATCTGGGCTCCATCCGCGCCATCGGGCTGGATCCGGATGTGCATGACATCCGCTTTGTCGAGGACGACTGGGAAAGCCCGACGCTTGGCGCCGCCGGCCTGGGCTGGGAAGTGTGGTGCGACGGGATGGAGATCACCCAGTTCACCTATTTCCAGCAGGTGGGCGGCATCGATTGCGATCCGGTTTGCGCCGAGATCACCTACGGCCTCGAGCGCCTGGCCATGTATGTCCAGAATGTCGAGTTCGTGTACGACCTGGCCTTCAACGAAGAGTTTCGCTACGGCGAAGTCTTCCACCAGAACGAACAGGAATTCTCGGCCTATAATTTCGAACGGGCCGATACCGAGATTCTTTTCCAGCATTTCAAGGACGCCGAGAAACAGTGCCAGGCACTGCTGAGCGGCAACAAGAAGTTGGCGTTGCCCGCCTATGACCAGTGCATCAAGGCCAGCCATGCCTTCAATCTTCTGGACGCGCGCGGCGTGATCAGCGTGACCGAGCGCGCCGCATACATCGGCCGTGTGCGCGCGCTGGCCCAAGCCTGCTGCGAAGCCTGGCTGCAGACGCCGATGGGCGAATACAAGCCGAGGTTCGGCTGATGCCTGATTTACTGCTGGAACTTTTCTCTGAAGAAATTCCCGCCCGCATGCAGGCGGGCGCGGCGCGCGATCTGGAGCGCCTGATGGTCGGGGCGCTGACCGATCGTGGCTTCCTGTTTGAAGGCGCCAAGGCTTTTGCCGGCCCGCGCCGCCTGACACTGGCCATTGCCGGGTTGCCGGCCAAGCAGAGCGATGTTCGGGAAGAGCTGAAAGGCCCCAAGACCGATGCCCCCGCCGCCGCGCTGGAAGGCTTTCTGAAAAAGACCGGCCTGACCAGGGACCAGCTCAAGGTCGAGAAGACCCCCAAGGGCGATGTCTATATGGCCGTGATCGAGCGGGCGGGGCGCGAGACGCCGCATGTGCTGGCCGAGATCATTCCCGAGGTGATGGCCAAGCTGCCCTGGCCCAAATCCATGCGCTGGAAGCCCGGCATGAGCGTGCGCTGGGTGCGCCCGCTGCATTCCATCCTGTGCACGTTTGACGGCGAACTGGTGCCGTTTTCGTTCGCGGGCATTTCCACCGGCCTGCACACGCGCGGCCACCGCTTCCTGTCGGAAGGCAAGATCGAGACGCGCCGCTTCGACGATTATGCCCAGAAGCTGAAAGCCGCCCATGTCGTGCTGGAGGCCGAGGAACGCGCCGCGATTATTTTTGAAGGGATCAAGCAAGCCGCCTTCGTGCATGGCCTGGAAGTGATCCCGGACGAGGGGCTTCTGGCGGAAGTCTGCGGCCTCGCGGAATGGCCGACCGTCTATGTCGGCACCATCCAGGACGAATTCATGGATGTGCCGGCCGAAATCCTCCAGACCTCGATGCGCACGCACCAGAAGTATTTCAGCCTGCGTGATCCCAAGACCGGCAAGATGGCCAACCGCTTCGCCCTGGTCGCCAACATGGTGGCCAAGGACGGCGGCAAGGAAATCGTCGCCGGCAACGAGCGCGTGCTGCGCGCCCGCCTGTCCGACGCCAAGTTCTTCTGGGACGAAGACCGCAAGCACACGCTGGAAAGCCGGGTCGAGAAGCTGAAGGGCATCGTCTTCCACGCCAAGCTGGGCACCCAGTTTGAGCGCATTGCCCGCATCGAGAAGCTGGCCGGTGAAATTGCCACAAAGATCGGTGCCGATGTTAAGCTGGCGCAGCGCGCCGCCAGGCTGGCCAAGGCCGACCTGACGACCGGCGTAGTTGGGGAATTCCCCGAGCTGCAGGGCGTGATGGGCCGATACTATGCCCTGCACGACAAGGAAGACGTGTCCGTCGCCGATGCCGCGCGCGATCACTACAAGCCCGTCGGGCCCTCGGATGCGGTGCCGACCGACGAGGTCGCCATCGCCGTGGCGCTGGCCGACAAGCTGGATGCGCTGACGGGTTTCTTTGTTGCCGGCGAAAAGCCCACCGGCTCTGGCGATCCCTTTGCTTTGCGCCGCGCCGCGCTGGGCGTGATCCGCATTCTGCTGGAAAACAAGCTGCGCTATCCGTTGAAGCTGGAAAGCGATTTGTTGTCCTTCTTCGCTGACCGCCTGAAAGTGGCGCTGAAGGAAAAGGGCGTCCGCCACGACCTGATCGATGCGGTGTTCAGTCTGGGCAATGAAGATGATCTGGTGCGGCTGGTCGCCCGTGTCGAAGCGTTGCAGGCGTTCCTGAAATCCGACGACGGCGCCAACCTGCTGGCCGGCTATAAGCGCGCCGCCAATATCCTCAAGGCCGAGGAAAAGAAGGACGGCAAGACCTTTATCAGCGAGGTCACAGAAAAGTTGCTTTCCGAACCGGTCGAGAAAACGCTATTCGCGGCGTTGGACAAGGCGCGGATCGCTATCAGCGCCGCGCTGGGCAGGGAGGATTTTGCCGCCGCCATGCAGCAGATGGCCGCCTTGCGCGTTCCGGTGGACGGTTTCTTCGAAGCCGTGAAAGTGAATGCCGACGACAAGCAGGTGCGTGAAAACCGCCTGAACCTGCTGGCGTCCCTGCGCGCGACTTTGCACCAAGTGGCAGATTTTTCGCGGATAGAGGGGTGATCCTCGGTGTCATGGCCCGCAAATGCGGGCCATCCAGGTGACACGGGCTGGTAGGATGTTTTTGGGCTCAGATTTTTGCGGCGCTGGTGAGCTTGTTTCAACTGGATGGCCCGCACTCCGGCGGGCCATGACAACGGGTAGGGCAGAGTGATGACGAAATGGGTTTATGCGTTCGGCGACGGCAAGGCCGAAGGCGAAGCCGGCATGCGCAACCTGCTGGGCGGCAAGGGCGCCAACCTGGCGGAAATGTCCAACCTGGGCCTTCCCGTTCCGCCAGGCCTCACCATCACCACCGAAGTCTGCACTTACTATTACGCCAACAGTGAAACCTATCCGCCGGACCTGCAAGACCAGGTCGCCGCGGCCTTGAAGCAGATTGGCGCCCAGGCCGGTGGCACCTTGGGCGATCCCGCCAAGCCCTTGTTGCTGTCGGTGCGCTCCGGCGCGCGTGTCTCCATGCCCGGCATGATGGACACGGTGCTGAACCTGGGCCTGAACGCCGAAACGGCCGCTGGCCTGGCAAAGCTGACCGGCGACGAACGCTTCGCCTATGACAGCTATCGCCGTTTCATCCAGATGTATTCCGATGTGGTGCTGGGCGTGGACCATGCCGCCTTCGAGGAAATCCTGGACGACGAAAAGGACGCCAAGGGCATCGAGCTGGACACCGACCTGGATGCGGATGACCTCAAGCGCATCGCCGGGCTTTACAAGGACCGCGTGCAGAAGGAACTGGGCAAGCCGTTCCCGGAAGACGTGCAGGAACAGCTGTGGGGCGCCATTGGCGCGGTGTTCGGGTCGTGGCGTTCTCCGCGCGCCAACACCTATCGCAAGCTTAACAATATTCCAGAGGACTGGGGCACGGCCGTCACGGTGCAAGCGATGGTGTTCGGCAACCGGGGCGAGACATCGGCAACCGGTGTCGCCTTCACCCGCGATCCGGCCACCGGCGAAAAGCTGCTGTATGGCGAATTCCTGATCAACGCCCAGGGCGAAGACGTGGTGGCGGGCATCCGCACGCCCCAGCCGATCTCCAAGGCCGTGCGCGAACGGCTGGGCATTCGCAAGGCCAGCATGGAAGAAGCCATGCCCAAGGCTTTTGCCGAGCTGATGGCGATCGGCCAGCAGCTGGAACAGCATTACCGCGACATGCAGGACGTGGAATTCACGGTGCAGGAAGGCAAGCTGTTCATGCTGCAGACCCGCGCCGGCAAGCGCACCGCGGAAGCGGCGCTGAAAGCGGCCGTGGACATGGAGCGGGAAGGGCTGATCGACAGGAAGATCGCCGTCACCCGGGTGGAGCCGGAAGCCCTGAACCAGCTTCTGCATCCCACGCTCGATCCCGACGCGCCCAAGGAACAGATCGCCATCGGCCTGGGCGCTTCCCCCGGCGCCGCCACCGGCGAAGTCGCCTTCACCGCCGAGGAGGCCGAGAAGCTGGCCGCCGACAATCGCGACGTCATCCTGGTACGCACCGAAACCAGCCCCGAGGACATTCACGGCATGCATGCGGCGCGCGGCATCCTGACCGCGCGCGGCGGCATGACCAGCCACGCGGCCGTGGTGGCCCGCGGCATGGGCCGGCCCTGCGTCTCCGGCGCCGGCATGCTGAAGATTGATGCGGTGCGCGGCGAAATGGTGGCCGGCAATGTCACGCTGCAGCGCGGCGACGTCATCACCATTGATGGCGCCACCGGCCAGGTGTTCAAGGGCAAGGTGGGCCTGCGCCAGCCGGAAATGACCGGCGATTTCGGCACGCTCATGGGTTGGGCGGACGAGGTTCGCCGTCTTCGTGTCCGTACCAATGCCGACACCCCGGTGGATGCCGCCACCGCGCGCAAGTTCGGTGCCGAAGGCATCGGCTTGTGCCGCACCGAGCACATGTTCTTTGAAGCCGACCGCATCATCGCGGTGCGCCAGATGATCCTGGCCGACGATGAAGGTGCGCGCAAAGCCGCGCTGGCCAAGTTGCTGCCCATGCAGCGCAGCGATTTCGAAGCTATTTTTGCGGAGATGGCGGGACTGCCCGTCACCATCCGTTTGCTCGATCCGCCGCTGCACGAATTCTTGCCGCACAAGGAAGAAGAGTTCGAGGAAGTGGCCGCCGCCGCCGGCACCAATGCCAAGAAGCTGCGTGCCCGCGCCATCGCGCTGCATGAAGCCAATCCCATGTTGGGTCATCGCGGCTGCCGTTTGGGCATCACCTATCCGGAAATCTACGAAATGCAGGCGCGCGCCATCCTGGAAGCGGCGCTGGCGGTGGAAGAAAAGGGTGGCAAGCCGGTTCAGCTGGAAATCATGATCCCGCTGGTGGCCTTCAAGGCCGAGCTGGACATGCTGGCGGCGCGCATCGCCGGCGTGGCGGACGCCATCAAGCAGGAACGCGGGAAAGTCCCGGATTACCTGATCGGAACGATGATCGAGCTGCCGCGCGCCGCGCTAAAGGCGGGCGAGATTGCCCAGACGGCGCAATTCTTCTCGTTCGGCACCAACGATCTGACGCAAACAACGCTTGGCATATCGCGTGACGATGCCGGCATGTTCATCAATGATTATCTGGGCAAGGGCGTGATCGCCCGCGATCCGTTCGTGTCGCTGGACAGCGAAGGCGTGGGCGAACTGATTTCAATTGCGGCGACACGGGGGCGCAAGACCCGCGAAAAGCTCAAGCTTGGTATCTGCGGAGAGCATGGCGGCGATCCGGATTCCATCCGCTTCTGTCACGACTCAGGGCTCGATTATGTCTCGTGCTCGCCATTTCGCGTGCCGATCGCGCGGCTTGCGGCGGCGCAGGCGGCGCTGAAAAAGGGTCGCAGCGACGTTTAATGTCACGGAACATCGTCAGGAAAAGGCTGGGTTTTCCGGGCTTTTAATGACGTTCTGTCACGTTAATGAAAAAATTTATTTGACGATTCGTTTTTGGGGAGGCAAAAGCCGCCCCACTTGGTGCTGGGAACCATTCGGAACTTTTTGAGGAACACGCGCAATCGAAACAGCCTGATTGAAATAGCACTCGCGATTGGAACGCCGAAGGGGCGCGAAGAACAGCAGATGCGAAATAGACCAAGCCGATAGACCAAGCGAATTCATCTAAGCCGAAAAGAGTTGCAAGCCTGATGTCCAAGAAAACCAATGACGCGATTTCGCGTTCCGACCGCGTGCTTGTTGCCGCGATGGCGATCATTCTCGCCACCGCCAGCGCCGCGATCGGCGCTTCCATGAGCTATCATCCGTCCACGGACAAAGCCGCGATCAAGCCGGCTGTCGCGGTGGCCGAAGCCCCCAAGCCCGTCACCGACACGGTCATGACCCAGCTCCTGGCCGAGCACAAATGCCTTTCGGAAGTGCTGTATTACGAAGCCCGCGGCGAGGGCACGACCGGCCAGAAGGCCATCGCCGAAGTGGTGTTCCACCGCATGAACCATGGCGATTACGGCCATTCCATCTGCGCCGTGGTCTATGAAGGCGCCAATCATTCGGGATGTCAGTTTTCCTTCGCCTGCAATGGCGACATGAAGCGCGCCAAGCAGCCGGCCGCCTGGCGCGAGGCCGAGGCCCTGGCCGCCAAAATCATGAACGGCCAGCTGTACCTGTAGAACGCCACCGGCGGTGCGGTCAACTTTCATGCCGTGTCGGTTTCGCCCGACTGGGCGGACACGATGGACAAGACGACCCAAATCGGGAACCACATCTTCTATCGTGGCACCTCGCGCACCCGCGAAAGCTAGAAATCCAGACCGATATCCAGGTTCGGTGCGCTGTGGGTGATGGCGCCTGAGCTGATATAGTCAACGCCGGTTTCGGCGATGGCGCGCACCGTCGCCAGTGTGACGTTGCCGGATGCTTCCAGAACCGCCTTGCCGTTCGCCATCGCCACAGCACGGCGCAGGTCTTCGTTCGACATATTGTCCAGCAGGATGCGGTCCACGCCCAGCTTCAGCGCTTCTTCCAGCTGCTCCAGCCGGTCGACTTCCACCTCGATCCGCACCATGTGGCCAAGTCCGGCGCGCAGGCGCTCCACGGCCGGGCCGATGCCACCGGCGGCCTGGACATGGTTGTCCTTGACCATGGCGGCGTCATCCAGCCCGAAACGGTGATTGAATCCGCCGCCACAACGCACGGCATATTTCTGCAAGGCGCGCAGGCCGGGCAGGGTCTTGCGGGTACAGACGATGCGGGCTTGGGTGCCTTCCACCGCCTTCACCAGCGCCGCCGTGGCCGTGGCGGTGCCCGACAGCGGTCCCAGAAAGTTCAGCGCCACCCGCTCGGCAGTCAGGATGCTTCTGGCCGGGCCTGACACGTTGGCCAGCACGGCGCCCGCCGCCGCATCCGAGCCATCGGGCAGGGACACGGCGAATTTCACCGACGGATCGACCAGCCGGAACGCGGCTTCGGCGCAGATCAGCCCGGCGATGCGCCCCGGTTTGCGCGCCACGAACTTCGCGGTGGCCTGCTTGTCCGCCGGAATGGTGAGCTGGCTGGTGATGTCGCCGGCGCGGCCCAGATCTTCCGCCAATGCGTGCGATACAAACGGCTCGAACAGCAGCGCGGCCGGCGGCCGCGAGAAGTCCAGTGCAACGGAAGAAGTCATTTGCGGGCGCTGCGGGGCAGGGCTTCGACATTGGCGGCGATGCGCTCCGCATCGGCCAGGGTCATGAAGGTGCGGGTGGCGGTGCGCTCTGGCTTCGGAAAGTCGCTGCGCCAATGGCCGCCGCGCGATTCCTGCCGCGCCAGCGCCGCCGCGGTCACCAGCTTGGCGGCAGAGGTCATGTTCAGCAAGGCAGGTTCGCTGCTGGTGGTTTCCAGCCGCGCGATCACCTCCAGCGCGTTGCGCAGGCCCTCGGCGTTGCGCTCCAGCGCCACGTCGCGGCTCATGGCGGCGCGCAGGACATGCGGCGGGGCAGGGGATGCAAAACGCTGCGGCGCGGGCGGGGCGCCGCGCAGGCTGCCCGCGGCAAGCTGGCCGCGCACGTCATCGGCCACGCGGGCGCCGAACACCAGGCCTTCCAGCAGCGAATTGGACGCCAGCCGGTTTGCGCCATGCAGACCGGTGGCGGCGCATTCGCCCACCGCCCAAAGGCCCGGCAATGACGAGCGGCCATTTTCGTCCGACGCAATGCCGCCCATGTGGTAGTGCGCGGCCGGCGCCACCGGGATCATGGCGGTGACCGGATCGATGCCCGCCGACATGCAGGCGGCATAGACGGTGGGGAAATGCCGCGGGAAGTCCGCGCCGATGGCGCTGCGGCAATCCAGGTAGGCCTTGTGACCGCCGGTGATCTGGCGATGGATGGCGCGGGCGACGATATCGCGCGGCGCCAGTTCGGCGTCGTTATGGACCGCGGTCATGAAGCGCTCGCCCAGTTCATTGACCAGAACCGCGCCTTCGCCGCGCAGGGCCTCGGTGGCCAAAGGCGCGGGATCGCGTCCGACCGCAATGGCGGTGGGATGGAATTGCACGAATTCGGGATCGGCGATCACGGCGCCGGCGCGCGCCGCCATGCCCAGGCCCTCGCCGCGCGCTTCCAGCGGATTGGTGGTGACGGCGTACAGCGCGCCAAGTCCGCCGGTGGCCAGGATCACGGCTCGGGCGCGGAACAGGATCAGCCGCGCGCCCGGCCCGATGCCCGAGCGGGCAAAGATGCCGGTGACGCGGCCATTCTCCATCGCCAGTTCAACGGCGTGAAAGCCTTCCAGCAGGGTGATGTTGCCGGCTTCATTGGCGCGCGCGGCCAGCGTGGCCGAAATTGCCGCCCCGGCGCCGTCGCCTTTCACGTGAACGATGCGCGCCATGGAATGGGCCGCTTCACGCCCCACCGCCAGCGATCCGTCGCTGTTGCGGTCGAAAGGCGCGCCAAACCGCACCATGTCTTCGATGCGGGCGGGCGCTTCCTGCGCCACCAGGTCGACGATCCGTGGATCGCACAGCCCGGCGCCGGCGACCATCGTGTCATGGGCATGGGACTGCCAGGTATCGCCTTCGCCCACCGACGCGGCAATGCCGCCCTGCGCCCAGGCGCTGGAGCCGGACATGCCCGGCCGCGTCCCCGCCAGCACGATGCTGGGCATGGGCGACAGCTTCAGGGCGGTGAACAACCCGGCAATGCTGGCGCCTGGGCAGATCATCAATGCGTGCGCCGTCGGTCTCGACGATGTTGTCGATGCGCGTCATGGGATCAGGCCTTCACCGCCAAGGTCAGCATCCTCGATCGATCGCTTTCGCGCGCCGCGATGTCGGCCGTGCGGCCACGATCACTTCGGTGGTCATGGTCTGCAGCGAATGCAGTATGCCATCCAGGGTGATGCGGCCATGTGCTGGGCATGAAGCAGGGGCGCACGAAATCGACCTCGGGATGTTCGACGGCGACATTGTCGCTCACGGAGCATTCGGTGATCACCACGCGCTGCGGCTTGTGGCTGCCGACATAGCCAATCATGGCGGCGGTGGAACCGGCGAAATCGGCTCGGCTACCACTTCGGCGGGCATTCGGGACGGGCGCGAAAGCGAGATCCACGATGCCGGGATGGGCAGCGCGATAGTCGCGGATCTGCTGGGCGGTGAAGCTCATGCACTTCGCAGGCGCTCTTCCTCATGTGATGACTTTCACGCCGGTCTGGCTGGCGACATTGCGGCCAGATACTTGTCCGGGATCATGATGACGGTATCGACGCCAACCCTGGCGATGGATTCACAACCTTCACCGCATTGCCGTCGGTGCAGCAGAGGATATCGCTTTCCGCCTTCATCGGCGCTGGCGTTCACATAGGGTCACCGGCAGACCGGGATATTTCGCCAGCAGGCGCACATCCGCGCCCGTGATGGACGAGGCGAGGGAGCAGCCGGCTTCCATGCTGGGGATCAGCACGGTCTTTTCCGGCGACAGGATTTTCGAGGTTTCGGCCATGAAGTGGACACCGGCCTGCACGATGACTTTCGCTTCGGTTCGCGCCGCCTCGCGGGCCAGCGCCAGGCTGTCGCCCACGAAATCGCCCACGCAGTGGAAAATTTCCGGCGTCATGTAATTGTGCGCCAGGATGACGGCGTCTTTCTCGCGCTTCAGCCGGTTGATCTCGGCGATGACGGGCGCATAGGCGATCCATTCCGCCTTGGGAATGAAATTGGCAACCTTGGCGTACAGGCCGTCGGTGGCGCGGGCCACGTCGTCCGTATAGGCGAGTTCCAAACCCATCTTGTCCTCCGTCACCTCAATAATACTCATTTCGAGTATATATGTGGTGCAAAAAACCCGGCCTTCAAGGAGCCGGTTCGGGCTTTATGCTACCCAGGAGCATTAAGGGGTCAAGAGTCGGAAACGCGTCATTCCGACATATGTTGCATGCTTATGACGCCTTGCTGCGCCGCACACCCAGCCGGACCCCAGGCGCCGGCCGCTCGCGCAAGACCTCGCGGCGGAAGCGGAACAGCTCGGCAGGGCGGCCGCGGGCCGGCGCATTGAACTTGCCGGTGCCTTCCACCAGGCCCTGCTCGGCCACCAGCCGGCGGAAATTCTGCTTGTGCAACCGCAAGCCCGCCAGAGCCTCCACCGCCCGCTGCAATTCCAGCAGGGTGAAAGTGGGGGCCATCAATTCGAACACCACCGGGCGGTATTTCAGCTTGCCGCGCAGCCGCGCGATGGCGGTGGCCAGGATCCGGCGATGGTCGTACAGCATGGCGGTGCCCAGGCTGGGACCTTTGTTCGGCTTGCCGCTGTCGCGCCAGAACTCTTCGACCAGACCCGCTTCATACAGAAGCTCGTAGCGTTCCAGCACCCGCTCTTCGTCCCAGCCTTCGCCGAAGCAGACATTCACCCGCTCGCGCCGCAATTCCGCGGTTTCGGCATTGGGCGCGTCTTTCACGAACTTCTTCAGCGCCGGCAGAATGGTGCTTTCGATCATGGCCGGCTTGGTGCCCCGCCAGTCTTCCCACGGGAAATAGTGATACCAGCCGCGCCATTCGGTTTCCGGCGCGTCCTTGCCTTGCCGCGTCAGCGCCAGATAGCCCACCGACACCACGCGCGTGCCGGCGGCGGATTCGTGGCGGCCTTTGTCGCCAAAGGTATAGAGCTGCTCGGTGTAACCCAGGTCGAAACGGGTCTGTTCGCCCACCCATTTGCGCAGGCCCGATTCCAGGGTGCGCTGTTGCGCCGGATCGAAAGGGCCGAACGGCAGCGCATCGGCCATGCCGTCATGCGCCACCACCAGCACCGATGGGCGTTCGCCCTCCACCGCCACGATGGCGGCGGAAAGGCCAATGGAGACCGTTTCCTTGCTCATAAGCCCACCAGCGGGAAAGCGGTGGTGACGCCTTCCTCCACGATCAAGGGCGGGCCCATGCTGTTCAGCGCCGCGATCATCTTGCCATTGCGGCCCAGCGCGTCATCGGCGTGCTGCACCAAAAGCCGGTTGGGCTGGGCATGCGGTGCGCGCTGTCGCATGGCGCGGGCGATCTCGATCTCCCGGTCCGGTCCCAGCCGGTCGCACAGGATGGTGAAGGCGCTGGCCATCGAGCGCGAGATGCCGGCCCAGCAGTGAATCAGGAACGGCTGGCTGGCATCCCAGCTGCGCGAAAATTCCAGCAGCTCTTCGATGTGCTTGCGCGCCGGTGGCGCGGTGCCGGCGGACGGATCGACGATGTCATTGACGCCCAGCCGCAGATGCATGGCAGCGGGAAAGCCGGCCGGGGTGCCGACCATGTGTTCGGGGGACAGAAGGCTGACCAGATGGGACGGGGCGTGGGCGGCCAGGGCGTCGGGCAGGCTGGACAGGGGGGCGACCAGGAGGCGGGGCATGTCGCCCTTTTAACAGCTACTGAGCATAAAGCCGCTGGAATCTCCCCAGGAACAGGGCCTGGGCCTCGGCTGTGCTCAGGGGGGCCAGCCGGGGCATTTTCAGGGCCTTGGGAGGGGGTCCGAACAGGCGGCGGGCTTCCGCCTCCTCGAAGCCGGCCAGCTGGGTGGCCTCGTAATAGGCCGACAGGTGGTCCGCCCGCTTGAACAGGGTCTTCAGGCCCGCAGGGACCTGGGCCGGCAGGCCAAAGCGCAGGTGAATTGCTGCCTGAAGTCTTTCCTCCAAGGCCTTGTAATTGATGCCAACAGCGGCCTTGAAGGGGCTAATGAGGTCACCGACAACATATTCGGGGCTGTCGTGCAGCAGGGCCATCAGCCGGGCCTCCCGCGACAGGCGGGGCGACAGTTCGCTCACCAGCCGCTCCACCAGCACGCTGTGCTGGGCCACCGAAAAGGCGTGTGCGCCCTTGGTCTGGCCGTTCCAGCGCGCCACCCGCGCCAGGCCATGGGCGATGTCCCCGATTTCGATGTCCAAGGGGCTGGGTTCCAGCAGGTCCAGCCGCCGCCCACTCAGCATCCGCTGCCAGGCACGCGGGGGACCCTTTTTACCGATATCAGGCACTGAGCAACCGGATGGCGACCACGATGAGGGTAACGGCCAGGACAATGCGCAGGGCCCGGTCGGGCAGGCGCGGCGCAAACAGGCTGGCCAGCATGATGCCCGGCAGCGAACCGCACAGGAGCGACACCAATACGCCGGTATCGATACCGCCGGTGGCGATGTGCCCCATGCCCGCCACCAGGGTCAGCGGCACGGCATGGGCGATGTCGGAGCCGGCGATGCGCACCACCGGCAATTCGGGATAGAGCAGGAGCAGCGCGGTGACGCCCAGTGCGCCGGCGCCCACCGAGGAAATCGTCACCAATACGCCCAGCACCACGCCGGTCATGATCGTGAAGGTGCGCGTCTGGCGTTCGGTCAGCACCCCCACACGCCGGGAATAGGTCGCCAGCAGGCGGCGGCGCAGCAGCAGCCCGGCGGCTGTGAAGATCAGCGCCACGCCCAGCACCTTGGTGACGATGTGGCTGTAGGCGGCCTGGTCGACATGCAGCAGCCACAAAGTGGCCAGCGTCAGCACGGACGCAGGCAGGCTGCCCGAGGCCAGCCGCCGCACAATGCGCCAGTCGATGGTCTTGTTGAAGCCGTGCACAAGACTGCCGCCGGTCTTGGTGACGCTGGCATAGATCAAGTCGGTGCCCACCGCCGTCACGGGATGGACATGAAACAGCAGGATCAGCAGCGGCGTCATCAGCGAGCCGCCGCCCACACCCGTCATCCCGACCAGGAAGCCGACGGCGAAACCGGAAAGCACGAAAAGGGGATGGATGGTCTCTAACAGGGCCATTTCTCTTTTTTTTCAAAAATATTTTGGCGGGCGCGCAATCAATCACAAACTCCGCTTTGAAACAATATTGCGGGCAGATTGCGCGTTTGCTGTGCACGCATGGCTGCGTGCAGGCCCCAAACACCGGCGATTTTAACCGGCTCTCCATCAAGATTGAAAAAGGCTGAAGGGTGCGCACCCCGCCACGTCCCGACGGCCTTACTAACCTCAACTGGGTGTTCATGTTTTTCCGCTACTCCGGCACCCAACATGCCGTTCAACCATTCACCTGAACATCGTGAACACAGCCGCTCGCCCGGGTTGACGGCGGCGCTTGCCGTTTTCGTGGCGGGCCTGTTGGTCGGGCTGGGCTTTTCCGCGGACCTGGGCACCCAATATATCGCCGGGCTGATGATCGTGGCGGTGCTCAGCTTCGCGCTGTCGCTATTGCAGCGCGTGGCTGCAAACACACGCAAGCGCGTCACCGCGGGCGAAGCCAGCTACCGCGCCTTCTTCGACCATGCGGTGGAAGGCATTTTCCGCACCACCGCCGAAGGTCATTACCTGGCGGTCAATCAGGCGCTGGCCGATATCTACGGCTATGCCAGTCCCGAGGCGCTGATCACCGGCCTGACCGACATCAGCGCCCAGCTGTATGTGGACCAGCGCCGGCGCGATGAATTTCGCGCCCAGATGCAGGCCCACGACATCGTCACCAACTTCGTGTCGGAAATCTATCACCGCTCCGGCCGGCGCATCTGGATTTCGGAAAATGCCCGGGCCGTGCGCGACTGGTCCGGCCAGATCCTCTGCTATGAAGGCACGGTCGAGGACGTGACCGAGAAATTCGAACAGGAACGCGCCCTGCGCGTGGCGCTGCGCCAGGCCGAGATCGCCAACAAGATGAAGGCCGCCTTCCTGGCCGCCATGAGCCATGAGCTCAAGACGCCGCTGAACGCGGTGCTGGGCTTTTCCGAAATCATCCGAGACGAATTGCTGGGCCCGATCGGGCATGAGGGATACCGCGATTATGCCGGCGACATCCACAAGAGCGGTGCGCGGCTGTTGTCGGTCATCAACGACGTGCTGGATGTGTCGCGCCTGGAAGGCGGATTGCTGACCATCGATGCGCGTCCCGAGAGCGTGCAGGACGTGGCGGATGCCGCCATTATCCTGGCGCGCGGCATTGCCCACGACGAACGCCCGATCCACCTGGATGTGCCGGCGGATATGCCGGTGCTGCATGTCGATCCGCGACGCCTGGCCCAGGCGCTGGGCAACCTCTTGGCCAATGCGCTGAAGTTCACGCCGGAAAATGGTGACGTGCGTTTCATCGCCCGCATGCAGCCGGACGGCAGCGTCCACCTGATCGTGCAGGACACCGGCATCGGCATGGCGCAGGAAACCATTGCCGCCGCGCTGGAGCCGTTCCGCCAGCTGGACGGCAGCCTGGCGCGGCGTTTTGAAGGCGCCGGTTTGGGCCTGTCCATTTCCAAGGCGCTGGCAGAACTGCATGGGGGCGAGCTCAGCCTGGCCAGCGCGGTGGGCGATGGCACCACCGTCACCATCCAGCTGCCCGCCAGCCGCGTCGGCGCGCGCGCCGCCAAGGTCGCCTGATTTTCCTTCCAAGCCGCACACCCGGCGGGGTACACACCCCGCCATGAGCTCTGCATTGGTCCTGTTTTCCGGCGGCCAGGATTCCACGGTCTGCCTGGCCTGGGCGCTGGCGCGCTTCGGCCGCGTGGAAACGGTTGGTTTCGATTACGGCCAACGCCATGCGGTGGAACTGAAAGCCAGGCCCGTCATCCTGGACAGGCTGCGCGCGCAATTTCCGCAATGGGCCGAAAAGCTGGGCGCCGATCACCTGCTGCCGCTGGACACGCTGAAAGCCATCGGTGGCAGCGCGTTGACCGATGCGGTGAAAATCGAGATGGGCCGCGATGGCCTGCCGACGACCTTCGTGCCGGGACGCAATGTGATGTTCCTGACGGCGGCGGCGGCGCTGGGCTATCGGCGCGGCATCGCCGAACTCGTCGGCGGCATGTGCGAGACCGATTTTTCCGGCTATCCCGATTGCCGCGATGAAACCGTGCAGGCCACGGCGCGGGCGCTGAGCCTGGGGCTGGCGCGGGAGATCAAAGTCCATACGCCGCTGATGTGGATCGACAAGGCGGCGACCTGGAAGCTGGCGGAAGAACTGGGCGGCGTCAGACTGGTCGATCTGATCGTGGCGGAGACCGTCACCTGTTATCAAGGCGATCCCACCGCGCACGACTGGGGCTATGGTTGCGGCCAGTGCCCGTCCTGTGAACTGCGCGCCAGCGGATACATGAAGTACCGCGCCGCATGACGTATTCGGTCAAAGAAATTTATTACACCTTGCAAGGCGAGGGCGCCCATACCGGCCGCGCCGCCGTGTTCCTGCGCTTTGCCGGCTGCAATCTGTGGACTGGCTTAGAAAAAGACCGTGCCGAAGCGGTCTGCCGCTTCTGCGATACCGATTTCATCGGCACCGATGGCCCGGGCGGCGGCAAGTTCGCCGATGCCGCTGCGCTGGCGCGCGCGGTGTTTGCCCAGTGGCCGCAGCACGCCAAGGGCAAACCCTATGTCGTCTGCACCGGCGGTGAGCCCTTGCTGCAACTGGACCGCGAGGCGATCGACGCCCTGCACGAAAAGGGTTTCGAAATCGGCATCGAGACCAACGGCACCTTGCTGCCGCCGCCGGGCATCGACTGGATCTGTGTCAGCCCCAAGGCCGATGCGGAGCAGAAGCTGATGCGCGGCAATGAACTGAAGCTGATCTATCCGCAGGCGGGCGCGCCGCCCGAGCGGTTCGCCGGCCAGGATTTCCAGAACTTCTTCCTGCAGCCGATGGACAATGCCGACCGCGCCGCCAACACCGAAGCGGCGACGCAATATTGCCTGGAACACCCCCAATGGCGCTTGTCGCTGCAAACCCATAAGCTGATCGGAATTCGCTGAAGGGGGATTTCGTGAAAAAGGCTCTTCTTTGTTCCGCCTATCTTTTGCTGGCGTTGCCCGCCATGGCGCAATCCCAGCGTTCCAACCTGCCGCCCATTCCCAGCTATGAGGTGCATCGCGCGAAAGTCGCGCCCCGCATCGATGGCCAGCTCGATGATGCCGCCTGGAAAAACGCCCAGGTGGTGACGTTCGTTTTTCCCTGGGCCGATCAGACCGGCAAGAAACAGAAGACGGTGGCCCGGCTGACCTGGGACAATGACAATCTCTATGTCGCCTATGAATGCGAGGATGAGGACATCACCGCGGTCCAGACCCATCACGACGATCCCACCTACAAGGATGACGCCGTCGAGATCTTCATCGCGCCGCCTGGCGTCAAGAACCTGTATCTGGGTCTGGAGATGAACGCGCGGGCCGTGCTGTATGATTATCTCTATCCGTTTCCCCAGCGCATCATGAAGAAGTACGATTGGCCCGGTGTGCGGCTGGCCGTTTCGGCGCGCGGTTCGCTCAACAACTCTTCGGACCATGACCAGGGCTGGAATCTGGAAGTTTCGATTCCCTGGCAGTCCTTTTCCGACCTGACGGACAACCCCGTGCCCAGGCTGGGCGACCGCTGGATCGCCAACATGAACCGCTGGGACGGCACCGAACCCAACCGCCGCCTTTCGCAGTGGTCGGATTCGGGGCAGGTGAAAGCGGATCCGCACTGGCCGGACCGGTTTGGACACTTGATTTTTGTGGAATAGCGGCCCCGCGTCCGGCGCAGGTTGAAGCTGAGCCGAACGGCGCCATCTCTGGCGCCTGTTCGGAGGTTTCCATGGATTCCTGGCCCGTTGTTCTTTCTGGCGCGGCGGCGGCCGCTGCCTTCTTCTTCTATGGCTTCTTTATCGCCGTCTAAAAAACGGTGACGATTTTTTCCATATCGGGGCGCGGGCGTTCTTCCAGTTCGTCCCTGGCGGTGCCGATATAGATGAAGCCGGCCACCCGCTCGCCGGGTTTCAAGCCCAGCTTCTCCTTGACCACGGGATGAAAGGCGTACCACTCCGTCAACCAGTTGGCGACAAAGCCCAGCGCGGTGGCGGCGATCAGGATATTCTGGCACACCGCGCCGGCCGACAATTCCTGTTCCCATACCGGGACTTTGTGCAGTTCGCGGGCCGATGAAATCACGCCGATCACCACGGGCGCGCGCAGGAAGCGGCCGCGTTCTTCCTCCACCTGCTTTTCACGCTCGCCTTCGGCTTCCATGACGTCTGCGAAAATATCGCCTGCGCGCTCGCGGCCCTTGCCCTCGAACACGATGAAGCGCCAGGGGAACAGCTTGCCGTGATCGGGCACGCGCGCCCCGGCCTGCAGGATCTGGGCGAGCTGCTTTTTGTTGGGGCCCGGTCCCTCCATCGCCTTGGCCGAGCCGGAACGGCGGGTCAGCAGCAGATCGATGGCCTTGGGGGCAGGGGTGTTGAATTCGGGATCTTTGGACATGCGGACCTTAAAAAGGGCGGAATAGCGCCCATCTTAACGAAGAACCCGGAGAAAAGCCGGTTTTTGGGCGTTTTGAAATTCTACAAACTTTCGTGGTAAAAGCACGGCCCTTAAGGACACACCATGGCGAGCCCGCGCGAAAAAGTCTCTTCCGTCGATCCGATCTGGACGGCCCTGCGCCAGCAGGCCGAAGCCATGGCCGGGCGCGAACCCACGCTGGCTGGTTTTGTCCACGCCACCATCCTGCAGCATGACCGGCTGGAGCAGGCGCTGTCCTATCACCTGGCGCGCAAGCTGGGCGGCGAGGACCTGTCGCCCCTGGCCATCCGCGAAATGTTCGACGATCTGGTGGCGGCCGACGCGGGCTTCGGCCAGTCGGTGCGCGCCGACCTTTCGGCGGTGTTCGAACGCGATCCGGCCTGCCATTCCTATCTCGACGCTTTCCTGTTCTACAAAGGCTTCCATGCGCTGGAGAGTTGGCGCGTCGCCCACTGGATGTGGAGCGAGGGCCGCAAGGCCATGGCGCTGTTCCTGCAAAGCCGCATCTCGCAGCTGTTCGCAGTGGATGTGCATCCGGCGGCCAGGATCGGCCGCGGCATCATGTTCGACCATGCCACCGGCATCGTGATCGGCGAGACCGCGGTGGTGGAAGACGATGTTTCCATTATGCAGGATGTCACCTTGGGCGGCACCGGCAAGGAAAGCGGTGACCGCCATCCCAAGATCCGCCGCGGCGTGCTGTTGTCGCTGGGCGCCAAGATCCTGGGCAATATCGAAGTGGGCGAATACAGCCGCATCGGCGCCGGTTCGGTGGTGCTGAAGGCGGTGCCCGCGCATTGCACCGCCGTCGGCGTACCCGCCAAGCTGATCAATTGCGATTGCGGCGAGAACCCCTCGCAGCAGATGAACCATTTCATCGAAGAGTTGCCTGATAATACAGGGTGAGGAGCGACCGGCGAAGCCGGGCAAATCGATCCAGTGGATCGATTTGAGCGACGAACGCCGCAGCGGCGCGCGTCCAAGCGCGGCGCGAGGCCGGGCCTGCCCGCCGACCCCGAGAACTGGTTCCGCCACGATACTTGACGGTTAAGTGCCGCCATGCGACTTCAACCCGTCCAATAACGAGGAAACAGCCGTGACCCGCAGCGAAATCTGGCGCCTGGAAAAGTACCTGCGTAACCTGTTCCGCCTGGACACGATCACCATCGTGGAGCGTCCCAAGCAGCAGGACTCGGTGGAAATGCACATCAACGGCGAATTCGTCGGCGTGCTGTTCAAGGACGAGGAAGACGGCGAAGTCTCCTATGCCTTCAACATGGCGATCCTGGACATGGATCTGCCGGAAGCCCCTGCGTCCCGCTCCTAAGACTTCTTGAATTTCGCGATCAGCGCTTCAGTGCCGGCGGAGACTTCCTGCCAGCGCGCCAGGTAGGCGCGCTTGAAGCGGTAGGAGAAGCTGAGGTTCTTCGCCAGCGGCCGGTCGACCGCCAGGCAATTGGGACTGGGCAAATCGGCCGACTCCCGCTCGCACAAAAACAGCACCAGGCCCTTGGCGCCCTGGCCCGTGAACAGGTCGTTGCGTTCATAGCCGGAATTCCTGGCAAAGCCATACTGGGTCAGGCCGAACGGACCCTCGGCGCCTTTGCGGTTGACGATATATGGCATGTAGATGCGCTGAAGCCGGGCTTCTTCGTCCAGGCTGTTGGGATCGCCACGCAGCGACAGGCGGATGACGGGCGAGTCCGGCGCATTGCCGGCGAAGGCCCGCGCATCGCCGTCGGAATAGCCGCGCCAGGACGGGAACAGCGCATACAAGGCCAGCGAGTCCATCTCGCCCCCGGTACGCGCCGCCGAGCTTTCCATGTAATTGGCCGGGATGGTGAAAGGGGTGCCGCGCACCGTGACCTGCACCATGGTGGAACGGACGGTGGGGGCGCTGGCGCCCTTGGGGCCGGGTCGCAGATACCAGCCCAGGAACAGGCCGGACAGCAGGACGATGGCGGCGAAAAACACGGCCGGGATCAGCCAGCCGGAATGGCCGTGCATTTCCTCGCGCTCGCCCGTACTCCCCATGGCGGCATCCTACCACCGGCCACACCGGCTGGGGGACTGGCTTGGGCACCGGCTGGCGGCGGCTTGCCCAATTCTTGCGATGCGTAACCCGGAAACATCAATTCGCGTCATTTCGGGACATGTCACATCTTTTTCGAGCCGGTACGGCGATCGTCCTTATCGCCCTTCTGACCGGCCACATGCCCTCCCTGAGCCCGCGCTGGCGGGCCGTGGCGACCCAGCTTCACCAGGCCGAGCCCCAGGCCAAGGTGAAAGCGGCCGTCCATGCACTGCTGATGCGGAAAGGCTGAACGGGACCTGGGGCTATGCGTCATTTCATGTTGTTGCTGTTCTCGCTGGCGGCGGGACTGACTTTGTCCGGCATCACGGCGAATGTTTATCGCCTGCTGGCGCACAAGAAGCCGGAAACGCGCGCGGCGACCTACACCTATTATGGCGTGATGCTGCTGGCGGGTCCCAGCGTGCTGCTGGACAATTCCACCCGCTCGTTCCGCAAGAAGGAATGCAGCCGCACCGCCTATGGCTTCGCGGTCGGACTGGCGGCCTATTGGTCGTTCATGCTGGGCGCGATCCTCGTCGAGATCGCGATCATCTAAAAAAGCGCGGGACTTTGGGTCCCGCGCTTTTCTGATTCAAAGCACCGTCAGCATTGACGCCACCAGCGGATGGCGGACGATGTCGCCTTCCGCCAGGCGCACCACCGGAATGTCCGACAGCGGCTCCAGCTTGGCGGCGATGTCGGCAAGACCTGAAATGCCCGGAAGCAGGTCGGTCTGGTCCGGATCGCCGGTCAGCACCATGGTGGAACGCCAGCCAAGCCGCGTCAGCAGCATCTTGATCTGGGTGTAGGTGCAATTCTGTGCTTCATCGATCACCACGAAGCATTCGCTCAGGGTGCGGCCGCGCATGTACGCCACCGGGGCAATCTCGATAATTCCGTCGGCCAGCATCGCTTTGAGCCGCTTGGTGCCCAGGCGTTCGGTGAGAGCGTCGTAGAGCGGGCGCAAATACGGCGCCAGCTTCTCCTGCAGGTCGCCGGGCAGGAAGCCCAGGCTTTCGCCGGCTTCCACCGCCGGGCGCGACAGCACGATGCGGCTGACCTTGCCCGCTTCCAGCGCTTCCACCGCCTTGGCGATGGCCAGATAGGTCTTGCCGGTGCCGGCCGGACCCAGCGCCAGCACGACGCTCTGCGCATCGATGGCGTCCATGAATTGCTGCTGCGCCGGGCTCATGGCCCGGACATTTTTTACGTATTTTCGGTCTCGGAACTGGCCATCGGGATCGTGCGGGGTCCAAGCTTTGTTTTGGCCGGAACGGCCGGGGAAAAGCGGATGCACATTCTGTTCAGCATAGGCAGAGTCACGCGACTTCGAACGCATGGAGCGCTTGGCCATAGATACTCCCGATGGTGTGAACTGTGGGGTGAGTGAAGGGGAGGGGCTGCCCGGCGCACCGGCCCTGAATTCCAGTTGGCGAACGCAGTGCGAGAAGCACCAGTGCCGTTTTCCCCCATGAAACAGGCGAATCAAACCGCCTGCTTTCAGGGTATCGTTTTTTCGCTTTGCGTGTATGAATTTCTCGCGACGCAACAAATGCGGATGCAAGACGATGCCGATTTACGCCCTGGATGGCGCCACGCCTGAAATCGCCGATGATTGCTGGATCGCGCCGGATGCGGCGGTGATCGGAAAAGTGCGGCTCTTGAAGGGTGCAAGCATCTGGTTCGGCGCGGTGCTGCGCGGCGACAATGAGTGGATCACAATCGGGCCAGACTCGAATGTGCAGGATCATAGCATCATTCACGCCGATCCGGGACAGCCCGTGACCATCGGGCGCGGGGTCACCATCGGGCACCGGGTGATCGTGCACAGCGCGGTCGTCGGCGATCATTCCCTGATCGGCATGGGGTCGACCTTGCTCAACCGCGCCCGTATCGGCTCACGCTGTCTTGTCGGCGCCGGGGCGCTGGTGACCGAGGACAAGCTGTTCGAGGACGGCAAGCTGATCCTGGGCACGCCGGCCAAGGCCATGCGCGAACTGACGCCGGAACAGATGCAGGGGCTGGAATTATCTGCGCAGACCTATGTCGCCAACGCCGCGCGTTACCGCAAGGAACTCAAGGTAGTTTTTTAACGGCGCTCGGGCTCGCGCCTACGCACTAGGCGCGGCGCGCGGCGCGCTTTTCCGAGCCATGGTATTCGACCGGGCGGCTCCACATCTTGCGGATGCGGGTATCGGTTTCGGGGCCGAAGTTGAACCAGGCGGCCTTGTCATGCGCGGCATCGACGATGAACAGCGTGTCGATCTTGCCCAGTTTCTGCACCAGCGCATTGCGGATGGTGTTGATGCTGGCCTCGCTGGACAGGACCCAGGCCTGGGGGCCGAAGCGGTGCGCCTGGCCCAGGGTGAAAATCTCTTCTTCCAGGCCGGCGATGGAGCGCGACTTCATGTCGGCGACGATAACGAAATGCGCTGGGCCTTCGCTGGCGGCTTCTTCGCTTCTGGCGCCGAAGCGATGGGGCTGGGCAGGCTCGGCCGCCACGGGTTCGGCCTCCGCCGGGTTGAACAGCAGCGCCAGTTCGGGGTCTTCGGAAGCGGGATGGAATTGTTCTTCGCCGGCGCGCGCGACCAGGGAGTGGTCCGCCAGCCGGTTCTCGGCATGGAAGCCCTGCATCTGTTCCAGGCTATAGGGGCCGTAAACGCGGCCACCAACGCTGATTGTCCAGGATTCGGCCATGGCTGTGCACGCGTGGAGTTTGCGTCCCCAGCCTACCGGTCAATGGTTACCCAAATCTTGCGGCGAACATGAAAAAACCGGCCATTACGGCGGGTTAGGCGCCTTATTCAGAGGAATTCCCAGCTGCCGTCTCGCCGCCGGCAGGCCGTGCCGTCACGGTCGAATTCCCGCCCCCGGCGATAGACTACCTGGGTGAAATCCCGGCACAGGCGCGGGCCCCGGTAATATTCGCGGTTGGTGACGACATAGCCGCGGTTGCGGCCCCGGTGCCATTCCACCCGCCGGCCCACCGGCCCGCGGAAGCTTTGGTCATAAGAGCGGGCCGCATAGGGGCGGTCCTCGCAGTCCATGTCACGGGAAATCGCGTTGCCCGCCAGCCCGCCCAAAAGGGCGCCGCCCACAATGCCCACGCCATTGCCCTTGGTCAGGACCCCGCCCAACACGCCGCCCAGAACGCCACCGGCAATCGTGTCGCCGGTGTGGTCGCGTCCGCTGCAGGCATCGGCAAAGGCGTTCGTGGTCGCGCCAAGAGTGAGCGCGAAAACGGCCGTGGCGATGGACAGCTTCATGAAAGTCTCCCCTGACCAATATGGCGATAAGACGCGAAAACGGGCGCCGGACCAAATGGTTCCGGCGCCCGTCTGCTTTCAGGTCTTAATCGAACCGCCAGCCGGCGCGGTCGCCGAGATCGCGGCAGGCCACGCCGGTGCGGGTGTGGCTGCTGCCGCCGCGCCAGGTGGTGGTGGTGAATTCGCGGCAGATCTGCCCGCCGCGGCGATACTCGCGCGTGGAGGTGAAAGTGCCGCGATTGGGACCGCGCCGCCACTCATAGGGCCGGCCGATATCGCCATTCAGGCTGTCGACATAAATGGGATAGGCCGTGCCCTGGTCTTCGCAATCCATGTCGCCGGCGATGACATTGCCCAGCGCGCCGCCGCCGATGATGCCGCCGATGGTGGCAAGGCCGTTGCCATGGCTGGCGAAGCCGCCGATCAAGCCGCCCGCAATGGCGCCCAGGACGGTGCCGGTGGTGCGGTTGTCGCGGCGGCAATCGCGCGCCGGGGCGTAGGCGCCCGGGGGCGGGCCGGCGTCGTAGCGCGGCGGCGGCGGAGGCGGGGGACCATAGGCGCGGTCCGGCGGACCGTAATCGCGGTCATAGCGGCCACGATCGCGGATGCGGGTGTAGCGCCCGTTACGGTCGTAATAGCCATTGTGATCGGCGTCGCTGTAATAGCCGTCGGGATCGTTGCCGGGCGGCACCCAGCCGGGCTGGGCCGTGGCGGCAGACGCCACAAGCGTCGCAGCCGCGCAGGCGCCCAGCAGGATTTTCTTGATGGACATGTCTCTCTCCCTTGCTTGACGGCGTGAGGATTGGTCCCGCCGCCTGAACGCCCAATGAATGAAATAGGGCTCTTTTCCGGCCAACTTAAGAAAAAGTCAGCTTACGGAATAATCGGTCACCACCCAGCCGCCATTTTCGAACGACAGGGTGACGGTTTCAACCGCCGCCGCTTTGTGGGCGAACACCGAATCATACTTGATCACGGCAGTGTTGCTGCGGCTGAGATCGATGGATTTCAGGCTGCGGCTGGCCACCGCGCCCAGCGGCTCGCGGCGCGATGCGGCGTCCCTGGCCCAGGCGTCGGTCTTCTGGCGGTTCTGGAACGCCTTGCCGGCTTCGCTCCAGCTCTGGGCATAGTTCTTGTCGTCCACCAGCACCAGCCACTGCTTGGCGCGGTCATCGGGCGCGGGCGTGGCGCCGGTGACGGTTTTGCTGCCGGTGATGGGCGTGTTGGTGACGGGCGGGGTCTGGACTTTTGGCGCCGGCGTCGTAGCCGGGCTTTTGTCTTTCTTGGCCTGGGCAAGAGCCGGTATGCCGGAAATCAGCAGGACGGCCAGAAGGGAGCGGACAAACATGGCGGCCTCAAATATGCGCAATCTATCGCAGGTATAACGCGCAAGGCCGCGTCCGGTTCACCCTAATAGGTGCGCGCCTTGGGCTTGATATATTCCACGTCATTGGTGAGCGTGTATGTGTGCACCGGGCGATAGTCGATCTTGGTGGCCCCGGTCTGGACATCCAGCCAGCACAGCGTGTGCTTCATCCAGTTTTCGTCGTCGCGATGGAATAGTCCTCGCGGGCATGGGCGCCGCGGCTTTCCAGGCGATTGACGGCGCCGGCCACGGTGACCACGGCCTGCTGGATCAGGTTGTCGAACTCCAGCGCTTCCACCAGGTCGGTGTTCCAGATCAGCGAGCGGTCCTGGATTTCGATCTTGTCGCGCTGGCCATAGATGTCGGTGACGCGCTTGAGGCCCTGGGACAGGGTATCGCCGGTGCGGAACACCGCGGCGTCTTCCTGCATCGCTTTCTGCATCGCCAGGCGCAGCACCGCCGTGGGCGTGCCGCCCTTGGCGTTGCGCATCTTGTCGAAGCGCGTAATGGCCTCGTCGCCCGCATTCCTGGGCAGTTCCTGATGGGTGCGCACACCCTGCAGCGATTTGGCCGCCTGCACGCCGGCCGCCTTGCCAAACACCACAAGGTCGATCAGCGAGTTGGAGCCCAGGCGATTGGCGCCATGCACCGAAACACACGCTGCCTCCCCAACAGCCATAAGTCCGGGCACCACGGTATCGGGATTGCCGCCGGTAAGGGTCAGCGCTTCGCCGGTATAGGCACAGGGGATGCCGCCCATGTTGTAATGCACGGTCGGCAAGACCGGGATCGGTTCCTTGGTGACATCGACGCCGGCAAAGATACGCGCCGATTCCGAAATGCCGGGCAGGCGCTCATGGATAATCTTGGGGTCCAGGTGCGACAGGTGCAGGTGGATGTGATCCTTGCCCGGGCCGACGCCGCGGCCTTCGCGAATCTCGATCGTCATGGCGCGGGAAACCACGTCGCGCGAGGCCAGGTCCTTGGCGTTGGGGGCATAACGCTCCATGAAGCGCTCGCCTTCCGAATTGGTCAGATAGCCGCCTTCGCCGCGCACGCCTTCAGTGATCAAGACGCCGGCGCCGAAGATGCCGGTGGGATGGAACTGCACGAATTCCATGTCCTGCAGCGGCAGGCCGGCGCGCAGCACCATGGCGTTGCCGTCGCCGGTCTGGGTATGGGCGCCGGTGCATGACAGGTATGAGCGGCCATAGCCGCCGGTCGCCATGATCACCTGGTGGGCGCGGAAGCGGTGAAGCACGCCGTCATCCAGGTTCCAGGCCATCACGCCGCGGCAATTGCCGTTCTCCATGATGAGGTCGAGGGCGAAATATTCGATGAAGAAATTCACTTCATGCTTCACGCACTGGCCATACAGGGTGTGGAGCATGGCATGGCCGGTGCGGTCGGCCGCCGCGCAGGTGCGCTGCACGATGCCCTGGCCGTAATTGCTGGTCATGCCGCCAAAGGCGCGCTGGTAGATCTTGCCTTCATCGGTGCGGCTGAAGGGCATGCCGAAATGCTCCAGCTCGTACACCGCGTCGGGCGCGTTACGGCACAGATATTCGATGGAGTCCTGGTCGCCCAGCCAGTCCGAACCCTTGACGGTGTCGTACATGTGCCAGCGCCAGTTATCCTCACCCATGTTGCCAAGCGACGCCGCCACGCCGCCCTGCGCCGCCACCGTATGGCTGCGGGTGGGAAACACCTTGGTGATGCAGGCGGTCTTGAGGCCCTGCAGGGCGCATTCCAGCGTGGCGCGAAGGCCCGCGCCACCGGCGCCGACGACGACGACATCGAACGTGTGGTCAACGATGTTATAGGCGGGCATGGCTTATCCTATAGAAGGGCGGCGATGCGGCCGATCGCGAAAAGGCAGACCGCGGTGACCGCGATCACGGAAAAACGGATCGCCAGCATCAGGAAAATCTTCATGCCGGCGGTATGGATGTAATCGTCCACCACCACCTGCAGCCCCAGATAGGCGTGCCACAGCGAGAAGCAGACAAAGGCGCCCATCAGCAGCATGTTCCAGGGATGAGCGAGGAACTGCACCGCGGTGACTTCGCTGGTGCCGGCCAGGCCCAGCATGGCGTAGCCGAACCACAGCGACAGCGGGATCAGTGCCACGGAGGTGACGCGTTCGTGCCAGAAATGGCCGGTGCCCGAATGAGCCGAGCCCAGGCCCTTGACCTTGTGGAGCGGGGTCTGTGCAGAACTCATCTCAGGTAACCTCCATGACCGGTCCAGGCCAGGGCAAAGATGGCGACCGCGATCAGGATGGACGCGACGATGATCATCATGCTGTTGCGTTCGGCCAGGCGTTTTTCGAAGCCATAGCCCAGATCCCAGGCCAGGTGCCGGACGCCGTTGAGGAAGTGATAGGCCAGCGACCAGGTCAGGCCGAACAAGACAAGCAGGCCGATGGGCGTATCTGAGATGGCGTGGAAGCTTTCCCAGCCCTCCGGGCCATTGGAAATGGAGAACAGCCACCAGGCCAGCACGACGGCGCCCACCGACAGGCCCACGCCCGTGATGCGGTGGGTGATGGACGTGGCCATGGTCATCGGCCAGCGATAGATGGTCAGATGGGGCGACAACGGGCGCGTGGCCGAGACCGGTTTTTGCGGATTGTCCGCCATTGGGGCCCCTCCGAAGCCGTGATGAGATGGGCCGGAGTTTAGGTGTGGCAAACCACTAGTCAACCTGCGCTTTGCGCGGGTCCGCACTCGCTTTGGGGCACAGCTTGCGGCAAATTCGCGGGCACGGGGACAAATGCGCGAATCAACGGCTGCGACAACGACTTGGTGGGGGACCTGGTTGGCCATGCCGGTTGAGGGCAGGGCGGTCCCGGCGATAGGCATGGCGATCCTGTGCCTGATGTTCCTGTCGGCCGCGTTCTGGAATGGCTTCCCCCTGCTTTTCTACGATACCGGCGCCTATCTGCTGGAGGGGCTTGGCCACATCTTCCTGGTCGAGCGCGCGCCGGTCTATGCCGAGCTGCTGTTCCTGGCCGGCGGCAATTTCAGCCTGTGGCCCATCGTGGTGCTGCAAGGCCTGATGACCAGCTATCTGATCCTGGAAGTGGCGCGCGCCGAGGTGCCGGGCCTGACCCTGCGCGGATTGATCGGAATCGGTGCGGTGCTCACCCTGTTGACCGGCATCGCCTGGTATGTGGGGCAGGTGGAGCCCGACATCTTCACGCCCGTGGTGATACTGGGGGCGTGGCTGTTGCTGTTCCGCAGCCGCCAGCTTGGCAGGGTGCGGCGCAACTGGGTGATCGGCCTGACCGGCCTGGCGATCGCCTGTCATCCCTCGCACCTGGGACTGATGGGCGGGCTTCTGATCTGCGCCGTGCCGGTCAAGCTGGCGGCGCGCTGGGGATTGCCCAAACCGGACTTGAAGCGCGGCGCGATCGGACTGGTCACCGGCATCGCCCTGATCGTGGTGGGCAACTTCGTGCTCACCGGCAACCTGTTCATCAGCAAGTCGGGATCGGTATTCGTCTTTGCGCGCCTGATGCAGGACGGCATCGTCAAGAGGCTGCTGAACGACACATGTCCGCCCGTGGGCGACATGCATTGGCGGCTATGCGAATACAAGAACCATCTGGCGACCAACGCCAACGCCTGGCTGTGGGGCGCCGGCAGCGGCTTTCACCGGCTAGGCGGTTTCAACAGCAAATCGCAGCAGGAAGAAGACGGCCGCATCATTGTGGAAAGCCTGAAGCGTTACCCGGTGATGCACCTGCGCGCCGCTGCCTACGACTCCATCTTGCAGTTCCTGCAGTTCAAGACCGGAGACGGTATCGAACCGCAACTGTCAATTTTGGAACCCAACTTCCGCCGCATGATCCCCGAGCAGTTGCCCGCCTATCTGAAGGCCAGACAGCAGCGCGGCGAGATCCGCTTCAAGGTGCTGAACCTGGTGCATGTGCCGGCGGGGGCGATGACTGTGCTGGGGCTGCTGCTTCTGCTGCAGCATGCCGGGGCGCGGCGGGCCTGGGACCGGGCCAGCCTGCCGGCGCTGGTGCTGCTGGGGCTGGTGGGCAATGCCATCATTTGCGGCACCTTTTCCAACCCCCATGACCGCTACCAGTCCCGGATCATTTGGCTGCCCGCCCTGGTCCTGCTTTTGGCGGTGGCCCGGGACCGCCGGGCCTTGCAGCCTGTGCCCGAGGTTCAAAGTTGACGGCCCGGCGGTTATTTAATGGTCGCACGGCCGACGGCATCGCCTCGCTCGCCTGGCCGATGCTCCGCCGTGCGTTGCAACCGGTGCCAGAATCCGGCACTTAACCTTCATGGTCCAGCCCGTCCGCATCGCGCCGTCCATCCTGTCCGCCGATTTCTCCAAGCTGGGCGTGGAGATCGAGGCCATCGAGGCTGCCGGCGCCGACTGGATTCATGTCGATGTGATGGACGGCCATTTCGTGCCCAACATCACCATAGGACCGGCCGTGGTGAAGGCGCTGCGGCCCCATGCCAAAAAGCCCTTCGACGTCCACCTGATGATCTCGCCGGTGGACCCGTATCTGGATGCCTTCGCGGAAGCGGGCGCCGACGGCCTGACCGTGCATCCCGAGGCGGGCCCCCATGTGCATCGCACCCTTCAGCACATTCGCAAGCTGGGAAAGAAGGCCGGTGTAGTTCTCAATCCCGGCACGCCGGTCGATGCGCTGGACAATTTGATGGACCTTGTCGACCTGATTTTGGTGATGAGCGTCAATCCCGGCTTCGGCGGCCAGAGCTTCATCGAAAGCCAGCTGAAGAAAATCGAAGCGGCACGGAAGCGTATCGACGCGACCGGCCGTGACATCGCACTGGAAGTCGATGGCGGCATCACGCCGGAAACCGCCAAACGCGCCATCGCCGCCGGCGCCACCGTGCTGGTGGCCGGAACTTCGGTGTTCCAGGGCGGTCCCTCCCAATACGCATCCAACATCGCGGCCCTGAGAGGTTGACGGTGCAGGCGCAGCAGCTCCTGCCGCTCCTGCCGGAACTGGGCCGCGCGGGTTTGCGCCGCATCGCCACGCCCCTGCGCGTGTGGTGGCGCAGGAACTGGTTCTATCGCCGCCTGCTGAAAGGCACGCTGGCCGACCATGTGGTGTTCCACCCCTGGGATGCGGCGCCGCGCCGGCTGGAAGAAGCCGACAGCCTGCTGCGCGGGCGCTTCCGTTTTTACGGCGTTTCGGTGGATGTGCCCGATGGCGTGTCGGTGTTCGACCTCAAGCCGCCCAACGCGGCCTGGGAAATGGCGCTGCACAGTTTTGCCTGGCTGCCGGCCTTGTCCAATGCCGGCGGCGACAATGCCCGCAAGCTGGCCACCAACCTGATCGGCCAATGGGTCAAGCGCCATGGTGCCTATTCCGAGCCGGTCTGGCTGCCCCACATCATGGCGCGGCGGCTGGCGGCGATCTTCACGCATGGGCGCCTGGTCATCCTGAATTCGGAGATGATGTGGCGATCGCGCCTGTTCGTATCGTTGCGCGAACAGTGCCGCATGCTGGAGCGCATTTCGAAAGAAGCGCCCGATGGATTGCCGCGCCTGGAAGCGGCGGCCGTGCTTGCGCTGTCGGGCCTGTGCCTCGATGACAGCCTGAAGCGGCGCGAGATTGGCCTCCAGCGGCTGGAAGAAGAAATCGAGCGTCAGATATTGCCCGATGGCGGCCATGTCAGCCGTTCGCCCGAACAGCTTTTGTCGGCCTATCGCCATGTCATCATGATCCTGGAGTCGCTCAGCGCCGTGGGTGAGGAGCCGCCACACGCCCTTCGCAATGCCCATGATCGCATGGCGCCGATGCTGCGCTTCTTCCGCCATGGCGATGGCGCGCTGAGCTTGTTCAATGGCGGGGCCGAAGGTGACCCGCGCATGATTGCGGGCCTCCTGGCGCGCGATGACGTGCGCGGCCAGCCGTTTCACCACGCGCGCCACAGCGCCTATCAGCGGCTGACCGCCGGGCGGACCTTGTGCCTTCTGGATTGCGGCAAGACCCCGGAGGGGGCCTTCGCGCTGGACGCCCATGCCGGGGCCTGCGCCTTTGAACTGTCATCGGGCGGGGACCGCATCATCGTCAATTGCGGGGCAGGCGGACTGACCCACCAGACCTGGAACTGGGCGCTTCGGGCCACCGCCGCCCATTCCACCCTGACCCTGGCCGATACGTCCAGCGCCCAGGTGCTGCCGGCGGGCATTGTCCGCGATCTTCTGGGGCCGCGCCTGACGGGGGGGCCGCAAGCGCCCCTGTCACGCCGGGTCGAGACAGCCCAGGGCTGGACCGTGGAAGCGATGCATGACGCCTATGTCCCGGCCTTCGGATTGCGCCATGAACGCCAGATCACCATGTCGCCGCAGGGGTTGATGGTGACCGGCCGCGACCGGCTGGTTCCGGCGGAAGGGGCTGCGGTTGGCTCGTGCAGTTTCACGGTGCGCTTCCATGTCCATCCCGATGTGCGGGTCTCGCGCCTGGACGGAGGCGGCATCCTGCTCAAGCTGCCGGGCGGCGAGGGCTGGCGTTTCCGGGCCGGGGGCGGGGTGCTGGACGTGGAGGAAAGCGTTTATCTGGGCGGCCAAGTGGTGCGCCGGGCCGAACAGCTTGTCATCAGCGGCACCATGAAGGATTCCCCTGCCGAAATCGCATGGGTGTTCGAGCAGATCGTCGCATAGCCGAGGGTTGTTCCGGCGCCCCGGCGCTGGCAATCTGGCGCGCAAATCACCCCGCCTTCAGGAGCCTTTCATGGTCGAGATCATGCTGCCCAAGAACAGCCGGGTGAAGAAGGGCAAGGTCTGGCCGGCCGACAAGGCCGCCAATGGCAAGAAGCCCAAGCGCACCAAGGAGTTCAAGGTCTATCGCTACAATCCCGACAAGGGAGAAAACCCTTCGGTCGATACTTATACGGTGGACCTGGACAGCTGCGGCCCCATGGTCCTGGACGCGCTGATCAAGATCAAGAACGAGATCGATCCCACCCTGTCCTTCCGCCGCTCCTGCCGCGAAGGCGTGTGCGGGTCCTGTGCCATGAACATCGCCGGCGGCAATACGCTGGCCTGCACCAAGGCGATCAACGACTGCTCGGGCGCGGTCAGCATCTATCCTTTGCCGCACATGCCAGTGGTCAAGGACCTCGTCCCGGACCTGACCAACTTCTACGCCCAGTATTCCTCCATCCAGCCTTACCTGCGCACCCAGACCGCGGAGCCGGAAAAGGAATGGAAACAGTCGCCGGAAGACCGCGCCAAGCTGGACGGGCTGTATGAGTGCATCCTGTGCGCGTCCTGCTCGACGTCCTGCCCCAGCTATTGGTGGAACTCGGAACGCTATCTGGGCCCGGCGGCGCTGCTGCAATCCTATCGCTGGCTGATCGACAGCCGCGACGAACAGACCGGGGAACGGCTGGACGACCTGGAAGATCCCTTCCGCCTCTATCGCTGCCATACCATCATGAACTGCGCCAACACTTGCCCCAAGGGGCTCAACCCCGCCCAGGCGATCGGCGAGATCAAGCAAATGATGGTCAAGCGGAAGGCTTAAGAGCGTAGGCGTGAGCCGGAGCGATCTTAAAAAAGAAGCGAAGCAATGTTTCCTGAAAGACTGACCAAAGGCTATCGCGCCTTCCTGGAAGGCCGGTTCGCGGTTGAACGCGGACGCTACCAGGCGCTTGCGGATTCGGGGCAGGCACCCTCGATCATGGTGATCGGCTGCGTCGACAGCCGGGTGTCGCCGGAAGTGATCTTTGACGCCGCCCCGGGTGAGATTTTGGTGGCGCGCAATGTCGCCAACCTGGTGCCGCGTTACGAGCCGCCGTCCGAGGAAGATCCCAGCCACCAGCATGGCACCAGCGCCGCCTTGGAATTCGCGGTGCGGGCGCTGCACGTGAAGCACATCGTGGTGCTGGGTCACGCCTTTTGTGGCGGCATCCGCGCCTTCGCCATCGATGCCGCGCCGCTGTCGTCATCTGACTTCATCGGCCGCTGGGTGACCCAGATCGCCCCGGCGGCGGAAACGGTGTCAGAGCCCCGGGGTGACACCGACACCTATCTGCGGCAGCTCGAATATGCCTCGGTGGAATTGAGCCTCAGGAACCTGATGACCTTTCCCTTCGTGCGAAAGGCGGTCGAGGCCGGGGAACTGGAATTGCACGGCGCCTATTTCGGCGTGGCGTCCGGAAAGTTGCTGGTCAGGAATAAGTCGACCGGGACTTTCGAGCCGGTCGATTAAGCCGATTTCGCCGACAGCCGCCGCCAGAGCAGGGCGCCGGCAAGCTCGGCCAGCCAGCCATGGGGATTGGCGCCCACCACCTTGATCACCATCTGCACCAGCTTCTGGACGTGATGGCGGTGGTAAACCGTCATGCTGGCCTGGCCGGCAAGGCGGGAATATTTCTTGCGCAGATAGGGTGTTATCGCCTCTTTCTCAGGCGGCACGTTAGCGCAGTAATAGGAGAAGGCGAGCTCGTCATCGTCGCTTTCGCGCACCCGGCCCAGCGCGATCCAGAGCTTCTTCCAGAAGCTGATGTCTGGCTCAGCCTGGGCGTTGAGAGTGTCGTAGAACAATTTGTAATGACGGTATTCGTCGGCGGCGATGCGGCCGGCGATCTCCTTCAGCACCGGTTCCTCGGTGGCGTCACGGATGGCCGAGTAATAGGACGAGGTTCCCGATTCCACCACGCAGCGGGCGACCATCTCGCCCCGGCGGGAACCGCGTACCGAGCCTTCGCCAGCCTCGGCGAAGTGGGAGGGGGTATAGCCCTTGCGGAAGCGCGCAAAGGCTTCTTCCAGCTTGAAGGTGGGATCGGCCATTTCGGCCCAGCGGCCCAGGGCGCGGCCATGCTGGGCCTCTTCGCGGCCCCATTGCTCGATCGCGGCCAAGGTCTCGGTGCCTGCATCGGCAAAGACGCGTTTGAGATAGGAGACGTAGTCGGGCGCGTTATATTCCACCAGCGCCGCCGCCTTGACCGCAGCCAGCAACGAGGGTTCGACCAGCGAGGCGTCGAACAGCGACCACTGGACATCGTCCATGGTCCATCCCTGCTTGTAGACGGGCGCGACCGTCGTCATGGCGTCAAGAACTCCCCGGCAAAGCGCGGGGTTCCTGCCGGGCCCCGGTGCTTCGTCACCGATTTATAGCAAATGCCCGTCCCGCGCCAAAGCGCACAAGTTAATATGCTTGCGGTGTAAAGACTTAGGGCGAGGCCGGAACAGCAAAAGCCCCAGTGGGGCTTTTGACCGGCCGAACGCCCGGACACGGCCTAAAACGCAGCCCGGACCAGCTTCAGGTCATCAACCAGCTGGGCCGCCCTCTGGCGGTCCGCATCGGTCTTGGCGGCGATTTCGTCTTCCTGGGCGTCGCTAATGCGCTGGTCCAGAACCGCCAGGTCCATCTCGGTCATGGGGATGGCTTCCTCGGCCAGCACCGTGATCTTGGTGGGGCTGATTTCGGCAAAGCCGCCACGGATGAAATAACGGTCATCCTTGCCGTCCGACTGCACGTCGATCATGCCGGCGCGCAGGGTGGAGACGAGGGGCGAGTGTCCCGCCATCACGCCCATGTAACCTTCGGTGCCCGGAACGGTGACCATGTCGGCATGCGCCGACAGCAGCAGCTTTTCCGGCGAGACCAGATCGAAGGCGATCTTGGTGGCGGCCATGCTTAGGCGGCCTTGCTGCTGGTTTCAGCGGCCATCTTGGCGGCCTTGGCGGCCACTTCCTCGATGGCGCCGACCATGTAGAAGGCCTGCTCCGGATACTGGTCGCATTCGCCGTCCACGATCGCCTTGAAGCTGCGGATGGTGTCGGGCAGTTCGACGAACTTGCCGGGCGAGTTGGTGAACTGTTCGGCCACGAAGAAAGGCTGGGACAGGAAGCGCTGGATCTTGCGCGCGCGCGCCACCACCAGCTTGTCCTCTTCCGACAGTTCGTCCATGCCCAGGATGGCGATGATGTCCTTCAGCGCCTTGTACTGCTGCAGCACTTCCTGCACGCGGCGGGCGACAGTGTAGTGCTCTTCGCCGATCACCTGGGGATCGAGAATGCGCGAGGTGGAGTCCAGCGGATCGACCGCCGGGAAGATGCCCAGCGAAGCGATGTCGCGCGACAGCACGGTGGTGGCGTCAAGATGCGCGAAGGACGTGGCGGGCGCCGGGTCGGTCAGGTCGTCCGCGGGCACGTAAATCGCCTGCACCGAGGTGATCGAACCCTTGGTGGTGGAGGTGATGCGTTCCTGCAGGTTGCCCATCTCGGTGGCCAGGGTCGGCTGGTAACCCACCGCCGACGGAATACGGCCCAACAGCGCCGACACTTCCGAGCCGGCCTGGGTGAAGCGGAAGATGTTGTCGATGAACAGCAGCACGTCCTTGCCTTCGACGTCGCGGAAATATTCGGCGACCGACAGGCCGGTCAGCGCCACGCGGGCGCGGGCGCCCGGCGGCTCATTCATCTGGCCATAGACCAGGGCGCACTTCGAACCGGCGGCGGAACCGGCCTTCTTGGGGTCCACGTTCACGTTGGACTCGATCATTTCGTGATACAGGTCGTTGCCTTCGCGGGTACGCTCACCCACGCCGGCCTGCACCGAGTAACCGCCGTAAGCCTTGGCGATATTGTTGATCAGTTCCTGCATGGTCACGGTCTTGCCCACGCCAGCGCCGCCGAACAGGCCGATCTTGCCGCCCTTGGTGTAGGGGCAGAGCAGGTCGATGACCTTGATGCCTGTGACCAGGATTTCGGCCGAGCCGGCCTGTTCCGCAAAGCTCGGGGCATCGCGGTGAATGGGGGCGACGTTTTCCTGGCTGATGGGACCGGCTTCGTCGATCGGCTCGCCGATCACGTTCATGATGCGGCCCAGGGTGGCGGGGCCGACCGGAACGCGGATGGGGGCGCCGGTGTCAATCACTTCCTGGCCGCGGGTCAGGCCTTCGGTGGTGTCCATGGCGATGGCGCGCACGGCATTTTCGCCCAGATGCTGCGCCACTTCGAACACCAGGCGGACTTCCTTGCCCGTCTTGGCGTCGACGTTCTTGGTTTCCAGCGCGTTCAGGATCGCCGGCAGCTCGCCATTCTCGAAGGAGACGTCGACGACGGCGCCGATCACCTGGAGGAGTTTGCCCTTGGCATTGCTCTTGGTCATGACTTTGAGTCCTTCTTAAACAGCGGAGGCGCCGGAGATGATTTCAATCAGCTCCTTGGTGATTTGCGCCTGGCGGGTACGGTTCATTTGAATGGTGAGGGCCTTGATCAGCTCGCCGGCATTGCGGGTGGCGTTGTCCATCGCCGTCATCTGCGAGGCGAAGAAGCCGGCCTGGTTTTCCAGCATGGCGGTGAGGAGCTGCACGGAGATGTTCTGCGGCAGCAGCGCCTGCAGGATGGTGTCTTCGTCGGGCTCGTAATCATAGAAAGGGGCAGGGCCGCCGGTGTTTTCCACCTGGGCGGGGATCAGCTGCTGCACGCGCGGGGTCTGGGTGACCACCGACTTGAAGGATGAGTACACCAGCGTGACGACATCGAACTCGCCATTGGTGTAGGCGTCCAGCACGCGCTGGGCGATGGGCTTGACAAGGCCGAAGCCCGGCGCCTTCAGGCCCACTTCATAGCTTTCGATGAAGCGGTTGCCGTACAGGCGGCGCAGTCCATCACGCGCCTTGCGTCCGATGGTGATGATCTTGACGTCCTTGCCTTCGGACAGGAGCGTGTTGATGCGCTCGCGGGCGGCGCGGATAATGCCGCCGTTGAACCCGCCGGCCAAGCCGCGGTCCGAGGTGGCGACGATGATCAGCTGGCGCTTGTCGCTGCCGGTGCCGGCCAGCAGCAGCGGGGCGGAGGGCCCCGACACGCCGGCCGCCAGGTTGGCGATGACATTGGCCATGCCCTGCGCATAGGGACGCGCAGCCTCAGCCGCCAGCTGGGCGCGGCGCAGCTTGGCTGCCGCCACCATCTGCAGCGCCTTGGTGATCTTCTGCGTGGACTTCACGCTTCCGATCCGCGTGCGCATTTCCTTGACGGTTGCCATGAGGCTTTAGTCCTTTAGGCGAACGACTTGGTGACTTCGTCCAGCGCCTTCTTCAGCGTGGCTTCCAGATCGGGCGTCAGCGCCTTTTCCTTGCGGATGCCTTCCAGGAACTGCGGATAGGCCGACTTCAGCTTGGCCAGCAGCGCATCCTGGAACGCCTGCACCCGGTTGGTCGGGAAGGCGTCGAGATAGCCGCGGGTGCCGGCATAAATGGCGGCAACCTGTTCTTCGACGGCGAAGGGCTTGTACTGGGGCTGCTTCAAGAGCTCTGTCAGGCGTTCGCCGCGCGCCAGCATCTTCTGGGTGGCGGCGTCGAGGTCCGAACCGAACTTCGCGAACGCGGCCATTTCACGATACTGGGCCAGTTCGCCCTTGATCGGGCCGGCGACGGTCTTCATCGCCTTGATCTGCGCCGACGAACCCACACGCGACACCGAGATACCGACGTTCACGGCGGGGCGAATGCCCTGATAGAACAGGTCGGTTTCCAGGAAGATCTGGCCGTCGGTGATCGAAATCACGTTGGTGGGAATATAGGCCGACACGTCGTTGGCCTGGGTTTCGATCACGGGCAGGGCGGTGAGCGAACCGGCACCGTTATCTTCGTTCAGCTTGGCGGCGCGTTCCAGTAGGCGGCTGTGCAGATAGAAAACGTCGCCCGGATAGGCTTCGCGGCCCGGCGGACGGCGCAGCAAGAGCGACATCTGGCGATAGGCGACGGCCTGCTTGGACAGGTCATCATAGATGATCAGCGCGTGCATGCCGTTGTCGCGGAACCACTCGCCCATGGCGCAGCCGGCGAACGGCGCCAGGAACTGCAGCGGCGCGGGGTCGGACGCGGTGGCAGTGACGACGATGGTGTAGTCCAGCGCGCCGGCATCGGCGAGGGTCTTGACGATCTGCGCCACGGTCGAGCGCTTCTGGCCGATCGCGACATAGATGCAATACAGCTTGGCCTTTTCATCCGTGCCGGCGTTGACCGCCTTCTGGTTGATGATGGCGTCGATGGCGACGGCGGTCTTGCCGGTCTGGCGGTCACCGATGATCAGCTCGCGCTGGCCGCGGCCAACCGGGATCAGGGTGTCGATGGCCTTCAGGCCGGTCTGCACCGGTTCATGCACCGACTTGCGCGGGATGATGCCCGGCGCCTTCACGTCGACGCGGCGGCGCTCGGCGGCGCCCTTGATCTCGCCCTTGCCGTCGATGGGATTGCCCAGCGGATCGACCACGCGGCCCAGCAGGGCCTTGCCAACCGGCACTTCAACGATGGCGCCGGTCCGCTTGACGGTGTCGCCTTCCTTGATGGTGCTGTCGTTGCCGAAAATCACGCAGCCGACATTGTCGGTTTCCAGGTTCAAGGCCATGCCCTTGATGCCGCCCGGAAACTCGACCATCTCGCCGGCCTGCACATTGTCGAGGCCGTGCACGCGGGCGATGCCGTCGCCGACGCTCAGCACTTCGCCGACTTCCGAAACCTGCGCTTCGGCGCCGAAATTCTGGATCTCGCGCTTCAGGATGGCGGAGATTTCAGCGGGCTGGATATCCATAGTCAGTTTCCTTTCATGGCCGCGCGCAAGCCGTCGAGCTTGGTACGCAGCGAAGAGTCAATCATGCGCGAGCCGACCTTGACGACGAGGCCGCCGAGCAGGGAGGGATCGGTTTTGGTGTGAAGGCGCGGTTCCTTGCCGAGCTTGGCTTTCAGCGCTGCCTTGAGTTCGTTGATCTCGGCATCGCTCAGCGGACGGGCGGCGGTGACTTCCGCTTCGGTTTCGCCGCGCGACTTGGCGACCTGGTGTTCATAGGCGGTGATGGCCTGGTTCAGCGCGAACAGGCGGCGCTTGGACGCCAGCAGGAGCACGAAATTGGTGGCCAGGGTACCGGCGCCCATCTGGGCCATAATGGCTTTCAAAGCCTTGCCCTGGTCATCGGCGCCATAGACCGGGGAACGCACCAGCCGGTTCAGGTCGGGGCTGGATTCCAGCGCCTTGCGCAGGCTCGCCAGGTCACCGCTGACCGCGTCCACCGCCTTCTGTTCCTGGGCCAGTTCGAACAGGGCATTGGCATAACGCCCCGCCAGTCCGCCTTCCGCCATTCCGCTTGCCACATTCGTCCTTCGCAGCCCGGCGTGGAAATACGCGCCCAGCGGCCGCTGTGTGTTGGTTTAAGCTATTGAAATAGCTGTTGTTTTTTGTGCCGCCGCGAGTCACCCCGCGCGGCGCGCCGCCAGTTAGCATGCAGGGTGACAGCGACGCAATAATGACTGCCGCGCCAAGTGTCACACTAGGTTTTGGGGCCCTCAAATGGGCCTGAGGAACCGGGACAGCCGGATGCCGCTCAGGGCGGTCCGAATCGAGCGGACCCCCAGATAATCATAGGACCCCAGCATCACATCGGCCCGCGCCACCAGGTTCTCTGCCGGGATATAGCCCGGTCCGCCGGCATCGGGGCCAACCCTGCTGTCGGTGGAATTGTCCCGGTTGTCGCCCATGCCAAAGACATGTCCCGCCGGCACGACATAGACCGGGGTGTCATCCAGGGGGCCGTCCCAGCCGGCCTTGAAGATCGTGTGTTTCACTCCGCCCGGCAGGGTCTCGGTGAACTTCTGGATAGGCCACAGATCGCCATGGGCGTCTTCCACCTGGCCTTCGCCCTGGGGCACCAGCGGCAGCATCTTGCCGTTGATCACCAAATGGCCATGCACCATCTGGATGCGGTCGCCCGGCAGGCCCACCACGCGCTTGATCAGGGTGACGCCGGTGTCGTGCGGCTTCTTGAAGATGATGATGTCGCCGCGCGCCGGCAGCTTGCCAAACAGGCGGTTCTGCGACACCGGGCCGTAACCGCCGGGCAGGGACCAGCGGCTGTAGCCATAGGCATACTTGGTCCCCAGCAGCATGTCGCCGATCTGCAGGGTCGGCTCCATCGAGCCGGAGGGAATGTAAAAGGGCTGGGCGATGGCGGTGGTGGCGCAGACCATCAGGATGACCATGGCCAGGGGCTCGATCAGCCAGCCAATGACGCTGCGGGCAAAGGGCTTTTTTGTCATGGCGCCATCATCCCCGGGATTCCCGCCCTGACAACCCTCTTTCCGGTTAATCCTTGACCCGGAGAGGACGAGGTACGATATCCGGCCTCATGATCGAGATTTCGCAGGAATTCGGCTTTTCACGCGGCCCATTACCTGGGCAATGGCGCGGCGGAAAACCGCCGTCTGCACGGACATTCCTTTTATGCCGAAGTGACCCTGCGGGGAGAGGCCAATCCCGCCACCGGTTTCCTGCGCGATTTCGGCGAAGTGAATGCAGCGCTGCAGGCGATCCGCGAGACGCTGGATCACCGGCTGCTCAACGAGATCGAAGAGCTGGGCGTACCCACGCTGGAAAATCTCGCCAAATATATCTTCGTGCGCGCGAAGACGGCGCTGCCGGAAGTGACGCGCGTGAAGTTGCGCCGGCCGTCTTATGGCCAGACCTGTACTTACGAAGGGTGAGGAACGGCGCGCGCAGCGCGCGAACAGGTTTTCGGTACTTGAAACCGTCCACTGGACGGTTTCAGCAGGGCCTTCGGCCAACGTACCCCAAGGACCTGTGAGTGACGAACGCCGCGAGCACAAGCGAGCGGCAGGAAGGCAGCATACGCTATGGCAAAAAAGAATCTCCAGCTCGGCCGCGCTCGCTGGCTCCCCGCTTCGCCTGACAAGGCGAAGCTGGATGCGGTGCCCAATCCGCATCCCGATACCGATTACCTGTTGCGCTTCACCGCGCCCGAGTTCACCACCCTGTGCCCCATCACCGGCCAGCCCGACTTCGCCCATTTCGTGATCGACTATGTGCCGGGCAAGGCGCTGGTGGAATCCAAGTCGTTGAAGCTGTACCTGCACAGCTTCCGCAATGTCGGCGGCTTTCATGAAGAATGCACACTGACCATCGCCAAGCGCATCCAGGCGGCGATCAATCCCAAATACATCCGCATCGCCGGCTACTGGTATCCACGCGGCGGCATACCCATCGATATCTTCTGGCAGTCCGGAAAGCTCCTGCTGGTGGCCACCTGATCCCGGCGTACAATCGTACCGTGGCCGCGGCTGATAGCGAAACGCTTTGCGTCCACAACCAATGCTAGCGTGCGGTTTCGGACCGGGAAGACCTGGCCGAGTCGTCAAAGGGTCCGGGGACATATGTCGCAGCACGATCTGGTTTTGCTTGGCATTGCGGTTGTCGTTTTCCTGGCGCTGGTCGTTGCGATCGCGCGCTTCCGTCTGCATCCTTTTCCCGCGCTGGTGATCGGCGCGCTGGTGCTGGGCCTGTGGTCCGGTGCGCCGGCGGCGCAAGTGCTGGCCAGTTTCGGCAAGGGCTTCGGCAACACCCTGGCCGATGTCGGCATGCTTTTGGCGCTGGGCGCCATGTTCGGCGAATTGCTGGCCAGTTCCGGCGGCGCCGAGCGCGTATCATCCCGTCTGCTCAGCTTCGGCGGTCCGCGGATGGTGCCCTGGACTATGTGCGCAGTGGCGATGATCCTGGGCCTGCCGCTGTTCTTTGAAGCCGGCGTGGTGCTGATGATGCCCATCGTGCTGAATGTCGGCGCGCAGCTTTCGAAAGACTCCGGTGGCCTGAAGGGCAATCCGTATCTGCTGGCGGGGCTGCCGGTGTTCGCCGGCCTTTCCATCGTGCATGCACTGGTGCCGCCGCATCCCGGCCCCATGGTGGCGATCAGCGCGTTGAACGCCGATCTTGGGCACACGCTGGTGCTTGGCTTG
This sequence comes from Alphaproteobacteria bacterium, assembly GCA_046348525.1. Taxonomy (GTDB): domain Bacteria; phylum Pseudomonadota; class Alphaproteobacteria; order Micropepsales; family Micropepsaceae; genus Rhizomicrobium. The sequence continues at coordinate 24,058 of JAXMEA010000019.1, read as the reverse complement.
CTGATGTCGGTCCCGATCGCGGTGTTGGCAGGACCGCTTTTCACCATGTGGATCGCGCCCAAGGCCAGCGCCGCCCCGCCGGTGGACCTGGTGGGACGCTTGACCCGCAAGGACGATCAGTACCGCTCGCCCTCCATCGCGGTCACCATTTTCACCATCCTGTTCCCCATCCTGTTGATGCTGGGCAAGATGGCTGCCGACTTGGCGCTTCCCGCCGGGCATCCGGTGCGTCTGCTGTTCGCCTTTATCGGCAATCCCATCGTGGCGCTGCTCCTGGCGGTGCTGCTGGGCATGTGCACCTTCGGCTTCTTCATCGGCAAGGACACCAAGGTGGTGGGCAAGCTGTTGGGTGACGCGCTGCCGCCCATCTCGGCCATCATGCTGATCATCGGCGCGGGCGGCGCACTCAAGCAGATGCTGATCGATGTGAAGCTGGGCGCGGTGATCGCCACCGCTTCGCAGTCCGTATCGCTGAGCCCCATCCTGCTGGGCTGGTTCATCGCGGTGATCATGCGGCTTGCCACCGGCTCGGCGACCGTGGCCATCGTCACCGCCTCGGGCCTGATGGCGGCGACGGTGACGGCCGATCCGCACCTCAATCCCTCGCTGCTGGCGCTGGCGATCGGTTCGGGCTCGCTGTTCTTCTCCCACATCAATGATGCGGGCTTCTGGCTGGTAAAGGAATATATGGGCATGAACCTGCCCAACATGTTCAAGACCTGGTCGGTACTGGAGACCATCATCGCGGTGATGGGTCTTGTCCTGGCGCTGGGACTCTCGGCCGTTATCTGACCGGACAGACCTTCATCAGGGTGGCGCGTTCGGCGGACAAATCGCCGAAGGTGAAGGCGTCCTCGCCGCTGGCGCCCCTGATGCCGACATAGCGCACCGAGACATGATGTGCGGTGGACAGCGCCTTCTGGATCCGGTCGGTGTTGTGCACCGTCACCACATCGGTGGTGTCGTCGCCAAAAGCATCGCCTTCCAGCTCCAGCGGCCTGGCATTGTCGATGGTCATCACCAGCTTGGCCGAACCTTCCGGCATCAGGTCGCGGTGGGGCATGAACATGACGCGAAAACCGCTTTCGGTGTCGCAGTAAAGCTGCATCCGCGCCGCGCCCTTGTCGGCATCGGCCCAGGCTTCCATCATGATGCGGTCGACGAAACGGTCGGGCTGGTGACGCACGGTCCAGTCCTGGTGCGCCGCCTGGGCTGTGCCGCACAGAAGCATCGTTGCAAGAGTGGTTGCCGCAAATCGCATCCGGCCTTGTAGCCTGACGCGAGCGGGGCGCATAGTCTCGCCCAACAGGGGAAACTATGGCTTTCGCCACACTCGACACGCCCGATGGCGGCAAGCGCCGCTTCTATCACCGCGATAGCGAAGCGGACCGGGGCGTGATGGGCCAGATTTTCGGCAACCAGGATTATTCGCTGCGGCGCCTGCGGCGCGGCGCGGAACTGGAAGCGCTGGGCGCGGCGCTACCGCGGCCTTTCATCCTGGATGCCGGCGCCAATATCGGCGCCAGCGTGTGCTGGTTTGCGCTGAAATTCCCTGCCTGCCACATCGTGGCCTTCGAGCCGGACGCCGCCAATTTCGAACTGCTGCGCCAGAATGCCGAAGGCCTGAATGTCGAATTGCACCAGGCCGCGCTGGGGGCACAGGACGGCAGGGTGGCGCTGGTGGATCCGGGCGAGGGCGAGTGGGGCTATCGCACCGCCGCCGCGGCCGATGGTGCAGTGCCGATGCATTCGGTGTCGCGCGTGGTGGCGGAAAAATGCGCCGCCGGCTTTTCGCCCTTTATCGCCAAGATCGACATCGAGGGCGGCGAGAGTGACCTGTTCGCGCCGCCGGTGGACTGGGTGGACCAGTTTCCCCTGGTGACGGTGGAACTGCATGACTGGCTGCTGCCCGGTCAGGGCACCAGCCGTTCGTTCCTGCAATGCGTCGCCGCCCGCAACCGCGACTTTGTGCATATCGGGGAGAATATCTTCTCCATCCGCAACGGCTGACTATTTCGCCAGCTTTTTCAGGATCGGCAGCAGCGGTCGCATGCCTTTGTCGTAATCGGCCCAGGCCTTGCTCCTGGCGATCAGGCCCGGCGCGGTGCGCACCGTATAGCGCTTTGGGTCCAGGCCCTTTTTCACCTGGCTCCATTCCAGCGGCATGGACACGGTCGCGCCTTCGCGGGCGCGGGGGGACAGCGGCGCCACCGCCGTGGCCATGCGGTCGTTGCGCAGATAATCCAGGAAGATTTTTCCCTTCCGCTTGGCCTTGGACATGTTGACCAGGTACTTGTCGGGGCTGTCGGCCGCCATGCGCACGCAAATCTCGCGCGCGATGGCTTTGGCTTCCGGCCACTTGATCGATTTGCCGGCGTCGAACGGCGTCACCACATGCAGGCCCTTGCCCCCGGTGGTCTTGGCGAATGTGACAAAGCCCAGATCCTCCAGCCGTTCTTTCATCTCCTTGGCGGCGGCGATCACGTCTTCGAAGTCCAGCCCTTCGGAGGGATCCAGATCGAACACAAAGCGGCCGGGTTGTTCGGGAGCGCCGGGCACGCTGTTCCAGGGGTGCAGCTCCAGCCCGCCGGCCTGCGCCACCGCCGCAAGCGCCTCGATGCGGTCGATCTGCAGATAGGGCTTGTGGTCGCCAAACACCTTCACTTCGCTGAACAGGTTCGACTGGCCCTTGCCGGCATGGCGCTGGAAGAACCGCTGGTCGCCGGTGATGCCGTCCGGCGCGCGCACCAGGCTGCACGGGCGGCCCTTGATATGCGGCAGCATCCAGTCGCCGATGGCTTCGTAATAGCGCGCCAGATCCAGCTTGGTCACCGGTTCCCCGTCACCGGCATCCGGCCACAGCGCCTTGTCCGGATTGGAGATGGGAATATTCATCACCACATTTCCGCCGGCGCCGGCTTTCGGTTGAGGCGTTTTCCTGGCTTTGGGGTCGGCCAGCTTCTTGTGCTTTTTCGGCGTCTCGGCCTGCACTTCATCGGCGGGCTTGTCGGCGCGCAGCCCCTTGAAAGCAGCCTGGCGCACCATCCCGTCGCCGGTCCAGCCGGCGAATTCGATTTCGGCCACCAAGTCCGGCGTTACCCAATGCACGCCGGCTTCCTTTCGGGGCGCGGTCTTGCCGGTGAATGGACTCTTGCCCGTTTCCACCTCTTTCAGGCGCGGCAGCAACCGCTTGACCTTGTCGCCGGAATAGCCGGTGCCGACGCGGCCGACATACACAAAATGATCGCCCCGGTGCACGCCGACCAGCAGGGAGCGGAACTTGCCCGCGGTGGTGGACCAGCCGCCGATCACCACCTCGTGACCGGCGCGGCATTTTGATTTCACCCAGCTGTCGCCGCGTCCCGAGGAATAGGGCGCGTCCAGCCGCTTGGACACGATGCCTTCCAGATGCATGCGGCAGGCCGATTGCAGCACCGCATCGCCGCCGCTGGCGAAATGCTCGACAAAACGCAACTGGTCGCTGGTTTTCGCAGTCTTCAGCACCTTCGCCAGCCTTGCCTTGCGCTCCGACAGGGGCAGGGGGCGCAGGTCTTCGCTGTCCACGAACAGCAGATCGAAGACGAAATTGACCAGCGCTTCGGATTTCCCGTCGGACAGCGCTGCCTGCAGCGCCGCGAAGTCCGGCGCGCCATTATGGTCCAGGGCGCAGACTTCGCCATCGATGATGCAGTCCGGCAATTTGGCGGCGGCTTTGGCGATGGCGGCGAACTTGTCGGTCCAGTCCAGCCCTTTGCGGGTGAACAGTCGCGTCTTGCCATTCTCGACCCGTAATTGCATGCGGTAGCCGTCGAACTTGACTTCATGAACCCAGCCGGCGCCGGACGGCGGGGCATCCACCAGCTTGCACAGCTGCGGTTCCACGAATTTGGGCAGATGCGCGACTTTCCTGGTCTTGGCCATCGGCATGGCTTTTACCACCGGTTCCTCTTCTTGCTCCGCCTTGCGGCTTTTGGACTGCCAAACTGCATCCGCCTTGAATGCCTGGGCGCGCATGAAGGGCTTGGGCTTCTTGCCGGTGCCCTTTTCAATCGCGGCCATGGCGCGGCCGGAGGCGACCGAATGATCTTTCTCCAGACTGGCTTCCCCGCTGCCTTCCTTGGCGTACTTGTCGCGATGCTTGATCAGCAGCCAGTTGTTGCGCTTGGACTTGAATTTGTCATGGCGCATCTTCACCAGCACCCAGCTGCCATGCAGCTTCTCACCATCCAGGCTGAATTTCAGGTCGCCCTTGGCCAGCATCTTGTCGGGATCGCCTTCGGGCTCCCAGGTGCCGCGGTCCCACAGCATCACCGTGCCGCCGCCATACTGGCCCTTGGGAATGGTGCCTTCGAAGTCGCCATAGTCCAGTGGATGGTCTTCCACTTCGACCGCCAGGCGCTTTTCGCCCGGGTCAAGCGACGGCCCGCGCGTCACCGCCCAGGAACGAAACGTGCCGTTCAGTTCCAGCCGGAAGTCATAGTGCAGCCGGGTAGCGGCATGTTTCTGGATGACATATCGCAGCTGTTTGGAGGCCTTCACCGGCTGTTTGCCGCTGGGCTCGGCCGTCACCGTGAAGTCCCGCATGGACTGGTACTTCTTCAGCGCTTTCCTGGCGGCGGACTTGGTGCTTTTTTTACGGACGGCCATCTGTTCCCTCGTGATGGAAACATAGTTCCGCCAAGGCGTTTCCGTTCCGGTTCCCCCAATGGAAAACCAAGGAAAAAGCCATGGCCGCCAAGAAGAAAGCCGCGACCCGCAAGAAGGCCCATGCCAGGACCACCCACAAGGCGGCCAAGGCGCGGGGGCACCATCATCCGGCCAACTCCAACGAACCGCACCTGTCCGCCCGCCCCATGTGGCAGGGCAATCTGCGCCTTTCCCTCGTGTCGTGCCCGGTGGCGCTCTACAACGCCACCAGCCGCAGCAGTGATATCTCGTTTCATTTGTTAAACCCGGAAACCAACAACCGCATCCGCATGATCCCCACCGATCCCGACACGGGGCCGGTGGAGCGCGCCGACCTCGTCAAAGGCTATGAGATATCCAAGAACCATTATGTGGTGCTGGAGAATGACGAATTGCAAGCGGTGAAGCTGGAGACGACCAGGACCATCGAGATCGAGCGCTTTGTCGATGAAAAGGAAATTGACCGGCTGTACTGGAACGCGCCTTATTACCTGGTGCCCAACGACAAGGCTGGCGTGGAGGCTTATACCGTGATCCGGGAGGCGCTGTCTGAAACCGGCCGCATCGCGCTGGGCCGCGTCGTCATGCACACCCGCGAGCGTCTGGTGGCGCTGGAGCCCCGCGACAAGGGCATCATCGTCTATACCCTGCGCATGGGCGATGAGGTGATCCAGCCGGCGGAAGCCTTTGAGGACATCCCCTCTGCGCGTCCCAACAAGGAGATGATCGACATCGCCCGCAAGATCATCGAGCAGAAGGAAGGCAGCTTCGAGCCGTCCAAGTTCGAGGACCGGTATGAGGAAGCGCTGCGCGAGCTGATCCGCCGCAAGCAAAAGGGCGAGAAACTGGTCGCCGCCGAACCCGTGGAAGAGGACAATGTCATCGACCTGATGGCGGCCCTGAAAAAGAGCCTGAAGGCCAAAGGCGGCGAAGGCGGCGCCAAAAAGCGCAAGGCCCGCTGATTTTATTGGGTTTTTGCCCGTCCGGCCATTAAGCATGCCGGGCGCGGGTTCTTGAACCATGGTTTTCCCCCGCTTAGGGTTACCCCGCCGCAATCATGGCGGCTTTGGACAATCGTGGGGCATTCATGGACAACAAGATTGCGGACAATGAGTCCGAAGGCACGATTTTCATCGGCGCCGGTGTGCAGTTCAAAGGTGACATGACGGTGCCGGGCACCGCCTCGGTGGACGGCAAGTTCGAAGGCACGCTGAAGGCCAAGAGCCTGATCGTGGGCCAGACCGGCAATGTCTCCGGCCAGATCAGCGTGGAAACCGCCGAAGTGCGCGGCGCGGTGGGCGATCACCTCATCGTGCAATCCAAGCTGGTGGTGCGCTCGACCGGCAGCATTTCCGGCGCGGTCAGCTATTCCAAGATCATGGTGGAAGAAGGCGGCGAACTGGCGGGCACGATCGAAAAGATCAGCGACCCCAAGGTCGTGGCCCTGAAGACTGGCGCCGAATAGCCGCGTTCCACGTCTGAACCCGATCCATAGGTGCCGCTCCGGTGACCTACGATTGCACATCCGTATACGTGCCGCAGCACGAGGACGAGGTTGCGGAGTATGACTGGGAGAAATTTCCCCCGGCCAAGGCGGCTGGCGGCAAAACCGGTTTCACCATCATCGACGAATATTCGGGAATCGAAGGCAAGCTGATCGCTCGCAACGCCTTCATTCACGGCCAGGTCAACGGCCTGGTGTTCGCCGAGAATGTCACCATCGAAAAAACCGGCCGCGTCAACGGCATCATTTTCTGCCGCAACCTGACGATCTTCGGAAAGGCCGACGCCAACATCGTCTGTGACAGCATCTTTGTGCGCACCGGCGGGGTGATGCAGTCCATGCTGAAATACAAGAACCTGCGGATCGAGCAGGGCGGGGCGGTCGGCGGCAAGTTCGAAAAGCGCGTGGTGATAGATGCCCGCGCCGGTACCCAGCCAAAACCGGAGGGCGGGCTGCTGCGCGGCCGCGCCCGCTAGGGCATGCCGGCGACGGATTTCACATCGGCCACCAGCTGGTCGGTGCAGTCGCTGAGCTTTTTTTCGTTGCAGCTCTGTACGCTCTGGCCGCGTGCACTGCCGTCCAGGGTGAAGAGGACGTCGAAGGTCCATGTCGTGCCGCTGATGCGGCCATGTTCGACTTCCAGCCGGCCGGGCACCGATACCATCAGCACGCCGGGGGTCGGCTTGGTCGCCAGTACAAAAGGCTGTTGGGTCAGGGCGGTGACAATGATGTCGTTGAGCCGGAAGTCGCGCGTCGGCTGGAAATAGACCGAAATCGGCTTGTCCTGAGCCATGGCGGGGACAGCTGCCAAGGCGCAGAAAGCCAGAACAAATGGGGTGCGTAACATGCGACTCGGGCTGGAAATGCCGGGGCATTTCAATCTGGTGGGCCGGAAGTGTCCAGCGCCTGTTTCTGTCATGACCAAGAAATAATGGGTTCCTGGCACCCGTTCAGCCCGGATTACAGCCCGCCTGGCGGCGCGTTCGCGGATCAGCGCCGGGCCGAGACACAACGGCTCGGCGACCGGCCATCTAACGGCGTCCTTTTCTTGGCAATCGTTTCAATGCGCCGGCTCCCGCAGCGCGGACAAGGCGGCGGAATTTCGGACATTCGAAGTGGTTTGATGCCGGACAGGCTGCCGCATGCCTCAGACCATTTCGCATGGCAATCAGCTCGCGAATACTCTTGTCGATCACGTCGGCTTTCGCAGCAAGCTTCTCGCGATTGATGACAGGCTTGGCGCCCGCGCCAAACATCGCCCCGATCTCCTTGATGGAAAAGCCGGCGGCTTGTCCAAGTGCGATCAGGCCCAGCCGTTCCAGGACGCTGGGGTCAAAAAGACGGCGCAGGCCGCGTCGGCCGATGGAGCGGATCAGGCCATTCTCCTCGTAAAAGCGCAGCGCTGATGCCGGCAGGCCGCTCATGCGCGCCACCTCGGCGATATCCAGATCCTTCATGGGCTTGACCTCAAGTGCACTTGAAGTGGCAGTTTAGGCTGGCACTCGAAAAGGAGCAAGGAAATGCACGGTTCAATTCAGTTCGCGTCATCGGTCATGGCCGTCGGCGTCGGCGCCACCGCTGTGATGGACATCTGGTTGCAGGGTTTGCGCAAGGCCGGCGTGCCGACACAGAATTTCGCCATGCTGGGCCGCTGGATCGGTCACATCTCCGACGGTAAGTGGTTTCACTCGGCGATCGGCAAAGCAGCGCCCGTCAAAGGCGAGGCACTGATCGGGTGGACGGCACACTATTCAATCGGCGTTGGGTTTGCGGTGCTGCTGATCTGCGTTCAGGGCCCCGCCTGGCTGGCCGCACCCACTGTCGGACCGGCATTGCTGGTTGGCGCGCTAACCGTGGCGGCACCGTTATTGGTTCTGCAGCCGGCCCTGGGCGCCGGCATTGCATCGACGCGGACGGCTTCACCTGTGCGGAACAGCATCAAAAGTCTGGCCAACCACCTGGTTTTCGGCTTCGGCCTGTACGTCGCGGCGATGGCGTTGCAGGTGGTGCGAGGCTGACATGAGATCTATCGCCATCATTTATCACAGCGCACAAGGTCACACCGCATTGTTCGGTGCCTATGTCGCAAAGGGGGCTCGCAGCGCCCCAAAGGTTGCGGTCCGCGAAATTCCAGTTTCGGAGATAGGTGATCCTGGGCAATTGCTCGAATATGACGGCTTCATATTCGGGTCTCCGACCTATCTTGGCGGCGTGTCGGGGCCCTTCAAATCCTTCATGGATACCACTGGCGCATTGTGGCGGTCGCAGGCATGGAGGGGACGGCTGGCGGCTGGTTTCACTGTTTCAAGCCTGCCATCGGGCGACAAGCAGACGACCCTGCTGTCCATGTTCGTGTTTGCCATGCAGCACGGAATGATCTGGATTGGGAATCCCTTTCTTCCCGGCACGTTCGCGGGGGAGGATGCAGCCACCGCCACCAACAGGCTTGGCTCCTGGAGCGGCGCCATGGCGCAGTCAGCCCATGGCACACCGGCTCAAGAGGCGTTCACCCAAGGTGACTTGCGCGCCGCCGAAATGTTCGGCCGCAATTTTGCCGATACATTGCTTGGCTTTTCGAAAGACAGATGGATGGCGCGCATCCCGGCGGGAGCTCAGGTTGGATAACAGCCCGCCTGGTGCGCCCGTTCGCGGACCAGCGCCAATATGGCGCGGCACAGCGGCGCGGGATGCCGGACCAGATCTGCCAGTTCGACCACCGCGCCCAGCAGGGCATCAATCTCCATCGGCCTGCCGCGCTCCAGGTCCTGGAGCATTGAGGTTTTGTGAACGCCCACTTCACCGGCGCCGTCGATGCGCTTGTCGATGCTGACGGCAAAGTTGGCGCCCAGCGCTTCGCCTATCGCCTGGGCTTCTTCCATCATGCCGCGCGCCACCGCGCGCAGGTCGGGCTGGAACGCCAGCCGGTCCAGGGTCGAGCCGGTCAAGGCCGACAGCGGATTGAACACCAGATTGCCCCACAGCTTCACCCACAATTCGTCGCGGATATTGGTGCGGATGGGTGCTTTGAACTGCGCTTTCACCAGCATCTGGGAGAGCGCCTGCACGCGTTCGCTCTTGCTGCCGTCGGGCTCGCCCAGGGTGAAACGATTGCCATAAGTGTGTTCGATCACGCCGGGCTCGATGACTTCGGCGGCCGGATAGACAATGCAGCCGATCACCTGGCGTGGTGGCAAGATCTGCCACAGCGTCCCGCCGGGATCGACGCTTTCAATCCTGCGATCTCGCCAAGGGCCGTCCACGCCATGAAAGTACCAGTAAGGCACGCCGTTGATGCCGGTCACCAGCGCCGTATCCTGTCCCATCAGCTTGGCAATCTGTGGCGCGGCGGGGCCAAGTCCGTTCGCCTTCAGGGTCACGATGACATAATCCTGCGGCCCGGCTTCTTCCGGCTTGTCGGTGCAGGGCAGCCGCACGGTCAAGGTCTGCCCCTCGCTTTTCAGGGTCAGGCCCCTTTCGCGCATCGCTGCCAGGTGCGGCCCGCGCGCGATCACGCTGACCTGCGCGCCAGCCTGATGCAGCTTGACGGCCATGTAGCCGCCAATGGCGCCGGCGCCAAAGATTGCGATTTTCATCCCGTCATTCCCAGCTTTTCGGCCAGCTTTTCATGAAGGCCGATGCGCTGCAATTTGCCGGTGGCGCCCTTGGGGATTTCCTCCAGGAAGACGATGCGGCGCGGCACCTTGAAATCGGCCACGCGTGTGCCGACGAAGCTGCGTAGCTCGCGCTCATCGCAGGCGGCCCCCTCGCGCAGCACCACGGCGGCGGCGATATCCTCGCCCAGCTTGTCGTGGGGCACGCCGAAGGTGACGACCTGCGCCACCGAGGGATGGTCCATGATGATGGTGTCGATCTCCAGCGGGCTGATCTTCTCGCCGCCGCGGTTGATCAGCTCCTTGAGCCGGCCGGTCAGGCGCAGATAGCCGGCATCGTCCAGGACGCCCTGGTCGCCCGTACGAAACCAGCCATTGGCAAAGGCCTTGGCATTGGCGTCCGGGTTGGCTTCATAGCCGGCGGTGACATTGCGGCCGCGGATCACGATCTCGCCCAGTGCGCCGGCGGGGAGCAGGTTGCCCTTCTCATCCATGATGGCCACGTCGGGGCCCGCCGCGATGCCCACGCAACCCGCGAAGCGCGGATGCGGCGGTAGCGGGTTGGAAGCCATCTGGTGCGCAGCTTCGGTCATGCCATAGGCCTCGATCACGGGCACATGGAAGGTCTGTTCCAGTGCTTCCATCACCTGGGGCGGCAGCGAGGAAGAGGACGAACGGATCAGCCGCAGCCGGCCGTTGGCGATAATGTCCTTGTTGCGCTCGGCGCGCGTCAAGATCGCCTGGTGCATTGTGGGGACGGCCGTGTACCAGCTTGGCCGAACTTCATCGAACCAGGCGAAGAATTTCAGCGCGTTGAAGCCCGGTGTGCACACCACGGACGCGCCTGCCGCAATGCTGGACAGGGTTGCGGCGATCAGGCCATGGATATGGAACAGCGGCATGATGTTGAGGCAGGTATCGTCCTCGCGCAACGCCAGCGTGTTGCCGATATGATAGGCCGATGCCGTTACATTGATGTGCGACAACGGCACGATCTTGGGGCGCGAGGTGGTGCCGGAGGTATGCAGGACCAGCGCGACATCTTCTTCATGGGCTAGGCCGCTTTGCGCAGGTGTGCCGCTAATCGCGGCTGATAAGGTGAAGTCTCCGGCCTTGGTGCCGGGCACGAGCCGGACAATAGGGATGTTGCGCGCCTGCGCCACAGCCAGCGCGGGGCTGTCCATGCCTTCCTGCATCACCAATGCCTTAGCGTTCAGGTCGGACAGGTAGAAATCGAATTCCTCGGCGCGATAGGCAGGGTTGAGTGGGGCGGTGGTGGCGCCGCAGGCGATGGCGATGAAGGATGCCGCCATTTCCGGGCCATTGGGCAGCACGATGGCGACACGGTCATTGCGCCCGATGCCCATCTTGTTGAGTGACGCGACGGTGCGCATGCACAATTCGCGCAAGTCCCCATGCGAGAGTGGAGTACGGTCGGGAGCGCCGATGGCCGCCGCGTCCGCTGCGCCGGCTTCCAGCAAAGCGTGGACGGTGTTGGCGCGATACAGGCTCATGGCGTGGCTCCCGGCGCTGTTCGCAAGCGCACTCAAAATTTTTGTTGGGCGGAGGGTGCCAATCTGAAACCTGCGTGGAAATAATGTTCATGCGAAAAACATTTATGAAAATCCATTCAGAAAGCGCCGGCACCAGCGCCGTCGCCCAGCTGATTATCGGCATCATCTGCATGGTGATGATCGCGAACCTGCAATATGGATGGAACCTTTTCGTCAATCCGATCGACAAGGCGCATCATTGGGGCAGGGCGGCCATCCAGGTCGCGCCTCAGCATCTTTGTCGTCACCGAAACCTGGCTGGTGCCGGTGGAAAGCTGGTTCGTGGACCGTTTTGGGCCGCGCTTTGTGGTGATGGCTGGCGGCGTGCTGGTGGCGCTGGGATGGGTGTTGGACTCGATGGCGGGTTCGCTCGCAGCCCTCTATGTTGCCGCCGTCCTGTCCGGGATTGGCGCCGGTGCGGTCTATGGGACCTGTCTAGGCAACGCGCTGAAATGGTTCGTGGGGCGCCGCGGCCTTGCGGCGGGCATGACGGCGGCAGGTTTCGGCGCAGGCGCGGCCGCCACGGTTGTGCCGATCCGTGAAGTTATCCTCGCGCATGGCTACCAGTCGGCTTTCCTGTGGTTCGGTTTGGCGCAGGGCGGCGTGATCCTGGTTGCCTCGCAATTCCTGCGCGCGCCCACCCTGCATGCGGTGGCCGCCGTGACGGGCCCCAACTTGCAGGCGGCGCGCAGCTTCAAACCGCTGGAGACCCTGAAAACCCGCTGTTTTGGGTGCTTTACCTGATGTTCGTGATGGTGGCGGCTGGCGGGTTGATCGTCGCGGCGCAGCTTGCATCCATCGCCGCTGATTTCGGCGTCGCCGAAACGCCGCTATCCATCCTGGGCATCACCGGCACCGTGCTCACGCTCGCTTTGGTGGTGGACAATGTGCTGAACGGCCTGGCTCGGCCTTTCTTTGGCTGGGTGTCGGACAAGATCGGGCGTGAGCCGACGATGTTCATCGCTTTCATGCTGGCCGCGGGCGCCATCGGCTCGCTGGCGCTTTATGGCCGCGATCCCTGGTGGTTCCTGGTCAGCGGCGGGCTGATCTATTTCACATGGGGGGAGATTTACAGCCTGTTCCCCGCGACCTGCACGGACTCCTACGGTGCGCGCTATGCCACCACCAATGCCGGCATGCTCTATACCGCCAAGGGCACGGCCGCATTGCTGGTGCCCCTGGCCAACCTGGCCAGCCCGGCCGGTGACTGGCATGCGGTCTTGTGGATGGGTGCTGCAGCCAACGTCGCGGCGGCGCTGATGGCTGTCCTGGTGTTGGCCCATGCGGGCGGCGCATCGTGCCGCAGGCTGAAATCTTGAACGCCAATCGGTCCTTGAACGGATTTTCATTTTGCTTCCGGACATATTCAGCGGCCCGGACCTATTGCTGGCCCACCAGCTCCAAAGGGTCCGCCATGGTTCGCAAGCTTCTGGTCACCGCTCTTATCGCTCCGATGATGATCGCCTGTGCGCCATTCGCGTCTTCCGCCCCGGTCCTTTCACCGGAACAGTCCTCGCTGGTGCAGGCCACTTGCGACCGCGTCATGGGGCTGGCGCGTGGCGGCGTCTACCGCGACGAATGCCGCGAAAGCCTTTCGCTGTCTCTGGCGCGGAAGATGGAAGCCGAAGGCACGGCAGGCGCCTACCGGGAATGCCGGGAGCAGGGACTGGCGGAAGGGACGTCCGCTTTCTCCACTTGCGTCCTGGATCGTCAATCACGGCCCGTGACGATGGTCCAGCCTGCCAGCCTGACCTACGATGTGTCAGCGCCCGAAAACGCGAAGGTATACTTCGAGGTCAGCAATGCGGTGCATTGGCGCCGCGAGCAGTATGCCTGCGCCCAGCTGGGATTGACACCAGGTTCCGCCGCATTCGGCCAGTGCGTCGCCAGTCTGGATGCGGCGCTGATACCCAATCCCTGAGGCCTTGGTGCAAGACGTAGGAAGACAGGCCTGACGCATGCTGGCAATTGTACGCCTGGCGCTGCGCCGGCCCTATACCTTCATTGTCATGGCGATTCTGATCGCCATCTTCGGCAGCCTTGCGGCCGTGCGCACGCCCACCGACATTTTTCCGGACATCAAGATCCCGGTGATCGCGGCGGTTTGGACCTATCGCGGCCTGTCGCCCGACGACATGGCCGGCCGCGTCATCTATTATTACGAGCGCCAGCTTTCTACCGCGGTCAATGACATCGACCACATAGAAAGCCAGTCGCTGTCCGGCGTCGGCATCGTCAAGATATTCTTCCATTCCGGCGTGGACATCCGCACCGCCACGGCGCAGGTCACCTCGTTGTCCCAGACGGTGCTGAAGCAGATGCCGCCGGGAATCACCCCGCCGCTGATCCTGAACTACAACGCCTCCACCGTGCCGATCCTGCAGTTGGCGCTGTCCAGCGCCACGCTCGGCGAAAAAGACATCTACGATCTGGGCCAGAATTTCATCCGTCCCTCATTGGCCTCCGTTCAGGGCGCCGCGATCCCGTCACCCTATGGCGGCCGCGAACGACAGATCCAGATCGACCTGGATTCCCAGGCCCTGAGCGCGCGCAACCTGTCTGCGGCGGACGTGGGTGTGGCGCTGGCGAACCAGAACCTGATCATTCCAGCCGGCACCATCAAGGTCGGCGAATTTGAATACAACGTGAAGCTGAACAACAGCCCGGAACTGGCCGACGAACTCAACAACCTGCCGGTCAAGCAGACCGGCGGTACCACAATCTACATGCGCGACGTGGCCCATGTGCGGGACGGGGCGCCGCCCCAGCGCAACCTGGTGCGCATGGACGGTCATCGCGCCGTGTTGATGACGATCCTGAAAAGCGGCGCGGCCTCGACCCTGGACATCGTGGACAGTGTGAAGTCCATCCTGCCGCGCCTGAAGGAAACCTTGCCCAAGGCGCTGACGGTGGCACCCCTGGCCGACCAGTCGATTTTTGTGCGGGCGGCGGTGTCCGGGGTCATCAAGGAGGGCATTATCGCCGCGGCCCTGACCAGCCTGATGATCCTGCTGTTCCTGGGCAGCTGGCGCTCCACCCTGGTGATCGTCATCTCGATTCCGCTGGCGATCCTGTTCTCGGTCGCGCTTTTGTCGGCGCTGGGCCAGACGCTGAACATCATGACGCTGGGCGGCCTGGCGCTGGCGGTGGGCATCCTGGTGGACGATGCCACCGTCACCATCGAAAACATCAACTGGCACCTGGAACAGCGAAAGACCGTCCAGCAATCGATCCTGGACGGCGCGCAGCAGATCGTCGGTCCGGCCTTCGTGTCGCTGCTTTGCATCTGCATCGCCTTTGTGCCGATGTTCTTCTTGCCCGGCATTTCGGGCTTTCTGTTCGCGCCCATGGCCGAAGCGGTGGTGTTCGCGATGATTGGATCCTTCATCCTATCGCGCACGCTGGTTCCCACCATGGCGAGCTATTTCCTGGTTTCGCATGGCGATCACAAGGACGCGAACGTGGCGCGCAGCCATGACGCCAGTGAGGGCCATCACCCGCGCAACATACTGGTGCGCTTTCAGCATGGGTTCGAACTGACGGTTTGCGAAAATCCGCGCCGGCTATCACCGCTATCTGGTGCTGGCGCTGGAAAAGCGGGGACGGTTCGCGGCGGGATTCCTGGCCTGCGCGTTCCTTTCGCTGGGCCTGATCCCGTTCCTGGGCGAGAATTTCTTTCCGGCGGTGGATGCGGGCACAATCTCGCTGCATGTGCGCGCGCCCATCGGCATGCGGATCGAGGAGACTGCGGCGCTTTTCGATCATGTAGAGGCCAGGATCCGCCAGGTCATTCCGCCGGGCGAGCTGGATTCCATCGTCGACAATATCGGGCTGCCGGTCAGCGGCACCAACCGGGCCTACCTCAACACGGGCGGCGTCGGTCCGGAGGATGGCGACATCCTCATCACCCTCAAGGAAGATCATGCCCCGACCGCCGGCTATGTGAAGGCACTGCGCACCGCGCTGCCGCGCGCATTTCCCGGATCCAGCTTTGCCTTCCTGCCCGCCGATATCGTCAGCCAGATCCTGAATTTCGGCTCGCCCGCGCCCATCGATGTGCAGGTTTCGGGCCCGGACAAGGCCAAGGGCGAGGCTTATGCCGCGCAGATTTCCAAGCGCATCGCGGCGATACCCGGCGCCGCCGATGTTCGCCTGCAGCAATCGTCCCACTATCCGGAGTTCGGCATCAATGTGGACCGCACCCGCGCCGGGCTGACCGGGGTCACCGAGAAAGATGTCACCAACGCCATGGTGGTGAACCTGGCGGGCAGTTCGCAGGTTTCACCAGCTTACTGGCTCAATCCCAAGAACGGCGTGTCCTATCCCATCGTGATCCAGGCGCCGCAACACCGCCTTGATACGCTGAGCGCGCTCAAGGCCCTGCCGATCACGGGCAGTTCCGCCAACGCCCAGTTGCTGGGCGGCATAAGCGAAATTCGCCGCCAGAACAGCAATGCGGTGGTGTCGCATTACGCCATCCAGCCGACTTTTGACGTCTATGCCACCACCCAGGATGCCGATCTGGGCGCGGTGGCGCGCGGCATCCAGAAGGTGCTGGATGACACCTCCCACGATGTGCCGCCTGGCGCCGTGGTGACGGTGCGGGGGCAGGTGGACACGATGCATGAGGCGTTCTCCGGCCTGTTCTTCGGCCTGGTCGAGGCCATCATCCTGATCTACCTGCTGATCGTGGTGAACTTTCATTCCTGGTCCGATCCCTTCGTGATCGTGATGGCGTTGCCCGCCGCGCTGGCCGGCATTGCCTGGACGCTGTTCGCCACCCACACCTCGCTCAGCGTGCCGGCCCTGACCGGCGCCATCATGTGCATGGGCGTGGCGACGGCCAATTCCATTCTGGTGGTGAGTTTCGCGCGCGAGCGGCTGGAAGCGACCGGGGACGCGGTCAAGGCCGCCATCGAAGCGGGTGTGACGCGCTTTCGTCCCGTGCTGATGACGGCGCTGGCGATGATCATCGGCATGGCGCCCATGGCGCTGGGCCTGGGCGAGGGCGGCGAGCAGAACGCGCCGCTTGGCCGCGCCGTGATCGGCGGACTGGCATTTGCCACTTTTGCCACCTTGTTCTTCGTGCCCGCTGTCTTCGCGCTGGTGCGTGGCCGCGCCGCCACCCGGCCCATCACAGGAGAAGTCCTTGTCCCCGGAGAATAACGCCCTGCAACGCGGCCTGAAGCGTGCCGGCATCGTTGCCGGTTGCGCCGCCGCCGCGATTCTGGTGTTGGGCATTTATGTGCGCCTGAGCCAGGCCAGCGACCTCAGGACCTGGACCAGCGAGGCGCAAGTGACCACCGTGGCGCTGGTGTCGCCCAAGGGCGGCGGCAAGGAACAGGCGCTCGTCCTGCCCGGCACCTTGCAGGCCTATTACGACGCCAAGATTTATTCGCAGGTGCCCGGCTATCTGCGCGCATGGTACAAGGACATCGGCGCCCATGTCCGCAAGGGCGACCTGCTGGCTGTGATCGACACGCCGGAAGTGGACCAGCAGGTGGCGCAGGCGCGCGCGGATTTCAGCGCCGCGGGATCGGCGCAGAAGCTTTCGGCCCTCACCGCCAGCCGCTGGGAAAAATCTTTTGCGCCAGGGGATGCCGTGGCGCGCCAGGACGTGGACGAGAAGAAAGCCGACCTGGAAGCCAAGAATGACGCTCTGGCATCGCGCGCGCCAATCTGGACCGGCTGTTGGCGAACAAGAAGTTCTCCCACATCGTCGCTCCGTTCGATGGCGTGGTGACGGGGCGCACCGCCGATATCGGCGGGCTGGTGGGAACCTCGGCCTCGGGCAATCCGCTCTTCACGGTGTCCGATACCCATGCCCTGCGGCTCTATGTGAATGTACCGCAATCCTATACCGCCCAGATTGTCCCGGGCATGACCGTGTCGCTGAGCGTGCCGGAATATCCGGGCAAGACATTCCCGGCGCACCTTGTGTCGTCCTCGGGTGCGATAAACAGCCAGACCTCCACCATGCTGGTGCAGTTTGAAGCGGACAACAGAGACGGCCTTTTGAAACCTGGCGGCTATGCCCAGGTTAACCTGGGGGTGCCAAACAGCGGCAGCATGCTGCGGCTGCCCGCCAGCGCCCTGATGTTCCGCGCTCAGCGGGGCTGCAGGTGGCGACCCTGGGGCCGCAGAACCGAGGATCCTGATGAAATCCATCACGGTGGGCACGGACCTGGGGACCACGGTGGTGGTGTCCTCCGGCCTCGGCCCGAATGACCGGGTGGTCAATAATCCGCCCGATTCCCGGCCAATGGCGACAGGGTACGGGGTGGCCAATGGCGGAGTTAACGCCATGACCAGGATCATGCATCGCGCCGGGCGCGGTTCAGCCGCGCATTCGGGACCGGTTTTTGGTACAGTTCCGGGATAGCCCGGCTGCTATCAGCCCCAGGCGCAGGACGGTCCTGCGCAAAGGTGCCCGCATGCGCATCCTGATCGTCGAAGACGAAAAGAAGCGATCGACATTCTTCAGCGCAGCCTGAAGTCGGAAGGCTATACGGTGGACGGCGTTGCCAGTGCCGCCGATGGACTGGATCACATCAAGACCTATCACTACGACCTGGTGATCCTGGACATCCAGCTTCCAGACGGCACGGGCACCGGCTGCTGCGCGAGCGGATGCGCGAGATGGAGCACACCATGCCGGCGCTGATCCTGACCGCGCGCAGCGACCTGGACAGCAAGGTGGAGAATTTCCAGGCCGGCGCCGATGATTGATGCGTGATCAAGCCTGTGGCGCGACCGAACTGTCGATCCGGGTCAGGCATTGCTGCGCCGTGGCCCGCGCTGCAGAGAAAATGTGCTCAAGGCTGGCACGCTGGAGATCAACCGCCTGACCCGCCAAGTCAAGCGGGACGGCAAGGATCGAGCTCAGCCCCAAGGAATACTCCTGCTGGAATATCTTTTCCTGCATTCGGGCCCGCGTGTTGTCGCGCAGCATGATTGTCGAGAAGATCTGGGACCAGTCCTCGAGGGGCTGACCAATATCGTGGATGTCTATATCGGCCATCTGCGCCGCAAGATCGACGAAGGATTTGAGCCCAAGCTGATCCGGACGGTGCGCGGGCTGGGCTATACGCTGGATACCGAACAGGTCAAATGATGTTCCGGTCCGTCACCTCACGGCTGGTGCTGTCCTGTTCCTGCTGCTGGTGCTTTTGGGCGCGGCCTTTTTGGCTCTTCACCGTCCTCAGCTTCCGGCCATTACACGCCGGGAGACGGCGACCAATTACGCTGGCCACCCGGGCGCGGGAGATCTGGAACATCTCGGAAGGCTCTCTGCGCCAGAAAGAACGGCTGGCGGAAATCATGGGCCGGCGATTTTCGCCCGAAGCGCAGGACCGCTTCATCCGCATCCGCGACGGGGATACGGTGCTTTATCGCTCGGGCACGCCAATTGGCGGCGATTTTGCACCGCTTACCGTACCGGTTGTCGAACCGCTCGCCAATGAGGCCGCGCCGGAAGCGCGGCTGCTGGGAAACCTTCTGCTTTATACCCAGCGTTTCCGGGACGAGGCGGGCCGCACCGTCACCGTGGATACCGGCCAGTCCTATCAATTTGCGCGCACCGTGCAGGGGCGATTGGCCACCTCGCTGTTCGTGGGTTTGCCCATCCTGCTCGTTCTGGCGGCATTGGCCGGCTACGTCCTGATGCGCCGCGCGCTGGTCCCGGTCGAGGCGATGATCAACGCCGCCGAGACTTATACCTTCAACGATCCCCACAAGCGCCTGCCAATGATCGGCACGGAGCCGCGTATCGAAGCGCTCGGCCTGGCGCTGAACCGCATGCTGGACCGCCTTGACGGGGCCTATTCGCATGTCAGCCGCTTCTCCGCCGATGCCGCGCATGAATTGCGCACCCCGCTCACCATCATCCGGGGCGAACTGGAGCTGGTGGCGGCCGGCGAGCGGCTGCCGGGTGATGTGGACCAGGCCATCAGCAACGCCCTGGAAGAAATGACCCGGCTGTCCGGCATTGTCGACAGCCTTATCACCCTGTCGCGGATGGAGAGCCTGTGGGGAAAGCAGGCGCATGCACAGGTCGACCTGATGGCCCTGGCGGTGGAAACCATCGACCAGATGAATCTGCTGGCGGAAGAGAAAACCATCCGGCTGAACCGGCCAACCGGCTTGCCGGTGTTGGTGGCGGGCGACCGGGAGCGGCTCAAGCAGGTCCTGGTCAACCTGATCGACAATGCCATCAAATATACGCCGCAGGGCGGCCGGGTCAGCGTCGAAGTGGGAAGCGCGGGCGAGACGGGTTTTGTCGCGGTGGAGGATTCCGGCATCGGCATCGACCCCAATCATCATGACAAGGTGTTCGAACGCTTTTACCGGGTGACGCCGGACCGGGGCGCACAAGGTGCGGGACTTGGACTGGCGATCGTGAAATCCATCTGCCATGCCCATGGCGGTACCGTGACCTTGAACAGCGTGCCTGGCTTTGGCAGCTGCTTCCGGATGGAAATCCCGCTGGCATCGAGCGAAAGCAGGATGGCCGCCACGCCCGGCGTGGCGGCCAATGATGCGGTGGCGTCCTGACCGTCAGAACGGATAGTAGCGGATACTGGTGAAGACCATGTTGTCGTCGGTGGTGGGCTTCACGCCGCCGGCGCCGCTGAAGGCCGTGAGGTGGGTGTAGGAATACTGCGCCCCGACCCGAAAGCTGCCATACTTGCCCTGATAGGCGCGCCACCAAAGGCCCGCGGTTAGCTGGTTTTCGGTCTGGAGGTTGGGCGAGCAGGCGCCGCCTTCCACCAGGCACCCCGAAAGGTTCAGGGTGGGGCTGCCGATGCCGGTCACCGTCAGGCCTGTCAGGAAGACCTTGCGCTGCTGCTGTTCCTGGCCGCCATAGCCATACAGGTCGAGCATCGGCGTGGCGTGCCAGGTGATGCCGCCCATGAAGGTTGTTTCCTGCGCCGGCGCCAAGGTGCCGTCAGGACGCAACGTGACGTCCGGCAACTGGCCCGAGCCATAACGGCCGATGCCCGAACCGGTCAGCGCCGTCGCCTGCAGGTCGATCACTTTGGGAATTGCCGCCCAGGTGATGGTGCCGCCCACGCCGCCGCCGCTGGTGTCGGAATTGTGGATGCCGGCCGGCAGACCCGCCGCGTTGACGCCCGCGACATTGATGCGGTTGTAGAAGGAACGGTAGAGGCCCAGCACTTCCATATGCAGGGGCTGCGACCCGCCGATAACTGGCTCCCAGGCGATCTTGCCGATGATATCGGGAATGTGGTTCAGCGAGAAGTTGTTGGTGTTGTTCAGGAGCGAGCCGCCCAGGTGCACATTGGTCACGCCGACGCCGGCGGCGGCAGCGGAATTGGGCGCGAAGGTGGTCTGGGGGTTTTCCACCGATGCGGCGATCCAGAACTCTTTGTTCCAGTTCTTGACGATGCGCAGCTGCGGCTGGCGGGCCCAGTTGAAGCCCACGACATACTGCGCCTCGATGGTGGCAGGGACCAGTTCGTTGCGCGGCGTGATACCCTTGGTGCTGGCGGTGGCCAGCGACCAGTTCTGGCCGGCCAGGACTTCCAGGCCCAGGGAATCCCAGTCCACCGTCGCATAGATGTTGCGGATGCGCAGGTTGAAGGAATTGCTTTCGTTCGAGTTGGCGGTCTGGGCGCCGCCCAGAAAGTCCATTTCGTAATAGCCGGCCAGGTGCGTGTCGCTGTCGACATCGCCCTGCGCCAACAGAGTCAGGCGGCTCTGGCGGGCGGTGCCGCGCAGCTCGGACATGTGCGCTGTCGGCTGGTTGGCGAAGGGCACGCCGTTGTAGCTGGAGCCGATATCGGCGGTTTCGCTGCGCGAGCGGTACACGCTTTCCATCGCCAGGAAGCCGCCCAGGGTGACACTGACCTTGCCGAAATCGGCGGTGCCGTCGGCCAGCGCCGGCGTTGCCGCCATCATGGCCATGACCGCGCCAAGGCTTGCGCCGGCGCGCTTTGAAATGCTCGTCTTCATTTTGGATATCCCATTCCCGCTTGCGGCCAAAAGCGGCCGTCACGCGCGTGGGTAGTCGCGGCGCATAACGGTTTTGCAACAGCGCCCTTTAATAAGTGGATTTTAATGCCGCATTTAATTGGCTTTTATTTGCACGCGAAGTATTCGCATCAATGCTCGCAATACAGCTGAATTTGTCACGCGACCGAAATAATTGCGGCCTATCCGCTAGTGCGGCTTTCGCATGGGGAGCCGTCACCCACGCACAATCTGCGTGAAGCTAAGAGGGATAGAGGATGAAGATTATTTGCAAAATGCTGGTTCGCGCGACGGGCGCGGCAGCGCTGACTGGATTGATCGCCACGACGGCCCTGGCGGACATTACGGGTGCGGGCTCCACCTTCGTGTTTCCGATCGTCGCGAAATGGGCGGAAGCCTACAAGGGCGTGTCCGGCAACGGCGTGAACTATCAGTCCATCGGTTCCGGTGGCGGCATCGCCCAGATCAAGGCGAAAACCGTAACATTCGGCGCCACCGACAAACCACTGACGGCCGCCGACCTGTCGGCAGCTGGCCTGGCGCAGTTTCCGGTCGTGGTTGGCGGCATTGTACCGGTCGTGAACCTGCCGGGTGTCAAGCCGGGCGCGATGGTTTTTGACGGCCAGACGCTGGCCAATATCTACCTCGGCAAGATTGCACGCTGGAATGATCCGGCCATCAAGAAACTGAATCCCGGGCTGAACCTGCCGTCCACGGCCATCGCAGTCGTCCATCGCTCCGACGGTTCGGGCACGACATTCAATTTCACGACGTACCTTTCGCGGGTCAGCACGGACTGGAAAGGCAGTGCTGGTGCGGATACCGCGATTGAGTGGCCCGTCGGCATCGGCGCCAAGGGCAATGAGGGTGTGGCCGGGAACGTGGGTCAAATCGCCGGAGCAATCGGCTATGTTGAATATGCCTATGCCAGGCAGAACCACCTGACATACGTCCGGATGGTCAACAAGGCGGGCCATGCGGTGGAGCCGACCATTGAATCTTTCCGCGCGGCGGCTGGCAGCGCTGATTGGGTGGGCGCCGCCGGCAACAACTTCTATGTGCTGTTTCTCGATTCGCCCGGGCAGACCGCCTGGCCGATCGCAGCCACCACCTTCGTGCTGGTGTACAAGAATCCGCCGGATCAGAAGGCAACCGCCGAAGCGCTCAAATTCTTCAAGTGGGGGTTTGAGAAGGGTGATCAGCTGGCGACAAGTCTGGATTATGTGCCGTTGCCGGACAACGCCGTGAAGGCGATCGAAGCAAGCTGGAAAGGCATCCAGGGATCGGGAATGTGAAAGGAAAGGGCGGGCGCAAGCCCGCCTTTTTCGCGCTGATATCACCGCGGCGGGCGCGTGCAGCCATCACGACTGTTGCAGGATGTTTTCCCTGCGCCGGCGGTAATAACCCTCAATGCTAACGGCATGCTTAAGTTTTTCGGCGCCAATAATGTGCTTCACCGTGGCGACGTTCAGGCCGTGGAGCTCCGCCAGCCGCTGGGGCTTTTCCCCCGAAAGATAATCGGCATAGATGCGCCGATTGCGCGCCGTATTTCTTGTCTTCATCGTGCCCCCCGCAACGAAGGTTATCGCAAAAGTTCTGCTCTTCAACGTTATTGCGGTTGCGCATGCGCTGGCCTTTTGCCTGTGATTTCATCACCGTCCATATGACGGTCTGTCGTCAGGTGGCATCGTCGATGAAAGTGTAAATGTTGCCGCGCGTGGCGTTTTATGAACGCATTTTAATATTTCTTCTGTAATCGGTTCAGTCGCCCTCCCTATCGTCCTCCTCAGGCCCGTACACAGTCGTGCGGCCTGTCCGGGGGGACCAGAACAATTCAAGAGCGCGAAATCCCCAGGCGGCCCTGCATTCGCGGGGAGTCTGGCGCGCAAGGGGGCAGGATATGAGCCAGGTATTGCTGATAGATTCCAATCCGCTTTTCCGCCTTGGCCTGCGCGGGCTGATAAAAGCGGAGCATCCCGATATGGATATAGTCGAAGCCGAAAGCTTCGCCAGCGCGCGCGCTCTTTTGCGGGCCAGGAACGAATTCGTCGTGGTTATCCTGGATATCAAAATTCCCGATAGTGGCGGATTTGTTGGCCTTTTCCAGCTTCGTACCGAATTTCCCGGCCTGCCGGTCATTGTTCTTTCCAACAGCGTGGATGCAGATTCGGTCAGCCGCGCAGTATCTTTCGGCGCCGCAGGCTATATTTCCAAATCCGCGTCCTGTGACGTGATTTCCCGCCTGTTGCAATCCTGCCTGGCGGAAAAGAACTGGGCCCCTGTCCGGATCATCGCGGAAGAGAATCAGGTGAACCCGATTGCCGCACTGTCGCCAGCCCAGATGCGCGTGCTGAACGGATTGAAGCGGGGCCTGCCGAACAAACAGATCGCATTCGAACTGGGACTGACGGAAAAAACCGTGAAGGCCTATCTCAGCATGCTGTACCGCAAGCTTGGCGTCAGCAGCCGCACCCAGGCCGTGATTTTGCTGCAGGAATTGATGGTTGAGCCACAACCGATCGAGCCGGTAGCCCAGCAACGGGTAGGACCTGATCGCGAATACAGGTTGCGTTAAGGAAATTTTTGAAGGCGGCTTGTGGACGCAGGGCCACACTGGACCAAAGTCCATATAGGTCCGCCTCTGTTGGGGTGCGAGTTTGGCTTAACCCGGCAGCCAACGCCGGCAAAAACATATTCTTCCAGGGGGACTA
>JAXMEA010000018.1:0-77711 GCA_046348525.1 Alphaproteobacteria bacterium | reverse complement strand
CGAACCAAAGCGCAGGCGCTGCGCCGAGGGAATGCGCTCGCACAAAATCTTGGCGGCTTCGAATTCGATCTCGGACTGGCCGGCATAGAGAATGCCCTTGTCCACTTGATCCTTGACCGCCTGCTGCACGCCCTTGGGCGAATGGCCCAGGATCATGGCGCCCATGCCGCAGTAATAATCGATCAGCCTGTTGCCATCGACGTCGAACAGGTACGGCCCCTCGCCATGGGTGAAGACCAGCGGCCCGCCCGCCATGCCGATGCGGAAATTGCTGTTGATGCCGCCGGCAATATGCTGGGCATTTTCCGCGATCAGCTTCGCGGAACGGTCGAACGACAAGCCATTCGCAGGCTGTGTTGGCGCAAGTGTTTTGCTGCCGGCAGTGACAGTGGCCAAGCGGTGCCCTCATGCAAAGAGCCGCGCACGGATGCGGGTGCGCCAGCGGCGTTGATGGTGACACATTAGCCCTATGGCGGCGGTTTTTTTCGCCGTAAAATAGCTTATTGGCCACACACGCTGGAGGATTCATGCCCGATAGTGCCGCAAAGCGGAAAAATATTCCGGAGCCGCTGGAAGCCAGCGACCGCGCCATTTTGCGCGAGCTACAGAAAAACGGACGCGCCACGACTGCAGAGCTCGCTGCCGTGGCCAACATGTCCGAATCCGCCTGCTTTCGAAGGCTGAAAAAGCTGGAAGATAGCGGTGTTATCCAAAATTATACGATCCGCATAAATCCAGCGTCCGTTGGAATGAACATCATCGCCGTCATTTCCATCGGATTGGCAAACCAGTCCGATGACGAGGTGGTGAAGTTCGAGAAGGCCGTTGCAAAGGTCCCCGAGATACTGGAATGCTCGCTGCTGACTGGCACACCGGATTATTTGTTGCGCGTTGCCGTGAGTGACCTGGAAGGATTGGAACGGCTTTATGCCACCGTGTTGCGCCGCCTGCCGGGCGTTGCACGCTTTTCCTCCAATCTCGTCCTGAGGTCCGTGGTGAGCAGGATTAACCTGCCGGTTTAGTCGTCTGATAAATGCCTAGGGGATTTACATGAAGTTCAACTGGAAGCGCTCTCGCCGCGGAATATTGTGCCTGCTTTTGGCGTCGGTGACGGCGATGCCGCAGGGCTATGCCTTGCCCGCCCGGGGGACCGGAACGGACCGCTTTGAAAGCATCCGTGAACTGATCCGGCGCAAGCTGGCCGATGGTTCGGCGCCGTCCATCGCCGTTGCCGTGTCCCAGCACGGAAAAATTGTCTGGGAGGAAGGCTTCGGCTGGGCCGACAAGGAAAAGAAGATCCTGGCGACCGAGAACACCATGTATTCGCTGGCCTCCGTGTCCAAACCCTTTACCACGACCGGCCTGATGACGCTGGTTCAGGCAGGGAAAATCAACCTGGACAAGCCGATCGACGATTATCTGGGGGAGGCAAAACTCAAGGGCTGGGCAGGTGACGCCCGCGAGGCAACGGTGCGGCGCGTCGCCAACCATTCCTCCGGCCTGCCCCTCCACGCCCAGTTTTTTGTGAGAAACGGCCCTTATCCGGTGCCCTCGGATGACGATACCATTCGTCACTATGGAAATATCGTCACGGTCCCCGGTCAGCACTTCCAATATTCCAATATCGCTTACGGCATCCTGGGTTTTGTGGCGTCGCGCGTTTCGGGCCAGAGCTATGCTGACTTCATGCGCGATGCGGTATTCCGCAAGCTTGGCCTGACGCACACGTCCATAGACGTCGAACCGGGGCTCGAGGCCTTCGCGGCCATCCGGTACGATGAAAAGGGAAAGCCAATTCCCCTTTACGATTCCGACCATCCGGGTGCCTGCGCTGTCTATTCCAGTGCGCACGACCTGGTTCGTTTCGGCATGTTCCATCTCAAGGATCACCTGGCCGGCCAGGCGGCAATCCTGTCTGACGCCTCGATCGACGAGATGCACCGTTCAACGATGAACACCGGAACTGCCAGGACCAATAATGGCAATGGGTACGGGTTTGGCTGGGGCGTCGGCGATAATCGCGCGGACGGCTATCACACCCTGGCCCATGGCGGCGGCATGGCCGGCGTGTCCACAGAATTGATCCTTGTTCCTTCCGAAGATATCGCTGTCGCGGTGTTGATCAACGCCCGGGATAACGACAGCGCCTATCCCCTCGCAAATGCCATTCTCAAGGTCCTCCTCCCGAAATGGCAGATGCCGGTCAGGCCCCAGCCGGCGCAAGTGCCTTTCCGTCCGGATGCAACGCTTCTGGGAACGTGGAGCGGCACCTTGCACACCTATCAGGGCGAAGTGCCCGCCGTGCTGACTGTCCTGCCGGGCGGTGAGCCGCAAGTGAAGCTGGGAAATGGGCTGACATCGCTGATTAACCAGCCCCAGTTTCAGGGTGGAGAACTCACGGGCCAGGCCTGGGGCGATCTTGGCATCGATGATGCCCGGCACCGCCAGGCTTACACACTATCGTTTGACCTGAGACTGCAGGGCGGCGTCATGAGCGGTCCGGTGTCCGCGACATCGGTGGCGGGCGATGCCGTCAATCGGGGATCACTCACGCAATGGCTCGAGCTGCGGAAACAATAAGAGGCTGTTTGCGCAGCTGTGTCGAATGCCTGATCAGGAAGCAGCCCAAGGGCCGCTGAGGCCGGCCTGCGAAATGGGCCGCGCGGCAGCAACCGGAAAATAAAAAGCGCCCGCGAGGGCGCTTTTTTGTTTCGGTGCGGGACTTTGGCACCCGGCGCCTCGCAATGCTCGGCGCTTTTGGCATGCGTTAAGCCTCATGCTTAACGCGGCGCCAAAACCATCATCATCTGGCGGCCTTCCATCTTCGGATACTGTTCCAGCTTGGCGAAGACTTCGGTGTCTTTCTGAACGCGGGTCAGAAGCTCCATGCCCAGATGCTGGTGGGCCATTTCACGGCCGCGGAAGCGCAGCGTGACCTTGACCTTGTCGCCATCGTCGAAGAAGCGCTTCATGGCGCGCATCTTCACATCGTAATCGTGGTCGTCGATGGTGGGGCGCATCTTGATCTCCTTGATCTCGATGACCTTCTGCTTCTTGCGGGCCTCGTTGGCCTTCTTCTGCTGCTCGTACTTGTACTTGCCATAGTCCATCAGCTTGCAGACGGGCGGCTTGTTGTCGGGCGACACCTCCACCACGTCAAAGCCTTTTTCCTCGCCCAGGGCCAACGCCTCGTCCAGGCCGATCTCGCCATACTTGTGGCCGTCGTCGCCGATCAGGAAAATGGTCTTGGCGTTGATTTCGTCGTTGATGCGCGGGCCATCCTTGGCCGGCGGCGGGCATACCCCGAAAACGTCTGGGAATCCTGGAGGACTCTTCCGTGAACAGCCGTGCGCATGCCCGCTTCGCTGGTCCTCTTGTTCCAGGCGAAACGAGTTTCGATCATGGACGCAAGCGGGGGGATCTTTTCGGGGATGCGCCGGCTTGGCTCCGGCGGCCATCCGCCGGATCTGGGCGTAAGATAGCACGAAACGGCCTGGGAAGGGCTATTCGGCCACATCCCGGCGGATTCGCCCTGTTTTTGATGCGGCGACGAAAGTTTCCAGCGGCATGGCCCCCAAATCCTTGCCCGACCGCAACCGGACGGGCGACCTTGCCTTCCGCCGCCTCCCGCTCGCCCACCACCAGCATGTGGATTTTTCTGCAGCTGGGCGTCGCGGATCTTCTTCTGCATCCGGCGGTGGTGTCGATGTCCACGCGCAGGCGGTGCCATTCACCACCGGGGCCGCGAACAGCGCATCCAGCACCTTCTGGGCATAGTCGCCCACCTTTTCCGAGATGGATCGACGCGCGCCTGACGGCGCAAGCCAGGTGGGGAAAGCGCCCGCATAATGCTCGATCAGAATGCGGTGAACGCCTTCGCCGTGCGCCCAGGGGCGCGCGGTGAATGACATAGACCGGATGGTCGGCGCCGTCCTCGCCGATACTCGTCGAAGGTGTTGGCAGGCCAGGAAGTCGAGCTGGTTGGTCGAGATGGTGTATTCGGGTGCCGATCGCCGACTTGATCATGAAAATCGATCTTGGGACCGTAGGGCGCGGGGTTTCCCGCCTTTCCTTCCGCTTCAGGCCGGACTCGTCCATCGCCTGGCGGATGATGGCAAGGCGTCCAACCACTTCTGCGGCTCGTCGACATACTTGTCCAGCTTGTCCAGGCCAGCAGGACAGGCGCATGTAATAGTCTTTGATGTCGAACAGGTCGTAATAGCGGGCGTGCAGCTTCATCACCCGGATGAACTCGTCCTTGGCCTGGTCGTAGCGGCAATAGATGCGGGCGCCGTTCATGCAGAAGGCAAGCACCTGCATCAGGCCCGACAGGCCGCCTGACGCCTCATAGCGGTAGTCCTGGCCATGGTTCGGCGATGCGCAGCGGCAGCTCGCGATAGCTGTGGCGGGTGGCGCCATAGACCAGGTGATGGTGCGGGCAGTTCATGGGCCGCAACCGGTAATTTTCGCCGTCGATATCCAGCGGCGATGCTCGCTGTAATAGGGCAGGTGGCGCGAGCGGTAATACAGCGCTTCCTTGGCGATATGGGGGCGTGGCCACCCGGTGACAGCCGTCCTTGCGCTCCTCGTTCAGGGCCAGGAATTCAGCTCCTGGCGGATCACCATGCCGTTGGGCATCCACAAGGGCAGGCCGGCGCCGACATCCGGATCGAAGGTGAAAAGCTCCAGCTCCTTGCCCAGCTTGCGATGATCGCGGCGCTCGGCCTCGGCCAGGCGTTCCAGATGTTCGTCCAGCTCCTGCTTGGTGCGCCAAGTGGTGCCGTAGATGCGCCGGCAGAAGCCGGGCGTTTGGCATCGCCGCGCCAATAGGCGCCGGTGATCTTGGTAAGCTTGAAAGGCACGCCGATTTCTTCGGCGGTGGTGCGAAAAATGCGGCCGCCGCGGCACAGGTAAAGTCGCCAGTCGCTATGCCAATAGATAGAGACGTGTTCATCTTCGACGGATCGAAGCCGGATCAGCTCGGCTCAGGGGAGCTTGCCGATGCCCTTGAAAAATGTTTTCGATCAGGCCTTGCTGTCGCGCGGTTGGCCACACCCTCGCGTGCGGGTCGGCAACCCGCCTTGATGATCTTGCGTGCGCATTTCCCCTTCGATCTTGGGCAGGTCTTCGGCGTGAAGGGTTCGCTGCGCGCAAAGTCGTAATAGAAGCCGTCCTCGATCGCGGGGCCGATGGTCACCTGGGTGCCGGGGTACAGCGCCTGCACCGCCATCGCCAGCACATGCGCCATGTCGTGGCGGATCAGTTCCAGCGACTCCGGATCCTTCTTGGTGATGATCCGGATGTTGGCGTCCTGTTCGATGGGCCGGAACAGGTCCCATTCCTTGCCGTCCAGGGTGATGATCAGGGCGGCCTTGGCCAGGCCCGGGCCGATGGCGGCCGCGATTTCGGTGCCGGTCACGCCCTTGGGGAAGGTCATGGCCTTGCCGTCGGGCAAGGTTACGGTGACCTGATCAGGGGCAGCAGACACGGGCTTCTCCATGGGATTCATGAACGGAACCGGACCTTTGGGCCCTGCGGCGTGCCCCGTCAAGTCTGGGTCTTGCCGGGCTATTACAGGTGTAGTAGAAATGGTCCCACGCCCGCAGAACGAACGTTATCCTGCGGGGCATATGGAGGAAGTCATGAAGACATTTGTGATCGCTTCGGCGCTGCTGGCCTCGGGCCTGATCGCCACGCCGGCCTTTGCGAAGAATATGTGTATCGACACGCGCGACATCGCCTCGAACACGTCGAAGGACGGCAAGACGATGGTTTTCAAGATGAAGGACGGCCGCACCCTGGTGAACCACCTGCACGGCAACTGCCCGGACCTGAAATTCTTTGGCCTGGCCTGGCAGCTGCACAGCGGCGATACCCGGGTCTGCGAAAATGAACAGAGCTTCCAGGTGTTGCAGTCGATGCAGACCTGCACCTTGGGCAAGTTCGACCCGGCCGACCGTCAGGCCCTGTCCAAGCCAGCGAAGCCAGTACGCTGAGCCGAAATGGCAAATCCCAAAAGGCCCGGTGCAATCCGGGCCTTTTGCTTGCGCGGCCCAAACGGCCAACTGGCCGCCCGGTTCCAGTGATTGTTGCGGGGCCGCATCGCATCCAAAAAGCCCGAATGGACGTTATGAGTTCCAGAGGGTGCAATTTGGAGAGATTGCCATGAAAAAAGTCGCTTTTATCGCCATCGGCCTGACCGCCCTGGCGATTTCGGCCTGTGCGCCGCGTTACTATGAACATGACCGTTACGGCTATTACGAGCGCGGTTACGGCGACCGGGACCGCGACGGTATCCCGAATCGCTATGACCGCGACCGGGACAATGATGGCGTGCCGAACTATGCGGACCGCCGTCCCAACAATCCCTATCGCGACTAAAATCGCGGCGTGAAACAAAAGGGCCCGGTGCTTCCACCGGGCCCTTTTTCTTATTTCTCGCCGGACAGGTAATCGCCCTTGCCGAGGGCCACGCCCTTGTTGCGCAGTATGCCGTAGGCGGTGGTGCAGTGGAAATACACATTGGGCAGCACGAACTTGCCCAGGTAATCGGCGCCGTTGAATTCGAAGGTGTTGGAGGGAAATTTCAGCACGATGTGCTTGTCTTCCGCGCCGGTGAACGCCTTGCGATCCAGGCCCTTCAGGAATGCGATGGTCTTGGCGATGCGGGCCTTCAGTTCGGGAAAGCTGGTCTCATTGTCTTCATACTTGGGCGGCTCGGTGCCGGTCAGGCGGGCGCCGCAGCCCTTGGCCATATCGGTGGCGATGAAGACCTGCGCCTTCAGGGGCAGCATGTCGGGCGCCAGCCGCGCCTCGTTGACGTCAATGCCGCCATGGGCCTCGCCCTTGGACAGGACATTGGAAAGCCCGCCCAGCATGTGGATCAGCGGCGGAATGGAGGCGTCATAAATGTCGTATGCCATGAATGTCTTCCCTCGAATGGTTGTGTGGACCGCATGTGGGGTGCGCCGGCCGGAATTGAAGGGGATATTCCCGCCTTTTCAACCCCTTTGGTGGAGGGGGCTTGAGAGCCGGGTCGTTCCGGCCTAGGAAGCGGGGCCTTTTAAAAAGACATTGTCATGACAGATGAGCAATCCGCCGCCGAGACCCTGCCGGACCGGCTGTCCACCAATCCGGCCAGCCCGTTCCACAATGCCGAGCTGCTGGAACGCGGCGTGGGGGTGAAGTTCAACGGCGTCGACCGCAACAATGTCGAAGAGTATTGCGTCAGCGAGGGCTGGGTGCGCCTGGCCGTCGGCAAGACCGTGGATCGCCACGGCAATGCGATGACGGTGAAGTATAAGGGCAAGGTCGAGCCGTATTTGCGGTAGCCGTCCCGAAATTGACGGGGCCTGGAAGGCCGCAATGGAAACTGTCCCAGTCCGGACCAGTTAACCAGCCGGAACGCGGCCTTTCCATGGCACGCTTCCTGAATCGGTGGACCCGAGATCCTAACCGCCCGGGGAGCCACCATGCTCACGCGAAAGTACCTGCTTGCCTGCGTCTTTACCGGCGCTGGGTTGATGACGACCATTTCCGCGGCGCAAGCCGGCGGGAGCGGGATGGCGGGCTTTCACATGCCGCGCAGCGTCAATGTCGGCAATGTGTCGAACCGCCTGGCCGGGCTGAATTGCAAGAATTTGAGCGGCAATGGCCAGCGGCTGAACGTCTATTCCAATAATTCGATCACCAACAACATCAACCGTTCCAGCAATATCAACGTCAACAAGAAGCTGAACGTCTATTCGCCGGTCAACGTCACCACCAATATCGACCGTTCGACCAACATCAACGCCGAAGTGAATATCGACAATTCCAAATACATCGACAATTCCACCAACATCAACATCAACAAGTCGATCAACGTCCGCACCACCAACATCTTCAACGGCCGCATGGGCGGCTCGGGCAGTGACCATGGCCAGGGCGGCACCTGGGGCAGTCACAGCGGTGGCGGCGGCGGGAGCTGGGGCGGCGGTGGCGGCACCTGGGGCGGGGGCGGCAACAACGGCGGCGGCAATAATAATGGTGGGGGCCAGAACAGCAACGGCAACGAGAATAACAACGGCAACAGCAACGAAAACAGCAACGAAAACAACATCGACAATTCCAGCAACAACTCCAACACCATCAACAACAACAATTCCATCAACGCCCAGGCGGCGATTGATTCCTTCTTTAACGGCCTGCGCGGCTTCCGCTGAGTTGCCGATGTTCGTGAACAGGCCCGGTGTCACCACCGGGCCTTTTGCTTTGAGGGTAGTGTTAGCGGGAAGTGACGACGCCGCTTTCATAGGTGGTCACGTGCGGCTGGCGTGCCCATGCGATCGTCCCAGCCTTCGGACACGGCCGACAGGGCGATGCGGGCGCCATCGACATTCCTGGGCGAAATCCACATGCTTCATGCGGCTGTCGCCCTCGGGAAAGGTCTGATCTCGGTGGGGATCGCCAGGCAGGATGCCGGAGAAGACGGTGTGGGTGGTGCCGTCGCGATAGGTCACGCTGATATGGGCGCAGTCCACCGTGTCGCCGAGGCGATGAATTGCGGCTTTCTCAACCGGGCCTTCGAAATGCTCCCAGCTGACATCGGTGTAATGGTCGGCCGCGACATTCACCGAGCCGATCTGGTGGACATCGGCCCGCGCGGGAAGGGGCGGTGGCGGCGCCCACCAGCAGGGTGGCGCCCAGAATGGCCAGGGAAGACTTGTGCATGGAACTCTCCATCGTTTCGCCCGAAAAAGGGCTCTGCCCTAGGAAATAACAAAAGCGAAAAACTGTTCCGGTCCCGATTGCGGTCTTGTTGCGGCAACAAAAAGGGCCGGATTTCTCCGGCCCTTCTCGCCCACAAACTTCAAGCTTCAACCATAGATGTCGCGCATGGCCGTGCGGGTGGCGTTGCGGACGCATTCGCGGTCGGCGCTTTCGTCACCGCGCAGCTGCGGGAAGCGCGCGTCCAGCTGGTAGCAAAGCTGGCGAGCGGTCTGATGGACGCGCAGGCGCAATTCCTGGCGGTCGGCGGCGCTGGCCAGATCCAGGTCCGAGAAGTCCACCGGCCGCGAGATGGTATAGGCAGTGGGATTGCGCTCGCCATTGATGTTGCCCAGCAACTGGCGCTTTTCGACATAGTCATAGTCGGGGCGCACGATCACGCTTTCGACCGGCTGCTCGGCGACATAGCGGGCATCGTCGCGCGGCGCGTCATAGCGGTCATAATACTGGGCCATGGCGGGCGCGCTCAGGAGCGTCAGGCCGATGGCGGCCAAAGAAGTCTTGGTGAAAAGGCGCATGGAACTCTCCATCACAGGTTCGTGCCCGCAGCCTTGTTCCATAAACGGCGGCGCGCCCCGGATTGTTCCGGGCCGGAATTGGGCAAAGACGTGGCGGTCAGCGACTCAGGACGGCCAGCGGGTTCGGCGCCGGCTGCGCCACCCGGATCAATGTGTTCACGTCGCGGTGCTCGAAGGCCGGGGTCTTGCCCTTGATGGCAAGGTCGGTGCGCGAGACATAGCTCCAGCTGTCATCTCCATGGAAGGTGATGTCCAGCCGGTAATAGTCGGTGCGGAACGCTTCTTCCAAAAAGCTGGTCGAAGCGATGCCATACTTGGTATCGCCGCGGCGCGCTTCCACCATGATGTTGCCGTCCGCGTCCGCCTTGCCGCCGGCCAGCGCCACCTGGCCGCGCGGGATCGCCAGCGACTGCATGATCAACCCGGTGGCCGGCTCATACAGCCAATAGCCGACCTGGTCATGGAAGGTGATGGCTTCCTCGGGCGTGTTGATGTGGATGTGATAGCGCAGGCCGTACAGAAGCTGCGGCCCGTTGGCCTGGGCGTCGATCGGCTCCATCACAATGCGCTCGCGGTAGACGCGGCGTTCGGGCCCATCGGCCTTGGGGTTGATATCCACGCCCTTGTCCGATTCCCAGGTGCCGGCCAGCCGCCGCAGCGGCCCCAGGTTGGCCAGGGTGTCGGGCGAACTGCCCGGCTCGGTATAGATGTCGTCGGGTATGGTCATGGTTCAAAATCAGCGGCCAACAATCGCGCCATGAAGGCATGACGCCGCGCGGCGTGCAACCCTCTAGCGGGGCGCAGGCTCTGGTACCTGTTTGTGCACGAAATACATCAGGGTCAGCGACGCCACGGTGGTGCAGATCACGATGTCACCCAGCCAGTTGAAGTGCAGGATATGACCGTCCGGCGACTGCGCGATCACCGCGCCCGCCACCGCCGCCGACGCCCCGCCAACTGCTGCAGCGAGGCGCTGATGGCGTTGAAGGCGCCGCGCTTGGTGACATCGGAATCGCCGAGACCAGCGCCTGGGCCAGGATCATGCGGCTGAAGATGCCGGCGAACAGCACCACATTGACCAGGATCACCACCCACAAAGGCTCATGCCCCAGGTTGGTCCACACCGCCACCATGATGACGGTGATGGTGCTGCCGAACAGGAAGGTGTTGCTGAACTTGCCGAAACGGTCCGCCGCCTTGCCGACCAGCGGGCCGATAGACACGGTGGCCAGGCCCGTCACCAGGTAGATGGTGGGCAACACCGCCATCGGCAACCCGATGTCATCGACCATGTAGGCGGTGCCGAACAGCATCAGCATGTAACCGCCGGTCGGCAGCAGCATGGTGAGCAGGAACGCCAGCCAGTAGCGCTTTTCTCCGACGGTATGCGCCAAATGCAAAAACGGGCTGCGCTCCTGCTTCAGCGCCAGGTGCGCGTTCACCGGCTTCATGCCTATCAGGATGATCGCACCGGCGGGCACCGCCACGGCGATGATCGCCAGGAAGGGGGCATGCCAGCTCCAGTGATTGGCGAAGAACAGCCCGGCGGGCAGGCCCAGCACCTGGCTGGCGGCGAAGGCGGTCTGGATATAGCCCATCACCCGGCCGCGCATTTCCAGCGGGAACAGGTCGGTGGCGATGGCCAGCACGATGGATCCGATCACGCCCCGAACAGCCCGGTGACGATGCGCGCCACCAGCAGCATCTCATAGGTGGTGGCCAGGGCGCAGAGCAGGGTGCCCAGCATGAAGCCGGCATAGAAGAACAGCAGCAGGCGCTTCCTATCCGCCGGTCGGCGAAACCGGCGGCGACGATGCCCGACACCCCGGCGGCAAAGGCATGAGAACGACCGCCAGCCCGAACTGCTGCGGGGTAATGTGCAGGTCCGGCATCATCATCGCCCACAGCGGCGAGATGATCATGAAGTCCAGGATCAGGGGGTGAATTGCAGGAAGGCCAGGGCCGCGACCACGAACGCCTGGTAGCGCGTGAAGGCCGCGCGGGGGCGGTTCGCCGTGGTGTCCATGAATTGCTGCCGCTCTTGAGGTTCCGGCTCTGGGATTCGGCGGTCAGGGCGGAAGAACTCGGCCGCTACCTTAAGTATCCTATGTCAGCTTCCCTCTTAACCTGGGGTTGAGGGTAAAGCGGCGATAATGCCCTGCGTAGAGGGCTTGCGCTTGCCGGTTCTGGACCGCCTGTTTCAGCATCACAACCTGGGCCTTGTCTGGGCGGCCCTGTCGTGCTGCGTGCGCACCGCGCTGACCCCGGCGTTCCGGTCGGTTTGAACTGTGGCTCACCGTGGCGTCCGCGCTGATCGCGGTCATCGTGCCGGCCGTGTCCGGCGTTATCGCGGTGTCGCGCGGCGGCCAGTGCTGGCGGGCATCGTGTTCGCGGCCGGCGTCCTGGCGATGCCATGTCGGCATGGCGGCGATGGAAATGCCGAGGCGCCATGATGTAGGACACGCAGCTGGTCTTCGTGGCCATCCTGTCGTCGCTGGCGCTGGGCGGGCTTGCGGGCCATGTCTCCTCGCTGGCGGCCAGCTGGATCACCAACATCGCCAGCACGACGTTGCGCATCCTGACCATCCTGGTGGCGCACTTCTTCTCGATGGCGGCTTTCACGGTGGTGCCGGGCATGCCGGGCATGGCGATGCCGGTGGGCCATTCCCACCTGTCCTCCACCGTCATCTCGTTCATGATCGTTGTCGCGCTGGCCTTCGTCCTGTGCCAGGCGCTGATCCTGGTGGTGATCGACCGGCACCTGAAGAGCAAGTCCGAGCGCGACGCCGTGCGGATGCGCGCCTATATCGCCGAGCTGGAAGAGACCAAGGCCCGGCTGGAACAGGCCTCGGCGGCGGCGGAAGCGGCCAGCCAGTCCAAGTCCGCCTTCCTGGCCTCGATGAGCCATGAGCTGCGCACCCCGCTGAACGCCATCCTGGGCTTTTCCGAGACCATCCTGACCGAGGCGTTCGGGCCCATCGGGGTGCCGCGCTACAAGGAGTACCTGGAAAATGTCCATTCCAGCGGCAGGCACCTTTTGGACCTGATCAACGACATCCTGGACATCGCCCGTTTCGATGCCGGCCATGCCGAGCTGGGGGAATCGGTATTCAATCCGGCCGCCAAGATCGGCGACGTGGTGCGCATGATGATGCCGCAGGCGACCAAGGCGCGCGTCCGCCTGGTGACCGAATTGCCGGAAGCCTTGCCGCTGATGAATGGCGACCGCCGCCGCATCCGCCAGATCCTGCTGAACCTGATTTCCAATGCGCTGAAATTCACCAATCCGGGCGGCACGGTGACCGTGCGGGCCTGGGTGGACGAGGGGCTTCACATCCAGATCGCCGATACCGGCATCGGCATGGCGCCGCAGGATTTTTCCAAGGCGCTGGAGCCGTTCGGCCAGATCGATTCCTCGCTGGCGCGCAAGTATGAAGGCACGGGCCTGGGCCTGCCGCTGACGCGCCAGCTGGTGGAACTGCATGGCGGGACCCTGGATCTGGAAAGCACCGTGGGCGTGGGCACCACCGTCACGGTGAACCTGCCGGCCTGGCGCATCGTCGAGGCGGCGGAACAGGCCGCCTGACGCCCCGGATCAGGAGCGGGAATATTCCCGGCTCAGGAAGTCGCCGACCCAGGCCTGGATGCGCACATACATCTTGTTCTCGAACGGGGCGCGGCCGCCGGTCATGCTGTTGGTCTTCAAATATGTTTTGACCACGTGCACCGGGTTGCGGTTGTAGCCCGCCGCCAGGTAGGCGGCGAACATGCTGCTGGAATCCTTGATCCGCTTCAGCGCGTGCTGGGGCAGCTCGGTCAGCTCCAGGTCCAGCAGCAGCAGCGAGGCCAGCACCGCATTGTGCAGGTTGGTCATGCCGGTGTTGAAGTCCGGCTCCAGCCGGGCGGCGGGATAATTCTCGCGCACCATGTGATAGCTGGATTCCATGAACTGGGGCATGCCCAGCGCGCCGGCGGATGAGCGGGCATAGGAATAGGCCTTGTCGCGGTTGGCGGCGATTGTGATCAGCACCTCGTGCACGCATTGCTCGATCCCCACGAACTTCATGTGCAGGGGATCGACATGCTCGGTGATCATCAGGCGCAGCACCATGTCGCGCGGGATCTGTTCGGCCACGGTCTTGGACGGGGTGACGCGGCTTCGCACGTCATGGTCGTTGACGCGGTTATAGGCCAGGTGTTCCAGGGTGCGCAGGTAATCCATCCCGGCATCGCGCATCTTCTGGGTGTCGAGCTCGGGGGCATAGGCCGTATAGACCGCTTCCTCGAAGCCGCCGCCCGTCTTGCTGCGCACCGGGCGGCGCTGGGCGAACACGATCAGCCCGCCGGCGGGATGGGCGGCATCCACCACCGTGAACTTGGTGTTGAGGTAGTTGTTGACCGGCCAGGTGACGATGAAGCGCTGGTCGTTGTTGCCCTTTTCGTCCATGCGGATGACGGTCAGGGGCCCGGTCTTCTCGCCCACCACCAGCACCCAGTTGAAGCTGGTCAGGGTATTGCCATTGACCACCATGTCGCCGGGCAGCACCGGCTGTTTGGCGGCCAGCGCCTGGGCTTCCTGGATGCGGGCCTGGTAGTCGAAATCGGGGGCGTCGTTGGCGGCCTTCTGCACGATCACCGGGGTGGGGATGGCCTTGGCCCTGGCGGCGGCGACAGCCTTGCGGGAATGCTTCCTGGCCGAGGCGGTCTTCTTGCCCGCCTTGTGGGGAACCGCCGCCTGCTTGTGGTGCGTGGAACTTTTGGCCGTGGAGGCGGCATGATGCTTCTTGGCGGCCGCGTCCGCAGGCGCGCTAACCGCAATCACCAGGGCACTGACCGCCCCAAGGAACCCCAGGAACTTCCGCCGCATCACGCCAGCTGCTTCGACACGGTCACAGCTTAACCACATGAGGGCGGCGGTACAACGGCTAATGCTTTTGGGTAGTACTACCCTTTGACTTACGTCGCTTCTGAAATTCGTCGAACTTCTCTTTAAACGTATAAAGATATTCGGCTACGGCTTCAGTAAGGTCGAGGAGATCACCCGCATCCTCACGCGATACTGTAACATTAACATCGTGAGCTGCCTCATTTCCCGCGATCCGAAGTGCTGTAATCCAATCGAATAATCGCTTATCGAGCTCACCCTTATCGTAAAGGTCTTTCAGCCTGGTTGCTAAGTTTCCCTTTTTCGCGCCGTGAGAGTCGCATACACCCTCAAGTACTTTTCGACACATAATCGCGCTAGCAGTATACGACTTGCTTTTTTCAAAGCAGTCCAGCGCTTCCGCGAAAGTCTGGCGTATCGGCTCTGGGATCGCTGTACCGAGCTTTCTTTGGTCGCTGGCTGGAAAAAGGCGTGTGGCTCTACTCCAGCGATCGTCATCTTCTAGTCCTAATGGTGAGTACCTAGATTCTTCATCATCCTGGGCCCCGAGCATCGCAATGTGACATTCAGGGCAGCGAAGTAGAGTGTAACGCATCGCGAAATCAATCTCGTCGAAGTGCTTGTCATATTCGCCTTCGACTGTGGCTGCGACCTTTGCTTCGCAATGGTCGCAGTGAATAATGATTGTCTCTTTTTCCTTCGCCTTATTCGCCATTTTATCGCCCATCTGTCACTGTCAGCGAAATATTTCTGACAACCACTTCAGCATTTTCTCCTGCAGCAATTTCTCCGTTACCTCCGGGAGTGAAAATTCCCCGGCACCACCCGCGTGTCCGCCGCGCGATCCCCACATCGTGCGTTCATGCAAAGAAACCTTTTTTGAGTGCTTATCGCAGGTTGCCGTGAAGCAGGGCCTGTCGTGCCCTCCGCTTTCGCCCGGATAAATTGCGAGTTGGATAGATGCTCTGGAGTCACTTCCAAATCTGTGATCGCTTTCTTTGTCCTCCTCTTCCGAGATGGAAGCGCGATAGCCCTTCTGTTCGACGTAGGATTTGATTTCCTCCATTGCGGGACGGATTATCGCCTCGCGCACTTTTTTAAATTGCGCGAGAAACTCGGCGCAATCTCGCTTTGCCGCATCTTGCGCTTCGGCAATACGCTGCTGCCCCTCTTTATGTCTTGCGAAGATTTCGTCCAGTTTCCCCTTGATCTCTTTTTCCATCATTTGCTCCTGGCCATGCACAAAGAGACCCGGCGATGCTCCCCGGGTCCGAAATTCAAATCGCTCGCCAGTGGTCCGGCCTTTTCTTGTCGTTCAAGTGGCGAACGCGAGCAACGTGTGGTGAATGGCCGGCACGCTTCGCCCATTCGATAGCGTCTTTCTGAGTTCGGGATGTATGCAGAACATGATCGGCATGATCTTCGACGACATAGTCATCTATTCGATCGCCTTCTGGGCGCCCCTTGGGGCGCGCTTCTACGTAAACAGTTGCCATGGTTCCTCCGGATTGTGTTGGAAGTGGAACGTAGAACTGACGCAACGCCGCCTGATCGGACGCACCGAAGCTTACCTTCTCTTCGGCGTTAGTAAAAACAAAAGGCCCGGTCTTTCGACCAGGCCTTTCGCATTCTGACTGACTGTTCGTCAGGGACCCGCCTGCACTCCTTCGGAGCTTCGACGCGGTAACCCGTGGCCCGCAAAGCGGACCGCGGATTAGAAGTCCATGCCGTCCATGCCGCCCATGCCGCCGCCGCCCGGCATGGCCGGGGGAGCGTCCTTCTTGGGACGGTCGGTGATCATGGCTTCCGTGGTGATCAGCAGGCCCGCGACCGAGGCCGCGTTCTGCAGCGCCACGCGCACCACCTTGGCCGGGTCCACGATGCCGGCGTCGATGAAGTCGACATACTCGCCGGTCTGGGCGTTGTAGCCATGGGTGTTGGACTTCTGGTCGTTCAGCTTGCCGACAACGATGCTGGCTTCCTGGCCGGCGTTGCTGACGATCTGGCGGATCGGGTACTGGATCGCGCGGCGAACGATGTTGATGCCCTGGGTCTGGTCGTTGTTGTCGCCCGTGACATCTTTCAGCGCCTTGGCGGCATACAGCAGGGCGGTACCGCCGCCCGGGATGATGCCTTCTTCCACGGCGGCCTTGGTGGCGTTCAGCGCGTCATCGACGCGGTCCTTGCGCTCCTTCACCTCGACTTCCGTGGCGCCGCCGACGCGGATCACCGCAACGCCGCCGGCCAGCTTGGCCAGGCGTTCCTGCAGCTTTTCCTTGTCGTAATCGCTGGTGGTTTCCTCGATCTGGGTCTTGATCTGGGCGACGCGGGCCTGGATGTCGTTCTTCTTGCCGGCGCCGTCGATGATCGTGGTGTTGTCCTTGTCGATCTTGACGGTCTTGGCCTTGCCCAGCATCTCCAGCTTCACATTTTCCAGCTTGATGCCGATGTCTTCGCTGATGACCTGGCCGCCGGTGACGGTGGCGATGTCTTCCAGCATGGCCTTGCGGCGATCGCCGAAGCCCGGGGCCTTCACCGCCGCGACCTTCAGGCCGCCGCGCAGCTTGTTGACCACCAGGGTGGCCAGGGCTTCGCCTTCGATTTCCTCGGCGATGATCAGCAGGGGACGGCCCGACTGCACCACCGCTTCCAGGATCGGCAGCATCGGCTGCAGGCTGGTCAGCTTCTTTTCATGGATCAGGATCAGGGCGTCGTTCAGCTCCGCCACCATCTTGTCCGGGTTGGTGATGAAATAGGGGCTGATATAGCCGCGGTCGAACTGCATGCCTTCGACCACATCCAGCTCGGTCGCCAGCGACTTGGCTTCCTCGACCGTGATGACGCCTTCATTGCCGACCTTGGCCATGGCCTTGGCGATCATGTCGCCGACTTCCTTGTCGCCGTTCGCCGAGATGGTGCCGACCTGGGCAATCTCTTCGTTCGACTTCACCTTCTTGGCGCGCTTCTTGAGGTCGGCCACGACGGCTTCCACCGCCTGGTCGATGCCGCGCTTCAGGTCCATCGGGTTCATGCCGGCCGCAACCGACTTGGCGCCTTCGCGCACGATGGCGCGGGCCAGCACGGTGGCGGTGGTGGTGCCGTCGCCGGCGATGTCATTGGTCTTGGAGGCCACTTCGCGCACCATCTGGGCGCCCATGTTCTCGAACTTGTCGGCCAGTTCGATTTCCTTGGCCACGGTCACGCCGTCCTTGGTGGTGCGCGGGGCACCGAACGACTTGTCGATCACAACGTTGCGGCCCTTGGGGCCCAGCGTCACCTGCACGGCGTCGGCGAGGATGTCGATGCCGCGAAGCATCTTCTCGCGGGCGTCGGCGCCGAATTTCACGTCCTTGGCTGCCATTGTCTTATGTCTCCTGAATTCTGTTTCTGATTGTGGTTCTTGTGGCGCTTACTTCTTCGGCGCCTTGCGGCCTTCCAGCACGCCCAGGATGTCGCTCTCCTTCATGATCAGGAGCTCTTCGCCATCCAGCTTGACCTCGGTGCCCGACCACTTGCCGAACAGGACATAGTCGCCCGACTTGACGGTGGTGGGGACCAGCTTGCCGTTATTGTCCGGGGCGCCGGGGCCGACCGAGACGACTTCGCCTTCCTGGGGCTTTTCCGCGACGGTGTCGGGAATGATGATGCCGCCGGGGGTCTTCTGATCTTCCTTGA
Source organism: Alphaproteobacteria bacterium (assembly GCA_046348525.1). Taxonomy (GTDB): domain Bacteria; phylum Pseudomonadota; class Alphaproteobacteria; order Micropepsales; family Micropepsaceae; genus Rhizomicrobium. The sequence continues at coordinate 59,864 of JAXMEA010000018.1, read as the reverse complement.
TGCGGCGGACCACGACGCGGTCGCCAAGCGGACGGAATTTCATTGGGATCCTCTTTCGTAAGTTTTTGAAACTGTTTGGTTTTCTTCAGGTTGCAGCACTCCCCTTCGGTGAGTGCCAACAACCGCGCCCGGTATTTAGGAGCGGCCCGGGAACAGGTCAAGGCGGGCGGGGGCCAAAAAGCCGACAAAAGTTACGATGGAACCGGCCTGAACAGGCTGTCAGGCTTTGGGCGTTTTGAGGGTATTTCGCCCATGGCCGAAACGGGTTGCCGCCGCTTAACGTTGTTCATGTGCGGTTCAGCCGGGCCCTCTCATCCTCGAGACCAACGAGGGGACTCGAGATGACGAACAAAGGAGACCAGTGATGAAGAAACTTGCGAAGATCGCGCTGGGTGCGCTGATGATGGCGGGCGCCGCCACCGCGACAACCATTGCCACCACCGCCCCCGCCGAAGCGCGCGTGTCGGTCGGCATTGGCATCGGCGGTTTCGGTTATCCCGGCTATGGCTATTACGGCGGCTATCCGTACGGCTATGGCTACGGTTACGGTTATGCGCCGGCCTATTACGATCCCTATTACTATGGCGGCTATTATGGCCCGCGTTACTATCGCGGCTATTACGGCCGTCCGTATTATCGCGGCTATTATGGCGGCGTGGCGCGGCGGCTATCGCGGCCACTATGGCTATCGCGGCGGCTACGGCCGTCACTGGCGCTAAGCTTCGCTGGAACAGAAAACGGCTCCGGTTCTTCCGGGGCTGTTTTTCTTTGGCCTGTTCGTACCAATCACAGGCGCGTCTTCCGGGAACCTCTGCATAATAAGAACTTAATCTGTTCAGATCGGGTTCAGCCGCCTCTCTTCAATCTGGCATCAACGCGAATCCCCGCGCGACAAAAGAAGTCTGGAGCGAAACGCATGAAAACCTCGATCAAAGCGGCACTTGTTGCCTTCGGTGCCCTGGGCGCGCTGGCGGTCCCCGCGAGCGCGCAGCCCTATGACAACGAAGCCTATGGCCCCGCTAAGACCAGGATCCCTATTACGACCAGGGCTACGATCCCTATGCGCAGGACTATGCGCAGGATGACTATGGCTATTGCGATCCCAGCTATGGCTGCCCGGACGATTACTACGACCTGCCGTATTACGATGGCGACTTCTACTATGACGGCAGCTGGTACAACGGTCCCTTCTATTATCGCGACTTCGGCGGACGCCGGCAGTTCTGGTTCCGCGGCGGCTGGCACTATGGCAACTATCGCGGCGGCAACTTCCGCTCGGCGCTGGGCCGCGGCTATTACGCCAATCGCGGCGGCTTCGGTGGTCGCGGCTATGTGGGCCGCAGCTACTATGGCGGCGGCGGCTTTGGCGGCCGCAGCTATTATGGCGGCAACCGCAACTATGGCGGCGGCAGCGTGACCCCGTTCCAGAACCGCCAGTACAATGTGCAGCCCTATGGCGGCGGCCATAACTGGAATCGCGGCGGCTTCGGCGGCGGCAACTGGAATCGCCAGGGCTTTTCCAGCCAGCAGACCGTCCAGCCCTATCAGGGCGGCGGCTGGCGCGGCGGTTTCCGTTCGCAGCAGAACTTCCAGGGTGGCGGCGGTGGCGGCTGGCGTGGCGGTTTCCGCGCCCAGCAGCAAGCCCAGCCCCAGCAGCAGGCGGCGCCCCAGCAGAGCTTCCAGAACAATGGTGGCGGCGGCTGGCGCGGCCGCGGCGGCGACGGCGGTGGCCGCGGCGGTGGCGGCTGGCACCACGGACATTAAGTGAGCGCCTGAACGGAGAACCCCGGCAGCAATGCCGGGGTTCTTTGCTTTTGTCGCTTTAAGGGCTTGTTAACCCGCGAGGGCCCGGTTCGGGGGGATTTTCGCAGTTAACAAATTGGAAACGCCCCGGGGCGATATTGACCCCATGAGCGAGCGCATCCCCGCCGTCACCAAGGCTTTGCTGACTCTCAGCGTCTTCTTCGCCTGCGCCACCCTGGGCGCGGCGCTGGCGTTGTTCACCGGCTGGCCGGTCGCCATCCTGTCGGGCGTGGTGGGCTTTGTGTGCGTGCAGCAGGTCGCCGCCGGTTTTGCGCGGCGCCGCGACAAGCGCGCCATCGCCAAGGAGATGGCGGTGCTGCGCAAGGGCCACTTGGAATTCGAGACCGCACTGAACGACACCCGCACGCGGCTGGGCGAACTGGGCGGGTTGATCGAGGAACGCGCGAGCAGCCAGGAACGCAAGATCGTCGCCGAGCTGCAGGTTCTGGAAAGCCTGATGCGCGACTTCGCCGGCAAGATTTCGCGCAGCGCCGCGGCGGTGCCGCAGGACCATGCCCCCAGGGCCCAGCGCGGTCCGGCCGCCGCCTATCTCAACACCCTGGACGATTCCGCATCGGCGCGCGGCGTGCTGCTGGAAACTATCCGCAGCAGCCTGGAACAGAACCGCGTCGATCTGTACCTGCAGCCCATCGTCAGCCTGCCGCAGCGCAAGCTGCGCTACTACGAAGCCCTGTCGCGCCTGCGTGACAGCGAGGGCCAGGTCATCATGCCCGACCAGTATATCCAGGTGGCGGGCCGCGCCGGGTTGATGAGCGTGGTCGACAACCTGCTCTTGTTCCGCTGCGTCCAGATCGTGCGCCGCCTGACGCAAAAGAGCCGCGACATCGGCGTCTTCTGCAACATCTCGGGCGAGACCCTGGCCGACAAGGAATTCTTCCCCCAATTCATGGATTACCTGCGCGTCAACCGGGATCTCGCCGGCCAGATCATTTTCGAATTCAGCCAGGCCGCCATCGCCCATGCCGGTGTCGAGGGTGAAAGGAACCTCACCACCCTTGCGACCATGGGCTTTGCCCTGTCCATGGACCATGTGACCAGCCTGTCGATCGACTTCCTGCGCCTGAAGGCCATCGGCTTCCGCTATCTGAAAGTGCGTTCCAACACCCTGGTGCGCGGCATGAGCGGCGCCGGCGCCGCGGTGGCCGCCGAGGATTTCAAGAAGCTGCTCACCCGCCATGGCCTGAACCTGATCGCCGAGCGGGTTGAGGACGAAAAGACGGTGGTCCAGTTGCTGGACTACGCCGTGGATTACGCGCAGGGCTATCTGTTTGGTGAACCGCGCGCGGTGCGCGAGGATTCGCTCAAGCCGGTCAGCGCCCTGGAAGCGGCGCCCGTTATTCCGTTCCGGAAAGCGGGCTAACTTCCCGCGGGCCGAAAAGCCGGCTAAGCAGGGCCGCGGTTGACCCGGCTGGATCGCCAGTGGCATCGCCTGCCGCCATGTCCTCGCCCCGCCTGATATCCGGCCTGTCTGAAATTGCCGCCACCACGACGCGCTGATCTGCGATGTGGGGCGTGGTGCATGACGGCAGCCGCCACCATCCCGCCGCCGCCGATGCCCTGTACCGCTTCAAGCAAAAGCATGGGCCGGTGGTGCTGCTCACCAATGCGCCGCGCGTGCCCGCCGAAGTCGCGGCCCAGTGCGCCAGCTATGGCCTGCCGCCGGACTGCTATGACGCGATCGTCTCATCCGGCGGCGCGGCGCGCGAGGAGCTGGCGCGGCGCAGCGCCAGCAAAACCTTGGCCCTGCATTATATCGGTCCGGACCGCGACCTGCCGATGATCGAAGGGCTTGATATCCGCCGCATGGACATCGCCGATGCCGAAGTGTCGCTGGCCATCGGGCTGCGCGACGACATGACCGAGACGCCCGCTGACTATGTCGATGAGCTGGCGGCCATGAAGGCCAGGGGACTTGTCATGCTGTGCGCCAATCCCGACCTGGTGGTGCACCGGGGGACGCGGCTGGTCTATTGCGCAGGCGCCCTGGCCAAGGATTACGAGGCGCTGGGCGGGCAGGTGATCTATTACGGCAAGCCCCATTTGCCGGTGTACCGGGCCGCTTTGGCGGCGGCCGGCAACCCCAAACGCCCCCTGGCGGTGGGCGATGGCCTTCTGACCGACATAAAAGGCGCGAATGCCGCAGGGCTGGACGTCCTCTTCATCGCCGACGGGGTTCATGGCGAGGAAATTGAGCCTTATACTGACGAACATATGGCGGCCCTGTTCACCCGGTTCGGGGTGCGGGCGGGAGCCGTAACCCGCAAACTGGCCTGGTGAGCGATGCCCAGCGTGTATCTTGATGAACTGAAGCCGGGCATGACCGCGTCCAGCCGGCACACCATCACCGAGCGGGACGTACAGCTGTTCGGCGAAGCCACCGGCGACATGAACCCGGTGAGCTTCGACGAGGAATTCGCGCGCAAGACTGTATTCCGCGGCAAGGTCGCCCATGGCGCGCTTTCCATCGGCTATATCTCGGCGCTTCTGGGCACCCAGCTGCCCGGCGAAGGCTCGATCTTCCTGTCGGCCAGCATCATCTTCAAGCTGCCGGTGCGCATCGGCGACACGGTGACCACCACCGCCACCGTGCGCGAGGTCAATGGCCGTTCGGCGGTGATGGACTGCGAGTGCACCGTCGACGGCAAGCAGGTGCTGACTTCGGAGGCGCATGTGCTGGCGCCCAAGCGTCCTTCCGGCGCCTGATGCTAGGCATCTGATGCGCATTTTTCGCCATTACGATGACGTGCCGGCCGCCTTGCGCGGTGCGGTGGTGGCGATCGGCAATTTCGACGGCGTGCACCGGGGCCACCGCGCCCTGATCGCGGAAGCCAAGATGCAGGCCGAAGCGCGGCGCTCGCCGCTGGCGGTATTGAGTTTCGAGCCCCATCCGCAGGAGTTTTTCAAACAACTTCGTTCCGATGGCGGGCTGACGCCCACCGGGCCGGACTGTTTCCGCCTGACGCCGCTGCGCAGCAAGGCGCGGCTTCTGGCCGATCTGGGCGTGGATGCGCTGTTCGCCCTGAATTTTGATGCCGACATGGCCAAACGCACGCCACAGGACTTTGTGCAGAATGTGCTGGTCGAAGGCTTGGGTATTTCCGGCGCCGTGGTCGGCCATGATTTCGAGTTCGGCAGCAAGCGCGCGGGCAACCTCGCTACTTTGTCTTACATGGGCGAGATGGAAGGCTTCACCGTCACGGCTTTCGATACCGTCACGGCGTCGGGCGATGAAAAGATTTCTTCCACCCTGATCCGCAAGATGCTGCGCGAGGCGCGGCCCGAGGAAGCGGCAAGGTTGCTCGGCCATCCCTGGGCGGTTGAAGCCCGCGTCGAACATGGCGACGCCCGCGGCCGCACCATGGGTTTTCCCACCGCCAACATGCATCTGGGCCACTGCTTGGCGCCGGCCTTCGGCGTCTATGCGGTGCGGGTGAACATCCTGGAAGGGGACCGCACCGTGGCCCGCCATGACGGGGTGGCCAATTTTGGCATCCGGCCCATGTACCAGGTCAATGTGCCCCTGCTGGAAACCCATCTTTTCGATTTCGACGGCGACCTGTACGGCAAGTACCTGTCGGTGGAGCTGATCCAGTACATCCGGCCCGAGGCCAAGTTCGACAGCCTGGACGCCCTGATCGGCCAGATCGGCGCCGATGCCGCCAAGGCGCGGGAAATCCTCGCAAAAACCGCCTGAGGGGTGTTGGCTAGGGCGTGGCTGGACGGTTCCGGCCCCCCCTGTTAGAAGCGGTCCCTCCATGTCCGAAAAGCCCGAAAAACCCGCCGAATCCCCCGATTACCGGGCGACCCTGTTCCTGCCGGCCACCGACTTTCCCATGAAAGCTGGCCTGCCCGAGGCCGAGCCCAAATGGCTGGCGCGCTGGGCGGAAATGGACCTGTACGGACGCTTGCGCAAGCGCGCCAAAGGCCGCCCGCTGTTCGTGCTGCATGACGGCCCCATCTATGCCAATGGCGACATCCATTCCGGCACCGGCCTGAACCACATCCTGAAGGATTTCGTGGTCCGCTCGCAGGGCATGCTGGGCAAGGACGCGCCGTACGTGCCGGGCTGGGATTGCCACGGCCTTCCGATCGAATGGAAGGTGGAGGAGAAATTCCGCAGCCAAGGCAAGGCCAAGGACGACATCGCCAAGGACGTGCTGCGCACCGAGTGCCGCAAGTTCGCCGGTCATTGGCTGAACGTGCAGCGCGAGCAGATCAAGCGCCTGGGCCAGATCGGCGATTTCGAGCATCCCTACACGACCATGAACTTCAAGGCCGAAGCGGTGATCGCTCGCGAGGCGATGAAGTTCGTGGAGAATGGTTTGCTCTATCGCGGCTTCCGCCCGGTGATGTGGTCGCCGGTGGAAAAGACCGCCCTGGCCGATGCCGAGGTCGAGTATCACGAGAAACAGTCGCCCACGATCTATGTGAAGTTTCCGCTGGTAAAGTCGTCACCGGAACTGGCGCATACTTTCATCGTGATCTGGACCACAACGCCCTGGACCATTCCGGGCAACCGCGCCATCGCCTTCTCGCCGGAGATTTCCTACGGCCTGTATGAAGTGGCCGACGCCACCGATGGTTCGCTGGCGCGGCCCAGCGAGCATCTGCTGCTGGCCGATACCCTGGCCGAACAGGTCGCCAAGCACGCCAAGATGATGATCAGCCGCGTGCGCACCGTGACAGCGGATGAACTGAAGTCTCTGGTGGCGGCGCATCCCCTGCGCAGCGTCGGCTATGATTTCGAAGTGCCGGTGCTGCCGGCCGCTTTCGTCACCGCCGATACCGGCACCGGCTTTGTTCATAACGCGCCGGGCCATGGCGAAGACGATTTCGAGCTGATGGTCGGCAATGACCGCGATTATCCGGCCAAGAATCCCGAGGCCTTCAGCCTGGTGCTGCCGGATGGCAGCTACGCCCCGCATGTGCCGCACTTTGCCGGCAAGCGCATCCTGACGGACGAGGGCAAGGACGGCGACGCCAATGGCGCGGTCATCAAGGCACTGATCGAGCATGGCAAGCTGCTGGCCAAGGGCAGCTTGCGCCATTCCTATCCGCACAGCTGGCGCTCAAAGGCGCCGGTGATCTTCCGCGCCACGCCGCAATGGTTCGTGGCCATCGACAAGCCATTCCTGAACGGCAAGACCCTGCGCGAGCTGGCCGTGAAGGCCATCGGCGAAACCAAGTGGTATCCGCCGCGCGGCGCCAACCGCATTGGCTCGATGGTGGAAGGCCGCCCCGACTGGGTGCTGTCGCGCCAACGCGCTTGGGGCGTGCCGCTGGCCATCTTCGTGGAAAAGAAGACCGGCCAGGTGCTGAACGATCCGGCCGTGTTCAAGCGCATCGAACAGGCGTTCGAGGCCGAAGGCGCGGACGCCTGGTTCACCTCGCCGCCGTCGCGTTTCCTGGGCGAGGGGCGCAAGGCGGAAGACTTCGAACAGGTCACCGATATCCTGGATGTGTGGTTCGACTCCGGTTCAACCCATGTCTTCGTGGTCGAACAGCCTATCGATGCCAACTGGCCCAAGGCTGAACGCGCCGACTTGTACCTGGAAGGCTCCGACCAGCATCGCGGCTGGTTCCAGTCGTCCCTGCTGGAAAGCGTGGGCACCCGCGGGCATGCGCCATATCGCGGCGTGCTGACCCATGGCTTCGTCCTGGACAAGGACGGCCGCAAAATGTCCAAGAGCCTGGGTAATACCCTGGCGCCGCAGGTCATCGCCGAAAAGAACGGCGCGGAGATCCTGCGCCTGTGGGCGGCGTCGTCCGATTTCACCGAAGACCTGCGCATCGGCGAGGACATCATCAAGGCCAATGTCGAGGCCTATCGCCGGCTGCGCAACACCATCCGCTTCATGCTGGCCAACCTGTCGGGCTTCGATGAGAAGGAGCGCATCGACTTTGCCCAGATGCCGGAGCTGGAACGCTACATGCTGGCGCGCCTGGCCGAGATCGATGCGACGGTCCGCAAGGCGTACGAGAATTTCGACTTCGGTCTGGTGAACTCCACCCTGTTCAACTTCTGCACCAACGACCTGTCGGCCTTTTATTTCGACATCCGCAAGGACGCGCTTTATTGCGACGCCGCCACCAGTGCGCGCCGCCGCAGCGTCCGCACGGTGACGGACGAAATCTTCCGCCGCATTGTCACCTGGTTCGCACCCATCCTGTGCTTCACCATGGAAGAGGCCTGGACCACGCGCTTTGGCATGGACCAGAGCGTGCACCTGAACGACTTCTTCCCCGCGCCGGCTGAGTAAATGCGGAGCTGGTGAAGAAATGGTTGCGGGTGCGCGAGCTGCGCCGCGTCGTCACCGGCGCGCTGGAATTGGCGCGCGCCGACAAGACCATCGGCTCGTCCCTGGAAGCGGCCCCGGTTCTGGTGGTCAGCGACGCCGCCGACAAGACGCTGTTCGACACCATCGACCTGGCCGAAATCGCCATCACCTCTGTCGCCTCTGTGGAAACCGGTTCGCTGGACGGCCTTTACACCGTGCCGGAGATCAAGGGTGCGGCCGCCCGCTTCGTGAAAGCGGGTGGCGACAAGTGCGCCCGCTGCTGGCGCGTGCTGGAAGAAACCAAGCCCGACACGCATCTGTGCAACCGTTGCACCGGCGCGGTGGCGACATGAGCCGCTTGCAGCCGCGTGAGCTGGGATTGATCGCGGCCGCGGTGGCGCTGGTGGCCGACCAGGGCTCCAAGCTGTTCATGCTCCATGTTCTGGGCTTCGCGCAAATGGGGCCTGGGCAGGCGATTCCCGTCTTGCCGTTTTTTAACCTGGTGATGGTGTGGAACCCGGGCATCTCCTATGGCCTGTTTCCTGCCTCAAGCGCCTTTGGGAAAGCCGCCCTGATTGGTGTCAGCATTGTGGCGGTGATCGGCCTGACTTGGTGGCTGTGGAATTCCACCAGCCGGGTGCTGACCACCGGATTTGGCCTTATTATTGGCGGGGCGATCGGGAACAATCTGATCGACCGGGTGATCTATGGCCGGGTCGCCGACTTTTTCCACTTTTACGGCTTCGGCTATGACTGGTATGTCTTCAATATAGCCGACCTGGCGATCACCCTGGGGGCCGTGGCCATCCTGTATGATGTCCTCAAGCCCGAACAACCGGAAGCATCGTCCGATGGCCAAGAGGTCTGAGATGAAACTGTTGAAAGCGGCTCTTGCGATCGGCCTGTGCGCCGTGGCGCTGTCGGGCTGTGATTCCATCCGCAAGGCCGCCGGCCTGAACAAGAAGTCCCCGGACGAGTTCGCGGTTACCACCAAGGCGCCGCTGGTGATCCCGCCCGATTTCAACCTGCGCCCGCCCATGCCCGGTGCGCCGCCGACTAACCAGCTGGATCCGTCCAGCAACGCCGAAGCCGCCCTGTTCGCCAACAACGACCCCCAGACCGTGGCCAATGGCATGCGCGGCAACTTCACGCCGGGCGAAAAGCTGCTGCTGGCCAATGCCAAGGTGCAGCGCGCCGATCCGGGCATCCGCGCCCGCCTGAACGCCGATCAGCGCGCCGCAGTGCAGAATGCCGACCGCAGCTTTACCGACCGGGTGCTGAACACCAGGGCGACGCCTGACGACGGCAAGGCCATCAATGCCGATGCCGAAATCACCAAGGGCGCACGCAAGCCCGGTGCGGCGGCGCGTTCGAAAAAAGAAGAGAGCGGCGGCTGGTTTGACTGGTTCTAAAGCCGTTTTCCTTCGCGCAGCCTGCGTAGCGGCGATCGCGTGTGCCGCGGTCGGCGCTTCCGCGCAGACCGACAAAAACGCCAATCGCGCCAAGCTGTCCCAGCCGGCACCCGTCAATCCCCGCCAGAGCGGCAACAACACTTTCCAGTTCGCCCTGGCCAATGGCATGCAGGTGCTGGTGATCCCCGATCACCGCGCCCCGGTCGCCACCCAGATGCTGTGGTTCAAGGTCGGCGCGGTGGACGATCCGCCGGGCATTTCGGGCCTGGCGCATTTCTTCGAACACATGATGTTCCGCGGCACCAAGGCCAATCCGGGCGACGCCTTCTCGCAGATCATCGCCAAGAATGGCGGCGAGACCAACGCCTTCACCGATCACGATTACACCGCCTTCTACGAGCAGATCGCCAAGGACCGGCTGCCGCTCGCCATGAAGCTGGAAGCCGACCGGCTGGTGAACCTGGACCTGTCGGACTCCCATGTCGGCCCCGAACGCGATGTGGTCCTGGAAGAGCGCCGCATGCGGGTGGAGAACGAGCCCCAGGCCCTGATGGGCGAACAGATGCGCGCCGCCCTCCACATGTCCCATCCCTATGGCCGCCCGGTGATCGGCTGGTCCGAGGAAGTGCGCCGCATCGACCGCATGTCGGCGCAAAGTTTCTATGACCATCATTACTCGCCCAACAACGCCATCCTGGTGGTGGCGGGCGATGTGACGCCCGACGAAGTGCGCAAGATGGCGCAGGACGCCTATGGCAAGGTGCAGCCGCGCGAGCTTCTGCCCCGCGCCGAATACACCGAACCGCCGCGGCTGGCCGAAACCCGCATGTCCATCACCCGCGCCGACGCCAAGGTGCCGATTTTCAGCCGCATCTACCGCGTGCCGTCCTATGCGGTGGGCACGCCCGGCCAGGCCGAGGGGCTGGAGACATTCGCGCAGCTGCTGGGCGGTGATCAGACTTCGACCCTCTACCGCGTGCTGGTGGAACAGAAGAAACTGGCCAGCGATGCCGGCGCCAATTACGACGGCAATGTCCGCGATGCCGCCGAATTCTCGGTCTATGCGGTGCCGCGTCCGGGTGTGAGCCTGGAAGCGGTGGAAAAAGCCATCGACCAGGTGCTGGCGGTCAGCGCCCTGGCGGTGCCGCGTGACGGTGATTTGGCGCGGGCCAAGACCCAGCTGGTGGCGTCCACCACCTTCCGCCGCGACAGCCAGTTTGCGATGGCCAGCGCTTACGGACAGGCCCTGACCATCGGGCTGACCGTGGACGATGTGAATGAATGGCCCGCCCGCATCCGCGCCGTAACATCGGAAGGCGTGCGCAAGGCGGCGCAGCTGCTGTCGAAGAAGCAGGCGGTCACTGCTTACCTGATCCCGGGAGGCGCCAAGTGAAGCGTTTCCTTCTGGCCGCCGCCGCTATTCTTGCCATGACGGCATCCACACAAGCAGCCAACATTCAGAATATCGACCTGGGCAAAAAGGCCGAAGTCTGGTTCGCCGAAGATCACACTGTTCCCATCGTCGCCTTCAACATCTCGTTGCCGGCAGGTTCGGCTTACGATCCGGCGGGCAAGGCCGGGCTGGCGGCCTTTACCGGCGCCATGATCGATGAAGGCGCCGGCAACCTGGATTCCAAGGCCTTCCATGAGGCGCTGGCGAACAAGGCCATTTCCTTCAGCGCCCGGGCCGACCGCGATTACCTGACCATCTCCATCTCGACCCTCAAGGAGAATGTGCCCGAGGCGTTGCATCTGCTGCAGATGGCGCTGACCCATCCGCGCTTTGAAGGCGAAGCGCTGCAGCGGGTGCGTACCCAGATCATCCAGTCGCTGCAGCAGGAACAGGCGGAGCCGCCGCGCGTAGCTTCGCGTGGTTTTGCCCGCCAGTTCTTCGGCGGCCATGCCTATGCCCATCCCGTCACCGGCGAAATCGACAGCATTTCGGCCATCAATGCCGCCGATCTTAAAGCGTTCGCCCGCGCCCATTGGGTGAAGAACGGTCTCAAGGTGGCGGTGGCCGGCGATATCACCGCGCCGGTGCTGGCCAAGCTGCTCGGCGAGACCTTCCAGCCCGTATCGGGCGCCGCGGTGCCGGCCTTGCCCAATGTGGGGCGGCTGGGTTCGCCCGGCATCCATGTCATTCCCCTGCCGGTGCCCCAGCCCAGCGCCATTTTCGGCCTGCCGGGCATCATGCGCCATGATCCGGATTTCATTCCCGGCTATGTCGCCAATTACATTCTGGGCGGTGGCGGCTTTTCCTCGCGCCTGACCGATGAAGTGCGGGTCAAGCGCGGATTGACCTATGGCATCTCCACATCGCTGACCTCCTACAGCAAGGCCAGTGTGCTGCAAGGTTCGGTGGCGACGCGCGCCGATGCCATCCGCCAGACCGTGCAAGTGGTGAAGGACACGCTGGCGCAGTTCGCCAAGGACGGCCCCACGCAACAGGAACTGGACGACGCCAAGACCTATCTCACGGGCAGCTTCCCGCTGGCCTTCGCGTCGAACAGCGGCACCGCGGCCCAGCTCGGCGCCTTCCAGCGCCAGAACCTGGACATCGGCTATGTTGCCCGCCGCAACGCCATGATCCAGGCGGTGACCCTGGCCGATGTGAAGCGCGTCTCCAAAAAGCTGTTCGATCCGGCGCGGTTGACAGTGGTCATCGGCGGCAGTCCGGCCGAAGGCCGCAATGCCCCGCAGGTCCCGCGTCCGCCGGTGCGGCCCACGCCTGCGACACAGCTGCCGGGAACGCCTGCGCCGCCTGCGGGTAGTGTCACACAGCCGTCAAAGCCGGCTGACAAGCCCTTGGCGGGCCCGGTGACGGCGCCCAAAGCCGCCAAAAAGCCCTAAAGCCTGTTGACGATCGGGCAGGCTGGGGGCGGTATCCGAAACCCCTCTGATAGAGTGCTCCCGATGCCAGATTCCAAATCCCCGCTGAACATCTCCCTCGACCTAGCCCTGACCGGCAAGGGCGCCCCGCCCAAGGCGGTCTATGACGCCTCGCTGGCAAAGGCCGATGGCGCGCTGGACTGGTTGCGCGAGCAGTACAGGACCAAGGCGCTGGAGCTGTTGCAGATCCCGTCGCGCACTGACGACCTGAAGAAAGCACAGGCGCTGGCCGCCACCATCGGCAAGGGCATGAAGACCGTGGCGGTGCTGGGCATTGGCGGCTCCAGCCTGGGCGGCCAGGCGCTGACGGTGCTGAGCAAGAAGTCGACCAAGCGCGCCTTTGTCGAATTCCACGACAATCCCGATCCGCTGAGCTGGCGCGGCGTGCTCAAGCGCGTCGACAAGGGGCTGGACATCACCAAGACCCACTTCATCTGCATTTCCAAATCCGGCGGCACCGCCGAGACGCTGTCCCAGGTCCTGTCGGCGGAAGCTGCGCTGAAGAAAGCGGGCGTCAAGAACATCAAGAAGCACTTCACCATCATCACAGAGCCGCACAAGAGCCCGCTGCGCGACTTCGCCGAGGCGATCGGCGCACCGACCCTGGATCATCCCACCGGGGTGGGCGGACGCTATTCGGTGCTGACGGTGGTGGGCCTGCTTCCGGCGCTGATGATGAAGCTGGACGCCAAGGCACTGCGCAAGGGCGCGCAGGCGGTGCTGGACCAGACCCTGAATGCCAAGACCGCCGCGGACTCTGCGGTGGCGCGGGGCGCGGCGCTGCATCACGCCCTGGCCGAGGACGGCAAGCTGGCCACCGCCATCCTGTGGCCCTATGCCGACAAGCTGGCGATCTTCGGTGGCTGGTGGCGGCAGCTTTGGGCCGAAAGCCTGGGCAAGGACGGCAAGGGCTCCACGCCGGTGTCGGTGCTGGGTCCGGTGGACCAGCACAGCCAGCTGCAGCTGTTCCGCGACGGCCCCGGCAATGCGCTGTTCACCATCATGACGGTGGATACCAAAGGCGAGGGCGCTTCGGTGCCCGCTGCGCGCGCCAAACAGATCGGCGTGCCTTACCTAGCGGGCAAGACGTTGGGCGATCTGGTGGATGCGGAGGCCCGCGCCACCGCCCAGACCTTGTTCAAGAATGGCCGTCCGGTGCGCGTGATTCACATGCCGCGGGTCGATGAATTCGAAGTCGGCGCCCTGATGATGCATTTCATGCTGGAGACCATCGTGATGGGCAGGCTGATGGGCGTCGATCCGTTCGACCAGCCGGGCGTCGAAGAAGCCAAGGTGCTGACGCGCCAATATCTCGCGGAGAAGTGATGGCGATACGCCGTCTTTCCGAAGGCACGGTCAACCGCATCGCCGCCGGCGAAGTGGTGGAGCGGCCCGCCGCCGCGATCAAGGAGCTGGTCGAGAATGCGATGGATGCGGGCGCCACCCGCATTGACATCGCCGCCTCCAATGGCGGCGCCGATCTGCTGCTGGTGGAAGATGACGGCATCGGCATGTCGGCCGATGACCTGCGCCTGGCGATCGAGCGCCATGCCACCTCCAAGCTGCCGGTGAAAGGCGGCGAAGACGATCTCTCGCACATCGTCACCATGGGCTTTCGCGGCGAGGCGCTGCCCTCCATCGGCGCGGTGGCGCGATTGAGCCTGACCAGCCGCATGCGCGGCGGCGAGGCTGCGCAGATCCAGGTGGATGGCGGCAAGGTCGAAGGCCCGCGCCCTGCGGCGTTCCTGGCAACTGGCCAGCACGGTACCCGCGCCGAAGTGCGCGAACTGTTCTATGCCACGCCCGCCCGGCTGAAATTCCTCAAATCCACGCGCTCGGAAGACCTGGCCATCACCGACATGATCAAGCGGCTGGCGATGGCGCGCCCGGACATCGGTTTCACGCTCACCCTGGATGGCCGCCGGGCATTGGATTTGCCGGCCGAACCGGACCTGATGGATGGCCGTCTGCCGCGCCTGGCCCGGATCATGGGCCGCGATTTCGGCGACAATGCTGCCCGTGTGGAAGCGGGTCGCGAAGGCGTGCAGCTGTCCGGCTATGCGGGCTTGCCCACCTACAACCGCGCCACCGCCACCATGCAGTTCCTGTTCGTCAATGGCCGGCCGGTGCGCGACAAGCTGCTGGTGGGGGCGGTGCGCGGCGCCTATGCCGATTTCCTGGCGCGCGACCGCCATCCGGCGTTGGCGCTGTTCCTGGACTGCGATCCCGCCTTCGTGGACGTGAACGTGCACCCCGCCAAGACCGAGGTGCGGTTCCGCGATGCGGGCCTGGTGCGCGGGCTGATCGTGGGCGCGCTGAAACATGCCATCGAGGCCAGCGGCCAGCGCGCCTCCACCACGGTGGCGTCGTCGGCGCTTGCCGCGTTCCAGCGCCAAGCACCATCGAATTTCAGTACCCCCAACATCTTTTCAGGCGGCTTCTCCGGCGGCGGTCTGCGCGAAGCGCCAGCACCCTACGTGCCCAGTTCCGTGCCGATGTCAGTGCGCATGGAAGAGGCGCCGGCGGAAGCCGTGCCGGACACACCGCTGGGCGTGGCGCGGGCGCAGTTGCACGAAACCTATGTCGTGGCCCAGACCGCCGACGGCATCGTCATCGTGGACCAGCATGCCGCCCATGAGCGTCTGGTCTATGAGCGCATGAAGAAGGCGATGGCCAATGGCGGCGTGCATCGCCAGCCGCTGCTGATCCCCGAAGTGGTCGATCTGGACCCTTCCGAAGTTACGCGTGTCAGCGATCGCGCCGCCGAACTGGCCGAACTGGGGCTGGTGATCGAAGCCTTTGGCCCCGACGCGGTGGTGGTGCGCGAAGTCCCTGCCATGCTGGGCAAGCTGGACGTAAAGGGCCTGGTGCGCGACCTGGCCGACGAGATCGCCGAGACCGGCAATGCCCTGTCGCTGAAGGAGCGGCTGGAGGAAGTCTCCGGCACCCTGGCCTGCCACATGAGCGTGCGCGCCGGGCGACGCCTGAATGCCGATGAGATGAATGCGCTGTTGCGCGAGATGGAGGCCACGCCGCATTCGGGCCAGTGCAACCATGGCCGCCCGACCTATGTCGAGCTGAAGCTGGCGGATATCGAGAAGCTATTCGGACGCCGTTAGGAAGCGCAGCTTCGTCTCTCCGTAATCGCGCTCGTCCAGCAGCGTGTAACCCGGCGTCTCGATCATTTCGCTCGCATCGCTTTCCACCACCAGCAGCGCCTTGTCCGCCAGCCAGCCGCCATCCTTCAAGCTTTGCAGCGCCGGCGGGATCAGATTCTTGCGATAAGGCGGGTCCAAGAACACGAGATTGAACGGCCCGCCAGCCGCCGGGCCGATGGGCCCCAGATCGGTGGCGTCGCGCCGCCAGATGCGGGTGGCGCCAGTCAGCCCCAGCGCTTCGACATTCTCGCGCTGAAGCGCCCGGCTGTCGGCGCTGTCATCCACCAGCAGGCACCAGCGCGCGCCCTGGCTGATGGCCTCGATCCCCAGCGCCCCGGTGCCGGCGAACAGGTCCAGCACCGCGGCTCCTTCCAGCGCAAAGCCGATATCGAAATCCTTGTGCCGCAGCATGTTGAAAATGGCCTGCCGCGTGCGGTCCGATGTGGGCCGTACGCGCGCGTCGTCAGGCGCCACCAGCCGCCGTCCACCCAATGTCCCGCCCGTTATTCGCACGTCTCCCCCTCCGGCCTTCGCTGGTCCGAGGACCAGCTACGGCCACCTCCCCCTATTGTGCGTGCTGACGCACGCGGGGGAGGGGCGATTGTAACCACCTGTCGAAACTGGCGAATAGCATGCCGAAGGTCTATATGGCAGTCATGAAAAAGCTTCTCCTTTTGCTGGCTTTGGCCTTGGCCACCCCGGTCTCTGCACAGACGCGCCGGCACCCAAGGTGCATGCCCGCCTGATCGCCGAGGACAAGGCTGTGACGCCGGGCGGCGCCATCACCATCGCGCTGGAAGAGAAGATCGCGCCGGAGTGGCACACCTACTGGAAGAATCCCGGCGATGCCGGCGCGCCCACCGAAATCCAGTGGACCTTGCCGCCGGGCTGGAAGGCCGATGCCATTCAGTGGCCACGGCCCAAGCGCCTGCCGGTCGGGCCGCTGATGGATTACGGCTATGAAGGCACGCCCTGGCTGCTGACAAAAATCACCGCGCCTGCCGACGCCAGCGGGACCGCCACCCTCAAAGCGCATGTTACCTGGCTGGTGTGCAAACAGATCTGCATCCCCGAAGAGGCCAACCTGAGCATCGATGTGCCGGTGAGTACGGCGGAACATGATCCGGCTGTCGCAAAGGACTTCGCCGCCGCGCGCGCGCTGCTGCCGGTGGCGTCGCCCTGGAAAGTGACCTATGCGCTGGGCACGAACCTGGACCTTTATGCCGCCGCGCCGTCGCTGGCCGCCGCGCATCCCACGACGGCCGATTTCTTTCCCGCGCAAAGCGGCTTGATCCGTAATGCTCAGCCGCAGCTTGTCGGCTATTCCAAGGATGGACTGGTGCTGCGCCTGACCCCGGCCGCCACCGCCAAATCCAAACCCGTTGAAGGTTTGCTGGTGCTGACATCGACCGATGGCTCGGTGCAGGCATTGGAAGTTGCCGCCACGCCAGGTCCAGTGCCGACGGTGGATTTTGCCGCCCCCAGCAGCGGCGAGGGCGACATCACCTTGTGGCTGGCCATCGCCTTCGCGTTTTTGGGCGGCATCATCCTGAATGTCATGCCGTGTGTGCTGCCGATCCTGGCGATGAAGGCGCTGTCGCTGGCCACCCATGGCCAGGACGGGCGCAGCGAAAGCTTTTCCTATGCGCTCGGCGCGGTATTGTCCTTTGCCGTGCTGGGGCTGGCGATCGTCTTGCTGCGCTCGGGCGGCGCGGCCATCGGCTGGGGCTTTCAGCTGCAGTCGCCCATCGCGGTGGCGGGTTTTGCGCTGCTGGTGTTTGCGGTGGGCCTGAACCTGTCGGGCCTGTTTGAAGTGGGCAGCGTCACGGCGGGCGAGGGGCTGGCCGCGCGCGGCGGCCTTGTGGGCGCCTTCTTTACCGGCGTCCTGGCAGTGGCGGTGGCTGCGCCCTGCACCACGCCTTTCATGGCGGCGGCGCTGGGCTTTGCCCTGACCCAGGGCGCATTGCCGGCGCTGGCGGTCTTTGTGTCGCTCGGCGTGGGTTTTGCGCTCCCGTTCCTGCTGCTGGGTGTGTGGCCCAAACTGCTGGCCTTCATTCCCAAACCCGGCCCCTGGATGCTGACCTTCAAGCAGTTCCTGGCCTTCCCCATGTACGCCGCCGCCGCCTGGCTGGTGTGGGTGCTGGCGCAGGAAGCGGGTCCGCGCGGCGTAGCTCTGGTGTTGGGTGCCATGATCCTGGTGGCGCTCGCCGCCTGGCTGTGGAGCAAGACCCGCGATCTGGAAACACGCGGCCGCACCATCGGCTCGGTCGCCGCATTGATCGTGCTGATCGGTGCGGCCTGGAGTGTTGGAAGCCTGCAAGGCAACGCCGCCACCCCGGCGGCCGCAGCACCCAGGCTGGGTGAAGCCTATACACCGGAAAAGCTGGCGTCCCTGCGTGCCGCCAATCGTCCGGTGTTCGTGGACGCCACCGCCGCCTGGTGCATCACCTGTCTTGTCAACGAAGACGCTGTCCTGTCGCGCGACAGCATCAAAAGCGCCTTCGCCTCCAAGAATGTCGCCTATCTGGTGGCCGACTGGACCAACCAGAATCCGCAGATCACCGCGCTGCTCAAGGAGAATGGCCGCTCCGGCGTGCCCCTCTACCTATATTACGCGCCGGGCGCCAAGGCGCCGGTGATCCTGCCGCAGATCCTGACCGAAAGCGGCGTGTTGGCTGTGGTCGGAAGCTAGCGAGGAGCGTTAGTGCAGGCGCGGCTTGGCGCCCACCTGCAAACCGATCAGTCCGCCCTGCTTGTAGTGGCGTTCCCATTCCAGGAATTCATCGGACGACAGATTGTAGCGCTGGCACGCCTCACGCATGCTCAGGATGCCGTTGTGCACGGCGGCCACGACTTCGGCCTTGCGGCGCGCGACCCAGCGTACCGTGTCGGCGGGCGGAAGTGGCGGCAGTGCCGGTTTGCGGATGGAATTTCGTTCCGGTGACGTTTTCATGGTGGCTTCCCAAAAAGAACGCCCCCCAGCCGTGTCTCAGGCTAGGGGGCGGGTTTTAAGCCGGGATCAAGAAAACCGGGACGATTTTAAGCAAAACCAATCAGTAGGCGTCGGGGGTCTTGGTCTTGCCTTCCTTCACCTTCTTTTCGGCTTCCACCACAGCCGGCGCGTCGGGCGAAGGCGCTTCGCTCTCGCGGCCGGTGGGAGCACCGATGATGTGATTGCCGCCCGAGAAGGAGGGCGGATCGCTGGCCGGGAAGGAATCTTCCATCTGGGCGTCGATCTTTTCTTCCTTGGTCTTGGGCGTTTTGTCGGTCGAATGGTGCTCGGGCATCTTCTCATGCGCCTTGATGTCGGCATGCGTGCTCATGGGTCTCTCCTTGGTGTCGGTCGCTTTCCGGCGCTGCTAAGTCGCAGTCGTGAACAGGTGTGGGAACAGGCCGACCAGCCCGATGAAGATCAGGTAGATGGCGATCAGGTAATTCAACAGCCGCGGCAGGATCAGGATCAGGATCCCGAACAGCAGCGCGATCAGCGGCTGAATCATGATGACGTCTACATGCATGGGGCATTCCGGCCTTAGGTCTGGAAATACAACGCGCGAGCCCGGTTCCCGGTGGCATCACGGTTCCATGATTTGGGAAAGCCCTGAAAAACCGGGGGTTTGCGCTCGTTCCGGACCCGTGCTAGGGCGCGGCCCATGGTCCTTGGTTCCTTCTTCCGGCGCGCGTCTTCGGGCGGGCGCATCCTGGTCGCCTTTGCAAGCCAGACCGGCGCGGCCGAGCGAATCGCCTGGTTGAGCGCCAATGCGCTTAGCGGTGCGGCCAAAAATCATGTGCGCGTCGCGGCGCTGGGTAGCCTGACCGTCGAGGATTTGGCCGAAGCGGGCACCCTGCTGGTGGTGACCAGCACCTATGGCGCGGGCGAGGCGCCAGACAAGGCGCGCGCCTTTGTGAAGAAGCAGATGGCCTCGGTGCCCGTGCTGAAGGGCGTCAGCTATGCCGTCTTGGCGCTGGGCGACCGCAAGTATGATGCCACCTTTTGCGGCTTTGGCCGCGGGCTGGACCGCTGGCTGGCATCGGCCAAGGCCAAGCGCCTGTTCGACATCGTCTGTGTCGACGGCGATGACGATACGGATGCCATGACCCGTTGGAGCGAACAGCTGAACAAGCTGGGCGCCAACACAACGGCCGAACAGCTGATGCCCGGCGCGCCGCAGGACTGGCTGCTGGCGGAGCGGCAACTTCTCAATCCCGGCAGTCCTGGCGGGGAGGCCTGGCATATCGGGCTGGTGCCAAAAGATCCGGCGCAACTGGCATGGACAGCCGGCGACATTGCCGAGATCTGGCCCCGTAACCCGCAAGCCGATGTCGAAGCGTTCCTGGACCGGCACCAGCTGGATGGCGGCCTCAGCTTCCGCTGGGCCGGGCACTGGATGTTTTTGCGCGACATCATCGCCCATTGCCGATTGCCGCAGGATTATGAAGTCGAAGGCATTGCCCTGAACTGGCTGGTGGAGCGGCTGGAGCCATTCCCCTTGCGCGAATATTCCATCGCCTCGCTGCCCGGCAGCGGTCGCATGGAATTGCTGGTGCGCAAGGCGGTGAAGGACGGCGGCGCGCTGGGCCTGGGCTCGGGCTGGCTGACGCAAGGCGCTAACCTGGGCGGGGTGGTCAGCCTGCGCCTGCGTCCCAATCCCAATTTCCATCCCCCCGCCGATGGGCCGATGATCCTGATCGGCGCCGGCACCGGCATGGCGGGCCTGCGTGCGCATCTGCTCTACCGCGCCCAGAAGAAGCTGGGCGATGCCTGGCTGTTGTTCGGCGAACGCAGCGCGGCGTCCGACCTTTATTATGCCGATGACATCAAGGCATGGCAGGCGGATGGCACATTGGCGCGCACCGACCTGGTGTTCTCGCGCGAGGACAGCCGCAAATATGTCCAGCAGCTGGTAACGGACGAAGGTGCCCAGATCCGCAGCTGGGTGGAACGCGGGGCCTCGATCATGGTGTGCGGCGGCCTGAAGATGGCGGCGGGCGTGGAAGAAACGCTGACCGCGATTTTGGGCGAGGACAGGCTCGACCAGATGACCCAGGACGGTTCCTACAGGCGGGATGTTTACTGAGGACATCGGGCCGGGGCCGCGCCTTTAAGCCCGCAAAAAGCCACGTTCTGGCGCGGTAAGACGCAGTTAAGACCTTTAATTGGAACGATAAAATTGTCCGGGCGTTGAAAAGCCGGTTTCCGCTGAATATGTTTGGTTCCGTACCGTTATGCGCCACAAAATTCTCATCGTCGAAGACGAGATGCTCGTCGCAGGGCATCTGGAAATGCTGCTGGAAGATTTGGGGCATCAGCCCGTGGGCGTGGCCGCAACCTTCCACGAAGCACGTCGCCTTGCCGCGGAGCGCCCCGATATCGCGCTGGTCGACTGCAATTTGCGCGATGGATTGACGGGTCCGGAGATCGGCGCCTGGCTGACACAGCAGGGTGTAAAAGTCGTTTTCATGACCGCCAATCCCAGCGTGGTGAAGGCAGCAAACAATCCGGCGCTCGGGGTTGTGAGCAAGCCCTGCAGTGAGGAGTGCCTGACCGCGGTGATGTCCTATGTCACCGGACGCATCGCGGGCAAGGCGGTCGAGCCGCCGGAAAATTTCTTCGCTTTTACGTCCTGACCCGGCCGTCAGGCGCGGGCCTAATGGGCGGTCTGAATGCGAATGGTCGCCAACAGGCCTTGCGGACGCCAGTCACGCTGCAGTCTCCCGCCCAGCTGTTGTTCCACGCTGAGTGCTGCCAGGCGGGTACCGAACCCCTGATGCGCCGGCACGCCGGTCACGGCCGGACCACCACGTTCATCCCATGTCATCTCCACGGTGCCGTCCTGCCGGCGAATGGTCAGAAGGACCGTGCCGCCCTCGACGGATAGCGCGCCGTACTTGGCGGCGTTGGTGGCCAATTCGTGGAACAGAAGGGACAGGGGGGTGGCGCCCTTGTCGTCGACCTCGACATCATCGCCTTGCAGGATCACACGGGGCCTGCCGTCCAGCTCATAGGGAAGAAACAGGGCGGCGCACAGACCCTGCAGCGTCGTCTGCCGGTTTTGCGGCCGCGACTGTTCGCTGTGGGGGCGGGCAAATTCATGCGCGCGTCCCAATGCCGTAATACGTTGCGCCAGGCTGCGGGCGAATTCCTTGGCGCCCGGTTCGAACCGCGCCGACAGCGCTACCAGCCCGCCGATGATCGAGAAGATATTCTTGATGCGGTGGCTAAGCTCACGGTTCAAGAGCTCGTTCTGCTCGGATGCGATCTTGGCGTCGTGGATGTCGGTGCAGGTGCCGATCCAGCGGACGATCTTGCCCGCGCCATCGCGCACGGGCTGCGCCCGGCCCAGGGTCCAGCGATACTGGCCGGAGCGGTGGCGCAGACGATACTCGATTTCGTAATTCTCGCCCGTGCTCAGGCTGTGGCGCCAGCGCGCCCAGGCGCGGTCCTGGTCATCGGGATGAAACATGCCGTTCCACGCCTCGCCATCGGTGGAGCCGGCGGGCACGCCGGTGAATTCATACCACTGCGCATTGTAATAATCGTGGAAGCCATCAGGCAGGGTGGACCACACCATCTGCGGCATGACATCGGTGAGAGTCTGGTACTCGTTACGGCTGATGGCCAGGGCCTTTTCCGTCTCGGCCTGTTCTGAAATGTCGGTATTCACGCCATACCAGCGCGCGACCTTGCCTGTGGCATCGCGCAGCGGCGTGATGCGGGTGAGGAAGGGGCGAAAGACACCGTCCGCGCCCTTCAGCGGAAACACCATCTCGAAGGGTTTTTCCTCGGCGATGGCCTTTTGCCAGGTCTCAAGCACGGTGGGGAGGTGATTGGGATCATGCACTTGTTGCCAGCCCCAGCCGGCCATGGCATCGGGCGTGGTGCCGCAATAGGCGTGCCAGCGATCATTGTACCAGACGATGTAGCCGTCGGCGCGGGCAATCCAGCACAGGGTGGGCAGGTGGTTTGCGAGGAGGAAAAATTCGTCGGATGGCGGTGCGGCAGCCAACTCGGGCAGATAGGCCTCCACCCGAGTTTCAGCGGCAATATTTTTCAGGAGCATCGGCGTATTTAGCACTGATTTAGAATGGGAAAAAGCCAATTACCGTACCGTTGGGGAAGCTCTGCGCGGCTGGGTTGGCGGCGCCCGAATGCCGGGTTATCACACCACTTCGTTCTGGGACTGGCTCTGGGTCAGGTGGTGCAACATCAAGGCCGCTGCCTTATCCGCATAGCCGGCTTCCAGCGCCGCCAGGATTTCCAGGTGATCGTCGATGGCGCTGTGCACCTGTTCCACCGGATAGTCCCATTGCCCGATCAAAAAGTCGCGCAGCTGGCCCTGGCGTTGCACCGCCTTGAGCATGGCGCGGTTGCCGGATGATCGCGCCAGTTCTTCGTGGAATTCGGCGTTCATGGCGTGGAAGCTGGCGCCATCGCCGGCGCGCCATGGCTTCTTGCGCAGCTTCAGGTGGCGTTCGCGCGCCCGTTCGGCCCAGGCGCGGTCCAGCTTGAAGCCAGGTTGCAGCAGCATCTGGGGCTCCAGCGCGCGGCGGAAGGCATAGCTGTCGTTCAGGATCCTGGCCGGATCGGGCACGAACGCCCAGCCATTGCCCGGCTTGCGTTCCACCAGCCCCAATTCGCCCAAATGGCGCAACACCCGCATGACCGCGCCCAGCTTGGCATCGAAGCGGCGCACGATTTCCTGCTGGGTGAACTGATCTGCCAACTGTCCGGCCGCGCGGGCCGTGGCCAGCGCTTCAAACAGGCGCTGATCTTCCGCATCTTCGCTGGTGTCATCGTCCGCTTCGATGGCCGGCAGTTTTGCCAGCACGAAACCGCGGCCGCCGCGCGAAGCGATGACGCCATCGGACGCGAGAAGCTTCAGGGCGCCGCGCACCGGCGTGCGCGATACCCCGAACGCCTGGCACAGATCCAGTTCCACCAGGTGATGTCCGGCTTGCGCACCTTCGTCCGCCAGCAGGCGCAGGATCTTGCGCGCCAGGTCGGATTGCAGGCGGCTGGGTTTGGGCCGTTTTGCGGGCATGACCCTGAGTTTGGACTTTCAAGCCCAGGAATACAATTGCGGCTTTCTGAAATTCCCGCAGCAACAACGCTTGCGACAAGCAACAAAAAAGGCCCGGCGGCAACCCGGGCCTTCTTCGTTACCGCGTAAGGATCAGCGCTGCTTGTTCTGATCGCTGGAGCCCGACTGGCTGCCCTGGCTGCCGCTGCGCGAGCTGCCCTGCTGGCCGCCCTGATCATCGTTCATAACGTTCTGGTCTTTCTGGCGCTGCTGCTGGCCGGACTGCTGGCCCGACTGCGGCTGGTTCTGGTGCTTCTGCTGATTGTTCTGGCCAGACTGGTTGTTCTGGTTGGTCATACGCTTCGTCCTCCAAAGGATGGTTTGTCCCAGCCGTTTGAGAACCTTCCGCGCCGGTCATCGTTCCGGTGGAACATCGCGGTTCCCAAGGTTTCTTTGTGCAAAATCATTCACTTGCATAATGGCGCGGCATGCCGGTTTCGCAGGCGCAAAATCACCATCGGTTTGATCGTTGGGGAACTCGCGCCTAAGCTTGGCGCCAACAAGAACAGAATCGCTGGGGTGGATTTCATGCCGTTCATTGCACGCGGTCTCAGCCGCCGCCGCCTGCTGGCGTCGGTGGCCGCGGTACCGATCCTGGCCGCATCGGCGGACGGCCGCACCATCTCTGGCGAGCTGCCCTGGTCACCTTTCGCGGGCGAGCCGCCGCGCCCGGTCAATCCGCTGGGCTGGTATTTCTTCAATCCCGGCGAGGCGGCGACCATCGAGGCCATCGTCGACCGCTTCATCCCCGGCGATCATCTTTCGCCCGGCGGCAAGGATAGCGGCTGCGCTGTGTTCATCGACCGCCAGCTGGCCGGCAGCTTCGGCCAGTCCAGTCGTCTTTACATGAAGGGTCCCTTCATGCCCGGCCTGCCGACGCAAGGCTATCAGGGCGACCTGACGCCGGCGGGGCGGTACCGGCTGGGTCTTCGGGCGCTGAACGAGTACACCAACACGACCTACAAGAAAGACTTCCGCGCCCTTGCAATTGCGCAGCAGGACGAGGTTCTGGCCGGGCTGGATGGCGGCAAGATCAAGCTGAAGCTGAAGCCCGGCTTTTCCACCAAGGAATTCTTCGAGCTGATGCTGCAGAACACGATGGAAGGCTTCTTCGCCGATCCCCTTTATGGCGGCAATCGCGGCATGGCCAGCTGGAAGATGATCGGCTTTCCCGGCGCGCGTTACGACTACCGGGACCATATCGACAAGCACAACCAGCCTTATCCCAAGGGTCCGGTCTCCATCTACGGACAGGTGTGAGTTGGCCAGGCTTCTGCCCCGCAAGGACGCGGTGATCATCGGCCTGGGCTGGACCGGATCGATCCTGGCCCAGCAGCTGACCGATGCAGGATTGAACGTGGTCGCCATTGAGCGCGGTCCGTATCGCGACACCGCCACCGATTTCAATATCGCCTATATGCAGGACGAGCTGCGCTATGCCGTGCGCAAGGATCTGTTCCTGCAGCCTTCGGTCGAAGCCATGACCATGCGCAACAACGCCGCGCAAACCGCGATGCCGATGCGCGATTACGGCAGCTTCCTGCCGGGCCATGGCGTAGGCGGGGCAGGGGTGCACTGGAACGGCCACACCTGGCGCTTCTGGGATTCGGATTTCTCGATCAAGTCGCATTTGACCCATCGTTATGGCGCCAAAAAGATCGCAGGGCTGCAGTTGCAGGACTGGGGCGTGACCTGGAACGAAATCGAGCACAGTTTCGACCAGTTCGAGTATGTGGCCGGCATCTCGGGCAAGGCCGGCAACCTGAAAGGCCAAATCCAGGCGGGCGGCAATCCGTTTGAAAGTCCGCGCAGCCGCGAATATCCGACCCCGCCCATGAAGATGAGTTATGCGCCGACCCTGTTCGCGCAGACCATGACGGGCATCGGCTATCACCCGTTTCCCACGCCGTCGGCCAACCTGTCCCAGTCCTATGTCAATCCGCTGGGGGTGCGGATGGGCCAGTGCACCTATTGCGGCTTCTGCGAACGCTTTGCCTGCGGCAACTATTCCAAGGCCAGCCCGCAGACCACCATCCTGCCGGTGCTGTTGAAGAAGCCCAACTTCGAGGCTCGCACCGAATGCGAGGTGCTGAAGGTCAACCTGACGCCGGACGGCAAGCATGCCCGCAGCGTGACGTACTTGGATGCCAATGGCGTGGAATATGAACAGCCGGGCGACATCATCGCCATCTGCGCTTATGGCTTGATGAATGTGCGCCTGATGCTGCTGTCGAAGATCGGTACGCAATATGACCCGGCGACGGGCGCCGGCACGGTGGGGCGCAATTATTGCTACCAGACCAGCAGCGCCGCCCGCATGTTCTTCGAAGGCAAGCGCTTCAATCCGTTCATTGGCGCCGGCACGCTGGGCCAGAGCATGGATGACTTTAATGGCGATGCCTTTGATCATTCCAAACTGGATTTCGTGGGTGGGGCGGGGATCAACTGCGTGGTTTCCAACGGCCGGCCCATCGGCAACCGCCCCACGGCGCCGGGCTCCCCGCGTTGGGGCGCCAAGTGGAAGCAGACGACAGTGGATGGATATAACAGTTCGATGGGTTTCTCGGCCCAGGGTTCATCCTATCCGGTGCGGGAAAATTACCTGGACCTGGATCCAACCTATACCGACCGCCATGGCCGGCCGCTTCTGCGGGTGACGTTCGATTTCCCTGACAACGACATCGCCATGTCGCACTACCTGTCGGACCAGATGGAAAAGATGACCAAGCCGTTCAACGCCAAGGTGTCGACCGTGTCGCGGATCAAGAAGGGTTGGGATGCAGTGCCCTACCAGTCGACCCACAATACTGGCGGCGCGGTGATGGGCAGCGATCCCAAAACCAGCGCGGTGAACAAATATCTGCAAAGCTGGGACGTGCCCAACGTCTTCGTGGTCGGCGCGTCCGCTTTTGCCCACAATGCCGGCCTCAATCCCACCGGCACGGTGGGTGCGCTGGCCTATTGGGCCGCCGAAGCCATCACATCGCAATACATTAAAAACCCTGGCGCGCTGGTGCACGCATGAAAAAACTCTTCTTGGCCGCAGCTTTCGCTGCGTTTTCAACCTCCGCAATGGCAGCCAGTGCCGATGCGGGAAAATACCAGGCCGTTCTGGGTGACTGCGAAGGCTGTCATGGCAAGAACCTGGCCGGCGGGGTGGCGCTTACCACCCCGTTCGGCCGCATGCTGACGCCCAACATCACGCCCGACACGGAAACCGGTATCGGCAATTATTCCGCCGAGGATTTCCGAAAGGCGATGAAGACCGGCGTGGCGCCGGGCGGCAAGCTGCTTTATCCCGCCATGCCCTATCCGTCCTATGCGCGCATGAGCGATGGCGATGTCGCGGCGCTGTGGGGTTATCTCAAGACCGTCAAGCCGGTGAAGAACCGGGTCAATGTCAACCAGCTTCGCTTTCCCTACAATCTGCGCTTTGCCATGCGCGGCTGGAACATGCTGTTCTTCCGGCCCGCGCCGTATGCCAATGATCCGGGCAAGAGCACGCAGTGGAATCGCGGCGCCTATCTGGTGAGCGGGGCAGGCCATTGCGGCGCCTGTCATACGCCCAAGAACTTCTTCGGCGCCGACAAGGCCGCCGCGCTGACCGGCGCGGTGCTGCAAGGCTGGTATGCCCCGGACCTGACCGGCGATGTCGGCGCGGGGCTTGGCAGCTGGAGCCAGGCCGACATCGTGGAGTATCTGCAGACCGGCCATAACAGCCGCTCCATGGCGTCGGGTCCGATGGCCGAGGCGGTGGAGAATTCCACCTCGAAAATGAATGACGCCGACCTGAAAGCCATCGCCGTCTATCTGAAGGACTTGCCGCCCTCGCGCGGCAATGGCGGCGGTGCCACCGGCATCGAGGCGCAGATGAAATCGGGCGCGGCGCTGTATGATATTTCCTGCGCGGCCTGTCATGACCGCAACGGCAAGGGCAGCCTGATTTTCCCGCCCCTGGCCGGCAATCCGGTGGTGCGCCAGATCAAGGCCGACAGCATCGTGCGCATGGTGCTGGCGGGCGGCAAGGGAGCCGCGACGCCCAAGGCGCCGACCGGCCCGGGCATGCCCAGCTTTGGCTGGCGGCTGAATGACGGGCAGGTGGCAGATATCCTCACCTATGTCCGCAACAACTGGGGTAATCGCGCCCCGGCGGTGTCGCCAGAGACGGTGGCGCGTATCCGCAGTTCGCTACACTCGGGCAGCTAGCATCGCCTCAAAGGCCGCTTCCATGTCGCGCGCCAAACGCGGTGTGTCGAACAGCGGCGATCTGCTCGCCAGCTTGTCACGGGCCGCTTTGAGCCGTGCCGGGTCGCGCGCCAGCTCCAGCGCCAGCCTTTCGTAATCCGCCGAGCTCTCGGCGATCAGTTCCGGCAGGCCCGCAGCGGTCAGCAGGCTGGCGCCGATGCGCGCGGCAAAGGCGGTGCCGCGCTCGGTCAGCACCGGCAGACCCGCATACAGCGCGTCGCAGGCGGTGGCATGGGCGCCATAGGGTGAAGTGTCCAGGAACAAATCCGCCAGCCGGTGCCGCGCCAGATGCACGTCCAGCGCCGCGGGCTTGGCAAAAATCAGCCGCGCCGGATCGACGCCCGCATCCTTCGCCGCCTGTTGCAGGTTGGCCTTTGCCTTGTCGCCCGCCTGTTTCAGCCACAACACACTGCCGGGCAGGGCGGTCAGCAGCCGCATCCACAGCGCGAACACCGGCGCGGTGATCTTGAAATTGTTGTTGAAGCAGCAGAACACGAACGCATCGTCCGGCAAGCCCGCCTCGGCGCGGCTGGGCGCCGTGCCGATCTTGCGCGTGGTGTCGCTGGCAAAGAAGCACACCGGCAGCTTGACGGTCGTTTCCGAGAAGGCATCAGGATTGGGCGCCACCACGGCATCGACCAGGGCGTAGTCAATGAACGGCGCGCCGGTGGTGCCGGAGTAGCCCAGCCAGGCGGCTTGCACCGGGGCAGGGCGGTGGCTCAGGATGTCGAAATTGTCGCCGCGCGTGTGGCCGTTCAGGTCCACCAAGATGTCGATCTCCATCTGACGCAACTGCCGCGCCACGGCTTCGGCGGGCAGGTCGTGGGCATCGATGAACGTATCGAACGCGGCGACCAGGCGGCGGCGCTGTGCAGAGCCGTCCTCCGGGTTGGTCCCCACTCCGATCACCTCAAAGCGCGAGCGGTCATGGCTTTCGATCAGCTGGACGATCTGTGTCGCCACTGGATGATGCGCGAAATCAGAAGAGACATAGGCCAGCTTGATCCTGCCGTGCCTGTAAGGCCCACCCGCCAGCGGCGCGGGCAGGGTCGCAAAGCGGCCGGCGATAGTGTTTTGGGCGCAGCGAAGCTGGAGCATCTCATCGCTGCTGTAGCCCAGCAACGTCCAGGGCGAGATCGGTTCTCCCGCCAGGATGCGCGGCGCCATCTGGGCGCCGATCTGCGCGGCGCGTGTCCAGTCACACAGGTTCAGTGCCGCGATGGCGGCGCCGGCAAAGGCCTCCGGCTTGCTGGCCAGCGCCTGGTCGAAGGACGCCAGGGCTTCTTCGTGGCGCTTGAGCTGCTGCAGGGCGTTGCCACGGTTGTTCAGGGCCTCGGCATAACCCGGTCTCAGCGCCAGCGCCTGGTCATAAACGGCCACGGCTTCGTCATAGCGGAGCAGCCCCTGCAGGGCGTTGCCACGATTGTTCAGGATATGCGCGTCGCCGGGCCGCAGCGCCAGGGCCCGGTCGAAACAGCCCAACGCGTCGGCAAAGCGCTTCAGGTCCAGCAGCGCGCTGCCCCGGTTGTTGAAGGCGGTGGCAAAGCGCGGCGCCAGCCGCAGTGCCTGGTCGTAGCAGGTGAGCGCTTCTGCGGGGCGGCGCAAATCCTGCAGCACACTGCCGCGATTGTTCAGCGCCTCCACATTGTCCGGTGCGGCCGACAGCGCGGCATCGTAAGCGGCCAGGGCTTCGTCATGACGGCCCATCGCCTGCAGCACGGTGCCGCGATTGTTCAACGCCTGGGGCCAGCCCGGCTTTAACGCCAATGCGCGATCGAACCCGGCCAGCGCCGCATCCAGCTGGTTCAGGCTTTTGAGCACATTGGCGTGGTTGAGATGGGCATCGGGATCATCGGGATGGATCTTCAGCGCCGCGCCGATATCGGCCAGTGCCTCTTCCATGCGCCCGCCCTGCGCCCGCAGCACGCCCAGGAGATGGCGTGCGGTGAAGTCATCCGGCTGCGCCGCCAGAGCCTGCAAATACAGGCTTTCGGCCTCGGCCAGTCGTCCGCTGCGGTGCAGCGCGACCGCCTGTTCGGTAAGGGTTTGGGCATTCATGGAAGGTCATGGTATCCCTTCGGCCATCATCAAAAGCAATGGGGATGCCATGCAAGACGCCAGCCGCCGTGAAGTCATGGCCCTGATGGGCGCTGCCGCATTGGCCGGCAGCACCGTGCCCGCGGCGGCGGCGGATACGCCGGTGATCGAATGGAATGCGCACATGTTCAGCGCCAACACCGCGAAATTCCCGTTCAGCCCGCGTGGCACCTACAAGCCGGACACATCGCGGCTGGCGGCCGATCCGCTGGTGGTCTACCAGGCGCATCTCAAGGAGTTCGGCATCGACAGGGCGCTGTTCGTGCATCCCGAGCCGTATGCCGACGACCACACGCTGGTGCTGGACTGCCTGGCGCGCACCAGCCCGGCCCAGTTCAAGGCCACCAGCATGTTCTTCCCCAAGGATGACGATGCCCCCGCCAAGCTGGAAGCGCTGGTGAAAAAACAGCCGCGCATCTGCTCCACCCGCTTTCACCTGCATCGCGGCAACACCAATTATTTCACCAGCTTTGCCGAACCGGGCGTGCGGGCGTTGTGGAAGAAGGCGGTGGACCTGAACCTGGTGGTAGAGCTGGACCTGGGTCCCAATTATGCCAAGGACGCCGGCGCGGCCATTGCCGCCTTCCCCGGGTGCAAGGTGCTGATCGACCATATGTGCAATCCCAAGACCGGCATGATCTGGGAATATGGCGATGTGCTGGACCTGGCCAAATATCCGAACGTCTACATGAAGATGTCGGGGCTGGGTTACATGACGACGGATACGCCGGATTATCCCAGCCAGATCCCCTTCACCCGCCGGGTGATCAAGGAGTTCGGCCCCGACCGCATGGTGTGGAGCGGGGATTCGCCCCACATCGCCGATGTACACATGAAAGGCTATTCGGCCGCCGACATCGCCAAGGTCAAGGGCGGCAACCTGCAGCGTTTGCTCAACTGGGCCTAGTAGCCGCGGCCACCATAATAGGGGCCATAGGGCGAGCGCTGGTAATAGGTGCCCTGATAGGGCGTGCCGTAATAGGGCTGCTCGTAATAGCCGCCGCCGTAATAAGGCTGGCCGCCATAATACTGGGCGTCGTTCATCTGGTAGTAGCCGGGTTCGCCATATCCGTAATAGCTGCCGCCACCGCCATAGCCCTGATAGCCGCTATCAAAGCCGCCGTCATAATTGGCCCAGGCGCCGGAGGAATAGCCATACGGCGTGGCGCAGCCCGCCAGGGGCAGCAGCGCGGCAAGGACAAGGGCGGTGGTGAGCTTCTTCATGGGCGCCTCAGGGCAGAAATCTGTGTCACAATGATACACGCCGGACCGGCGGTTGCGAGGCGATGCCGTTATTAAGGTAAATTGAGACGGGATGCTGGAACTGGCCGCCGCCCGCGTCACCATGCGGAGGTAAAGAAAAAGGGCCGGATTGCTCCGGCCCCTTTGCTTTTGAATATGTGTCCCGCTTATGCGCCGCCGGTCGAGGCGACCAGGTGGAACGGCGAGGGCGGGCTGGCGAAGGTGACGGTGGTCAGCACCGCGCCGCCGGTGGTCAGTTCGACCGCCTTGACGTTGTTCTGGCTGTCGGAGAACAGCAGGTCGCTGAAACCGTCGCCATTCACGTCTTCCACGCCGCGCAGAATGAAGTTGTCACCCGGGTTGACGACCGTGGGAGCGGCGACATTGAAGCTGCCGGTCTGGCTGGTGCCGTTCATGGTCCAGACCGTGACCGAGAAGTCGGTCTGGTTCTGGAAGGCGATGTCGGACTTGCCGTCGCTGTTGAAGTCGCCTGTGCCGACGGCCTTCAGGTTGGTGCCGTTGTTCAGCGCCGCGCCGGTGGTGGCGACGGTACCGCCGTTCATCAGGAACACTTCGGTCTGGCCGGTGGTGGTGTTCGACCACAGGATGTCGGACTTGCCGTCACCGTTGAAATCGCCGCTGCTGGTGATGTTCCAGCCCGCGCCCGGACCCGTGACCGTGCTGGCCGAGTTCACCGTGCC
The DNA here is from genome assembly GCA_046348525.1 of Alphaproteobacteria bacterium. Taxonomy (GTDB): domain Bacteria; phylum Pseudomonadota; class Alphaproteobacteria; order Micropepsales; family Micropepsaceae; genus Rhizomicrobium. The sequence goes on along the minus strand of JAXMEA010000018.1, from coordinate 27,937 downwards.
GATGGCGTCGGTGGAGTTGGCCTTCATGATCAGGATGTGGCCGTTGCCCATCGCGTCCTGCAGCAGCACGTCCGAGGACGCATCGCCATTGAAGTCGGCGGCGGTGATGGCGGTCCAGCCGGCCGTCGAGACGCCGACGGGCAGGGTCAAAGCGGTGGTGGTGAAGGTGGTGGTCGGGGCCGGGCCGGTGATGCCGGTGATCACTTCCAGATTGCCCGCGCCATCCTGCAGCAGCAGGCCGGCATTGCGGTCGGTGTCAGGGGTAAACTGGCCGGTGCCGATCAGCGTGAAGCCGGGGGCAGCAACCGACTGGATCGGGCCGCCCGGCTGGACGCTGATGAAGATGTCGCCGGTGGTGTTGTCCTGAAAGAGCAGGTCGCCGAAGCCGTTGTTGTTGGTGTCGGCGACATGGGTCGGCGACAGGAACTTGATGCGCTCGACATTGTTCAGCGTATCGGTGGCGTCTGGACCGCCCGCAACCGTCACCGCGCCCGGCAGGGTGCCGGTGACGGTGTACTGGGTTTCGCGGCCGTTGAAATAGGCCACGTCAGTACCCGTGCCGCCGTCCAGCGTGTCGTTGCCGGTGCCGCCGAACAGGATGTCGTTGCCGCCATTGCCGTTCAGCGTGTCATTGCCGCCCAGGCCCGACAGATAGTCGTTGCCCATGCCGCCATTCAGGGTGTTGTTGCCGTTCGAGCCGGTCACGCTGCCCTGGATGTCGGCGGCCAGCGACACGCTGCCGAACTTGTTGATGATGTTGCTGGCGCCGTTGAAGATGAAAGTGCCCGCGCCCAGGTCGATGCTGGCGGTGTTGAAGGTGGTGGGCGGACCCGGATTGAACGTGTCGTTCAGGTTCAGGGTGTTGTTGCCGGTGCCGTTGAAGATGTTGCCCGAGATCGAGGCCGAATAGACCGGGCCCAGCTCGTTCAGCGAGATATCCAGTTCCTGGGCGCCCAGGTTCACGATGTTGCCGCTGATGTTGATCTTCTGACCGGTGGCTTCCAGCACCACGGCGCCGGTGTTGGCGGCCTTGGAGATGGTCACGATATTGCCGGTGATGCTGGCGGTGGCGTTGGCGAACTTGGCGTCGGCGGCCAGCAGCACATTGTTGATGTTGCCCTGGACGATGTTGCCGCTCAGGGTGGCGGTCTTGGTGCCGAAGCCCGGCTGGCCGTGGTTCAGGGTGGTGTCCGGGGTGAACTGGCCGGCGCTGGCGGTGATGAACACGTCCGTGGCGGCGGTGCCGGTATACTGGATGGTGTTGCCGCTGATGGTGGCGGTGGCATTGCCGTTCTTGGCGCCGTCGCCGGCGGTCGCGAACGCATCGATCTCGATCTTGGTGAGGTTCACCTTGGTCTGGATGATGTTGCCGGAAACGTTGACGGAGGCGTTGCCGCCATTGCCCGTGCCGTTGCCGTTGCCGCCGGTCGCGGCGGCGTTGATCACCAGGGTGGGACCCACCGGCTTGTTGTAGATGTTGCCGGAGACATTCAGCGTAGCGTTGCCGCCATTGCCATTGGCGGTGCCGTTGCCGCCGAAGATCGGCAGGACGGTGTTGCTGTCGGCGCCGATAATGCCGGCATAGGTCTGCGTAACGTTCGCACCATTGGCCATGTTGGTATTCCCTCAGCTGACGAGGCGCTCCATCATCGGCGCACCCCGGGACATTTCTGGGGGCAGTCTCATTATGAAACACTTTGGAATTCAAGGGGGCGGGCGGCTTGTTTCCATTGGCAAATTTGTGAAAGCACACAAAAAGCCGGGAAAACCGCCGCGTTAGGCAATTAACCATGTTTTGGGATAGTTGACGCTGCGCCCGGTAGGAGCCCGGGCGTACGGTTGCGGACTTGTCCTAAGGCTCCCGCAGGCTCTCGTCGTTGATGCGCAGCACCGGATCCAGCAAATAGGAAATGATGGAGCGGGTGCCGGTCTTGATCTCGGCCGAGGCGACGAGACCTGGCTTGAGATAGATATTGCGCGCGGCCAGGCGGCCGGCCGAATCATTCAGCTTCACCTGTGCGCGATACACAAGCTTGGAACCGTCATCGCCTTCCTTGATCGGTTGCGAGTCGGGGCTGAGCACGGTGAGCACGCCGGAAACGGTGCCGAAGCGCTGGAAGGGATAGGCTTCCAGCTTGACGCGCACCGTGTCGCCGATGCGCAGGTAGGAAACATCGCGCGAGGGCACATTGGCCTCGACATAAAGATCGGCGCCGTCCGGCACGATGGTGACCAGCGTTTCGGCTTCGCGCAGCACCGAACCGGTCGAACGGTCGGCGACCTGCTGCACCACGCCGTCCACCGGCGCGACCAGTTCGGTCAGCTCGTGCATGCGCGTGGCCTTGTTCATGTTCTCTGTGGCTTCCGACAGGTCCTGCCGCGCCTTGACCAGCTCCTGGTTGTGATCGCTGCGCCACTTTTGCAGATAGGCCTGGCGTTCATGTTCGGTCTCGGCGCGCAGCGCGACCTGCTTGTCGCGGTCGCCGGATGTGTTGCGCAGCCGCAGCTGGGAATCGATCAGTGCGCTTTGCGCGCGCATCACATCCAATGTCGCGGCGGCCTTCTGCTGGCGCAGGCGCTCCTGCATGTCGACCACGCGCTGGGCCATGCCCAGCTGCTGCTGAATGCCGGGCAGGGCGGCTTCATCGGTGCGGATGGCGGCCTCGGCCTGGGCCAGCCGGCTGTCGCGCTGGCTGAGCTCGGCCTGATAGTCGCTCATTTCCTGCTGGTAGATCTGGCCCTGTGTGGCGCGCTCGGGTCCATCCTCGGGACCGGCGGTGAATGGCGCACCGGAAAGCTGCGCCTCCAGGCGCTGGGTCTGGGCGGTGAGCGAGGCGATTTTCTGTTGCAGCGAGTTGACGTCGGCATTGGCGAAGGACGGGTCGAACCGCACCAGCAGCTGGCCCTTCCTGACGTGATCGCCCGGCTTGACCGCGATCTCGATCACCTTGGAGGTGGTGAAGGGCTGCATCACCAGCATGGGCGTGCGGGTGGCGATCTTGCCCGGCGCCACCACGATGCGGTCCACCGTGCCGATCACCGACCACAAGACGGCGGTGGTAAGCAGCATCAGTACGATCCACAGCGCGGCATGGGCCGAGATCGGCACCGGCGCTTCCTCTATGGCAGCGGCATCGGACTGGAATTCGTTTGCGGTGCGGTCCAGCGCGGGGTCGGGCCGGAAGTTGTCATTGGCCCGCGGACGCCTGGTGAACTGGGATGCGTCGCTCATGCCGCACCCGAATGCTGCTGGTTCCACAGCTGGTTGTAGACGAAATTGCGCTGCAAGAGCTGGGCATGGCTGCCCACATCGTTCAGCGTTCCATTGTCCAGCACCAGGATGGCGTCGGCATCGCGGATCGTGGCCAGCCGGTGCGAGATCACGATGGTGGTGCGGCCCTTGGCGATTTCCTTCAGGTTGCGCACGACCACCGCTTCGCTTTCCGGGTCCAGCGCGCTGGTGGCTTCGTCGAAGATGATGATGCGCGGCTGGCGCAGCAAGGCGCGAGCGATGGAAAGCCGCTGCTTCTGGCCGCCGGACAGGTTGACGGCGCCTTCTTCCAGGTCGGTGTCGTAGCGCTTGGGCAGCTGCTGGATGAATTCATCCGCGCCGGCCATGCGGGCGGCCCGCACCACGTCTTCAAAAGACGCGGTGGGTTCGCCCATGCGGATATTGTCCTTGATGGTGCCGCGGAACAGGAAGGGCTCCTGCGGGACCACCCCATTCTGGCTGCGCAAATATCCCAGGTCGATATCGCGGATATTGTGGCCATCGATGCGGATGGCGCCTTCTGTCGTCTGGTGCAGACCCTGCAGCAAGGCCGACAGGGTCGTCTTGCCCGAGCCCGAGCGGCCCACGATGCCGATCATGGCGCCGGCGGGAATTTTCAGGGACACATCCTTCAGCGCGGGCTTTTCGGTGCCCGGATAGCGGAAGGTGACCTTGTCGAATTCGATGGCGCCTGCGATGGGCGGGGTCAGGCCGCGCTGGCCGCTGTTTTCGCCGGGACGGTTCATGACTTCGCCCAGCATTTCCACCGACATCATGACTTCCTGATAGTTGTTCAGGAGCCCGATCAGTTGCAGCACCGGCGAGATCACGCGGCTGGACAGCATGTTGAACGCCACCAGCCCGCCCACGGTGAGGGCGCCGCCGAACACCAGGAAGGCGCCGACCGTGACGATGGTGACGCTGAGCGCCTTTTCGATGAAGGAGGACAGGGTATTGGCGGCCAGGCTGATCTTGCCCACCTGGACATAGGTGTTCACCGAATCGGCGGCGGCATTGTCCCAGGCTTCCTCGCGGCGCGGCTCCAGGTTCAGTGACTTGACGGTGCGCATGCCGTGCACGCTTTCCACCAGCAGCGACTGGCGGGTGGCTTCGGCCTGGTAGAGATGGCGCAAGCGCGTGCGATAGGGTTTGAGCATGGCCGCGATCAGCGCGCCCAGAAGCGCGGTCACGCCCAGCACCACCACGGTCAGGGTGGGCGAGTACCAGATCATCAGGGGCAGGAAGACCAGCAGCGCCGGCAGGTCGAGCAGCGTGCCCAGCAACCGCCCCGTGAGGAATTCGCGGATCTGGCCACCCTGCTGCATGTGCTTGGTGACGACGCCGGCGCGGGAGGTGTCGAAATAGCTGATGGGCAGGTTCATCAGGTGGCGGAAGGTGGTGCGCGCCAGGCGGATATCGATGCGGCTGGCGGTGCGCAGCACGAAATAGCCGCGCAGCCAGCTGAAAGTGGAATCGAACAGGATCGCCAGCACCACGCCGATACCGATCACTGCCAATGTGGCATCAGAGAGATAGACCAGCACCCGGTCGATCACGATCTGGAAGAAGATGGGGACTGCCAGCGCCAGCACATGCATGGCCAGCGCGGCAATGATGACGTTGCGCAGCAGGGCGCGCTGCTTCCAGAATTCGGGCGCGAACCAGCCTAGCCCGAAGCGGCGGCCTTCCTCGCCCAGCTTGTAGACGCGCTTGAGCAGCACGATCTCGCCCGTCCAATATTCCTGGAACTTGTCCTTGGCCACCGGAAACAGGTTGGCCTGGGGCATTTTGGGATTGAACAGGATGACCTGGTCGGGTCCGGCGGCTTCGCCGACCTTCAGCACCACGAAATAGCCGCCGGTGTTCAGCCGCACCAGGAACGGTGTCAGCTTTTGCAGGCGTTGCAGATATTTCCAGTTGGTGCGCTCGGCGCTGGCCTTCAGGCCTTCGGCGCGGGCGATGCGCGCCAGCTCCTTGGCGTCAGGTTCGCGGTCCTTGACGTATTTGTGGTTGAGGCGCTGCAGGCTCCAGTCCAGCTGGTAATGCCGCGCCACCGCCGCCAGCGCGCGGATGCCGCTGTCGTGCTTTTCGGCCGGTGCATCGGGCGCCGCTTTGGGTTCGGTCCGGTTGTCCACGTCGCTCACGGGAAGGGTGCTTTCGGCGGTTGCGGCGGCTCGGGCGTTGCGGTTGGCGCCGCGGGGAACAGCGGGCCGGTGACATAAGGCGGTCCGCTGCGCTGGGTGGGCGGCGGCGCGGCCGGTGCAGGTTGCGGCGCGGGCTTGGGCGCGGCATCGGGTTTGGCCTGCGCAGCCGAAATGGCCTTGGTCAGTTGCTGCACGACTTCCACGATCTTCTCGGACGAGCGCAGGAAGGCGTCGGTCCCCATTACGATGCGCTGGGTGAAAACCTGGCGCGGGCGGCCGTTCGCATCTGTCTCATTTGGGGAATAGGTGACCATATCGAGACGCACGACCCCGCCGATCACGGTGATCCTGCCGATCCCATCGGTGAAAAGCTGCGGTTCCATTGGTCCTTGAGCCCCAAACGGCGTTATTCCGCCTCTTTCGCTTCAAGAAGCAGGCCAGCGCGCTTAAGGTTAAGGGGTCAGTTGGCGACCGTGCGGCGGATTTGCGGCTTGGCCTTGGTGGGAAACGTTGTGGCCAGGAACTGGGTCAGCTCGGCCATGGCCCGATTCACGGTGGCGGTGTCGGGACCGGTCTTGTTCCAGAACTGGTGGCCGACATCCGGATAGATGGCGATCTGCGCCGGCACGCCCTTGGCTTTCAGGGCGTCGTAAAGCTTCTGCGCCTGTTTGGGCGAAACTTCGGTATCGGCGGCGCCATGCTGGATCAAAAAGGCCGGCGCGTTCTCCGACACAAAGCTCAGGGGCGAGGCCAGCTTTACGACCCCGGGCGCGCATGCCGAAGGTTCACATCCCAGGAAGCGGCCTTCGGGACTGGGTGCGCCCGATGCCGCGACAAAGCCTCCGCTGGCCGGCTGGCCGTTGTCGGAGGCCGCACTGGCAAGATCGGTGGGACCGAACCAGTCGATTACCGCTTCGGGGCAATTGCTGGGGGCATTGCGCCCCACTTCGGCACCCAAGACCTCGCCTTCAGGTTCAAAGCGCGGCACGCCGCATGTGACCCCGGCCATCGCCGCCAGCTGTCCGCCGCTGGAAGCGCCCCACACCGCAAGCCGCGTGATGTCGCCATTGAAGCTGGCGGCATGGCTGCGCATCCAGCGGATGGCGGATTTCACGTCCTGCAGTGCGGCGGGAAAACGGGCTTCCTGCGACAGGCGGTAATTGATGCTGGCCACCACGTAACCCTGTGCCGCCAGCCCGGCCAGCGCGCGGGGAAAGTCAGTGAAGGTGCGCGCGGTGCGGGAATCGCCGCTGTTCCAGTTGCCCCCATGGACAAACACGACCATGGGAAGCGGCGCGCCCTGCGTGCGGGGCGTGTAAATATCCAGGGTCAGCGGGCGAAAGCCGGGCACGGTGGCATAGGGCACGTCGAATGTGGCCGTGACCCCATCCGCGAAGCTGAGCGGCGGCGGGGTATATTGCGGGCGCGGCTGCGGCGCGGGCGGCGCTTGCGGCGCGGGCGCGGCCACCGGTTCATGCAAGGTGGCACGGATTTCCGGCCGGGGCAGGGGCACCGGCACCGGTTCGCTCAGGCTGGTGCGCACCACCGGGGTGGTGCGGGCATCGGGGGCGGGCTGGGACGGCGCCTTGGGTGCGGGGGCGAAAAGCTGGGGCGTTTCCTGGGCGGCGGCGGACGCCACCAAGGCCTGCATCAGTCCCAAAGCCAGAAATCCCGCCCCAAGCCAGCGCATGGCGTTCCCTCGAATCGCAGCCGGTACTTTACAATAGAGGTGTCCTGGCGGCCCGACTTGTGATGCAGTGAGGTTACAGAAAGTTCACAACAGGGGAAACCTCATGAAAACCAAGCAGCTTCTCTTGGCCGGGCTGGCCGTTGCCGCCCTGGCCTACACACCTGTCAGCGCGCAGGTTCAGCCGGGCGCGCCGGCCTTCGCGCCGGGGACCTTCCCGGCCATGCCCAGCAAGCCGACCCGCACCGGCAAGCATCTCAACCGCGTCATTGACCTGTGGCTGAAGGGCCAGCCGGTTTACTACGCCCAGCTGGAAGCGGGCGGCTACGAAGATGGCAAGCGCATGGCCAACACCAAGGCCGACTACATCACGTATGAGATGGAGCATGGCGCGCTGGACTTCCATGAACTGCGCGAATTCATGCGCGGCCTGAAGGAAGTCGGCACCCGTACCGGCCATCCCACCGTGCCGGTGGTGGTGACCCTGCCGATCCAGGGCACCGCCGATGTGGTGCGCGCCAATGCCTGGATGATCCAGCAGGCGCTGGCGGCGGGCGTGCACGGCATTCTTCTGTGCAATGCCGAAAGCCCCGAAGCGGCCAAGATCATGGTCGAAGCCTCACGCTATCCTTTTGCGCCTGTGGTGCAGGGGGTGAACCAGGGCTTCCGCGGCAATGGCAGCCAGGCTTATGCCTCCAAGATCTGGGGCATGACGCCCCAGGAATATCTGCAGCGCGCCGAACCCTGGCCGCTCAATCCCGATGGCGAGATCATCCTGGGCGTGAAGATCGAAAATCCGCGCGCCGACGCCAATGTGGAATCCACCGTGCGGGTGCCCGGCATCGCCTTTGCCGAATGGGGCCCGGGCGATCACGGCTTCTATCTGGTCGGCAATCCCGCCACCGCCGGCGGGCGCGGCGACATGGCGCCCAACATGGTGGCGGTGCGCCGCCGCGTGCTGGACGCCACCAAGGCGGCCGGCATCAAATTCCTGAACGCCTGCAACGAGGCCAATGTCATCGACCAGATCAAGGATGGCACCATGATCTGCACCGGCGGCGACAGCCCGGCCGCCGACAAGGGCCGCGCTTACACCAAGCGCACCGATCCCCTGTAGTCCGGGTCCGATCTGAACTAAAGTGGGGCCCCTGCGTTGAAGCGCAGGGGCCCCATTCTTATCTTGGATGTCATGCGTCTCGACGATCTGCGCCCTTCGGACAATGTGGATGACCGCCGCGGCGAGGATTACGGCGGTGGCGGCGGCTTTGGCGGCCGCGGCATGGTGTTTGGCGGCGGCGGGTTGGGTTTGGTTGTGCTGCTGGTCGCCATGTTCTTTGGCGTCGACCCGTCACAATTGCTGAATGGCGGGCCCGGCCCGGCGGTGGAGCGTCAGGCGCGCCAGGACGTGGGCAGCTGCGCCGAGGATGGCGATTGCCAGTTCGCGCGCAAGATCATCGGCTCGGCCGAGGATGTCTGGGCGCCCCTGATGCAGCAGCAGGGCGTTCGCTTCATACCGGCGACCTTCACGCCGTACGACTATGCCACGCCCACCGGCTGCGGCACCGGCCAGTCGTCGGCCGGACCATTCTATTGCCCGGGCGATGAACATATTTATCTGGATCTGTCCTTCTTCAATGAACTCAGCCAGCGCTTCGGCGCACCGGGCGATTTCGCCCGCGCCTATGTCATCGCGCATGAATACGGCCATCACATCCAGAACCTGATGGGCACCATGGACCGCCGCGGCATAGGGGGTTATGGGCCGTCCAGCGGCGCCGACAGTGACTCGGTGCGTACCGAGCTGCAGGCGGACTGCTATGCCGGGGTGTGGGCCTATCATGCCAATCAGCAATTTCGCACCATCGAGGCCGGCGATGTGGAAGGCGCGATCAAGGCGGCGTCCGGCGTGGGCGATGATACGCTGCAAAAGGAAAGCCGCGGCTATGTCGTGCCCGATTCCTTCACCCACGGTACCAGCGCCCAGCGGGTGCGCTGGTTTCAGCGCGGCCTGGACGGCGGGCGCGTGGATGCGTGTGACACTTTCTCGGCACGCAATCTCTAGCTTTTCGGCGCCACTGGCAGCCCGGGTTCCGGCGGGGTAATATCTGCCCCAGAAAAGGGCTGAGGAAACGCCATGTCGATTGTTGCGCTTGTCCTGATTGTTCTGGCCGCGATCATCCTGATACAGGCCATCAAGATCGTGCCGCAGGGGCGCGAATATACCGTGCAGCGTTTCGGCCGTTACACCCGCACCCTGACGCCGGGCATGGCGTTCCTCACCCCCTTCGTCGAAAGCATCGGCCGCAAGGTCAACATGATGGAGCAGGTGCTGGACGTGCCCCAGCAGGACGTTATCACCAAGGACAATGTCTCGGTGCGCGTCGACGCCATCGTCTTCATCCAGGTGATGGATGCGGCCCAGGCCGCCTACCGCGTCGATAACCTGAACTTCGCCATCACCCAGCTTTCCCAGACCAACCTGCGCACCGTGGTGGGCTCGATGGACCTGGACGAAGTCCTGTCCCAGCGCGACCAGATCAATACCCGCCTTCTGTCCACCATCGACCATGCCACCAATCCCTGGGGCGTGAAGGTCACCCGCATTGAGATCAAGGACCTGGTGCCGCCGCCCGACATCACCAACGCCATGGCGCGCCAGATGAAGGCCGAGCGTGAGCGCCGCGCGGTGATCACCGAGGCGGACGGCGAGCGCCAGGCCGCCATCACCCGCGCCGAGGGCGCCAAGCAGGCGGCGATCCTGGAAGCCGAAGGCCGCCGCGAAGCCGCCTTCCGCGACGCCGAGGCGCGCGAACGGTCCGCCGAAGCCGAAGCCAAGGCGACCGAAGCGGTGTCCCAGGCCATCGCCAAGGGTGACGTCAACGCCATCAACTATTTCATTGCCCAGAAATATGTCGACGCCTTTGCCGAGCTGGCGCGTAGCCCGCAGCAGAAGACGGTGATCGTGCCGGCCGACATGGCCGGCATTACCGGCTCCATCGCGGGCATCGCCGAACTGGTGAAGACCGCGATCAATGAAGGCCCGCGTGGTGGTGGCGCCCCGCAGCCGCGTCCGTCCGTGCCGCGCGTGGGAGGCTGATGATGGACTGGCTGCTGCTTCATCCCTTCGCGCTGTGGCTGGCGGTGGGCGCGGGCCTGCTGGCGCTGGAAGTGGCCGGCACGACCGGCTGGCTGCTGTGGCCGTCAGGCTCGGCGGTGCTGACGGCGGTTCTTGCATTGATGACGCCGTGGGACCTCACCAGCCAGGCGGTGGTCTTCGCGATCCTGACCATCATCACCACCCTGCTGGGCCGGCGGCTATTTCCCCGCGCGACCTTCAACTTTGGCGCCGACATCAACGACACACGCTCGCGCCTGTCGGGCGCTGACGGCGTGGCGGCGGGCGATTTCGAGGGTGGCCGCGGCCGGGTGTTCGTAGACGGCAAGGAATGGGCCGCCGACCTTGAAGGCGGCTCGGCCCTCGCCTCGGGAAGCCGCGTGCTGGTGACGGGGGTAAGCGGCGCACGCCTGACCGTGCGGGCGGCCTAGGGCAGGCTCAAGGCCAGCATGTCCTCGACCGCCTTGGCGTCGTTCTGGTCCAGCGGCATGAATTCCAGACCGATCTTGCCCTTGTAACCGGCGGCGCGGACGGCGCGCAGCAAGTTGGCATGGTTGATCTCGCCGGTGCCCGGCTGGTGGCGGCCCGGCACATCGCCGATCTGCACATGTGCGACCATGTCGGCGCCGGCGTTGAACTTTTCGATCAGGTCGCCGTCTTCCAGCTGCATGTGATAGAAGTCCCAAAGCAGCTTGATGCGTGGCGAATTTACCGAGCGCACCATCGGCAGGGCCGGCTGCGAACCGTTCAGCAGATGGTTCAGGTGATTGACCCGGTTGAACGGTTCCACCAGTGCGGTGACACCGGCCGCTTCCAGAAGCGGCGCCATGCGCATCAGCCCGGCGGTGTAACCGGCCAGCTGGGCCTCGCGGCTCATGCCATTGATCAGCGCATGGCCGGTGACGGTAATCTGGGTGCAGTTCAGCACTTTCGCGTCGGCGATGGCCTGCTGCGTGACCTTCAACAATTCGGGAATCTTCGCCGGATCGGCAAAGTCGGGCCAGGCCGGGGCGAATTGGATGAGGGCAAGGCCATTGTCATCGGCCAGCTTGCGCCAGGTTTCCGCCTTGCCGCCGGTGCCCCGCCGGTCCACCGACCAATATTCGATGGATGTGAAGCCCAGTTTCTTGGCCAGCGCGAAGCGCTGCTCGAACGGCACCTGCAGGAACCAGGTGTCCAGGTTGACCGCATAGCCGGCCAAGCCCTCCACTACACTGCGGGTCTTCGCGCTTGCGGCGTTGGCGGCCAGCCCTGCCGCTGCCGCGCCCAGCACCAACCTGCGGCTGGGCCCGCTCATGGCTTCTTCCGGAAGCGGGTGATGCCGGTGGGCGTGCCTTCATAGAGCGTGCCGTCCGGCCCTGCCACGATGCCTTCGCCCGCTTCGGCATCGGGCACGAAATATTGCAGCTTTCCGGTCCTGGCGCTGCCGATATAGATGCCTTTCTGATCTTCGCTGTTGTAGTCACTGGCATACAGCGTGTCGTTCTTGTCAATGTAGAGGCCGCTGGGATGGTTGAAGGCGGTGTATTGCGTCAGCCACTTGCCATCCTGGTCGAATATCTGGATGCGGCCATTGACCCGGTCGGCGACGAAGAGCCGTCCCTGGGAGTCGAACGCCAGAGCATGGGGATTGCGGAACTGGCTTTTGCCCGAACCCAGGCTTCCCCACGCCTTGATGAACTTGCCGTCCGGCGTGAACTTGATGATGCGCACGATGGTGTCGGGCGGCAGGTCCGGCGCCACCGTGCCATGGCCATCGGCGACAAAGATGTCGCCATTGGGCGCGGTCACCACATCGCCCGGATCATGGAAGTGGGTGGGCCCGCCGCCGGAGACACCGGCCGTGCCCAGCCGCATCAATATTTTGCCGCATCCGGCAACGATGACCTGCTGGCCTTTCTTCTTGTCCTTGCTGATGGCTGCGTCCGTCGCAGCATTTCCGTCCTTGTGTATGCAAGCCGTGCGGCATGGCAAACAGGTTTGCGCCAATGCTGTGCAGCCTTTGCCGGTTTGGGATCGATGATGTGCACCGCGGCGCAGATGAGCCGTCGCAGCTGGTGCCGGCGCAGCGGTCGATCGCCCAGATCTCCCCTTTGGGCCCGATCTCCACGCCCGCGCTGGTGCCCCAGGCGGTGCCATCCGGCAGCTTGGCCCAGCGCCGCTCCGGCGGCTGATAGGGGTTGGGCAGATCGGCGAAGGCCGGTGCGATCATTAGAGCCGCAAACGCGGCGGCCAGCATCATTTTCATTGTTGTTTCTCCCCGTATGCGAACGGTGCCAGTGCGGCGCCAGGTAAAGTGCGTTGCGGATGGCACGAGATCGCACCGTAAGCTGCGCCAAAAGAGGGGCGGGCATGGCCGATACGCTTGAGAAATCCGCGGTACGCACCGTTGCCTGGCGTGTCCTGCCGCTTTTGTTCGCCGCCTATTTCGCCGCCTATATCGACCGCACCAATGTCAGCTTCGCCAACCTGACCATGAGCCCGGCGCTGGGCTTGAATGCCGAGCAATATGGCTTTGCCACGGGGTTGTTCTTACCATCGGCTATGTCGCCTGCGGCGTGCCGTCCAACTTATTTTGTCCAAACTGGGCGGGCGCACCTGGCTGCCCATTCTGATGGTGGCATGGGGACGGCTTCCGCCTCAACCAGCCGGTCAGACGCCGATGCGCTGCCGCCGTCGCGTTTGCCTGCTGGGTCGGCGCGATCAGCTGCTGCCGGCCTGTTTGCGGCGGACTCTTTGGTTTCCCGGCACCTACCGCGCGCGGATGCTGACCATACTGGGCTTGTCCACGCCCTTTTCGCTGGTGCTGGGTTCGCTGGTCTCCGGCCCCATCCTTTTGATGGACGGCATCTGGGGCTTTGCCGGATGGCAATGGCTGTTTGTGTTGCAGGCCTTGCCCACCATCGCGCTGGGCCTGGTGTTCTGGCAGGCCTTGCCCGAAGGCCCGGCACAGGCGCGCTGGCTGCCGCATGCGGAAAAGCAGTGGCTGGTGGACAAGCTGGCGCAGGAGCAGACACAGCGCGAAGAGGTGCGGCGCTTCAGCGTTGGCACGGCACTGACCAGCCGGATCGTGTGGCTGGGTGGATTGGCCGGCGCCGGCATCAATGGCGCCGCCTATGGCCTGATCCTGTTCCTGCCGCAGATGATCCATGCCCTGGGCATCTCCACCGCCATGACGCCGCTGGTCAACGCCATTCCCTTTGTCGTGGTGTCGGCGGTGATGATGTGGTGGGCCTCCCACTCCGACCGCACCGGTGAGCGCAACTGGCACGCGGCCCTTCCCGCCGCCATCGCGGGCGTGTCGCTGATCTCCTGTGCGGTGTTGACCAACCCCCTGGCCGTCATGGTGGCTTTGACCATCGGGCTGACGGGCGTGTTCTGCTATGTCTCGGTGTTCTGGGCGATCCCGTCATCGATGCTCAGCGGCGCGGCGGCGGCGGCCGGGCTGGCGCTGATCAATGCGCTGGCCAATATCGGCAGTTATTTCGGGCCATACCTGGTGGGCTGGGTGAAAAACTCCACCGGCAGTTTCGCGCTGGGCATCATGCTGATGGGCTGCGGCCCGATGGTGTCGGCGGTGATCGCCATGTCGCTGCGCGAAACGCGCAAGTTCAAGGCCTAGTAGCAGACCGAGAACAGCGAGGCCATGCCGGTGGTGGCGCCGCCCACGGCGGTGGAATTGGTGCACCCAGGCGAGTTGATGCTGCGCCGCTGTTCATAATCGGCCAGCAAGGTGCGGCCGTCGGGCGACAGGACCACGCCTTGCGCGCGGAACCGGTCCCATGCCGATTGCGGCAGGCACACGGCGGGACCGGTCAGGTGCGTGCCGGGCAGCTGCTGGGGGCGACGGCAGACCAAAGCTTCGTCCTGGACGGCAGCGGGTTCGGCAGCTGCCAGTTGCGGTGGCGCGTTTACGATCACGCCGACATCCATGTCCATCGGTGCGGCGATGACCTGATGCGGTGTTGGGGGCCGCGCGGGCACGGCGATGGGGCCGGGTACGCGCGGCATGCGCGGCGGGGCGATATCGGGCATGGGCGGGGCGATCATCCGCGGCGCTTCCAGCACCGACGCTACCTTCGCGGCGATGGTGCTGACCGGCCCTGAGCCCAGCATTCCTGCCGCCAGCGGCAGCAACAACGCCAGGGCGCCGCCCAGGCTGAGAGCTGCACCCTTGGCCGGATGCAGCGGCAGTACCGGATTGCGCGACATGATGGCGCCCAGTCGCATTTCCAGGTCCGCACCCGACACACCCGAGGCGCAGGCGATGGGCGACTGGACATAGAAGCGGCAGATTTTCAGGATGCCCTGGGCATAGACCAGCGGAAGGATGCCGCTGTCCACCACGCTTTCATCGCAGGCGCGCTCGCGTTCTTCCACCAGCCTTCCGCCGATCCACCACACCAGCGGATGAAACCAGAACAGGCCCTCCACCACCATGTGCAGCGCGGCCAAAAGATTGTCGCGGCGGCGCAGGTGGCACAACTCATGCGCCAGCACCGCGTCCATTTCTGCTTGCGTCAGCTGCTGGCTCAGGCCCTGCGGCAGCAGGATCACGGGACGGAAGATGCCGACCAGGCCAGGTTCCAGGAAAGAAGCAGAGGCCTTCACCGGCACTGGGGCGCTGGAAACAATGGGGTGGGCAGCGCGCAGGGAGGCGCACAGTTCCAGCCAGCGCGACAGGCAGAGCAGGGTGACGGCGAGCAGGCCAACGGCCCATACGATGCCGGCGATCTCCGCAGCGGGAATATTTCTAGGCGCGGGCATCACCAGCGGTGCGGCTAAATGCAAGGACGCAGCGGCCGGACGCATCGCCGACAGGATCGGTGCGGCGACATCGGGTGTCACCGCACTGACCAGCGCGCGGCCCAGCGCCGCCAACGCGGCAAAGGGAACCAGGAATTTCATGGACGCAGCGAACCACAAGCCAAAGCGCAGGGCGGCGGACTGGCGGCGCAGCAGCAGCATGACCGCGGCGATCACACCGGCGAACAGGGTGGATTGCCACAAATGGTCAAGCAGCGCCGCGATCATGCCTTGTCCCTCTCCGCCAGATTGCGCACCAGCTTTTCGGCCTGCTGCACATCTTCCAGGCTCAGCTTGCCCGCTTCGATCAGGTGGGTCATCACCGGCTGGCTGCGGCCGCCAAACAAGGCGAGCAGGTCATCGACCAGCCGGCGCTGGGCGGCATTGCGCGACACGGCCGCCTGATAGATATGGGCGTTGCCGATCTTGCGGACTTTGCTGACCGCTTTTTTGGCTTCCAGGCGTCCAATGGTGGTCTGGATGGTAGTGTAGGCGGGGCGGCCCTTTTTGGGGAACTGCTCCTGGATCTCGCGCACCGACAAAGGTGCGCCCGACGACCACAGGGCCTCCATGATCTGCAATTCCAGCTTGCTCAACCGCGGGGGCGCCATGGGCATTCCTGTTGGGGAGAGGGATTTTATATCGTCCGGCGTGGGGGCCGACAATTACTCGCAGACCATGGTCATGCCGTTGCCGCTGGTAGCGCCGCCGCCTCCGACCTGGTGGCAATTCTGTGCCGGTCCGGTCGCTTTGCTCTTCAAGGTTACGTCATTCTTTCCGTCCGGCGCCACATCCATTCCGTCGCGGCGATATTGCGCCCATACCGAATTCTTCTTGCACACTTCGGGACCGGGCAATCTTTCGCCCGGGATGCGCTGGGGTGGACGGCAGGTGATGCCATTGGGATCGCCTTCGCCGGGGGGGAAGGCCGCACAGCTTTTCTCCTGCGCCCAGGCGGGGGCGAAGATGGTTGCGGCCAGCAATAAAAGAGCCAGGATGATCAGGCGCATCGGACACCTCTTGTGTTTCCACAATGATTGGTATTTCCTACTATATATGTTGGAGGAGTGCAACGGCGATGCGCCTTAAGACGGCCCTGGGTCTGGTATCGCTCCTGGCGGTGCCGGCGGCGGCGCAAGCGCCGTCCCCGGCGCCTGCGCCCGCCATGGCGCTGGAAAGCGTCACGGTTACCGCCAGCAAGCCTTCGCCCGAAGTGATCGACAATTTCATCATCACCCGCACCACCGCCACGCGCGTGGCCAACAAGCTGGCGCGCTGGCGCCGCGCCATCTGCCCGCAGACGCGTGGCCTGGGCCCCACCTATGCGAACTTCGTCACCGGGCGCATCCGCGAGATCGCGGACAATATCGGCGCGCGGGTCAGCGACGACCCGGACTGCACTCCCAATATCGAGATCGTCTTCACCACCGCGCCGCAGGAATTGCTGGACAGCGTGCGCAAGGAACATCCCGATTACCTGGGCTATTACGACAGCCAGTCCCAGGCACAGAAGCTGGCGACCGTCACCCATCCCATCCAGTCCTGGTACACCACCGCGACCGGCGACCTGACCGGCGAGCCGCAGGTAGACGGCGGCAAGAAGAAGGGCGTGGAATTCCAGGCCACCAGCATGACCGTGACGGCGCCGGGCGGGCTGGGGACGGCGCCCAGCATCACGACCTTAAGCTTTCCCAACGCCACGGCGCGCACAGTCACCGGTTCGCGCAACAATGACGGGCTGAGCAGCGAATTTTTCCATGTGCTGATCGTGGCCGAGCCGGCCAAGCTGCTGGAGAATGATGTCGGTACCCTGGCGGACTACATGGCCATGCTGGCCTTGTCCCAGCCGGGATCGCTGGACACCTGCGAGCCGCTGCCCAGCATCACCAACCTTTTGGCGCCCGGCTGCACCACCATCGCCCGCACTATCACCGACGGCGACCTGGCGTACCTGCGCGGCCTCTACAAGCTGTCGCCGACTTCGACCTTGCAGGGCCAGCGCAACGAAATGCGCTTCCAGATGGAAAAGACGCTGGTCACCGACAAGAAGTGATTACCTGGCCGCCTCCTGCTGCTTTGCCAGTTCCTTGCGGTAAGCCGCTTCGCGATTGGCGATATAGGCCTTGTAGCCTGCCGGATCGATGAAGGGGTTGGCAGCGCCGGGCTTAAGTTTGGGATATTTGGCGTCCATCCCGTAATAATCGCCATGTGCGCCCAGGAACACGTCCACCGGAAGCGCCTTGAGGACCTTGAAGGTCTTCTCATAGTCCTGGACGATGTTCGGATAGTCCTTGTTGCCCACCAGCACATAGCCGGGATTGACATTGGGGCTGCCGACGATGGCGACGTCCAGCGTCTTGCCGCCATCCTGTACTTTCATGGTCCAGGTGGTGCAGCCGCGGGTATGGCCCGGCGTCTTGTGCGCGGTCAGCGTGGTGCCGCCCAGCGAAACCGTGTCGCCGTCATGCAGCACGCGCGCCACTTTCACTTCCGGATACAGATATTCCTTCACATTGTTGTACTGGAAATCCAGCTTGCCGCCCGATTCCACGGTCGGCACGTCGGCGTCCATCACTTCGTATTTGGCGCCGGTATCCTTCACCACCTGGGCGCTGCCGGCGTCATGGTCGAAATGGGCATGGCTGATCAGCAGCACCTTGGTATCGGAATATTTGAAGCCCAGCTTGGCGATGCTATCCTTGATCATGGGCACGTTCCCCTCAAGGCCCGAATTGATCAGGATGTTGCCCTTGGGCGTGGTGATCAGGTAGTTCGCCTGGCCCTTGGAGCCGACATAATAAATGTTGGCGATCACATGATGCGCCGGGAACGGCGTCAGATATTCGTTGGCCGCCAAGGTAGGCGCGGTTGCTGCGATCACAAAGCCCAGGCCCAAAGCAAGATTGCGGAACATGATCTGTCTCCCTGTTTGACGGCAGATTAAAGCGGAATGCCGGGCAGGGGGAGCCCTTGTTCTTTCCCGCGATGGAGCTAGGCTTGCCCTAAAATATAAAGAGGGTGGGCCAAGGATTGTCGACGATCCTGGAAGCGTATCTCCAGAACGAAACGGCCCTGAAGCGCTATCTGCGGCGGTTCATCCACTCGCGCGAGGCGGCTGACGACCTTGCGCAGGAGGCATTCCTGCGCGCCTTCGCCGCCGAAAGCGGGCGCGTCATCGAGTCGCCAAAAGCTTTTTTATTCAAGGTTGCCAAGAACTTGGCACTGAACGAGCTGGCCCGGCAATCCACCATGTCCCCCGAGCCTCTAGGGGATTTTGATGGCCAGGATGTCCTAGAAGACAGCGGCCAGGCTGCGGCGGACGATGTTGTCGACAGCCGCGAACGCCTCAGGCTGCTGGCGCGTGCGATTGCGGCCCTGCCGCCCCAGTGCGCGAAGGTTTTCCTGCTTCGCAAGATGCAGGGCATGTCACAGAAGGAGATCGCAGTCCGGCTCAATATCTCTGTCAGAACGGTGGAAAACCATGTCGCGCTCGGCCTGTCGCGGTGCCGCGCTTTCATGCGGGCGCATGACGGCACGGCGCCGGCTGTGGCTGCGCCGGTTTCCACCCCATTCTTCCAAGCCAAGAAGGCAGAGTAATCCTGTGCTGGGCGTGAACCTGCCATGAACGACAAGGGCAATATCCTGCCATTTCCCGATACCGCGGCGCTGGAAAGCGAAGCTGCGGCCTGGGTGGCGCGTTTCGATGCGGGCGATGTGTCCGCAAAGGACCAGGCGGCGTTCCAGGAATGGCTGAACCGCAGCGCGCTGCACCGCGAAGCCATCGCGGTCTATGGCAACCTTTGGTCGGAATTCGATGCGCTGCGGCACCTGACCGATCTTCCGGTGGCCGGCCGCGAATCTGCGCGCGAGGATCGTCCAACCCGCCTGAAACAGATTGCGCCCTGGCTTGCGGCCATGTGCGGCGGCGGTGATCGTCATCGCCGGCGGCGGCCTGGCGCCAGCCCGGGCCGGCCCCGGTCGTTGCCAGGTCCAGCCGCATTCGCCGTCTCCGCTATTCTATGAAACCGCAGTCGGCAGCCAGCAGCGCGTGATCCTGGCCGACGGCACATCGGTGATGCTGAACACCAACAGCCGGATCAATGTGGATTTCCGCGCGAACCGCCGTGATATCCATCTGGTGCGCGGCGAGGCCTTCTTCGAGGTCGTGCACGACAAGGCGCGGCCTTTCACGGTCTATGCGAACAATTACGTGGTGCGCGACATCGGCACCGCATTCGACGTCCATCTGTCGCGGGCCGGCCTGGTCGAGGTCCGCGTCACCAAGGGCAGTGTCGAAGTGGCGCCCGCCCATGGCGCTGCCGGCGCCGACAAGAAACTGGGCGTGCTTGCCGCCGGCCAGGATATCGTGCTGGGCGAGAAGGTTGAGCGTGCTGAGCTTGTCTCCAGCGCCGACATGGGCCGCAAGCTGGCCTGGCGGCAGGGCCAGCTGATCTATACCGGCCAGCCTTTGAGTGAAGTGCTGGCCGATGTCAGCCGCTATTCCGACATCAAGATCGAACTGGCCGATCCGGCGCTGGCGAACCTGCCGGTGGGCGGCGCTTTCCGCACCGACCAGGTCGAAGCCATCTTCACCGCGCTGGAAAACAATTTCGGCGTCCATGCCGAATGGACCGATCCCCAGCATGTACGCTTCACCTCCGCGCCCCAGAAGGCGGCCGCCAGGGACTGAGACGCGGACGCGCCGCCGCGTCTGTATACCGTCTACCCTCCAAAGACATTTCAGCGTGCGCCGTATTGCATCTGCACATAAGGCGCGTGCAACCGGATGCTTGTTGTAGTGACGCTACCAAAATATCCGATGCAAATATTTTCATCCGGGCGCTAGGTGGATTGGCCTCTTCGCCGGTCTCAATCATCATAAGGCCGGTGCGAAGGCAAAATGGTGTGCCAACCCACTGGGTCAGAAAATGACGTTAAGGGGAGTGACGCTCGCGGCGGTCGCGCTGTGGGGATGTCTGGCAGTTTCTACGCCTGTCTTCGCAGATCAACCGTCGTACGCCCAGGCCACGAAATATAACGTAGATATTTCGGAGGTGGACCTGACTTCAGCCTTGCCTGCCTTGTCCCGGCAGACAGGGGTGGTGGTTCTGTACCCTTACGAGTTGGCCCAGGTCCGGAGCAATCCGGTAAAAGGTTCGTACACCGTCCCTGAAGCGTTGCAGTTGATGCTTCAAGGAACTGGCTTCTCCGGCGATGTCACGCCGCGGGGAGCAGTTTCCATCTCCCGGCAGAAAAGACGCTGCGACACAGAGGGAGAAAACATGCTTCGCGATTCCAAAACGTCCGTATCGGTACTTGCCCTGCTTGCCAGCCTGTTCAGCGCGCCGGTTTGCGCCCAGCAGGTGGCCGCGGCGTCCGGCGACTCGCCGGAGAATGTGGAGGCGGTGGTCGTCACCGGTTCGCGCGTCATCACCGACATCGCCAATTCGCCGACGCCGGTCACCGCCGTCAGCTCCGAGCAGCTGCTGACCACGACCCCGACGAATTTTTCGGACGCATTGAACAAGCTGCCGATTTTCCAGAACAGTTCCTCGAGCCGCAATCTCACCAATGCCGGCAGCAACGGCGCCGGTGACTTCCTGAACCTGCGCAATTTCGGCCAGCAGCGTACCCTGGTTCTGCTGGATGGCATGCGCCTTCCGGCCTCGAATGCAAACGGCAGCGTCGATATCAGCACCCTGCCGCAGACACTGATGTCCCGCGTGGATGTCGTGACCGGCGGCGCCTCCTCGGTCTATGGGTCCGACGCCATCACCGGCGTGGTCAACTTTGTCCTCGACAAGAATTTCAACGGTGTGAAGTACGAAGCCAATAGCGGCATTTCGCAATATGGCGACGGCTTCAAATACAAGGTGAATGTGGCGGCGGGCATGGATGTGCTCGGCGGCAGGGGCCATATCGAAGGCTCAATCGAATACCGAAATGCGGACGGCGTGATTCAGTCTGCCCGGCGCATCTTCGCCAACGGGTTCAGCAGCTACAATACCGGCACGACCCCGAACAACCCGGTGACCAATACCCAGAATGGCGGCCAGACGGTTTCGACACTCAGCGGCCTTATCTCCGGCTGCAATTGCGCTTACAACGGCTATGAATTCGGCCAGCCCGGGATACTGACGCCCGCCAACCTGGGATATATCCCGCCGGGCCAGACCGCCATCGCAATCGGAGGCAATGGCGCCACGGTCAAAACCGAATCCATTTATGGCAACACCCGCAACGCCTCGGCGTTCGGCCGCTTCAGCTATAACCTCGACAAGGACATCACGGTCTTTACCCAGCTGTCGGTCGCGCAGGCCAATGAATTCGGCTATTTCTTCCCCTCGCAGCAGGAAGCCAGCCGCCAGACCACAACCTATTTCAAGGATAATCCTTTCCTGCCGCTAGTCACCCAGCAGCAACTGGGCAACAACTGCGCCACCAATCCCACCTGCCATACCGACGGCACCAACACCTTCAAGGTGTCGGAATGGTATTCCGCCCAGAACCGCTCCAAGAACACCAACAACGTCACGCGCAACATCGTCTCGACCACGGGCATCAACGGCGTGGTGTTCGGGAATTATGCCTGGGAAGCCCATTACACCCATGGCGAAAGCCGTTTGTCGACGTCCGGCATCAACAACGGCAACAACCAGTTCCATGATGCGGCGCAGGACGCGGTGATAGATCCCTCCACCAACCGCATCGTCTGCTACAACTCCACGGCGGCGGCGATCGCCCAATATGGCGATCTTTATCCCGGTTGCGTGCCGATCAACACCTTCGGCAACAACGTGACCACCGACCAGCAATTTGCCTATTGGAGCCGCACCACCAATTTCCGCCAGACCAACATCATGGACGATGTCGCCGCCGACATTTCGGGCGATCTGTTCCAGCTGCCGGCCGGTCCGGTCAGGGTGGCGCTGGCGGGCGAAATGCGCTGGATCGACTACACGATCGATTCCAACGCCTCGCCGACCGCGTTGGTCAATTGCACCGGCCTTCGCCTGTGCGGCAACGCCGCCGGCACCGGCCCGGTCAACCAGGCCACAGTCACGCAGACCTTGTGGGACAACAACACCCTGACCTCCACCCATGCTTCCGAAAATGTGTGGGAGTTCTCGGGCGAAATCGGCATCCCGCTTTTGAAGGACCTGCCGCTGGTCCAGAATCTGAGCGCCGACGTCGCTGGCCGCTATACCAACTACAGCGTGTCCGGATCCGCAGAGACCTGGAAGATCGGCCTAGACTGGCATGTGAACGACAGCATCCGCTTCCGCGGCACCACCTCCATCGACATCCGGGCGCCTACGCTGAACGACCTGTTCCAGCCCCAGGCGACCAGCAGCGGGCCGTTCCTGGATCCCCTGACCAACTTCAATCCGGGCGGCATCCAGACCCAGTCCGGCGGCAATGCCGCGCTTCAGCCGGAAGTATCGCGCACCTATACGGGCGGTATCGTCCTGACGCCGAGCTTCATTCCCGGCCTGACGATTTCGGCGGACTACTACCAGATCAAGCTCAAGAACGCGATCACCAACATCAGCGGCAGCGATACGGCCATCGCCAATCTGTGCATCGCATCGGGTGGTACATCGCCTTTCTGCGCCCTGTATGTGCGGCCCTTGCCCTACACCAACACCACGCCGGCAAATTATCCCACCCTGCTCAAGAGCCAGCTCCTGAACGCGGCGTTCAATGTGACGGAAGGCCAGGATTACGAGATCGACTATGGGTTCGACGTGGCGGATGTGCTTTCCGACCTGTCGGGCGCAGTCAATCTGCGTGCCATGCTGAATGTCGCGCCGGTGAACACCACCAGCAGCTTCACCGGCGCCCCGCTCAAATACACCAACCAGCCCAAGGGTCACGCCACGCTGTTTGCCGACTATACGCTCGGCGACTGGAGCGTGGACGCCCAGTGGCACTGGTTCAGCGGCGGCACCAACATACAGGTGTATGGGCCCGGGCAGACGTTCTATGCCCAGCCTTATTACACCAGCTTCAGCACGACGGACTTCACCCTCTCCAAGAGGATCACGTTCGACGGTGGCGCGGCCGTCTCTGCCTATTTCAATGTGCAGAACGCCTTCGACTCCATCCCGCCCTATACGGTCGGATCGTCCGGCAACCCCGGTTCCATCTTCGGCGGTATTCCCCAGGGCGAAGACGTGATGGGCCGCTATTTCACCATCGGCATCCGGGCAACCTGGCGGCCGCCATGTTGACCGGCTGGTCTGGACCGATCAGGTGACTGGGCCGCAGCGGAAACGCTGCGGCTCTTTTGGAAGAAGGCGCCCGAGAGGATTCGTGCCGGGACGCCGCCACTGACGCGCGGCCCTCAAGTCGCTGTCGCGCGGGCCGCTTGTGCGGCCCCATTAAAGCCCGCGTCACGCGAGCGCCGGGCACTGGCATCGTAGGGAAAGATCGAACTCTCGACCTATCCCTTACCAAGGGATTGCGCTACCACTACGCTACTACGGCGACCGGTATTTCCGGGACGTGGCCCGAACACGCCCTTGACCGCTGACCGAGGCGCGCTCTCGCATGTGGTTCCGCGAAGCGCGACTTTTCAGTTTCTCCACATGGCCAAATCCTCCCCTGAAAAGCTGGCCGCGGCCGCGCCAACCTCAAGCGCCGCAAGGGGCCCCTCCAAAGCCCAGGCGGCCAAGCCCAGCCTTTGCTGTCCGGAATCGGCCCAAACTGAAACGCTGGTGCCCTGCCTTTAGCCCGCGCTTTCAAGGCCCGGCCCGGCGGCTACAAACCATGCCGTGGACCGTATCCGTATCGCGGCGGCAAGCCGCGGAGGAAATCCCCATCAGCGGCGCCAAGAATGCCGCCCTCAAGCTGATGGCAGCGTCAATCACGACGCCCGAACCCCTGACCTGACCAATGTGCCGCGCCTGGCCGATGTGCGCGCCATGGCCGAGCTGCTGACCAGCTTCGGCATCGACATCCAGGTCACCATGTCGAAGAAGTTCGGCGAGGGCGACACCATGCGCCCGCAGGCCGGATCCATCCGCGGTAGTAGCGCAGCACGACGCGGTGCGCAAGATGCGCGCCGGCTTCCGCAGGTCACTGGGGCCGCTGGAACAGCGCGCATGGGCGAGCAGGTTGCCGCCCGGCGGCTGCGCCATCGGCGCGCGCCCCGTGGAACTGCACCTGAACGCGCTGAAGCCATGGGCGCGAAAATCGACCTGGCCGAAGGCTATGTCACCGCCACCGCGCCGGATGGATTGAAGGGCGCGAGATCGTGTTCCCATTCGTGTCAGTTGGCGCCACCGAAACCGCCATGACCGCCGCGGTGCTGGCCAAGGGCACCACCCGCATCGTCAATGCCGCGCGCGAGCCCGAGATTTCCGATCTTGGCAACTGCCTGATCGCCATGGGCGCCGAAATCTGGGGCCTGGAGTTCCAGCGAGATCACCATCCAGGGTGTGGAGAAGCTGCACGGCGCCGCCCACAGGTGATGCCCGACCGCATCGAGGCCGGCACCTATGCCATTGCCGTCGCCATCGCCGGCGGCGAGGTGGAACTGGTGGGCGCGCTGCCCGAAACCATCGCCTCGCTCACCGCTGCTGACCGAGCAGCGCCACCGTCACCACCACGCCGCGGCTTGAAGGTGGCGATGAACGAGGCCGTCCGCACGCCAGCGATGTCACCACTGCGCCCTATCCGGGCTTCCCCACCGACCTGCAGGCCCAGATCGCCCGGCGCTGATGGCCGCGAACAGCGCCGGAATGCTTGTCGGTGATCCACGAAAAGATTTCGAGCAACACCATGCATGTGCCGAACTGGCGCGCATGGGCGCCCAGGTGCACATCGATGGCGATACCGCCACGGTGCGCGGGGTGGAAAAGCTCAAGGCGCCGGTGATAGCGACCGATCTGCGCGCGTCGGTGTCGCTGGTTCTGGCGGGGCTGGTGGCGGACGGCAAGACCAATGTCAGCCGCATTTATCACCTGGACGCCTTCGACCGGCTGGAGGAGAAACTCTCCGCGTCGGCGGCGCCGACATCGCGCAGGTGTCCGAATGAGCCGGCTCAAGCTGGCGGCCGCCGATGCCGAGGACCTGGAGGTCCTGTCTGGCGCGCTGCAGGACACCGTGGTCGAGGTGAAGGCCTGGCGTGCCGGCTGCAGAAGCGGCGCTTCGCCGCCGTGGTCAACCGCCTGGCCTGGGAAGAGGGCGGCGAACGCAGGTGCGCGCCAGACTTCGCGAAGCAGCAGTCCCTGAAGGTCAGTATACAAGATCAAGCTGGCGCGGGCGGCGCTGGTGGTGTCGATGTTGGCGGTACTTCTTCCCCGAACAGCGGCGGGCCCGGGCGGAGGTGATCGAGATCGTGCCCTGGCCAGCAGCGGTTCACCAACGTGGAGATCGCCTCTTGGCGCGCGCGCCGACGCCAGGCGCTGATCGACGCCGGCGGCCTGGGCATCATCGAGTACGCGGATCAACGAGGCTGCCGATGGCGCGTAGGCTCAATGCGTCCGACGTGGCATTCGCAAAACAATTCCAGGACCTGCTCTTCACCAAGCGCGAAGAGGAAGAAGATGTCGCCGCCGTGGTGCGCGGCATCGTTGCCGATGTGCGCGCCGCGGCGACGCGGCGCTGGTGGAACTGACCAACAAGTTCGACCGCGCCAATGTCACGGCGGCACACTGAGCTGTCGGCCGCCGAAATCGATGGCGCTGGCCAGGAGTCGGCAAGGAACGGTGGCGGCGATCGAAACCGCGCTGCTTCGCGCATCGAAAGCTATCGAAGAAAGCCTGAATGCCGGCGGACGAGCGTTTCACCGGCCGACACCGAAGTGCCGTGCTGGGCCTGGCGGCACGGACCCTCCAGCAGTTGGCGTAGGCCTGTATGTCCCCCGGCGGCACCGCGTCTTGTCGTCGTCGGTGCTGATGAACGCCATTTCGGCCGAAATCGCCGGCGACCGGCACATCGTCGTAGTCCACCCGCCAGCGGCGGCAGCATCAATCCGCTGGTGCTGGCGGCGGCCAGGCGCGCCGGCATCACCGACATCCCTATCGCATCGGCGGGGCCCAGGCTGTT
Organism: Alphaproteobacteria bacterium; assembly: GCA_046348525.1. Lineage (GTDB taxonomy): Bacteria > Pseudomonadota > Alphaproteobacteria > Micropepsales > Micropepsaceae > Rhizomicrobium. Next base: position 1,859 of record JAXMEA010000018.1, on the reverse strand, counting down.
GCCGCGCTGGCTTACGGCACTGAGAGCGTGACCGCCGTCGACAAGATCGTGGGGCCGAACGACTACCTATGTCGCCGCCGCCAAGCGTGAAGTGTTTGGCCAGGTGGGCATCGACCATCGCAGGACCTTCGGGAAATCTGGTCATTGCCGATGGCCAGAACTGATCCATGGATCGCCGCCGACCTGCTGAGCCAGGCGGAACATGATCCATCCTCGCAAAGCATCCTGATCACCGATGACGCCGCATTCGCGGACAAGGTCGCGGTGGCTGCGGACAAGCAGATCGCCATCCTGCCGCGCAAGGACATCGCCGCCAGAAGCTGGGCCGACAATGGCGCCATCATCACGGTCAAATCGCTGGATGATGCCGTGCCGCTGCGCCCGGAACCGCCATTGCCGCCGAGCATCTGGAGATCGCCACCGCCGATCCCGACGCGCTGCTGAAGAAGGTGCGCCATGCCGGCGCCATCTTCCTGGGGCGGCACACGCCCGAAGCCATGGGCGACTATATTGCCGGTCCCAACCATGTGTTGCCGACCTCGCGCACGGCGCGGTTCTCGTCGGGCCTGTCGGTGCTGGACTTCATGAAGCGCACAACCTTGCTGGGCCTGGACGCCAAAAGCATGGCGGCCATCGGCCCCGATGCCCTTACCCTGGCCGAAGCTGAGGGCTTGCAGGCCCATGCCCGCTCCATCGCTGCCCGCCTCAACCGGAAAGACTGATGAGCGATTACCGGCTTTCCCAGATCACCCTGGACGAAGCCAGTGTCGTCAACCGCAGCCGCGCCATCGAGCAGGAGCGCGAGGTCGCGATCTATGACCTGTTAGACGAGAATTTGTTCCGCCCCGAAGGCTCGGCCGGCGGTCCCTATCACCTGACCCTGGGGGTGGAGGAAAGCCGGCTGATCCTGGATGTGCGCCAGGAAGACGGCAGCGGCCAGACCAGGCTGACCCTGTCGCTGGCGCCGCTGCGCAAGACGGTGAAGGATTACTTCCTGGTCTGCGATAATTACTACAAGGCTATCCGCACCGCGCCGCCCTACCAGATCGAGTCCCTCGACATGGCGCGCCGCGCGCTGCACGACGAAGGCGCCAGGGAATTGCAGCTGCGGCTGGCCGGTAAGGTGGAAACCGATTTCGGCACCGCGCGGCGGCTGTTCACGCTGGTCTGTGTCCTGCAGATGCGGGGCTGACATGGCGCAGGCTGTTCTCTTTGCCTGCACCATGAATGCGGTCCGCTCCCCCATGGCGGCGGCGATGCTGCGCCACCTGACGCGCGGCCTCTACATCGAGTCGGCGGGGGTGCGGGCAGGGGAGCTTGATCCCCTGGCGGTGGAGGCGATGGACGAAATCGGCCTGACCATCGGCAAGCACCAGCCGCGCCGCTTCGAAGACCTGGAAGATGGCAGCTTCGACCTGGTGATCACCCTGTCGCCCGAAGCCCAGCACAAGGCGGTGGAACTGACCCGCACGGCCGCCACCAGGGTCGAGTATTGGCCCACCATGGACCCCACGGCGGTGGAGGGTTCGCGCGAGCAGCGCCTCCTGGCCTATCGGGCGGTGCGGGATGGGCTGATGGAGCGGCTAAAACAGCGCTTTTTGGCCCCCGCCGCCGCCGATACCTAGAAGCGTCCGCGCGAGCGGGAGCGACCATATTTTGTGTAAAACCGTTGGAAAGTCTTGCCTTTTGGGCCTTTCCCCCCTATCTCCCCACCTCGCACAACGTCTTTAAAGAGGACCCATTGGCCAAGGAAGAATTGCTGGAGTTCGAGGGCATCGTCGACGAGTTGCTGCCCAATGCGACCTTCCGCGTGAAGCTGATCGCCAATGACCACATCATCATCGCCCACACCGCCGGCA
>JAXMEA010000017.1:0-81932 GCA_046348525.1 Alphaproteobacteria bacterium | reverse complement strand
CATCACCGGCGGCCCACCCATTTCCGGATTGAGCAAGCCGCTGGCCAGCAGCGCCTGGTCGCGCACCATTTCCGCTGACAGGCGCTGTTGGGGCCCCCGCGCCAGCAGCCGGTTGCGCGGATCGCGCGCCTGCAGCGCCGGCGTGGTTTTTGCGCTTTGGCGATAGGTAGCGCTGGTGACCAGTTCGCGCAGCAGCGCCTTCTGGTTCCAATGCAGGTCGTTCTGGAAATGCAGCGCCAGCCAATCCAGCAGTGCGGGATGGCTGGGCATTTCGCCGGCGCTGCCGAAATCCTCCAGGGTTTCGACAAGGCCGGTGCCAAACAGCTGCTCCCAGGCGCGGTTCACCGCCACCCGCGCGGTCAGGGGCTGGTCCGGCTGGAAGAACCATTTCGCCAATGTCAGGCGGTTGCGCGGGGCATTGGCTGGGAATTTCGGAAACAGCGCCGGCGTATCGGATGTCAGGTCGGGACCAACCTGGGTCAGGAAACTACCGCGATCAAATTCCAGGGTCGGCCGCTTGTCATAACTGGGCTGCTCCACCATCACCGGCAGCAGCACGCCGGGCATGTCCTTTAGCCGCAGCGCAATCGCTTCCAGCCGGGCATATTTCTGTCCCAGATCGGGCGCGTTGGCGAGCGCCGTCCAGGCCGGATCGTTGGTGGCCGACACACGCAGGCGCGGCGCCGCCGAGGACGCCGCATTGATCAGTTCGCCATGGGTCAGCTGCAACTTCAGGGTAGCGCCAGGCGGCAGCGCCAGCGGCTTTTCCGGGACCGCCACCACCCATTTGGTCACCGACAGGCCCGGATCGGCCATGAAGCCGCTGGTCTGCGCCAGCCGGCTCATGATGGGCCCCGGCTTTGCGGCATTGCGCAGCATGCGGCGCATATTGCCTTCGACATCGGCGATCGAATCCGGCGCCACCAGGCGAAACGCGACCGGTTCGGCCTTGCCGTCCCGCACGACCCAGGCATCCAGCCGGTTGGCGACAAAGCCTCGTTCGGGATAATGGCGCGCCTTGGCGGGATTGCCGGGCGGCACTTCCAGGCGCAGCGCGGTCAGTTGCGGCATCTTGGCGTCGATCACGAACTCATAGACCGAATTCATCGGCACGGTGCCCAGCTGCTCCGCCATGCCGTCCTTCAGGCGGAAGCTGGCGCGCGGCGCTTCGGCCCTCGCCTTCACCAGGTCGGCGCGCAGTTGCTTTTGGCGCTTGGCGTCCTTGTTCTCGGGCAGCTATGGCGCGCTCCAGCGCCAGCGCCGCGCTCACCGTGCCGCTGCGGATCGGCATCAGGGTCCATTTCGCCCGCGCTTCGGCCTGGCGGCTGGACAGGACTATGGCGCTGCGCAGGTTTTCGGCTTCGCGCTGCAGGTTGTAGGCCTCGCCCCGCAGCGATTTGTCGGCCGGCACCTGCAGCACCGGCCAGTCGTCATCCAGCGAACGGTCGAAGGCGATATCGGCATCGCGCTGCGCGTTGAAGAAGGCCATGAACTTGTAATATTCGCTGTGCCGGATCGGATCGTAGGGATGCGAGTGGCACTGCACGCAGTTCATGGTGACGCCGTTCAGCACCTGCCAGGTGGTGGACACCCGGTCCATCACCGCGGCCAGGCGATATTCCTCGTCATCGGTGCCGCCTTCGTCATTGGCGGCGGTCTGGCGATGGAAACCAGTGGCGACAAGATCGTCGAAGCCGGGTTTGGGCAAAAGATCGCCCGCCATCTGCTTGATGACGAACTGGTCGTAGGGAAGATTGCTGTTCAGCGCCGCGATCACCCAGTCGCGATAGTGCCAGACACCGGGCCGGCTGTGATCCTTCTCAAAACCCTTGGTGTCGCCATACCGCGCCAAGTCCAACCAGAGCGAAGCCCAGCGCTCGCCATAGCGCGGTGACGCCAGCAGGCGGTCCACCTGTTTCTCATAGGCGTCCCTGGAATTGTCGGCCAAGAAAGCCGCCTGTTCCTGCGGCGTGGGCGGCATGCCGGTCAAATCGAGCGACACACGCCGCAGCAGCGCGGACTTGTCCGCTTCCGGCGACGGGGTGAGGCCTTCCTTTTCCAGCCGCGCCAGGATGAAGCGGTCTTCCGGCTGGCGCCCCCAGTCTGGCCGCCGCACGGTGGGCAGCGCCTGGGGCCTGGGCGCAACGAAGGCCCAGTAATTTTCCCAGGGCGCGCCTTCTTCAATCCATTGCTTCAGCAAAGCGATCTGCTGCGGCTGCAACGGCTTGCCATGCAGCGGCATGCGCAGTTCCGGATCGGCCGATGTGACCCGCGCTATCACCTCGGAGGCGCGCGGTGATCCCGGCACCACGATGGGGCGGCCCGACTTGGCCTTGCCCAGCACCTGGTCGCGATAGGAAAAGGACACCCCGCCCGCCTGCTTCACCCCGCCGTGACAGGCGATGCAGTTGGCATTGAAGATGGGACGGATGTCGCGGTTGAAATCGACCTTGTGCGGATCGGTGGACGGGCGCACCGCCAGCGTGCTGGCAACAATAGCCGTGGCGGTCGCAAGCACCGCCACGATGGCCAATGTCACCGGCTTGTTCATCACGGGTCCCTGAGCGGCAGTCCTTCTGGCGGGCTGCTTTGCCGGGCATTTTGGGGCCCCGCAGGGCCAAAAAGCAACACGGGCCGGTCAGGGAAAAGTGTTGCGGCGCAGTATATTACCGCGACTCGCTCAGGTGGCCTTCAGCAGCACCTCGCGCAACCGGTTGGCGACGATCATCTCCTCGCCCGGCTGCAGCATCCACACCCCCACGATTAGGGCGTCCTCGGCATTGGGAAGCCCTGCCGAGCCCGAGCGGCGGCCGGTGGCCGGGTTCAGCTCGATGGATGGCGTTCCGGCCCGCATCGCGGCGGCAACGTCCAGCGGCGCTATGCGGACCCTGGACTGGTCGTAGCGGATGAGCAGGTGCGGGATGGCGTTGGCCAGCGGCGGCACGAAGATCTCCCGTGTGATGCCCGGCACGTCCTTCAGCCGGGCGGCGATCCGCTCGGCCCGGGCGCGGAACTCGGCCTGCATCCCCTCATCCGTCTGGGACAGGAACCAGTCGATGGCGGCCACCATGCCCACGATCTGCTCCTTGGCCACCTTCATGCCCCGGCCCACGGTTTCGTCGCGCGGGCTGCTCGACCAGGTGGCGGCATCGATCAGATCCTTGCGGCCCAGCAGCAGCCCGGCATTCTGTGGCCCCCGGATGCCCTTGCCGCCGGAAAAAGTGACCAGGTCGAAACCCATGCCGGTATAGGCCCACAGGTTGGAAATCGGGGGCACGTCGGCTGCCGCGTCGTTGAAACAGTGCACGCCATGGGCGTGGGCGACGCGCACCCAGTCCTCGCGGCTGATCTGGCCGTGCTCGGCGGCATTGAAGAAATGGCACATCACCGTCCTAGGGGTGAAGGCGGCTTCGTATTCGGCCAGGGTCTCTACTTCGACAAACCGCGTGCCGCAGTTGCGGATGGCATGGTCATAGCCATAGCGATGACCCTTCTGGATGATCACTTCGTTTTTCAGGTTGGCCACATCCAGCGGCAGCAACGGCACCGCCGCGCGATTGCCCAGCGTCATGCAGGCCGCGGTGCCCAGGGTCAGGGCCGCCGACGCGCCCGCCGTCACCATCGCGGCTTCGCATTTCAGGCGGTTGGCAATGTATTCGCCCGATTTCTGTTGCAGTTCGGCCAGGCGCACCGGGCTGGTGGCCGCCAGGTCCACCGCCGCGCGCACCTGCGGCGGCATGGTGGAAGCGGTCAGGGCCGTATAGGTGCCCGCCGCATTGATGATCTTGGTGACGCCCAGCTTGGCGTAATAGTCGGTGGCGGGGACGGCGGCTTCGGCGGCGGGCGCGATTCCGAGCGTCCCGCCGGCGGCCATCAGGTTGCGGGTCCAGGAAAAGAAGCTGCGGCGTGTTTTTGTCATTTTTATCCCCCGTGGCTCCCGATGTTAGTCCAAGGCCCGGGTTTGTGCTACGAGGCGGCATGAGCGAACTGACCGATCTTTCCCTGCACGAACTGTCCCAGGGGCTTTCCGCACGCCGCTTCTCGCCCGTGGATGTGGTGGAAGCCCACCTGTCCCGGATCGCGGCGCTGGAGCCCAGGCTGCATGCCTTCGTCAATGTCCATGCCGCCGAAGCGAAACTGGCCGCCGAAGCCGCCGACAAGGCGATCCGTTCCGGCCACGGCCTGGGCCCGCTGCACGGCATCCCGGTCGCGCTTAAGGACCTGGTGGAGTTCAAGGGCCATGTCACCACGCGCGGCTGCGCCGTGCACCGGGAGCGGATTTCGACTTACACCGCGACCCTGGCGCAGAAGCTGATCGGCGCCGGCATGATCGTGCAGGGCAAGACCCATACGGTGGAATTCGCCTATGGCGCCTGGGGCACCAACGAGCATATGGGCACGCCGTGGAACCCCTGGGACATGAAGACCCCGCGCACGCCGGGCGGATCATCATCCGGCTCGGCGGTCGCCGTGGCGGCGCGCATGGCCCCCTGCGCCATCGGCACCGACACGGGCGGTTCGGTCCGCATTCCGGCCTCATGGTGCGGCATTACCGGCTTGAAGACGTCGGTAGGGCGCATCAGCACCCATGGCGTGCTGCCGCTGTCGCCCACATTGGACACGCCGGGGCCGTTCGCGCGCAGCGTTGAAGATTGCGCCATCCTGCTGGAAGTGCTGGAAGGCCATGACCCCAGTGATCCTTTGACGACCAACCTGCCGCCCAGCAATCCGATGCCGACGCTGAAGCGCGGCGTGAAGGGCCTGAAACTGGCGCGCCTGCCGGATGCGGAGCGTCACGAGTTCGATCCCGAAGTGCTGGAAGCATTCGACCGCTCGCTGAAACAGCTGGAATCACTGGGCGCGGAGATCGTCGAGCTGACTTCCGGCGGAAAAACCTTGCGCGAAAGCGGCGATCTGGTCGGCCGCATCATCTCGGCAGAAAGCTATCCCGACCTGGCCGAATTGGTGGATAGCGACGCCCTGCCCCTGGACCAGGCGGTGCGGGCGCGGGTGCGCGGGCGCCACCATCTCCTCGCGCCAGTATCGCGATGTGGCGGCGCCGCGCGAAAATCGCCAAGACCGAATTCGCCGCACGGATCGCGGGCATCGATGCGGTGCTGACCCCCAGCACGCTGACACCCGCCATTCCGCTGGACACGGTGGACCAGACCCAGACGCCGGCAGTTTCGACCCGCTGGGCCAACTACCTGGACCTGTGCGGATTGTCGCTGCCCAACGGCTACACCAAAAGCGGATTGCCACTGTCGTTGCTGATCAGTTGCCGCAGCGGTAACGAGGCCATGGCCCTGCGCATCGGCTGGGCGCTGGAAAGCGTCACCGACTGGCAGAAGCGGGCACCTTCAATCTGAAGTGGGCCTCTAGAAGTTGACCTTGTCGCCGCCCTTGAGGGCCAGCATCTGGCGCGCTTCATCCGGGGTGGCGATGCTGCGGCCAAGCCCTTCGATGATCTGGCGCACCATGCGCACCTGCTGGGCGTTGGATTCCGCCAGCTTGCCCTTGCCGGCCCACAGCGAGTCTTCCAGCCCGACGCGGACATTGCCGCCCATGGCGGCAGCCTGGGCGGCGATGGCGAACTGGTTCTTGCCCGCCCCCAGCACCGACCATTTGTAATTGTCGCCGAACAGGCGGTCGGCGGTGCGCTTCATATGCAGCACGTCTTCGGGATGCGGGCCGATGCCGCCCAGGATGCCGAACACGGACTGGACGAACAATGGCGGCTTGACCAGCCCGCGCTCCAGGAAGTGGGCCAGATTGTAGAGGTGCGAAATGTCGTAGCATTCAAACTCGAACTTGGTGCCGGCATCGCCCATCTTCTTCAGCACGAATTCGATGTCGGCGAAGCTGTTGCGGAACACCAGGTCGCGCGAACCTTCCAGCGCCTCGCGCTCCCAGCTGTGCTTGAACTCCTTGAAGCGGTTCAGCATGGGGAACAGGCCGAAATTCATCGAGCCCATGTTGAGCGAGGCCACTTCCGGCTTGAAATGCTCGGCCGGCTTTACCCGCTCGGCCACCGTCATGTAGGGCGCGCCGCCGGTGGTCAGGTTGATGACCGCGTTGGTGGCCTGCTTGATGCGCGGCAGGAAGGGCGCAAAGGCTTCGGGCGTCTGGTCCGGCTTGCCGGTCTCCGGGTTGCGGGCATGCAGGTGCACCATGGCCGCGCCGGCTTCGGCGGCGCCGATGGCGGCCTCGGCGATCTCGTCCGGCGTCACCGGCAGGTATTTGGACATGGACGGGGTGTGGATCGCGCCGGTGACGGCGCAGGTGATGATGACTTTGTCACCGAATGACATGGCGATGTTCCTTTTTACTTGCCGATATCTTTGTCTGCGCGGCGCTTGTGCGCCGCCAAGGCCATGAGCCGCCGGTCACGCCAGGCCTGGCGTTCCTGCAGCTTCTCGCGCGGCAGCGCCTTGCTGCGGTCTCTCTCGATCGTGTCCAGCACCGGACCGTTCCAATCGGCGCGCTTCACCATGGAAGGCTGCAGCCGGATATAGATTTGTTCATAGCGCTGGCAGTAATCGCGCACCCCGCCCGGAGCGTTGAGATCGATGGTTTCGAACGGGCCCATGAAGGACCAACGCAGCGCCAGGCCTTCGCGGATGCCGATATCGACATCCTCGATGCTGGCATAGCCGCCATCCACCAGGCGGAAGGCTTCTTCCAGCAACGCACCTTGCATGCGGTTCATCACAAAGCCATCCAGCTCCTGCTTCATCACGATGGGCGCATGGCCCGCGCCACGCAAGAATTCGGCGGTGCGGGCCACGACCGCCTTGTCGGTCCAGGGCGCCGGCACAACTTCGGCCGCCGGGATCAGGTAAGGCGGATTGATGGGATGCACCACCAGGCAGCGGTGGCGGCCTTTCAGCTCTTCGGTGAACTTGGATGGCAGAATGGCGGAGGTGGAGCTGGCCAAAATGGTGTCCGGTCCGGCCAGCGCGTCCAGCCTGGCGAACATCTCCTTCTTGATGTCCACCACTTCCGGGGTGTTCTCCTGGACATATTCAGCGCCCGTCATGGCGTCTTCCAGGGTCGTGGCGGCGCGCATGCGCCCGCGCACCGCGCTGGGCGAATGGCCGTTCAGCAGGTCATTGGCTTCGAGGTCCGGCAGCACGCCTTCGATATAGCTCAGCGCTTTTTCCGCCGCCCCATCATCCTTGTCCCACAAGGCGATGTCGTGACCGGCGCGGGAAAAACTGATGGCCCAGGCGCGGCCGATAAAGCCGGAGCCGATGATTGCAACCTTACTCATGCTTTCCTCTTGTTATTATCTCGGCGCGTTCTTGGCCTTGCCGGACACCAGGTCTTCGACGGAGAACATCCGGCCATTGGCGATGACGCGCTTCACTTTATGGGCATTGGCAATGTTTTCCAGCGGATTGCCATCCACCAGCACGATATCGGCCAGCTTGCCGGGCGCGATCACGCCCGCATCCAGCTGCAGGAAATCGGCGGGCACCGCCGTCGCGGTCCGCAGCGCCTCGTACGGCGTCATGCCGAAGCGGACATAGGCGGCAAGTTCCGAATGCATGTACATCGGCCCCGGCTGGTCGGTGCCCGCCACGATACGGCCCCCGGCATGGAAGACATCCATGATCTGCTTTCCGACGCCGGAAAGATCGGGGGCGGGCTGCGGCCCCAGGATCTGGTTCTGCAGCCAGGGCGGATCCATGGCCAGGCGCGGGTCATTGCGCATGGCCGGTTCGTCATTCAGGAACAGGCGCATGCTGGCGAACAAGGTCGGTGTCATGGTCATGCGCGCCGCGCCCAGGATGGACGACACATCCTTGTAACTGCGCCCCAAGGTCATCTTGGGCGAATAGCCGCGCCGCGAGGTGCCTTCGGTATGCTCCATGCTGTCGATGCCGCTGAAGGCCGAAGGATAGACCTCATGGCTGGAAGCCGGAACACCGATGCTGTGCCCGAATTCCACGATATGACGCTGCTGGATATCGGGCATGCGGACATAACTTTTCAGCATGTCGAACCCAAGGACGCGGGCCCGCTCCAGCTCCAGCGCCAGGTGGGCATTGGACGAGATGGCGATGCCCATCTTGTAATAGACCCGCTGCCATTCCATCAGGTGGCCGGTGTCATAGATGCGGGGCGAAACGCGCAGGCCTGCATCCGACGACTCGCGGTCTTCCACCGCTTCATATGGCAGGCCGCCGGGACTACGCACCGTGGTGACGCCATAGGCCAGGAATTCGCGGCCCTGCTGCTCGCCACTATCGCTCTGGCGGTGGGAATGGAAATCGATCAGCCCGGGCATGGCAGTCAGTTCGGGCGCTTCCACCGTGGCCTTGCCTGCGACGTGCGGCGCCACGGCGGTGATGCGGTTGCCCTCGATGGTGATGTCGACGTCATTGCGCGCGGTTTTCGACACGCCGTCCACCAGCTTGCCGACATGCAACACCATGTGGGTCTTGGGCACATGGACGTGATAGCTCAGGTTGACCGGCACGGTCTGGACTTCGCCCGTCTCGCTGTCCAGCAGGCGCAGCTTGTCGTTGGACTGGTACAGGACATGGCGGCTGTCGCCGGCCCAGCTGGGAGCATAGGCGATCTCGGTGCTGATGCGGCGCGGCGCGCCCAGCGGTTCGCCGGCGGTGGAAACCGGGAACACCGACAGATAGCCTTCATACACCGCCAGCATGCGGGTGCCGTTCGGCGACCAGACCGGCCCGTTCCAGCCGCGGCTGTCGATGGAAAGATGGGGCACCGGCGCATACCATTTGTCATCGCTGGCCGAAGCCGGACCTTCCGAGGAGAAGGATAAAAGCTGGTTGGTACCTTCCCGGTATTTCGCCGAGTAGGGCGAGACCATCGCCACCATCACCCGCTTGCCGTCGGGCGACCAGGTCGGCGCACCCGGCGCAAAGATGGACTCGTGGATCTTGGTGATATTGCCGCTTGCCACATCCAGCACGGCGATACTGGCGCGCCGCCACATTCCGTCCACATCCAGGAATGCGATGCGCTTGCCGTCCGGCGAAAAGGTAGGCGAAATCGGCTGGGTCGCCAGATGCGTGATCTGGCGTTCCGTCCCGGTGCGCATGTCGCGCAGCCACAGCTGGAGCAGCCCACCTGCCTTGTCGGATGCATAAACAAGCCAATTGCCGTCCGGCGACCAGGCCGGATCAGTGTCATAGGCCGCGTCATGGGTGAGGTTCTTGGGCGCCCCGCCGCTGGACGGCATCACATAAATATCGTTCAGCGCCATGAAGGCGATGGACTTGCCGTCTGGCGACAGCATGGGCCGCACAATGCCCATGGCCTTGCGCGGGGCCTGGCCGGTGAAATCGCGCTTCTTGCGGACATAGGTGCCCGCAACCGGCGTCACGTCCAAGGTCGCGGTGAAAGGTATGGTCGAGACAGCGCCGGACAGGTCGCGCTTCCTGATCTTGCCGTCCGAGACATAGAAGAATTCGTTGCGCGACAGGAAGCTGGGGCGGAACGGAAAAACATGCTCGTCGCCGGTGATATTGCGGCCGTTCACCTGCAGCCAGCCCTTGCTGCCATCCACCGCATGCGCCACCACCTCGCCGCCCCAGCTGGCAGCGTCGATGCGCGCTTCGGTCCCCACCAACCGGCGCTCTTCGCCGCCCGCGGCGTCCACGGCATAGACGTTCTTGCCGCCATCGCGGGTGGAAACAAACGAAATCTGCCGGTCATCGGGTGACCAGCTGGGCATGGTGTCTTCCGCCGGGTTGCGCGTGACCTGCCTGATGGCGCCGCTCTTCAAATCCAGCACGAAGATGTTGATGTCGCTGCCCAGCGGGCTGCCACGATCGGAGGAAAAGGCGATCTTGCTGCCGTCATGGCTGTAGACCGGCTCGCGGTCATCGAACGCGCCCTGGTCAGTTGGTGCTGGTTCGTGCCGTCCGGATTGATCGCCCACAGGTCATAGCCACCGTCGCGATAAGCGAAGAAGGCGATGGTCTTGCCATCGGGCGACCACACCGGCTGACGCGCATCGTTGAAGACATCGGTGATACGCTTCGCCACACCGCCCGTGGCTGGGAGAACCCAGATGCTGCCCTGCAGGTCCATGGCCAGCATCCTGCCGTCCGGCGACACCGACACCGACATGGAGGTGCCCTCGTCCACCGTCACGGACACCGGCTTGGGAGCGGCCCCCATGGCGCTGCCGCCCAGGCACAGCAATGTTGCCAGCACCATAAAATTGCGAGTCATGGACGATCCCCCGGTCACGAGCGGAGTTTGCCTATGCCTTGAGGCGATAGGCAATGAAACTGTCGCCGCTGCCGGTGCCAAATCCGGAGGCACCACCCGCATTGATCAGGACATATTGCTTGCCGTCCCGCCCCTGGTAGGTCATGGGCGTGGCATGGCCGCCGGCTGGCAGCTTTGTCTCCCATAAGACTTTGCCGGTCGCCTCGTCCACGGCGCGGAAATACTTGTCCTGGGTGGCGCCGATGAAGATCACCCCGCCACCGGTGACGATGGAGCCACCGATATTGGGTGTGCCCAGCCGCAGCGGCAGGCCCAGCGCCACGCCGAACGGTCCGCTGTTGGCGGCGTTGCCCAGGGGGTGCTTCCACAGCAGCTTCTGGCTCTTCAAGTCCACCGCCGCCAGGTAGCCGTAAGGCGGCCGCTGGCAGGGAATGCCCAGAGGAGTCAGGAAGCCGTCAAAATGCAGGCCATAGGGCGTGCCTTCCATCGCGGCGCCGCGATAGGGCGATTTGAACGCCACGGTGCTGCGCGGATCGCGGCTTGTGAACAGGTGCTCGCGGTCTGCCTGCTCGCGTGAGATCAGCTCGTCCCAATCGGCCATCAGGTTGGAATTCACAACCACCACGCCGCGGCCTTCATCGAAAGAGACGCTGCCCCAGTCGATGCCACCCAGTTCGCCCGGCGTGCGTACCGACGAACCGAAGCGCAGCGGCGTGAACATGCCGTGATAGATCGCCTGCTTGAACCGGATGCGGCAATAAAGCTGGTCGAAGGGCGTGATGCCCCACATATCCGTCTCTTTAAGTTCCGCGCCGATGAACTGCGGCATGCCGGTGGAATAAGGCTGGGTGCGAGAGGCACGCTCGCCCGGAATGGTCGAGGGCGGTACCGGCTTCTCTTCCACCTTGGTCAGCGGCTTGCCGGTTCGGCGGTCCAGCACGAACAGCTGGCCGGTCTTGGTCGGCTGGATCAGGGCGGGAACGCTGCCACTGGCAGTGGGGAAATCCGCCAGCACCGGCTGCGCCGCCAGGTCATAGTCCCACAGGTCATGATGCACCGCCTGGAACACCCAGCGGACCACGCCGGTATCGGCCTCCAGCGCCACCACCGCCACCGAGAAGCGGTCGTTTTCCGGCGTGCGCTCCAGCCCCCAATAATCCGGGCTGCCATTGCCCATGGGCACATAAACCAGGCCCAGCGCTTCATCGCCGCTGAAGGCGGTCCAGCTATTGGGGGTGGACGGCGTATAAGTCTGTCCCGGCGCCAACGGCGCGTGCTGATCAGGCTTGCCTGGATCGAAAGCCCATCTCAGGACACCGGTCACCGCGTCATAGCCGCGGATCACGCCAGGCGGCACGCGGGTCGAGGCGTTGTCGATGATATAAGCCCCGATCACCGCCGTGCCGTGGATGATGGCAGGCGGCGAGGTCGGATTGGTCCAGCCGCGCGTCGCCGGCTCCAGGCCCATGCCTTCGGACAGGTCCACCGAACCGTCCTTGCCAAAGCCATGGCAGGTGGCGCCGGTCTTGGCGTCGACCGCGATCAATTTGTTGTCGACGGTGCCCACCAGAAGCCGTGTGGGACATTCGCTGACGCCAGTGGGGGCGCGGAAGAAGCTCACGCCACGGCAGACGCCGCGGCCACCGGCCGACATGTCGATGTTGGGCTGATGTTTCCACAATTGCTTGCCGGTGACCGGATCCAGCGCAAAGATGGCGCTGTGGGGCGTGCAGCCATACAGCATGCCGTCCACCATCAGGGGCGTGGTTTCAAACGCATGGGCCGAATGCTTGTCCGGCGCATCCAGCCCGGCATGATAGGTCCAGGCTTCTTCCAGATTGGCCGCGTTGGCCGGCGTGATCTGGGCCAAGGGTGAATAGCGCGTGGCATGGGGGCCGGCGCCGTAATGGGTCCATTCCCCGTTCTGCGCCAGCGGCGTGGCGGGGGCGAGCGCCGCACTGGGCGCCGCATCATGCGCGGTGACGGCGACGGCGCCCGCGACACCCGCCAGCAGCACAAAGCCGGCCAGCGCGACCCGGCGCGCACCCTGCCCCAGCATCAGCAGCCACAAGGAAGCCACGGCCAGGAACACCAGCCGCGGCATCAAAGCCCAGCCGTCCAGGCCCACTTCCCACAGCGACCAGACGATACTGCCCAGGAATACCAGCCAGAACAGTGTGGCGCCGAACGGATTGTCCCGCAGCACCAGGAAGGCCGAAACCAGGATCAGGACACCCGCGATGGCGTAGTAAAGCGAGCCGCCCAGCCAGCCCAGGTAAAAGCCGGGCAGCGCCATGCACAGGCCGGTCAGCAGCAAAAGAAGAAATGACAGAATCCGCATGTTGCCCCGCGGTTGAATCCCCGGTCCAACAGGTAGCACAGAAGCGCGGGTTTTTGCGACTCTGGTGTCAGGCTGCGAGGCGGGTCTCGGCGACGCCTTTGGTGAAGTCCTGGAAGATGGTGACCAGTTCTTCCACATCCACATGCTTGGGAGCGCCCGCCGGGAAGCGATAGCGCCAGAAGCTGGTGATATGCTGCATGGCACCCATCTTTTCGCCGATCTCCAGGAACAGCTTGGGGGCGCCCAGCAGGAAATCGCGAAACAGCTTGGGGTTCTTCTCGTCGATCATGTCATCATAGGCCTTGTCATAGGCGGCGATGATGCGGCGGATCTCGGCACTGGTGGACCGGGCGCCGTACAGGATGTTTTTCTTGCCTTCTTCCAGCACGATTTTTTCATCGGGCAGGAACTTGCCGTTCGGCCGGATCACCTTGATGTCGCGCAGGGCGCGGATCAGGTCCGGCCAGAATTCTTCCAGGCACCATTTGTAATAGATAAAGCCGCGCCAGCTGAACACGCCCTCGCTGAACTCGTCCGGCGCCAGGTTCAGGGTGGCGCGCAACGGCTCCAGCTTCTCGTTCACTTCATTGGACAGAAGGGCCGCCACCATGCGGCTTGTCGAGGCGCTGCCGCCCTTGCCGTTGGCCAGGGCGGTCAACCGCCCGATTTCCTGTGCGGCATAATCATACATGCGCTGCTGGTCAGCGGCCGAAATGTCGAAATAGCTGCCATCGGGCTCAAAATCGTAGGTGCGCAGATGCTCGCGCAGCAGGAAGGGATCCAGCGACGGCACCCCATCGATCAGGCGCATGACTTCCAGGTCGCGCTTCATGTCGTCCAGGCCGCGGTAATTGCCCACTTCCTTGAGCAGGCTTTCAAAGCCGCGCTGGCCGATGAACAGGGATTGGCCGCCTGCGCTCAGATCGGTGCGCTCGAAGGGAATGATGATCTTGGTCGCCTGCACCCGGCGGTCATGGAAAAAATCCATTTCGTCGGCCCGCAGCCGGTGCTTGAGGATGATCGAGCCGTTGATGATCTTGGAGGTGAACAGCGGTGCGGCGCGGAAATCGGGATTGTCGGCATTGGCAGCGCCGATTGCCACCAGGTTCAGCACCCGGTTGGACGACGCGCCGCTCAGCGCGCTGAGGCAGCGGACGGACCGGTCAGCGGACATCGGCTCCACCAGGAACGGGGCGTTGCAGGAACTGGACACCGATGCAGTCGTCGAAATGACGGATCACCCAGCCCTTGGTGGCGCCCAGCTCGATGATTTCGCCAATGGGCGGATGCACCGTGGTGCGCAGCGACACACCCTGCAGCGAAATGTCCAGAAGTTCGCAAGGCACCGAGATGCCATTGCTGCGCGTGAAATGGTCAATTGGCGCGCGCGGCGTACTGCGCTGGAAGCGGCGCAGGCGGGTGACGCCCGGCATGCCGCCCTTGATGTAATTGTCCAAATCCTCTTCCAGACGCTTGCGCTTGGCACCCTTGCAGACAAAACGCAGGCCCAGTTCGCCGTTCACATAGCGGGTGGTGACGCCTTCGAAACGGCCAAAGCCGTTGACGTACAACACCACGAAGCTGTTGAGCGGCGGCGGCTCGGCGCAATAGATGCCTGCGCCGCCAGCGGACAGGTCGACGATGATGCAATCGAAGGTGATTTCCTCGGCCGGCAGGAAGAGCTTGCCTTCCAGGCGAACCTTGATGCGTTCGTCGGCGCGCTGATCGAACTCCGGCGCCTTTTGCGCTGCGTTGCTCATGCCATCTGTCCCCACATCCCCGTTGCTTTTTGCAACTTCAGGATGCAGCCACCTTACGCCGCTAGTGTTAATGGCCAGTATAAAGCTCCGTGCGCGCGGAACTTATTTTGCGAGCCGCCGTCCTGGGGCGCGGGGAAATCATGGTTAATGAAATAAATGCCCAACTAAAGAGCACACTAACGCACTAACCTTCCCTACTTGATCTTGCCGCGCGCTGAAACCTTCCACACCGCTTCGATCTTGCCACCACGGATTGCATTGATCTCTTCGTGAAGGTGGATCGTGGTGTCGGTATAGCCCGGCACGAATGCGATGCGTTCGCCGATGCGGGGCGTTGCGCTGGGCATTTCCAGTTCCAGCTGCGCATGTTCCGCCGACAATTTCAGCGACGCGACCGGCGGCACGTCCAGTGCGCGGGGCATGCCGGCATCCCAGCTCATCGCCTTGCGCCCCGCATCCACCACCACGCGCGTCGGCGTGGGACGGCTGGTGACGGTGGTCAGGATGGTGAGAGATTGCGGAAGCGTGACGCCGAAATGCTGGCGATAATGCTCGTCGTTGAAGATGGCGCCGCCGATCTGCACTTCGGTGACACCGGGTTGCTGAATGCAATACAAAAGCGTGCCGGTGCCGCCGGCGCTGACGATTGAGACGTCATGGCCCGCCGCGCGGCAGGCGTCGGCGCTGGCAGTGAGTGATCCAATGGCGTCCGCCGTAGTCTTTTCCTTCAGGGCCTGGTCGGAGATGGCGGCGGCATGAACCTCCCAGCTCATCACCCCGCAGAATTTCAGGCTGGGATAACGCGCAATTTCGTTCGCCAGCGCCACCACAGCTTCGCCAGGCAGGACCCCTGCCCGGTTCATGCCGGTATCGACTTCGATGACCACGCGCAGCTTTTTGCCCGCCGCCGCCAGTTCCGCGATGTTATCCATGCTGTCCACCGAGACGATGACGTCAGCCTTGTCCAACAGCGCCATCAGCCGCGCGATCTTGATCGGCCCCACGATCTGGTTGGCGATCAATATGTCCCTGATCCCGGCATCGGCCAGGACTTCGGCCTCGCCCAGCTTGGCGCAGGTGACGCCGATGGCGCCGGCCGCGATTTGCCGCCTGGCGATCTCGATCGTCTTGTGGCTTTTGAAATGGGGACGCCAATTCACGCCGAATTCGCGGCAGCGCGCCGCGATAAAGGCGATGTTGGCATCCATCTTGTCCAGGTCCAGCAACAGCGCCGGGGTGTCAATGCTATCCAGATTCACTCGGCGGCTCTCCGGGCCAGGCGCAACCGCTCGGTGCCCGCCACATCCAGCGCGCCATCCTCGGTTATCGCCACGCCATAATCGCGCATGGCGCTCTGGCGCGAAACCTTTTCGTCCAGCACATCTTGCCACACCAGCTCCGGATTGCGGGCATAGGCGTCGCCCCAGCCTCCGCCGCCCGCCAGCTCGGCGCGATAGGTTTCGCCGCGCTTGAAAGTGCGCATGAATTTTCCCGGCAACGCGCTGCGCTTGCCATCGGCTTCCTGCAGCAAATTGCCGGCATTGGCGCCGGGATTGCCACCCTTCAGGCCATAGGGCTGGAATTTCTGACGGTCGCTGCGAACTTGCAGCACCGCCTCCTCCACCCCGGTCAGGCGGTATTCGCGCACCATGCCCAATCCACCGCGATACTTCCCGGCGCCGCCGGAATCCTGTCGAAAACCATAGCCTTCGATGCGGATGGGCTGTTCGCGCTCCACGATCTCCACCGGGGTGTTGGAATAGTTCACCGCCAGGGACGACAGGGCATCGATGGCGTCCTTGTTGGGCCGCCCGCCCCAGGTGCCAAACAGGAATTCCAGCAGCACGAACGGCCGTCCATCGGGACGATAGCCGGCGATGGTGACCCCAAAGTCTCCCTGCGCGCCGCAGGCGACACCTGCCGGGCAGCATGCAGGCCAGCGCGCCCCACCGCCTCGGTCACCCGCATGGACGTGAGACCGCGCGCCGCCACCGGCGCCGGCGAGGTCGGATTGGTGATGGAGCCGGGCTGCGCGATCACCTTAATGGGGCGCATGAAGCCGGAATTGGTCGGCAGGTTCGGATCCATCACCGAACGCAGGCAGGCATAGACGCTGGACTGGGTCATGGCGATGGGCAGGTTGATGGAGCCCTTCACCTGCGGCGAGGTGCCGGTGAAATCGACCGTGATGTTGCCGCCCTTCTTGACGATTTTCGCGAAGATGCGGATGGGATCTGGACTGAAGCCGTCATCGTCCAGGTAATCTTCGAACGACCATTCGCCATCGGGGAATGCGGCAAGCTCGGCCCGCGTCAGGGTTTCGGAATAATCCAGAAGGTTCGCCATATCGGCGACAATGGCGTCAGCGCCATGCTTGGCCGCCAGCGCGATCAGGGCGCGCTCGCCGCGGGTGCAGGCGGCGATGGTGGCCTGCACATCGCCGATCACCGTGTCCGGCACCCGCACATTCAGGCGCAATATGTCGAAGAAGGTGGCGTCAGGCTTGCCCCGGTCCATGATCCGCAAGGGCGGGATGCGCAGGCCTTCCTGGAAGATTTCGGTATTGTCGCAGGCATTGCCGCCGGCGACGCGGCCGCCGATATCGGTTTGGTGGCCGATGGCGGCGGCATAGGCCAGCAAGCGGCCTTCAAAGAAGATCGGCTTGAAGACGAAGATGTCCGGCAGGTGCAACCCATTGCCGTGATAGGGATCGTTCAGGGCGAAAACGTCGCCCGGATGAATATCGCCGCCGAATTTCTCCAGCACCGCTTCCAGGGTAGGCGGGAAAGAGCCCATATGCACCGGCAGGCACAGGCCCTGCGCCACCAGATTGCCCTGCGGATCCAGCAGACCGGTGGAAAAATCCATCGCTTCCTTGATGACCGAAGAGCGCGCGGTGCGGATGACAGTCGCCGCCATTTCATCGGCAATGGCCGCGAAGGCGTTCTTCATCAATTCCAGGCGGATCGCGTCCTTGGCCATTACGCATCCCCTTTCAGGCGAATGCGCACGGTACCGGCCGTGGCATGAACCTGCGCGCCCGGCGGCACGATGATGGTGGTGTCATATTCCTCAATAATCAGCGGGCCAAGTTGCGGCTTGCCGGTCAGGTCCTGGCGGCGGATCACTTTTGCCGTCACCCAGCCCGATTGCGGACCGAAATACACTGGCCGTTCGACGGATACGCCGGAAGGCTTGCGCTTCAGGGCTGAGGGCGACGGCACATGATCCCAGCGGTCCAAACTGCGGGCGCGCAGACGCAGATTCACGATCTGCACCCGCTCGCCCGGATTGGAATAGCCATAAGTGCGTTCATGCTCGACATGGAAGGCCTTGGCCGCCGCGGCCAGCACCGCCGGGGTCAGCACGCTTTCCTTCACGGCAATGCCCAGCTCCGAGCTCTGACCCGCATAGCGCAGGTCCAGGGTGAATTGCAGTTCGCTGCGGTTTATCGCGACACCTTCGCCCGCCATCATGCCGCGTGCCTCTTCGAACAACTTTTCAGCCCGCGCGTTCAAGGCATCGCAATCGGCCTTGTCGATGTCGTACCAGCACACCGCCACCAGACGGTGCTGGATGCGCGCGAAGAGCAGGCCCAAGGCGCTGAACACGCCGGACGCGGGCGGAATGATGATTTCGGAAATCCCGGCATGCGCCGCCAATGTCGCGCCATGCACGGCGCCATTGCCGCCGAACGCCACCATGGCGAAATCGCCGGGCGAACGGCCGATCTCGCTGGATACGGCCTGGATAGCGCGGGTCATGGCAGCGTCGGCCACGGCATGAATGCCCCAGGCCGCTTCGTGGATGTCCATGCCCAATGGCCCGGCGACATGTTCCTGGATCGCCGCCTTGGCCGCTTCGATGCTGATGGGCATGTCGCCGTCCAGCAGGTGGGATGGATTGAGAAAGCCCAGCACGACATTGGCGTCCGTGACGGTGGGGCGGGTGCCGCCCAAACCGTAACAGGCCGGGCCCGGCGCGGCGCCTGCGCTTTCGGGACCGACGCGCAGCGCGCCGCCCTTGTCGATCCAGGCCAGACTGCCGCCCCCCGCGCCAATCTCGGCCAGATCGATGGTGGGCGAACGCACCAGGTAACCGCCGCCGCCCAGCAGCCGCTGTCCGGCATTGATGCCGGCACCCACTTCCATCTCGTCGGTCAGACGCGGCTCGCCGCTTTCGATCAGGCACGCCTTGGCGGTGGTGCCACCCATGTCAAAGGCGATGATGTTGGCTTCGCCTAATATCTCGCCCAGCGCCGCGGCGCCGATGGCGCCTGCGGCCGGCCCGGATTCCACGCAGCGGGCAGGAAAGGCGCGCGCGATGTCGGCCTTGGCGATGCCACCCGACGACTGCATCACCATCAGCGGGGCGCGGATACCGATGCCGGCAATGCCCTCTTCCACCGAGGCCAGATAGGTATCCACCACCGGCTTCACAAAGGCATTCACCACCGTGGTGCTGGTGCGTTCATATTCGCGTATCTCCGGCATCACCTGATGCGAAGCCGAAATCGACAGGCCGGGCGCATGCTGGCGCACCAGGTCCATCACGGCGCGCTCATGGGCGGGATTGAGATAGGAATGCAGCAGGCAAATGGCGACAGAGTCCACATCCTGGCCGCGCATCTTGTCGAGCGCGGCGATGACAGAGGCGGGGTTCAAAGGTGTCACTACCACCCCGTCGGCGCCCATGCGCTCCTCGATTTCGAAGCGCAGGCGGCGCGGCACCAGTGGCCGCGGCTTGTCCCAGTCCATATTATAGAGCTGGGGCATGCGCAGCCGGGCGATCTCCAGCACGTCGCGGAAGCCTTGGCTGGTGATCAGGGCGACCTTAGCGCCCTTGCCGGTCAAAAGCGCGTTGGTCGCCACGGTGAAGGCATGGACCAGGCTGCCCACGCCGGCGGGGTCGATGGCCCCGTCCTCGAACAGGCGGGCCAGCCCGTCGGCGATGGCGCGGGAATAATCGTCCGGGGTGGATAACAGCTTCAGGGTGCGGGCCGAGCCGTCCGCGCCGGACACGACCAAATCCGTGAATGTGCCGCCCACATCGATGGCGATTCGATGGGCTCCGATACTCATGTGTCCGCTGGCTACCCCTGTTTGGGCCAGTGTGTCGGAGGCGGGGGACAGGGTCAAACCCGATGATCCGCACACGATCAACAATCACAGGAGATTTTGCCCCCAAATCAGATGATTACCGGTCCGGCCTGCCATGCCACTTTAATGATGGCAGCGCCGGCACCACCCCTTTGCAGCTGGAAAAACTGGGGTAACCTCCGCACCGTTCGGGGAGAAAACAATGAAAACCATGACGCGCGTTCTTTTGGGTGTTGCCGCTGCTTGCCTGGCCCTGCCCGCCCTCAGCCAGAGCGATGGTGTGGTCGATCCCGCGGAGCTGAAACAGATCATGGCCCAGCACCCGGACTGGGCCAAATGGCTGGCCGACCCCAAGCTGGCCCAGCTGACCCTGGCGGGCCCCAAAATGCCCAATTCCCACTGGCGGGCCGACGATATCCGCCGTCCCCAGCCGCCCAAGGTGGATACGGGTACCGCCTGCTCCACCGCCGTGCCCGGCGATGCTGACGTGCTGTTCGACGGCAAGGACCTGTCCAAATGGACCGGCGACCATTTCGAGGAATGGACGCTCAAGGATGGCGTCGTCACCACCGGCGCGCGCGTCTACAATTTCCTCAAGACCAAGGCTTCCTATGGCGACGCGCAGATCCATGTCGAATTCCGCGAACCGGCCCAGCCCAATCCGCCGCTGAACCCGCAATATCATGGCAACAGCGGCGTCTTCCCCATGGGCCTGTATGAAGTGCAGATCCTGGACACCACCAACAACCAGACCTATCCCGACGGCATGGTGGGGGCGATCTACACCCAGAGCCCGCCGCTGGTGAATGCCGGCCGGCCGCAAGGCGTCTGGCAGTGCTACGATATCGTGTTCCACGCGCCGCGTTTCTCCGGCAACACGGTGACCGAACCGGCGCGCATGACGGTGCTGCTGAACGGCGTCCTGGTGCAGGACAATACGGTGCTGATCGGCGCCACGGTGCACGGCAAGGTGGCGACCTATACGCCGCACGCCGCCGAATTGCCGCTGGCGCTGCAGGACCATGGCAATCCCGACAGCCACGTGTCCTTCCGCAATATCTGGATCCGCCGCCTTAAATCTTGACGGTCTTCAGTCCCAGCTTGGTCAGTGCCGCGTTCAGATGCGCCATGGCTTCGGGCGTCGGCCCGGGCCACATGCCGGGCGTGGGATTGTTGCCCTTGTAGCCGATGTCGGCCATGCCTTCGGGCTGGGAATAGAAGCCGGCCAGCATCAGCCCGCGCAGGCGCACGAAGAATTGTGCCGGCCGGCGATAGCCTGGCGTTACCTTGGCCTTGAAAGCTACGAGGTCGAAAATCTCGCGCCGCTGGGCATCGCTGGCCCCGGAAAAATTGGTTTTGAAGCGTTGCTGGCACTCTGCATCCATCCAGGCCAGGCCTGACAGGATCAAGCGGCGATCGGCCTGCTGCAGCGGATAAGGCGCGCTCACCCACTCATCCAGGAAGGCGTCCAGGTGCAACGCCGAGCCGGACGGCGAATGGGCGTCGGCCGGAAGCATCAGGTCGGCGGCGATGCGCAACACCTCGCGCTGCTGTGGTTCCAAGGTCAGCGGCCAGGGAATGACCGGCTTGTTGAGATTGGGATCATAGCCGTAGCCGGGCGCCGTGATGGGCGGCAGGGACAGGTCCTGCCACAGCGACACCGGCACCGGCGGTGGTGCAGGCGAGGCGGCGGCGTTCGGGGCCGGCGCGGCACAGCCTTCCAGCGCCAGTGCGCCGGTGGAGGCCGTCGCCAGCCAGGCCAGGGTCACGCGGCGGGAGATCTCGCTCATACCTCCCCCTTCTTCATGCGCTGCGCCAGATGCGCGCTGCTGCGCATCGCCAGGGCCAAGATGGTCAGAGTGGGATTTTTGTGCGCGTTGGAGGTGAACACGCTGCCGTCGGTGATGACCAGGTTCGGGATGTCCCAGCTCTTGCCGTAACTGTCGGTGACGGAATTGCCCGCGTGATCGCCCATGCGGGTGGTGCCCAGTTCATGAATAATGAAGCCGCCATCGGAGATGGCTTTCTCTGGTGGCATGTCCGGGGTCGTGACAGTCCCGCCCAACCGGTGGATCATCTCTTTCGCCGTCTTGATGCCGTGCGCGATCTGGCGGATTTCGTGCTGCGACCATTTCCAGTGGAAGCGCAGCACGGGCATGCCGTACTTGTCCTTCACCACCGGGTCCAGCTCACAATAGCTGTCCGCATTGGGGATCATCTCGCCCCGCACGGTGTAGGACAGCTGGGCGCCGTAGTAGCGCCGGGCGTCTTCCTTCAGCGACAACCCATAGCCGTCTTCCATGCCGCCCAGGCCAAGGCCGGCGCCGGGCATGTTGAAGCGCCCGCCGATCTCGTAGTGATAGCCCCGCGGGAAATCCAGCTTGCCGGCCGCCTGCTCCTTGTAGAGCCAGAAGGGAATATAGAGATGGGCCACATCCATCCCGTCTTCGTTATAGCGCGGGCGTCCTTCCAGGGCCGGAATATGACCGCTGACATTGGTGCCGGTGGTGTCCAGCAGGTTCTTGCCCACCTGCCCGCTGGAATTGGCCAGGCCGCCATCTTTGGAGTTCAACAAAATCTTTGCGGTATCGCAGGCGCTGGCCGCCAGCACCACCACGCGGGCCTTCACGAAATGGGTCTTGCCGTCCTTGTCAAAATATTCGACGCCCTTCGCCTTGCCCTTGTCGTCGATCAGAACACGCGACACCGTGGCATTGGTGGTGATGCGCAGCTTGCCGGTGCCCATGGCCATGGGCAGCAAGGACGTGGTGGTCTGGAACGCCGCACCGATGCCGCAGCCACGCCCGCAGGGCGAGGCATTGAAACAGGCTTCGCGCGGGGCATGGGGATGGTCGATGCCGCGCGACAGCACCGCGTAATGCGACGGAATGCACGGGATGCCCAGGTCGTTCGCCGCCGCCTTGATCATCAGCTCGGTGGCGCGCGGCGGCGGTGACGGAAGCAGCACGCCGGGCGAGGAACTGGGATGGTTTTCCAGCCCCTCATTCGTGCCAATGACGCCGATCAGCTTTTCGGTGCGGTCATACCAGGGCGCGACTTCTTCGTAAGACACCGGCCAGTCCATGCCCAGGCCGTCGCGGCTGAAAGGCTTGAAGTCATAGGGGCCAAAGCGGGGCGAATGGCGGCCCCAGTGATTGGTGCGCCCGCCCAGCATGCGGGAACGCCACCAGCGGAAGGTCGAACCCGGCGCGCTGGTATAGGGCTCGCCCGGCACGCTCCAGCCGCCATTCACGGTGGCGTCGTAATAGCCGAAATCCTTTTCCGGCGTCGGCGCGGCGCGCAGCGGCGCCTCATGGTTCCATTTCAGCATGGCGCTGTCGGACATGGGGTCGTAGTCGCGCCCCGCCTCCAGCACCAACGTCTTGATACCTGCGCGCGTCAGGACATAAGCGGCCATGCCGCCGCCGGCGCCCGATCCCACGATCACGACGTCCGGCTCAAACTCCTTGTGCGCGCGAGCCGCCATTATTGGGGTGCATCCGGCAGGGCGAAGACATAGACCGCCTGACCATAGAGCGGACGATGCACTTCGGTCAGCATGGTGGACGGCTTGGCTTCGGGGCTGCCGCCGCCCAGCCCGGTGGTGACGGCGATATACTGCTTGCCATCGACGCTGAAGCTGACCGGATAGCCCTTCACCGTGGTGCCCAGGCGCGTGGTCCACAGCGTCTTGCCGTTCTTCACATCCACGGCGCGGAACACACGGTCGAAATCGCCCACGAAAGCCACGCCACCCGCGGTCGACAGCACGGCGGTCAGGAACGGCGCCCGCTGCTGGAACGACCAGAGCGGTTTCATGTCGGCGGTGCGATAGGCCGACAGCCGGCCCATGTTGCCGTCACTGCCCGGCATTTCGAAATAGGCCTGCGAACCATTGCCCAGCATCATCACGCAGCTCTGCGACAAGGGCAGGATCAGCGTATCATTTTCCTTGTTGTAGCTGGTGGCCTGCCAGTCATGGCCGCCTTCCGGCCCCGGGCAGGACGACAGCCACTGGTCCACCTTCTGGTCGATGATGTCCTTGCGGTAGGTCGGCTTGCCGTTCTTGTCGATATTGGTGAAGACGTTCTGGAACACCGTCTCCTTGGCGGCGATGAACTTGCCGGTGACGCGGTCCAGCTTCCACAGGATGCCGGCCTTGCCGATGGTCATGACTGTCTTCTGGTCACCATGGTCGATCAGCACGCGCTCAAACACTTCGTCCAGGTCCAGGCTTTCGCCCGGCGCATGGTTGAACCACCATTTCAGCTTGCCGGTGTCAGGGTCCAGCGCGACCGTCGAATTGGCATAGTCGGTAGCGCCGGCGCCGGTGCCGCGCAAATCGCGCCGCCACGGCTTGGCCTGGGCGGTGCCCCAATAGGTGGTGTTCAGTTCCGGATCATAAGTGCCGGCGATCCAGGTATCGGCGCCCTGGCGTTCATTGTCGCTCAGCTTACCCCAGCTGTCGCCACCGGGTTGGCCCTTCAGCGCCGTGGTCAGGAAGCGCCACACCACTTTGCCGGTTTCCGCATCCAGCGCCGTGACCTGGCAATGGTCGGGCCCGCCGGCGCTGCCGCAATGGTTCAGGCCGGTGAGGATCTTGCCCTTGATGGCCATCACGCCGCCGGTGTTGTTGCCCTTCACCGCGGGATTATCGACTTGGTTGGTCTTCCACACCGTCTTGCCGGTGCGCGCATCCAGCGCATAGATCACCGCCTGGGGCGTGGCGACATAGACGTTGTTGCCGTACAGCGCCAGGCTGCGCGTCTCGACCGTGGAATCGCCGGGACCGTGATGCGTCACCGCCGGGCCCAGCCGGTTTTCCCAGATCATCTCGCCGGTCTTGGCGTTCAGCGCCTGAACCGTGTTGCTGCTGCCGGAGATGTACATAACGCCGTCATGGACAATGGGCGTGATCTCGGTGGTGCCACCTTCGGGCAGCATCCAGGTCCATTTCAGCTGCAGGTTCTGGACGTTGCCGGTGTTGATCTGCTTGAGCGGGGTGTCGCTCCAGCCGGCATAGTTGCGGCGGAACATCAGCCAGTCATTGTCGGACGGATTGCGCAGCATCGCATCCGTCACCGGCGTGTAATTCTTGATATCGCCTTCCAGGATATGGCCCAGCTTGATCGGCGCCACGGTGGCGACAGGGGCGCGCCCTGCCCCGCCGCGCGCGACATCCGGTGGCACCAGGCCAGTGGCGAAGCTGGCGATGTTCACGGCGGTGGTGGGCGTCAGCGCGGTGTTGCCCGGATTGGCACCGTTGCCATGCAGAATATAAGCGGTGATGTCGGTATATTGCTTTTCGCTCAGGCTGCCGCCGCGGCCCAGCGGCATCGAAGTGTGAATCTTGTTGTAGAGGTCGGCGGTGGTCCGCTTGCTCCAGGCGCCCATGAAAGCCTTGCCGGCCAGCGGCAGCGCGTCATTGCCGCCGCTCAAATTGGCCTGATGGCACATGGCGCAGTTGGCGCCATAGGCGGTGCGGCCGTCATTCATCTGCTGGGCGGTAAAAGGACCGATACGGCCCTGCTGACCAAATGCAGCCACAGCGCCAAGACCCAGAACAGCGGCGCCGAGCAGACAGGCAATCTTCTTCATCTTGTGTTCTCTGCTTTAGCGCGACGGCGTATCGAGTTGGGGAATGAACCAGTGATCCTGCTGCGGCACATTCTGGCCGACCGTTTCATGGGCGGGGAAAATCCAGCCCCACAGGGTGCCCTTGGGGCCCCATTCATAGGTGGTGGGCGCCTTTTCGCTGTTGATCTGGATGTACAGCTTGCCGGTGCGCAGCGCCGCGGCCTGGGCGCTGGTCAGCGCCGCCGAAGCGGAAATGGCGCCGCTGGTGGATTTGGTCACCTCCAGGTCCAGCGCCTGCTTGCCTGGCACACCGGTGGCGGGACTGATGAAGATGTGCGCCTCGGTGGCGTTGGACGGCAGGCCGCGGAAGCTGCCTTTCAGGGTCATGGTCTTGCCGTCATAGCTGACAGTCGCTTCGCCCCGGCCGGCGATGACCGCCTTGGTCTCGTCATCCAGCGGCATCGGTCCCAGGCTGGCCTGATAGTCAGCCGCCAAAGCCGGTGCGCCAGCCAAAAGGACGAGCGAAAGCGGTAGAGCCAGTTTCAACATGAAGTTCCCTGTCAGATGGCGGGCAGCGCCCCCGGGCGCACGCAGCACGGTATTTATAGAGCCGGAGAAAGCTTTGTAAATCGAGCGCTTATGCTGCGCCGCACCCGTTTGATTCAGCGATAAAACGATTCGCTTTGCGCTGATTTGCTGCACTGCAAAACACGAAGATTGAATCTTCGTCACACATCCGCCTTGCTTTGGGTGTTCCCTGTTCTAGCATTTCCGTTCTGGCTCGCCGTCCCTTAGCGGCGGCTCCGCGCCCGTGGGTTTTCCCCTAACGGGTGCGTTCAACTGGCCGCCCGCGCGCAAGCCGGGCGGCGCGTTACTGGCATCAGGAAAATTTGAGTGCAGCGGCCTGGCGGCCCAGTCGCTTGTCGCGATCGGCGGCAAAGCGCTGAATGCCCGCAAGGATGCTATCGGGATCCAGATGCGCCTCGGCGATCACTTCCGGCTCCAGGCCGCCGGTCAGCCATTGATTGTCCCAATCCGATGTCAGCGAATATTCATCGGTCAGCGGGCCCAGATTCTTCACCGGCATCACCCGGCGCGTGCCGGTCGAAACCACCATGGCGTCATACAGTTCGGCCTGCGGCAGCACATGATCGCGATAGGCCTGGCTCTGGCGGTCGAACAACTCCTCGCTGACCGCCGAGATGATCTTCACATTGATGCCCGCCGCTTCCAGCTTCGGCAAAATCTTGACAAGATTTACGGTGGAAGACGCGCCTTGCGCGATCACCGTGCCATGGCGCGGCTTGCCGGGCGAGAAGTCGCGGATCAGGTAGAAACCCTTGGCGGCGGCCTTGATGTCGGTATCAGCGAACTGGCTGCGGTCGGCCACCGGATTGTCGGGTCGCGCCACCTCGATCACGATGATGCCGACCTTGGGATCGCGGGCCGCAATCTCGGCGGCGGCGAAATAGCCGGGCGCGACATCGTTATAGTCCCAGAAGTTTAGGTGGATCACCTGCCCGCGCGGGAACAGCCGCCACACCTGGGTGGCGAAGATGCCGAAATGGGTTCGTCCGTCCGCGGCGGTCTCCGGTCCAGAATGGCCCGCCAGGATGTGCAAAACGCCCATGCGGAAGCGGCTGTCCTGATTCTGCTGGCTCCAAACACGCGCCGGCGTGTACATCAACGGCGTAAAGGCGCCATAGGTGCCCGACAGCGCCCATACGCCCGCGAACCTGTCCGGATCGACACTGGCGCTTTGGCTGACCATGCCGATCGCCGTCGCCACATTGCCGGCCTCCTGGATCGCCGCCTTGACGCGCGTGCCCGACGGATTGTCCACCGGGTCATAATGGCCCCACAGGCTGCCATGCTCGACATTTATGGATTCCGAAAGGTCCGCCGCCAGGGTGATGAAGCGGTTGCCCGTTACATAATTGGTCCATTTGATGATCTCGGAAATGGCGCGCCGTGCACCCAGGCTCTCGCCGGGTTTGCGGAACAGCGCCACCGAGGCTTCCTTTTCCGCGCCGCCGGCCGGATTCTTTGCCGTGACCTTCTGCGGCTCCAGCGGCAGCCTGGCCACCCGCAGGCGTTCATCCAGGAAGGGATCAGTGCTGTTGTCGATGCCGATCTTGCGGTCGTCCTTGATGGTGTCGCCGATTTCCACCAGCCGGTCCGCCAGCCAGTCGCCCAGCCCGTTCTGGTCCAGCACTGACATCACCTTGTCGATATTGGTCTTGAACTGAACCAGTCGTTCTTTTGGATCGGTGACAGCGCCCTTGCGGATGCCGTCGAATGTGACGCCGTAGCGCTTCTCGAAACTCTCCGCCATGGCGACAAAGTATTCGGAGTTCATCTTGTGGCCGTAAGGATGGCTGGGATAGCTGACGATCTGTTTGACGCCTCCCAGCTGGCCGTTCACCGCACCGGGCCAATAGCCCTTGGTGGTCCTGGCGATGACGATCATCGGACGCTTGTCCGCCGGATCGGATTTCTCCATCGCCGACAGGGTTGAGACGATTTGGTCGTAATCGCTGCCGTCTTCGGTGGTCAGCACGTTCCAGCCGTACGAGGTCCATTGCTCGTGCAGCTTGTAGCCGGTGAATTCCTTCGGGATCACGCCACCCAGCAGCACATCGTCAATGCCGGCATTGTTGTCCGACAGGATGACGCGCAGCCGCTTGCCGACTTTCAATGCCAAAGCCTGCGTCTTCAATTCCTGGGCATGGCCTTCAGTCATGGCGAATTCGCCTTCCAGGGCGATCACCTTGGGACCATCGCTGGCGCCAACCATGTCCCAGAAGGCCGCCTTGCCCGCGGCGGTGGCGACACCGACACCGGAAGGACCGCCATTGACGTCATTGGTGACATCGATGCTTTCGGCATGGCCCGACAGCGCCTTGATCCCACGCGCCTTGGCCTGGGCGAACAGGGGATCGTTTTCCAGCCCCTGATCCGACAGCAGCGTCTTGAGCGCCCCTGCCCCACGGCGGAAGCCCAGCGCATCGATTGGCAGCAACGCTACTTCCGGATCGACATGGTAGCGCTTGTCGCCCGTCATCTTGAGGCGCCGTTCCATGGCCTGGCCCAGGATCATGTAAAGCGCATAACAGGTGGGCACACTGTGGCCCGCGGCCATCATGAACTTGTCGCCGAAGGGATGCTTGGGGCGGCGAATGTCGTAACGCAGTCCGCCGCGCTCCGGCCCGATCAGGTGCGCGGCGACGTTGAATGGCGTGTAGGCCAGTGGGCCGCCGAAATGGCCGGTCTGGGCATAGTTGCCCAGCATCACCAATGTCATGCAGGTCATGAAGCCGACATCTTCCAGCCGGCCGCGTTCGTCTTTTGGCAATGTCATGGCGTGTTCTTCATCCCCGGGCTGCCGGATTTTTCCGGCTATTTTGCAAAGGATGGTAGGACGAATTGGGGCGAAAGCAAGCTTCAGGTCTTGGCTGGAGCCGTCTTGCGCCGCTTGGCGTGGGAGAGCCCGCCATCCACCGCCCGCAGCATGGCCTTGGCCGCCATGTGGGGGTCGCGATCCTCGATGGCATCGGCCACCCGGACATGCATCTCGATCGCTTCGGATTGCTGGCGGCTGTTTTCGGTGATGGCGTTGACCGACAGCAGTGCGAACAGCGCCGTCTCGATGGTGGCGGCGAAGGACTGGAAGAAGGGATTGCGCGATGCCGTGCTGACCGCCAGGTGAAAGCGCAAATCCGCTTCGGCGAACTGACGCCGATTGCTGCCGGCGCCGGACATGGCGGCGATAGCCTCGCGCAGTTTCGCCACATCCGCCTTGGAGCCATAGATCGCCGCCAGCGCTGCCGCCGTCGGCTCCACGGCCCGGCGCACGTCGGTGATGTGCGCCAGGAAATCCATGTCCAGACCCATGTTGGCGCGCCACGACAGGACATCGGAGTCCAGCCAGTTCCAATGGGTGGGCTCCAGCACGATGGTGCCCACCTTCATTTTGGACGCGACCAGTCCCTTGGCCGCCAATGTCTTGATGACTTCGCGCGTCACCACGCGGGACACGCCAAACATCTTGTGCATGTCCGCGTCGCTGGGCATGCGCTCGCCCGGCTTGCGCGCGCCCGACAGAATCTCTTCGCCCAAGGCGGCGGCGATATTGTCCTGGCCGGTACGGCGCGAACCGGGCCGGATCTGGGCCAGTTTCTTGGCGGGAGCGTTCATGCAGGCCTATTCACGCACCGGTATGGAACTTCGTCAATCCGGCGAAGCCCTCATCAGGCCAGGCTAATCATACCAGCCGGGGGCCTTCACCGCATCGCGGTACCAGTCGATGCTGTGGCCGATCCATAGCTGCGAATGGGTGCGGGCCAGGAAGTCATCGATCCTTTTGCGCGATTCCGGCGTGCCGGCCGTCAATTCGCGGGCCGGCATTTTTCCCAGCTTTTGCTCGGCCGGGTAATGATAGAGGTCGCCTGAAACCACCACCCCACCGGTGTTTGTAAGTTTTACGTAAAGGGACTGATGCCCCGGCGTATGGCCGGGGGTGGACAGCAGCACCACACTGCCGTCGCCGAAGACGTCGTGATCGCCCTCGATATACTGGATCCTGGCATGGGCCAGGGCGGCATAATTGCTCTTGGCGGCGGCATTGACGCTTGCGCCAAACATCACGGCATACTCGGCCTTGCGCGCCAGCCAGGTCGATCCGGCATAGGCATTGGCATTGCCGACATGATCCCAGTGGGAATGGGAGATGGCCAGATAAGTGATCTTGTCGGCGGTGACGCCGATATTGGCCAGCTCGCCCTTCAAGGTCGTCGTCTTCAACAGGCCTTCATAGCCGTTCTTGTTCTCATAGATCGGGCGGCCCACCTGGGCATCGGTCAAGCCGGTGTCGAACAGAAGAATGCCTTTGGGATGCACCACCAGGAAACAGGGATCGGAGAAATCCGGATCGGATACATCCTGGCGGGTCAGGCCAAAGCGCTCGGGCTCATGCGAGATGATGGTGCCGCAATCGAGCACATACAGCCGCGGGGACTTCGGCATTGGCAGCAACGGCAGCCCCGTTTGGGCGGACGCTGTCATGCAGGACGCCATCACGAAAGCGATCAGCCACCGCATGGCGCCTCCCTTATCAGTGGTCGTGCGTGCTCACGATGCCGTGGTCTTTGAGCAGCTGGATATAGAAGATGCGGATATCCTGCTGGCCGCCACGGTTGATGAAATCACCGGGCGTGTCGCCCTTGTCGTTCTTTTCGTCCAGCTTGGCGCCCTTGTCGGCCAGATATTGCAGCACCGGGATCGCCAGGTCCGGATTCTTGTTGGCGATGGCGAAGTGCATGATGCTGCGATGGTTGGGACCTATGTAATCCAGCTTGGGATCCAGTTCGAGCGCGTATTTCACCGCGTCCAGGTTGCCGCTGCCAGCCGCGGCCAACGCCACGGTGGTGCCGTCCGGCGCCGAGATGCTGGCCTTGGCGCCACCATCCACCAGCGCCTTCATGGCGGGTGCGCTGCCGGCTTCGGCGGCGAAGATCAGCGGCGTCTTGGCGGGGGCAAGCGGCGGCGGCGGACGGGTGCCGTCGGCACGCGCGAGCTTCTGGCCACCGGCGGCAGCAGCCGGCGCGGGCGCCGGTGCGGCCTGCGGAAGGCTCATGGCATTGGGATCGACGCCCTTGGACAGGACCATCTTGACCAGTCCGGCATCGCCGCTGGCGGCGGCGACATGGATCAGCTGGCGCCCCTGATAGTCGTGCTGCGTCAGGTCCATGCCCTGGGACACGGCCGCGATGGCAAAAGGAATGTCCTTGTTGGCGACCGCGGCCGCGGCCACGGATGTGCCGTCCGGCAGGGTCACCTTGGGATCGGCGCCGCCTTCCAGCAGCGCCATCGGGGCGCTGGGCTGCTTGGACCGCACGGCGAAGAACAGCGGCGTGAAGCCCTTGGCCGAGGCCGCGTTCGGATTGGCGCCATGCGCCAGCAGGAACTTGATGTTGTCGGTGCGGCCCTTGAAGGCGGCCATCATCAGGGCGGTCTGGCCTTGCGGATTGGTGGCTTCGACCTTTGCGCCCTTGGCCACCAGCGCGTCCAGCGCTTCGGGCGTGGAACTGCCGGCGCACAGCGCCAGCGCCGCGACTCCATCGGCCCGCGCCGCATTGGCGTCGCCGCCGGCCTTCAGCAGGCTGGTGACGATCTCTGTGCCGCCCAGTTCGCACGCCAGGGTGACCGGCGTGCCGCCCTCGACATTGACGATGTTGGGCTTGGCGCCCGCCTTCAGCAGCATCTGCACGGCTTCGGTATCCTGGCGGTCCACCGCCCAGGCCAGAACCGTGGACTTGTCCGGCAGAGGCGCGTTGACGTTCACATGCGCCGCCAGCAGCCGCTTCAGCAAGGCGTGATCGCCGCCCTTAACCGCCGCGACCAGACGCCCGTCGGCGCCGCTGCTGGCAAAAGCCGGCAACGCGCCAAGCAGGCACAAACCCAAAAGCGCCTTTTTCATCGTGCCTATGCCGAGAAAGTGGAAAGACGGCCCGAGGAGTCGCCGATGCTGTGGCATTCCACGCCCAGCGTATCCATCATGGAAAGCATCAGGTTGGCCATGGGCGTGTCCTTGGCAGCGACGACATGGCGATTGCCCTTCATCAGGCCGCCCGCCACGATCACCGGCAAGTTGCGATGGTCGTGGTTGTTGGGATCGGCGAGGCTGGCGCCCGCCATCACCAGGGTGGTGTCGAGCAGGGTGCCCTCGCCTTCCTTGGTCTCGCTCATGCGCTTCAGGTAATAGGCCACCTGTTCCATGTGCAGCGTGTTGATCTTGGTCAGCTTGGCGATCTTTTCCGGATCATGGCCATGGTGGCTGAGCGGATGGTGCGCGTCCGGCACGCCGATTTCCGGATAGGAACGTCCCGACACTTCGCGCCCGATCATGAAGGAGGCGACGCGGGTGATGTCCGCCTGAAGCGCCAGCACCTGCAGGTCGATCATCATGTGCGAATAATCTTCGAACTTGTCCGGCACGCCCGAGGGACGGGCATAGGCGGGCAGCGCGGTGGCTTCGGCGCCGCCCTGCTCCACCTTCTGGATGCGCTTTTCGATGTCGCGCACGCTGGTCAGGTATTCGTCCAGCTTGTGCTTGTCGCTGGCGCCCATCTTGTTCGACAGGCGCTTGGCGTCCTGGGCCACGAAGTCCAGGATCGAGGCCTGGCGGCGCAGCTGCGCCAGCCGGCTCTTGGCATCCAGGCTGTCGCCGTCGCCGAACAGACGTTCGAACACTTCGCGCGGATTGATGGTGACCGGCAGCGGCGTCGAGGCGTTGGACCAGGACAGGGTGTTGGTATAGGCGCAGCTGTAACCGCTGTCGCAGGAGCCCACCAGCGAGGGCGGCTCAAGGCCCACTTCGATAGACGGGATCTGGGTCTTTTCGCCGAACTGCTTGGCCACGACCTGGTCCATGGACACGCCGGCCGTGATGTCGGCGCCTTCGGTCTTCTTGACGTGGGTGGCGGTCAGATAACCGCCGCAGCAGCGGCCATGGTCGCCCGCACCGTCGCCCAAGGCCTCGGCCTGGACGTGGCTGAGGTTCGAATAGACAACGAACTTGCTCTTGTAGGGTTCAAGCGGCTTGAGGATCGGCGACAGCTCATAGCCCTCGCCCGCCGTCTTGGGAGTCCAGTTCTCCATCATCATGCCGTTGGGCGTGTAGATGACCTGCAGGCGCCGGCGCGAAGCCGTCGCCGCGTCCGCAGCCTTGGCGCTCCCGCTCATGGCTTCCAGCAGCGGCAACGCCATCACGGTGCCCATGCCGCGCAACATGGTGCGGCGGCCCATCGGTTTCCTGGTGATCATCATGTGGTGGGAGTCCTTCTCATCTGGAAAGGCACGCTTTGAACAATACCGAGAATAATGGTCTGCATCTTGTAGTCGTCCTTGGCCGCCTCGCTGCGGACCTTGCGGACCGCCGGCATGTCGTAGGACTCGACTCCGCGCGCCAGGGCGTAGGTCATCAACCGTTCGGTCAAAGCCTCCACGAACTGGTCCTTTCGCGACAGCAGGATGCCCTGCAGCCCCTTGGGGCCTTCGAACTTGGTGCCGTCCGGCAGGACGGCAGACGCGTCGACTTGCGAGCCGGCATAAGCGGTGCGCCACTTGCCGACGGCGTCATAGTTCTCAAGGCTGAAGCCCAGCGGGTCCATCTTGGTGTGGCAGGACGCGCAGACCGGATTGGCGCGGTGCACTTCCATCTGCTGGCGGATGGTCATGACCTTGCCGTTCTTGGCCTCGTTCAGGGTCGGCACATTGGGCGGTGGCGGCGGCGGCGCCGCGGCCAGGATATTTTCCAAAATCCACTTGCCACGCAGCACCACCGAGGTGCGGTTGTTGTACGAGGTCACGGTCAGGATCGAACCCTGCCCCAACAGGCCGGAGCGGTGGAGCGCCGGATCCAGCTGCACCTTGCGGAAGGTGGTGCCGTAGACATTCGGGATGCCGTAATGCTCGGCCAGGCGCTGGTTCACATAGGTGTAGTTGGCGTCCAGGAAATCCAGCGCGCTGCGGTTCTCGCGCACCACCCCGTCGAAGAACATCTCCGTCTCGGTCTGCATGGCATTGCGCAGGCGGACGTCGAAGTCCGGGAAGGCGCGGCGGTCGGGCTTTTGATATTCCAGCCGGCGCAGATACAGCCACTGGCCGGCGAAATTGTCGGTCAACGCCTTGGACTTGGGGTCGGCCAGCATGCGCGCGACCTGGGCCTTCAGCACGGCAGGCTTGTGCAGCTGGTTCGACTGGGCCACCGCCAGCAGCTTGTCGTCCGGCACGCTGCTCCACAGGAAGAAGGACAGCCGTGTGGCCAGTTCCAGGTCGCTGATGCGATGGACTTCGCCCGGCGCGCTCTTGGCCGGATCGCTTTCGCGCATGAACAGGAAGCTGGGCGACACCAGCACCGCTTCCAGGCCAGCCTCGATGCCCGCTTCAAAGTTCGCGCCCTTGCGGCCTTCGGCATAGATCTTCATCAGCGGCGCGACATCGGCCTGGGTTACCGGGCGGCGATAGGCATGGCGCGCCAGGTTGGTCAGGATGGTGTTGGCGCAGGCGGTTTCGCTCAGCGACGGGGACGGGCGGCAGATGAAAATCTTGCGGCGGCTGGCGGTATCGCCCGGGCCCTTGATGTCGAAGGGACCCACCACCGAAATCTGCATCACGTCGCGCTGGTAGAAGGACTGCGAGACGTTGGGGCCGGTCGCCACCGACGGCACCGTCAAACGCTGCACGCGCGCGCCATCCACGATGACATCCAGCGGGATCGGCTCCGGCTTGGCGGCCGGTTCGCGCGGCGCCAGGATCGACTTGGCGGTGACACGCTCTTCCAGGGTCAGGTTCTTGGGGAATGTCGCGCCGATGGTGCGCAGGCCCGCCTTCAGCGGCACCGTCACCTCATAGCGGTTGGCGATGGCGATTTCGCCCTCTTCCGACGTGTTGGCATTCAGGAAGACCTGGATCTTATAGGTCGCGTCATAGGGCGCGTAGAATTTGAAGGCGCCGCCGCCGCGGGTATCCAGCGGCAGGTCATCGCTGGCGCGTTCGTTGTACGAGGCCACGCCGAAGCCGTTCTCGAACAGGTCCTTGGGCACCTTGTAGTCGGTGGTGATGGTGCGGCGCGATGCCTGCCCCGTCGCCATGCGGCTGATCTTGCCCGCCACCGTGATGTAGCGGTCCATCAGGGTGGGCGAGACGGTCAGCACGTCGGCGATATTGTCGAAGCCATAGCCGGTATCGTCGGCCGGCATGTCCTTGGTGAAGTCCACGTCCAGCGCCAGCAGGTCGCGCACCGCATTGGCATATTCGGTGCGGTTCATGCGGCGCACGGTGGCGTGGCCCGGATTGGGATTGGCGGCGGCCTGCGCGTCCAGCGTGGACGACAGCCAATTGGTGAATTCCTGCAGCTTTTCCTTTGGCGGACGCGGCGCGCCGCGCAACGGCATCTCGCCCAGCGACACGCGGCGCAGGATTTTCTCCCACGTCGCCTGGTTGGCCTGGAGATTGTTGGCGTCCAGCGGCACCACCGACATGCCGGCCGTCTTCAGCCTGTCGTTGTGACAGGCCGTGCAGTACTGCATCAGCATCTTCTTGTGGTCCGCCGGCGTGGCAGCAGACGCAGAGGCGGAAGCTGTTGCGGGAGTTGTGGTAGCGGTAACCGGCGCATTGGACGCGACGGTTTCAGCAAAGGCGTTGCTGAACAGCGCCACGCCGGCGGCGACCGTCAGCGCGGATACGCAAACAGCAAATGACTTACGCCCGATACTCGGCATATACGCCCATCTCCTTGTCATCACGGAGCTTTTGCACCGCGGATGAGTCCCTCTCCAAGACTTCTTATCCCCGATTGCCCACGTAAAGTGAACCTCCGTTTGCAATGGAACTTTACTGCAACTGCGAAGATATATTGCGGCGCAGCAAATCCGTTCTAGCCAGCACAATGGGTTAGCGTGTCGACACCCAAAGTTTTTGGCAGGGAACATGACGAGCGAGATGGCAAGACGGACAGTTTTGGCGGGCATGGGCGCCTGGCCGCGATCCTGGCGGCGGCCCAGTTGCCCCAGAGCGCGCCGCGCTGGACGTCCCCGGTGATGGACATGCATTTCCACATGCGCCCGGCAGCGCTGGCCAACATCGCGCACCTGGATGGCTGCGGCGTTACCCAGGCCAACCTTCTCACCCACGGCCCGGTGGCAGCGCAGGTGCATGAGCTGCAGGCTAACTATCCCGGGCGCTTTGTCTGGTTCGCTTCGGCCGACATCACCAAGCCCGACGCCGAAGCTATTCTCACCCAGGCCGTGAAGGATGGCGCCAAGGGGCTTGGCGAAATCAAATTCCATGTCGCCGCCGATGGACCCGAACTGCGCCGCATGTATGCGCTGGCCGCCGAACTGGACGTGCCGATCACGGTGCATTTCCAGGAAGAGAATCCCGTGCCGCCGGAAGGCACCTTCAGCACGGGCTGGAAGAATTTTGAGGCGATGCTGAAGGCATACCCGAAGACCAAGTTCATCGGCCATGCCAACGCCTTCTGGGCCAATGTCAGCGCCGACTATGACGGCTCGCAAGCCTATCCGCCCGGCCCCATCAAGCGCGGCGGCATCACCGACAAGCTGCTATCGGACTATCCCAACCTGTGGGGCGACCTGGCCGCCAACTCCGCCAACAATGCGCTGACCCGCGATCCCTCCTTCACGCCGGATTTCCTCAGGCGCCACCAGGACAGGCTGATCTTCGGCAGCGATTGTCCCTGCAAGGATGGCAGGGGCGCCGGCATGGAAACCGCCAAGCGCCTAACCGGCAAATGCTGGGCGCAGGAAACGCTGAAGGTGTTGACGGCGACGACGTCAAAACCGGTTTTCAAGAAACTGGCATGGGACAACGCACACAAGCTGCTGAAGCTCCGCCTGATCCGTTCAGCGCTCTTGCGGCAACCACCGCCCTTCGCTCACGGCCTGGCGTTCGCCGGGCAATCGCCTGCCGGCGATTGCTATTTCCGGCTCACCCAAACATCCACCTGAGGATACCCGGCAGCAGCCAGCCGCCATGCACGTCAGAGTGCGCGCCATCGCCCCATTCGAACTTCACGTCATATCGTGCGCCCGGGATATTCTTGGCGTCGGCATTGGCATTGGCCCATTGCAGCGCGGACACCATCTGCAGGTTGGCCAGGTGCCAGTTGCCATGCTCGTTGTTCAAATCGGCGGTGCCGTCCTGCAGGAAGATGCGGATGGGACGGATCGGGTTCTTGCGGATCAGGCCGGGATAGGTGTCGCCGCCGGGGATCATCGGCTCCGTCGCGGTGGCCGGACGATAGCCTATCGACGTGTAGCTGCCGATCATGCTGATGACGTTGCCGAACTGGTCGGGCCGGTGCCACGCCACCGTCCAGGCGCAGATGGCGCCGGATGAGGTGCCGCCGATGGCGCGCTTCTTGGGATCGTCGGTGAACTTATAGGTCTTGGCGACTTCCGGCATGATCTCGTCGATCAGCATGCGGCTATAGGCGTCGCTGAGGGCGTCATATTCCTGCGCCCGGTGGTTGGGATTGCCGGTGCAGGCGTAACCGGTACAGCCCACCGGCCCCAGACCATCGGGATAATGCTCGGTGCCGGTGTTGCCGGGCGTGATGAAAATGCCAAGTGTCTGCGGGATTTCGCCCTTGGCGATCAGATTGTCCAGCACCACCGGAATGTTCAGCGGTCCTTGCGGATTGATGGCGCGCTGACCGTCCTGGAACACCAAAAGGTTCGGCGGCGTCTTGGGATCATATTTCGCCGGGACATAGATCCAGTAGCGCCGCACCGTATTGGCGATCACCTTGCTGTGAAATTCCAGCGGCCCGATCAGCTTGCCCTTGGGCACGCCCGGCTGTGGAAGCGAATCCGCTGTCGGCGGATATTCGCCCGGCTTGCGCGGCTCCGCCGCCATGGCCATCACTGGTACCGCTAGCATCGCCAGCAACGCACATCCTGCCCAGATCTTCATCCCCTGCCCCTTTGCTTGATTAAATCGCGCCTGCCTTGAAAAGCTTTACCGCATGGTCGGCAGCCCGCGCCGTCAGCGCCATGAACGTCATGGACGGATTGACGCAAGATGTCGACGCCATTTGCGATCCATCGGTGACGAACACATTGGCGGCGTCGTGCAGCTGGCTGAATTTGCCCACCACCGAGGTGCGCGGATCGGCGCCCATCACCGCGCCGCCCATCTCGTGGATGGCGTCGCCAGGCACATGCTCCTCGTTGGAGGAACTGACATTGATCAATCCCGCCGCCTTCATCATGGCTTCGCCCTGCAGCGCCGCGTCCCGCATCATCTTCATTTCATTGTCGCGGAAGGTGACATTGAACACCGCCAGCGGCACGCCATAGCGGTCCAGCTTGGCCGGGTTCAGGGTC
Source organism: Alphaproteobacteria bacterium (assembly GCA_046348525.1). Classification (GTDB taxonomy): domain Bacteria; phylum Pseudomonadota; class Alphaproteobacteria; order Micropepsales; family Micropepsaceae; genus Rhizomicrobium. The sequence goes on along the minus strand of JAXMEA010000017.1, from coordinate 44,026 downwards.
AGCGTATTGTCCTTGTAAGGCAGGCATTCGGCGAAGGCGGTGAAGCGGATGGTCCAGGGACCATAGGTGCGAAGACCCTCCTTCATCGCCGCGCCGAAACCGCGCGGACCCGAAACGCTGCGCCCCGCCGCGCCCTGCATGCCATAGCCGCGCACGAAATCGGCATCGGCATCCTGGCCGTTCAGGTTGCGGAAGCGAGGAATATAGACCCCGTTGGGCCGGCGGCCATAGGTGATGAAAGGATCCAGCGCCGTATCCGGCACCGTGCCACCGAAGCCGGTGCGGAAGACATGGTCCATGATGTAGTGGCCCAAAAGGCCGCTGGAATCGGCAAAGCTGCGGTCGCTGCCCGGCAACTTGGAATTCAGCAGGATCTGCGTCGAGGCCATGGCCGAGGCGCAAACAAAGAAGATGCGCGCGGTGTGCACCTTGGCCTGCAGGGTGTTGGCATCGACCACCCGCACGCCCGTCACCTTTTTGGTCTTGGGATCATATTCCAGGTTGGTGACGACCTGGTCGGACAGCAAGGTCAGGTTGCCGGTCTTGCGCGCGGCCGGCAGCGTCACCGCTTGCGTGGAGAAATAAGCACCGAACGAACAGCCCCGCGCGCACATGGAGCGGCTTTGACAACGGGCACGGCCCTGCTCCGGCTTGTCCTCGGTCATGTTGGCGGTGCGGGTGGAGATCAGCTTGCGGCCGGGAATGGCCTTTTCCAGCCGTTCCTTCACCCAGATTTCGGCGGCGTTCAGGGGATGGGGCGGCTGGAATTCGCCGTCCGGCAATTCGGACAGCCCCTCTTTCGAACCGGCGATGCCGGCATATTTCTCGACATAGGAATACCAGGGCGCGATGTCGTCATAGCTGATCGGCCAGGGACTGCCATGGCCGTCGCGCTTGTTGGCTTCGAAATCGATCTTGCTCCAGCGCAACGCCACCCGGCCCCAGATCAGCGACTTGCCGCCCACCTGGGCGGGCCGCACCCAGCGAAAGGGCTTGGAGTTCTCGAAGTCGATCGGGTTCAGCCGGTCATTGTTGTAGAAATGGGTCTGGGCGGTCAGGTTGGCGCCGCCCCACTTGGCCATGATGTAATCGCGGTCCACTTCCGCCGGCGGCAGGGTGCCGCGATAGGGCAGCTGCCAGGGCCCCTTGCCTTCGGTTATGTAGTCCTTGCGGTGCTCGACCATGCGGCCGCGCTCCAGCATCAGGACCTTCAGGCCTTTTTCGCACAGCTCCTTGGCGGCCCAGCCGCCCGAGATGCCCGAGCCGATGACGATGGCATCAAATTCCGTATTGGCCATGCATCACCGCTTATGAGGAGAAAACGCGCCGGACATCGGCGTAAGGATATTTGCCGTCATAGCGGCCGGGCACCGGCAGGTAGAACCGCTCCTGCTTGCAGCCGATTTCGCTGGTGTAATAGCCCAGGGTCACCATCTGGCGCAGATGCTGGAAGAAGCTGCCCGGCAGTCCCGCGATCTTGTTTTCCATCGCTTGCGTCAGGATTGCGTCCAGCTCCTGCGGCGTCACCTGGGCGCAGGGCTTGGCGTAGCGCACCCGGGAATAGCCTTCGAACACGCCCAGGCCCTGCATGAACTCATTGCGCTCGCCCGCGTCGTACCAGTCCGCCAGCATCATCTCCATGAAGGCCGGCACGCCGGCGGCAATGGCGCCGGGCGTATCGGTGGTGGGAATGATGCGCTCGCTGACAGCCGCGGCCAGGGCGCGCTGGTCGGGTGTGAAATAGGCGCGGCTGGGCGTGAATCCGGGCGGTACTTCGGCCGCCAAGGCGCGTGCGATGGGGGCCACGATGTCTGCGCCCAGAAGAGCGGCCGCACCCGCCATGAGACCGCGACGGTCCAGAAAATCCATGGGTTTTTCCTCTGCCGGACACCCTCTTCTGGGGCATCCGAAGCGATGGTAAGCGCTTTAACCGGCAATGAAAATAGCCGGACTTGCAGGTCCGGAACCGGCTATGGTCTAGAAGTGATGATGAATCCGCCGGAACTTCTCAAGCAGGCGCTCGCCTTCCACCAGACCGGCAATCTGGGGGATGCCGAACGGCTGTACCTGCAATTGATGCGGGCGGCGCCGCAGGACGCGACCGCGCCGCACCTTTTGGGCGTTGTGCGCGCGCAGCAGGGCCGCAACGGCGAAGCACTGGAATTGATGCGCAAGGCGCTGAAGCTAAAACCCAATGCGCCCGAAGTCCTGTCCAACTACGGCAATGTGCTCAAGGCCGAAGGCCGTTTCGCCGAAGCGCTGGCCAGTTACGACAAGGCGCTGGCGGCCAAGCCGGATTATGTCGCGACCCTGGCCAAGCGGGCGATGGTGCTGCGCGATCTTGGCCGGCTGGACGCCGCGCTGGAGAGCGTGGACCGGGCGCTGGCGATCCAGCCCGATTTCCTGGAGGCGTTGAACACGCGCGGGGTGATCCTGGCGGACTTGAGCCGCCCCGAAGACGCGCTGGCCGCCTATGGCCGCGCCCTGGCGCTGGCGCCCAACTTTCCCGACACCCTGAACAACCGCGCCCTGTTGCTGAAAAACCTGAAGCGCCCCGAAGAAGCGCTGGCGGATGTGGAAAAGGCCCTGACCGCGCATGGCGATTTTGCCGAAGCCTGGAACAACCGGGGCATCATCCTGTTCGACCTCAAGCGCATGGGCGATGCCATCGACAGTTACGGCTATGCGCTGGAACTGCGGCCCGATTATGCCGAAGCCTTCAACAACCGCGCCGTGGCGCTGTGGAGCCTCAAGCGCTTTTCCGACTCCCTGGCCGATTGCGACCGCGCCGTGGCGCTGCGCCCCGATTTCGCCGATGCGCTGTACAACCGCGCCAACGCCCTGTCCGAGCTGAACCGGATGGAAGAAGCGCTGGCCGGGTATGAGCAAGTGCTGATGCTGGACCCTGATCACCCCAGCGCGCTCAGCGGTCTGGCCAACGCCGCCCTCACCATCGGCGACTGGCAGCGCACCGCGCAGCTTGCACCCCGCCTGAAGGAAGACGTGCTGGCGGGCAAGTCCATCATCCAGCCCTTGTGCTGATGGGCTATCACGACGACAATGAATTGCAGCTGCGCTGTTCGCAGAATTATGTGCGCCAGGCCGGGCCGGGGCCGCAGCCGCCGCTCTGGACCGGCGGGAAATACAATCACGACAGGATCCGCGTCGCCTATCTGTCGGCCGACTTCCACCAGCATGTCACCGCCTCGCTGACGGTGGAGATGTTCGAGCGCCACGACCGGTCGCGGTTCGAGACCGTCGCCGTGTCCTTCGGGCCGACGACAACAGCGCCATGCGCCGGCGGCTGCTGGGCGCGTTCGACAATTTCGTGGACGCGCGCCTGTCGGACGACCGCACCGTGGCGCAAACCCTGCGGGATTGGCAGATCGATATCGCGGTGGATCTGGGCGGCCACACCAGCGGAGCGCGCCCCTGGGTGCTGGCGCACCGGCCCGCGCCGGTGCAGGCCAAATACATGGGGTATCCCGGCACATCCGGCTGCGACTTCATCGATTACATCGTCGCCGACCGCATCGTGGTGCCACCCGACCAGGACCGCTTCTTCAGCGAGAAGATCACCGCCTTGCCCACCACCTTGTGGGTGACCGACACCAAGACCGAAGTCGCGCCGCCGCCGTCGCGCGCGGAGGCGGGCTTGCCGGAAGAAGCCTTCGTCTTCTGCTGCTTCAATCACAACTGGAAGATCACGCCGCCGGTTTTCGACATCTGGATGCGGCTCCTCTCCCAGGTCGATGGCAGCGTGCTTTGGCTGCTGGAAGGCAATGCCAGCATCCGGGACAACCTGCGCAAGGAAGCGGTGACGCGTGGCGTGGCGCCCGAGCGCCTGATCTTTGCCCCCCGCACCGCGCCGGATGCACATCTGGCGCGGCAGCAGCTGGCAGACCTGTTCCTCGACACCCTGCCCTACAACGCCCACACCACGGCCAGCGACGCAATATGGGCGGGGCTGCCGCTGCTCACACTGCCCGGCAAGTCGTTTCCGGCGCGTGTCGCCGCCAGCATTTTGCAGGCCGCCGGTTTACCTGAATTGATCACGCGGGATTTCGCGGACTATGAAGCCAAGGCGCTGGAGCTGGCGCGCGATCCCGCCGCGCTGAAAGCCATCCGCGACAAGATCGCCGCCACCCGCACCGCAATGCCCCTGTTCGATACCGCCCGATTCACCCGCGAACTGGAGGCTGCTTATGTCGCCATGCTGGGGGCCGCATGAGCGAAGGCATCAAGCTGTCGGTCGCAGCGCCCGCCTATAACGAAGGCGCCGGAATAGAAGTGGTCATCACTGAATGGCACACATTCCTGTCCGGCTGTTCCGACATCACCGAATTCGAGATTGTTGTCTGCAATGACGGCTCCAGGGACCGCACCGGGGACATACTGGACCGGCTGACCCTGCCCTTCCCCCAACTGCGCCCGCTGCATTTCGCCCAGAACCAGGGCGCCGCCGCCGCGCTCAATCACGCCATCGCCAACACCAGTGGCGACTGGGTGCTGCTGCTGGACAGCGACGGCCAATTTCCGATTGAAAATCTGCCCGACATGCTGATGGCGGTGCGCCGCGGCGGGGTGAAGGCCGCCATTGGCATCCGCCAGAAAAAAGACGTGCCCTTTGCCCGCTTCGGCAGCTGGGCCAGCGGTCTTGTCTGCAATATGCTGCATGGCAGCCGGCTGGCGGACTTCAACTCGGCGTTCAAGCTAGTATGGGGCCCGACCTTGCGCGGGCTGGGGCTGGAAGCCAAAGGCATGAATTATTCCACCGAAGTGACCTCGCGCCTTCTGGAACGCCGCATCGAGCCTGTTGAAGTGATGATCACCCACCGCCCGCGCACCACCGGCGTCAGCAGCATGAAGCTGGTGAAGGGCGCTATTCACCGCTTCCTGTTCGTCTTCTATATTGGCGTGCGCCAGATGCTGCTGGGGCTCGGTATTTTGACGCGACCGCCCGCATGACCCGCATCGTTCTTTTCTGCGGCGGCCGCGGCAGCGCCACCATCATCCGCGCGCTGCTGCGGCAGAGCGATGTCGAGCTGACGTTATTGGTGAATGCCTATGACGACGGCCTGTCCACCGGCGCCTTGCGCAACTTCATTCCCGGCATGCTGGGGCCGTCGGACTTCCGCAAAAACCTGTCCTACCTGTTCGGCAACTACTCCCATGCGCAGTATGCGCTCAAGAGCCTGATGGAATACCGCCTGGCGGGGGGCGCGGACGAGATCGAAAAGCTGGCACGCTTTACCAGCACGGGCAATGCCGCGGGGCTGGACGAGCCGGTCCGCGGATGGGCCCTGCAACTGCCGCCGGCGACGTCCGGGCGGCTGCGCATCCTGCTGGCGCGGTTCTTCGCGCTGGCAGCTGGCACCAGTTTTGACTATCGCGATTGCTCACTGGGCAATCTGGTATTCGCCGGCGCCTACCTCGAGCATGGCAGCGATTTCAACGCCGCCGCCGCGACCGTGGCGGATTTGGTTGGCACGCGCGCGCGGTTGCTGAATGTGGGTGAACAGCAGAACCGGATCCTGGTGGGCCTGAAACACGACGGCACCTTGCTGGCGTCGGAAGCGCAGATCGTGGGGCCGCAATCGGCGGTGCCGATCACCGACCTGTTCCTGCTGGCGGCGCCGCTGGCCGAAGAGGACTTGCAGGCGCTGGCCGGAATGGACGCCGCGGGCAAGCGCGCATTCCTGTCGGCGCGCGATCATGTGCCGGCATTGTCGCCCTTTGCCGCCGCCGCCATAGCTTCCGCGGACATCATTCTGTATGGGCCGGGCACCCAGCACTCCTCACTGCTGCCCAGCTACCGCATCGCCGCCGGGGCCCTGGCGGCCTCACCCGCGCCGGTGAAGGCGCTGGTGATGAATCTGGACAGCGACAACGACATCCAGAAGCTGACGGCGCGCGATATCCTGGACGCGGCGCGCCATTACGGCGCCAGCGTCACCCATGTGCTGCTGAACGATGTGCCAGACCGGATGCCGCCCGGCGAACTGGACGTGCCGGTGCTGCCCGGCGCCTTCGCCAATCCGGCGCGGCCTGCCGTTCACAATGGTACGGCGCTCACCAATGCCCTGCTGGGCCTTAGCACACGCCAGACCACACCATCGGTTGAGATTTTCGCCGATATTCACAATCGTTCCGTCGCCAGCGAGGAGTTGGTTGAGGAATTCCTGGAAACCGACTGGGCCGGCACCACCCCGCACCTGGTCCTGAACCGGGTGGCGCAGCCGGATGCGCCGGTTGGGGTCAGCGACTTTGGCGGACTGTTTCCCGATACCGCCTATTTCCGTCATTGGCTGGCGACCGGCCGCTCCGATTACCTGGTGCTGATGACCGGCGACGGCGCATACCGCTTTGCCGATGTCCGCGCCATCATCGCGCTCTTGGAGCAGCAGCAGTCGCTGGGCGGGGTATTTGGTTCGCGCACCCAGAGCCGGCGGCAGTTCATCACGTCGGTGCGCGCCGCCTATGGTGAGAACAGGCTGCTTTATTGGCTGGGCAAGGTGGCGGCGTTCTTTCTCAGCGCGCTATTCTATTTGCGCACGGGCATCATCGTGTCCGATCCGCTGACAGGCCTGCGCGTCTTTCGCCGCCGTGCCGTCACCGGCCTGACGGCGATCAAGGGCGATGCGCCACTGGCGCTGGTGCGCCAGCTGATCGCGCAGGGAGTCGAAGTGGCCGAACTGCCCGTGCTGTACCGCACCTTCTCCGGCTTTACCGATCCCAGGTGGCGGATGCGGCGCGGCCTGCGCAATCTCTTCAGTCTGCTGACATGAAAATTTGCGCCGTCATTCCCGCTGCCGGGCGCGGCACGCGGCTGGGTGCCGACGGGCCCAAGATCCTCACGCCGCTAACCGGCACCGACACGATCTGGTCGATCCTGCAGGCAAAGTTGACGCCACTGGTGGATCACATTCACCTGGTGCTGTCCCCCGATGGGGCAGCGGCGTTCCCACCTCTGCCGGCCAACGTTTCCACCTCCATCCAGTCCTCCCCGACCGGGATGGGGGATGCAATCTTTCGCGGCCATGACACCTGGTCGAAATACGACGCCGTGCTGGTGGTGTGGGGCGACCAGGTTTTCGTTTCCAGCGACACGCTGCAGAGAACCCTCAAAGCCCTGGCGCCGGGCAACAGCGCCGTGCTGCCCATCACCCGCATGACCCGCCCCTATGTCGAATGTGTCTTTGACGGTCCGCGGCTGACCAAGGTGCTGCAGACCCGCGAAGGCGATCGCACCACGCCAAATGGCTATTCCGATGTCGGCACTTTCCTGCTGCGCACGGCCGGATTGAAGACGGCCTGGAACGCCTATCTGGCAAAAGCCCCGCGCGGCACCAGCACCGGCGAAATCAACTTCCTGCCCTTCCTGCCCTTCCTGTCGGCGCAGGGCTGGGCCATTACGCCGGTTGATGTCGCGGATGAAACCGAAGCCCGCGGCATCAACACAAAAGACGACCTCGCCTTCTTCCAGAACCTGTATAAGAACGCTCCATGAAGACGATATTGGTCACCGGCGGCGCCGGGTTCATCGGCTCGCATCTCTGCGAAGGCTTGCTGGCCAAAGGCTATCGGGTCCGGGTGCTGGACAGCCTGATCTATGGCAGGCGCGAATGGGTGCCCGCCGCCGCAGAATTCCTGGAAGGCGATATCCGCGATATCGCCGCGTGCGCACGCGCCGCGTCCGATGTGGACGGCGTGCTGCACTGCGCCGCCATGTCCCGCTCCGGTCCGTCGCAAGAGCAGATCGATGTCTGTACCAGTTCCAACATCACCGGCACCCAGAACATGCTGCTGGCGGCGCGCGATGCCGGGGTGAAGCGTTTCATCTATTCGGGTTCTTCCACCTATTATGGCAGCCGGCCGCCGCCGCACCGCGAAGACGACCCGCCCGACATCCTCAATATCTATGGCCTGACAAAGCGGGTGGGCGAGCAATACACCTTGCTGTTCGACCAGGATTTTAACCTGCCCTCGGTGGTACTGCGCTATTTCAATGTCTACGGGCCGCGCCAACCTGAGACCGGCGCCTATGCCCTGGTGCTTGGCATCTTTCTCAAGCGCGCGGCCGAAGGACAGGTACTGGAAATCCATGGCGACGGCAGCCAGCGGCGCGATTTCGTCCATGTGCGCGACGTGGTGGCGGCCAACATCGCGGCGCTGGAAAGCCCGGAAAACAAAGTGCGGGGCGCGGTATTCAATGTCGGCAGCGGCACATCGCTGTCAGTCAAGGAACTGGCGAACATGATCTCGCCCAACCAGGTTCATACCGGAGGCCGCAAAGGCGACTCCCTCGCAACGCTCGCGGACATCTCCAAGATCAAGGCGGCCCTGGGCTGGTCGCCCAAGGTGCTGTTCACCGAAGGATTGGAAGAGCTTCTTTAGGTCGTTTTCTCGGCCAATTCTTCTTCGGTCTCACCCTTGGCCAACAGCACGATCGTCACCATGATCAGCGCGCTGCCCAGCCAGTCCATCGGGCCGAACGAAACGCCCAGCCACCACACCGCCAGCACCGCCGCCGACAAAGGTTCAGCGCAGGTCAGCAGAATGGTCTTCTGCGCCCCGATCAGGCGCAACGCCTTGTTGAACAAATAGAAAGCCGCCAGCGTTCCCATCACAAGAATGAAGGCCAGGAAGATGCCCGCCGTCGCATCCCACGTGCCTTCGACTTTCCAGGGCGCGTGAAACAGCGACAACTCGATGCCGCCGATCACCATGCCCCAGCCCGCCACCAGCGCCGCGCCGTGCTTCTTCAGAATGTTCGACGGCTGGATGGAGTTGAACGCCGCGGCGGCGGCACTGGCCAGACCCCAGAACAGCGCCAGCGCCGAAATGGACAGCGCGCCCAGCTTGCCATGCGTCACCAGGAAGAAGGTGCCCAGCATGGCCAGGGCGATGGCGATCATCTCGCGTGGGCCCGGCCTCTTGCTGCCGACAACCCCGAGCCACAGCGCCACCATGGCGGGCGCGGTAAATTGCAGGATGGTGGCGGTGGCCGTGTTGGAAGCGTTGATCGCCGCCATATAGGTGTATTGCACCGGCATCATGCCGAGCAGTCCGAAGATCACCAGCGGCACCGCATCGGTGCGCCACACATCAAAGATGCGCTTGCCGCCCAGGGCCGAGATCAGCAGGAGCACCGGCCCGCTGAACAGCAGGCGCATGGTCACCAGCCAGTCGATATTGACGCCTCGGTGCTGGAACAGGAATTGCGCGAAGGTACCGCCCACCCCGAACAGGATGGACGCCAGAATGGCGGCCGCGAATCCGAATCCCCTCACCCCCCAACTCTGGCGGATCAGCCGGGCTTGCGGAAGCGCAACGTCATGCGGTCGCTTTCGCCGATGGCGTCATATTTGGCCCGGTCGAAGCCGGCCGGACTGGCCTTGCCCTGTCCTTCGCTGCTCTGGCGCGACGGCGGCAGGGTCCAGACGCCAAAGGGATGGTCCTTGGTGTCCTTGGGGTTGGCGTTTATCTCGGACTTGGCATCCAGCTTGAAGCCGGCCTTGGTGGCCAGGTCGATCACATGCTGGGTGGAGACATAGCCGCTGCTGACATTGGCGGCTTCGGGCTTGGGATCGGCGCGGTGCTCTTCAAACGCCAGAACGCCACCGGGCTTGAGCACGGCATAAAAGTCCTTCATCGCCTTGTCGGCAAAACCGCCCGTGATCCAGTTATGCAGGTTGCGCGCCGTCAGCACCATGTCGGCGCTGCCGGCCGGCGCCAGCGGACCGGAATCCTTGCTGAAAACCGTATAGTGGATATCGCCATAAACCGCCTTGTCAGCGAACTTGGCGGGCAGCTTCGCGTCCGGCTTGCCCATGGCGACATAATATTTGCCCCCAGTCGCCTTGGCATAGGGCGCCAGGATTTCGGACCAGTAGCCACCGCCGGGCGAAATCTCCACCACGGTCTGGCCGGGCTTGAGGCCCCAGAATTCCAGGCTGGCCTGGGGATGGCGGGCGCCGTCGCGTGACGAATTCTCAGGCGCGCGGCCGGGCGCGGCAATCGCCGCGGCCAGCTTGGCGTCGGCGGCATAGGCGGCGATCGGGCTTGCGGCGGCCAAAGTCAGGGCCAGCAACGCGGCACGCATGTTCATGGAATCCTCCCCAGCTTGTTTTGCCAAGCTGACGGATGTTGTGCGGCTATTTTATGTCCGCCTGCCGCAAAGACGCGAAATGCAGATATTGCGGCTTCGCATCTGCAACACCGCGGTCGCCTGGGGTCTCGTACTGGCGGTATTCCGGCATCTGGTCCAGGCGCACGAACTTGTAGCCTTCCTCGATCAGGGCCGGCACCACCTGGCGCACCAGGTCGGCCGACTTGACGTGGATGGAATGCATCAGCACCACCCCGCCATCCTTGCGGCGGATCTCGCGGCTATAGCCCTTGGCGCAGGTGCGGGCTTCCCAGCCCTTGTGCCAGCAGTCCCAGTCTGCGGCGCTCATCACATAGCCGTCGCGCGACATGGTGATGTCGCCGCCCACGTCCCAATAGATCGGCCCGACATAGCGGCGCAGTTCGGGATCGGCATTGAGGATTTCGGCATGGGCATATTTCCAGGCGCCGTACGGCGCGCGGAAATAGAATTTGTCGCCCTTAGCCATCAGCGGCGCGATCTGCTGGTGTACGTCGCGCAGCTGGTTCAGCAGCCGTTCGGGATTGGCGTCGTAGCTGGAGCCAAGATAGGCATGGGTGGCGCTGTGGTTGGCGAGCAGATGACCTTCGCGGGCGATGCGCGCCAGCACGCCGGGATGGCGATGGGCCTGGTTGCCGACGATGAAGAAGGTCGCCTTGACGTTCATTTCCTTGAGCGCGTCCAGCACCTCGGCGGTGCGGGCATTGGGGCCGTCATCGAAGGTCAGGGCGATGGTGTGGGCGTTGCGCAGGCCCGAATGGAAGATGGTGCGTTCCTGGAACAGGGCCAGCTGGGCATTCGGGCGCGGTTTGGCGCTGTCCGCCTCCAGGGGCGCGGTTGCCGCGAAAGTCAGCAACACGCCCAACGCCACCGCAAAACCGCGCATGTTCACTCGCCCAAGGACAGCCAAACAGGAATTTAATTTACCAGCAGGCCGGTTCGGGGCAAGGCGGCGCTGGCGTCCCGGGCGTACCATCCCCTAGATTTTCATGGCGATTTTGTGATTTCGGGGCGGGGCATGAGGATTTCCAGGCGCACGGTCATGGTTAACGGGCTGACGCTGGCGGGCAGCGCGGCGCTGGGCCCGGCGCGCGCCCAACCATCCTTGCACCAACGTTTGATCTGCCTGGACACCCATCTGGATACCCCGGCAAGCCTGGCGCGGCCCGGTTGGGACATCATGAAACGTCACAGCCAGCCGGACGATTTCACCCAGGTGGATTATCCCCGCATGGTGGAAGGCGGACTGGATGGCGGCTTCTTCGCCATTTACACCCCGCAAGGACCACTGACCCCAGAGGGCATGATGGCGGCGCGCGATGCCGCATTGCTGCGCGCGGCGGAAATCCGTGAGTTGTGCGCCGCCCATCCGGGACAATTCGAGCTGGCCTTCATTGCCGAAGACGCCGCCCGCATCGCCGCCTCCGGCAAGCGCATCGTCTATCAGTCGATCGAGAACAGCTATCCCCTGGGCGAAGACGTCACCCTGTTGCGCAGCTTCTACAAGCTGGGGGTGCGCATGGTGGGTTTCATCCATTTCAAGAACAATCAGTTCGGCGACAGCGCCACCGACAAGCCGCAATGGAACGGGTTGTCGCCCAAGGGCCGCGAACTGGCGGCGCTGGCGATGGATTTAGGGATGGTGATGGACGCCAGCCACAGCGCCGACACGGTGTTCGACCAGATGATGGACATGGCGCGTTCGCCCATCATCCTGTCGCATTCGGGTTGCCGTGCGGTCTTCAACCATCCCCGCAACATCGACGATGCCCGCATCAAACGGCTGGCGGCAGCCGGCGGCACCATCCAGATCAACAGCTACAATGCCTACCTGATCGACGCACCGCGCGATCCCGAGCGCGACAAGGCCCGAAGCGCGCTGTACGAGAAACTGGAGAAACTGTCCGAGATGACCCCGGCCCAGGCCGCCGCCGCTGTGCGCGAGGTCGCCACCGGCATGAAGGCGATAAACGCCAAGTACCCGGTACCGCGCGCCACTTTTGAAACCTTCATGAGCCATGTCACCCACGCGCTGGACCTGGTGGGGCCCGATCATGTCGGCGTCGGCGCCGACTGGGATGGCGGCGGCGGCGTGGTGGGCATGGAAGATGCCGCTGCCCTGCCCCGGATCACCGAACGGCTGGTGAAGCTCGGCTATACCGAAACTCAGCTTGCCGGCTTCTGGGGCGGGAATGCCTTGCGCGTTCTCAAAGCGGCGCATGATGCACGCAAGGTGTGACGCAGCTCAGATGTCGGCGTAGCAGCTCTTTTCTTTTTCCGCGCCCGGACCGGTCAGGGCGCCGAAACGCGCCGGGCCGACCAGCTGGGAGTATTTGTAGATCGCGCCCGAGCCATATTCGGTCTCGCGCGGCTTCCAGCTCTTGGCACGTTCGGCCAGTTCGGCATCGCTGACATTCACCGAGATTTCACCCGTTGTGGCGTCCAGGGTGATGATGTCGCCGTCCTTGATGTGGGCGATAGGGCCACTGACCGCCGCTTCGGGACCGACATGGCCGATGCAGAAGCCGCGCGTGGCGCCGCTGAAGCGGCCGTCGGTGATCAGGGCAACCTTGTCGCCCATGCCCTGGCCGTACAGCGCCGCGGTGGTGGACAGCATCTCGCGCATGCCAGGCCCGCCGCGCGGGCCTTCATAGCGGATGACCAGCACATCGCCTTCCTTGTATTCGCGCTTCTCGACACATTCGAAGCAGGCTTCTTCATTGTCGAACACCCGCGCCGGGCCGACGAAACGCAGCTCCTTCAAGCCCGCGATCTTCACGATGGCGCCGTCGGGCGCCAGGTTGCCCTTCAGCGACACCACGCCACCGGTGGACGAAATCGGATTGGATGTGGGACGGATCACGTCCTGCTTGTCGTTGAACTTCACGTTCTTCAGGTTCTCGGCCATGGTCTTGCCAGTGACGGTCATCACGTCGCCATGCAGGAAGCCGCCGTCCAGCAGCGCCTTCAGCACCAGCGGGATGCCGCCGGCTTCGAACAGGTCCTTGGCGACATATTTGCCGCCGGGCTTGAGGTCACCGATGTAGGGCGTCTTGCGGAATATCTCGCCCACATCGAACAGGTCGAAATCGATGCCCGCTTCATGCGCCATGGCCGGCAGGTGCAGCGCCGCATTGGTCGAACCGCCGGTGGCGGCCACCGCCATGGCGGCATTCTCGAACGCCTTGCGGGTGACGATGTCGCGCGGGCGGATTTTCCTGGCCAGCAATTCCATCACCTGCTCGCCAGCCGCCGAGCACAGCGCGTCACGGATTTCATACGGCGCGGGCGCGCCGCAGCTGTAGGGCAGCGCCAGGCCGATCGCCTCGCCCACCATCGCCATGGTGTTGGCGGTGTATTGGCCGCCGCAGGAACCGGCCGACGGACAGGCCACGCGTTCCAGCTCGTCCAGGGTTGCATCGTCCATCTTGCCCACAGAATGCAGGCCAACGGCTTCGAACAGGTCCTGCACCACGACATCGCGGCCGCGGAACTTGCCCGGCAGGATGGAGCCGCCATAGATGAAGATCGACGGCACGTTCAGGCGGATCATCGCCATCATCATGCCCGGCAGGGACTTGTCGCAGCCGGCCATGGCGACCAGCGCGTCATAGGAATGGCCGCGCATGGTCAGCTCTACGGAGTCCGCGATCACTTCGCGGCTGGCCAGCGACGACTTCATGCCGGCATGGCCCATGGCGATGCCGTCGGTGACGGTGATGGTGCAAAATTCGCGCGGCGTGCCGCGGGCGGCGGCGACGCCCTTCTTCACGGCCTGCGCCTGGCGCATCAGCGAGATGTTGCAGGGCGCGGCTTCGTTCCAGGCGGTGGCGACGCCGATCAGGGGCTGGTGAATCTGCTCTTCGGTCAGGCCCATCGCATAAAGATACGAACGGTGCGGCGCCCGCTCCGGACCTTCTGTGACATGGCGGCTGGGCAGCTTGGACTTGTCGAATTTGGAAGACATGAAATTACCCTGTGATGGCCTGACGGCGGCGGACTATTGGCCCGCCGGTCCGCCCCCGGCAAGGCGATTTTCGGCATGGCGGCCCTTCCCGCCAGTTGAGAATAATTCTAATCTTCCTTGACGGCCCGAAAATACCTCTTTAGAACTATTATAAACTAATCAGAGGAGCCTTTCCATGAACGCAGAGACCAAATCCGGTGGTTGCCCCGTGATGCACGGCGCGCGCGGCCATTCCAACAAGGACTGGTGGCCGCAAACCCTGGATCTGAAGGTGCTGGACCAGCACTCCCCCCGCGCCAATCCGATGGATGCGGGCTTCGATTATGCCGAAGCGTTCAAGTCGCTCGACCTCAACGCCCTGATCGCCGACCTGCACAAGCTGATGACCGACAGCCAACCCTGGTGGCCGGCCGACTTCGGCCATTATGGCGGCCTCTTCATCCGCCTGGCCTGGCACAGCGCCGGCACCTATCGCGTGGCGGACGGGCGCGGCGGCGCCGGCGGCGGCCAGCAGCGTTTCGCACCCCTGAATAGCTGGCCGGATAACGCCAACCTGGACAAGGCGCGCCGTCTGCTGTGGCCGATCAAGCAGAAATACGGCAATGCGATCAGCTGGGCCGACCTGTTCGTGCTGGTGGGCAACGTCGCGCTGGAGTCGATGGGCTTCAAAACCTTCGGGTTTGCCGGTGGCCGCGCCGACCAGTGGGAGCCCGAAGAACTCTATTGGGGTCCCGAAGGGACCTGGCTGGGCGATGAACGCTATTCGGGCGAACGCCAGCTCGCCAATCCCTTGGGCGCGGTGCAGATGGGCCTGATCTACGTCAACCCGGAAGGTCCGAACGGCAAGCCCGATCCCGTCGCCTCAGCGCGCGATATACGCGACACGTTCGGCCGCATGGCGATGAACGACGAAGAGACCGTGGCGCTGATCGCCGGCGGCCACACCTTCGGCAAGACCCATGGTGCGGGCGATCCCTCTTTCGTGGATGCCGAACCCGAAGGGGCGGTGATCGAGGACCAGGGCCTGGGCTGGCGCAGCCGCCATGCTTCGGGTTCGGGCGCCGATGCCATCACCAGCGGGCTGGAAGTGACCTGGTCGCAGACCCCGACCAAATGGTCCAACCACTTCTTCGAGAACCTGTTCAAGTATGAGTGGGAGCTGACCAAGAGCCCCGGCGGCGCGCATCAGTGGCAGGCCAAGGGCGCGGTTGCCGACGTTCCCGACGCTTTCGATCCGTCGAAGAAGAAGGTGCCGACCATGCTGACGTCGGACCTGGCCCTGCGTTTCGATCCGGCCTACGAGAAGATCTCGCGCCGCTTCCTGGAGAATCCCGGCCAGTTCGCCGAGGCCTTCGCGCGCGCCTGGTTCAAGCTGACCCACCGCGACATGGGTCCGATCCAGCGTTACCTGGGCCCGCTGGTGCCCAAAGAGACGCTGATCTGGCAGGACCCCGTTCCGGCCGGCAAAACCATCAGCGATGCCGATGTGAAGGCGCTGAAGAACAAGATCGCGGCCAGCGGCCTTTCGGTCAGCGAGCTGGTCTCCACCGCCTGGGCTTCGGCTTCCACCTTCCGCGGTTCGGACAAGCGCGGCGGCGCCAATGGCGCGCGCATTCGCCTGGCCCCACAAAAGGACTGGGAGGCAAACCAGCCGGCGCAACTGGCCAAGGTGCTGGCCAAGCTGGAAACCATCGCCAAGGAGGCCGGCACAAGCCTCGCGGACGTAATCGTGCTGGCGGGCAATGTCGGCGTGGAAAAGGCGGCCAAGGTTGCCGGCGTCACCATAACGGTGCCGTTCAGCAGCGGCCGCGGCGATGCCACGGCAGAGCAGACCGACGCGGAATCCTTCGGGCCGCTGGAGCCCTTGTCCGACGGCTTCCGCAACTATCGCAGCGCCAAGCCGCAGCTGATGGCGCCGGAAGAAGCGCTGGTGGACAAGGCCCAGCTCCTCACCCTCACCGCCCCGGAAATGACGGTGCTGGTCGGCGGCTTGCGCGTGCTGGGCGCCGGCGCCTCGAAGGATGGCGTGTTCACCGACAAGGTGGGCGTGCTGACCAACGACTTCTTCGTCAACCTGCTCAGCATGGACACTATGTGGACCAAGACCGGCGAGAACAGCTTCGACGGCTATGACCGCAAGACCAAAACGAAGAAGTACACCGCCACCCGCGTGGACCTGATCTTCGGCTCGCACTCCCAGCTGCGCGCCCTGGCCGAGGTCTATGCCCAGTCCGACGCCAGGGAAAAGTTCGTGAAGGACTTCGTGGCCGCCTGGGCCAAGGTGATGAACGCGGACCGCTACGACCTGCCCCGCAAGTAATCACGCCTGAAAACAGAAAGCCCCGGACTCGCGTCCGGGGCTTTTTTTGTTTGCGGGCTGTTTAGCCCTCAACCCAGTGATAGCGCCAGGTGACCCGCGCCTGCTGCCACACAGGACCACCGCGGAAATACCAGCTGCGGGCGCAAGCCAGCGCGGCACGGTCCAGGTCGACGCGGCCGCTGCTGCGGCGGATGCTGACGGATTCGGTGTAGCCGTCATCGCCGACGCGGATATTCAGCAGCGTCATGCCCGATGCGCCATCACGCAGCGCCGAGCGCGGATAGTTGTCGCAATTGCGGTTGGTGACGACGTAGCGCACATCGCGCCAGGCACGGCCCTCATCATGCCAGCGCGTCATCCGCTCTTCATGATGGCGGTGATGCGCGCGGCCCGAATGATCGCAACAGCAATGCGCCCAGGCGGCGGCCGGTACCAGCGCCGCGGCAACAACCAGAAATTTTCCAAGTAACCGCATTTCTTAACGATAGCGCGCATCCACAAAAACGAAAAGCCCCGGGTTTTGAAGCCCGGGGCCGTTCGTCATGGTTAACGCGCTTCGGCTTAGTAGTAACGCGCTTCGGCTTAGTAGTAGTGACGGCGGCCGTCGCGGTCGATGTAGTAGGCGTCATGCTCGCGGCGATATTCGCGGGCACGGGCCGCGCGGCGGCAGTCGGCGCGGTTGTTGGAATGGCCGATGGTGTTACCGATCAGGCCACCGGCGACACCACCCACCGCGGCGCCGACTATGGAGTGCGAGGCCAGGCCACCCACCAGGGCGCCCGAACCCGCGCCCAGCACGGTTTCGGTGGAAGCATCGCCGTCACAGGCGGCGTTGGCGGAAATGGTGCCCGCGCCCAGCGCAATGGCGGCTGCGGCGGCAATCTTGGCAAAACGGTTCATGTCCAAACTCCTTTTGCGGAGGGTTCCCCCTCATTACAGGGACAAAAACGTACCGTTCGCAAAAAAGGTTCCCTTCATCATCAAGGCATGATCGGGGCAGGCATTTTTCCGCCTACAGCGCGGGATAATCCGTATAGCCATTCGCCCCGCCGGCATAGAAAGTGGCGGTGTCCCAGGCGTTCAGCGGCGCGCCGCCGGCGAATCGCTTCACCAGGTCGGGGTTGGCGATGAACAGCTTGCCGAACGCCACGGCATCGGCGCGGCCTTCCGCCAGCGCCTTCTGCCCGCTGGCCAGATCGAAACCTTCATTGACGATATAGGGTCCCCCAAACGCTCCCTTCAAAGCCGGACCAATGCTTTCGGCATTGGCGATGGGCTTGGGACGGCCCTGGCTGTCGACCAGCTTGGTGTTCGCATCGATCACTGCTTCGCGCGCGGCGATCCAGCCCAGCTTGCGCTTGCCCAGCTCACGCGCGACATAGGTAAACGTGCCCAGCCGGTCGCTGTCGCCCATGTCGTGGCTGTCCATGCGCGGCGCAAGATGCATGCCGACACGGTCGGCGCCCCACACATCGATGCAGGCGTCGGCGACTTCCAGCATCAGGCGGGCGCGATTCTCGATCGGTCCGCCATAATCATCGTCGCGCTTGTTGGTGGAGTCCTGCAGGAACTCATCCAGCAGATAGCCATTGGCGCCATGGATGTGCACGCCGTCGAAGCCGGCCTTCTGCGCATTCTCCGCGCCATGCTTGAAGGCCTGGATGATGCCGGGAATTTCGGTGGGCTGCAGGGCGCGCGGGGCGACATATTCGGTTTCGGGCCGCACCAGCGACACATGCCCCTTGGGCTTCACCGCGCTTGGCGCTTCGGGCAGCGCGCCGTTGAGGAACAGGGGATGGGAAATGCGGCCCACATGCCAAAGCTGCAGCACCATGCGGCCGCCGGCGTCATGCACCGCCTTGGTCACTTTCTTCCAGCCTTCGACCTGTTCATCGGACCAGATACCCGGGGTCGCGGCATAGCCGACGCCCATCGCGGATACCGACGTGGCTTCGGAAATGATCAAGCCGGCATCGGCGCGCTGGACATAATATTCGCGCTGCAGGTCGGTCGGCACGCGGCCATCGGGGGTGGCGCGGCTTCGGGTCAGCGGCGCCATGACAATGCGGTTGGGCAGCGACAGGGCGCCAAGCTTCAGGGGATCGAACAGGGTGGGCATGAGGGCTCCGGTACTTCGACACTGATCGAAGAGTTAGGCATGCCCCTGCCCGTCTGCAACCTCTGTCCCGCCAGGGCTATTCCGACAGGCGTGCGACCGCTTCGCGCAGGCGGGTGGCCAGAGCCTGGGCCTCGGCGCGCTTTTCGCGCTGCTCGGCCAGCACCTCTTCGGGCGCCTTGGAGACGAACTGCTCGTTCGACAGCTTGGCGTCGAAGCGGGCGATTTCGTCTTCCGCCTTCTTCAGGTCCTTTTCCAGCCGCGCCCGTTCCTTGGCGAAGTCGATGACATCGCCCAAAGGCAGCGCCACCACCGCTTCGCCCAGCACGAACTGGGCGGACCCTTTGGGGATGGCGGGCGCCGCTTCGGCGCTGGAGAGGCGCGCGAGAGTCGAAATCACGTCGATATGCCTGGCAAGCCGCGCGGCGCTTTCGGCGGATGCGCCGGTCAGCACCAGCGGCACCTTGGCGCCGGCCGGGACGTTCATTTCGGCGCGCACCGAACGCACGCCCTTGATGAGGTCGATGACCCAGTCCATCTCGGCGCTCGCGGGCCCGCGCGGGGCGGAAATCTTCGGCCATTCCGCCAGCGTCAACAGCGTGTCGCGTGGTGCGGGCGCGGTGGCCGCCCACAGCTCTTCGGTGATGAAGGGCATGAAGGGGTGCAGCAACTTCAGGATCTGGTCGCGCGCCCAGGCGGTGGTGGCGCGGGTTTCGGCCTTGGCGCCTTCCTGCGTGCCCTGGATGATCGGTTTGGTGATCTCGATGTACCAGTCGCAGAAGATGTCATAGACGAAGTGATAGGCCGCGCCCGCCGCTTCGTTGAAGCGCAGGGCTTCGATGGCGGCGGTCACCTCGGCGATGGCGGCGGCGGTTTCCGCCACGATCCACTGGTTGACGGTCTGTTCCACCGCCATCGGATCGAAGCCCGGCACGGTGACGCAGCCATTCATCTCGCAGAAGCGGGAGGTGTTCCACAGCTTGGTGGCGAAGTTGCGGTTGGTTTCGACGCGCGTGGGTCCCACGCGCATGTCGCGGTTCTGGCCCGCGGCCAGCGCCAGGGTAAAGCGCAGCGCGTCGGCGCCGAACTCGTCGATCAGGGTGATGGGATCGACCACATTGCCCTTGGTCTTGGACATCTTGGCGCCCTGCTCGTCCAGGACGCGGTTGTGGATCAGCACCGTCTTGAACGGCACCTTGCCCATGAAATGGGTGCCCATCATCATCATGCGGGCGACCCAGAAGAAGATGATGTCGAACGCCGTCACCAGCACGCTGGTGGGATAATAGCGCTCCAGCTCCACCGTCTTGTCCGGCCAGCCCAAGGTCGAGAACGGCCACAGCGCGGACGAGAACCAGGTGTCCAGCACGTCTTCGTCGCGGCTCAGTTCCTTGCCGCCCGCCAGCTTCTTCGCTTCGTCTTCGTTCTCGGCGCAATAGACCTTGCCGTCCGCGTCATACCAGACCGGGATCTGGTGGCCCCACCACAGCTGGCGCGAGATGCACCAGGGGCGGATGTTGCGCATCCAGCCGAAGAAGACATTGGCCCAGTTTTCCGGCACGAACTTGGTTTCGCCGCTTTCCACCGCGGCGATCGCCTTGTCCGCCAGGGGCTGGACATTCAGGTACCATTGCTCGGTCAGGAACGGTTCCAGCACCACCGACTTGGTCTTTTCGTCATGCGGCACCGCATGGGTAATCGGCTCGATCTTGTCCAGAAGGCCCATGGCTTCCAGGTCGGCCACGATCTTCTTGCGCGCGGCTTCGCGGCTCCAGGCCGCGATAGGGCTGCTCGGCACCGATCATTGTTCAGCGTGCCGTCCTTGTTGATCAGGTTGATCACGTCCAGCTTGTAGCGCTTGCCGACCTCGAAGTCGTTGAAGTCATGGCCAGGCGTGATCGACCACACCGGTGCCTTTCGGATCGGAATATTCGTCGGCGATGGCCAGGATCAGCCGCCCGGTCAGCAGCAGCACGGCATGGCGGCCCACCAGCGACGTAGCGCGCATCTTCGGGATGCACCGCCACGGCGGTGTCGCCCAGCATGGTTTCAGGGCGGGTGGTGGCGACGATGATGAACTGGTCGCTGTCCTCAATCGGATACTTGATGCTGCAGAAGTTGCCCTTGATCTCGATGCTTTCGACTTCAGGTCCGACACTGCCGTCTGCGGGCGCGGGTCCCAGTTCACCAGCCGCTTGTCGCCAGCAGATCAGGCCCTGGTTACCAAAGTTCGACGAACACCTTGGTGACAGCGCGCGACAGCCTCGTCCATGGTGAAACGTTCCCGGCGACCAGTCAGCAGGCGCAGCCGATGCTGCTGCGAAACAATCGCGCCGCCAAACTCTTCCTTCCACTTCCACGCACTTCCTCGAGGAATTTCTCGCGCCCCATCTGGATGCGGCTCATCCCCAGCTCCGCCAGCTGGCGCTCGACGATCGGCTGGGTGGCGATGCCGGCGTAGTCGGTGCCCGGCCACAAGACATCCTTACGCGCATGCGCTCGAACCGCGCCAGTATGTCCTGCAGCGTGTTGTTGAGGGCGTAGCCGATATGCAGGCGGTAAGTGACATTGGGCAGCGGAATGACGATGGAAAAAGCCTCCGCTTTGCCGGAGCGGGTACCGCGCCGAAGCGTCCGCGGCCTCCCACTGGGCGGCGATGCCGCTTTTTCCGTCCTGAGGGTGAAATCTTGTCGAGCATGCCGACGCTTTCGGAGCTTTTTGCCCGTCGAGTCAAGCCGCCAAAAAAGCCCTTAACGCTTGGCGCCGCGGGCCTTTACGACCCGTTCCACTTCCGCACGGACAGCGCCTTCCAGCAGGGCCGGGAAATGCTCGTCCATCCATTCGCGGATCAGAGGCTTCATGCGGTTGATAACCGCGTCGGAATTGTCGTCCAGGTACTTCTGCAGCACCGGCTCGAAGCTTTCGCGCACGGCGCGCTCGAACACGCTTTCCACGGTCAGGCCGTCCACCGGCGCGATGGCCAGGGCGCTGGGCGCGGGCGCCGGGGCCGCCTCCGGCTCCTCGGGAATGGAATTGAACGTGTCTTCCATCGCCTGGCGGGTATGGTCGGAAAAGATGTCGTTGTGGGCGCTTGGCGCGGGCGCCGGCGCGACGTTTTCAAACACCAGGTCTTCGGCCGGCGCCGGGGCCGGCGTGGGCAGCCGGCGATGGGCGCCGGGGCCTATACACCAGTTCGCCACGACCACTTCGACCAGGTCAGCTCCAGCACATCGTCATGGACGAGGCGGCTGGGGCCGGCGCGGCGGGGGCGGGTTCTTCGAGCGCCGGGGCTACGCCTTCCGGGGCATCCTCGGAGATGATCTTGCGGATGGAGGCAAGGATTTCCTCCATGGTGGAGTTCATGCTGGGATTGGACATCGGCAGCTCCACAGGCCCGCCGGACACGCTGCGGGGCGATTTTCAGCCTAGGATAGTGGCGGTAGGAACAGCAAGGAATGGGAGTTAACAGGTTGGCCGAAACCGTAGCTGAAAGCGAACCCGACAGCTTTCTTGAAGCCAGCCAAGGCCGGCATCGGCATCGAAATCCGGACGCGCCGACCTGCCCGTTCCTGCTTGAGAAAGTACAGCCAGGCACGGCTCTGCCCATCCTTCACAACGGTGACCAGCCGGCCACCCTCGGCCAGCTGGGCCAGGGAGGAGTTTCGGGCACCTGCTCGATAGCGCCGTTGACAAAGATCACATCGAAAGGCGCCACCGGCCCTTCCACCCTCGATCAGGGCGCCCTGGACCACTTCAACCTTGCCCACAGCATTGGCCAGCAACTCACTGGCAATACGAACCAAATCGGCATCCTGCTCCAGCGCCACCCTCACCGGCCAGGCGCGCAAGCACCGCAGCAGGAATAGCCGGTGCCGCAGCCCATCCAGCACCCGCTCCTCAGCCGTCACCTGGGCAGGTTCAGCAGCTTGGCAAAGCTGCGGGAGTCCAACAGGTAGCGCCCCGGGGCGACGGCCACCGGCACATCGGCATAAGCCAGGGCGCGGGCGGCGCTGGGAACAAACTTCTCCCGGGCCACCGCCCCGATCGCCGCCAGGATGCGCGGGTCGGTGACGTTGGAAGTGCGGATCTGGGCCTCGACCATGTTGAAGCGCGCGGATTCGGACATCAGGAGATTCCTGATTGGACTGCGGGGTTATAGGCCGCCCCCGCCCCGCCCACAACGCGGCAGGTTGTACCTTCGCCGGGCGGTCTTCTATAGCCGCCCGCCGCCGCCGGGCATGCCCGGCACCAAAACTTGAGGCCACGTGGCGGAGTGGTTACGCAGAGGACTGCACGGTCAACATCGATTCGATTCCGGGCGTGGCCTCCACCTTCCCAACCATCAGCACCTATCCCATGCGCGCCGCGATCAGGGGGCGTATTCAAGCTTGCCGCCACCAAAAGCTTGACCGATTTGTAGCAAATGCCTCCAGAAAAGGCAGGTTTGCCGCCGCCTTTGCCCCGCCCGGCGGCGCCCCCTCCATGGCCGGGCTATAAATCCCCCATAAAACCGAGGGGAGTTTTCTCGCGATGCGTATTCCGACCACTGCCGCCTGCCTGTCAGCCCTGCTGGCCTTTTGCGCGCCCGCCATGGCCGCGAACGTCTGATCAAGGCGCGGAATTCCCAGCCTGAATCCTGGCCGCCGCGCCCAGAGCGGCACCCTGATCGTGGGCAGCGCCTCCGCCTTACGTCTACAAGCTCAAAAGGGTTCGACGACGCCGGAAGTCTTCACCATCGACGCCAGCGCCGAACCCAAGGGCACCTTTTCTTCAGCCAGCTGGTCGATGATGACCTGATGTGGAGCTGCATGCTCTCGCCCGTCGACGGCGTCACACCCGTACAGCGCCACACCGCCCTGATCGGCACCGATTACAAGACCGGCAAGCGCAAGCTGCGCTGGAATTGCCGGGCGCCAACACCACCGGCGACATGGCGGTCAGCCCGGACAAGGCGCTGTATGGCCACACGGCTTCGACACCGCCAACGCCAGGATCTATCGCCTGGCGCCGGGCGCAACCAGCGCCGAACTGTGGCTGGACAACCGGCTGGTCACCGGCATCGACGGCCTGACCTTCCTGAACGGCGTGCTCTATTACAACAGCGTGTTCTTCAACAATCTGTACCGCGTGCCGGTGGACGCCAATGGCGAGCTGGCACCCCGGTGCGGATCTGGATGGACGCGCCGGTGAAGGGCATCGACGGCCTGCGCACCACCAGCAACGGCAAGATGCTCCAGGCCGAAAACGGTTCTGGCAAGATCCACCTGCTGACCATCAATGGCGACACCGCCCATGTGCAGGTCATCAAGGAAGGCCTGCAGCAGCCCACCGGCATGGACCAGTCCGGCGACACCATCTGGATCGCCGAGCGCAAGGCCGGCCAGGTCGTCTCCATCCCCATGCCCAAGTAATGGCGCCGGGCCGAACCACTGATTCGGGCCCGTTTGCCTGTTTTATAGTCGGCAGGGAACTTCATATGTAGGTCTGAAGCCGCACAGATTAAGGAGCCTGTTAACTACTTTGGGGCATCCTCCTCGTCTTCCTTGAAGACACCCACACCATTACCCGACGCCTTGGGGCCGGGATCACTCCCGGCCTCATTTCTTTGGGAGACAGGGAATTGGCGGCTTTGGCCCGGTAAATTTCTGCTTGGTTTTAAGGAAGAAGGACGCGCTAATACCCGCGTCTGCTGCGTTCCTCGGTAGCTCAGTGGTAGAGCAATCGGCTGTTAACCGGTTGGCCGCAAGTTCAGATCTTGCCCGGGGAGCCATTCTTTTCAAGGAACTTATTCGAAAATCGCCCGGCCTTGTGCCGAAGCTTTTCGTTGGGGCAACAGCGGGGGCAACGCCGCGATTCTTGCGCCCTCAATTTCCATCAGCACCAGCAGAGTCAGAGCAATCGCATTGCCCGCCATAGCGGTCCATGTCGCAGGACCTTCGTCAAACTGTAGTACTTGCCCAAAGAGCGATAGCGCACCGGGTTGCCGATGGACGAAGCAGACGTTTTGCATACGGCCAAGCTGATGATCGACGAGTATGGCGTGGCCGCGGAATCACAGGCCGCCCTGCGCGTGGACAAGGCGTTCCTGGACGACGATATCGAGCTGGAGCAAACATGGAAGCGCATCGTCGCTGCCATCCGCTCTTTGCGCGCTGCCGCTTAAGCGGATTTTCATCCAGCCCGGAGTGTCCATTTAATTCCTGCCGCTAGGGTCGCACCGATACGTTCGGTGTCCCGTGAAACAACGATCAGATCAGACAACCTCTGAGCGGCAGCTGGTCCTGGCGCTGGCGGCCGGTGGACGCATCGTTTCCCTCGATGAAATCGCCAACTGGCGCAAAACCGGACTGCTGCCGCCCTTGGCAAGCAATGGCCTGGGTACTGGCAAGGGCAAAACCTATTACTGGCGGCAGGAAAATATCCTGCAGCACGCCCAGGCCGCCTTCGATGCCATGCACAGTCATGGCCGCGCCGATTGCGCCGTGGTCAAACTGTTTCTTGCCGGCTTTTGCGTACCGCTGCCGCAACTGCGCCGCGCATGGCAAAATCGTGCACGCACGCGCATACCGCCTGTCCTGCAAATCGCCGCGGTGCGTCCCGGCGTGCAATCGCCGGGACAGGTGGAGGGCCTGTTGATGCAGGCGGCGATCTGCATGGGCGCAGCGATCGGCCTGGATGACGCCATCGAATGCGGCGCCATGGTGGGTTTGATCGAGCAGCTTCTCCCCGCACTCGGCTTCACCCGGCATGGAATCAATGACATCGACCTTGCGGCGCAGTTCGGCCACCTGCTGCTGGTGATAGCGTCCGTGCTGGACGCGGGCGCACTGGTGCGGGACGCTACCGACGAAGAACTTGACGAGGCACAGCATTATCTGGGCACGGTGACCGGCTACATGGCCGGCCTTGCCGCCTGCCCCGCTCCCGCCATCGAAAGAGTGCAGCCGTTGCTGTTCGTCATGCTGTTGACGCTGCTGCGCTCGGGACAGACCGAGATCCTGGACCGTGTCATGCCTTTGTTCGGCAGCGCCGCTCCGGCGCAAGCATCTGCCGTCCCTGAATCGTTCGACGCCATGCTCTCGCAGCCCCAAGGCGCCTGAGGTTCAGGCGCTGGCGCAGATTTCGCCGTCAGACACACCTCCATAGCCCAGGTCGCGCAAGACCGCCCCATGCAGCTGCTCGAAGAGCAGTTCGTACTCCGGCCCCATCTCCAGGATGTTGGCGCGGTCTGAACCCTTTCGGAAAAACGACCCGTTCGCCGCATGCAGCGCCGCAAAGGAGATGTCGAATGCCCGCAACTGTGGCTTGCCGATGAACTGCGCGATGCTGTTCAAGGTTGCCACGTTGCCCGCCGCCAAGTCCTCGTACCGGACGAGCAAAGTACCGGGGCGCATCATCCATGCGCGAACATGCGCGGACCAGGAATGACCCGCCTTGCCGCGGATCACCTCGCCCAGCGTCATGTCGAGTCCCAGGATCTGGCGAAGATAATGGGCGTGGCTGACCACGGCCGAGCGCCCGTCGCGCACCACATAAATTGACGGGTGCCGGTCGTTTGGGGGCAACTCATGCGTCTTCACGTAGAGGCCGCGGCCCGCCTGGCGAGCCCTGGCAATGAAATCCGCCGGATTGTCTCCCACCTGCTCATGCCCAACCAATGTGGCCACCTCGGGCGCCGAAAATTCGGCATCGGCGTAGATGGACTGGCTGGCCTGGCCAAAGCAGCGCTTGAGGATGATCCGCAACAGGGTGTTTCCGGACCGCGGATAGGATGCCAGCCAGGTGACCGGCGCGGCTGACGCAGATGGCATCGGCTTCATAACACAAAAAAAGCTCTGCAGGTTTTGCCTGCAGAGCAGTTGCGCACTGACTTAGGGGAAAGTGCGATGTAGGCAGAAGTTACGCAGGTGATCTAAATTGGTGACAAAGGAAACATTAAAGTTCCCTCATTTTCGAGCATCGATGCCTTTGAATGCTTTGCCCCACGCAAAGGGACCGCGCCGATCCCGGCCAGGTAGAGCGTCTTGCCGCCAGCAGCCCTTTGCTGGAGACCGCGCCCGGCTTGCGGCTGGCGAGCCTGATGACGCGATAAGCCGCCGGCCGCCGGCCGGGCCGCGGCCGCCAGCGGCGCGCGCAGCAGGCCCAGCGCCAGCAGCGTTCGGACAGTGCGTGACCTTGGTGGAGCTGCGCAAAGAAAAAGGGCCCCGTTTTCACGGGGCCCTGATTCTGGATGCTCGCTTCGCTTAGTGGTTGAAGCGGACACCGACGCGGAACATGCGACCAATCACGTCGTAAATGACCTGATTGTTGTCCTGGCTGCCGATATCCGGCGGACGGGTGTTCGCGATGTTGTCGATCTTTGTATAGAACTGGGTGCGTTCGCTGTAGTTCCAGTTCATGCCGACGTCCAGGTAGAACATCGGGCTGACCTTGTTGTAGTTGATGGTCGGCGTCTGGACCGTGGGCGCCGGGCAAGTGCCGGGCACGCAGACCAGGGTGTTGCGGTTGGTGGTGATACCACCCGACAGCCAGCGTTCGGTCAGGTCGATACCCCAGACATCATTCTGGTAGCTCTGGGTCTCCTGGATCTTCCAGTTCAGGATGGCGCCGCCGTAACCGTTATAGGTCGAACCGTTGTTGCCGGCCGAGACGTTACCAACCAGTTCCGAGTTGCGCTGGGTGCCGGGGATGCCGGAGTCCAGGATATACTTGGAGGTGTGGTTGACCAACGACCGCAGCACGAAGCTGCCCGGGACATCGTAGTCCTGCAGATCGAACTGGTAGCTGGCCTCGAAGTCGAAGCCATCGGTCGTGACGGTCGCCGCGTTGAACGTGGCGCCGACGATCGCGAACACCTGGCTCGGCACAATGCCGTTGCCCGTGGCCGGACCACCCGGATTGGCAGCGCTCTGCTGGATGTTGTTGGCGGTACGAATGAACTGGGTCGAGCACTGATCCGGGGTCGTCTTGGGAATGACGCCAGTTTCAGAGAAATAGCACAGATCTTCGACCTGCTGGCTGCCCAGCGCGGTGATCGCACCACGCACGCCGATACGGTAGTAGTCGACCGACGCCTGGAACCCGGGGATGAAGTCCGGCTGCCAGACCAGGCCCACTTCGGTGGTCTGGGCCTTTTCCGGCTTCAGGTTGATGTTACCCGCGATCACGCCGATGATGTTCTGTGAGACCGGGTTCTTGGTGAAGTCATTGCTGAATCCGCCATTGGCGCCAGCAACCGGCGGATTCAGTTCCGACAGATTGGGAGCGCGAATGTCGCGCGACTGCAACGCACGCAGGCGGATGCCGGGGATAGGCGTATCCCAGGTGATACCCACCTTCCAGGTGTTGGCGTCACCGGCCGTGCTGTACCGCGCATGGCGGCCGGCAATGTCCAGGTCCATCTTGCCCCAGAACTGGTCGTTCAGCAGCGGAACGCCGAACTCCGCGAACACTTCGTTCACGTGATAGGTGCCGCGGCCGCTGTGGTAGTTACCGGCGTTATAGGCGCCGATGTTGCCAAAGGTGCTGAGGCCGCAATCGACGAACGGATCGGTACAGGGTTCGGTCAAGGTCGGCGGGGTCGACGAGGTGCCGATGCCGTTCAGACCGTATCCCGGGTAGTTGATGCCGCCGGCGTACGGATCGGCACGCTGCGAATAGTGTTCTTCGCGGTATTCGTAACCCGTCGCAACCGCGACCGGGCCGGCCCAGGTTTCGAAGGGCGAACCGTTGACCGAGAAGCTGAAGGCTTCCTGGCGGTTGGTCATGATGACGTTGTTGCCGTTGGTGGAGCCGCCCTGACCGTTCTGGTTGTCAAAGTAGGCCTGCGCACCCGGGTTGATCGGGTCGCTGCCAAAGGGGTTGTACGGCACGCAGCCAAAGGCCTGGGCGATGGTGTTGCGGCAAACGATGTTGCCGTTCACCAGCACCGCGTCCTGGGCCAGGTTGAAGCGCGACAGGTTCGCGTTGACCAGGCCGGTCGCCGGATCAACCGGCGCGTTCGACAGCGGCATGTTGTAGATCTTGATCGAGGTGTCGGACTCGCCGTGCTCGAAGTAGGATTCCCAGCGCCAGTCCTTCCCGAACAGGCTGAACCCGCCATCGCCGCCAATCACGGCGCGCCGTGTCTGACGATAGATGTGCATGTTCTGGTTGGTCAGGATGTTGGCCCAGTTCGAACCAAAGCCGAAGGTGGTCTGGCCCGCCACATTGGCGAAGTTGGCCGTGCCCGGGGCATTGACGCCGGACTGCGAGAAGCCCGGATTGTAGGCCGCCAAGCAGGCCGCCTGGGTTTCCAGGTTGTTCAGGCCCGAGCCGAACAGGTTGGTCGAGGGCAGATAGGCGTTATCGCAATGGATCAGGCCCGACTTGTCCGAGTTGCCCTGGGCCGGGGTGTTTTCCGTACGGACACCCGAATACATCAGGGTGGCGTAGATTTCGGTATCCGGCGACAGGTCGTAGGACACGCGGCCATAAAGGCTGCCGCGGGTCAGCGGATTGATCAGGCCCTGGGTGAATTCGTGGGTGTCGATCTGGTTACCCGGATCGGAAGCCGTGCCAAAGCAGCTGTTGTTGATGCCGCCCTGCAGGTTGTTGGCGGCGTCCTTGAAGCAGTTGCCCGCGAGATCAAGCGGATAGGCCTGGCCACTGGCGCCGAAGGTGGTGAAGCGCTTGGGACCGGTGGTCACCAGGCCGTAGGCGGCGAAGTTCACCTGCTGGCGCAGCGGACCGTAATAGTTACGCGGCTGGCCGGCCGGGGTGGTGTTGTCGGCCGAGTAGGACGAAGTGCCCGACTGGCGCGACAGGTTGCGGCCACCGATGTTACCCGGCAGCGCAGTGTGCTGCAGGGTTTGCGGATAGCGCGGCAGCAGGCCGTCATTGTAGCTATATTCCACCGAGGTTTCGAAGTGGGCGCGGCCACCGGCGAAGCTGGTGCCGGCCGCGGCCTGGATGGTCAGGTTGCCCATGTCGCCATAGCCCGAACCACCACCGAAGATGTTGGCCTTGAAGCCTTCGAACTTCTTGTCGAGCACGAAGTTGACGACACCAGCCACGGCGTCCGAGCCCCAGGAGGCCGACGCACCGCCGGTCACGACGTCCACGCGCTGGATCAGCATCTGCGGGACCATCGAGACGTCGACGACGCCGTTCAGGTTGGCGGCGACCATGCGCTGGCCATCGACCAGGGTCAGGGTGCGCAGCGGGGACAAAGCGCGCATACCGAGGGCCGACAGGCCGAGCAGGCCGTTGGTGGTGGTACCGGCCTGGGCCGCCGCACCGGTCGAACCCTGCAGGGCCGGCAGATCCTTCAGCGAGTCAAACACGTTCGGCTTGGCCTGGGCTTCCAGGTCAGCCGCGCTGATCACCGTGGTGGGGGTCGGAGCGTCGAAGCCGGCCGCCTGAAGGCGGGTCGACGAAACGACGACCTGTTCGACGCCTTCTTGCGCCATCGCGCCACTGGCGCTCAGCGCCAACAGCGCCGCACCGCTCGCAAGACGCACGCGAGTCTTATTAAGACCGAAATTCATGATGAGCCCCCTCGATGGAATCTTATAACTCTGAGTGCCGTAATTGATCCGACATCGTCTCTGACCGCAAGACCGGCAGTGATCGAAAAGACAGCAAAACAAAGGAAGTTTGCAAGTGTTGCGCGCGGGTGACCATTTCTCATGCTGCGCCGCAGCAGAGAAAAATTCCGCAAACGGACCAATGCGTTATGATGAGCGCCGAAATGGCCAAACACCGTTCACACGGTGCTAGGAGGTTAACGGATTGCGCCGGACGCCCCGATGTTGCGGCGCAACATTATAAAAGACGCGAAAAATCGCACGACGCGATTCTCTTCAACGCGCTGCGCCATGCTCAATCGCGTGAACGCGAAGACGCACTGAATATGGAAGCCGCTTCGGCTTCCTGGCGCGGCTTTTTCGGCATCTCGGGCGCGGGCTTGGGCACCGGCAAGGTGCCGCGCTCCTTTTGCGCCCAGGGCGGATCGCCCCATTCATCCTCGCCAGGATAATGCTGGCGGTAGAGCGTTTTCAGGAAATAGTCCCTGCTGGGCAAATCGACCAGCAAGCGCTCGGTGATGCCGACACCGGCTTCTGATGTGCCCGGCGGCACCAGCTGGGGAATCCGCGTTTCCACGCCCCTGATGGTGGCCTGTTTTGTCGCCTCGAACGCCTCCTTGCGTTCGATTTCCGAAACCAGCTTGGGCACCTCCATCGGCTTGTCGGGATCGACGACATAAGCGGCCGACATGCGCAGGCGGTAGGCGGACGAGATGCCGTCATATTTGCCCGTCGCGGGATTGAACATGCCGTCGGCATTGCGGCGAAGCGCGTAATACAGCGCGACATGATCTTCATGCTCGCGGATGCCTTGTTGTCCGCCATCCTGCGCGAAGGTGTTTTCCGCATACAGATCGCGCCAATTGCGATAACCGCCCAGCAATCCGGTGGCGGACAATCCATCGGACGCCATGACAAGCCGCAACCTGCCCTTGGTGAAATTGGTGTCACCAGTCTGGTCGTAGAACCACGCGATGCGCGGCGAATGCAGATGCTCTGCCTGCTCGGATTCCACCACGCCGTTCCGGATCTTCGCCTTCAGCCGCGTGTACTGCTCGGACTGCAGGATACGGTAGGAATAATCAACCGCCACATTGTTGCGGGCGTCCTTGACGATCTTGTCCGGCGAATAGCCGATTTCCACCACCGCATCATCGTCGTTCATCGGGTCTTTGTTGCCCGAAACACGGATGACCATGGTGTAAAGTCCGTCCTGCATCTTGTCGTTGGCGCGCAGGTCCAAAGTGGCGTTGCCATTGCCGCGCCAGGGCGCATCGCAGCCCCAGGCGCGATACAGGTTGTTGTCGATGCCCTTCTCGCCATCAGGGCTGACGAAATCCGATGCCTTGATCTTGCCGTCCAGGTTGAAGCCATCGCCGATGCGGCTGGTGACTTGCGGCTGGCCCGGATCTTCGGCGGCGAAAGGATTCACATAGGTTTCGATCTTGTTGGCATAGCCGCGATAGGACAGGGCGCGGTCCCAGATGAAGAAGCGTGTCAGGTTGGGCGCGCGCACATTGTCCAAACCGGGCGGCGCGGAGATTTTCTGCACCTGGTCGGCATCACGCCACTTCTGCCGCGCCAGCGCCTTCAGTGTTTTCTGGTCGTCGGCGAAATGGGTGCCGCTGCCATGCGGGCAATCCACGCCGGGCTCGATCTCGGCGCCGCGCGTGAAATCGGAACGCCCACCATAGCGGAAGGCGTATTCATAGGCGCTCACGACAAAGCCGCGCGTCCAGGGCGCCGCCGCTGCGGGCTGCACCATCACGGACAAGGCAGCGGCGGAAATCAGAAGACGCTGCTTGATCATGGCAATTTCTCCGTTACGGCGTGCCCGGCTTGTAACCAGGGCCGCGCAGCACCTCGCCCGGCAGGGCGTTTGTGGGCTTGCCGTCCGCCACCACCGCCTTGCCGTTCACCAGCACCAGATCGATGCCTTTGGAATACTGGACCGGATTCTCATAGGTCGCCATGTCCTGCACGGTGGCGGCGTCGAACACCACCACATCGGCCTTCATGCCCTGGCGCAGAATGCCGCGATCGGCCAGCCCCAGCCTGTCGGCGGGCAGTGACGTCATCTTGCGCACCGCTTCTTCCAGCGTGAAGACATGCTGGTTGCGCACATATTCGGCCAGGAGCCGCGTATGACTGCCGAAAGAACGCGGATGCGGCACCCCGAACGAGGTGTGCGCGTCTGCGGGCAGCGCAATACCATCCGAACCGATATCCACCCAGGGATTGTTCAGCATGCGCGCCACGATCTTGGCGCGGGCGCCGGTGGGCATTCCGATCTGGAAGCCTTCGCCCTTCTGCTTGACCAGAATGTTGAGCAGCGCCTCGGACGGCGTGACCTTCATCTCGGTGGCGATCTGGGTCAGCAGCTTGTTGTCGTAATCCAGGTTGACCGACGCCACTTTCAGGGTGTCGAACTTGCGATCCTTCATCTCATCCAGGATGCGGGCACGGCTGGCGGGGTTTTTGAGGCGCGCCACGATGGCGGCGCTGTCGCCCTCCTGCGCCCAGGCCGGCAGCGACTGGGTCAGATAGGTCCAGCCGGTTTCATAGGGATAGGAATTGCCCGTGATATCGACGCCATCGGCGCGGGCCTGTTCGGTATCCCTGATGAAATCGTCCGGGTCCATGCCGGCGCTGGCGCCATGGTGGAAAATCTCCACCGGGATATGGGCGCCCTTGGCGATCTCGATGGCTTCCTTCAGGCCTTTGTCGCGCGGATCGTTCGGGCCGACATTGCGGATATGGATGGTAAAGATGCCGCCATACTCGCCCGCCACCTTGCACAGCTCGATCAGCTGTGCGGTGGAGAAGAACATGTTGGGCACATAGGACATGCCATTGGACAGGCCAAAAGCGCCCTCTTCCATGGCCTGGCGGATCAGCTGCTTGATGCGGCCCATCTCGGCCGTGCTGGGCTCGCGGTTCTGGTACCCCATGGCCGACGCGCGCACCTGGCCCGCGCCCACATAGGACGCAACGTTCAGGCCAACGCCCTTCTTCTGAAGATACGAGAACCAGCCGCCCAAAGTCGTCCAGCTGCGCTTGACCGGCGGCGTCACCATCATGGGATCGTCCACCGCCGGACCCAGCACCGGGCCGGCCGACAGATGCTCGCCCATCACTTCGGTGGTAATGCCTTGCGTGACCTTGGACAGGCCGCGCCCGTCCATCGCCAGGCCGAACTCGGAATGGGAATGCATGTCGATGAAGCCGGGCGAAACGATCTTGCCGCTGGCATCGATCACTTTTTTCGCCTTCACCGGCGCGCGGCCGACATAGACGATCTTGTCGCCCTTGATGGCGACATTGGCCTGCATCCAGGGACCACCGGTGCCGTCCACCACATGGCCGTTCTGGATCAGGATGTCGGCTTCATCCGCGGGCGGAACCTGCGCATTCACCTGTGCGGCGCCGGCCAGCAATAAAAGCGTGAGGGCCCCGATCGCCCGCCCTGGAATCTTGTTTCGCCGCGTGATCATGCGTTTCCCCTGCTGCCCGCGCAGCCAGTGTGGGAAGGAAACACCGCAATGGCAACCCTGCTTACAGTCCGTTTGCAGTGTGCGGCGCGGTGCGCGCGGTGGATGTGCGGCAAGTTTTGTTCGCGCCACTTCTCCCCTGCCGTCCGGAAGCCCGGAAAACCGCAGGTCCATTAACTTTGGGTCAGCCGGAGCCGGTTGCCCGCAAGGCCTGATTTTGTTTCTATCCGCCAGTGCGATAGGGATTGTCGCGGCGCGTCAAAGCCGCCCAGGGGAAACGAATGCGTCATTACTTGTGGTTTGTGGTTCCCGCCTTGCTGGTCCTGGCAGCGCCTGCGTCGGCACGCCCGCGCGATGACGCGCTGACCGGCGCCATCCGCTGCGGCGTGGTCGCCGATTCCCGTCAGTGGCTCGACTGTTATTACGGCGCCGCCCAGCCGGTGCGTGCCGCGCTCGGCATGGCGCCAGCCCTCGCCGCGCAGGTCAAGCTGGCGTCGGCGCCGCCCGCCGGCGGGGTGCCGCGCGATGAAGCGGTGCGTGACGAGGTGATATCTGCTGCGGCCGGCTGCACCCGCAATTCCGCCGACCGTGCCTGGCTGGACTGCTTTTACGCAGCCGCGAACCCGATGCGCGTGCAGCTGGGCTTGCGGCGCCCGTCGCTGCGGCTGGTGCCGCGGCCATCGCCGCGCCGCGTCCGGCGACGCCGGTACCCGTGCCGTTCCCGCAATATGCGTCCGCCGCGCCGGCGCAGCTGCCCGCCGCCGGGCCCGCCGCCCATGCCTCGCGAGCGCGGAATGTTCGCCGGCCTGATTTCCAGCGCCAAGCCCATCGTGAAGAACATGCCGATGCAGTCCTATGACATCGACAAGAAGGACAACCACTTCACCGTCACCCTGATCGACGGTCAGGTGTGGGAACAGAACAACGAGGATGCGGTCTATCATCCGGCCCGCTGGCGCAAGGACGCCGCAGAGATGGAAGTCACCATCACGCCCGACGCGATGCGAGTCTACCTGATGACCATCAAGGGCGATGGCAAGATCTACAAGGTCAAGCGCATCCACTGACAACGCAAATACTATAAAGGATGGCTGGGAGGCCCCGATGAAGAAGACTCTGCTGCTGCTCGCCCTTCTTTGTCTGGCCGCGCCGGCCCATGCCGCCGGCACCGTGCTGATGGAGCGGATGACCTCGTATGAGATCCGCGACGCCGTCGCCGCGGGCAAGACCACCGTCATCGTGCCCAGCGGCGGCACCGAGCAGAACGGCCCCGCCATGGCCACCGGCAAGCACAATTTCCGCGTCTTCGCCAACGCCCAGACCATCGCGAACCGGTTGGGCAATGCGCTGGTGACTTCGCCGATCAACTTCACCCCGGAAGGCAAATATGATCCGCCCCAGGGCCATCTGAAATATCCGGGCACCATCGGCATTCCTGAAGATGTCTATGCCGGGGTGCTGGAAGGGGTTTGCCGCAGCCTGAAGCTGCACGGCTTCCAGGACATCGTGCTGATCGGCGATCACGGCTCGGATATCGCCGGCCAGGATCAGGTCGCCGCCAAGCTGAATGCGGAGTGGGCAAATACCAAGGTTAGGGTGCACGCCATCAGCGTCTATTACCGGGGCGACCTGGCGGGCGATCAGGCCGAGATGATGAAGATGGGCATCAAGAAGGAGGAATTCGGCAATCACTCCGATGTCCGCGACACCTCACAGATGATGTATATCGACCCCGCCATGGTTCATAAGGACCGGCTGGAAGCGGGCAATGGCAAGAACGGCGTGGAAGGCGACCCCCGCCATGCCAGCGCGGAAATCGGCAGGATGCTGACAATGCGCACCATCGACCGCACCATCGATGCCATCAAGAAGTCCATCGCCACCACGCCGCGCTGAGACGACTGTAATTTTTTTGTAAAGACCGGCGGCCGCATCCGGCGAGCGCGGCTTTTGCGATAGGCTCCCCGCGCCAACAGCGCAGGGGATTTCCATGACCAATAATATTTCGATGGGCGCGCGCCGCCGCGCCTTCCTCAAGCTGATGGCGGCCACACCCCTGTTCGCCACCATGGCGACCCAGAGCTTCGCCAAGACGGTTGCCGGCAAGGCCAATGCCTATGAGCAACTGGGCATTCGCCCCCTGATCAATGCGCGCGGCACTTATACTTACGTTGGTGGCTCGCTGGAGCTGCCTGTGGTGCGCGCCGCGGTCGAAGCCGCCTCGCACCAATTTGTCGACATGTTCGAGTTGCAGCACGCCGCGGGCAAAAGGCTGGCGGAAATCTCCGGCGCCGAGTTCGGCATGGTGACATCCGGGGCCGCAGCCGCCATGTCCACCGCCGTGGCCGCGGTGATCGCCGGCACCGATCCCGACAAGATCTGGCAGTTGCCCGACACCACCGGCCTGAAGAATGAAGTGGTGATGCTGGGCGGGCGCAATGCCTTTGACAGCGCGCTACGCCTGGCAGGCGGCAAGCTGGTGCTGGCGCCGACGTTGGCGGACTTGCCCGGCGCCATCGGTCCGAAGACCTGCCTGGTCTACACCACCTTCCGCGACGAGCGGGTGCAGGACGCACTGAAGGTCACCAAGCCCGCCGGAGTGCCGCTCCTGGTGGATGCGTCTTCTTCCGTGCCGCCGTTCGAGAATTTCACCAAGTTCGCCAAATGGGGAGTGGATCTCTACGCCATCAGCGGCGGCAAGGGCCTGGGCGGTCCGCAATGCTCGGGCCTTCTGCTGGGCCGCAAGGATCTGATCGAAGCCGGCATGGCCAACAGCGCGCCCTGGGAAGGGGCCGTATGCCGCGCCATGAAAGTCGGCAAGGAAGAGATCATGGGCATCCTGGCCGCGGTGGAATACTGGTCCAAGGCCGATCTCAATGTCCTGAACAAGGAATGGCAGGGCCGTGTCGAGCGCGTCGCCAAGCTGGCCGAGACCGTGCCGGGCGTGACCACCAGCATCGAAATTCCAGTCGGCAGCAACTCCTATCCCACCCTGACGGTGAACTGGGACGAAGCCGCGTTTGGGCTGACGGTGGCGCAATGCGTCGAGGAGCTGGCCGCCGGCACCCCGCGCATCGAAGCCCTGTCCACGCTTGGCAACCGCAGCCTGATCCCGCCGTTGCGCAAGCCCAAGGTCGGCGTGGTCAACAAGCTGCAAGTCGTGTCCATGACCCTGCAGCCG
Source organism: Alphaproteobacteria bacterium (assembly GCA_046348525.1). Classification (GTDB taxonomy): domain Bacteria; phylum Pseudomonadota; class Alphaproteobacteria; order Micropepsales; family Micropepsaceae; genus Rhizomicrobium. Next base: position 7,234 of record JAXMEA010000017.1, on the reverse strand, counting down.
GGCGAGGACCTGATCGTGGGCCGCCGCATCCGCGAAGTGCTGAACAAGGCGCGCAAGGCCCGGGCCTGAATGCCCATAGCCCGAAGATAGGGACGTAACCCGCAGTTGAATCAGTGTTTTGGCGCGCGTGCGATTTAGCGCATGCTTGTTCGCGCGGCCCGCGCTAGGCTCCCTGCGGAATTTTTCCAACAAGGGGACTTCAAGATGAACGGTTTCAAGTTTGCTTTCGCGGGCCTGGCGCTTTGCGCCATCGCCACTTCCGCCAACGCCCAGGGCGTGACGCGCCTGGATGGCACGCCACCCAGCCCGGTGATCGCCTCGGCCGTCACCGTGCCGGCCGGTTACACCACTTATTACATCAGCGGCATTCCCGGCGGCCCCAAGGATCCGACCGCGCCCGAAGGCAGCCCGGCGCGCTGGGGCGACACCGCCCAGCAGGCCAATGACGTGCTGAACAAGCTGGAAGCGGTTCTTACCAAGCTGGGCCTCAATTTCGGCGACGTGGTCAAGGGCACCGTCTTCCTGGTGGCCGATCCCAACAACGGCAACAAAATCAATTTCCCCGCCATGAACGCGGAATGGAATAAGCGCTTCGGTTCACCGACCCAGCCCAACAAGCCGGCGCGTTCCACCGTCCAGGTCGGCTTGGCCACGCCCGGCGCGTTGGTCGAAATCGAATTGGTCGCGGTCAAGAAGAAGTAAAATGGAATCGGCCGGTGCCCAAAAGCGCCGGCCGTATTTCTTTGGGAGAAGCGGCATGATGGGACGCGCGGTGCTGGCGGCGCTGGCAATCATGATCGCAGGCGCGCAGGCCCAGGACGCCGAGCGCAAGATCGATCCCACCTTCCTGCACCGCGCTCTTCCGGCAGCGCGCGAAGTCGCCTCAGATATTTCCACGCCCAGCTGTCATTACAAACCCTTGTTCGGCGCCGGCGATCCCGCAGGCCTGCCCGGCAGCGGCATCGCCCGCTTCGGTACGGTGACCATCGACCCCAAAGGAAGCTGCAAGCCCGCCACCTATGCCGGCGAAGACCAGATATTCGTGGTGCTGAGCGGCAGCGGCACGACAAGTTACGGCAGCGAACAGGTCGTGCTGGCCAAGGAAGACTTTCTCTATATTCCCGCCACCGTGCCGCATGCGCTGCGCAATGACGGCACGGCGCCGGTCACGGTCGCCGTCATGGGCTATCTCACCAAGGGCTTTGCGCCCACGCCCCTGCCGGCCCATCCGCTGAAAGACAATATCGCCAACGTGCCGCTGGAGCTGGTGGGCAGCCATCCCACCTCAACACATTACCGCCTGCTGATCGGCGACATCACGCAAAAGCGCGACCGCATCGATATCGGCAACATGGTCACAAGCCTGTTCCTGATGGAGATCGATCCGGGCGGCACCAACTTTCCCCACCACCATCCCGCGCAGGAGGAAATCTACCTGGTGCTGGACGGCCACGGCGAACAGGTGGCGGGCAGCGGCATGGACGGCATCGCCGGCAAATTCCCGGCAAAGGAGGGCGATGCCTATTATTACCGCGCCAATGCCACGGTCGGTTATTATAGTGCACCGGGTACCAAATCGCGCATCCTGTGCATCCGGTCCTGGCAGCCCGGGATGCAGCCCAAATAGGAGAGCGTCATGGCCCCTCGTCTCAAGCATGCGGAATTCCATGGCCGGATCGGCACGGCGCGGATAGATGTGACCCCGCCGGTGGGCATCTATTCGCGCACCTGGGGAAGCGCCAAGCATGACGTGGCCGAAGGCGTGCATCGTCCCGCGCTGGCCAGCTGCCTGGTGTTCCAGACTCTCGACGGCAAGGACGAACTGGTGTTCGTCACCATGGATTCCTGCTGCAGCGACGACAAGGACATCGCAGCCCTGCGTGGGACCATCCTGAAGCGCTTCGGCTTGAAGCCGCAGCAGCTGATGCTCCATCCCTCCCATTCCCACAGCCTGCCGATGTTGAACCGGCGCATGAATGCCAAGCCGGGCGGCGACAAGCTCACCGCATACCTGGATGGCCTGACCGATATCTGCATCGGCCTGATCGAACAGGCGCGCGCGTCGCTTGCCGAAGGCATTGTCAGCTGGGCCTATGGCCGCTGCGGGCTGGCCTTCAACCGCGATGCGGTGGACCCGGCGACGGGCCGCGATATCTGTGGCCTCAACCTGGCCGAACAGGCCGACGACACCTTGCTGATCGGCCGCGTTGCCGGCATGGACGGCAAGACCCGCGCAACAATCGTCAACTATGCCTGTCATCCCGTTTCGCTGGGCGGGGGAAACCGGCTCCTGTCGCCCGACTATATCGGCGCCATGCGCGAAGTGGTGGAGCGCGACACCGGCGGCATCTGCGTGTTCATGCATGGGGCATCGGGCGACCTGACACCGCGTCGCAGTTATGAAGCCAATGCGGAAGTCGCCGACCAGAATGGCCGCGAGCTGGGCTATGCCGCGCTTTCGATCATCGCCGGCATGTTCCCGCCGGGACAGATGCTGGAATATCAGGGCGTGGAGGAATCCGGTACCCCGCTGGGCATCTGGCGGCTGAAGCCGCGCAACGACATCAGCACCGAATTGTCCGGCCGGTTCGTCAGCACCGAATTTCCCTTGCTGCCATTCCCCAGCCGCGAAGAACTGGAAACGCAACTGGCGGCCGCCACCGAACGCTATGCCATAGAGCGCATCGAACGCAGCCTGGTACGCCGCGCCCAGATCGGTGATGGCCCAAACAGCCCCTTCCATTTCACCGTGTGGCGGATTGGTGAAGCTTTCCTGGTGTCAACCCCGGCGGAGTCCTACTCGAAATTCCAGATGGATTTGCGCCGCGAATTTCCGGACACCACCGTGGCCGTGCTGAACCTGTCGGACGGCACCACCACCTATCTGCCCTTGCCCGAAAGCTTTGGCCGCGACGTCTACCAGGCGCGCATCGCCTTTTATCAGCCCGACGCGCTGGCGCGGGTTACGCAGATGGCGAAGGACGCGATCCTGGAGCTGCAATAAGCCTGCCCGCCGCCAGCACGATCAGCGCGGACAGGGCCTGGGCGGCGCCCAGCGCCGCCATGGCCATGCCATAACCGCCGGTCCAGCCTTTCAGCTGTCCCACGATAATGGGACCGAGGAATCCGCCGAAGGTGCCCACGCTATTGACCAGCGCCAGCCCCGCAGCCGTGCCTTCGCCGCGCGCCAGGCTGGTGAGCAGGCTCTGGAACGGACCGATCCCGGCAAGACCGCCCGCCATGCCCAGGCTGAGCGCCGTCAGCACCACCAGATGATTGGACGACAGGGCGGCAACCGCCAGCGATCCCGCCGCCAGGATCATGGTCAAAGCCGTGTGCCAGATGCGCTCGTTCCGCGCGTCGCTGCGGCGTGCCCAAAGGACCATCGCCATCATGCTGACCAGATAGGGAATGGCGGAGACAAAACCGGTGGCGCGGGCGGAATAGCCCATGGCATGGATCATCTGGGGCAGCCACAGGTTGATGCCATATAGCGCGCAGGCCGAACCCAGGGTGGACAGCGCCAGCAACAGCAGCCGCGGATCAAGCAACGCCCGCGTCACCACCCGTTCCTGGGGCGCATTTTTGGTTTCCTGCACGGCCGCGATCGCATCGCGTTCGGTTGTATTCAACCAGCGGGCACTTCCCGGACCATCGGGCAAGACCGCCAGCACCACAAAGGCCAGGATCGCCGCGGGCAATCCCTGCACCAGGAACAGCCATTGCCAGCCATGCAGGCCGCCCACCCCGTCCAGTCCCAGCAGCAATCCCGACAGCGGCCCGCTGATGATGCCGGCGATGGGAATGGCAGTGCAGAAGATCGCCGTGAAGCGGCCGCGCATCGACAGCGGAAACCACAGGGTCAGGTAATAGATCATGCTGGGTGTGAAGCCGCCCTCGGCCACGCCCAGTAGGAAACGCAGGGCATAAAATTCCGGTGCGTCGCGCATCAAGGCGTTGGCGGCCGACACCAGGCCCCAGGCGAGCATCACGCAGAAAATCACCCGCCGCGCCCCCAGCCGCGCCAGCAGCAGCGCGGTGGGGATCTGGAATGTCAGGTAACCCACAAAGAACATGCCGGCGCCCAGGCCGAAAATTTCCGGCGAAAAGCCCAGGTCGCGGTTCATGGTCAGGGCGGCGAAGCCGACATTGGACCGGTCGATGAAGCCGATGATGTACAAAAGGGTCATGAACGGGATCAGCCGCCAGGCGGCTTTGGCGAACGTTTCCGGAATTTCTCGCGTAACCAAAACCCGCCCCCGTTCGTTCAAGGCTATCAGCGCCGGGGAGCCTCGGCTAGATTGCCGCCCACGAGGACCCGATGCGCAAACGCCTGATCGCCGCCGCCCTGCTGACATTGACCCTGCCGGCCGATGCCGCAGGGAAAGCGAAGAAACCGGTGGGGCCGCCGCCAACGCCGATCCTGAAGCTGGTGAATGCCGAGCAAACCGCCGAGGATGCGAACAGCGGCGCTGGCTCGCCGTTACTGGAATGGATGCGCGATCCCGGTCCCGTCATGGGTCCTAATGGCGCGCCGATGGACGTGATCCCTGACTTCCATGTCACCGTGATGCGCAGCCCCGTGGTGATGCGCCGGCGCGAACTGGTCAATTCCGATGGCGCTTTCAAGGATACACAACTGGCGAGTTACGCCGTGGACATCGCGCCCGGTTCGCTACAGAACGGCGTTATCGCCTCGGGCGGCTGGGACTGCGGCACGTCGAGATATTTCATCACCATGCGCAGCTATGTGATCGATGCCGACGGCAAGCATTCCAACGCGCTGCGCTACACCATCCACTGCAATGGCGGCTGACCCCCAAGGACATTCATGACTTCGCTGATCCCTGTCGCACTGATTCCCGTCGTGCTCCTTCTGGCATCCAATGTCTTCATGACTTTTGCCTGGTACGGGCAGCTGAAATTCCCCAATGCCATCCTGTGGCAAGTGGTGCTGATCAGCTGGGGCATAGCCTTCTTTGAATACTGCCTGGCGGTGCCGGCCAACCGCATCGGCCATCAGGTCTATTCCGCCGCCCAGCTCAAAACCATGCAGGAGATCATAACCCTTTTGGTATTTGGCGTTTTTTCAGTCACTTACCTGGGTGAGACCTTGAGATGGAATCACATGGTCGCCTTCCTGTTTCTGTGCGGGGCGGCATTTTTCTCCTTCCATAAGTGGTCCTGACCGCTAGGCTATTCCCGGGCTAACTGGGGATTTTCATGCGACACCTGATTTCGGCGGCGCTTGTCGCGGCTCTGACCATTCCGGCCACAGCGCAGACGGGTCCGGGCCAGGCGCGGTTTCGCGCGCTTTATAAAGAGCTGGTGGAAACCAACACCACCTTGTCATCCGGTGACTGCACCCTGCTGGCGCACAAGATGGGCGCGCACCTGAAGGAAGCCGGTTATCCCGATGCCGACCTGCATTATTTCGTCGCGGACGGCCATCCCAAGGAAGGCGGGCTGGTGGCGCGGCTGCCGGGCAGCGATCCCCATGCCAAGGCCGTGCTGCTGCTGGGCCATATCGACGTGGTGGAAGCCAGGCGCGAGGACTGGACCCGCGACCCCTTCACCTTCATCGAGGAGAATGGCTATTTCTATGGCCGCGGCGCGTCCGACATGAAGCCCCAGGTTGCGGCCTGGGTCGACACCATGATGCGGTTGAAGGAAGAGAAGTACAAAAACCGCCGCACCATCAAGATGGCGCTGACCTGCGGCGAGGAAACCTCCACCGCCTTCAACGGCGCCAGCTATTTGTCCACGCATGAGCGCGATCTGATCGATGCGGAGTTCGCGCTGAATGAAGGTGGTGGCGGCCGGCTCAACAAGGACGGCAAGCCGCTGATGATGACGGTGCAGGCGGCGGAGAAATTTCCCCAGAATTACCAGCTGGAAGTCACCAATCCCGGCGGCCATTCCTCGCGCCCCATGCCGGACAACGCCATCTACAGGCTGGCGGCGGGGCTGACCAAGGTCAGTGCCTATGCCTTCCCCATCCAGGCCAGCGACATCACCCGGCAGTATTTCGCCAAGCTGGCGCCACAAGTGGGCGGCGAGATGGGCGCAGCCATGACGGCTTTCTCGAAAGCCCCTTCGGACAAGACCGCTTCGGCCAAGCTGGCGTCCGATCCGTCTTACAATGCCATCCTGCACACGACCTGCGTCGCCACCTTGCTCAGCGCCGGGCATGCCAACAATGCCCTGCCCCAGCGCGCCGACGCCAACATCAATTGCCGCATCTTTCCCGGCACCACGCCGGAACAGGTGCGTGCAACATTGCAGGAGGTTGTGGGCGATCCCGCCATCAAGGTGACCTTGGTGGACAAGCGCAGCGAAGTCCCCAAGGGGCCGCAGCCCATCAACCCGCGTGTGTTCGCGCCGGTGGAGAAGCTGGTCGCGAAAATGTGGCCGGGCATTCCGGTGACGGCGGCCATGTCGGCTGGCGCCACCGACGGCGCTTTCCTGACGCCGGCGGGCATTCCCACCTATGGCGTGTCGGGCATGTTCGGCGATCCGGACGGCAATGGCGCCCATGGCCTGAACGAACGCATGCGGGTGAAGTCGGCCTATGACGGGCGCGACTTCCTGTATGAAGTGGTCAAGATCTACGCCAGCCAAAAGTAAGAGCCCAAAAGCCATGCGCAAATTCGCCGTCGCAGCCCTCGCTGCTTGCCTGACCTTGCCCGCTGCCGCGCAGCCCCTGAGCCCCGGCCAGGAAGCCTTTCGCGGTATCTATAAAGAGATGGTGGAAACCAACACCACCCTGTCCGCCGGCGACTGCACCGTGCTGGCGCAGAAGATGGCGGCCCGGCTGAAGGCGGCGGGATATCCGGACAGCGATTTGCACATCTTCACCGTCCCCGATCATCCCAGGGAAGGCAGCCTGGTGGCGGTGCTGCCGGGCAGCGATCCCAGGGCCAAGGGCATCCTGCTGCTGGCGCACCTGGACGTGGTGGAAGCCAAGCGCGAGGACTGGACCCGCGATCCTTTCAAGCTGGTGGAGGAAGACGGCTATTTCTATGGCCGCGGCACCGCCGACGACAAATCGGTCGCCGCCATCTGGGTCGATGTGATGGTCCGATTCAAAGCAGAAAGAATCGCGCACAAGCGGCCGCTGAAGCTGGCCCTGACCTGCGGCGAGGAAACCAACGGCGCCTTCAATGGCGCCAAGTGGCTGGCCACCAATCAGCGCGCCCTGATCGATGCCGAGTTCGGCCTGACCGAAGGCGGC
>JAXMEA010000016.1:0-82262 GCA_046348525.1 Alphaproteobacteria bacterium | reverse complement strand
CCCCCCATACGTCGTTTGACGTATGAATGCTGCAGCGTGGGGGATAGGCAGACCTGCCGCGAGGCGAGGTCATCGTCATCATGTCTATTTCCTGGACGCTTCGCGCGAATAATGGGCAGCGCGCTCGCCGAAAGTCCCTTACCGCACGACCAGCAGAACTGCGGCTGCCATCACCGCCAACCCGCCGGCGATCAGGATCAGGGTTGTGCGCAAGCGGAAGCGGAGACTGAAATAGATCGCCAGGCCCAGGATCGAAGTCACCACCAGCGCCCCGCCGGAGATATCGATCAGGGCGCGCCATGTCCCGCCCGCCTTTTCGCCGCGGTGCAGTTCCTTAAACAGGGTCGCAGGCGGGAAGGTCTCGACGACGGCGCTGCCCTGCCCGCCTCGCAGATCCAGTTGCAGGTCGCTGGAGCCCGATGCCCCCCGCATGCGGACAAAAAGCTGGCTACCCGCCATGTCCGCGTTGTCGATTTCGCCTCGGAGCCCCAGCGGGCCACGCAGAACCCCAACCAGCGCCTGACCCGGCTCCCTTTGCGCCGTTATAGACGCCAATTCCTGCGGTTGAAGATGGAATGGCCGGTTGACCGTCGCCGGTACGCCCCGCAGCCAGGCCGGATGATTGAGCAGGATGCCGGTGATCGAGAAAAACAGCAGCCAGACGAACGCGACCGCGGACAGATAGCCATGCCATGTCCGGCATAGGCGATAGAAAGCGGCCTTTTTGGATGTGTTGGTCAATTCTGCCTGCCGAACGCTAGCTTGATCGTACCCATGTCGGCCGTGGGCTTGATGTCGAACGCGAATGCCTTGTGGCCGATGGTCACCGGCACGGAACGGAAGGTGTGCTCGCCCTTCTCGCGGCTGGTTTCGATATTCAGCAGATAGTCGCCCGGTCCCACCGACCCATAGCTGTCGTCGATGCCGGGCCAGAAACTGGGATACTGGCCCGAAAGGGATGTCGGCCCGGACCGGACATCCATGATCTTTAGGGCCCGGCCACCGTACAGGCTCCACCAGATGTGATTGTCCTTCTGGTATTGCGGGTCCTTGCCGATGACCAGGAGCGTACGGACGGGACGGCCCGCCTTGTCCGAAATCCACATCACCAGATAGGGCGAGCGATAGTCCGGCGCGCGATTATTCCGGTCGATGAAGGCTTCATAAGAAATTTGCAGGGCCCAGTCGGCGACCCAGCCGCTGGCTCGCAGCGCCGGACCTTCATTGTTGGCCACAGCGACAAGCCCGGTCATCCTGGCCAACGGTCGGGCAGCTTCCAACGCTGACCAGCCGGGGCTTGTCAGCACCGCGCCGTCGGCACGGGTAATGCGAGCCTGTGCTCCGGCCTGTGCCGCAAGCAAAAGCCCCTCTTCCGGCGGCATCACCAGCAGCGCCGTGGCCAACCCGTCCGCTTCGGCGGTGGTCGCGGCCACCACGCTGGCTGCCAGGTGCGCGTTCACCGGCATGCCATCCCGAGGCGACAAGGTCGTGCCATAACGGACGCCATCGATGATGCGGTCCCGCACGCCGCGGCCGCTGGTGGCGATCGCCTGGTCCTTGAGCCTAACCTGGGCGACGATCGGAGCATTCACGTATGGCAGGCGGGCATCCGGCAGCCCCACATGCCAATCTTGCTGGCCGCCTGCTGCTCCCCAGCAGCGCAAGTCGCCGCCGATATCAATCATGATACCGGAAGAAACCGCGGACCGGCGCGCCGCATCCAGCGCGCGATCGACAATATAGCCTTTCGCCAGCGCATCGACCGAGAACACCACGCCTTCGGGACGGCAGACCAGCCCTTCAGCGGGATCCAGACGCGGCGCTTCTTGCGCAGAAGCAGCAGCGCGGCGCAATGCGCCGGCGTCGGGCGGGGCGACTTTTGCGTCGCGCCACAGCGCTTCGACCGCGCCCATGCGCGCGCTGAAAGCGCCGCCGCTGCGCCGCTGCAGGTCTTCGGCATGGCTGAGCACCGCGAACAGCTCCGGCGATACCGGCATTTCACGCGCGGCATTGAGCTGCCGCAATTCTGAATCCGGCCGGTAATCGCTGAGGATACGGTCCAGCCGTGCGATTTCTTTCAGCGCCGCCCCGGCCGTGATTTGCGCGATATTGCGGGTCGGCGCGGCGACCATGAAGTTCGCCTGGGTGCCCAGCACATCCGCCTGGAAACAGTAGACGCTGTTTTGCGCCACCACGGCGCCGGGAACCAGCACGCCGGCGGTTCCGGCGAGCCACAGGGGCCAACCCTTTTGCATCCTCACGGACCTTTGCGTCCCATCCCATGGATTTGGAATGGCGCCGGGGCCGCCCCGAATACGTCAAACACCGTATAGGTCCCGTGCGGTGTGTTGCGGAGGTTAGACTGGCACCTCCGCAAGCCCGTGACGCCGCACATGAAAGGTAAAAACATGACGCTTCAACGTCGTGATGCACTCAAATACCTGGTCGGAGCCGGTCTGGCGGCATCCACGTCCGCCAACGCGCAAGGCAAGACCATCGAAGTTTCGATGACCGACAGCGCCTTTGTGCCGCCTGCTATCACGATTTCTGCGGGCGACAAGGTGATCTGGAAGAATCCCGCCCTGCTGCTGCACACGATCACGTTTGATCCGGCCCAGGCCGCGGACAAGGCCAGCGTCAAGTTGCCGGCTGGCGTTCAGCCTTTTGGTTCCGCCGATCTATCGGAGGACGACACGTTCACGCACCTGTTTTCCGAGCGCGGAACATACGCTTATGTTTGCAAGTATCATGACCGATGGGCATGAAAGGAACCGTGATCGTCCTTTAGGCGAAAACGGAAACAGGCGCGGGCGCATGATGCCGCCCTGCGCGCGCTCGCAATGACTTACCTAACGGGTCGCGAAAGCCAAATGATGAGCGCCGGCGCCAATATCTGGGGAAGCAGCGTCCAGCCGCGTCACAGCAGCTTGCAAGATTGGCCTTCGTCTCAGGGGGCGGTAGAGGTCGTCAGCACGGTCGCAGCGTTTTTGCCGGTGTCGGTCGCCCCGTTGCCGGAGTCGCCGGAGACGGCAATACCGATGCCGACCGCTGCCGCCACGCCCAGGCCGCCCAGAACCGCGAAGCCGGGGCTGATCTGGGCATTCTTCACGCCGGCAGGATGCCCGGCCGCCAGGGGTGCCACATCGGCCGCCATCGCCATGGACGTGCTCAAGACCAGGGCCAGAACAGAAGACGTCAGCGCATTCATAGTACGCAACTCCAAGGGTTTGCCGGGAAAATCCCGCCGATGTGCCTCACGCATTGTGCAGTGCACACGCGAGATTTATCGCTTGGGTGATAAGAGGGTATGCGTCATTTACCCCATGGTGGCCAAACCCGGCTGGCAGGGGCTTTTCCGGGGATCGGGGGCGCAGTTCGCCACAAATTTAATCCGGCTGGACCCCAATTTCTCCCATTTCCCGCGCTAAGCCTTGCGGGAGCCGGATGGGCCGTCCGGCGTTCGCACATATGAGCAGGTGTCCAATGACCAGAATCTTCGCCGTTTTCGCCATCACCCTGTGCCTGGCGCTTCCCGCTGCGGCGCAGCCGGATGAGCAGGGCCCTTCGCTGGAAAGCCTGCACAACGCCTTGCGCCTGCGTCCTGACCAGGAACCGGCCTGGCGCGCCTTTGAACAGGCCAGCAGTCCCGATCCCCAGGAAGAAGCGCGCCATGACAACGCATTCCGGCGCATGGAAACGATGCGGGCCCCGGACCGCATGGATATGTCGATCCAGATGATGCAATCGGACCTGAACGCGATGCAGCGGCGTGCAGGCGCGCTTCGGACCTTCTATGCCACCTTGACGCCACAGCAGCAGGCGGCATTCGACCGCCAGACAGCGCCCCCGCGCCAGTAACGGCTTGAAGGCCCCTGCACGCTGCCTGTACCCTCTGCGCAAATGGGGGGCGCGATGGCTCAGGGGGCCAGGCAATGCGGCGACTGCTCGCTGTGCTGCAAGGTGCTGGGCATTCCGGAGCTGGACAAGCCCAAGGATGCCTGGTGCCCCAATTTCGCGTCGGGCACCGGCTGCCGCATCTATGAAAACCGCCCGCCTTCCTGCCACGATTTTTCCTGCCGCTGGCTGAACGATCCGGCCATGGGTCCGGAATGGAAGCCCAGCGTGTGCAAGATGGTGCTGGATTCGCGGCCGCGCCTGCTGACGGTGCATGTCGATCCCGCCGTCAGCCAACCCTGGCGCGGCCAGCCCTATTATGGGGTCTTGAAGCGCCTGTCTGCACTGGGCCTGACACGGAATGTGATCGTGCTGGTGATGGAAAAGAAGCGCAGCATCGTGATCCTGCCCGACCGGGAAGTGGATCTGGGCATCCTGGCGCCTGGCGTGCGCATCGCCATGGAACAGGTGATGACGCCGCAAGGACCGGGCTGGCAGCCCCGCGCCATGGGATCGGGAGAAGCCGATTGAACCAACAGGTTCTCGCCATGGGCTGGCAGCTGCTGCAGGCCGGCAACACAGCCGCGGCCGATGAGCTGGTGCGGCCGCTGATCGCGCTGCGCATCAGCGACGAGCTGCTGCCGCTGGTGGGTGCGATCCGCCTGAACCAGGGACGTTTCGCCGAAGCCGCGGCGCTGTTCGAGAAGGGCCGCAGCCTGCACCCCCGCCAGGGCCGTTTCGCATTTTTTCATGGCACGGCGCTTGCGCAACTGGGACAGCTGGAACAGGCGGCGCAGGCCTTCGCCGTCGCGATCAAGCTGGAGCCGCAAGCGGCGGACGCCTACCTGGCGCTGGGCGCAGCGCAACTCCAGCTGGGCCGCAGCGACGAAGCGCAGTCTACCTATCGCAAGCTGCTGCGGACCCAACCCGACAACATCGATGGCTACCTGGCGCTGAGCGCCGCGCTGGCTGAAGCGGGACATGTGGCCGACGCCGAAGCGCCGCTGCGCAAGGCGCTGTCCCTGGCGCATGATCCCCGCCTGCAGGCTGCCATCCACAACAACCTGTCGGTGGTGATGAGCAGCCACAACCGGCATGACGCGGCGCTGGAAAACCTGGACCGTGTACAGGCGCTGGCCCCCGACATGCCCAACCTGGACAATCGCCGCATCGACATTCTGCACCAACTGGGCCGCTTCGAGGATTGCGTGGCCTTGTACAAACGGCTGCTGGACCGCCGGCCGGGTGATGCGGAGATGCACCGCGCCTATAACAGCCTGCTCTACCGGCTGGGGCGGACGGACGAATATCTGGCGTCGTACGACACCGCGCCGCAAACCCGCGACATCCTGCTGGGCAAGGCCGCGTTGCTGAGCCTGCAAAAGCGCGGGCGGGAAGCGGGTGAAGTCTATCAGGGTCTTGTGGCCAGGGATCCGGCGGATGCGGCTGCGGCGGCCGGATGGGCAAACAGCCTGTTATTGCAGGATCGCGCCGGCGAAGCGGTGGCGGCGTTCGAGGCGGCACTGGACGCGGGCGCACCCGCTTTCAGCGGCGCCGCCTCGGCGGCGCTGATGGCGGGCGATCCGCAAAAGGCGGAGCATTTCGCTCGCACCGGATTGGCGCGTGATGGATATGACCAGTCCTGCCTGGCGCTGCTGGGCACCGCGCTGCGGCTGCAAGGCAGCGAAGAGGATGAAAGGCTGAACGGCTATGACAGACTGATCCGTGTCTTCGACCTGCCCGCGCCGGACGGATTTTCCAGCATGGACGATTTCAATGCCGAACTGGGCCGTGAACTGGAACAGCTGCACCCCAAGACCGGCGCCTATCTGGAACAGTCGCTGCAAGGCGGCAGTCAGACCGAGGGTTACCTGTTCGGGTCCGGCCATGCGCTGGTGGACAAGTTGCGCGCCCGCATAGATGAGGCGCTGGCCGCCTGTATCGCGGAACTGTCCGAAGACGGCACACATCCCTTCCTGTCACGGCGCAGCAATGGTTTCCGCTATGCCGGGGCCTGGTCATCGCTGATGCGCCAGCAGGGCTTTCATGTGAACCACCTGCATCCGCAGGGATGGATCAGCTCCTGCTATTACGTCACCGTGCCGGAGGTCACCAAGGACGAAAGCGCCAAACAGGGCTGGATCAAGTTCGGCGAACCGGACATGGACCTGCCGCTGAATAACCCCATTCGCCGCGCGGTGCAGCCCGTGCCTGGACGGCTGGTGCTGTTCCCGTCCTATATGTGGCACGGCACCATCCCATTCCGCGAAGATGCGCTTCGCACCACCATCGCTTTCGACGCGGTACCACTCTAATCGTGCGGGACGTAGATTCCCCGGCTGGGGTTCACGAACAGCCAGGGGATAATACAGACAAAGGTCACGCCGGACGCGACATAGAAGGCGTATTCCCAGCCATAACGGGTCGCCAACATGGGCGTTGCGGTGGCGGTGATGGCGCCGGCGACCTGTCCGCACATGCTGACCATGCCCGACACCACCCCGGCATAGCGCCCGCCCAGATCGGCGGCGACCGCGTAATAGACTGCCTGCCCCAGGTAAATCGCGCCCGCACCCGCCGCCAGCAGCAGGGACGCCACCACGGCATCCTGTGTATGGGCGCCCACGATCAAGATGAGGCCGGCCAGGCCCAGCGTAAAAGCGCCGAAGATGCTACGTCCAATATAGGCGCTGTAGCGCTTCACCAGTCCATCACTGACGGCGCCACCCAGCAGGCAGCAGGTGGTGGTGGCGATGAAGGGCAGCATGCCCAGCACGGCGCTGGCCTTCATGTCGAAGCCGCGCCCTTCCTTCAGATAGATGAAGAACCAGGTGGAGAAGATGGTGGCGGCATAGCCGAATCCGAAATAGGCCAGCGCCGTGCCCCAGGTATCCTTGCTGCCGAAGATGCGGCCCCAGGGCACCGGGGGCCTGGTTTCGCCTATCGCCACCGGCAGGCCGGCCTGGATATGCGCCATCTCCTGCGGCGTGACGGAAGGATGCTGGGCGGGCAGGTCGCGCGCCGCATTGTACCAAAGCACCGCGATCATCAGCCCGATCGCGGCGGAGGCAAAAAAGGCAGCATGCCAGCCGAACTGAAGGATGATGAATGTGACCAGCGGCGGCGCCACGCCGGAACCGAACTGCGCCCCGCCCTGCACCCAGGCATTGGCCTTGCCGCGCTCGGCGCTGGGAAACCAGGCGGCGATGAACTGGTTGGCGGAAGGATAGGCCAGCGCCTCACCCAGCCCCAGGGTGAAACGCACCGCCATCAGCACCCACAAGGCCCCCGCCATGCCCGGCGGCACCAGGGCTGTGGCGATGGTGGCGACGCCCCACCAGATCAGTCCGGCGGTCAGGGTTTTGCGCGGTCCCCACTTGCCTGCCACCCAGCCGGACGGGATCAGGAAAGCGGCGTAGCCGATCATGAAGGCGGTGAAGCACCAGCCCAGCTGAACAAGGCTGATATGGAAATCGGCGGCGATATAGACCCGGCAATGCCGACATTGCTGCGGTCCAGGTTCACCACCATGGCGATCAGGAAGATCACCAGAACCAGCAGGTAACGAACCGGGACCTTCTTCATGGCGCAGGTCCCATCAGGTCCTATTTGCCGGAAACCATCTGGCGCATGTTGGCCAGGCATTTGCCTGCCGACGCCGCCAGCAGCGAGACATCATCGCCGCAGAAGATGAAATTGGCGCCGGCCTTGTACCACTTCTGCATTTCCGGATCGGGAAAGGTGATGCCGATACTGGCGGGCATCTGGCGGACCTTGGCGGCGTTCACCACCGCCGTCATGCCATCCACTACCGTGGGATGGCCGAACTGGCGCAGCACGCCGGCAGAACCCGACAGGTCGGTGGGGCCCAGGCATGCAACGTCCACGCCGGGCGTATCCAGGATGCCATTGATGTCGGCGACGCCGTTCACATGTTCGATCTGCACCACCACGATGACGGACTCGTTGGCCTGGGCGACATAGGCGTCGGTCTTGCGGCCATAATCGGACGCGCGGCGGGGCCCAAAGCCGCGGGTGCCTTCGGGCGGGTATTTGCAGGCCGACACGGCGTTGCGCGCTTCTTGGGCCGAGCTTACCATGGGGATCAAAATGCCCTCGGCGCCCATGTCCAGCGCCTGCTTGATCAGGACATGGTCATTCCACGCCACCCGGGTCATCGGCACGGTGGGCGAACCGTTGAAGGCGATCAGGCAGTTCTGGAAACCTTCATTGGAAAAGCCGCCATGCTCGGTATCGATGAACACCCAATCGAAACCGGCGCCGGCCATGATCTCGGCGATGGTGGGATTGGCCACGGTCAGCCAGGCGCCGAACGTGGTTTCGCCCTGGCGCAGGCGTTGTTTCAGTTTCAGGCTGCGTTCCGACATGAAGTGATCCTGTGTTATCCGAGGCCCAATTCGCGCAGATAAGCGCGGGTGCGCTTGGCGATGGGCAATGGCTTGTCGAAAGGCGCCGGGAACATGTCCTGCTCGACAATGCCGAAGCCTCTGTAATCGATATCGCGCAGCACATCGCGGAAGGCATTGAAATCCACCGCCCCCTTGGATGGCTCCACGAACATGCCCTGCCCGACGGCCAGCGCGAACGGGATATTCTCCGCCAGAACCTTGGCCCGCAACGCCGGATCGACGCTTTTCAGGTGCAGGTAAGGAATGCGGGCATGATGCTTCTTCATGAAGCTGACGGGATCGCCGCCGCAATAGGAATGATGGCCGGTGTCCAGCACGATGGAAACCAGAGACGGATCGGTCATGTCCAGCAGCTTCTCGATCTGGTCTTCATGCTCGACATGGGTCTGGGCATGAGGATGGAAGATCAGCTGCAAACCGTAATCATCGCGCGCGATGCGCGCCACGCGGTGGGTGGTATCCACCAGCCGCTGAAAGGCTGCGTCATCCAGCCGGGCCGGCGAAATCTGCTCGCCGGTGAAAAGGTTGGTGTAGCAATCGGGGATCAGGACCAGAAATCTGGCATTGAAGGCATTCAGGATGGGTCCCAACCCACGCAACTGCTTTTCAATCCGCGCCCAGCCGGTATCGGGATTGGATAGATCGCCTTCCACAAACGATCCGGAAACCTTTAACCCGCGCTTGTCCAGTTCGGCCTTCAACGTGGTGGGATCGGTGGGCAGATAGCCAAACGGTCCCAGCTCGGTCCATTCGTAGCCGGCCTCGACGATTTCATCGAGAAAGCGATGCCAGGGCGTCTGGCGGTCGTCGGCGGCAAACCACACGCCCCAGGAGTCCGGGGCACTTCCGATGGTTAGGTGCATGATCTTTTCCTCAGGCCGTCTTGCGCAGCGGACCGGTCGCCCGCGACAGGGCCGGCTGGCGGCGGGCAAAGGCGCCACCCTTCATCACCCCCACGATCTTGTCCGGATCCTGGAAGATGCGAATGTCGGCGATGGGATCGCCATCCAGCACGACAAGATCGGCCAGGAAGCCCGGCTTCACCTGCCCGGTCTGGCCGGTCATGCCCATCAGGTCGGCGCCGTGGCGTGTGGCGGCGATGATCACTTCCATGGGCGTAAAGCCGAACAGGTCGACAAAGATTTCCAGGTCCCTGGCATTCTCGCCCTGTGGCGAGGTGATGAAAGCGCCATAGTCGCCACCGGGCAGAACCCGCACGCCGCGCTTGTGCAGGTCGCTCATGCAGTCGGTGAAGATGCCGATTTCGGTCTCCAGTGACGCCAGTTTTTCCTTGGGCCAGCCCAGGCGGAATTCGTCATGACGACGGAACATGGCAATGGGGAAACCGGCGCCCGGCACCACGAACACCTTGTCCTTGACCGATTCCAGCATGTCGCGAGCTTCGGCATCGGCGTGCGGGGCATGGAAGATCACCGGCACGCCCTGGCGCACGCACATCTTCACGCCCGCCGAACTGGAGCAATGCGTCGCCACCATCAGCTTGCGCGCTTCGGCGACCTGCATGACGGCGGCAAGCTCGGCTTCGGTGATCACCGTCACCGTGTCATCGGCATGCATATGGCCCCAGTCGCGGTCGCCCGAGACATTGACCTTGATCGTATCGACACCGTCGCGCGCGGCCAGCCGCGCCGTCTTCATGAAACTGTCGGCGCCGTCGCACGCCACGCTGAAACGCAGGTTGCGGGGAAATTCCAGGTAGTTGGTGTCCAGGTCGCCCAGGTTGCCGGTGGGCGTGATTTCCTGGCTGGCGGCGCGGATGCGCGGGCCCTCGAACATCCCCTTGTTGATGGCGTCGCGCACCGCCACGTCCAGCCGCGGCTTAGCGGACGCCGCCGAGAACAGGCTGGTCCAGCCCCGCTGCAACAGAAGCTGGGCATTGGCCAGCGCGGCAAGCGCGTGATCCTCGGGCTGTTGCTCGATGGCGTTGTAGATCGAGGTCAGGTTGGTGAAGGAGATATGGCAATGCGCCTCGGTCAGGCCCGGCAGCAGGGTCATGCCGGTGCAGTCGATCACTTCGTCATCGGGGGCGGCAGCGGTCTCCACCGGTGCGGGCGTGACGGCGGCAATGCGCTCGCCCTCCACCGTGACCGTGCCGCGGAACGGTGCGGCGCCGCTGGCGTCGATAATGGATGCATTGCGAAAATGACGGCGCATGCCCATACCCCCCTGATGCCCATCGGGCTTGCCCGTATACAGGCTATTTTTTAGGAAGCTTGCCGGGACGCCCCCGCTTTGACAAGGCGAAAAGGCGCGGGTTTAGCGGCCAAAAAGGCTGTTCAAGTCAAAGCCCTGCTTCTTTTGCGGTGCACTCGCGTCATTGGACTTCTTGCCGCCCAGCACGCCGCCCAAAAGCCCCCCAAGAGCGCCCTGCCCGCTGGTGACCTGCTGCACCAGCGTTCCGGCCAGAGCCTTCATGTCGGGCTTGTAGCTGAGATGGGTCCAGGGCCCGGACACAAAGAAGGGCACGCCCAGGCCGGCGGCATCGCGCGCCCCGCCCTGGCCCTGGGTGTTGAGCACCGCCTTGGGCTCGACACGGAAGTTCAAGGTGCGCGCGCCCAGGCCGATGTCGCCGGCACCGGTGATGCGCACAAAGGGATTGAGCAAATGGAAGTCGCTGTTGTGCATCACGCCGTTGGTGATGGTGAAGCTGCCACCGGCTTCGGCGAAATCGGTGCTGGCCTTGTCGCCCGCCGCGCCGCCGAAATTTCCCTGCAGCGCATTCTGCACCTTGCGCGCCATGGCCGCCAGGTCGACGCCGCGAATGGCGCCGTTGCGCACCGTGACGCTGGCGGTGCCGCGCAGGCTTTCCATGATGGCGCGCTGGCTCAGGCCCCGGCCCGTCATATCCATCGCCAGGGCGCCGGTGCCTTCCAGCCGGTCTACCTTGATGGCGCTGATCAACAGGGTCTTCATGGCGACGCCGCTGACATCTGCTTTCAGGGCGATGGCGCCATCGGGATCGGCTGCCAGACGCCCGGTGATGGTGCCGCCGAACAATCCGGCATGGGCCAGATTGGCGGTCAGCTTGCCATCCTGCACCGTCAGATGCCCGGCGCCCTGGGAGATCACGAATTTGCCAAGCGTAAGCGTGCCCAGCTTGAGGTCCACATCGGCGTCTGCGTCTTTGAGGCCATCCAGCGAAATGCGCTCGCTGCTCCAGCCGCTGGCGGCGGGCTTGGACCCACCCGCCACCATGTAGGTGGCCAGGTTGAGATGATCCAGCGAGACATCGCCTTTCAGCGACGGCACCGTGCCGTTCATGTCCACCGCCATGTTGGCGCTGGCATGCATGCCGTCGAGGGAGGCCTTGGCGTTCTTCAAGGCATAGACACGGTCCTTGGATGACACCGCGCCCGACAGGGTGAAAGCGCCAAGCCCGCCGGTCTTAACCGACGCGCCCGCACCGCTCTTGATCAACTCGCGCAGGGACGGGCCGGACATAACAACATTGCCTTCGCTTTGGGTGGCGCCCGTCACCGTGCCGTCGAAATGCATGACCAGAAGACGCGACTTCAGGTCCAGCAGCACCTTGGTCGGTAATTTCCTGGTGAAGCTGTCGGGGCTGTCCACCCGGCCGGTCACCGCCAGTTGCTCGCCGTTATACTGCGCGTCGACATCGAACACCGCCGGCTGGTCCAGCGCCGCCATGCTGAAATTGGCATTGGCCTTTTCCAGCGTTTTGGTCGCAGCCTTGCGGGCGTCGAAATAGCTGATCAGGCCGTTCGTGATCTTCAGCCCCGAAATGCTGAGCTTGGACTGCTTGTCCGAGCTGCTGCTGGAACTGGCGAAATGAAAATTCCAGTTTGGGTTGCCGCGGGCATCCACTTCCAAGTGAATTTCCGGGTCTTGCAAGGTCAGGCGGGTAATCTCGACCTGGCGGGAAAAAAGCGGCATCAGCCTGGCGCCCACCGCCAAGGTCCCGGCGCGGGCAAAGACCTTCGCCTGGCCGCCTTCGACATTGTCGATGCTGACGTCACCTGCCGACAGGCCGATTTCGGGATAGAGCGAGGCATGCAGGGCGCCGGTAACATGCACAGGGCGGCCGATGGCCTTGGTGACTGCCCGCTCCATCGGGCCGCGCAACGAATTCAACGGCATCAGGAACAGGATGCCGACGAAAATGGCGATCAGAAATACCGGAACAAGAATGACGAGAAATAATTTGCGCATGAAATTCAACCGGGATGGCCTCTTGTGGGGGAAGCGCCCCGCACCCGCCAGAACAAGCCATCCGCGCGGGCATTGAATACCCAAACAGGCGCTTTCGCAAAGCCGGACAAGGCGGGGCGCTTGTGTTAGCGTTGGCCGGGGCGCCGGGACGATTCACGTGTCAAAATCCGCTGTCAAAATTGCTGCAATTGCTTCGCTTTGCGCGGGCGCGGCCATGGCGAGTCCGGCGCATGTCCGTGTAGCCGGGCCGCTGCAGGCCCTGCCTTTGGCCTCCGCGCCCAACACGGGCACCGTCAAAGCCGGCGCCGCGGTGGATATCGTGGCGCGCAAAGGCTTTTGGGCGCAGGTTCGCGGCGGCGGCGCTGCCGGCTGGCTGAAACTGACCCGCCTGTCGCTGGACAGTGGCGGGGGCGTGGGCGATATCGCCGCGCTGGCCAGCGGCCGCACCGGCAGTGGCAATGTGGTCAGCGCCTCGGCGGACGCGGGCTGGACGCGGCCGACCTTGCCAGCGCCACGCCCGACACCGCCGCGGTCGCCGCCTTGCCCAGCACCAGCGAAAGCGCGGCGGCCCAGTTCGCCGCGGACGGAAGACTCAAGACCCGGTCCCTCGCTTACCTGAGGACCAGGTGATGAAAGCGCGCCTCTGCTTTTTGCTTGCCGCGCTTCTGGTCACGGGTGCGCAAGCCCAGTTCAAGCTGGAAGACCTGGGCAACCTGGCCAAGTCGCAGAAGCTACCCGGCAATGTGGGCGATGTGCTGGGCAAGGTGCAGGAATATGCCGGCCCCCAGAGCGCCGATGACGAAGCCGCTTCCGGCAACGCCATCGCCGCCACAGTGCTGGGCGCCGCGCCGGTGTGGCGCAATGCCAAGGTCCAGTCCTATGTGAATTTGGTTGGCCGGGGCCTCGCCAGCCATGTGGAGCGTAAGGATGTCACCTGGCGCTTCGCCGTGCTGGATACGCCATCGGTCAACGCCATGGCTTTCCCGGGCGGCATTGTGGTGGTGACGCGCGGACTCTATCGCCTGCTGGCCAGCGAGGACGAACTGGCCGGTGTGTTGGCACATGAGATCGCGCATGTGAACCGCAAGCATCAATGGAAGGTGATCCAGAAGCAGAAGCTGATCGCCCTGGCCGGCAATGCGGTGACCAAAGGCAATTCCGACCGCAACCTGCAAATGGTGTCGGATTTGGGCACCAGGCTTCTGGCGCGCGGCCTGGACAAGAATTCGGAGTTCGAGGCCGATCGTGACGGCATGGTGATCGCCGCCCGTGCCGGTTACGACTCGTCCGCGCTGATTTCGGTGATGGGGCGGCTGAAGGCCCTGCCCAACAATGCCGATACCGCGCTGCTGTTTTCCACCCACCCCTCGCCAGACGACCGCATCGAGGCGATGACAGAGGCGGCGACCACATCCCTTGAAGCGGCAGCCGTCCCATCGCCCGCCGCTGCCCGCATAAAGACGGCACAATGAGTTCAACGGCCAGGAAACCCGGAGCCTTGCGCGCTGCTGCTGTGCAGGCGGGTACGCGTGCCCGCAGCCGGCCGGCGATCTTCTACCTGGGCCTGGCGGGGCTGTTCATCGCCGCCATTCTTGTAACCTTTATCTGGTCGGTGGCCTTGCCGGGTAGCAACAACACCTCCCAGGACCTTGCGGTGCGGCTGCGCCTATCCAGCCCGATGCCCGCCCCGGACATCCTGATCGTGGACATTGACGAACGCGCGCTGGCGCTGCTGGCCCCCACGCATGGCCGCTGGCCTTGGCCGCGTTCGGTGATCGCCGAAACCGTGGCGAACCTGTCTGCGGCTGGGGCCAAATCCATCCTGGTCAACATGACCTTCAGTGATCCCGACAAGGATCACCGGGAAGACGACGCCACGTTCCAGGACGTGCTGGCGCACACGCCCAATGTGGTGCTGCCGATCACCCGGCTCGATGCGACCAATGACCGGCTGAGCCGGGTGGCCATCACCCGTTTCGCCGGCGCGCAGATCCATGATCCTGCCGGCGCCGCAAAGCCTATTGCCGTGCTGGCGCCTGCCTTCTCTGCTGTTTATGGCCGGCTGGGATTCAACAACCTCCCGGTCGACAGCGATGGCGTGTTGCGCCGTTTCAATCCCTGGCTGAATGAGGCGGCTTTCTCGTTCCCCTCCCTGCCCCTGCGCGCGTTACAGGCCGGCGGCATCCAGCCGGGCATCGCGCCGGGCGATTTTCCCGGTGGCATGACGCTGAACTGGCGCAACAAGCGCGGCGACTATCAGCGCCGCTCCTTCGCCGATGTCGCCGCCGACATGGACGCCGGAAGGACCGCGGCCTATCGCGGCAAGCTGATCATATTGGGCGGCACGGCGGTGGGACTGGGCAGCCTGAAAGGCACGCCGGCCAAGGCGCTGACGGACGACAACACCATTTTGGCCACGGCGATGGACGACATGAAATCGCGCAGCTGGCTGCGCACCGTGCCGGTGTGGGCGACCAGCCTCCTGGCCGTCATCGCGGTGCTGGGGCTGGCGGCCAGTTTCATCTTCCGGCTGGACCAGGGCTGGATCAACGGTCTGTTCTGGCTGTCACAGACCGGATTCATCGCCATCATGATCTATTGCGCCAGCTACACCAACTGGCTGCTGGATATCTCCACCACCGTGGTGTTCGCCACCAGCTATTTCGCTGTCGCCAACATCTACAACCGCATTCACCTCAGCGCCCTGCGCGGCAATCCGGCTTTCTCGGCCTTCATCCAGAATCATGGCCGCTCGCCATTCCTGCTGGTGGGGGTGCGCAGCACGGCGCAGGACAAGCACTGGCTGGCGGCAATGGTGCGGCGGCTGGAGCGCCGCTTTGGCGTCCATCATGTGCTGCATGTCGACAACCTGTTCGACAAGGGCCACTTCCTGGAACAGCCCACCGAAGGACTGTCCTTCATGGTCATCGCGATTCAGGACGAGCAGCCGGCCGGAGCGCGAGCGGCGGCCGAAACCATCGCGCACGAATGCCGGCTGACCCCGCATATGGTGGATGTGCCGGCCGCCGGCGAAGGATATCAGGACGTGCTGGACATCTTCAGGGCCATACTGGGCCTGTCCGGCGAGATGGCCGGAAGCGCCTAGCGCGTCTTGCCCCGCGCCGCCACCTGCCAGCGGTCGACCAATTCGCCATTACGCGATACCGCCACCTCATCATGCAGGTTTGTCACCACGCAGACATGGTTGGGCAGGATTCGGATGCGCTCGCCGATGGCGGGCTTTTTGGCGCATTTGGACAGATCCAAAATGCCATGTTCTTCATTCAGCCGCTCCACCACGGCGCCCGGGTAATCCAGCACCAACCCATACCCTTCGCCAGCTTCCGGCGGGGCGCGGTCGCTCGACAGGCTCTTGGACCCGGCATCGATAATGGCGCGGTCGGGGGTGGGATGGCTTACCACGGTGGCATGCACATGCAGCGCGCATTCATCCAGGGTGGCCGCACCCATCGCGACGGTTGAGCGGTCCTGGTAGATATAAGTGCCAACCCGCACTTCGGTCAGGCCGGGAATTTCATGCGCCGTCCAGGCGTTGGGCGTGCCGCCGCCCGACACCACCGGAATGTCGATGCCAGCTTCGGTGAACTGCTTTTTGGCTTCGGCCACGAACACCGACGTCGCCGCCGTACTCGGATAGGTCATCAGTCCATCAAAGCGCAGGCCGGGCAATTGCACCACGCGCTGCGCCAGGGTCAGCGCTTCGGCCACCGACGTCACGCCGGTGCGCTTGGCGCCGCTGTCGAATTCGACCAGCACGCCGATGGTCACCCCCGCGGCCTTTGCGGCATCGGCCACGGTGTTCAGCGCCTCGCTGGAATCCACCGCCACACGCAACTTGGTGTGCTTGGCGACTTCGGCCAGCCGCGCCGCCTTGCCCACCCAGACCATGGGATAGGAAATCAGGATGTCGTTCATCCCGGCCTGGCTCATCACCTCAGCCTCGCCCAGTTTCTGGCAGGTGATACCACAGGCGCCCAGCTCGACCTGGCGATGGGCGAAGGCGGGGATCTTGTGCGTCTTGATATGCGGCCGCAGCTTCAGGCCATGCGCATCGCAATAATCCTGCATCTTCTTCAGGTTGGCCTCGACCCGGTCCAGGTCGATGACCGGCACGGGCGTTTCCAGTTCGCTGATGCGCATGGTGAAACCTCTTAGTCCGGCAGCACGGCTACGCAGTTGATCTCGACCTGGATGCCATAGAGCTGGCAGCCGATGGTGGTGCGGGCCGGCGGATCGCTGGGGAAGAATTCCTTGTACACTTCATTGTATTCCGGGAAGCGCGTCAGGTCGGTGAGATAGGCGTTGACCTTGACGATGTCCTTGAGGTCCGCGCCGGCCGCCTTCAGGATGGTCTGCAGGTTGCGGATGGTCTGGCGGATCTGTTCGGCGAAATTGTCACTCATCTTGCCGGTGGCCGGATCGACCGGACCCTGGCCCGACACATATACCATGCCATTGGCGATGACGGCATGGCTGTAATGGCCGCCCGCCTTCATGCTGTCCACCTTCAAAGCCTTGCGCATAACTCTCTCCTTTTGAAATTCCATTTAAACTAGTTCGTCAGGACGCGGCCGGGCCGTGCGCCCGTCGGCTTGCCCTTGTCCACCACGGCCTGGCCCGCCACCCATACCGTTTCGATGCCCGAAGGCAACTGGCTGGGATCATCGAAGGTAGCGCGGTCGGTGATATTTTCGTCGAACAGCACCATATCGGCAACCATGCCTGGCGCGATGACCCCACGATCCTTAAGGCCAAAGCGGCGTGCCGCCACCGACGTCATGCGGCGCACCGCATCTTCCAGCGAAAACCAGTGTTCGTCGCGCCGCAAATGTCCGGCCACCCGGGGAAAGGTTCCAAAGGCGCGGGGATGCGGCTTGGTTCCCGGACGCGGCAGGCCGTCGGACCCCACCATGTGCAGTTCATGGGTGCAGGCGGCGTGCAAATCGTCCTTGTCCAGCTGGAACATGACGATGGTGGTCTGGCCCTCATCTTCCAGGATCATGCGCACCATGAAATCGAAGGGCGACATGCCTTCACTGTCGGCGGCGGCCTGCATGTCCCTGCCCTCGAACTTCTTCAGCGCGGGGTTGGAGGTGCCGGAGATGCGCACATTGCCCCAGCCGATCATCGCCACCTTGGAAATCCAGGGCGCGTCGGGATCCTCGATGGAGCGGCGCAATTCCGCCAGGCCTTGCGGCGTCTTCAGTGCGGCGATCAGCGCGTGGACGCCGCCGGCATGCATGGACTGCGGCACCAGCTGGAGCATGTAGCTGCTGCCGGCCAGATAGGGATACATGTCGAAGCTGACATCGACGCCACGGGCATTGGCGGCCTCGAGCTGCGCGATGGCCTTAGGGATTTTGCCCCAGTTGGGCTTTCCGGCCGCCTGCAGATGCGACAGCAGGCCCGGCGCCTTCGACGTCTCCAAAAGGCCCAGGAATTCGTCGATGGATTCGATCAGCTGGCCTTCATAGCTGCGCACATGCGCCGCCAGGATCTTGCCGCGCGCGCCCGTCGTCCTGGCCAGCGCCTGCAATTCCTCGGCATCCGAATAGGCGCTGGGCGGATAGACCAGTCCCAAAGTCAGGCCGAAAGCGCCATCTGCCAGCTGCCTGTCCAGCAGCCTTTGCATGGTCGCGCGCTCCTCCGCCGTGGCGGGCCTGGGGTCATAGCCCAGCACCGCGAGCCGCAGGGCGGCATGGCCCACCAGCGAAATCACGTTCAGGGAAATGCCCTGCCTGTGCAGCGCATCGCGGTAGCCGGCAAAGCCGTCGAAAACTTCGTCTGCGCCGATCTCGCCCAACAGGGTGGAGAAATGCTGGCGCAGGTGATCCACCGAACCCGGCACGGTGGGATACAGCGAGAAGCTGCAATTGCCCACCACCAGGCAGGTGACGCCCTGCATGATCTTCTCGATCCGGTCCGGCTCGCGCAGGCAGATCAGGTCATCATGGCAATGGGCGTCGATGAATCCCGGCGCCAGATAGCGGCCGGCGGCATCGACCACAATATCCGCATCCGGCAGTGAATCGCCAATGGCGGTGATGCGGCCATCTTCGATGCGGACATCAGCGGTGAAGACAGGTGCGCCGGTACCGTCCACCACGCGCGCATTGCGGATCAGAAAATCACTCATGGCTCAGACCATTTTGGGCTCGGGATCGGGAATGGGCTCGATCCGGCCCAGCATGAAGCCATAGGCCAGGATACCGACCAGCAGCACGATGCCCGCCACCAGGAAGGCGCCGGAAAAGCTGCCGGTCCAGCCTACGATATAGCCGGTGGTGATGGGCGCCACCACGCCCATCAGGTTGTTGACGAAATTGGTGAAGCCGCCCACCGTGGCGGTGCCGCCGCGCGGGGAGATCAGCGACACCACCGAAGATGCCACCGGCGCGGCCGCGGAGATGCCCGACAAGGCGATGGAAATCCACACCAGCGCCCAGAAGGGATCCTGGGTGAACGCAATTCCGAATACCGCCAGCCCCGCCAGCATGCCGGCGATGATGAAGATCTTGCGCGCCTTGCTCTCTTCCACGCCGCGGGCAATGAAGAAATCGACCACGAAACCGCCGATCAACAGGTCGGCCAGCGAGGCGCACATCCAGGGAATGGTGGTGAAGGCGGCCGATTTCAGGATGGTCATGTGCAGGCTCTGCACCATGTAGCCGGGCAGCCAGGTTAGGAACAGATAGAAGGAATAGCCGTAAGCCGAATAGCCGATGGTATGGGCCCAGACTTTGCGTTTGCTCAGCACATAGCCCAGCATGTTGATCTGGCCGATGCCGGATGGGCCCTCCTTCACCGCCCCGCCCGCCATGATGTAGCTGTACTCAGCCGCGCCCAGTTTCTTGTCCTGGCTGGGATCGCGATACAGGAACCAATAGGCGAAGAAATAGGCGATGCTCATCAGGGCTGTGACGCCGAAGCCCCAGCGCCAGCCGAAGCGGAAGACGAAAAAGGCCACCAGCGGCACGCCTATGACATTGGCGAACTTGGCGGCGGAATCGAACACCGCGGTGGAACGGCTGCGCTCATGGCGGGGAAACCAGTAGCCGGTGGCCTTCTGGCAGCTGATCATGCCGGGCGCTTCAGCCACACCCAAAAGCATGCGGGCGACGAAGATGCCCAGGTAACCGGTCGACAGCGCGGTCAAGGTGGACGCCAGGGTCCATAACAGGGCGCCGATGCGTCCTACGCGGGTGACGCCGAAGCGATCCAGCAGCATGCCGCTGGGCAACTGCGCCAAGGAGTAAGACCAGAAAAAGGCACTAAACAGCCAGCCAACCTGTTCGGGGGACAAGCCCAGTTCTTCTTGCAACTTGGGAGCGGCCACCGACACGCTGAGGCGGTCCAGGTAATTGACCAGCACGCCCACCGCCAGCAGCACGCCGATGCCCCAGCGGCGATTGCCGATTTTCAGAACGTCCGCCATCCACTGCCCGCCCTCATTATGAAGCGAACCTAGCCGGGTTTTGTCCGGCTGGGAAATCGGCCATGCAAGGTTGGTTCAACCCGCCTGGACGGGCAGCGGCGACGCCGGCACGGTGGTGCGCACCACCTCGCCGTTTTCGGGCGAGTTTGGGGCGGCCGGCAGCCAGATGGTGATGGCCAGACCTTCCTGTGCGCCATTGGCGGCGGTGATGGTGCCGCCATGCGCCAGGATGGCGCGCTTGGCGATGGCCAGGCCCAGGCCATAACCCTGCCCGCTGCTGGTATCGGCGCGATAGAAAGGATCGAACAGCGATTTCATCTGTTCAGGCTTCACCCCGGGGCCCTGGTCGCGGATGGTGAGGGTGGTACCGCCGTGCCCCGATTCCATTTCCAATGTGATGGTTTCGCCGCTGCGCGAGAAGCGCAGCGCATTGCGCACGATATTCTCGATGGCGCGGCTGATCAGCTTGCCGCTGCCCACGATCAGCGCCTCGCTGCCATCGGTGTTGCCCAGGACTTCGATTTCCACGCCCTTGCCCTGCGCCTCGAAACGGGCATCGTCGGCCACCATGCGCGAGACTTCGGAAACGAAGAAATATTCGTCGGATGTGGTGGCGCCGCTTTCGATCTTGGACAGGGTCAAAAGCTCGCTGACCATTTCCTCCAGCTTGTCGGCTTCCTTGCCGATGCGTTCCAGCGACTGGGCTTCCTTTTCCGGCGACTGGCGGGCCAGTGCGATGGCCAGGTGCAGCCGCGCCAGCGGCGAACGCAGTTCGTGGCTGATATCGGCCAGCAGGCGGTCGCGCGACGCCACCAGCTCTTCCAGCCGCGCGGCCATGCGGTTGAAATCCATGGCCAGGTCCGCCACCTCGTCCTGCCGCCGGATCCAGCCGGGACCCAGCCGCACTTTCAAATCGCCCGCCGCCAGCCGGCGGAAGGCCGCGCGGATGCGGCGGATGGGCACGATCATGAAGATGGTCAGCAGCGCGCTGAAGATGAAGACGCCGACAAGACCGCTGTAGAAGGTATGTGGCCCCATGTCCAAAGGCAGCGGCGGCGACACATAGCCGTTGAACTGGGTGACCTTGTAGACGATGGCGAAACGCTGGCCCTTCGCATCGGTCGCCACGCTGGAATAGACGCCATGCACCGGATCATGCGGAGGCTCAAAATGCGCGGGGATGGGCCGCACGCTCATATATTCGCGCGTCGAGGCAGGCCAGGTCCTGAATTCCTTGCGGAAAGCCTCCTCGCCGCCCAGCCGGATGGCGGTGCGGGCGCCCGCCATGGCGCTTTCGGCCTGGGCCGAGGTCGAACGGCTGGGGCTTTGGCTGAGCAGCGCATCCGCCAGCCAGACAAAATAGGACACGACAATGAAGCTGACGCAGACGCTGAGGAACAGCTTGAAAAATAGCGGCCGCCTCACCGTGTCACCTTGAGGCGGTAGCCCACGGCGCGCACGGTTTCGATCTCGATCCCCTTGCTGGAAGCGTTCAGCAGCTTCTTGCGCAGGTTGCTGACATGGACATCGATGCTGCGGTCATAAGGTTCGCGCTTCCGGCCCAGCACACTGAGCGAAAGCTCGTCCTTGGTCGCCACCGCGTCCTTGTTGCGGAGCAAGGCCTCCAGCAGGTCGAACTCGCAGGTGGTGACCTCAAACGGCTGGCCGTCGAAGCTGACCTCGCGCCGCGCCGGCACCAGCCGCAACTTGCCGGCCACGAAATGCTGGGCCGGCTGGGCATGGGCGTTCGGCTTGCGCCGCAGCACCGCCTTCAGCCGCGCGAGCAGTTCGCGCGCATAATAGGGCTTGGCGATGTAATCGTCGGCGCCGTTTTCCAGGCCGGCGACCCGTTCATCCTCGGCGCCCTTGGCGGTCAGCATGATCACCGGCACGGCGCTGGAGGAGCGGATGCGCTGCAAGGTCTCGATGCCGCTGATGTCGGGCATCATCACGTCCAGGATCACCGCATCCAGTTCCGGATCCAGCGCCGCCAGCGCGCCATCGGTGCCGTTGAAGGCGGCAGTGGTCTCGAACCCTTCGCCGCGCAGAAATTCGGTCAGCATCGCGGTCAGCGCGGCATCGTCATCGATCAACAGGACCTTGGGATGGGCTTCGGAGGTCACCGCAGCCTCCTATTTCTCGTAAGGAACCAGGTGCCAAACGCCGCCTTCGCCATCACCATAGGGTTCGTTCGGCTTGTCATGGAAGAAAGTATAGACCGGATGGCCCCGGTAAGCCCATTGCTTGCGGCCGTCCGGGCGGGGCACCACCGTCCATTCGCCGACCGGCTGGGCCGAGGCCGGCGCATAGACCGGCGGGCGCGCGCCGATGCAGGTTTCGTTGCAGGCGATCTGGCCATCCTTGTCCAGGTCGTAGAAGTAAAGCCGCTGGCTGCCGGGAAAGCGGCGATAGACAAAGCCCTTGGCGCCTTCGTCGGACAGCGCCACTTCGGTGGGATAGGGCAAGGCCTGGTTGAACGCCGCAAGCAGGGGCGTGCCCAGGATCACCGCCAGGACGGCGCAGGCCGGGATCGGCCTGATCGTCATTGCTTCTCCGCGGCCGCCACCTTGGTCGGCGTATCGGCCTGGACCTGGTTTTGCGGCTTGGCCGGCTGCGCCGCGGGCGGCGTTGCCGGCTGCGGCGCCACGACGCCGCGGCGGCGGTGCATCCAGGGCGGAATGCCGTCCTTGTCCTCATTGGGGTAAAGGGGACGGTCCAGAGTCTTGATGAAGAACTCCTTGCTGGGCAGATCCGCTATGTCGTGTTCGAAGGAGCCGACCGCCGCCTCGGTGGTGCCCGGCGGCACCGGCTGGGGAACGCGGGTTTCGGCGCCCAGGATGGTATTGGCCTTGATCGCCTTGAAGGCGTTCATGCGCTCCTCGTCCAGCGCCAGCTTGGGCACTTCCATCTTGGGATCTTCCGGATCGACCACATAGGCCGAAGCCAGCTTGAGACGATAGACCGAGGAGATGCCGTCATACTTCCCGGTCTTGGCGTTGTAGATGCCATCGGCATTGCGGCGCAGGGCGTAATAGAGCGAGACATGGTCTTCATGCTCGCGGATGCCCTGCTGGCCGCCGTCCTGGGCGAAGGTATTCTCCGAGTACAGCTCGCGCCAGTCGCGATAGCCGGCCAGGAGGCCGGTGGCCGACAGCCCGTCGGGCGACATGTTCAGCCGAATCTTGCCATTACGGAAATTGGCGTCGCCAGTCTGGTCATAGAACCAGGCGATGCGCGGCGAATGCAGATGGTCGACCTGTTCGGTCTCCACCACGCCGTTTTTGATCTTGGCCTTCAGCTTGGTGTACTGCGAGGTGGTCAGGATGCGGTAGGAATAGTCGACCGAAATGCCGCCCCGCGCGTCCTTCACCAGCTTGTCGGGCGAATAACCGATTTCCAGGGTGGCATTGTCGTCGTTCATCGGGTCCTTGTTGCCCGAGACGCGGATCACCATGGTGTAGAGGCCGTCCTGCATCTTGTCGTTGGCGCGCAGGTCCAGGGTGGCGTTGCCATTGCCGCGCCAGGGCGCATCGCAGCCCCAGGCCCGGTACAGGTTGTTGTCGATGCCCTTTTCACCGTCCGGGCTGACAAAGTCATTGGCCTTGATCTTGCCGTCCAGGTTGAAGCCATCGCCGATGCGGCTGGTCACCTGTGGCTGGCCCGGATCTTCGGCGGCCCAGGGATTCACATAAGTCTCGATGCCGCGTTTGTAGCCGCGATAGGCGACCGCGCGGTTCCAGATATGAAACCGGGTGAGCACCGGCGCGCGCACCTGGTCCAGGCCCGGCGGCTTGGCGATCCAGTCGATCTCTTGCTGGCTGCGGAATTTCTGCCGCGCCACCGCGATCTTGGTGTTCACGTCATTGGCGAAATGGGTGGAGGCGCCATGCGGGCAATCCACGCCGGGTTCGATCTCGGTGCCGCGGGTGAAATCGGCCCGCCCGCCATAGCGGAAGGCATATTCATATTGGCCCACCACATAGCCGCGCACCCAGGGAGCCGCGGAAGCCGGCAAGGCCGTACCAGCCATCAGGCCCAGGGCCGAGGCGCAAACCATAAGACGCTTTTGCAGGATCATGGCGATCTCCCTCTGGACCGGCTAAATCAGGATACGACGACTGTCCCGACCATGCCCATGTCTTCATGATAGACGCAGACATATTTGTAGGTGCCCTTGACCGTGAAAGTGTGGCTGAAGGTTCCTTCTTCCTCCACGGCGCCGGAATCGAACGGTTCGACACCGGCCGGCAGCGCCGCATTTGCCTTGTTCGCCGCCTTGGACGGATCGAAGGTCACGGTGTGGCTGATATTATAAGGGTTGGTCCACTTCACCGTGTCGCCAACCTTGATGTTCACCGTCTCCGGCAGGAAGCGCATCTTGGGCGACTGCTTCATGGTGACATCTACCGTCTTGGCCTGCGCGAAGGCGGGGGTCACGGCGGAAAAGCCCAAAGCGGCAAGCAGCTGGGTAAAAGCGCGGCGGTGAAACATGGCTACTCCTTAGACCGGCGGCGAAACCTGGTTGATCAGAAGGTCGGACACTGCGCCCGCCTCGTACCCCAGCGGATCGGCATCATCCATCACGCCCTTGCGCACCACGATGTCGGCGCTGGCTTCAAAATCGGTGATGTCCTCGGCCTTGACGCCATCGGCGAAGAAGGCGGCACCGCTATACGGGCTCCAGCTCTTCCACTCACCGCCCTTGATCTTGTAGCGCCACACCGGCTGGAAATTGGCCATCTGGAAGCTGTGACGCGGTGCGGCCGGATCGCGCTTGGGCAGCGCCACCTTGTCGGTCTTGGCGCGCTCGGGCGTGAAGGTGAACCAGGTGCCCTTGTCCGACAGGGTCAGGTCGGCGGCGCGCCAGGCCAGGTACTTTTCAATGTCGTCGCGGCTGGTGAACTTGTGGCCGGCCACGACCAGGTGATAGCCGGTGGCACCCTTCTTGGTGGCGGTGAATACGCCGGGCTTGGCCGGCGGCACCATCGGCAAGTCGGCCTGCGCGGCAGGCGCCGGCGCAGCCTGGGCGGCGGACGCCGTTTTGGGCGTTTCAGCGGCGAAGCTGGTGCTGGCCAAAACGCAGAAGGCCGCGGCCATTCCCATCAAGCGGTTCATTCTTCCCCCAATTCTATTCTTCGTTGTCTTTTTCGTAGTCGGGCGATCTGTAGCTGTCGTGGCACGCCTTGCATGTTTTGCCGATGGCCTGGACCTGGGCCTTGAGGCCGGCTTCGTCCTTGGCGTTTGCGACCTGTTGCAGCTTGACGGAATCGGCCTGCAGCTGCTTGCCCAGGCGGGTAAAGTCGTCCTGCTTCTGCCAGATGGCGGGCAGAGCATAGGTCTTCACATGGGCCTCGGGGCCCGAGCCCTTGGGGAACCAGTTCAGGATATAGACCGAACGGTCCTTGACGGTCTGGGCGTTGGGGATCACGGCATTGTCCCAGTCGATGCGGCCCTTCTTGATCTCGTCGGTGATGGCCTTGAGGGCGCCGCCCATGTCGCGCAGCTTGTCCTGGCGCGGCTTGATCTGGGCGGCGGGTGGCGCATCGGCGATGGCGGCGGTGGCAGAAGCAACAAGCAGCGCCGCGACGGTGATGCGGCGGAGACGGAACGCAGACATTGGAACACAACTCCCGGATAAGACGATCGCGAAGGTGCAGCGGACCACACCTTCGCGGCTAAAACTTGGCGAGTGCTTCTTAGGCCAGCAGCTCGGTATAAGGCTGGCGGATCTCCATCGAGCCCTTGCCCCAGCTGTCCAGCGACACGCCCATGGCCTTCTGGATGGTCAGGCCGACACGGGAGACCGGGCTGGAATCGCCGGCCACATGGTGGCCCATCTTCATCTTCCCGCTGCCACCGCCCGCCACCATGATCGGCAGGCCGTCCACGGCATGGATCTTGGCGAAGGACTGGTCGGTGAAGGCAAACACCAGCATATGATCCAGAAGCGTGCCGTCGCCTTCGGGGATGGAATCCATCTCCTTCAGGTAGGCGGCGAACAGCTCCATGTTCTGGATATTGTACTGGGCCACGCGCGGCTGGTAGCCCAGCACCGGATCGATCGGCTCTTCATGGGTGGACTGGTGATAGCCCAGGCTGTCGCCCGGCACGAAAATCTGCGAGCCGGGCTCGGACACCGACATGTTGAACACGCGCGTCTGATCGGTGGCCAGCGCCATCGCGCCCAGCTTGGCCATCAGCGGCAGGCTGACACGCAGGTTGGGAAGGGCGTTGTTGCAAACCATCTCGCCCGGGGCCTCGGGAATGGTGACCTTGGCCTGAATGTCGGGGCGCTGCAGTTCGGCGGCCAGCTGCAGTTCGGCTTCGCGGACAGACGTGAAGTACTGGTCCATGCGGGCCTTGTCGGCGGCGCCCAGGTTGGCCATGGCCGCCTTGCGGTTCTCGGACACCACCGAGAGCACCGACTGATGCACCATGATCTGGGGATCGGGCTTCCAGTCGCCCTTGGTGGGGTCCTGGAAGCCAGGTCCGAACAGGCGGGTATAGAGCGACAGGGGCGAGGCTTCGGCCGGAAGCGTGTTGGGGCCGCCCAGGCTGGAGTAGCTCTGCTTGGGATCGCCCGCAGCCGAGGCCGACACCGACTTGAAGCGGGTGCCGTGGCTGATGACGTCGGCCACCTGCTGGTCGATGGTCTTGGAATCGAACTCGC
The DNA here is from genome assembly GCA_046348525.1 of Alphaproteobacteria bacterium. Taxonomy (GTDB): domain Bacteria; phylum Pseudomonadota; class Alphaproteobacteria; order Micropepsales; family Micropepsaceae; genus Rhizomicrobium. The sequence goes on along the minus strand of JAXMEA010000016.1, from coordinate 55,621 downwards.
TCTGCTTGGTGGGCGAGATGCCGGTGGCGGCGGCCGCCGCACCCGACCAGTGCTGGTAGTTGGGATTGTCGTCCAGCGGCACGCGCAGACCGGAGAAGACGTTGAGCTTCTTGCGGAAGGGCTCAAGCGGCTTGAGCTCCATGGTCATCTCATAGTCGGTGCCACCGACCTTGGGGATCCAAAGCTGCTTGGTCAGGCCAAGGCCATAGAAATAGGTGCCAAAGCGCGAGGGCAGCGGACGGCCCGTGGCGGCCAAGGCCTTGCCCTTGCTGTCCAGGAAACAGTCGAGGAACGGCAGGGCCACCACGGCCAGGGCGCCCTGGCAGGTGCCGCGGAGGAGGAAACGACGATCAAGCTTCATAATGAGCTCCTATCTCTATCAATTATTTGCTGGCCGCGACTTTGGTCGGGGCAGGTTCGGGGGCATCGGCTGTGAAGTAGTCGGGGGCCAGCACCAAGCCCTTGATCAGGGCGCGCAGCTTGTAGCCGGAGTCGATAAAGGCGGTGCGACCGGCCTTGAACTGGGACGCGCTCACATCCTCGCTGTTGATGCCCTTGGAATAGGCGAACATCTTGCGCGCGACGCAGGCCGGATACTTGGGATTGTCGTGAAGGAACTTGCCCAGGCCAACCGCGCCCGAGAAGCTCTTGCCCTGGATAGTGGCCGACACATCGATGGGCTTGCCCTTCTCTTCCAGACGCACCCCGCCGATGGTGTCGAAGCCTTCCAGCGACAGGCCGATCGGGTCCGAATGGGTGTGGCAGGAGGCGCAGGCCGAGTTGGAGGCATGGGCCATCAGGCGCTGGCGCACGGTCAAGGGACCGGTCGGATCATTGACAGCGGAGAAATCCACATTGGCCGGCGGCGTGGGGGTGGGCTCGCACAGGAAGATGTCCATCAAGGCCACGCCGCGCTTGGTGGGCGAAGAACGGCCCGGATGGGAGAACATCGCCAGCATAGAGGCCTGGGTCAGCACGCCCGAGCGGCCTTCGCTGGCGGGGAACTCATAGGGCACCCACTCGCCCTTGAAGGGGAAGGCCAGCTTGTAGTCGGCCGCCAGCGCACGGTTGAGGTAGGTCTTGCGCGTGGTCATCAGCTCGCGCATGTCGCCATTGTCGTGCAGCGCCAGACCGATGGTGGTGCGCAGGGTCTCTTCCTTGGCGGAAGCGGCGATGGTGGAAGACCATTTGGGATACAGAATCGAGTCCTTCGAGACCGTGTCGAAGGTGTCCAGTTCCAGCATGTCGTTGAAGAAGGCCCGCATGCCCACATCCAGGCGCGGCGAGGTCATCATCCGCGTGACCTGCTTGTCCAGGCCGGCAGCGGTGTTCAGTTCGCCCGACTTGGCCGAAGCCAGCAGCTCGGCGTCCGGGGTGGTGTTCCACAAGAGGTATGACAGGCGGGTGGCGCGGCTATAGGGCTCCACCGTCCAGCTCTTGTCGGCGGCGGGAACCGCGACCTCCTTGCGGAAGATGAAGTCCGGCGCCTGGATCAGGCTGGCCAGGCCGTAGCGAAGGCCGGCGTAAAAATCGTTCTGGCTCTTGGCCAGCTTGGCCGACAGGTTGGCCGCATTCTTCAGCTCATCGTTCGACAGCGGACGGCGGAACAACATCGTGCCATAGTGATCCAGCACCTGGCGGGTGCAGCCATCGTCAGGCGCCTTGGCGTCCTTGGGCTTGCACGGCAGCTTGGCACGATACTTCTCCGACACGACCTGCGCGGCGATCGAATCCGCCATCTGGGTGAAGGACTCAAAACCAACCGGCGTCACAGAAAGAGTCGAGGTCGAGGCCGCCTGAAGACCCGCGATGCGGATGGTCGGCTCGAACGAGCCGCGCACTTCAATCTCGGACCCGAAGATATCCGCGATCGAATTGCGATATTCCGCCTGCGTCAGACGGCGAAGGCTGACCACCTGGGAAGACGGCGCCGCGTAAGAGGCGGTAACGCCAGCCAGCAGGACAGCCGAAAGGATCGGAGCAAAAAGAGTGCGCATGTCGAAAATCCGCCCGGACGTGGTTTTGCGAACTAAAACTAACTCAAAAAGCCCGGAAAAGCGGTAGTTTTTACATTTTCCTTACGCAGCCAAAGGGTCACTGCCTGTTAATACTGGCTTTTTGTCAGCTCCCTTCCGGCCTGCCGGTAAGGCTTTACGCCATTGCTGCGGCGCACAATGATTCCGCGCTAATTTCCAAGCCCCACGAAGTTGAAGCGCAGCACCCGGCCGTCCCGGCCGTCGCCGGTGTAAATGTTGCCCTTGGCGTCCGTGATGATGACGTGCAGCCCCAGGAACATGTCGCGGTACTGGCCGACATGGCCGAAGGTGCCCTGCGGGATTTCCTTCAACGTCTTGCGGTCCAGCACGCGCACCTGCTGGCGGTGGCCTTCGCTGATGTAGATAAAGCGCTGGTCCTTGTCGGCTGACAACGCCACGCTGTTGACGGTGCCGAAGCCTTCCATCGGGATTTCGCGCGCCACGAATCCTTCATTCAGGAATTTGCCGTCCAGGGTGAAGGCTTGCACGCGGTTATTGTTGCGATCCGCGACATAGACGATGCCGTCCTTCGAGATGGTCAGGCCGTGCACCAGGTTGAACTGCTGCGGCACCGGGTCGTAGGTGCGCTCGCGCGTGGCCTTGTCGTCTGGCGTGTTGCCGTACGCGCCCCACATGCGCTTGAACTTGCCGGTATCTGCATCGAACACGATGACGCGGCGGTTGACGTAACCATCGGCCACAAACAGCTCATTGGCCGGCGCGTAATAAACCGGCCAGGCGGCATGGTTCAGGTTCTCGGTATCCAGGCTGCCCTTGCTCTGGCTGGCATGGCCGATCTGCATGATGAACTTGCCGTCGGTGGTGAACTTCAGGCACTGGTTGTCGTCCTTGCCGGTCTTGCGGTCCCTGCCGTTGCCGCAGATCCAGACATTGTCCTTGTTGTCCACCGCAATGCCATGCTCTTGCACCGGCCAGTCGAAATGGCTGCGCTCTTCCTCGCTCATCTGGTAGGTGCCACCCCAGCCGCGGATGAAATTGCCCTTGGCGTCGAACTCGACAACCGCAGGCGCCGGCACGCCCGATGCTTCCTGCGGCGGCTCGTCCAGCTGCGGGATGATGGAGCGGGGACGCGAGATCACCCAGATATTGCCATGGCTGTCCTCGGTCATGCCGGCGATCTGGCCGAAGAAATAGCCATGCGGCATCTGCTTGGGCCAGGCGGGATCGAATTTGAATTTCGGGTATGTCTCGGCTTGCGCCGCACCGACCAAAGCAAACAGGCAAAACAGTGCGATTTTTTTCATGGCATTCCCCGGCAATCCCGGCAGGGATATGCCACAGGGTCGCGGCCAGATAAATCTTGCAGTGCAACCGGATGGGCGATGCGACCGCTCGCATCGCCGCGATCCTCAGTGCTACGCTTAGCCCGCTGAAATTGCCGGGGGACATGCATGGACCGTCGCGCATTCTTTTCCGCCAGTGTTGCAACAGCCGCCGCGAATGCCCTGCCCGCGGGCCAAGCCGCACCCGGCAAAGCCGCGCTGCCGCCGCTGAAAGCGCGACTGGGCCACCAATTCGGCGCCCTGACCGAACAAACCGCCGCCTGGGTTGCGCGCTTCGGCGTCGATGCCATTTGCACGCGGCCGGTCACCAGGGATCCGGAACGGCTTTATCCCACCGTCGATGAACTGAAAGTGATGCTGGACATCGCCGACCGCCACAAGGTCAAGGTCGAGATCGTGGACAGCGTGCTGCTGCAATCCTCGGACATCGACAAGGAAAAGCATGCCGGCATCGTGCTGGGCCTCAGCCCCGAGCGCGACCGCGAGATCGAGGCGTTCCAGAACCATTTGCGCAACTGCGCCGCCACGGGCATCCGCTGCATCAAGTACAACATGGTCAGCCTGACCGGTGTGCCGCGGCTCGAAGAAGTGCCCGGGCGCGGCGATGCGGTTTACAGCCGCTGGAACTACAAGGAAGCGGTGGCCAGAAATCCGGGGCTGACCCGCGCCGGCATCGTCAATGAAGAAGCTTTCTGGGAACGCACCAATTATTTCCTGGAACGCATCGTGCCGGTCGCGGCGGAGACGAACGTGCGCATCGCCTGCCATCCCGAAGATCCCGGCATGCCGCCGCAAGGCTATCGTGGCATCTCAACGCCGCTGGGCACCTTCGAGGGCATGAAGAAGTTCATCGCCCTGCACGAGAACCCGTATCACGGCCTGAATTTCTGCCAGGGCACCATGTCGGAGAATCTGGATCATCCGAATGATGAGATCGGCGATGTCATCCGCTACTTCGGCCACCGCAAAAAGATCTTCAACGTCCATTTCCGCAACATCCGCGGGCACCGGGACGATTTCGTCGCCGAGATGTTCCCCGATGAAGGCGATGTCGATTTCGTCAGGGCGCTGAAGGTCTATCGCGAAGTCGGCTATGAAGACCTGCTGATGCCCGACCATGCGCCCAAGGTGCCCGGCGTCGAAAGCGCCCAGCGCGAGAATTTCGCGTTCGAATTCGGTTATATCCGCGGCCTGATCCAGGCCGAGCAACACGCGGTCTGAACAACACCAGGGAACAGGCTCAAGCCAGGTCTATGGCGTGGTGCTTGAGGTCCGCCAGGGTGCAGTATTCCAGCGCCCCTTCATGGGTGGCGCGCAGAACCACGCGCGGCGCTTTGCCGGCTTCCAGCGCTTCGGCCCAACGCGGCGCGCACAGGCACCAGCGCTCCCCCGCTTTCAGTCCCGGGAAACCGTAATCGGGCAAGGGCGTGGACAAATCGTTGCCCCGCGATTTCGAGAACTGCAGAAATTCATCGGTCAGCACCACGCACACGGTATGGCTGCCCACATCTTCCGGCGCAGTGTCGCAGCAACCGTTGCGGAAGAAGCCGGTCATCGGCTGGGTCGAACAGGCTATCAGCGGCTCGCCCAGCACATTGCGTGACGGGCGCCGGCCAAATCCCCTGGGCTCGATGGACATGCGGATGACCTTTGCGAATGCGCGGCAAGTTTGTGTGCAAGCTTGCTGCCGTGCAACAACGATTTGCCGTTAAAATCCGCGCGATCTTCTCTAAGCTGCGCAGAAAACGGAGGGGACCATGAAACGCCATATCCTGTTTGCCGCATTGCTGCTGGCCGGTTCGGCGCAAGCCGCGCCATTGCATCCGGTGTTCCAGGTCGATCCCTACTGGCCCAAAGCCCTGCCGCACGGTTACGTGTTCGGCTCCAGCGGCGGCGTCACGGTCGACAGCCATGACAATGTCTGGATCTATTCGCGTCCCACATCGACGCACATCACCATGAGCAATCCGCCGGAAGCCAATAATGGCCGCCCGGCGCCATCCGTGGTGGAAATCAGCAATGATGGCCGCTTCATCCAGGGCTGGGGCGGCGTGCTGGCGATGAGCGCGGAAGAACGTTCGCATTTCGACTGGCCGGTACAGGAACACGGCATCGCCGTCGACAACAAGGACAATGTCTGGGTGTGCGGCAATGGCCGCGATGCCAGAACACATCGCGACGACGATCAGTGCATCAAGTTCACCAATAAGGGCAAATTCATCCTGCAGCTGGGCAAGTCGGGCAAGAGCAAGGGCAGCCTGGATACCGAAAATCTCGGCCATCCCTCGCAGATTGTTTACTACGCCCCCACCAACGAGGTCTTCATCTCCGACGGCTATGTGAACCGCCGCGTCTATGTCGCCGACGCCGATACCGGCAAGTTCAAGCGCATGTGGGGGGCCTATGGCAAAACGCCGGATGACAGCGCCAGCCGCAACCGCGGTTACGATCCCATCCCGCAGCAATTCAACCTGCTGCATGGCATGACGGTGGCAAGGAATGGCGATGTCTTTGTCGCGGACCGCAATGCCAACCGCGTCCAGGCTTTTACGAAAGACGGCAAATTCCTGGGCGAGTCCTTCATCGCCCCCGACACGCCGCAACACGATTTCGGCACAGCCTTCGGCGTGGCGCTGTCGGGCGACAAGGACCAGCGCTTCCTCTATGTCGCGGACGGTCACAACGAAGTGGTTCATGTGTTGGACCGCAAGACGCTGAAGGAGATTCCGGGCGCCGCCTTCGGACGGGTCGGCCTCTATGCCGGCCAGTTCAGCAACATCCACGTCATCGCCAGCGACTCGAAGGGCAATGTGTATGTCGGCGATGGCGGCGGGCGATTCCAGAAGTTCGTCTACAAGGGCATGGCGCAGTAATGCTGCGCTGCACAAGCGGCTTTGCCCGCAATCCGCGGATGCCGGTGCGCCGCGCACTGTAAAGCATTGCTTACAAAGGCTTTAAACGGAATACACTTATTGTAGGCGCCGGTTTTCACGCCTATTGTTGGCCAACGACCGGCAAAGCCGGCGATAATCCGCATGGATATTGTGAGGGGTTCGCGTGCGTAACAAGCTTATCTGGACGATGGCGGCTGTCCTGTCGGCCGCGTCTGCTGCGAAAAGATAAACGGGATGAGCGCCGTTAAGTCACGTATCTGGGACCTGCCCACCCGCCTGATGCATTGGGGGCTGGTGATCGCCATCGCCGTATGCTGGTGGACGGGCACGCACAACGATCTGGATTACCACATCTACAGTGGTTACGCGGCGCTGTGGATCATCCTGATGCGCATCTATTGGGGCTTTGCCGGCTCCTCCACCGCCCAGTTCAAGAACTTCGTGCGCGGACCCAGGGCGATCATCGCCTATGTCCGCACCCTGCATTGGCGCAACACTCCGCATGCCCCGGGCCACAATCCGCTGGGTGCGCTCAGCGTGCTGGCGCTTCTGGGCGTGGCGCTCACCGTGGTGGTGCTGGGCCTGTATGCGGTGGACGTGGACGGCCTCTATTCCGGGCCGATGTCGCTGTACGTGAGCTTCAAGAAAGGCCGCCACCTGGCCCATCTGCACTACGACTGGTTTGAATACCTGCTGTATGTGATCGGCCTGCATCTGGCGGCGGTGGCTTTTTACTACATCCACAAGCGCCACAACCTCGTGGCGCCGATGATCACCGGCAAAGCGCATATCGAGGAAGAGATGACCGGCGCGCCGCTGTGGCGGCTGGCGCTGGGCATGGTGGTGATTTCCGCCTTCGTCTGGGCGGTATCCAAGGGCTTCTACATTTTCTGATCAAGGACTGGGGACATACATGAAACGCGCAATCGCCATCGCAACCATCGGCGCCAGCCTTCTGCTGGCCATGCCAACCGCGTTCGCGCAGGGACCGGCGCCTGTCACCGAGCCGGGGCCGCAGACCCCGCCCGTGGTGCCGCCGGCCAAGCCCGGCGTGTTCACCGCCGCCAAGAAAGGCGCCAATGGCTATCACCTGGTGGTCACCGGCAAGAATTTCACCAGCCGCGAAGCCATCGAGCATTACATGGCCTATCGCGCCGCCATCCTGACCCAGGAACAGAAGAGCAGCTGGTTCACCCTGACCGAGACCCGCGCCAAGGGTGACACCGTCCCGGCGACCAAGCCGGATCCGGGCGGCCTGCGCTACAGCTTCCGCATGGCCTATTGGCGGCCCGTCTGGCGCTACAAGACCGCCGGTTCCCCGGCCTGGAAGAGCTGGAGCCCCTTTTCCGGCACCCCCTTCCCCATCACCGACCCCAAGAGCGTCAGCGACTACGAGGTCAGCGCCGACATCGTGCTGCACAAAGGCCAGATGAACGACGCCGACCCGCTGGCGTACGAGGCCGGAGCGGTAGATGATTGGCTGGTCAACCAGGTTTCGCCCCCGACATAGGAGTTTTCGATGTCCCTGCACCGCCGCGCCTTCGCCCAGCTGCTTGCCGCTTTGGGCTTTTCAGCCGCCACGCCGGCTTTTGCGCAGGCCAAGACGGTGGACGTCGCCATGCAGCAGTCCCCCAAGATGCGCTTCGTGCCGGAAACGGTGAACATCAAGGTGGGCGACACGGTGAAGTGGACCAACCCTCACAATATCAGCCACACCGTGACCTTCGATCCGTCCAAGGCGGGGGACAAGGCGAATGCGCTGCTGCCGGCCGGCGTCGAACCATTCGATTCCGGCGCGGTGGAGGAAGAAGGCACCTTCAGCCACACCTTCACGGTCAAAGGCACCTACAAATATGTCTGCGTCTATCACGAAGGCATGGGCATGGTCGGTACCGTCATCGTTTCCTAGCCGGCCCAAAGGAGGTCGTCATGATCCTGCACAAGCGTCTTATGGTTTGCGCCTCCGCCATCGGGTTGATGGCCGGCATGATGCCAGCCTCCGCCGCGCCGTGGGTGCGCGGTTATGTGGTCGGCCAATATGAGTACGCTTTCCGCTATGGCGGCCGCCCGGACTTCGCGCGCGGCGCCGAGATCGAGCCTGGCGTGGATTGCCCGCATGGCGCTTCGGTTCACTTCGCCAATGACGGCCAGACCAAGATCGCCATTGCGCGGCAGAAATACCGTTCGCAGAAGGAAATCGACTGGGTCGCCAAGCCACCGGGGCTGGATGAAGTCCGCGCCCCTGTGCTGACACGCTTTTGGCTGTGGGTCCGGGCGGTGTCCTATCGCGGCTACAAGCGGGATATCGAGACCTATGTGAATCCCTGGGCGGCGGAAGACCCTGGCCAGCCTCAGGTGACCAGCCGCATCGGCGACGGCTTCAACCTGGACGGCAAGATCAAGGCGTCCGATTTCGTCAGCCCCGACGGCGAACGCGGCGTCGACAACAACTTGTACCGGGCCTGGGGCTGCGATGCGCCCTGGCGCGGCAATGGCAACGCCACCCTGGCCCTGCGCGCCAACGACAAGATGCAGGATGGCCTCTACACGATGGTGATCCGCGTCTCGGGCAACAAGGACCCCATGAACGACGACAACGCCACGCTGGAGATCGGCTATTCGCCCGACAAGATCGTCAAGGATGCGCGCGGCAGCGTCGCGGTGGATTATTCCTACCGCATCCTGCAATCGGCCCAGTACACCAAGCTGAAGGCGAAGATCCGCAACGGCGTGGTGGAAACCGAACAGGTCGAGCGCCTGCACACGCCGCGCATTTCCTGGTTCTATGACCAGACCGGCGACACCAACTTCGCCAAGGGCAAAATCCGCCTGAACATGTCGGCCGACGGCCTGTCCGCCACCGGCTTGATCGGCGGCTATCGCGACTGGCGCGAACTGTATGCCGAGAACACCTTCGCCCAGAATGGCGGCGAACAGGGCGTGCGCGAGCATGAAGATCATGTCTCGCTTTATTACGCCCTGCGCCGCAACGCCGACGGCATGTACAACGCCAAAACCGGCAAGTATGACGGCATCTCCTCGGTCTATCGCATCAAGGCGTCCAGCGCCTATGTGGTCGATCCGGAAAACCTGGCCATGGAAGTGCCCAAGCTGGTGCGGGAAGAAGAACGCAAGCAGGTCTTCGAGAACATCAAGAATGCCACCATCAAGGGCGCCGAGAACCGCGTGCCCCAGCTGGTGCCGCCCGGCACCATGGAGTTCGGCGTCGGCGCTACCGAAGGCCTGATGAACGGGTTGCCCAGCGCCGACTTCTTCATGTCCACGCTGTATCGCCAGCATTATGCGAACGAAGATGAAGACGGCTATCCGCCCTGGATGTGGGAATACAAGAAGCATCCCGAAGGCGGCTTCCAGCCCAAGAAGCCGAAAAAGCCCGCCGCCACTCCGGCGGCGCAGCCGGCCAAGCCGCAAAACTCGGTGCAGAATGGCGATGGCGAGAAGCTCGCCAGCGCCAAGCCGTAAGCAAAGGACAGATCATGGCCCCGAAAAAGCCCGCCAAGCCCGCCGCCCAGGCGACCGCCGCAAAGTCCGCGCCCAAAGCCAAGGCCGCGGCGCCGGCGAAAGCCGCCGCCAAGCCGGCTGAAAAGCCTGCGGAAGCCGCCGCGCCCAAGAAGCCGGCACTGCCGCCCAAGCCGGTGCCTGCGCACCAGCAGTTCCTGTCACAGGGCGCCCATCATGGCGGCCCCCGCAACCAGCACATGGCCAAGGGCCGCATCTTCCGCCACCAGGGGCGCTGATTACTTCCGGATTTGTGCCAACGCGTCCTTGCGCACCTTGGCGGTGACGCCGTACTCGCTGTCCACCACTTCGGCGATATCATATTCCATCGCGGTGCCCAGGAAGGCCGCAATGTCCTGCGGCGTCAGGCCGTAAGTGTCCGTCAGCCAGCGGCTCATCTCGGTGGTGGCGGCCTTCATGGCGGCATCGACCGTGCCGCCGCTGCCCATGATCATCACATAGTCGGCATTTTCCAACCGCGGATGCGCCAGCGCCTTGCCGCGCACCACATTCACCGTCAGCTGCACGTCCATGGAGGTCTCCAACCCCTGCCCCGGCAATTCACCTTCGCCCTGCTGGGCATGGGCATCGCCGAAATAGAGCAACGCGCCAGGCTGGAACACCGGGATGTAAAGCGTGGCGCCTTCGCGCACCTGCGGCGAATCCATGTTGCCGCCGAACGGCCCCAGATGGCCGCTGGCCAAGACCTCGTCGCGCGGCGGCGCCACGCCGACACAGCCCAGCATGGGCGAAAGCTTGATGGTGTAGGCGCTCATCTTGCCGGATGGATCGACCAGCGTGGCGGTGCCCGCCGCGGCGTTGATCTTCCAGCTGTTGAAGCCGGCCTCATGTTTGGCCAGCTCGCGCAGATAACCGGTTTCCAGCGCCGTCGAAGCGATCAGGTTGGTCTGGTAGGCGCTGTCGCGGTTGGTGCGCACCTTGTCCAGGTGCACCACCAGCGTGTCGCCCGGCATGGCGCCTTCGACATAGAAGGGCCCGGTCAGCGGATTGCCGCGGGGGGCGCGGGGCTTCAAGTCGAAATCCTGCCCCCGGCTGTCCAGGGTGCGGGTCTTTATACTGTCGCCCGGGAAGATGTGCATCACGGGCGCGATCGCCGGCGAGTAGAAATTGTGGAAGCTCTTGGGATCATAGTCATGCACCGTCGCATTGGCGGGGCGCACAGCCGGCCGCTTGCCGGTGAAGGTGACGGGAATTCCCAGCAGGGTGCCGCTGCCCGACAGCGTTCCGCCCGATGCTTTCAGCGCAAAACCGCCGCACGGCTTGCCGGCCTGCTCGCAATCCAGCTTCATCCCGTCCTTGTCCGGCGTGCCGGTCAGGGTGAGAGGGCCATTCTTGGCGACATAACCGCCCGCGCGCTTGTCGAAATTCAGCCGGCCCTCGGTCATGGGCAGGTAGAAATTATGGTCGCCGAATTCGCGGACCGAATATTCCCACTCGCCGGAAAAATCCGTGGCGGCCAGTGCCGCGCCAGACGACAGCAGCAGCAAGGCTGCGGAAACAGAAATCAGCTTGGTCATGAGACACCCCCTGAGCCTTACTATAGGAGCCGCTGGGCTGGCCGCATATAATAAGGTGACGCGGCCAAAGGCATGAGCCCGCCACGATAATAACCAAGTGATATCAATGGGGTATTGGATGAAACCGCTGGCCTTGCTGGGTCTTTGCCTGGGCTTGTTCACAGCTCCCGCGCTGGGCGCCGAAATCCAGGTGCTGGCGCCGCCGGTGGTGGCCAATGCGGGACTGAAGACAATCGCCGAAGCCTTCAGCAAAGAGACAGGCACCATCGTCACCGTCCGCATGACCGAGCTGCTGAAAGTGCCGCAGGACACCACCACCAAGCCCACCGACATCGTCTTTGTCACGCCCGACCTGATGGACGGGCTGGCCAAATCCGGCGCCATCACCACCCGCGCGCCGCTGGGCCGGGTGAATATCGGGCTGGCGGTGAAGGCCGGCGCACCGCATCCCGACATCACCACCGTGCCCAAGCTGGTCAGCGCCCTGAAAAGCTATAACGGCGTGGTCTATTCCAATCCCGATCCGGCGCGCGGCAGCCTGGGGGCGCTGATGATCGACAGGCTGCTGCACCGGCCCGAATTCGCCGAGGTTCACCGCGTGATCAGCAGCAAAGGCAATGGCGCATCCGGGCTAATCAACGGCGAAGCCGACAGCGCCCTGCAGTTTGAAAGCGAGATCCTGCCCCACAAGGAGATCGAACTGGTGGGCGCGCTTCCCGAGGAGCTGGGCGCCTTCGTGAATATCGACGTGGCCGTCCCCGCCCATGCGGCCCAGGCCGCCGAGGCCGGGGCCTTCCTACGCTATATGACCAGTACCAAGGCTGCGCCGCTGTGGCAGGCTGGCGGCCTGACGCCCAAACACTGAGGGGAAACCATGTCATACCGGACCGCTGTAATTGTCATTGCGGGCCTGTCCGCCGCGCCGGCCCTGGCCGACACCACCCGCGATGAAGTGCTGGCGGGTGTCGCGCGCTGCGGCGTGATCCATGACGACAAGGTGTGGCTGGACTGCGTCTATGGCGCCCAGCAGCCGATGCGCGCCAAGCTGGGCCTGACCCCGGCGCCGGAATTGCAGCAACGCCTGGTGCCGGGCGTCGCGACCGTGCCGCCGCCATCACCGGTGACCGCCACCGTCAGCGCCAAGCCGGGCAAGAAACGGGGCTTCTTCGACCGCCTGCTGCTCACCGAAATGGACAATGCGCCCCACATGAAGGAATACCATTTCGAGCGGAACGGCGCCTTTGTCGTGACCCTGGAAAATGGCGAGCAATATCGCCAGGCCGATGTGGAAAGCGCCCAGGTCAACTGGAACCGCCCGCCTTCTTCCTACCGCGTGCTCGTGACCCAAGGCGTGTTCGGCAGCTATAATTTGCGCACCGACCAGAACCCGCACATCTACCGCGTCAAGCCCGTCAAGTGATGCTGGTGGTGATCGCCTTGGTCTCCAGGTAGTTCGACAACACCGCCTGGCCCATCTCGCGGCCCCAGCCCGACTGCTTGTAGCCGCCGAACGGCAGTGCCGAATCGAAGACGTGATAACAGTTGATCCAGACCGTGCCCGCTTTCAGCCGGTTGGCGATCTGGTTGGCCTTGGCGATGTCACGCGTCCACACACCGGCAGCCAGGCCGTAGACCGTATCGTTGGCGGCGGCGATCAGCGCATCATCGGCGTCCTTGAAGGGCGTGGCGACCAGTACGGGTCCGAAGATTTCCTCCCGCACCACCTTCATGTCCGGCCTGGTGTCCACCAGCACGGTGGGCTGCACGAAAAAGCCGCGATTGCCGACCGGGCCGCCGCCGGTCAGGGCACGGGCACCCTCTTCCAGGCCGGATTTCAGGTAACCGGTGACACGGCCATGCTGAACATCCGACACCAGCGGGCCCATTTCGGTTTCGGGGTCCATGCCCACGCCGATGCGGATCCTGGCGGCGTTGGCGGCGATGCCCGCCGTCACCTTGTCGAAAATATTTTCCTGCACGAACAGGCGCGAACCGGCGTTGCAGCACTGGCCGTGGTTGAAGAAGATGCCGGCGGTGGCGCCGGCAATGGCGGCATCCACATCGGCATCGCCCAGGATGATGTTGGGCGACTTGCCGCCCAGCTCCAGGCTGACCTTCTTCAGATCGCGTGATGCCGCCTGTACGATCAGCTTGCCCACTTCGGTCGAACCGGTGAAGGCGATCTTGTCCACGCCCGGATGCGCGGCCAGCGCCGCGCCGGCGGTTTCGCCAAAGCCGGTAACGATATTGACCACGCCGTCGGGCACGCCGGCTTCGATCAAAAGTTCGCCCAGCCGCAGCGCCGACAGCGGGGTTTCCTCCGCCACCTTGAGCACGACGGTGCAGCCCGTGGCCAGCGCCGGCGCCAACTTCCAGGCCGCCATCAGCAGCGGGAAATTCCACGGAATGATCTGGCCGACAACGCCGATCGGTTCGGGCCGGGTGAAGGACAGGTACTGGCCGCCCGCCGCCAATGCGGACAGCGGGATGTGCTTACCCTCGATCTTGGTGCACCAGCCGGACATGTAATGGAACATGTCGGCCGACAGCGGCACGTCGGCGACGCGCGCCACATTGAAGGGCTTGCCATTGTCCAGGCTTTCCAGCTGGGCCAGTTCATCCAGGTTGGCGAGGATCAGGTCGCCAATGCGATGCACAAGCCGGCCGCGCGCGGCGGGGCTCATCTTGCTCCACGGGCCGTCTTCCAAGGCGCGGCGGGCGGCGCGCACCGCTTCATCGATGTCGGCCTTGTCGCCTTCAGCGACCGATGCCAGCTTCATCTCGGTGGCAGGATCGTGCACATCGAACGTCTTGCCCGACTTGGCCGTCACCCATTTGCCGTTGATCAGCATGGGGCGCGGCTTGGACAGCCAGCTGCGCAAATTTGCCGGAACGCGTTCGATGGTGGAGCTGACGGCGATGTTCATTTCGACCCCGGATTTTTATGTTGTGCGGCATCATAGTGCCGCCGACGGGGTCCCTGTCCAGCGCGGTTGCGGTTGCGAAAGGACGGCTAATATTCTTCCAGGATTTTGCCGGAACCCAGCACCGACTGGTCAAAGGTTTTGGGCTTTGTTCGCACATGCACTGTGCCCGAACCCTTGACCGACGCCGTCAGGTTGCCACTGGGCGCCACAAATGCATCACCGCTGCCGAAGATGTGCACTTCGACATTGGTGGCCGCCAGCTTGCTGAAATCGGCCTTGCCCGATCCGAAAATATTGACGCTGAGATTTTCCACCTTGCCTTCGGCCGTGATTTTTCCGGAACCAGGAATGGTGACACTGAGCGTCTTCTGATCGATATGGCCGAGGTCCGTGCGGGTACCGCCCTTCACGAGGAAGTTGTTCTCCTCGCGATCATTCTCACGATCATGTCTGTCTGCGTTTTCGGGCGGTGCGGACGGCAGCGGGACAACATTCGACACCTGCACCTGTACGGGCACGCTCACCGCCACCGAGGCCATGACCTTGTCCACGATCTCGCCGACATCGACAATGCCGCCGGAGCCCAGCACATTCTGTTCGATCTGCGCCGGCTTCGACGCCAGGGCGATCTGGCCGCTGCCGGTGACGAACAGGCTCAACTTGCCATGCGGAGCGATAACACCCTTGCCGCTACCGAAGACGCGGACATCGGCATCGTCCACCGCCAGCTTCTCCAGCGCCGCCTTGCCTGAACCCGCGATGGTCAGGTCCAGCTTTTTCACATGGCCGCTGCCGGTGACCGAGCCATGGCCATTCAGATGCAGTTCCAGCTCGTCCTGCTCAATCTTGCCCAGGTCCAGCTTCTCGCCGCCATTGACGCTGAACTTGCGCAGCGGCACGCCGCCGATCACCGCGGTCAGCCTGGGCGCGTCGCTCTTGCGCGCGTCGCTGACGATGCGGCCGTCGCCCACCTTCACATGCTGAAGCTGTGCGGCATCGCCGGTGACGGTCACGCCGGGCGGCGCGTCCTGGCGGTAGACGACATTGACGGGCGCTTCCAGCGCCAGGCTGTCCCCGCCGTCCCATTTCCATTCCTTGTGGCTGGCCATGTCGATCAGCGGCTTGATGCCGGCAAAATTTCGGCTGTCATGGAAGATGGCGTCGCCCCCGATGGTGCGAGCCAGCGCGAAAAGGCCGAAACATAAAAACAAGCTGACGGCGGCGATGATGGCGAGGGTCCTGGACATGGCTTATTCCCTCTCTTCGTCTTGCGACGGCTTGAGCAGCCGGTAGTTCAGCCGTGCATAGCGCGCCAGCTGGCGAAGGCCCGCATCCAGCAGCAGCGCGAGCAGCGCGCCCACCCCGACCACGCCGCAGATCATGCCGGCGCCGATCAGCGCCGGCAGCAGGACATTGCCGCCGCCGGACAGCAGCCCCGCCAGCAGATGCAAACCGGTGCCGCCCACCAGGTACAGGACATAGGCCGCGACACCGGCGCAGAAGATCACGAACGCCAGCACCGGCAGCAGGATGAAGATGTTGACTGCCTGCAGGCCTATGACCGCGGCGCCGGCGTTCAGGAAGGTGCGTGGATTGCGGCTGGTTTCCCAGCGCTGCAGCCGGGCTTCGGCGCCCAGTTCATTCGCCAGGTCGGCGGGATTGCCCAGCGATACGGCGATTTCCGCTTCGCTGCGGCCCGCTTCCATGGCATCGCTGAAATGGGCGGCATAATCGGAGACAATATCGTCGATCTCATTCTCGGCCAGGCCGCGCAATCCGCGCCGCAGGCCTTCCAGGAATTCGGAGCGCGTCATTGGTCTTCCCCCAGAATGCCGTCCACCGATTTTCGGAAGTCCTTCCACTCCGCGCGTTGCGCCACCAATGTCGCGCGGCCCAGTTCGGTGATCTTGTAATATTTGCGCGGCGCCCCGCCGGTGGATTCCACCAGGTATGTCGCCACCAGCCCATCGTTCTGCATCCGGCGCATCAGGGGATAGATGGTGCCTTCGCCCATCCCGATCTGCGCCAGGAGCTTGCTGAAAATCTCGTAGCCATAGGAATCCCCCCGCGCCAGCAAGGTGAGGACGCACATCTCCAGTACGCCCTTCTTGAGCTGAATCTGGATGCTTTCGGGCAAGGAATCCGGTCCGGTGAGAATGTGCGTGCCTCATGATGGCGAGTGCGGGTGGCGGGCGCAACGCCCGCTTCCCCGAATCAGTCCGTCACCACATGGCCCGAACCGGAAACGCTCACGTCCAGTTGCGGGGGCTTGGACGGCATGCGCACGGTGGCGGAGCCGGAAATGCGCACGCGGGCCTGGTCGCGCGCCGCGATGATGGCGCGGCCGCTGCCCGACATGGTGACGTCGGCTTTGGCGGCGGCGATGTCGGCGAAGCGGCCCGAACCGGACATGTCCAGGTCCAGCGTATCGGCGCGGCCCTTGCCGTCGATTCCGCCGCTGCCGGAGATTCGCGCCTTCAGGCTCCTGGCTTCCAATCCGCCGAAATTGATGTGGCCGGAGCCGGAGACCTTGAGGTTGGTATCGCCGCTCACCGAGGCGTCTAGTTCGACCGCGCCCGAGCCGCTGACATTGATCGCCAGTTGGTCGCGCTTGAGCTTGCCCAGGAACAGCTTGCCGCTGCCCGAGACGCTGAAGTCATCCAGCCGGACGCCGGTGACGGTTACGTCCAGCCGCTGGTGATCGCTGTTCCAGAAGAAGCGGTCGTCATTGTCCATCCAGATGTCGCCATCGCCAAAGCGCACCCGGCGCAACATTTCGTCCGAAACGGTGACGACAACGCGGGGCGCTCCTTGTTCGCTGTAATGCACGGTGGCCGGCACGCCGATGCCCAGATGCTTGCCGCCATCCCAAGCCCATTCGACGCGCCCCGGCTGGCTCACTGCGGGATCGCGGGAGGCGCCCCAGCTGCGCGCCAGCGCGGGAACGCTTAGCGCCATCAGGGAAAGAATGCAGATCGCTTTGGCGATGGATGTGGTGCGCATGCAGGCCTCCTGGAATTTTCGCCCAGCCCGTATAGACAACAGTACCGTGCTATGCAAGGTATAATGCGATACTCGGAACAAAGTATTGCAAGGATTACCCATGCGGGCCCTCAAAACCCTTGGTTTCTGCGGATTTTTGCTGCTGGCAGCCCCCCCGGCCCTGGGGGCGGATTCGAGCCAGGCCAGCTCCAGCTACCCGGCCAGCTTCTTCGCCGACCTTCGGCCTTCGACAGCCAATGACATGGTTTCCCGCCTGCCCGGCTTCACTTTGGACACAGGCAATTCGGCGCGCGGCTTTGCCGGCACCGCCGGCAACATCCTGGTCAATGGCGCCCGGCCCACCGCCAAGACCGATGACGTGAATAGCATCCTGACGCGCATTCCTGCCGCCAGCGTCGACCATATCGAAGTGATCCGCGGCGGCGCGCCAGGCATCGACATGCAGGGCCAAAGCGTGGTCGCCAACATCGTGCTGAAGGCCGATGCGGGATCGCAAACCATCGTGACCTTGCGCAACACCCTGATCGAGGATGGCGAATGGGTGCCCGGCGGTGGCCTCGAATATCACGGCCAGAGCGGAGACCTGCGCTATGAAGTGGCGCTGTCGCGCATCACTAACCAATGGGACGATTCGCCAGGCTATGGCCGGCGGATCCTCACCCCTTATGTGGCGGGCGTGCCCGGCACACCGCAGATCGATACCGCCCGCAGCTACGGCATCATGCAGCTGGGCTGGAATGCCCATGCCGGGTTGATCGCGCCGTTTCTGGGCGGGGAATGGAACAACAACATGACCCTGACCGCCAACGATATCTCCAATGGGATCGCCTATTCGGGCTATGGCGGCTCGCGTTTCGACACCACGATTCGCAAGCGCAACGCCGAATTCGGCAGCCACTGGCAAAAGGTGATGGGGGACTTCAACCTGGAAACCCTGGTGCTGCAGCGGCTGGGCAAGGAAGCGGACAGCAATACCGGGGCGCAGAACCTCACCCTGGGCACCGGCAATTCGATCTTCCGCAACGACGCCTCCACCGGTGAGAGCATCGGCCGCTTGACCTTGCGCTATGCCGCGACCCCCGAACTGAACCTGCAAGTGGGCGGCGAAGGCGCCTATAATTATCTCGATGGGCGCTCCAGCTTCCTGTCCAATGGCACCGCGGTCAAAATTCCCAACGCCAATGTCTCGGTGAACGAGAAACGTGCGGAAGGCTTTGGCCAGGCCACTTGGGCCTTCGCACCGCACTGGTCTCTGGAAGCAGGGATACGCTTTGAATATTCCCGGATCGGCGAAACCGGCGACACCGTGAAGACGCGCGACTTCTTTTACGTCAAGCCCCGGGCCCTGCTGTCCTGGGCCCCGGACGAGGACACCCAACTGCGCCTGCGGCTCGAGAAAAAGCTGGGGCAGCTCAACTTCAACAATTTCGTCGCCAGTTCCAGCTTCTCCAGCTTTGGCGTCGCGGCCGGCAATGCCGACCTGCGTCCCGACCAGCGCTGGCAGATCGAGGCAAGCGCAGAGCGTCATTTCTGGGACAAGGGGGCGCTGGTGCTGACATACCTGCACGAGGACATCACCGACCTGCAGGATTATATACCCGTGGGCGGCGGACTGGATGCACCGGGCAATGTGCCCCATGCCATCAGCGAGCGATTCACCATCGGCGGGCAAGTGCCGCTGGACTATTTTGGCCTGAAAAATGGCCTGCTCAAGCCCACCATTTATTGGGAAAACAGCAGCCTGGCCGATCCGGTGACCGGATTGATCCGCCGCATTTCCGGCCAGCGCGACCGCCGCCTGTTCATCGAGATCGATCAGGATCTGGAAGAGTGGAATTCCACCTGGGCGTTCGGCATGGGCGCGTCCATGAGCAACAGCAACTGGCGCATTTCGCAGATCAGCCTGATCGCGATTCACAACCCTTACGATTATTTCTCCTGGACCTGGCATCCCCGGCCGGACCTGAGCCTGCAGGCGGAGATCGACAATATCGTGCCCTATCGCTTCGGAATCGGGCAGATCAACTATGCGGGGCCCCGCAATCTTAATGCCCTGGCCTCGATCCAGGACGTTGTCCTGCGCACCCGCCCGCGGCTGTACCTGCAACTGCGCAAGACTTTCTGAGCGGCATCGGCTATGACGGGGCGATGCCGAATTTCTGCGCCAACCTGACATGGCTGTTCCAGGAACATGCGTTCCTGGACCGCTTCGCCGCCGCCGCCGATGCCGGTTTCACGGCGGTGGAATATCTGTTTCCCTATGACTACAGCGCCGACGACATCGCCGCGCGGCTGTCCCGGCACAAGCTGACGGCGGTGCTGCTGAACGTGGCGCCCGGCGATGTGGCGGGCGGCGAACGCGGCTTGTCCGCCCTGCCCGATCGAAAAGAAGATTTCCGCAAGGCGGTCGACCAGGCCCGCATCTATGCCGACAGCGCCGGGGCGACGCGGGTGCATTTGATGGCCAGCATCGCCTCGGGCCCCGAAGCACTGGCCACTTACAAGGACTCGATCAAATACACCTGCGAGAAGCTGCACGACCTGACGGTGCTGCTGGAACCGATCAACAATCGCGACATCCCCGGCTATCTGATGAACGATTTTCATCTGGCCGAACAGATCATCACCGAACTGAAGCTGCCCAACCTGCGCTTCCAGTTCGACATTTATCACCGCCAGATCCTGCACGGCGATGTGATCAAGGGGCTGGAGCATCTGATGCCGATGATCGATCACATGCAGATCGCCTCGGTGCCGGCGCGCGCCGAACCCACAACCGGCGAGCTGGACGATGCCACGGTCCTGCGCGCGATCGACGCGCTGGGCTATCAAGGCTGGATCGGCTGCGAATACAAGCCCGCCACCACCACGGTGGAAGGCCTCTCCTGGATGAAGGAATTTACCGCTTAGGCAATAACGGCAGCGGCTCGACCTTGCCAACCACGAACAGGTAGGACAGCGCCCCCACCACGCACAGCGCGCCTGCCACCGCCAGGGGGATCAGGAACGAGCCCTTGGTGATCACCAGCATCACGCCGGTAAAGGTGGTGATCAGGATGCCCGCCAGGTTGCCCGCGAAGTTCTGGATGCCGCCGATGGAGGCCACATGGCCCTTGGTCGGCGCGATTTCGCTGGCCACGGTCCAGACATTGGCGCCGGTGAAGGACAGCGCGGCATAGGCCAGGCTGAACAGCGCCAGGCACATCATGGTGCTGTCCACGAATGCCGACACGCCGATGGATGAGGCCGTTATCATGCCGCCCACCAGGCAGGTCTTGCGCGCCCTGGTCGGGCTCCAGCCCATGCGCAGAAGCTTGTCGGAGGCGTAGCCGCCCAGCCAGTTTCCCAAGATCGCCATCAGCGCCGGCACCATGCCCAGGGTCCCCAAAGAGGTGAGCGAAAAGCCGCGAGCCTGCAGCAGATAGGACGGAAACCAGGTGATGAAGAAATAGATCGCGAAGTTCAGGCAGAAAAGCCCGATCATGAGCCCCCACACCGAACGGTAGCGAAACAGGTCCAGCCAGGAGATTTTCGCCGCGGCGGCCACCAGCTCGGGCGCGCCCCGTTCGGCCAGCAGCGCATCCACCTGCGCCGGCGCGATGGCGCGGTATTTTTCCGGATCGCGGTACAGGACCCACCAGGCCAGCACCCAGACGATGCCGATCACACCGGTGACGACAAAGGCGCCGCGCCAGCCCACCCAGTAGATCAGGGCGGTCACCGCCGGCAGGGACAGCGCCGAGCCGGTGGTCGAACCGCTGTTGAAGATGCCGCACGCCGTGCCGCGTTCGTTGCGCGGAAACCAGTTGAATGCGACGCGGGTGAAAGACGGCAGCGAAAAGGCTTCGCCCACGCCCAGCATCAGGCGCGCACCGATGAATTGCGTAATGCCGCGCGCCGCGCCCGTGGCCATGGTGAAGAGCGACCACCAGGCAACGGCAAAGGCAAGGGAGATGCGCACGCCCAGCCGGTCGATGAACCATCCGGCCGGCAACTGCATCAGGGCATAGGTCCAGAAGAAGGCGCTAAGCACCAGGCCCATCTCGGCGGCATTGATGCCCAGCTCGGCGCGGATGTAGGGCGCGGCAATGGCCAGGTTGGCGCGGTCGATATAGCTTATGGCATTGGCCAGAAAGCAAAGGCCGATCATCAGCCAGCGAATCTTCGGCATGGTCCCCCCGTCTTCTTATTTTGTCAGGCGAACTTGGAGACCGCTTCCCAAAGCCCGTTCAGATAGACGGCGCCCAGCGCCCGGTCATACAGGCCATAACCGGGCTTGCCGGTTTCGCCCCAGATCATGCGGCCATGGTCGGGACGCACATAGCCTTCAAAGCCGACATCACGATACGCCTTGACGATGGCGGCCATGTCCAGCGAGCCACAATCGGACTTGTGCGCGGTCTCCTCGAAATCGCCCGCGTCATTGACCTTGACGTTGCGCAAGTGGGCAAAGTGGATGCGGCCCATGCCGCCGAATTCGCGCACCAACGCTTCGACATTGTTCTTGGGGCCTGCCCCCAGTGAACCCGAACACAGTGTCAAACCGTTGGCCGGGCTGTCCACGATGGCCAGCAGCCGGGCCAGGTCGTCGCGGTTCTTGACGATGCGCGGCAATCCGAAAATGGGGCGCGGCGGATCGTCGGGATGGCAGGCCATCTTGATCCCGGCTTCCTCGGCCACCGGCACGATGGCCTTGAGAAAATAGGACAGATGTTCCCACATCTTCTCTTCGCCGACGGCGGCATATTCAGCCAGCAGGCTTTTCAGCTCTTCGGTCTTGTAGCTCTGGTCCCAGCCCGGCAGCGAAATGCCCTTGCTGACATCGATCGCGTCCGCTTCGGCGGCGCTGAAAGTCAGGGTGGTGGAACCGTCCGGCAATTGCTTTTCCAGGCTGGTGCGGGTCCAGTCGAACACCGGCATGAAATTGTAGCAGATGACTTTTATGCCGGCCTTGCCCAGGTTGCGGATAGTCTGCTGGTAATTGGCGATCAACGTGTCGCGGGTCGGCTTGCCGAGCTTGATGTCTTCATGCACCGGCACGGATTCGATCACGTCCAGCGCAAAGCCATGCGCCTCGACCTTGGCCTTCAGTGCCAGGATTTTGTCCATGGGCCACACTTCGCCCACCGGCACGTCATAGATGGCCGAGACGATGCCATGCATGCCGGGGATCTGGCGGATGTAAGCCAGGGAAACCGGATCGCTGTCGCCGAACCAGCGGAAGGACATTTTCACGGGGCACGCTCCATAAACCGGACAGGGCGTTCTTATAGCTGGCCGCGGGGCCTACCAGCCAACAATTCCCCTTCGGCACTGCAACACAAAGGTTCCCGCCCTTGCTCCGTTTCCGGGGCTGGACGACACTGGCGCATTCTGATGGGACGCCGAACATGCGCTTTTTGACCCTTGTGGGTGCGGGCCTTCTGGCCATTTCGCCGGCCCGGTCCGAAATGCTGCAATTCCCCACCCCGGATGGCGGCATGAAGTCCTGGCCCAAGCTGGAAACCATCGACGAATGGCACCAGGACCAGGAGGCCAGCATGAAGCTCGCGGCCAATGTCATCATTCCCGATGGGGCAGACCCCGCCACCGCGTCGGTGAAGATCGAGGCTCGCGGCTTTCCCCGCAACGGCCGTACCCTGGCGGAGTTCGTTTCCACGGACCGGGATGCCAATGCCGGCGCCACGGCGCAAAAGCAGGCAGACATCTACGACCGCGACAAACTGCCCTTTCAGGTCGTCACCTTCGCACCTGCAACCGGCGGCGCCTGGAAGACAGTGGGCTATGCCGAGGAAGGCGACATCCTGCTCGCCTTCACCCTGGTGGCGACCTCGAAAGATGCCCATGACAAGGCCATGCCTGTCTTCACCGACGTCATCCACAAATACGCCAAAGAGATACCGTGGTGACTTGCCGTCACCGGCCAAATTGATACCTTTGGCCGACAACAATCAGGCGCGAGAAAGCGTCGTGATCACAGGGGAAAATGTATGACCGACGACAAGAAATTTTCGCGCGATGGCATGCTGCGCCGATCGTTCCTGGCTGGCGCCGCGGCGGCCACCGCCGCTTATGCGCCCGCGCTGGCGTTTACGCCGCAGGGACCGGACGCGCCTTACAAGCCGGTGCCCAACAAGCGCATCGGCCAGCCGCAGGAAGGTCCCGATACCCCCAAGCTCACCATCTACATGGACGACATGCTGAGCGAGGCGGAAGCCCGCCGCATCAAGCAGCTGGGCATCAACTGGATCGACGCACAGGCAGTGCCGGAACAGCCCTGGGGGATGGACTACCTGCAGCCGCGGGTGGACAACCTCAAGAAGCTCGACATGCATATCGGCATCATGATGATCCGCTGGTCCTACAAGGGCGGCATGGATCCGGAGATGAACAAGATCGTGCGCGGCCTGCCGGGCCGCGACGAGGAAATCGCCAAGATCAAGCAGACCATCGTCAACATGGGCAAGCTTGGCATCCCGGTGCTGGAGTGGAATTTCTACAACCACCGCGCGGTCGATGGTTACCAGCAGGTGCCGGGCCGCGGCGGCGCCGGTTATTCCGAGTTCAAGTTTGATCGCATGAAGGACCTGCCGCCGCTGCCGGCGGACGGCGCGGTCCAAAATTACGAAGACACCTGGAAGCACATGGAATACTTCCTGAAGGAAGTGATCCCGGTGGCCGAAAAGAACAACGTCATCATGTCGGTGCATCCCAACGACCCGCCGCCGCCCATGAGCCGCGGTTCGGCCCAGGTGCTGAACAGCTTCAACGACTGGAAGCGCCTGGTGGAAACGGTGAACTCGCCGTCCAACACCATGACCTGGGACTGCGGCGTCACCCGCGAGCTGGGCGAAGACCCCATCGTGGTGGGCAACTGGCTGGCCTCGCGCAATCGCATCGGCCAGGTGCATTTCCGCAATGTCGTCATGCGCAAGCCCCGCGAAGACTATACCGAAGTCTTCCCGGACGATGGCGACAACGACATGTTCGAAGTCATGAAGCTGCTGGTGAAGAACAACTACAAGCACACCATCTTCCCCGAGCATCCCCGCGGCCTGGACACCGACAAGCTGCTTCCCAGGGAAGCCCAGACCACCAACTCCGGCTGGGCCTATGACGTGGGTCACTGCCGCGCGATGCTGCAGATCGCGCTGCGCCAGGTCAGAGGCATGTAAAGCGGCCGAAACGGCAAGAAAAAAGGCCCCGCATCTTGCGATGCGGGGCCTTTGTTTTTCAGGCTTGTATTACTGCTTGACGATCTGGCCGTCGGGCAGGCGCACTTCGCCCCAGCCGCCATTCAGCGGATCCTCGCGGCGGAAGGGATGCTTGGCCGCCGCCGCTTCATCGATCTCCATGCCCCAGCCCGGCTTGTCGTTGGCCCAGAGATAGCCATTCTTCATTTCCGGCACGCCATGGAAAATCTCCTTGGTCGCGTCGTTCATTTCCGAATATTCCTGGATGCCGAAGTTGGTGATGCTGAGGTTCAGGTGCGTCATCGCCATGTGGCCGATGGGCGAAACGTCGCCAGGGCCGTGGAAGGCGGTGCGGACATTGAAGATCTCGCCGAACGCAGCGACCTTGCGGGCAGGCGTCAGGCCGCCCATCTGCGAGATGTGCATCCGCATGTAATCGATCAGGCGGTCCTTGATCAGCGGCGTCCATTCATGGGGTGAGTTGAACAATTCGCCCATGGCCAGCGGCGTGGAGGTCTGGGCGCGAATGTTGGGGAACCACATGATGTCTTCGGGCGACAGCGGGTCTTCCAGGAAGAACAGACGATACTGTTCCAGGTCCTTGGCCAGCTGCACCGCCTCGCTGGGGGTGTAGCGTTCATGGGCGTCGTGCAGCAGCTCAATTTCCGGGCCCAGTTCCTTGCGGGCGGCTTCGAACAGCTGCAGGGCACGGCGTTTGGCGCCTTCACGTTCGAACACCGGGGCATTGTGTAGCGCCGGGATGCGGGTTCCGCCGGCGCGGCTGCCATAGCCCGCCATGCCGGGCACGCCGACCTGGATGCGGACATGGCGGAAGCCCTGGGCGATATACTTCTTGGCGCTGTCGATGCACTCGGAAATCTCGCTGCCTGAAGCATGGCCATAGGTATCGATGGCTTCGCGCGCCTTGCCGCCGAGCAGCTGATAGACCGGCAGGCCGGCCTGGCGGCCCTTGATGTCCCACAGCGCCTGGTCCACGCCCGACATGGCGTTGTTGAGGTCGGCAGCGTTGCGCCAATAGGACGAGTTGTAGAGCAACTGCCAGGTGTCCTCGATCCGGTCGGCCGGCTTGCCGATCAGCAGCGGGCGCACGTATTTCTCCACCGCCGGCTTCACCAGGTCGGCGCGCTGGGTGTAGGTGGCGCAGCCATAGCCGTACAGGCCCGGCTGGTCGGTGGTGACCTTGACCACGGTCAGGCGCACGCCCTGGGGAGCGCATTCGATCACCGACACGTCCTTGATCTTGGGCGAGGGCATGCCGCGAGCGGCGCGGGCCACCGCGTCCTGCGCGTGCGCGTCCTTGGCCGTGACCATGGCGGCAGCGGCGCTGCTGGCCATCGCGGCGCCGAAAAATTTGCGTCTATCCATAACTTTCCCCTCAGGTGCGAAGTGTTTTTCGTTGCCGCGAACCTAAGTTGGTGGGGCGGAAACGGCAAGTTTTGTGTAGTTTAAGGCCTCATATCCAATGCTGCGGCGCAACAGAGAGAATTACCAATGAGCGATGCCTACATCCTGCCGCCACCGCCCCAGGCCTCCGTCGCCGTGGCGGGCGAAAGCCGCCGCTTCGCGGTGCGCCGGATTTTCTGCGTCGGGCGCAACTATGCCGACCATGCCCGCGAAATGGGCGCCGATCCCACCCGCGAACTGCCCTTCTTCTTCTGCAAGCCGGCGGACGCGGTGGTAGATGACGGCGCCACCATCCCCTACCCGCCCCAGACCAGGGACTTCCAGCATGAGGTCGAACTGGTGGTGGCCATCGCCAAGGGCGGCAGCAACATTGCGCGCGAGAAAGCTTTGGACCATGTGTTCGGTTATGGCGTGGGTATCGATTTCACCCGCCGCGATTTGCAGCAGGAAGCCAAGGACAAGAAACGCCCCTGGGACTGGGGCAAGGGCTTCGACCATTCCGCGCCCTGCAGCGCCATTCATCCGGCGGCAAAAATCGGCCATCCCGCAGAGGGGCGCATTCACCTGACGGTGAACGGTGCGGTAAAGCAGGACGGCAACCTGAACGAGCTGATCTGGCCGGTCGCAGATGTGATCGCGTTCATTTCGCAATCCATGGCGCTGGCGCCGGGTGACCTGATCTATACCGGCACCCCGGCTGGTGTGGGTCCGGTGGTGGCCGGTGACGTGCTCAAATGCGAAGTGGCGGGTGTGGCCACCCTGACCACAACCATCAAGTAATTACTTGCAGGTGCCCGCCGTCGGCGTGTGCGGCAAGGGCCGCCCCGCTGTCGCGCCCGTGGGCTTGCCATTGTCCACCGCCGCCACGCCATTGACGAACAGCTCCTGCACGCCTTCGGACAGCACCGCGGGGTGCAGGTAGTCGGCCTTGGGCACATACTTGTTCGGATCGAACACCAGCACGTCGGCGAAATAGCCGTTCTTCAGATAGCCGCGCCGGTCCAGCTTGAAGATATCGGCGGTCAGCCCGCTGGAATTGCGGATGAAGAAGGCGGTGTCGATGACGTGCTTCTTCTTCACATAGGTGGCGAACTTGGTCTGGAAGGTGGCGTATTCGCGCGGATGCCCGGCGCTGCCGTCCGAGCTGGTCACCACCCAGGGCTGCTTCATGAAATTTTCCAGGTCGGCTTCGTTGATGTTGAACGAGATGATCGAGGCGTGACCCTTGGTTTCGCGCAGGATGCGGATGGCGGCGTCCACCGGGTCCATCTTCCATTCCTTGGCGATCGCATCGAGATACTTGCCGGTAAATGACCGCGGCGGCGCGGGCGCCACCTTGTCAACATCGGAGATGGCCGCCGAGAGCAGGATCGCCTTGGCGCCGCCGCGGCGGTCCAGATTCTGGGCCATCTCGGCCTTGATCTTGGGCATCAGCGCCGGATCATCAAAGCGCTTGAGCATGGCGGGCGCGCCGCCATCGGACGCCCAGCGCGGCACCAGCGCCGCGTCCAGTCCGGTGTTGGACGCCCGCCAGGGATAATTGTTGGCGGTGACATTCTGGCCGGAGGCGCGCGCCTGTTCGATCAATTTGATGACCTCACCGGACTTGCCCCAAACGTCATGGCCCAGCGCCTTGATGTGCGAGAAATGCACCGGGATGCCGCCGTCCCGGCCGATCTGCAGCACTTCTTTGGTGGAAGCGATCAGGCCGATGGAATAGGTCGATTCATCGCGCTGGTGGGTGTCGTAGATGCCGCCGCGCATGCCTGCTTCCTTCGCCAGGGCAATGACCTCATCTGTCTTGGCGAAATTCTGCGGCGCATAGAACAGCCCGCCGGACAGGCCGATGGCGCCTTCGCACATGCCCTTGACCACCAGCGCCTGTTCCTTGGACAGCTCTTCCGGGGTGGGTGCGCGGGCTGCGTCCCCGATCACCTGCTTCCTGACATTGCCGAAGCCGACATAGGACACGACATTGGTGCCAATGCCGCCGGCGCTGTACCTGGCGAATTTGGCCTTCAGGTCCGGAGAGCCATTGCCGTCGACGCCGATGAAGACGGTGGACACACCCTGCATGGTCCAGGCGGGGTTGGCGCGCTGGGCCTTGTCGGGGGAATCGACAAAGCGATCGGCATGGGTGTGGGCATCGATCAGCCCGGGCGAGACGATCATGCCTTTGGCATTGATGGTGCGGCGGGCGCCCATCGGCGCCCTGGGCCCGACATATACGATCTTGTCGCCGCTGATAACGACATCGCCTGTAAAGGGCTTGGCGGGCGAGCCGTCATATATAGTGCCGCCGGTGATCAGCACATCGGCCTGGGTCCCCTGCCCGATAGCCGAGCCACTGAGCGCGATCGCCGATGACAGCATCAGGCCCGCCACCAGGCGCGATGGAATGTGCATGGTCATTTCCCCGTTTTCCCCGGCGAAAGTCTAGGCCGGGGACCGGGGGCGTCAATGCCCGCCCTTGGCGCGGGCCCGGTATTGTTGGTATTTCAGGGCCCAAAATCAGGCCGAAAAACAGGAAAGCGCCCAGCCATGAAACTCGATACCAGCGCCAGCGGCGTCTATTCCATTGCCCCCACGCCTTTCCTGGAGGATGGCGCCATCGACTGGACCTCGGTCGACCGCATGACGGACTTCTATTTCGAGGCCGGCTGCAACGGCTTCACAATCCTGGGCGTGCTGGGAGAGGCGTCCAAGATGGACGCGGACGAGGCGCTGGCGATCGCCGCCCGCGTCATCAAGCGCGCCAATGGCAAGCCCATCATCGTGGGCGTGTCGGCCCCGGGTTTCGCCGCCATGCGGTCCCTGTCGCGCAAGGTGATGGACATGGGCGCGGCCGCGGTGATGATCGCGCCGGGCGCGGGCCTCAAGACCGACGACCAGATCACCGGCTATTTCCGCAATGCCGTGGAAGCCATCGGCAGCGATGTGCCCTGGGTGCTGCAGGATTATCCCCATTCCACCGGTGTCACCATGTCCAATGGCGTGGTGAAGAAGGTGGTGACCGAAAACCCCTCCCTGGTGATCCTCAAGCATGAGGACTGGCCGGGGCTGGACAAGATCACCACCCTGCGCGGCTGGGAGAAGGATGGCTCCATGCGCAAGATCTCCATCCTGATCGGCAACAATGGGTTGTTCTTCGATTTCGAGCTGGACCGCGGCGTTGACGGCGCCAATACCGGCTATGCCTTCCCCGACATGCTGGTGGAGATGATCGCCCTGAACAAGGCGGGCAAGCGCGACCAGGCGCACGACTTGTTTGATGCGCATCTGCCGCTGCTGCGTTATGACCACCAGCCGGGTGTCGGCCTGGCGGTGCGCAAATATGTGCTGCAGAAGCGCGGCATTCTTTCCACCGCGGCGATGCGCAAGCCCGCGCCGGCTTTCTCGGCCGAAACCCGCGGCGAAGTGGATTACCTGATGGCGCGGCTGGCCAAATTCGACAAGCGCGCCAAGGTTTGACCGCTACTTGACGCGGTGCACTTTATACATGCGCGACTGGCCATCCACCACCATGGTGTAGGTCTTCATCGCATCGGGCGAAATGGTCACCCGCGTGTTGGGACCGACCGAACCGAAATGGGCGGGATGATGGGCTTCATCCTCGTCATTCTGTTCCCACACCTGGCCATCGGCCAGGACGACGGTAAAGGCGCCTTTGCGATCCAGCTTGAAGGACTGCATCGGCACGCTTTTCACGATGGGCTTGAGATCCTGGAACATGCCGCTCATCAGGCCGTCACGGCGGCGCGGCATCGGCGGGGGACCGGAGGGTACAGGCACGGGCGCCGGCGTGGCCGCGCGCGGCGACGGCACATAATCCATGGGCGGGGCCGGACGCGACGCCAGCTGCTTGCCACCTGGGAGGCCAAGTGCGCCGCGCATCGGCGCGGCGGCGGCATAATAGCAATCCAGCCACGGCCGGTCGCCGGCCACGCGATTGCAGCTGGCGGCGCCGGTCATCACATCGTCGCGCGCTGCTTCATCACGGGGCGCACCGCCCGCGGGCGGCGCCGAGGCCAGCTTGAGCTGGGCCGGCAACGCCGGCGGCATGCTGAGGGCGGCGCGCACCGGCTGGGCGGCGCCGTAATAACAATCCCGCCATTGATGGGAATCGGCGATCACCGCGCAGCGGAAAGCGCCTGACAGGGCTTCATCACGCGGACGCGCCTGGGCGGGCACGGCAAGGCCCATGCAGACCGGCACCAAAAGCCACAACCAACGACGCATACGCTCTTCCCTTTGCACGCCCCGGCGGTCTTTGCCGCCTTGCGCAATTGAAACAAAATCGAGCGATAAGAGCAAGTTACGGCAAAAGCATGGCTTGGTAGGCGGCCTCGATGGCGGCGCAAAAAGCGGCAGTGTCAAACAGCGGACTGGACAGCCGGTTCGCCGCAAGTCGGCCCCTTATGCCGGCCAGGCGCGCCGGATCACGCGCCAGTGACAAGGCCAGCGCTTCGTAATCCCGCAGGCTGGTGGTGATCAGCTCCGGCAAGCCGATGGCGATGAGCAGGCTGGCCGCCACCCGCCCGTCAAAGGATTTGCCTTTGCAGGTCACAAGCGGCAGCCCGCTCCACAGCGCGTCGCTGGCGGTGGTGTGGGCATTGTAGGGCAGCGTATCCAGGAACAGGTCCGCCAGCCGGTGCCGCGCCAGATGCGCCGCCTGCTGCACGCGGGGCGCGAACACCATCCGCGCCGGATCGATGCCGCGTGCGGCGGCCGCGACGCGCAGATGGCCGCGCGCGGACTCATTATCGTCCAGCAGCCACAGCACGCTGCCGGGTACCGCCGCCAGCAGGCGCATCCAGACGTCGAATATTTGCGGCGTGATCTTCCAGGCCGCGTTGAAACAGCAGAAGACAAATCTGTCCGGCGGCAGTCCGGCTTGCGCGCGCGATGGCGCCTCATCGGCAATGACGCGGCTTGAATCATTGACCTGATAGCAATGCGGCAGGTGAATGATCTTTTCGCTATAGAAAGCCTGCTCGCTGAGGGGCAGTACGGTGGCGTCGGCCAGAATGAAATCCAGCCAGGGCGCGCCGATGGTCCCCGGATATCCCAGATAGCTGACCTGCACCGGACAGGGCCGGTGCGCCAGGATGCCGGCCCGCGCCCCTTCGGTATGGCCTTTGAGGTCAACGGCGATGTCGAATTCGCCTTCGCGCAACAGGCGCGCGGCCTGGATGTCGGTAAGACCCCGCACGTCCTCGAAGCGGTCGAATGCCTTGATCAGACGGGCCCGCATGTCACTCCCATCGTCCCGCCCGAAAGAAAAGGCTGCGATCTCGAACCGGCTGCGGTCATGCCGCTCGATCAGTCCGGCGATCAGTTCGGCCGTGGCATGCTGGTGGAAATCCGAAGACAGATAGGCGACGCGGATGCGGTCATGGCCATAACGCTCGCCGTTCCACAGCGGCGAAGGGATCGCGCCGATCCGGTCGCCGACAAAGGCTTCGCTGCAAGCCCGCCGCAGCGCGCCGTCATCGCAGAAAGGCAGGAATGTCAGCGGCGGAATCACCGCGCTGCCCGCCCCAACCGCCGCTGTCACTTGCGCGCGGCATTCCTCCCAGCGTGCCAGGTCGGCGCCGCCCAGCACCGCGCCTGCGATGCCGCCCAACACATGGGGATGGGCGGGCGCGATGGCCCGCGCCGCTTCAAAGGCGGCAAGCGCTTCGTCATAACGATCCAGCTTGAGCAACACCGTGCCGCTGTTGAAGGCGGCGCCGAAGCGGCCGGGGTTGATCGCCAGGGCGCGCTGATAACTTGCCAAGGCCCCCTCGAACCGTTCCAGATGCCACAAGGCCGCGCCATGGCGAAACCAGGCTTCGTCATAGCCCGGTGCGACCTGCAGCAGCTGTTCGTAAGCGGTCAACGCAGCATCGGGCGCGCCGGATTCCAGCAGCAGGTTGCCGCGGTACAGAAGGCTGAGCGCATTGCCGGGCCGGATCGCCAGCGCGCGGTCGAACGCGGCCATCGCCTCTTGATGCCGGCCAAGGTCCACCAGGGCCTGCCCACGCTGGGTGATCAGATCGGCATTGTCCGGATTGTCGATGGTCAGCAGGTCCAGCACCGCCAAAGCTTCGGCGGCCCGGCCCTGTTGCAGGTGAACGATGCCGATGCCGTAACGCGCGCCAAAGTCGGTGCGGTGCAATTCCAGAATGCGGCGATATAGTTTTTCCGCTTCCACCAATGCACCGGCGCCATGGCGTTCAGCGGCAAGGCTGCGCAGCTTTTCAATCTTGTCCGCGTTGCCCATTCATACAAGCCGTTGATAATATTGAATATTATTCCACTATCAGCTTGGCGTTAAAGGCGATGCAAAGCCGTTCACCCTCGCCCTGGAAGGCGGACACCGAATGCTCCAGCCAGGAGGGAAACAGGTACATGTCGCCCGGTGTGGGCGCCACGCGATGACGATTCACCTGGTTGGGCAGCTGGATCATGGTGGCGCGCGGCCTCGGATCGTAGAAAGAGATTTTTCCGAAGTCGCCCGGCTCCAGCGTGGAAGGTGGCGCGCTCACATAATAAACGCCGCTGACATTGGCGCCCGGATGCACGTGCAGGCCCTGTGTGTGGCCGGCGCGATAGGAAACCGCCCAGCCCCACAGGATGAAATCCAGCTTGGAGGGCGGACGCAGCAATTCCTGACGCAGGACATGACCGGAATATTCCTGCACGGCCTTGAGGATATGCGGCTTCAACGCATTGATGCCCGGGTCATCGCGCTGGAACAGATCCTCTTTGGTCTGGAAGCCCCCTTCGGTTGTCGTGCCCATGGTGGCGTTGGGTTCGGTGGCGGCGATCCTGCTCACCAGGGCGGAGATCTGGCGATTGACCTCCTCCATGCCGTCGAGGTGGCGCTGCAGGATGGTGGTGGGGAATACGTTCAGCAGACGGTCGGTCACGGAAGGCCCTTATTGTCTTTGTTGCCGGATATTAGCGTCAACCCGCACCCGTGAGGAAGGCAAAGGTCATGGCATTGAAGTCATCGGCATAACGTTGATGGATATTGTGCTTGCCGTCCGCAAAAATGTGCAGCCGCGAACCGGCAATGCCCCGGTGGATGGCATCGGGATGCAGGGCCGGGACCAGGGGGTCCTTGGCGCCATGCAGCACCAGGGTGGGGCATATCACCTTGGCCAGCAGGTCCTGGTACAAGTCACCGCCGGCGTTGAACAAGGCCTCCTGCCCGGACACATAACGATCCCACAGATCGTCCAGCTCATCGCCATAGATGGCGCGCATCGCCTGGGCGGCGCGCGGCGACCAGGCGGAGATATTGCGGATGGCGTTGAAGGCGGCGATTTCTCCGGCCGTCAGGAAGGACTGGCCGCCGAACACCACCAGTTTCGACACACAATCCGGGCGGGTGGCAGCCATGATGGTGGCGATATTGCCGCCATCGCTCCAGCCGATGATGGAGAAGCGCTCATGGCCCAGCGCCGTCATCAGGGCAAACATGTCGGCGGCATCTCGGTGGTAGAAATCCAGCGGATATTCACGCCGCGGCGGGCGCGACTGGCCATAGCCGCGCAGGTCCGGCGCGATCACGTCGAAGCGGCGGGCGGCGAACCAGGCGATCTGGTGCTCGAAATCGCCGCGCCCGGTGCCCAGCGCGCCGGGAATCAGCAGCAGCGGCGCGCCTTTTCCCGACCGCTCGAAATGCAAATTCATCAGCGCTTCTTGGGCAGGGCGAACACATACACCGCCTGCCCGGTCTGGGAGCGATGCACTTCCTGCAGCATGGTGCTGGGCTTCTGCACCGGGCTGCCGCCCTGGGTGCCGGTGGTGACGGCCACGAACTGTTCGCCATTCACGCTGAAGGTGATGGGGAAACCCTGCACGCCCGTGCCCAGCCGCGTATCCCACAAAGTCTTGCCGGTACGCACGTCAAAGGCTTTGAACACCCGGTCGAAATCACCGACAAAGCCCACGCCGCCGGCGGTGGAGATGATGCTGGTGAGGAAGGGCGCACGCTGCTGCCATGTCCAGAGCGGCTTGAGGGTGCGCGCTTCATAGGCCGAAATGCGCCCCAGGTTTCCGTTGCTGCCGGGCATCTCATAGAATTGCTGTCCGCCGGCGCCGTACATGGCACAGGTCTGGCTGAGCGGGATCAGGAAAATGTCTTCCGGCTGGAAATAGCTGGTGGCAGGCCAGTCATGGCCGCCTTCCGGGCTGGGACAGGAGGCGATCGCCACACCCGGCTTCTGATGGATGATGTCGTCGCGGTATGTGGGACGGCCCGTCTTCTTGTCGAACTTGACCCAGACATTCTGGAAAACCGTCTGCGCCAGGTCCAGGAACTTGCCATTAGTGCGGTCCAGCTTCCACAGGATGCCGGTCTTGCCCACTTCCAGCACGACCTTCTGGCTACCATGGTCGATCAGCACGCGCTCATACACTTCGTCCAGGTCCAGGCTCTCACCCGGGGCGTTCTGGTAATACCATTGCAGCTTGCCGGTATCGGGATTGAGCGCCAGCGTGGTGTTGGAAAACAGCGCATCGCCGGTGGTGCCGCGCTCATCCTGGCGCGAGGGCTTGGCCTGTCCGGTGCCCCAATAAGTCAGGTTCAGCTCCGGATCATAGGAACCGGTGATCCAGGCATCGGCGCCGGCACGCTTGTCATCCGGGAGGTCGCCCCAGGTGTCGCCGCCCGGCGTGCCCTTGTCGGCGATGGTCAGTGTCTTCCAGAGCAGCTTGCCGTTGGCCGTATCATAGGCGGCGATCCAGCAGTGATCCTGCACCGAAAGATCGTCACAGCGGGTCAGGCCGACCAGCAACTTGCCCTTGATGACGGTCATGCCGCCGACCTTGTCATCCTTGTAGCTGGAAATCTTGGTGGCCCACACTTCCTTGCCGGTGCGCGCGTCCAGCGCATGCACCGTGGCGCTGGTGGCGCCATAGAAAAGCAGGTTGCCGTACAGCGCCATGGTGCGCGTGGCGTTCTGC
Organism: Alphaproteobacteria bacterium; assembly: GCA_046348525.1. GTDB lineage: Bacteria > Pseudomonadota > Alphaproteobacteria > Micropepsales > Micropepsaceae > Rhizomicrobium. Next base: position 20,824 of record JAXMEA010000016.1, on the reverse strand, counting down.
AGGTTGTCGACCACCGGGCCGATGCGGTTTTCCCAGATCAGCTCGCCGGTCGCCGCATCCACGGCCTGAACGGTGTTGGTGCTGTTGTTGGAGAGGAACATGGTGCCGTCATGCACCAGGGGGTTGAACTGCTGGCGCCCGCCCTCGTCCATGGCATAGACCCAGCGCAGCTGCAGGCTGCCGACATTGGACGTATTGATCTGCGAAAGGCGGCTGAAATCCCAGGCCTGGTAATTGCCCCGGTGCATCAGCCAGTCTTTTTCGTCCGGATGCGTCAGCATCGCGTCGGTGACGGGGGTGTAGTGCTTGACCGTGCCGCTGACCACCAGGCCCATCTGCATGACCGGCGCGGCGCGGCGCGCCGGCGCGGCTGCGGCGGTGGCTGCGTCCAGCAAACCGGCCGGCGTCTTGCCGGTGGCAAAGCTGGCGATCGGCGTCTTGGCGGTGCCGTTGAAAGCGGCGGCGCCCGGCGCGGCACCATTGGCCTGGAAGATAAAGGCCACGATCTGCTGATAGGTTTCTGCGGGCAGCGAGCCGCCATTGCCCATCGGCATCGAAGCCTTGATCACTTCATAAAGTTCATTGGCACCCCGCTTGCCCCAGCTGCTCATGAAGGGCGAGCCGACCAAGGGTGGCGCTTCGCCGCCGCCGGCCAAGGTCTTGTTATGGCAACTGGCGCAGTTTTGCAGATAGGCGCCATGCCCTGTGGTGGCCTGGGCCAAAGTAAAGGGCCCTGTTGCCAGAGAAGGCGCCTGGGACGTCGCGCTTTGGGTGCTGATGACAACCGCGCAGGCCGCAGCCGCCGCCAGCACCGCACCCAGTTTCACACCTTGTATCATGGGCGTCTTCCTAGCGGCTGGGCGTGTCGAGTTGCGGCAGGAACCAGGGGCCGTTCTGCGGCACACCGGGCGGGGCATCAAAATGCTTGGGTAACAGCCAGCCCCACAGATTGCCGGTGGGCGCCTTCTGGCTGTCGATCTGAACGTACAGCCTGCCGGTGCGGAAGGCGGCGGCCAGTTTGGCGCTGACGTTAAAGGTACCCGAAAGCGTGCCGCTGTCGGCCGGCGATACGGTCAGGTCCAGGCTCTCGGTGCCCGGCACGCCGATGGCGAGCCCCGTGATCAGGTGCGCCTTGGTGGCCGCCGACGGCAACCCGCCGAACGTGCCCGTGACGGTCAGGGTCTTGCCGTCCAGTGTGGCGGTAGCCTCACCCCGGCCCAGCTTGTCTTTATTATTGGCCTGGTCCAGCGGCATGGGGCCCAGGTTGGCCAGATAGGTGTCGGCAGCCAGGGCCGGTCCCCCGGCCAAGGCGACCGCCAGGACCGGTGCCGCCAAAAACGTCAGCAATTTCGATGTCATGGATGCCCCTTTGCGGGGCCAAGTCTGTCCCAGCTTGCCGCCCCGTTCAATTGCGCTCCGATGCATCATGACGGGCCCAAAAGAAAATGGCGGCCACCCGGCAGGGTGGCCGCCACCTGTCTTTGCCATCCGCTTAGTGCGTGAAGCGGAAGCCGATCGTGTAGTACCGGCCGATCACGTCATACAGAGTTCGGGTTGGTGTTCGAGCTCTGATTGAGGGGCGTGAACGGATTGGCGTTGCCCGGATTCTGGTTGGTCAGGTTGTCGATCTTGAAGTACAGCGACGAATGCTCGGTCAGGTCGTAGTGACCGCCGATGTCGAAGTACAGCTCACCCGGCATGTAGTTGCTGCTGACGGTCGGATGGTTGCTGTCGATCGGCGCGGGGCAGGCCGCGGCGCAGGCGAACCAGTTGCGGTTGATCACGCCTTCGCTGAACCAGCGTTCGTTGATGAAGATGCCCCAATTGTCGGCGTCATAGGCCTGGTTGAAGAACACCTTCCAGTGCGGGGTACTGCCGCCGTTGGAGCCGGCATTCTCGGTCGTGACAGCGCCGATGAAGCCCGCATTGGTGACGTTCTTCATCACGTTGGTGGCCAGCAGGCGGAAGGTCATGTCGCCGCCCAGGCCCCAGTCGATCGCATCATCCATCGCGAAGCGATAGCTGGCTTCATAGTCGAAGCCGTCGATGGTCTGCAGCGCCAGGTTGACCTGCGGAGTGGTCTGCAAGGTCGGGCTGGAGTGCGTCAGGGCCACGTTGATCACGCCATTGGCGGCCCACGGAACGCCATTGGTCTGGATGAACGAGCACTGGAAGGCATTGCCGTTGAAGCACAGGTTGATCTGGTCACCCTGGCCCAGCTGGCTGATGATGCCCTTGATGCCGATGCGCCAGTAGGTGGCCGAGAAGTTCAGGCCCGGAATATAGGACGGCGACCACACCAGGCCCGCTTCCGTCGTCTGGCCCTTTTCCGGCTTCAGGAACGGGTTGGCGGTGATGGGGTTGGGCAGCGGGCTGATCGTGCGGTTGGCGGTGTCGCCAGGGCCGTTCGAGCAGCAGGTGAACGGATCGGTGACCGAGCCGTTGTTGACGCGGGCGCCGGCGAACAGTTCCGCCAGGTTGGGAGCGCGCACGTCACGCGACTGCAGGGCGCGGAGGCGCAGGCCATCCAGCGGGGTATCCCACAACACGGACACCTTCCAGGTCTCCACATCGCCCGAGGTGGTGTAGTGGGTGTAACGGCCCGCCACGTTGGCGTTGATGGAGCCCCAGTCCGCATCGTTCAGCAGCGGCACGTTGAATTCCGCGAAGGTTTCCCATTCGTGGAAGTAACCGCGGGCGGGCTGGAAGTTGCCGGCATACCAGTTCGGTGCGGCCGGCGGGAAGGCCTGGCCGTTGATGGTGCTGCCGGCATTGAGCAGCGGATTGCCCGCCGGGCCATACAGCACGCCGTCAAACACTTCGTTGGCGCAATTGCCGCGCGAGGCGCAGTCGGTGCGGCCACGCAGCGATTCCTCGCGGAACTGGAAGCCGGTGGCGATATCCACCTTGCCGGCCCAGGTCGAGAAGGGCGCGCCGGACACGCCGACGTCGAACACTTCCTGGCGGGTATTCACGATCTGCCAGGGGTCGCGGCCGTTGGCGCCGGTCGAGCTGCCATCGGCATTCAGACCCTGCACGAAGCTGCGGGCGGCCGGCGAAGCGCCGGTGGTGCCGATGATGTTCAGCGGCACGCAACCCACCGAACGGGCGGCGACGGAGCGGCAGATGATGCTGCCAACCGGAACGCCCGGGAAGGCGGCCTGGTTGTTGGTTGTCACCTGCACCGCGTCGATCGCGGCGTTGTAGTAGGGAGTGATCAGAATGTTTTCGAGGGTGTTGTGGAAGTCCACTTCACCGTGCTGGTAGTAGCTCTTGAACGCCCAATCGGTGTCGAACAGGTTGAACGAACCTTCAGCACCCAGCACATAACGGCGGGTGGTGCGGTTGTTGTAGTTTTCGACGTTCTGCAGCACCGAATTCTGCGCGCCATACTGCATCTTGCCGGCCGTGTAGCCGTTCGAGAAGCCGTTGGAGACAAAGCCGCCATTGGCGCCGTTGGCGATATCGGTTGCGGACGGAGCATAGACGCTGCCGCTGCTGCCGGCGATGCCGCCAGCGGGCTGCACGATGCTGGTGAACTGGCTGTTGTAGCCGGCGCTCTGGCCGTTGTTCTGCAAGCACGCCTGGGCCACCGAGGTCGGCAAGAAGGGGTTGTCGCAACCGATCGACAGGTTGTCCGACTTGAAGAAGGACTGGGTCGGCTTGTCCCAGGTCACCACTTCCGAATAGATCGCGCTGCCGTACAGCTGGATGTTGTCGGTCAGGTCGTAGGAGATGCGGGCATAGGCATTGCCGCGGACAAGGCGCGCCACGATGGAGTTGTAGCCGCCCTGCGCGCCAGCCTGGTCGCCGCCCAGCCCAAACACCACGAAGTTCATCATGTCGGCCAGTTCCTGGTTATCGGTGATGGCCGAATAGGCGACATTGGGCAGGCGGATCAGGTAATCGCGCCCCGCCTGGGTGCACATGAAGTATCCGACGCGGTCACGCAGCACCGGAATGTCGGCGGGGGCGGAATCGCCCTGCATGCCATGGCAGCCGCTGCAATGCTCGACATAGTCCGATTGCGCCGTGGTCAGGTCCGGCACGCCCTTGAGTTCGGGCAACACCGCCCAGGCGCTGGCGCTGGATGCGATCAGCAGCAGCGTGGCGACCAGCAGCTTCACGGAATGATCTTCTTGGCGGCGAGCGCGGTATGCTGCGCCGCCAGCGCGGTGGGCGCGATTTTCGGTTGCGCCCGCGCCGCCTTGATCTCGGCGGCGGTGTAATTGACAGGCTTGTGATCCAGGCCCGTGATGTAGGTCAGCACGGCGGCGATATCCTCGTCCGACAGCGTATCCAGCGCCGGCATGATACCCAGGATCTGCTCGCCATCTACCGTGATGCGGCCACTGATGCCGTTCAGCACGACCTTTGGCAGGAAAGCCCTTCCTTGCGGCTTGGAAGCGATGGCCCCTGCCCGACCCGCCAGGCGCGGAAACTGGCCCGGCACGCCGACACCGCCGCCCTGGTGGCAGAAGGCGCAATTGGCATCGAACACCGCCGCGCCATCAGCAAACGCTGGCGTCGCCGACATCAGCGCGGCGGCCAAAACAAGACGCATCACTGGACGGCGCCCACCAGCGCTCGCTGTGGAGCAATGGTACTGCATATTGTCCAGGCCGAAGCACCAGATGATGTCGTTGTTGGTCTGGGGCACGTAGAGCTGGGTCGCGGTCCTGGTTGTCGCAATGACACCGGCCGCAGCCCGGCTTGTTCGCGGTAATCGCGGTAGCGGATCAGATAGGTCTTGTTGTCAGGATTGACGCAGGTGCCGACCCAACTGGTGGTCGAAGCCGTGGCGCTGGCCGGACAGGTGCGGCCGCCGCAGCAGGAACACAGATTGCCGTCGACGCCGTTGGGTCAGCGCCAGTAATCGCACTTGGTGTCGTCCTTGCTCTGCGAATTCATGGTGAAGTGGGCGCGGTCGCTGCGATCCGGTTGCCCTGGGCATTGGCGCGGCTGACCAGCACCGGAAACACTTCGGCGCTGGCCGCCGTTGGCCAGCCCCACGCGCGACAGCAATCCGCGCCGGGAGGGCGTCGGCCAGGCGCCGTCCAGCTTTCGCCGACCAGTCCACCTTCCAGGATCTGTCTTCATTAGGTCACCTTCGGCGGAATGGGCTGAATGCGGTTGCAGGAATCCCAGCACCGAGCATTCACGCCCATTTCATGGGCGGTGACCGCTTTCCAGGTGTTCGCGGCTGTTGACCGTGCTGGCCTGACAGACTGTGCCGTCATCGCCGATCAGACGGCATGCGGCAGCCGGTCGACATGGAAGGTGCGGCCCACCACCGAGCCATTGATGAAGGGCAGGCCCTGCATTTCCAGCCGCGCGATCATGGCGCGCTGTTCTTCGACGTCGTCATCGCCGACAAATACAATGTCCAGCTTCTCGCGCTTGGCGAAATTTTGGCGATGGGAATCAGGTCCTTGCACAAGGGGCAATGGGGCGACACGAACAGCAAAAGCTGCATGCGGCCCTTGGCCAGCGCCTTGCCGATGGCGACCCGGGCGCCGTCCATGGTCAGTTCCTCCAGCACCGGGGCCGCCTCGCCCACCACCGGGCCCTTGCCGGTGAGCAGCGCGCCAGCCGGCGCGACGCGGACATGCAGCACGCCCACCTGCCGCGCCAGCGCCAGGAGCGCGATCCCCAGCCCCAGGATCACGATCCAAGAGATGATTTGCGAAACGATCAGGACGGTCAGCATGGCGAAGTCCTTTTCAGGCGAAACGGTGATGGCGCCGTTCCACCGGCGGCAGCGCCGCGATGGTGTTCAGCACCAGATAAAGCAGGAAGAAGGTGAGCCCGCCCGCCACGCCGCTGAGCAGTGCGGATATCGGCATCGCAGTGGCGGATACGGCAGCAACAGCAGCGCGTAAATGCTGTTGCGCATCACTCGTGGCTCCAGCGCAGGGATCACTTTAATAAAGACCGGGTCAGCAGCCGCAATCGATGAAGGCGCGGGTCATAAGGGATATTGGTCGCCATGGCGAGCCATGAACAGAACCGGCAAGGCAATCGCCGCCGCCTGCGCCCACGGCATTACTTGCGCGACAGCAGCAAAAGCTCGATAACCAGTTCCACAGGCAAATAGCGTCGCCACCAGCGGTACCGCGAAACGCGGCAACAGGCGGTAATTGAGATCACGCCGGGCAGCAGCTTCCAGGCCTGTGCCTTCGCACCGCACACGAATCCAGCGCTCAACACACACACGCCCATTAATCTTTATCGCGACCATCTGTCGTCCGTCCATCAGGCTGCACCGTGTAGAGAATGCCGCCGGAATCTTTCCATCTTGTGTTTCTTTCCGGCTTATCCGCTGCTGTCCGGTGCCAACCTGCTGCTTCACGCCGTTGTCGCTGACATAGACCTGCGATCCGGAATCCCGGCTGACAGCGATGCTGACCGGCTTGCCTCGAGTTCTTCGCCCAGAGCGTGACGGCGGATCAGCTTGCGGCTGTTGCCATCCAGCACCCAGATTTAGGCCGGCTCATTCGCTCCAATATTCCCCATGTGCATCAGGACATAGATACGGCCCGTGGCATGATGCACCGCGATGGGCTGGCGCCCGCCCGGCATCCAGTTCACATCCATGGGCGTATAGGTGCCTTTGCGCATGAAGGCCGCCTGCTGCAGCGACCAGGAGGCGCCGATCTTGGGCGTGGCGCCCAGGGTCACGGGCGTAATAAGCCCGGAATAGCTGATCAACGTCGCCTTGCCGGTCTTGGGATCGATGATCGAGGTATCGAAGATCGGATCCTCGGTGGCATTGAAGAACGGGGCCGAGCGGGTGATGACGGGCTTGGCCCCATCCATCGCCACCGTGGCCAGTGTGCCATTGGAGCACAAAGCCGAGAAACCGTTGATGGTGTTGGTGAACATGGTGGCGCAGCCGGGCAGTTCGATCTTGGACTCGAAGGCGCGCTTTTCCAGGTCCACGACATTGACCGAGGAAGACGGCTGCATGTTGTAGATCAGTGCTTTCTTGCCGTCGGCGGTGATCACCAGATTGTGGGTGCGGTTGCCAATCAGCATGCGGCCGGGAATGGCGATTTCCGACGTCAGCTTCAACGTGGTCACGTCATAGGCCAGCAGCATGTCCTGGCGGGTGCCGCGGTCCACTTTCGACCACAGGGTCTGGGCGACATAGAAGTTCTTGCCCAGGGGATCGAACGAGAAGCTGTCCTGGCCATACATGTTGACCAGGCCCTTCATCTTGCCGGTGTCGCCGTCGAAGATGCGGGTGCCGTCCTGGCCATTGCCGCGATTGACGAACACCCAGTGCGGCTGCACCGGGCCCAGGGTGGCCACGCTGGGGACTTCGGCCTGGGGAATAGTGACCGCGCCGGTGGGCGAAACATGCTGAAGGGCGAAGCGATCCCATTGGTCTGGGCTGACGCCAGCTGGGATATCCCGGCGCGACACCAACCCGGCCATCGCCATGACCCGGATTTTCGCACGAACACGCATGATCGGACTTCAATGCCCTCAACCCCAGCTTTGGCCGGAGCGGACACGGAGTCAACGCGAAAAATAACCATCCCGTTACTTGACCGCCCGTTTGGCGGGCGGCCTGCCCATTACGGCGTCAGAGCGCTGCAATCCAGCAGCGCGGCCTGCATCATCGCCGGCATAGCCGACATTGTAGACCCAGCCGGTATAGCCGTTCTTCTGGTCCTTGTCGTTGTCCATGTTGCGGGGATGCTCGGGCATGAACGTAGTAAAATTTGCTCCTGATCGCCTTTCATCACCGCGAACATGTCGTCATCGCCCTCGTCGTTCCAGACTTCGACATATTGCTCGTTGGGCTTGGTCACTTCCTGACGTCATGGCGTCGGCGTGGGTGTTCGGCTGACGGTCACGCGGCTGGCGAAATAGCGCGCCACTTCCACCGGATCCTCGCCCAGTTCGCGCGTGACACCGCAATCGAAGGTCAGGCCATTGGAAGGCGAATCCCACCGTCTCGATCAACCGCTTCCAGTCCTTGAAGGTGTGCAGCACCTGGCCGTTGCCGCGGCTGATATGGGGCGGCGGATCGTTGCGCACGCACAGCCGCACGCCGGCCTTTTCGGCCACCGGCACCAGCTCTTTCAGGAAATGGGTCAGGTTTTCCAGACTTTTTCGTAAGACACCGCACCTTCCGACGGAATCGCAGGCAGGTTGCGCATCCGCTCATAGTCAAACGTCAGCAGGCTCGAATCGCGGCCGGTGAAGACTTCCTTGTAGCCTTCGTTGGCGCGATGGGGAAAGAAATCACACCACCACCGGCAGGTCAATTTCGCCGGTGGCGACGATGGACCTTCAGCTTGTTGATCATCTCGTCGCGGCCCGGCAACCCGTGCACGACCTTGAGGAACTCCGGCTCCATGGCGCCGTTCTTGAACCAGGGCACCATCACGATGCCCAGCTTCAGGCCCTGCGACGCCAGCAAGTCCTGACGCTTGCGGAACCAGTCCACGGTCCAGGGCGGCGGCGGCATGTCGGGCATGTCCACGATGTTGATGCCGATCTGCTTGACCTTGCGCAGTTCCGACACGGTGGGGTCGGAGCCGACATACATGGTCAGCTTGGGGGTGTCGGGGCCTTCCTGCGGCATGCCGGCGACATGCGCGCCACCCTTGCCCACCGCCCAGCCAGGCGTGGCACCGGCGAGCAGCGCGGAAGCCGCCCGCGCTGGTCAACAGCGCATCTCCACGCGGCGAGCATGCCGCGGCGTGAGAATTGGTTCTTGATGCTGGACATGCAAGCTTTTCTATCGCTGCTGACCGGCAGTTTATGGACACGAGCTCAAGCGCAACCGGGCAGACTGCAACCGCTTTTAATTTCGGCGCTGCAACACGCGCGCGGCCAGCGCGATCATCGCCGCCCAGCAGGGTGTCGGTCTGGTGTTGCCAGCACCAGCGCCTGCACCGGTATCGGCCCATAACCGGTAGCCTGCGAGAAGAAGCTCAGCGCGCCCGCGACATTGACCAGCGCCAGGCCGGGCGCTGCCGCTGCGCTGCGCAGATAGGCGGGACCAGAACAGCGGCCGCACGGCAATGAAGCCTGCAACTGCGACAATATCGCTGGCCGCCAGCGCCGCCAGCGGCACCGGCGCCAGCGCGACGACAGGGACACCGTCGCCGCCGCCAGCATCGCTGCTGGCTGAATGCGCCGCTGGCCGATCTGCTCGGCGAAAACGCGGCACATAAGAAGCCATCGCCGTCACCAGCCCGACAATGAACCCGACATTGCGGCCCAGGAGGCGTCCCACCCAGGGCGGCAAGCACAGCCCAGCGCCGTAAACGCACATCTGACAGGGAAATAGATTGCGCCCAGATACACTACGCGCCAGTTCAACAAGCCTTGCACCAGCGACGACACGCCATGGGCAGCATGATGCCTGTCTTCCGCCGCGATCACCTCGCCCAGCGCGGCGCGCTCTTCAGGCTCCAGCCAGTTGGCGGTAGCGGGGCCGTCGGGGAGCTTGAAGTAAACCAGCAGGCCGACCGCCGAAGCCAGCAGGCCTTCCACCAGAAACATCCACTGCCAGCCATGCAATCCGCCCATGCCGTCGGCATCCAGCAGGATGCCCGACAGCGGTCCACCGAACACAAAACTCAGCGGCGCGCCGAAATAGAAGATGCCCATGACGCGGGCGCGCCTGGCATCGGGAAACCAGCGCGACAAAAAATAGACCGCACCGGGAAAGAAGCCGGCCTCGGCGATGCCCAGCAATACCCGCATTACATAAAAGCCGGTGGCGCTGGTGACGAACATCATCGCCGCAGACACCAGGCCCCATGTGATCATGATGCGGCTGAGCCATATTCGCGCGCCAAAACGCTGCAGCAGGACATTGCTGGGAATCTCCAGCGACGCATATGCCACTGAGAAAATGCCCACGCCGAACGCATAAGCGGCTTCGCTGATGCCGGTAGAGGCCTGGAAGGCGTTCTTGGCAAAACCCAGATTGGCGCGGTCCAGATAGGCCAGCACATACATCAGAAGCAGCCATGGCAGCAGGTGCCGCATGGCCTTGGAACAGGCGCGATCGGCCGCGGGGCTCATCATCCGGTCTTCATTTTTTCCAGATCATCGAGCGACATGGTCAGCCCGAAGCCAGGGTCACCCCTGGGGACCAGCACACCATCCTTTGGGACCGCCATGCCGGGGAACGGCGTGACTTCTTCCAGCGGCACGCCGGGCGGCGTTCCGAGGAAATACTCGCCCCAGGGTATATTGGGCATGGCATAGGCAATGTGCTGGCCGAAGGGCGAGTTCATGGCTGCATGCGGCATCACCGGAATGCCGGCCGCTTCGGCCAGGTGACAAATCTTCACCGTGGCGGTAACGCCGCCCACCCAGGCGACATCGGGCTGGAAGATGTCAACGCTATGGCGCGCCGCCGCCTGCATGAAGGGCATCACGGTGTACCAGTGCTCGCCGGTCGCCAAAGTCTGCCATGGCAGGCGCTGGCGCAGGTTTGTCCAGCCATCCATGTCTTCGGGCAGCAAACAGTCTTCGATCCATTTGAGATCATAGGGCCGCAGCCGTTCGGCCAGCCGTACCGTGAAATCGGCGTCGAAGGCCATCCAGCAATCCAGCATCAATTCTTTCTTGGGGCCGATCAGCTCGCGGGTGCGCGCCACCAGTTCTTCATTGCCGTCCAGCGCTTCACGGCCATCGGCCGGGCCATAGGGACAGGGCAGCTTGGTGGCGGCAAAACCAAGCTCCATGTTCCAGTCGGTGTCCCCGCCGGTGACGTAACAGGGTTGCTTTTCGCGCGCCGGGCCGCCCAAAAGTTCGTAGACCGGTCGTTTGAGGATTTTTCCCTTCAAATCCCACAATGCGAAATCGATCGCGCTGATGGCGTAACTGGCCAGGCCCGAGGCGCCGTAGGGCGAAGCCGCCCGCACCAGCATGTCCCACAAATTTTCCGTGGCCATGCAATTCTCGGTCACCAATAGCGGGCCCAGATGCTCGTTGATCAGCGACGCGACAGGATTGCCGTAGCGGGAGGCGCCGAAGCCAAAACTGCCATCCTCGGCGGTGACAATGACGCCGACCGACGGCAGGTTCGGTCGCCAGCTGGTGCGCAGCTTCTTGAAGCGGGCAAAGCGCGACATCGGTCCGGCCACTTCGGCATGCGAGGTCCAGGCGGGCCGGCGCGGCGTGGTCTTGATCTCGCCGCCCGTCAGGTCGCTCTTGATTAGAAAGGCTTTGACGCTTTTGATTTTCATTATGCAGCCTTCAACTGGGCCTGGCGCATGCCTGCTGCGAACACCAACAGCGGCGCCAAGATGGAGGCCGCCGCGAAAGGCGCATAGGCCACAAAGTGCGCCACGTTATATTGGCTGGGCTTGGGATACAGGACCGGCAGGATGAAATCGCGCGCAAAGGCGATCAGGATGTAGTTCATGCCCATGAACCGCAGCGGCCGCCACAGGGGCCCCAGCGCTTGCGCGCCGCCAAAGGACAGCAGCGCCAGCAGATAGGTACAGAACAGCCCCACCAGGAAAAACAGCAAAAGCCCGCCCGACAGCGGCACCCGTCCCATCAGGTATCCTAGCCAGATCACCAGCCCGATATGCATCAGATGCGCGGCGGCGAAGGCCAGGCCGAATTCGCGGCCACGTCCGGCCAGCGCATCGACGCGAAACAGCGCCGCGACGGCGCCGCCGGCATAAGCCAGCCAGAACAGCACAAAGGAAAAGCGCGCCGTCAGTTCCAGCGCCAGGCGGGTGCTTTTGTTGTCGGTGCCCTGCAGCAGAAGCGTGGCCGCGGTGATCGCCACCGCTGCCAAAAAGCCTGAGGCCATCCATTTGATGGACTTGTTCATCGTGCCCGCCCTGTCCCGGCGCGGACTTTAGGATTGGGGTGTGGTGTTGACAAGCGAAGGCCGCACAAGCGCAAATGCGCAAAACAAGAATATGAGGGGGAATTCATGCGTCCGCTTTTGGCAGTCTTCGCGCTTTGCGCCATTGCCCTTCCGGTTCAGGCGGCCGAGCAGAGCAAGGTCCTGATCGACGCGGCCAACAACCTCAACACCGCCAACTGGAAAGTCACCTCCGCGGACTGGGGCGACAAGAAGGGTCCGGCCTGGAGCGTGCAACTCAAGACTCTGCATGGCGGACGCCAGGAAGGCGTGCAAGTCATCGAAGTCGATAACGGCAAGATGACATTTACCGTCGTGCCCACCCGCGGCTTTGAATTGTGGAAGGCCAACATCGGCAGCCTTCGGCTGGGCTGGGATTCACCGGTCAAGGAAATCATCCATCCCTCTTACATTCGGCTGAACGACAACCAGGGGCGCGGCTGGGTGGCCGGGTTCGGCGGGCTGATGGTGCGCGGCGGCCTCGCCTCCTTCGGCAACCCGGTGCAGGACGGCGACCAGACCCTGACCCTGCATGGCCATGTCGATTACATCCCGGCCAGCCATGTCAGCGTGCGCCTGGAGGGCAACAAGCTGGTGCTGCGTGGCGTCGTCAACGACTTTGCCACCTTCGGGGCGCAATTGCAGCTGACCTCGGAAATCTCCACCACCATCGGCAGCGGCGAAGTGGTGTTCGATGACAGCATCGCCAACCTGTCGGATGCACCCCAGGACATGATGCTGCTCTATCACACCAATTACGGCACGCCGCTTCTGGGCGCTGGCGCGGAATTCGTCGCACCGGTCAAGAAAGTGCAGCCGATCAATGCCGCGTCCGCCGCCGGCGACCTGGTGGGCTGGAACCGTTACACCGGGCCGCACAGCGGCACTTACAGCGCCCAGGTGTTCAACATGTCGCTGCATGCCGATGCGTCGGGCATGACCAAGGCGATGCTGAAATCACCGGCCGGCAACCAGGGTGTGCTGATGAGTTTCGACACACACGGCCTGCCCTACATGTCGCTATGGAAGAATGAAGTGACGCCCAAGGGCGGCTATGTCACGGGCCTGGAACCCGGCACCGGCTTTCCCAACACCCGTCCCGAGGAACGCGCCGCCGGCCGCGTGCCCAACCTGAAGGGTGGCCAGGTATGGCGCACCCATCTGGCGATTGAAGGATTGACCAGCAAGGGCCAGGTCGATGCGGCGGCCGCCGCCATCCAGAAACTGGCGGTGGCGCCGCCGGTCATCGATAAAACAACCACCGGCCCTTAAGGCGCCGGCTTCGGCGCGGGCTTGACCTCGTCGAACTTGCCCAGCTGGCACGTCTGGCCGGAGTTAATGACAGTCAGCGTCTGCTCGTTCTCGCAAATCTGCTCGGTTCCAGGCACGTTCCAGGCGAAGCCTTCAAAGCGCAGGTCGCTGCACCGGCCGCGCAGGTGATTCACCAATGTCCGTCCATCGCGCATCTTGATCACGAGCAGCTTGCCGTCATCGGAATGGGTGCTGACGATGTCGCGATTCTGGATGCACATGCCGCGCGCCATCGCGGGCGCGGCCACGACCGTCGCCGACAAAACCAAAGCCGTCATCAGGATTTTCATGGAACCTCCAAAGTGTCCCTCAAGGGAATTGTTGGCCAATTTTGATCCTATGACAAGTGTCATAGACATGGTTCCGGCTGGAGAAAAGGCCCAGGAATCGCTAGGTTCAGCGCCATGACCGATACGCTTCAAAATCAGGTTGCCGCCAGCTGGGCCAAGGCGCTTGGCGTCAAATCCGTCGCCAGTGATGACAATTTCTTCGCACTGGGCGGCCATTCCCTGCTGGGCGTCAAGCTTCTGGCCGACATCCAGGCCAGAACCGGCATCGAGGAAGAATTGAAGCTGAGCGACCTGCTGGAATTTCCCACCCTGGGCGAGTTCACCGCCCATCTGGAAAGCCTGGCCGCGCCTAGCGAAGAATCCGGCAGCCTCTAGAACCACGCCAGAGTTAAAACCAAGCCGTCCGCCACCTTATGGCGCCCGTGCAGAGTCTTTCCCGCGTAAGCGGCCGTAAAGCCCCCCTCGTCCAGTGCAATCGCGATGTCGCGAAACCCCAGGGCACGCGAAAGCCGCCACGCCTTGAACGCGGATTCCTTGGCGCTGAACATCACGGTAGCGGCAACGCCGTCATCGGCCGCCAGTTCAGCCTGCTCGGCTTCGCTGAACAGCCGCCGCCACAAATCTCGCGTCACCCCGCCCACCCGTTCGGCATCCACGCCCACGCCGGAAAATGTCTGCGACACGACCGCCGCGGCATAACCGCTGGTGTGGGTGATGCTGCCGGCAATGCCGGGCGGCCAAAGCGGCGCACCATCCTTGTCCACCCCGATCACCGCTTCGCCCCAGCCCAGCGGCGCCAGCGCCGTGCGGGCGCAGGCGCGGCCGGCCGCGAAATCGCGGCGGCGCTTTTCCACGGCGCGGGCGACATGGATTTCTTCCTGCGGATGCAGAGCCAGCGCCTGTCCGCTGCCGTGCAGCTCCGCGCCGAACAGGCCGGGCGGCAGCAAAGAGGCGATCAAGCCGGAACCATTTGCGCAAAAACCTGGAACAGCTGATGCGTAAAACTGTCCTGCTCCGCCGGGCTCACCACATCCTGATAGAAGTGCAGCGACATCTGCACATCATGGCCCTGGTCGATCACGTGCAAGAACAAGGGCGAAGAGCGGCGCGGCCAGGTCTGGGTGATGCTGGTGATTTGCGGCGGCCAGGGCAATGCGCCGCCATCGTCCGGAATGCTGCGCAGTTGCGCTTTTTCCCGCGCCGTGCCGACGGAATAATAATTGAACACCGCCGGAATCCTGTTCTCATGTTCGCGCGGCTCGATCCCTGGCATCACCGCATGTGGCGCCCAGAAATGCAGGCTTGGGATGCGTAGCGCCAGCGATGCGTCATATTCAGCCAGGATCCCGCGCAGCAGAGTTTCGAAATCGGCGCGCGCCGGCACGGCGATTTCCACCGCATCGGCGCAGAACATCAGGCCAACGGTATGCGACAGGTCCAGTGAGCCGCGCTTGTCCCCCAGCACGCGCAGGGGAAAGCGCTCCATCCCGGCCCACCGGGCCAGGGCGATGGAAAAGATGGTGAGATAGACCAGGAAGGGCGTCACCCTCATCCCGTCTGCGGCCGCAATGACCTTGTCGCGCAGCCGCCCCGGCACCACGAAATTCTTGATGATGCGCACGCCATTGCCCCAGCGCAGGGGCGTACCGGTCAGCGGCGCTTTAATGGTGGGCTGGTCCCGGTACCAGTCCCGCCAATGGCCGATCAGCTGGGCGCCTTGCGGACCTTCCAGGCAGGCCCGTTCGGCCAGCGCATAATCATTATAAAGAACGGACGCCGCCGCGCGCGGCGCACCATGGTCCAGGATGTCGGCAATCTCATCCATCACGATATTGCGCGTGCCGGCATCGGCAATCATGTGCGCCGAAGATATCGCCGCCAGGCTTTCCCCGCCCGGCAAGGAAAAGACCTTGGCCCGGGTCAGCCACTGGCCCTCGATGGCGTTCAGCCGGCTGCAGAATTGCTGCGCGCCCTGGACGGCGGCATCGGCATCCGCCTCTTCCTGTTCCACCTCAAAACTGTCTGGCGGATTGAGAAAAGCGGTCAGCTTTTCCCCGTCCGATTCAAACCGCGTTCGCAGCGCATCGTATCGCGCGATCACTTTGTGAATGGCGGCCGTGACCGCCGCCGCGTCATGCGCTAACTTTCCCACCATGGGGATGTTCAGAGCCACCGGCTTGCCCTCGTCCGGGCGCCCGGCGAAACGCCACCACATCTCCTGCGCCACTGACGGCGTCAGCGGGCCGGGCGTCGCGCCGGCCGCTTTCAGGGCACGCGCAGCGGCGCGGGTCTTGAGATAATCCAGGATGGCGCCGCGCTGCGCCTTTAGCGCCTCGCGGTCGGCGCCGGTCAGCGCATCCTTGGGCGAGCGGTAACGGATTTCCTCGCCCGCCAGTGACAGGATGATGCCCCGGCTTTCCAGGCCCGCAATCAGCCCGGCGATGCTCATGCGGCGGCGCGCTGGGGCGAAACCAGCAAGGTCATGGCCAGCACAAGGGCCAACAGGCCGGCGAAACATTCAAAGGACAGCACATAGCTGCCGGTCCGATCAAAGACGGCACCCGCAAAACGCACGCCTGCGATGGCGATGATGGCCGTCAGGGTAAAGCCCCAGCTGAACACCTGGGCGAAATGCGGCGCCCCGAAACTAGCCGCGATAAGCCCTGCCGCGATGGGCAGCGCACAGCCCAGACCAATGCCGCCCAGCGCCGCGCTGGCCAGCAGCACGGGCTGCGATGGCGGCAGCACCAGAATCAGCCAGGCCAGCGTCATGGACAGGGCTGCGGCGATCAGCAGGTAACGCTTGTTCATCCAGTCAGCCAGAACGCCGGCGCCAATCTTGGTAATGGCGGCGGCGATCGCGAACATGGAAACAGCAAAGGCCGCTGAGGCCGGCGACTGGCCGGACTGCACCCCATAAGGCACCAGGGTCACCACCAGCGACTGGGATGTGCCGGATATCGCCGCCAACGTCAGAACCGGAACCCAGAAGGCGCGGCTGAAGAGAAAATCCTTCCACGGCAACGCAGGAACGCCGCCCGATGCACCGGCCGCCGGGCGGCCCTGGTTTTCCCGATGATCCGCCAGGCCCCGCTCCGCCGGCCAGCCACGGATCGCCACCAAAGTCAGCACGATGATGACCGCGGCGGTGACCAGGCCTTCGTATAAGAGCGCCTGCCTCCAGCCATGCTGCTGGATCATTACCGCCAGCACCGGCGCCACCAGCCCGCCGCCGGAGGTCGCAACCGCGGCGATGCCCAGCGCCAGTCCGCGCCGGCGATAGAACCAGCGTGACGCCAATGTGGTGGTGTTGAGCTGGCCCAATCCCATGAACACCGCAGCCATTGGCAGGAGCAGGATCAGGGACATCACCAGCAGCGAGTGGCTGAACGCGATCACCGCCATCGAGGCCGCCAGCACCAGCGCGCACCACACCATCACCTGGCGCACCGGCAAACGGTCCAGCAGCCGGCCGACCAGCGGCGCCATGAAGACCACGCCCAGGAACAGGATGGGGCCGGCACTGGATGCTGCGGCGCGGGATATGTGGAATTCGGTTTGCAGCGGCAAGATGAACAGGCCGGCGGAATAAAGGGTCGCGCCCTGAACCAGCAGTTCCGATATGGCCGAGGCCGCCAGCACAAACCAGCCAAAATATATCGGCGATGTGCCTGTGCGCATGGCGGAATCCCCAAAAACCCCGCCAGACTATGCCATCGAAAGGGGCGAAGGGAAAAGAAGCGCCGGCGGTTATTGAATGCCGGGAATGGAGGCTATCTGGCTTTCCCAGCTTTGTTCGTCTTCCGAATGGCGCGGGGTGTAGCGGCACAGACCCATCACAAAGGTCGGTTCATCGTGCTCATTGGCCAGCGGCACGAAAAGGTTTTCGGCGTTGAGATATTCGCGGCCCTTCAGATGCACGCGACCGATAAAGCGCAAGGGCTGCCCCCCGCCCAGGATCAGGTTGCCGCACTCCACCCACCGCGCAATGTGGTCGGGTGGAAGCGTCTCCTCGAACATCTTGCCCGTGTTGTCACCGGCCATGGCGGTAAGGTTGGTGCCGATCAGGCGCCAGCGGAAGCGTGAGGGGTTTTGTTCAACCCGCTCGAAGATCACGATGTTTCGAAGCACATCTTTCAGGTCGCGCGGCGTGAAGTCCGAACGCCGCGGCATGGCACGCGTGCCCGCCTTGGTGCGCCACAACGCCAGCAGCGAATCATAATAGGCATCACTGAACGACAAGCCGGCATCGCAGCAATAATACCACTTTTCCCGGGCCGCCCGGTGGTTAAGCGCTCTGGTGCCTTCCATGAGATTCATGGGTAAATTCTGGCCGAAAAACCTAAACAGGCCGTAAAATCGGTTATCCGGGCTTCCGGCAAACAGTGCCGTTCGCTGCACCCCGCCAATTGGGCGACCGCGTGCTCGCCCGTCCACAGCTTTGTGGATTCAACGATTAACCAGAAAATTCCAGCACATGCCCGTCGTGGAACCCTGCGAATCACACCTCTGACATTTTTCCAGCGTGATTTACCGATACCGGTAACCTCCAGCAGGGATCTGGCATTTATCTCCCACACCGAAGCTTTTATGGTTTCAAAATTATTAAGAGCTTATTCCGACATGCCACACACCCAGCGAAAGGCCGCTCCAACTGACGAAGCCGCGGCGCCACGGCACGGCAAATACAAGCTCGACGAACTTGATGCCAAGCGCATCGCCCGCAACCTGGTGATATTCGAACCCAGCGATGCAGTAATAACTGACCTGGTCGCCAAGGCGCGACTGACACTTCCGGGCATTGCGCCGGCCGAGGAAGCGCTACGTGTCCAGAAATACAATCCCATCTGCATCATGGCGCTGGCCCGCAAATCCAAATTCGATCCGGCCAATCCCGTCGGCGAAGGCTTCATCGCCATTCTTCCCCTGAACGCACTGGGCCTGCAGGTGCTGGCCCTGGATTCCTTTGACGCCCTCCATCCCGACCTGCGCCTTATCGCGGGCCCCAGCGAGCGTCCTGCCGGGATTTATATGTGGGGTGTGTTTGCGCCCGGCTCGCTTGCGGCGGGCATCGCGCTCTTCATGGATAAAATGTCGTCGCCGCAATATGCCGGCGTCAGCCTCTATTCACGCCCGGTCACCGAGATGGGGCGTAAATACCAGGAAGTGTTGGGCCTCACCCAAGGAGTCCAGATTGGCGCGGTTTCGGCGCCGCATATCTGGACCTTTCCGCGCGCGGCACAGCCGCCGGCCTATGACACCTATGTCCCCCGAAAGGGCGACAAGACGGCCATCGGCATCACCGTGGCGCGCACATTCGACGACCTGATGAAGGTCATTGCCATCCGCGATGCGGTCTATGTCGGCGAGCAGGAATGTCCCTATGACGAGGAATATGACGGCAACGACCTGACGGCCACACATCTGTTGGCCTATATCGGTGATGAGCCGGCGGGTTGCCTGCGCCTTCGCTTCTTTGCAGATTTCGCCAAGTTCGAACGGGTGGCGATACGCAAGGAATTCCGCAAATCGCGCGCCGCCATCAAGCTGGTGCAAGCCGGACTGAAGCTGTGCCAGAAAAAGGGCTATCGCCGCGTCATCGGCCACGCCCAGACCCGGCTCACGACATTCTGGACGCGTTTTGGCTTCCAGCCGATGGAAGGACGCAAGCCCTTCTTCTTTTCCGACTATGATTACATCGAGATGGTTGCCGAGCTGGATCCGGATCCGGACGCCATTACCATCACGGCCGATCCCTATGTCGCGATTCGCCCCGAGGGCCGCTGGCATACGCCGGGTATTCTGGAACAGTCACTTTCCCGTCCGGCCACCAATCCTTCGGTTGCCAAGAAAGCCTGAATACGGATACGACGCCATGTCCGGCGAGACTGGTGACAACATGCCCGGCTGGCGCTAGCTTGGCGCCACAACCGGGCGGATGCCTGGGTCTTTAAGACGCGCATAACGTGCTGCCGGGGAGTGGGATGGATTTTCGCAGTTTGGTCGCCGGTCTCCCGGAAAAAAAGGCGTCCATTTATACCTTCGAGCGCGGCACGGCGGTCCGCCATCCCCACGCAGCACTGTATGACGACGTGGTGGATGCCCGCACCCGTCTGCGCAACTGGGGCGTGGGCGTGGGCATGCGCGTGGGCATCTTTGCGCCCAACTCCTATGCGTGGCTGGTCCATGACCTGGCGCTGATCGAGCTGGGCGCCATCTCGGTGCCCTTCACCGACGACTTTGCCGGCAAGGTGAACCGGGAGCTGCTGGACAAATACAACATCGCCCTGCTGCTGATTTCCAAAAGCCATGCCCGGCTTTTTCCCGACAAGCCACCCTTTGTCGCGTTCCTGGATGCGGACAATGGCGAGGTGAAAGCACTGGAGCGCGCGCCCTCTGGTGACGCCGACGAGGCCGACCAGCACAGCCTGGTGTTTTCCTCCGGTTCGGCCGGCGGGCTGAAGGGCCTGGTCATCAGCCGCAAGGGCTGTGAGGAAACCATCCCTTCGGTTGTCGAAGCAGTCGGCATGCGCCCCGGTGATCGCATCCTGCTGTTCCTGCCCCTGTCGAATTTTCAGCAGCGCAATCTGAGCTATTCGGCGCTGTGGTACGATTTCGACCTCATTATCACCGATTACACCCAGATGTTCGCCGCCATGCCGGCGCTCAACCCCACAATTCTGATTGCGCCGCCGGTGCTGTATCAGATGATGTACAGCGAATATGAGAAATATCCCGGCTGGAAGAAGACACTTTGGACAGCGCTGGGCAGCGTTCTGAGTTTTGTGCCTTCGCCCCTCCGCCAGGGCCTGGCGCGCACCCTGTTCCAGGATTTCTACAGGCAGTTCGGCGGCAATATGCGCCTTCTGATCACCGGCATGGCGCCGATCCGCCGCAATATCGGCGCGTTTTTCCAGCGGATGCAGCTGCCCCTGTGCGAATCCTACGGCATGGTGGAAGCGGGCTCCATCACCTATCGCCCCGCCAGCTCGCGCGAGTTCGGATCGGTGGGCAAGGTACTGGATGGCATCACCCTGTCGTTCGAGCCGGACAATGAAATCATCGTCAACCGCAAGAACTCCATGACCCTGCGCTATTTCCAGTGCGCCGAGGGCGAGAATGAACGCACCTTCCTGGGGCCGGGCCGCGTCGCCACCGGCGACATGGGGCGGCTGGACGCTGACGGCAACCTGTTCCTGCTGGGCCGCAAGAAGGAGCTGCTGATTACGCCGGGCGGCGTAAAAATCCATCCCGAGACCATCGAGCAGGAAATCAACAACTGCCCGGACGTGGCCCATGCAGTGCTGTGTTTCCGCCCCCACGCCACGCAATTGACCTGCATCACGGACCTTGTGCCGCCGGG
>JAXMEA010000015.1:0-87068 GCA_046348525.1 Alphaproteobacteria bacterium | reverse complement strand
CCGCCAGTGGCGCTGGTGGTGATGGTCGGATTGGAATTGCCGCTGCCGGTGACGTAAGCGGTCGAAGTCTGGTCGCTGGTCGCCGCGCCGCCATTGGCGGTGAGCGTCGGATTGACGTCGATGGTTGGGCTGGCATTACCGCCCGCGCCACCCGTGGCGTTGCCGCCCTGCGAGGTGTTGTCGTTGGTGTTGGTGGCCGAACCGCCGAAGCCGCCCGCGCCGCCCTGGCCATTGGCGGTGACATCGCCGTTGGTGCCGCCGGTGGCGCTGTTGGTGATGGTCGGGTTCGCGGTGGATGCGCTGGTGGTATCGCCGACGCTGCCGCCGAAGCCGCCCGCGCCGCCATTGCCGGTGCCGGTCGCCGAAGCGGTGACATCGCCATTGGTGCCGCCCGTGGCGCTGCCGCCGGTGGCCGACGAGGTGCCGCCGGTGCCGCCCTGCGAGGTATTGTCGACGGTGATCGGACCCGAGGTGCCGCTGCCAGTGACGTAAGCGGTCGAGGTCGGAGTCGCGGTGGTGGTCTGGTCGCCATTGGTGGCGGTGCCGCCCGTCGCGGTCAGAGTCGGCGTCGAGGTCAGGCTGGCCGTCTGGTCGCCATTGGTCGCGGTGCCGCCATTGCCGCCCTGGGCGGTGTTGGCCAGGGTCGGGTTGAAGTCGATGGTCGGGTTGGCGGTCGAGGAACCGCCGAAGCCGCCGGCGCCGCCGGTGGCGCTGACGTCACCATTGGTGCCGCCGGTGGCCGACGAGGTGTTGGTGCCGCTGAGCGTGTTGCCGCCATTCGACAGCGTCGTGTCGCCGATCGAGCCGCCGAAGCCGCCCGCGCCGCCCTGGCCATTGGCCGTGACGTCGCCATTGGTGGCGGAGAGAGTCGGATTGACGGTGATGGTCGGCGTGGAATTGCCGCTGCCCGTGACATAAGCCGTCGACGTCTGGTCGCTGGCCGAGCTGCTGGTGCTGGTGCCGCCGGCGCCGCCCTGAGCGGTGTTGGAAAGCGTGGTGTCGCCGATCGAGCCGCCGAAACCGCCGGCGCCGCCGGCCGCCGTGGCCGTGCCGCCCTGGCCATTGGCGGTGACGTCGCCATTGGTCGCCGCGCCGCCGAAGCCGCCCGCGCCGCCAAAGCCACCGGCGCCGCCCGCGGCGGTGTTGGTGTTGTCGCCGGCGGTGAAGGTGCCGCCCGCGAAAGTATTGCCGCCGCTGTTGGAGGTGCCGCCGGTGCCGCCGGTGGCGCTGGTGTCGCCGACCGAGCCGCCGAAGCCGCCCGCGCCGCCGGCCGCCGTGGCCGCGCCACCCTGCGAGGCGTTGTCGTTGGTGTTGGTGGACGAACCGCCCGCGCCGCCGGTGGCGGTGGCGTTGCCGATATTGTCCAGGCTGAGCGAGAAGGACGGCGTCGAGCCCGAGCCGGAGTCCGGGCTCGAGGTGACATAGGCCGTCTGCGTCTGGGCCTGGTCGTTGGTCTGGCTCTGCGTCGGGTTCGACGAAGAGGTGTTGGTGATGGTCGGGTTGGCCGTCAGGCTGGTATCGCCATTGGTGGCGGTGCCGCCATTGCCGCCCTGGGCGGTGTTGGACAGCGTGTTGCCGCCGCTGGTCGAAGCCAGGGTCGGGTTGAAGTCGATGGTCGGATTGGCCGTCGACGAGCTGGTGCCGTTCGCGGTGGTGTCGCCGACATTGCCGCCGAAGCCGCCTGCGCCGCCCGCGGCGGTGTTGGTGTTGGTGCCGCCCGACGCGGTGATGGTCGGCGCGAAGCTGGGGGTGAAGGTGATCGACGGATTGGCCGTGCCGCCGGTGGCGGTGGTGTCGCCGACGCTGCCGCCAAAGCCGCCCGCGCCGCCAAAGCCGCCGGCGCCGCCGGTGGCGTTGCCGCCCTGCGAGGTGTTGTCGTTGGTGTTGGTGGCGTTGCCACCCGTGGCGCTGTTGGTGCCGGTCGGGCTGGCGGTCTGGTCGCCATTGGTGGCGTTGCCACCGAGTACCATTGCCCGTGCCGCCGGCGCCGCCGGTGCCGTTGCCGACATTGTCCAGGCTCAGCGAGATGGACGGAGGTCGTGCCGGTGCCGGTGCTGTCGCCGCTGGTGACATAAGCCGTCGAGGTCGACGCCGCGCTCTGGGTCTGGTCGCTGGTCGAGCTGCTGTTGCCGCCCTGCGCCGTGATGGTCGGCGAGATGGTCGGATTGACCGTGTTGCTGTTGGTGCTGGTCGGATTGGCCGTGGCGCTGGTGTCGCCCACGCTGCCGCCAAGCCGCCCGCGCCGCCAAAGCCACCGGCGCCGCCGGTGGCGCTGGTGTCGCCGGTCGTCAGGCTGATCGGGCCGTTGCTGTTGCTGGCCGTCTTGGTCGCCGCCGGTGAAGTCGGATTGGCGGTGAAGGTCGAGTTGGACGTGAAGGTGTTGCCGCCGCTGTTGCCGCCGAAGCCGCCCGCGCCGCCCTGGCCGTTGGCCATGACATCGCCATTGGTGGCGCTGCCGCCGAAGCCGCCGGCGCCGCCGGCTGCCGTGGCGGTGGTGGCGCTGGTATCGCCCACGCTGCCGCCCGTGCCGGTACCAAGGTACCGTACCGCCCGTGCCCGTTCCGCCAGTGGCGGTAGCGTTACCGATATTGTCCAGGCTGAGCGAAAGCGACGGGGTCTGGCCCGTGCCGCTGTCGCTGCCGGTGACATAGACCGTCGAAGTGTAGGACGGGCTGGCTTCCTGGCTCTGCGTCGTGGTGTTGCTGTTCGAATTGGTCGGATTGGCGGTGAAGGTGTTGCCGCCGCTGTTGGACGTACCGCCCGTGGCGCTGGGTGTCGCCCACCGCGCCGCCGGTCGCCGACAGGGTCAGGCTGACGGTGATGGTCGGGCTGGCCGACGAAGCATTGTCGTTGGTGTTGGTGGACGAACCGCCCGCGCCGCCAAGCCGAAGCCGCCGGCGCCGCCCTGGCTGGAGGTGGTGATGGTCGGGTTAGCCGTGGCCGAGCCGCCAAAGCCGCCGGCGCCGCCGAAGCCGCCCGCGCCGCCCTGCGAAGTGTTGTCGTTGGTGTTGGTCGAGGCGCCACGCCCGTGGCGCTGTCGCCGACGCGCTGCCGCCGGTGCCATTGCCGGTGCCGGTGGCCTGCGCGTTGCCGATATTGTCCAAGGTCAGCGAAAGCGACGGCGTCGAGCCACCGCCCGAGCCGCTGTCCATGCCGCTCAGGACATAAGCGGTCGTGGTGTTGGTCGGGTTGGCCGTGTTGGTCGGATTGGCCGTGTTGGTGTTGTTCGGATTGAACGTCGGATTGAAGGTCGGCGTGAACGTGGACGTGTTCGTGCCGGTGTTGGTGCCCGTGACGTCGCCATTGGTGGCCGACGAGGTGCCGCCCGCGCCGCCAAAGCCGCCGGCGCCGCCGGCCGCGGTGGCCGTGCCGCCATTGCCGCCCTGCGAGCGATTGTCGTTGGTGCTGCTGCCGCCGGTGGCGTTGCCGCCGGTGCCATTGCCCGTGCCCGTGCCGCTGGCGGTGACATCGCCATTGGTGCCGCCGGTGGCGGTGGCGCCCGCATTGGTGATCGAGATGCTGGGCGTGGTGCCGGTGCCGCCGCTGCCGGGCAGGATCTGCTGCTGCTGGCGCTGATCCTGGTCGTTGGTCTGCGCCTGCGTATTTCCACCGCTGTTCGAGGTGGTGTCGCCAACCGCGCCGCCGAAACCGCCCGCGCCGCCCGTGCCGGACGAGGTGATGTTGGGCGTGAAGGTGAAGGTCGGATTGACCGTCGGGTTGGCAGTCGAAGTGGAAGATCCGCCAAAGCCAGTGCCGCCCGCGCCGCCCTGCGCGTTGAGGGTGGGGCTGACCGTGTTGGTGTTGGTCGACGAACCGCCGGCGCCGCCGGTGGCGCGGCTCGAGCCGCCGGTACCGCCCGCGCCACCCGTGGCGGCGTTGGTCGCGGTCTGGTCGCCGCCGGTCAGCGTGTTGTCGCCGGTCTTGTTCGAATTGTCGGCCGAATTGTCGATCGTCAGGTTCAGGTTGGGAGTCGAACCCGAACCGCCGCCGCCCGTGCTGCCGCCGATGACGAAGATCGTGGCGGTCGGGGTGACGGTCTGGTTCTGGTTGTTGTTGTTGGTCTGCGTCGGGTTGGACGAAGAGGTGTTGGTCGGGTTGGCCGTCTGCGTCGCGCTGGCGCTGAAGGTGTTGCCGCCGCTGTTGCCGCCGGTGGCGTTGCCGCCATTGCCGCCCTGGCCGAAGCCGCCGGCGCCGCCAAAGCCGTTGCCGGTGCCGCCATTGGCAGTGACGGTCGGATTGGCCGTGGAATTGCCGCCCGTGGCATTGCCGCCGGTGCCGTTGGCCCTGGACTGGTTGTCGTTGGTGTTGGTCGAGGAACCGCCCGTGCCGGTGCCCGTGCCGTTGGCCGAAGTGTCGCCAACCGACGCGCCCGACGCATCGGACGAGGCATCGATGATGATGTTGCTGGGGGTCGGCGTGCCGCCGCCCGTGCCGCCGCCGGTGGCCGCGCCCAGCACGAAGATGGTGGACGAACCGCCCTGGCCGCCCTGGCCACCCGCGCCGCCGAAGCCGCCGGCACCGCCCTGGGCGGTGTTGGTGTTGTTCGGGTTGAAGGTGTTGGTCGGCGTATTGGTGTTGGTGCTGGTGTTCGTGCCGGTGTTGGTGCCGGTGTTCGTGCCCGTATTGGTGTTGGTGCCGGTCTGGGTCTGGTCGCTGCTGGCCTTGCCGCCCTGGGCGCTGCCGCCGGTGGCGGTGCCGTTGCCGAAGTCGGACAGGGTGAGCGACAGCGACGGGGCAGGCGAGGAACCGCCGCCGCCGGTCGAGCCGGTATTGTAGTTGGTGACGCTGCCGCCGGCGCCGCCATAGCCATAGCCGTAGCCGTTGCCGCCGTAACCGTTGCCGGTGCCGCCGGCGCCGCCGTAACCATTGCCCGTGCCGCCCGCGCCGCCGAAGCCGCCGGCGCCCCCGGTGGCGCTGCCGCCGGTGGCCTTGTTGCTGTTGGTCTGCGCGTTGGTCTGGCTGTTGGTGTTGCTGCCGCCGGTCGCGGTTGTGTCGCCGGTCTTCAGCGTGTTGTCGCCGGTGGTCTGCTTGGACGAATTGTCGGCCGAATTGTCGACCGTCAGGTAGATGGGCGAGGGCGCCGGCGCCGGAGACGGCGAAGAGCCCGAACCCGAACCGGCCAGGTCGATCACATACACCGTCGACGCGCCGCCCTGGCCGCCCTGGGCGGTCTGGGTCTGGGTCGGCGAATAGGTGTTGCTGGGCGAGTAGCTCAGCGTGGGATTGAAGGTCGGATTGAAGGTGGGCGTGAAGGTGTTGGTGTTGACCGGCGTGTTGACGTTGGTCGGCACGAAGGTGTTCGTCGGCGTGTTGGTCGCCGTCGAGGTCTGAGTCTGTGTCTGCGTGCCGCCCTGGGCGTTGCCGCCTGTAGTGTTGGCGCTGCCGCCCTTGGTGGTGACGGTGCTGGAATTGTCCGAGCTGGAGGTGGCAGTACCGTTGCCGTTGGCGGTGCCGCCCGTGCCTGTGCCGGTGGCCGTGCCGCCGGTGCCACCCTTGCCGCCGGCGCCGCCGGTGGCCGAAGCCGTGTTGGTGCCGCCCGTGCCGGTGCCGCCCTTGCCGCCGGCGCCACCAGTCGCGGTGACTTCCAGGTCGTTCGACGCATCGCCGCCCGAACCGCCATAGCCGACGCCGCCGGCGCCGCCATTGCCCACGCCGCCCGCGCCGCCTTCGGCGCTGGAGGTGCCGCCCGTCGCCGTCGCGCCGATCACGGTGATGTTGGTGGTGCCGCCGGTGTTGGTGGCGTTGCCGCCCTGCGAGGAATTGTTGTTGGTGTTCTTGATCGTCGAATTCAGTTCGGCGATCGCCGCGGCAAGCGCCAGCGCCGCCGCGTCCGACGTGTTGTTGTTATTGTTGGTCGTGTTGTTGGTGGTGGTGTTGTTATTGTTGTTATTGTTGTTGTTATTATTATTGTTGTTGTTATTGTTGTTATTGTTGTTGCTGCCGCCGCCGCCATTGCCGCCGCCGCCACCGTGGCCATTGCCGCCGCCGTTGCCGTTCGAACCGCCATAGTTGAAGATGTTGGTCTTCTGGATGTCGATCGACTTGGTGATGTTGATGTTCTTCGACGCATCGATAACCTTGGAGTTGTCGATGTTCTTGGTGATGTTGATGTTCTTGGAAGCATCAATATTGTTGGTGATCGTCACCGGCTTGTAGATGTCCAGCGACTTGTTGATATTGATGTTCTTGGACGCGTCGATGTTGTTGGTGACGCGGTTGTCCTTGTAGACATTGATGTTCTTGGAGGCATCAATGTTGTTGTTGACCGTCACCGGCTTGTAGACATCGATCCGCTTGGAATTGTCGATGTTGGTGTACTGGCGGTTGTCCTTGTAGATGTCGATCTTCTTCGAATTGTCGAAGTGCTTGGAATTGTCGACATTGTAGGTCGGGTGGTCGTTATAGACCCCGATGTTCTTGGAATTGTCGATGTTCTTGTTGAAGGTGATGTTGTTGTTGACATCGATCTTCTTGTCGCCGCCATAGCCGGCGCGGCCGCCGCCCCAGGAGGCGCGGTCGGTGTTGCTGGTCGCGTCGATGCGATTGCCGCCGCCGAAGCCGGCGTGTCCGCCCCAGCTGCCGCGGTCGGTATTGCTCGTCGCGTCGATCTTGTTGCCGCCGTTGAAGCCGGCCTGGCCGCCCCAGCTTCCGCGGGCAGTGTTGTTCTGCACATCGATATGGTTGCTGAAGGCCGACGGATTGGCGTCGATCTTCTGGCTGCCGTCGAAACCGGCGCGGTTGCCGCGCGGGCCGCCGAAACGGCTGGTGTCGACCTGCGCCGAAGCGTCGATCTTCTGGCTGCCGTCGAAACCGGCGCGGTTGCCGCGCGGGCCGCCAAAGCGGCTGGTGTCGACCTGCGCCGAGGCGTCGATCTTCTGGCTGCCG
Source organism: Alphaproteobacteria bacterium (assembly GCA_046348525.1). GTDB lineage: Bacteria > Pseudomonadota > Alphaproteobacteria > Micropepsales > Micropepsaceae > Rhizomicrobium. Next base: position 80,183 of record JAXMEA010000015.1, on the reverse strand, counting down.
TCGAAACCGGCGCGGTTGCCGCGCGGGCCGCCAAAGCGGTTGGTGTCGATCTGCCGAGCATCGATCTTCTGGGCATTGTCGAAACCGGCGCGGCGGCCGATCTGGGCGCCGAAATGATTTCCGTTGTCCTGATGCGTTGCGGGGGCGACCGAAGGATTGGCGTCGATCTTCTGGCTGTTGTCGAAACCGGCGCGATTGCCGCCCCGGAAGCCGCGGAAATTGCTGCTGGCGTCGATCTGGTTGCCAGACGTGGCGGCCGGATTGGCCTCGATGCCGGCGCGGTTACGGCCGCCGAAACCGCCGAAGCGCGTGCTGTTGTCGACATCGATCCTGCGCGAACCGTCAAAGCCGCCCGAACGGTTGGCGTTGAAACCCGGATTCTGGTTGCCGCCTTCGACATTCATGCGGCCGCGGCCGCCGAACAGGCGCGAATTGTCGACCTGGCGGTCGGCATTGATCTGGCCGCTATTCTGGGCGCCATAGGTGGTGATGGGCTGGTCGGAGCCGAATCCGCGGCGGTTGCCGCGGCCTTCGCCGCCGAAGTTGCCGCGGCGGCCATTGCCGGTATCGACGTTCAGCTGCTGGTCGCCGGCATTGCCGCGGTCCTGCACGTTCAGCTGGCGGCCACCGAAGTTGCCGAAAGCGTTGCCGCGGCCGGGATTGTCGCCGCCGCGATTGTTGTTGTCGAAGTTGCGGCCGCCAAAGCTGCCGCCATCATTGTTCATGCCCGCGCCGTCGCGGCCCATCACGTTCAGCGGACGGGAAAAGCCGATATTGCCGGAGACGTTGCCACCGCCAATCGGGCCACCGTCATTGCGCCCGACCGAATTGTTCACGTTACCGCCGACGTTACCGCCGGGGTTGACCATGTTGGGACGGAACGCGCTCATGCCGATACCCGGCTGGCGGCGCTGCTCGTTCATCTGGCGGATATTGTTGACGTCGACGCCAGGGACGCCGTCGCAGCTCAGGTTGGAGATATTGCCGCCGTGAAGGTTGGGCGTTCCCCACTTGTCGAACTGGTTTGAGACACCGGAGGGGTGGCCTGACGTGCCAAGCTGGTTCAAGCCGCCGGCATTGGCAGCCAACGGCTCCACGACCATGCTGGTGGAAACCAGCGCGGATGTCAGAAACATCAGGCTTTTAACGGACATATTCGAATTCCTTCACCATCAGGGGCATGAATGGTCGCCTGAGACGCTTCATGATCCGTGCCAGCTTAGGAGCCCCCACCTTTGAGCCTGCCCCGAAATGGGACCTCGCCATGTTCACCGGGCAGTCTGGGGGACAACCGATAAAAATCCGGTAATCGCGGAAACCAAAATCGGGAGCCAGGTGGCCCAATTCGGGAAATTCGTGGCGCTTGGTGCGGTGGGCACGAAAAAATTTACGGTAAGACTCCGTTAAGAACCGGATGCGCGTGCATCATGCGCTGCTGGCATGGCTTTCGCTCTGTTCCCTGGCAAATGGCCGTGATGCGTTCCGTTCCGGAGCAGCACGGCTTCTAGGACCAGAGGGTTACGCGGTCATGAAGCACAAGAATTCGCATTTGCTGGTGGGCTATTGGAGCCGCCTGCGCAAGGGCCGCGATGTCCCCGATCAGACCGATATCGATCCGCGCGCCATCAAGCGCCTGCTCTCTTATACGTTCATCCTGGATTGCGAGAATCCGGCGCGGCCGCTTTACCGCCTGGCCGGCACCGCCTTGTGCGAGCGTTTCGGCTTCGAATTGAAAGGCACCAGCTTCCTGGCCCATTGGGAATCCCAGTCCGGGATGTCCCTGTCCTCCCTGCTGCGCCAGGCGCTGAAAGCGTGCCAGCCGGTCTGCCTGTCCTCCATCGCCGCCACCGCCGACAATGGCATGGTCGAGCTGGAAACCATTCTCACCCCCGTCTCCTTCAATGGCGGCGAACCGACCCGCTTCTTCGGCATGGTCCAGATGCTGAGCGATCCCACCCCGCTTTTGGGCCGGTCCATCGCCTATGAACGGCTGGTCGGTTCGCAGATCATCCAGGAAGACGAACCGCTTTCGTCTTACGACCAGGACAATGATCAGCCGCCGCCGCCGCCACCGCCGCCGCCCAGCCTGCGGGCCCATCCCAAGGCGCCGTACCTGCGCCTGGTGGTGTCACAGGACAGTCCCGCCTTCCTGCATTTCGGCAGTGGCGACTTGCTCCAGAAGATGTTCGAAGTGATCGGCCGCTGGCGCGCCGCCAACAGCGAGGATTACAGCCGCTTCGTTTAGCCGGCCTACGGCCGCGGTGGAATCGTCGGTGACGTATTCAGGTCCGGGCGCTGCGCGGTGATGTCCTTCACCGGCGGGTGGTCCACCGGATCGTTGCGCAAAATGTCGGTATCCAGCCGCGCGGCGCTGTTCTTGCGCTGCAAATACGGAATTTCATACGCCTCGACCTTGGCGCGATAGGCTTCGAACGCGGCATTGTCCTGGTCGGTGCGCTTGTCGCAGCGCTCCGCCGGCAAATTCGCCTGCTGCTGGCACCAGATGTCGAAATTCATCTCCTGGACTTGCAGGTTGCCGTTGCGCTGGGCCAGTGCGGGCGTGGCCACCGCCAGGATCATCAGGGCAAGACGCAGCTTCATGGCAATCACCTCGGTGCGGAACTCAGCCTAGGCGCTTTGCGCACCCTTGGACAGCCGCAAAAAAGCAACGGCCCGCGCCTTTTGGGGCGCGGGCCGTCTTTGTCTCAAACCTTAATGATTACGGCTGGAGCGAGATCACCGTACGGCGGTTCTTGGCTTCCTTGACGCCGTCTTCGGTCGCAACCGCCAGGTCGGTTTCGCCGACGCCCGAGGCATGCAGGGCGGCGCGGCGCGCACCCATCTTCACCAGGGCTTCGACCACCACATTGGCGCGCTTCACCGACAGGGCCTGGTTGTATTCCGAGGTACCCGAGGTGTCGGTATGGCCGACGATGTTGATGTTGCTCTGGCCGCCGGTGCGGGCAGTCGCGATGACCTGGTCCAGGACCGTCAGCTGCTCGGCCTTCAGGGTCCAGGAGTCAAAGTCGAAATAGACCGTGAAGTCGTTGGACTGGGCGGCCGGAGCAGGCGCGGGCGCCGGGACCGGAGCCGAAACGGGCGCCGGCGGCGGCGGCGGGGCCGGGCGGGCGGCGTTTTCCAGGCGCACGATGGAGGAATCCAGCGCGGTCTTGCAGGCCTGCGACGCGGCGGCGGCGCTGGCCACGGTGCCGTACAGGACCCAGCAGTCATAATCGGCCTGGGCGCGGGCGGCCTGTTCGGGGAACTGGTCCTTGCCGGCCGCGATGTCGCGCATCAGGCGGGTACGCATGGCGGACTGGGCGGCGCCGTTGGCGGCTTCCAGTTCCGGTTCGGTCCCTTCATTGGCCAGATCCGCCTTGGCGGTGAAGGCCTTGGCGAGCAGGTCGCTGGAGCTTTCGCTGCTCGAGAAAGGATTCAGGGAGTCAAAGAAACCTTCTTCTTCCGCCGGTTCAGCGGGCAGGGCGGCGGCCTGGGCGGACAAATCGCCATAATCCTTGGCCAAAGCCTGGGTGAAGGGCGTGCCGGCGCCGGCATCTTCGGCGTCGTCGCTGGAGCAGGCGGCAAGGCCCAGGGCCAGGACGCTGGCGGCAGCAAGCATGGTCAGGCCGCGGCGCGTGCCGCGAGAAACAGTCACAAAGCGCATTTTATAAAGTCCCCACTGGCGGCGTTGTATCGGGCCCCAGCCCTGCTCCGTGCCGCGAAATTTTACCCGTCTTTCCTATAGCGCGGGGTTGGCACGCGAAAAAGGCCCCTGTTTCAAAATGGTTGCCGGCCGCGCGGCCCCCCGAACCCGGCCCGGAATGGCAAAAATGCCTGTTTTTGGCAGCTTCGGCCGGGGCGGTAACCTCCTGTTGACCCTGGCAGGGGTACAAGGGCGTGAAACATTAACAATTGGGCGGGGCCCATGCAGGGCTTGGCGATGTCCCTCAAGGACGCCGAACCGGTCGTCGCCAAGGCGGGCGCCGAGCGCCGGCGCTTCCGCCGTGTCCGGGTGGACCTGCCGGGACGGTTGTTCATTCCGTCCGATGCCCGCGAAGCGCGCTGCACCATTTCGGACCTGTCGCCGGGCGGCGCCGCCATTGTCAGCGAGATCATTCCCGAGGCCGGCACGCCGGTGGTGCTGTATGTCGACGGCTTCGGCCGCTTCGAAGGCAATGTGGTGCGCCGCGATGGCTATGGCTTCGGCATTGCTTTCGTCTGCACGCCCTCCAAGCGCGAGCGCACCGCCGAACAGCTGATCCTGTTCCTCAACAAGACCCTGGTGGATGACAGCGTGCTGCGCCGTCATGAACGGTCCAGCCAGAAGGGCTTCGCCAAATTCACCCGCGCCGACGGCTCCATCATCCATTGCGAGGTGATGGATATTTCGGTGGGCGGCGTGTCGCTGAAGACCGACATCAAGCCGCCGATCGGCGAGTTCGTGCTGATCGCCCAGATCGCCGGCCGCGTGGCGCGCCATCACGCCGATGGCATCGGCATCGAGTTTGTCGGCCAGGACAAGTCCGCCGATCAACCGGCGCACCAGATCAATATCGTCCGCGGCTAGGCCGCCAGGGCATTCTGGCGCGCGTAACGGCGGCGCTTGCCGATCATTTTCATCACCGCATATTGCCCCAGGAACAGGGCTGCCTTGCTGGCGGTGGCATAGATGCTCATGAACGCCACCCATTGCGAGACGCTGAGTCGCTGCGCCAGCACCAGGTTCAGCGCGGCGGAAAAGAACATCAGGCCCGCCCAGACATAACCGAAGACCATCCCCAGATCGCCGACATGCAGGATGGCGCGCTGTGGCAGGTATTTCAGCATCCAGCCGTGCTGGAGCATCGCCGCGCCGACCAGGCAATACATCACGCTCGGCTGAAGCATCACCCATAGCGGGTTATCCGCCACCAGCGCCGCTGATCCGGACGAAGCGGTCACCACCAGCCCGATCCATTGCAGGGCATCGATCTTGCGGCCCCTCCACATCTCCCATCCGATCATCCCCAGCGCCAATGCCAGGCCGGCGGCGACCGAAAGGAGCAGATTGTGCGTCAAGGTGTAGAGCGCGCCGAACAGCAGCAGGCCTGCCGCGTCGCGCAGCAGGGCGCGGGCCGAATGCAGCAGCTCTTTCATTATGGAGCTGGACGATAGAGCACAGGCACGGAAATGCCGCATTCGCGGCGCACTTCGTCCAGCGGACGCGGCAGCACCGCTTCCCAGTCCATGTCCTGCATCCAGCGTGCCTTCTTGCCGTTTTTCCAGGCCTCGCGCACCGCCGCCTTGGCGAATTTGGGCAGCCGCAGCCAGTTCATGCCGATGATGAAGGCCATGCCCAGGTTGCGCGTGTGCGCATACATGAAGGCCAAAAGGCACATCTCGCCTAGCGGATCGCGGCCATAGCCGGTGACGGTATGGGTCAGGTCATGGGAGTCGCGCATGCGCTCGCGGTAGAACTGCATGTCGGCCGGCACCGGATCATTGTCCCATTCCTGCGAGGCCTGCACCAAACCGTCGGCGGTGAGATTTTCTTCTTCCATGAATTCGAAATAGGTGCGGCCCACCGAGCCTTCCGGCAGCGCCGACAAGATGGCGCGGTCGCTTAGCGTATCCAGCAGCACGCGGCGGTCGCGCAGGATGGCGGCGCCAATGGGGCTCTTTTCAAAGCGGCGGAAGGCGTTGATGGCCGAGCGGCCGCGCAGGGCGCGGAAGATGGAGAAGACCTGGGCGGTATCGTCGGGATTGGCCATCAGGGCGCGCACGGCGCGCAGCGCTTCAAGGGGCTTCAGCCTTGTATCCATGGCGGCGGTGGCATGCATTGTTTCGGTCCTTGAATTCGCGCCGTCGTTATGGATATTATATACAATATTGTCAATAGTGAGTTAAGCCATTGACCAAAAAGCAAAAACGCATCCGCCGCCGTCCCGAAGACGCCAGGGCTTTGATCCTGGATGCGGCGGAAGCCTCGATGAAGGCGGGCGGTCCCGCGGCCCTGCGGCTGCAGGATGTGGCGCGCGCCGCCGGGGTCTCGCATCCCACAATCCTGCATCACTTCGGCAGCCGGGAAGGATTGGTGCGGGCGCTGAACCTGCGCAGCCTGGAAGCGCTGGCCAAGGGCGTGATCGAGACGATGGGCGATGCGAAGTCCGGCGATGACGGCGTGCGGCGCACCTTTGAAACCTATCGCGATGGATTGGCACAGCGGCTGATCTGGTTGATGCAAAGCCAGGTGCCGCCGCCGGCCCAGGGCGTGGGCATGTTCGAGGACATCGTCAAAAGTTTGCATGCGATACGACAGCGTTTCGCATTGCCTGGTCATGTCCCCGACATCGAGGACACAAGGGCCGTGGTGCACCTGACGGCGATCGCGGCCTTTGGTGATGCGGTGATCGGACCGCGTTTGCGCAATGGATCGGGGCCCTCTGAAGTGGCGCAGCGTGAACGGTTCATCCAGTGGTTCACCAGGCTGCTGGACCTGTATTTCGAAGCGGCGCGCTAGGGAACCTGTGTATCGAATTGTCGTGGCGATTTGTACGATATAGGCCAAATATCAGCCTTGTTTGCATCACGCTTTGCCGGCCAGTATGACAAGGCATGATCAACGCCAGACTCGATAAGGTCACCGGCGGGCACGTTATATTTTCCTCGCGGTCCTTTTCATGACCGACACGCTTTCGCCCGGCCAGAAGATCGATCTCACCAATTGTGAACGCGAGCCGATCCATGTGCTGGGCAATATCCAGCCATTCGGATTCCTGCTTGCCGTCGCGCCCGACTGGATGGTGGCGCGCGCCTCCGCCAACCTGCAGGAGTTCGTGGGTCTGGCGCCGGAAGCCGCGTTGGGCCGGCCGTTGGTCGAGATATTTTCGGAAAAAGCGGTGCATGCCATCCGTAATCGCGTCACGCTTTTGCGCGGCGTCGACGCGGTGGAGCGGCTGTTCGGCATCGCCCTGACGCCGGGCGGCGCACCTTTCGATGTTGCGGTGCATTTTTCCGGCAAGCTGGTGGTGATCGAGGCCGAGCCTGCGGTGGCCGAGGAGATGGAAGCCTCCGCCATGGTGCGCGCCATGATCGCGCGCGTCGGCCAGGCCGACAGCTTCGCCGCCTTCCTGCGCGAAGGCGCGCGCCAGGTGCGCGCCCTGACCGGTTTCGACCGGGTGAAAGTCTATCGCTTCGACGAGCAAGGCTCGGGCGAAGTGATCGCCGAAGCCCTGCGCCCCGGCGTGGACAGCTTCCTGGGGATGCACTATCCGGCGTCCGACATTCCCCCCCAGGCGCGCACGCTTTACCTGCGCAACATCTTCCGCGTCATCTCCGACATCCACGCCGTGCCGGTACCGGTATTGCCCTCGCTGGATGACAAGGGCCAGCCGCTGGACCTGTCGCTGTCGGTGCTGCGCGCGGTGTCGCCCATCCATATCGAATATCTGAAGAACATGGGGGTGAAGGCTTCACTCTCCATCTCGATCATCGTCGAAGGCAGGCTCTGGGGCCTGTTTGCCTGCCATCATTATGCGCCCCGCCTGCCCAGCTTCGCCTACCGGACCGCGGCCGAACTGTTCGGGCAAATGTTCTCGCTGATGCTGGAAAGCCGTGAGCGGCGCGAGTCCGCCCACTATGAAAGCAAGGCGCGCACGGCCATCGACCGCATGATGGCGACAATGGCGCAGGACGTGGCCTTGCTGGACAACCCGCAATGGCTGGGCGAAATGGTGATGGACACCATTCCGTCCGATGGCGTGGGGGTATGCCTGGACGGGGCGGTGGCCTTATCGGGCCTGGCGCCCGGCCGCGAAGCGTTCGGCCAGATCGTCGCCCTGTTGAACCAGAAGGCGTTGGGCCAGGTCTTCACCACAGACAGCATCCAGACCCTGATCCCGGACGCGGCCGCTTATGCCGACCGCGCTGCCGGCATGATCGCCATTCCGCTGTCGCTGAACCCGCGCGATTATGTGGTGCTGTTCCGCAGCGAGCAGCTGCGCTCGGTGCGCTGGGCGGGCAATCCGGAAAAGGCGGTGGAAGTGGGTCCCCTGGGCGACCGCCTGACGCCCCGCAAGAGTTTTGAATTGTGGTCGCAGCTGGTCAAGGGCCTGTCGCTGCCCTTTACCGCTGCCGAGCGCCGCGTGGCCGAAGGACTGCGCATCGGCATGCTGGATGTGCTGGTGCGCCTGTCCGATGCCGCCGGCGCCGAGCGCGCCCGCGCCAATGAGCGCCAGGAATTGCTGATCGCCGAGCTCAATCACCGGGTGCGCAACATCCTGGCGCTGATCCGCGGCCTGATCTCCCAGTCGCGCGGCAATGCTGAAAACGTGGAAGGCTTCATCGCCACCCTGGATGATCGCATCAAGGCGATGGCGCGCGCCCATGATCTGATCACCGCCGACCGTTGGGGCCCGGCGCGGCTGTCTGACATGCTGGAGACGGAAACGGCGGCCTATCTGGGCGCAAAGCGGGTGCGTGTCGCGTTCGACGGGCCCAACCTGTTGATCCAGCCGGCGGCGTTCACGTCCCTGGCGCTGGTGTTCCACGAATTGACCACCAACGCCGCCAAATATGGCGCGCTGTCGGACAATGGCACTGTTTCGGTGGGCTGGAAGCTGGACGAGGGCGGCGACCTGCTGATCGACTGGGAAGAAAAAGGCGGCCCCGCCGTCATCGCCCCGACGCGTCGCGGCTTCGGCTCCACCGTCATCGAACGGGCCATCCCCTTTGATCTGGGCGGCAAGGCCGATATTGCCTATCCGGTGACGGGCCTGCATGCCCGCTTCACCGTGCCCGCGCGCCACATTGCGGGCCTGGCCGGTACCGCCGCCGCGGCGCCGGCATCGGCTGGGGACGCCGCCGTACCGCGGCCGCTGGAAGGGCGCAACGTCCTGTTGGTGGAAGACAGCATGATCATCGCCATGGACGCCGAGGATGCGCTGAAGGAAATCGGCGCCGCCAGGGTGGTGGTGGCCGCCAATGTGGCGCGCGCGATGACGGCGCTGGAAAAAGGCGGGCTGGATTTCGCGCTGCTGGATTTGAATCTGGGGGCGGAAAACAGTCTTCCGGTGGCAGACATGCTGACCGAAAGGAAAATCGCCTTCGCCTTCGCCACCGGCTATGGCGAGGATGCAGGGCTGGACAATCGCTATCACAGCGTGCTGGCACTGAAGAAGCCCTACACGGCCGGCCAGTTGCGCCAGGCGCTTGCGGGCAAGGTATGACGGTCCGCGAAGAATTGCGCGAGGCGACGCGCGAAGTGCATGAGGCGTTGCACCGCGCCGCGCCCTTTGCCCGCATCGCCGATGGCGAGATGGATCTGGAAAGTTACGGCGCGCTGCTGCAATTCCTGCATCGCTATCACGGCCTGATGGCGGGCGCGTGCGAAGCCGGCGCCATGGCGCTGGATGCGCCCGAACTGGCGGCGGCCCACCAGGCGCGCATCGCGGCGCTGGAACAGGACATGGACTTCCTGGGCGTGACGCCGAAGGCCGGGCTTGCGGAAACCGCGCAGGGCGCCTTCGCCATCGGCTGTCTCTATACCGTGCAGGGCTCTACTCTTGGCGGCAAGGTGATCTCCCGCCAGCTGGATGCCTTGCTGGACGGCAAGGATGGCCGCCGCTTTTTCGAAGGGGCGGTGCAGGACGGCGCCAACTGGCGGCTGCTGTGCCAGAAACTGGAACAGCAAACCCAGCTGGACACCATCATTGAAGGGGCGCGCCATGCTTTCGCGCGGTTCGGGGCGGTTCTGGCTAGCGAAAATCCGGACCCACGGCCCATGTCACCAGCGAACGGCGCAGCCCTGATTCAATCGGCGTGACCTGGTGCAGCACATTGCCCGGAAAGGCGACAATGGTGCCGCGTTCGCGCGGCGCAGTGTCGATCAGGTTGCCGCCACGCACCTGCAAATCGCACCCCTTGTAATCGCCGCCATCGCTCAGCTGGAGACTTAACGTCAGCTTGCGTGGCTCCTGGTCAGGATCGGACGCGTCGCGGCCGTAATCCTTGTGCCACTCGAAATGACCGCCCTCCGGTCCGCCATAAACCGCATATTGCAGCGCTGCCAGACCCGACAGGTCATAGCGGAAGAAACGCTGATTGATATGCAGCACGGCTTCTTCCATGCGCCGGTACAGGTCTTCTGTCTGTGAGACGCGTGGCACCCAGGCGACCTTGGTGCTGCGGATGTTTTCATAGCCGTGTCCGGCAGACAGTTCGGCTTTCTCCAGCGCCAGGCTGTCGCCCAGCCGGACAAGCGAATCCAGCTCGGCGGGACTGAACAGGCCCTGCCAGACAATCAGCGATCCTCGTAATTCCGGTGATCCCCCCACAGTGCCCCCGTGCATCTGTTAATCTGTGCCAACATTCGATGCCGCGACAGATTACGACAAAAAGGGAACACCGGAAAAGAGAAGTTTGCGCCAGTTACAAACAAATGTTCGGATCTGGCGGCGGCATCATCGGCATGCCAGCAGACTTTGGCCGTTAGTGCAGCGCCAGTTGCGGCACCGAATTGCGCGTGCCGCGCATCGTGCCGTGCAGCAGGGTGAGGGCGATGACGATGCCCCCCGCGGCAAGACCCGCGCCGGCCACCCACACATCCAGCGGCCACGCGCCCATTAAGGCGGCCACCGCGATGGTGCCCGAGGATGGCAGGGTGAAAGCAATGACGCCCCTGGCGTCGCGCAGGATTGCGCCCGCCGCTGATGCGGGCAGGACGCCGAACAGGAACACCAGCGCCGGGGCCGGCAAATCGGGCATCACCAGGAAAGCGCCGGCGCCCCAGGCCGCGCCGGTATAAAGAAGCAGCATGCGCAGGTCGGACGCGGCTTCCTGCAGCGGCACGCGGCGCAGGCTGCGGGCGAAGCCGCGGATGTAATTGCGCGTCATCCCGACAATACCGATCAGCACCAGCGATCCCCAGGCGAAATCCGCCTTCAGGCTGGCGCCGCCACCGCCCACACCTGCCCAGGCCAGCACCGCGCCACCCACCAGCATCAGGGTGATGCAAAGCTGTGGCGAGCGCGCCAGGAATTGCGACAGCTGCATGTTGCGGCTGGCCTCGCCATGCAAGGCCGGCAGGCGCGACAATGCAGCCAAAGGAAGGGCCGCGCGGGTCACGCCGTCATGAAAGGGTTTTGCAATAACGGCAGGATCGAAGGCCGATCCGGTGTCTTCTATGTCGGTAATGGCCATCGCTGGCGCCTTTCCCAACCAATCCCCTGCGGGAATCGCCCCCTTACAGGGTATTAATGATAAGCAGTAGATGATTCGCGCCGGTCAGGACAATCTGCTTGTTGGCAGCGTCCTGGCCGCTTGTTCAGCGGGGCATGGCTTGGCGTCACCCACGGTCACCATCTTCGACCTGGAATTCACCGCCTGGGAATGCTCCATGGCGCGCCACTGGCTGTCGCCTGGCGAGTTCAAGGAAGTGGTGCAGATTGGCGCGGTGAAGCTGGACGCCGAAAACTTCACGAAGGTTGCCGAGTTCGACCAGCTGGTGCGGCCGCGGGTGAATTTCCCGCTTGGCCCCTATTTCGAAAAACTCACCGGCATCAGCAGCCAGCAGGTCGACCGTGCCGGCATCGACTTCGCCGCCGCCTTCGCCGCCTTCCTGGATTTTGCGGGTGACGGGCCCATCGCGTCCTTCGGGCGCGACGACAAGGTGCTGGAAGAGAATGTCCGGCTCTACGGCCTCACGCGCGTCCGTCCCTTGCCGTTGTTCTACGATTTGCGCGGCTGGTTCGCGGTCCAGGGCGTGGATCCGCGCGGGATGCATTCCTGTGACATCGGTCCGGCGGTGGGCATTCCCTTCGAGGGCCGCACCCACAATGCGCTGGATGATGCCCGCTCCATCGCCGCCGCCATGGCCAAGATGGCAAAGAACGGCGCGCGCCTGCACAGGGCTGCATGAGCGCGGAGGCGGACAGGCTCATCCGGCTGCTCGAGCTGACGCCGCATCCCGAAGGCGGCCACTTCCGCGAGACATATAGAGACGCCAATGACGGCCGTGCCCATTCCACCGCGATCTATTTCCTGCTCAAGGCCGGGGAGGTGTCGCGCTGGCACCGGGTGGATGCCGCCGAGGTCTGGCACTTCTATCGAGGCGCGCCGCTGGAACTGAAAATCGGCAGCCAAGCCTATGTGCTGGGCCCCAATATCGACGAGGCACAAGTGCCCCAGCTGGTGGTGCCGCCGGGCGCCTGGCAGGCCGCACGCAGCCTGGGCGACTATACGCTGGTGGGATGTACCGTCGCGCCGGGCTTTGAGTTCTCGAAATTTGAAATGGCGCCGGACGGCTTCACGCCAGGATAAAAATCAGCCTAGAGCGCCGGCGAGATTTCCGCCGACGTGATCGGAATGCCGTCATGGCCGGCGCCGCCCGGACCATAGATCTTCGTGCTAACGACATTGCCATTGTTGTCGATGCGCTTTTCTTCGGCGGCCAGCTTCTTCCAGTGTGCATTGGTCAGGCACACTTCCGGGCCCTGCTTGGTGCGGCTGGCGGTAAACTGGGCGGGGCGGCGGCAGGTCACGGCGTCGGGATTGCCCGCGCCAGACGGCGTCATCACCGTGGGCCGCGCCATCACGCTCTTGCCATCGGCGCTGAGATCCTGGCCGGTCATGGTCAGGCGCGCCCAGACATTGTTGTGCATGCACACTTTGGGACCCATGCCGCCGGCGGGCAGCGGCTGGGGCGCGCGGCAGGTGATGGCGTCGGGATCGCCTTCGCCGCTGGGCGTCACCGCCAGCACCGGCGCATTGGTGTCATCAATCGCCGCCAGCGCGGGCGTGGCCAGAAAAACAATCAGGGCGGTGGTGAGCAATCGCATGGGCTGCTCCTTGCATCTGCGAAGGCGATAATAATCCTGCGCTGCTGTGCTCTCAAGACGGCAAAATCCGGGCGACAGGCCCGGGCTTTAGGCTATTGTCCCGCCAACCAATCCATCCGGGGGAGTTTCACCATGAAGATTTTCGCAGGCGCCAGCCTTTTGTTGCTGACCGCCACCGCCGCCTGGGCCCAGGCCGACCGCCTGGCCATCCAGTCCGAGCCGGCCAGGAACGGCACGCCCGCCTGGCACCTGGGGCCGTCCTTCCCCGATCCCACCGGTTTCACCCTGGTCGATCCCGACGGCACTGTGCATGTAATTCCGCGCGAGGAACGCGCCGCGTTGATGGGCGGGCGTCCCCGCGTACCCGGCGGCGCGGGCGGCGCCCAGTGCAGCCATTCGCCCATGTGCGGCCGCAAGAACGGTTATCAGCGCGGCCAGCTGGCGCGCGTCGAGTATGACCAGACCATGGGGTACAAGTTCTCCTATCCCTACAATGTGCCAAAGGGCATCGGCGGCATTCCGTCGGTGGCGCTGGATTCCAAGGGCAATCTGTGGGTGTTCAAGCGCTCGCCGGCCGGCGTGGTGCAGCTGATGAAGTTCGATTCCAACCACAAGCTGATCCTGGAAGTGCCCGAAAGCGAAATCGGCCACCAGGACAAGGCCCATGGCATGGCGGTCGACAAGGAAGACAATGTCTGGATCACCGACAATGGCCAGGCCACGGTGATGAAGCTGTCGCCCGAAGGCAAATTGCTGATGACCATCGGCACCAAGGGCAAGCCGGGTGACTGGGTGGAATCCAAGGGCCAGCGCCTTTTGTGGCAGCCGGTGATGGTGGCTTTTGCGCCCAATGGCGATGTCTATATCGGCGGCGGCCATGCCAACGAAAGCCCCAACGACGTGGACGGTCCCGATCCGTGGAATGTCGAAGGCGTGGCGCGCGTCGTCCACCTGACCAAGGATGGCAAGTTCGTCAATCAATGGTTTGGCAATGAAGTGGGCCAGGGCAAGTTCGATTCCACCCATGGCTTCGCCATCGATCCCACCAATGGCGATGTGTGGATTGGCGACCGCGAACAGTATCGCATCGTGGTCTATACGGCGGACGGCCGCTTCGTGAAGACCTTGCAGATGAAGAACCTGGTCTGCGCCCTGAACTTCGACCACAAGGGCAATCCCTGGATGGCTTCGGGCCAGGACGGCCAGTTCCAGAAGCTGACGCGCGACGGCAAGGTGATCGGCGCCATCGGCAACGGCATGGGCGTGGGCTTTGGTCAGTTCACCGAAGCCAGCTACTGGGCTTTCGATCCCAAGGACAATCTGATCGCGGGCGACACGTCGGTCGGCCGCGTCACGGTGATGTCGAAGTAATTTTCGGAAAGATAAAGAAGACGGCGCTCCTTGGGGGCGCCGTTTTTATTTGGTCGCCACGTCGCGCGCGGACGTCGCCAGCAGCTTGGTCAGTTCCTGCTGGATCGCCAGCGACGAGGCATGGCCTTCATGGCCTTCGCCCGGCACGAAGCTGACCAGCAGGGTCTGGCCTGACAGGGTGATGGTGGGTTTGCCGCCTTCGGCCACCTTCACATTGGTGATGCGCTTGGCCAGCACGCGGTGGGCGGCGCTGTTGGCGGCCAGGAAACGCTCGATGCCGGTGGCGGCGTTGGTCAGGGCGTCGAAAGCGCGGCCGCGGGTTTCGGCGTCCGCCGACATCACCGCCGGGTCGGCCGAAAACTTGATGGCGATGTTCTGGACATAGGTGAGGTGGCTAGCCTCGTCCCCGAAAGCGGTCTGCAGCTCGCCGGCCGACACTGCCAGCGTGTCGGGCGCCGGCGCCTTGCCCTGATAGGTGGCGGGAACGCCCTGGGGGGCGTCCGACGTATAAAGCGTCATGCCGCCCCATACCGACACGCGGATGGCTGTCGTGCCGGTGTCGTATTTGAGCAGCTTGGCGCCCAGCGAACCGCGATCCATGGTCAGGACGAAATTTTCCGAACGGTCCGAAAAGCGCAGCAGATACTTGCCCACCCCGTAAGGCGCCAGCATAAAGTTGCCATCGCCTGCGCTGTACAGGCCCGGCTGCAAGGGGCCGACACGCTCGGCGGCCAGGCGCGACGCCATGCCCGGCGGCGTGCCGGGCGGGGCGTCGGGCTGTGCCCAAGCAGGCGCCGCGGCAAGCGCAGTGCTTGCCAGGACGAGGGCCAGGATGGCGACTTTGTTTCTCACGCGACTCTCACAGCGGTTGTTCCGCCATTGGCTGGTGACGGCACCAACCCCCTTCATTGCCTGAGATATTGCCATTCCATTGGGGCAAATTTAAGCCCGCGAGCCGTCCGCAAAAGCCCCGGTGGGCTTTTGCAGGCGAGCGCCCGCGAAGCGGGTTGGCATTTTCTTGCGGGATCTAAAGGTGTCTCCGGGGAGGGGGTGAGGCACGGTCGCGCCTTCCTTTTGGGCCAAATTATGACTAAACGGGAAGCCATTAATCTTCATGGATGGGGGCTTTTCGTGACGCAGAGCTTGGACAGTTTCAAGTGCCGCAAGATTTTGAAGGTCGGCAACAAGAGCTATGTCTATTTCAGTCTCACGGCTGCCGAAAAGAATGGCCTGAAGGGGATTTCCAAGCTTCCCTATTCCATGCGGGTGCTGCTGGAAAACCTGCTGCGCTACGAAGACGGCAACACCGTCACCAAGGACGACATCAAGGCGGTGGTGGACTGGGGCAAGAAGCGCACCAGTGACCGCGAAATCGCCTTCCGCCCCGCCCGCGTGCTGATGCAGGACCTGACCGGCGTGCCGGCGGTGGTCGACCTGGCCGCCATGCGCGACGCCATGAAGACGCTGGGCGGCAACCCGGAGAAGATCAATCCGCTGGCGGAAGTGGACCTGGTCATCGACCACAGCGTGATGATCGACAATTTCGGCCAGAAGGATTCTTTCAAGAAGAACGTGGCGGTCGAATATGAACGCAACCAGGAACGCTATCAGTTCCTGCGCTGGGGCCAGCAGGCTTTCGCGAATTTCCGCGTCGTGCCGCCCGGCACCGGCATCTGCCACCAAGTGAACCTGGAATACCTGGCCGAAGCGGTGTGGGTGCGCAAAGGCAAGGACGCCAAGAAAAAGAACATCGAATATGCCTTCCCCGACACGGTGGTGGGCACTGACAGCCATACCACCATGATCAATGGCCTGGCCGTGCTGGGCTGGGGCGTGGGCGGCATCGAGGCGGAAGCGGCCATGCTGGGCCAGCCCATCTCGATGCTCATTCCCGAAATCGTCGGCTTCAAGCTGACGGGCAAGCTGAATATGGGCGTCACCGCCACCGATCTGGTGCTGACCGTCACCCAAATGCTGCGCAAGAAGGGCGTGGTCGGCAAGTTCGTGGAATTCTATGGTCCCGGCCTTGATGAACTGACCTTGGAAGACCGCGCCACCCTGGCCAACATGGCGCCGGAATATGGCGCCACTTGCGGCTTCTTCCCCATCGACAGCGAAACCGTCGCCTTCCTGAAGAACACCGCCCGCAAGCCGGCGCGCGTGGCGCTGGTGGAAAAATATGCCAAGGCGCAAGGCCTGTGGCGCACCGCCAAGTCGCCCGATCCGGTATTCACCGACACCTTGTCGCTGGACATGGATTCGGTTGAGCCCTGCATGGCCGGCCCGATGCGTCCCCAGGACCGCGTGCCGCTGTCGGGCATTTCCGGCAACTTCGCCGAGCACCTGATCAAGACGTGGAAGAAGGAAGACACCGCCAACAAGCGCGCCAAGCTGCAAGGCAGCGAAGCTTCCATCGGCCATGGCGATGTGGTGATCGCGGCGATCACCTCCTGCACCAACACGTCCAACCCCAATGTCATGATGGGCGCGGGTCTGCTCGCCGCAAAGGCGGTCAAGCGCGGCCTGAAGGTGCGTCCGTGGGTGAAGACCAGCCTCGCGCCCGGATCCCAGGTCGTGACCGACTATCTGGCCAAGGCCGGCGTCGACAAGGCGCTGGACAAGCTGGGTTTCACGCTTGCCGGTTACGGCTGCACCACCTGCATCGGCAATTCGGGCCCGCTGCCCGAACCGGTGGCCAAGGCGGTGACCGAGGCGGACCTGGTGGCGGCCGCCGTCATCTCCGGCAACCGAAACTTCGAAGGCCGCGTGCATCCGCAGGTGCGCGCCAATTACCTGGCCTCGCCCATGCTGGTGGTGGCGTATGCGCTGGCCGGTTCGGTCAACATGGACCTGACCAAGGAACCGGTGGGCTATGACAAGAACAACGAGCCGGTTTATCTGAAGGACATCTGGCCGTCGCCGAAGGAAATCCGCGCCGCCATCGCCAAGGCGGTCAAGCCCAGCGCTTTCAAGAAGCGCTATGGCAATGTGTTCGATGGCGACACCAACTGGCGCAAGGTCAAGCTGGTCAAGGGCCAGACCTATCAGTGGGACATGGGCTCCACCTATGTGAAGAACCCGCCCTTCTTTGAAGGCATGACCATCCAGCCCAAGCCGGTTGAGGAAGTCGTCGGCGCCCGCGTGCTGGCGGTGTTCGGCGACTCGATCACCACCGACCACATCTCGCCGGCCGGCAATATCAAGGCCACCTCGCCCGGCGGCCTGTATCTGTCGGAACGCCAGGTGGCGCAGAAGGACTTCAACAGCTACGGCTCGCGCCGCGGCAATTTCGAGCTGATGGAACGGGGCACCTTCGCCAATATCCGCATCCGCAACGAAATGATGGGCGGGGCCGAAGGCGGCAACACCATCTATTACAAGACCCCGGATGCCGCGGGCGAAGCCATGTCCATCTTCGACGCGGCCCAGGCCTACAAGAAGGACGGCCATGGCACCGTCGTCATCGGCGGCAAGGAATATGGCACCGGTTCGTCCCGTGACTGGGCCGCCAAGGGCCCCAAGCTGCAGGGCGTGCGCGCCGTGATCACCGAAAGCTTCGAGCGCATTCACCGCTCCAACCTCATCGGCATGGGCGTGGCGCCTTTCTGCTTTGAAGCCGGCAAGACCCGCAAGGATTACGGCTTTACGGGGCGCGAAGTGATCGACATTCCCGGTCTGTCGGGGGATTTGAAGCCCCGCCAGCAGATGACCGCCAATGTCACCCGTCCGGACGGCAGCAGCTTCAAGCTGCCGCTGCACCTGATGATCATGACGGCGGACGAAGTTGCTTACTTCAAGAACGGCGGCATTCTGCCCTACGTCCTGCGCAACCTGCTCGCCGCTTAATTCGTCACGCTTGCAAAAGCCATCCGCGCGCTATCCTGCGCCGGATGGCTTTTGATTCTCTGAGTATCCTCGCGGCGTGCTCGCTGTTCTTCGCCTGTGTCAGCGCCTGGCTGCTGTCGGCGCCGTTGCGCGCCTCCGCAAGACTCTATCTGCGTTTTTCCGCCATGCTGTTCGCCGCCCTTGGCGTGACGCGGCTGGCAGGCCTTGCCGATGTCGCCGGACTATTCCTGTTGCCGCTGGCTGGCGCGTCCCTGATGGTGGCGGCCCTTGCCCTGTTCGCACGGCCGTTGCCGGTTTTCGCGGTCTGCTGCGCGCTGGTGATCGCGCTGGCGTGCGGCATCGCCGGTCTCATCTCCGGCATCGCGGTGCTGGCGCTGGCGCCGGTGGTGTTTGCCGGCCTTGCCATCATCGCCGCATCGCTCAATGGCGTCGCCGCCATTCCGCTTCTGGCCGGCGCGGCTTTGCTGGCGGCGGGTTTGGCATTCCTGCAGGAGGGTGCCCAGGCCGGGCTGTTCCTGCTCTGCGCCGCGGCCATATTGGGCCTGGCCAGACCGTCAGCTCTTGCGGTCCAGCAGCAGCGCCATGCGCGGCGCGGCGCGGCCATAAGCGGTTTCCACTGACGTTTCGATACGCCGTTCCGCATACGCCTGGGCCATCACCTGGGTCACGAATGTCGGCAGCAATCGCGGCGCGTCCCAATACGGGTCATGGCTGCGCGTATCGTCCTGGCACACAAGTTCCACCTGCAACCGCGGGACGCGCTTTTCCTGTTTGCCGTTAAGATCTTTCGCGCCATTCCCCAAACCGCTGGAAGCGCTTGTTTTTTCGACCCGGCGCGCGTCGGCGCCGGAAGGCTTGGGGCCTCCGCGCACGGCAATCTCAAAGGGTCCGGTCACACGCATACCGGTCTTCAAGGCAAGCCTTGTTCCGCCCCGCCAAGCCCTTGAGGTTTGCGCTTTTTTAAGCCGGCGCCGGACATACTGGCCCTTCAAAAGGCCGGAGAAACCGGGCCGGGGGAATGGTGGTTGTGTTGAACACCGCATTGCAGAAGCGAGAGGAGATCGTCCAGCTGTCTCAGCTGGATGACGAACTGCGTCTGCGCCTTGCCGCCCAGGCCGCTGCCTGCGTGATGTTCGACTGGGACGTTGCGGCCGGCACCATCCGCTGGGACGGCGCCATCGACATCCTGCCCATGCACCTGGACGTCGCCAGCGCACCCGCCTTCCTGGATGGCATCACGCCCGAGCGCCGCCGTGAAATTCAGGCGCTGCTGACCTCGCGCGATCCCGGCTCCAACTATTTTCTCATCGATCTGGAAATTGCGACCGCGCTGGGCGCCATCACCCTGACCCTGTCGGGCACCCGCTTTGCCGCCATCGACGGCAGCACCGCGCGCCTGACCGGTCTGGCGCGCGACACCACAGAACGCTTCCGCGAAGTGCGCCGCCTGTCATACCTGGCAACCCGCGACGAACTCACCGGCCATCTCAACCGCAACGCCCTGCGCGAGGAACTGGCCGGCACCATCGAATCCGCCAAGTCCGAAAACCGCAACTGCGCTTTCCTGGTCGCTTCCATCGACCGCCTGGCCATGATCAATGACAGCTTCGGCTTCGATGCCGGCGAGGAAGTGATCATGGGCACCGGTGACCGTCTGGCCCGTACCCTGCGCGGCAGCGACATCATCGGCCGCATCGCCGGCAACAAGTTCGGCGTCATCCTGAAGAATTGCCGCGAAAACGAAATCGCGGTGGTGGCAGCGCGCCTGCGCGCCAGCGTCCGGGGAAGCGGCATCGAGACCCGCAGCGGTCTGGCCTCGGTCACCTGCAGCGTGGGTGCGGTGTGGTTGCCCCAGGCTGCCGGGAACAGCCAGGAAGCCATGCTGCGCGCCGAACAGGCTTTGAACAAAGCGCGCGCCACTGGCCGCGATGGCTTCGCTGTCTACCAGCCGTCACCCCAGCGCGAATCCGCGCGCCTGCGTATGATGCAGATTTCCGACGAGGTGATGCAGGCGCTGAAGGAAGACCGGCTCAGGCTGGCCTACCAGCCCATCGTTTCGGCGCGTTCGCGCAAGATATCGCATTATGAATGCCTGCTGCGCCTGGTGCGGCCCGACGGCACCGTCCAGTCAGCGGGCCAGTTCGTGACCGCCTGCGAACAGATGGGCATCATCCATTTGGTCGACCGCTTCGCGCTGGAAGCCACCGTGGCCCAGTTGAAAGCCCATCCCGACATCACCCTGGGGGTGAATGTGTCGGGCACCGCCGCCTCCGATCCTGCCTGGCTGCAGAGCTTTGTCGATTTCGTGCGCGCCCAGCAGGATGTCGCTCCGCGCCTGATCGTGGAATTGACCGAGACAGCGGCCCTGCATCACTTCGAGGAAAATGCCCGCTTTGTCTCCCAGCTGCGCGAGATGGGTGTGCGCGTGGCGATCGACGATTTCGGCGCCGGCTATACCTCTTTCCGCAATGTGCAGATGCTGCACGTCGACACCGTCAAGATCGACGGGTCTTATGTGAAAGACCTGTCCCAGTCGCCGGAAAACCAGGTGTTCGTGCGCACGCTGGTCGGCCTGGCGCGCAACTTCGACATCAAGACGGTGGCCGAATGGGTGGGCTCGGACGAAGACGCCGCCCTGTTGCAGAATTTCGGCGTCGACTATTTCCAGGGCTTCCACTTCGGCGAGCCGGTTCTCGAGCCCGGTTGGGCTCGATAACCGTTTTTCGTTTTCCCCATCCGTCGCAACTCGACCCGTCTTCGCCGGGTGGCCGCTTAATTCGATCTCCCCCATCCGTCCGCTCGTCGCTTCGCTCGCGGGGGAAGGAAGCTGTCGGATGCTGAGGGTCGCCGCGCGGAATGCGCGGCTCGCGTCCATTCTTACGGTGATTTCGCCCAGGCCGTGACCTTGGCGTTGCCGTCATTCTCGACGATCACGGTGAAGCGCTGACGCGGGGCGTCGAAATCCACCAGGTAGCGGCGCTTGATGCGCTGGGTGCGGCCCATGGTGATGGCGCCGCATTTGCCCCTGCAAAACCTGGTCAACCGCTCCGACGCAATGGACTGCGCCTCGCGCGTCGTCATGGGCGCGAAACATCCCGCCAATGCGACACAGGACAGAAGAACAGCCACCCGCGAGGGTGAGGTCACTTGCGCTGGCTCAGCTCGGCCAGCTGGCGGCGCATCGCTTCCATCTCTTCTTTCAGGTCCGCGACTTCGTCTGTCTGGGGCGCGGGCGCCTTGGCGCTCTTGCTTTCGCCCTTGGCGGCGCCGAACGGCGTGAACATGGCCATGGCGTCCTCGAACATCTTCATGTTCTGGCGGGTCATGTCCTCGACCATCTTGTTGCCGCCGCCAAGCGCTTCGGCGATGCGGTCGCGCATGGCGCCCTGGTTCTTGGTGAAGCCTTCCATGCTCATGTCCAGATAGCCCGGCACGAAGGTCTGCAAGCTGTCGCCATAGAAGCGGATCAGCTGGCGCAGGAACTTGATCGGCAGCAGCGACTGGCCCTTGGCTTCTTCTTCAAAGATGATCTGGGTCAGCACGCTGCGGGTAATGTCCTCGCCGGTGCGCGCGTCCTGGACCTCGAATTCGGTGCCGTCCTTCACCATGGCCGCCAGGTGGTCCAGCGTCACATAGGAGGAGGTCTGGGTGTTGTAGAGACGGCGATTGGCGTACTTCTTGATGACGACCGGACCCTCGGTCTTGGCTTTATCGTCTGACACGTTCTTCCCCTACTTTACGCCACCCCAAGGGCGCGACTTGTCGCCCAACACCACCACCCCGCAGCGCGCAAGTCCAGTGGCATTTAGCAGCCGCACAAGCGGACTGATTGTCACTTCATCTATAAGTGTATGATTAGAAAGGGTGTTTTCAGGGCGGTTTACCATTGCCCGCGTTCGCGGCATTTTGCGCGCGGCAACAATGAAAAGTCCGCATCCGGAAGGAACATCCATGGAAGACGTCGTCATCGTATCGGCCGCCCGCACGCCGGTCGGCTCCTTCAGCGGCGCTTTTGCCAGTGTTCCGGCCCACAAGCTGGGCGAGGTTGCCATCAAGGCCGCGCTGGAGCGCGCCAAGGTCTCCCCCGACGAAGTGACCGAAGTCATCCTTGGCCAGGTGCTGACCGCCGCCCAGGGCCAGAATCCCGCCCGCCAGGCCTCCATCGGCGCCGGCATCCCGATCGGCGCGCCCGCCTGGGGCATCAACATGGTGTGCGGCTCGGGCCTGCGCACGGTGGCGCTGGGCGCCCAGGCCATCGGCGCCGGCGACAGCAAGATCGTGGTCGCGGGCGGCCAGGAATCCATGAGCCTGTCCACCCATGCCGCTTATCTGCGCGCCGGTCAGAAAATGGGCGACATGCAGCTGATCGATACCATGATCCGCGACGGATTGTGGGACGCCTTCAACGGCTATCACATGGGCGTCACCGCCGAGAATGTCGCCAAGGAATGGCAGATCACCCGCGAGCAGCAGGACCAGTTCGCGGTCGCCTCGCAGAACAAGGCGGAAGCCGCGCGCAAGGCCGGCAAGTTCAAGGACGAGATCGCGCCTGTCACCGTGAAGGGCCGCAAGGGCGACACGGTGGTGGACACCGACGAATATATCCGCGACGGCGCCACCATCGAAGCCATGGCGGGCCTGCGTCCGGCCTTCGACAAGGCCGGCACGGTCACCGCCGGCAATGCCTCGGGCCTCAACGACGGCGCCGCCGCCCTGGTGCTGATGAGCGCCAAGGACGCCGCCGCCCGCGGTCTGAAGCCCCTGGCGCGCATCGCCAGCTGGGCCCAGGCCGGCGTCGAGCCCAAGGTGATGGGCTCCGGTCCCATTCCCGCCTCGCGCCTGGCGCTGCAGAAGGCCGGCTGGAAGGCCGCCGACCTGGACCTGGTGGAAGCCAATGAGGCCTTTGCCGCCCAGGCCTGCGCCGTCAACAAGGACATGGGCTGGGATCCGGCCAAGGTGAACGTCAATGGCGGCGCCATCGCCATAGGCCATCCCATTGGCGCCTCGGGCGCGCGCATCCTGACCACCCTGCTGTTCGAGATGGGCAAGCGCGACGCCAAGAAGGGCCTGGCGACGCTCTGCATCGGCGGCGGCATGGGCATCGCCCTGACCGTCGAGCGGTAATTCTCAGCATACGTCGCACCGCAACATCGTTCTTTGTTGAAACGCCCCGAAAATGGGGCCTAACTTGCCGTCCAACGGGGACAGCAAAAGGAATAAGCACATGGCACGGGTAGCGGTGGTGACGGGCGGAACGCGCGGCATCGGCGAGGCGATTTCGCTGGCGCTGAAGAATGCCGGCTACAAGGTGGCCGCCAATTACGCGGGCAACGAGGAGCGCGCCAAGGCCTTTACCGAACGCACCGGCATTGCCTCCTACAAATGGGACGTGGCCGATTTCGACGCCTGCGTGGCGGGTATCAAGAAGATCGAGGCCGAGCTGGGTCCGGTGGACGTGATTGTCAACAATGCCGGCATCACTCGCGACGCCACCATGAAGAAGATGAGCCGCAGCGCCTGGGACGAGGTGATCGATACCAACCTGGGCGGCTGCTACAACATGTGCAAGGCGGCGTGGGACGGCATGCTGTCGCGCGGCTTTGGCCGCATCGTCAATATCGGCTCGATCAACGGCCAGGCCGGCCAGTATGGCCAGGTCAATTATGCCGCCGCCAAGTCGGGCATCCACGGCTTCACCAAGGCGCTGGGCCAGGAAGGCGCCGCCAAGGGCATCACGGTGAATGCCATCGCGCCGGGCTATATCGACACCGACATGGTGGCCGCGGTGCCGGCCGAAGTGCTGGCCAAGATCGTGGCGCGCATTCCGGTGGGCCGTTTGGGCAAGGCCGAGGAAATCGCGCGCGGCGTGCTGTTCCTGGTCGCCGATGAAGGCGGTTTCATCACCGGCAGCACGATGTCCATCAACGGCGGTCAGCATATGTACTAGCAGGGCGCGGGTCTTTTGCGTCGTGAGTGCGTCGCGCGTGCTCACGGGCGTTAAGCCCGCTCCGCGCGTTGCTACGCTGCCGCTAGGCAACCCTACTCACGCCACAAAATCCCTCGCGCCGGTTACCTGTGGAGCGCGTATTGAGCTTGAATATGCGTTTGGCTGGACGTCTGGCGCTTTGTCAGATTTTTGGAACGCTGGCAGCCATTATTTTTGGCCGATCGGTGTCATCTATCTGGTCATCAGATTCTTCCGCCGTCTCTCTGTTCGGAGGGCCGCTGCAGGATTTCGTCGTCGTATCTCTGGTCGCGTTGGGTTTCGGCGTGCCGTTTTATTTTATCGCGCTGTTGATCTTGCAGGTTGAGATTTCTGCCATTCTCAAACGGCCTGTGTTCTGGTGTATCGGCATTCCAGCCGTCTTGTCTGCTCTGGCGCTGGCGGTGTTTCAGCCGGCACGGGTTGGCGGAATATTCTGGATAGCCCTAATTCCGCTTTCGGCGCTGTTTGCAGGCATGATGTTCTATGTCTGGCTTCGGCGTAGCCCGATTATCTTGACCTGATCAGTCCTTCGACAAGCCCCTGATAAGGCTGTAAGAACCCATCCATGATTACGTCCCTCACCGCCGAAAGGCTCGTCTGCGCGCGCGGCGACAAAAGGCTGTTCGAAAACCTGTCGTTCCAGGTGCGGGCGGGCCAGGCGCTGGCGGTGGAAGGGGCCAATGGCGCGGGCAAGACTTCGCTGTTGCGCCTGATCGCTGGGTTCATTGCCCCCGTATCGGGCCGCCTGATCGTTCTGGAGGCGGGCGCCGAGAGCGACGATGCCGAAGAGCGCGGCAAGCGCATCGGCTGGCTGGGACATCATGATGGGCTCAAGCCGCAACTGACGGTCGCCGAGCAATTGTCTTTTTGGGCGGCGCTCTATCGCGGTACCGCCAACGCAGACGTGCTGGCGCAGGTGGGTCTGGCGCGACAGGCTGACCTTCCCTGCCGTTATCTGTCCGCCGGACAGAAGCGCCGCCTGGCGCTGGCGCGGCTGCTGGTGAGCAATCGTCCGCTCTGGCTTTTGGACGAACCGTTCGCGGCGCTGGACACAGCAGGGCAGGGCTTGGTGGCGCAACTGATGGCGCGCCATTGCGGGCAAGGCGGCATCATCATCGCGGCCACGCACGATCCGCTGGGCCTTGGCAATGAAAGCCTGAAGCTGTGAGCCCGTTCTTCACTCTGCTCTCGCGTGACATCAGGCTGGCCGCCCGCAGCGGCGGCAGCGCCTTCCTGGCGCTGTCCTTCTTCGCCCTGGTGGCGACCTTGGTGCCGTTGGGCGTGGGCGCGGACCTGCGCCTGCTGGCGCGGGTGGGCGGCGGCGTCTTGTGGGTGGGCGCGGTGCTGGCAGCGCTGCTGTCCCTGGACCGGCTGTTCCAGGGCGACTTTGAAGACGGCAGCCTGGATCTGATCGCCCTGGCGCCACTGCCGCTGGAACTGACGGCCCTGGCCAAGATGCTGGCGCACTGGCTGTCCACTGGGGCGGCTCTCACGCTTTTGTCGCTGCTGCTGGCGCTTCTCTTCAACCTGCCGCCGGACGCCACCCTGACCCTGTTCCTTTCCCTGCTGGCGGGAACCCCGGCGGTCAGCGCCATCGGTGCCATCGGCGCCTCCCTGACGCTGTCCCTCAAGCGCGGCGGCCTGATCCTGCCCCTGATCATCCTGCCCTTGCTGTCGCCGGCGGTGATCTTTGGGGCGGGCGCGGTGTCCTCACCCTAGACCATCTGGCCTCCGGCGGGGCGCTGGGCCTGCTGGCGGCTTTTTCGGCGGCCGCGGTACTGCTAAGTCCTTTGCGGCGGCCGCCTCGGTCCGCCTGAATCTGGGTGGTTGAATGAACTGGCTGTTCCGATACGCCAACCCGCACAATTTCATGCGGCTTTCCAATGTGCTGCTGCCGATCACCGCGGTGGCCACGGCGCTGTGCCTGGGGATCGGCCTGTATCTGGGCTTCACCGTGCCGCCCGATTATCAGCAGGGCTCGACCGTCCTGATGCTGTTTATCCATGTGCCCGCCGATGTGGCGGCGGAAGCGGCCTATGGCGCCATCGCCGTCTGCTCGCTGCTGTCGCTGGTGTGGCGTCACCCCTTGTCGGATATTGCCGGCCGCGCTGCCGCGCCCTTCGGCGCCGTGTTCACAGCGCTGGGCCTGATCACCGGGGCGCTGTGGGGCAAGCCCAT
Organism: Alphaproteobacteria bacterium; assembly: GCA_046348525.1. Lineage (GTDB taxonomy): Bacteria > Pseudomonadota > Alphaproteobacteria > Micropepsales > Micropepsaceae > Rhizomicrobium. The sequence continues at coordinate 53,987 of JAXMEA010000015.1, read as the reverse complement.
GTGGGGCACCTATTGGGTGTGGGATGCGCGGCTGACCAGTTTCCTGCTGCTGCTGTTCCTGTTCTTCGGCTACATGGCGCTTTGGAACGCCATCGAAGATGAAGTGCGCGCCGCCCGCGCCGCCGCCATCCTGGCGCTGGTCGGGGTGGTCAACATTCCCATCATCAAATTCTCGGTGGAGTGGTGGAGCACGCTCCACCAGGGCGAAAGCATCGTCTCGGGCAAGATCGCGGGCGTATATCTGGCGCCGTTGCTGATCATGATGCTGGGCTACGTGCTGCTGTTCGCATCGCTGTGGATGCTGCGCATCCGCACCGTGATCCTGGAGCGCCGCGCCCGCACTTTGATGCAAGGGATCGCGCCATGAATTTCGACCTGGGCCCCTATGGCGTCTATATCTGGCCGGCCTAGATCATTTCGGCAGTGGCGCTGGGTGGCATCACCCTGTGGGCCGTGATCGGCTGGTACAAGGCCAAGGCTGTCCTGGCCAGGCTGGAACAGAAATGAAGCGCTGGGTTTTTATCGCGCCCATCGCCGCCTTTGCGGTGCTGGCCTTTTTCCTGTTCCGCAGCCTGTGGTCGCCGTCGCCCGACATCGTGCCCTCGGCCCTGATCAACAAGCCGGCGCCGCGCCTGACCCTGCCGGGGCTGGACGAACAGAGCGCCGCTTTCACGCCTGCCGACCTCGCCGCCGGCCATGTCAGTGTCGTCAATGTCTTTGCCTCCTGGTGCGCGCCTTGCCGCACCGAGACCGGCCAGCTTGCCGCCATCAGCCAGCTTCCCGGCGTGGCGCTGTACGGGCTGACGCAAAAAGACAAGCCGGACGCCACCCGCGCCTTCCTGGACGAGGTGGGCAATCCGTTCGCGAAGATCGCCCGCGATGATGACGGCCGCGCCTCCATCGAATGGGGCGTCTATGGCGTGCCCGAGACCTATGTGGTGGACGGCAAGGGCATTATCCGCCTGAAATATGTCGGGCCGATCACCGACGTGGCCCTCAAGCGGGAGCTGATCCCCGCCATCAAGGCCGCCCAGGCCAACCTCTGACCCAGGGCCGTAACCTTTTGCTAACCCTGTTTTGACAGGGTGGGCCCATGCAAGTCAGCGCCACCCTTATTGCCGCCCAGCAGGCCGCCCGCGAGGCGCGCGCCCGGCTGAACGTGCCCCAGCAGGGCATGGCTGCGCCGCAGCAGGCGAACTTCGCGGCCGCGCTGGAGAAGACATCGGGCGTGTCCCAGGCTTTCTCGGCCCTGCCGCTGAAACAGACGGCGGCACCTCAGGCCTCTGCTGCGCCCGCACAGGCGCAGGTCTCCGGCCGGCTGGGCCAGCACATCGACATTACTGTCTAAGGATTATTAGCCGCCCAGTTTGCGCCGACGCACATTGCGGCGGGCGGGGCGGCTGGCATCGCCGTTCATCTGCTCCGCAGCCTGGGCGATCTGGGACAGGGCTTTCACGAATTTCTGGCGTTCCGGCTGGGGCAGGGCCTCCAGCAGGGCGCGTTCCGCCCGATCGGCGGCGTTGCGGGCGCCGCGCAGGGCCTTGCGGCCTGCCGGGCTGATGGCCACGGCATTGGCGCGCTGGTCTTCCTCGGTGCGCTCGCGCGACAACAGACCTTTTTCCAGCATGCGGCGGACCATCTCGGCCAGGGTCGAACGATCAATGCCGGTGATTTCGACAAGCGCGGTCTGGCTGACGCCGTCATTCTGTTCCAGCGCGCACAGCAATGTGAACTGCTGCTTGGTCAGCTCCTTGCCGCCGGCTTCGCGTGCATACAGGTCGCCATAGAATTGCTGGCAGCGACGGATCAGATGAGAGGGCGCTTCGGAAAGGTCAAAGCCGTTTCCTGGTCTGCGCTGCCCCTTCATCATCGATCAACCCCTAATCTCGCTCCACGGTGCGCTGCCGCGTTCATGTCCCGTATTCGGGTTACATCAAGGGCGCTGCGGTCCGGAAGGCGAGTTAAATCGGTTTTGCGCGGCCGTGTCCATCTGCAAATTTTCCTTTTCTGATCTTTGCAAATTGCGCGCGATGTGATCCGGCCGCGCATCCGTGCGTATTGCACGGTCGATGCGCGTGGATTGTGCTGCGAAGGCACAATGAATGGTATGGACCCGGCATGCGGGTCCTACATCATCTTCCAAGTTTTCCAAGAAGATAGTCCGCACCGATGCGCGCTGCGCATCATTGTTGCGCGTTTTTGCCGCCGCCTGCGGCCTCCGGTGCCTGATGTTTTATCACAAGCCGGGTCTGTGCGAGCGCGAACAGGAAGATCAGGGGAATGATGCCCCAGACCTTGAACGAGACCCAGACATCGTCGGTCGTGTTGCGCCACACCGCTTCATTGACCGCGGCCAGGCACAAAAAAAACACACCCCAGCGCCAGGTCAATTGCCGCCAGCCGCTTTCGGTCAGCTCGAAAGCCTGGGCGAAGACATATTTGATGAACAGGCGGTTGAAGAGCAGTCCGCCCAGCAATGTGATGCCGAAGAAGGAATAGATGATCGTCACCTTCACCTTCAGGAAGGTCTTGTTCTCCAGATAGAGCGTCAGGCCGCCGAAGATCAGCACCATGATGGCGGTGAACAGCGGCATGGGCGAGAGCTTGCGCTCGATCGAATAGCCGATCACCAGCGCCACGATGATCGCCACCATAAAGGCGCCGGTGGCGACGAAAAATCCGCCCCATTTGAAGGCCGCGAAAAAGACCAGGAGAGGACCCAGGTCCAGGATCAGGCGGCGGAGCTGGGGGTTCATGTTCCTGTTCCCATGTCAGCGCCAACCAATGCCCGAGCAAAAGCCTCGGCTTTGAATGGCTGCAAGTCGTCCTCGCCTTCGCCCACCCCGATATAATGCACCGGCAGGCCGAACTTGCCGGCCAGGGCGACCAGGATGCCGCCCTTGGCGGTGCCGTCCAGCTTGGTCATGACCAGGCCGGTCACCGGAACGGAGGCCGAGAAGGCTTCCACCTGGCTGATGGCGTTCTGGCCGGTGGTGGCGTCCAGCACCAGCAGCACCGCATGGGGCGCGCTGGCGTCCAGCTTCTTGATCACCCGGGCGATCTTTTCCAGTTCGGCCATCAGGCCCGCCTTGTTCTGCAGCCGGCCGGCGGTGTCGATCAGCAGGATGTCGCTGCCATTGGCGCGCGCCTTCTCCAGGCCTTCAAAGGCCAGCCCTGCCGCATCGCCGCCGGTTTTGGTGGCGACGAACTGCGCCTTGGCGCGATCTGCCCATACCCGCAGCTGCTCGATGGCGGCGGCGCGGAAGGTATCGCCGGCAGCCAGGGTGACTTTCGCGCCTTCCTCACCCAGCCGCTTGGCCAGCTTGCCGATGGTGGTGGTTTTGCCGGTGCCGTTGACCCCCGCAACCAGGATGACGAAGGGCTTTTTGTCATCGGCCACCCGCAGAGGCTGCTGGATGGGGGCGAGCAGGGCGGCAATCTCGCCCGCCAGCACCGATTTCAGTTCGGCGCCGGAAATTTCCGCGTCATAGCGGTTGCGCGCGACGGCGGCGGCGATCTTGGCGGACTGGGCCGCGCCCATGTCGGCGCGGATCAGGGCCTCTTCCAGTTCCTTGACCGCGTCGGCATCCAGCTTCTTCTTGGTCAGGATTTCGCCCAGCCCGGTCTTGGACAGGCCGGCCTTGAGGCGGTCGAAGAAAGTGGGCGGCGGCGGTGCCTCGCCAAAGGTTCTCATTGCAACGCGCCTGTCAGTTGCGCCCCTCGCGGCCGGTGATCGCCAGGGATAGGAAGCGGCCATGGGGGGCATCGAATTTCACCGGCGTGAAGCATGGGGTGCGGCCAATCCCGCCGCGTTCCATCAGGACGGTGTGGCGCGAATCCTTCATGCCGTCCAACCGTACTGTTCGTGCCGCCTCGCCCCGGGCGCGCAGGCGGGCGGCGCGTTCCTTCACCAGTGGGCGCGGCAATTGCGGCATGCGCGCGGCGGGCGTGCCGCTGCGCGGCGAAAATCCGAAAACATGCAGCTGCGAAAGCCCGGCATCGTCCACCAGCGCCAGGCTGTTCTGGAACATGGCTTCGTCTTCGGTGGGAAAGCCGGCAATCAGGTCCGCCCCGAAAGCGGCATCGGGACGGTGGCGGCGAACCGCCTCGCAGAAGGCGATGGTATCGGCGCGGCTATGCCGACGCTTCATGCGCTTGAGGATCATGTCGTCGCCCGACTGGGCCGAAAGATGGAAATGCGGCATCAGCCGCTCTTCCTCGGCGATGGCGCGCATCAGCGCCTCATCGGTCTCAATGCTGTCGATGGAGGACAGGCGCAGGCGCTTCAGATCCGGCACCAGCTTCAAGATCTTGCGCACCAGCGTTCCCAGGGCCGGCGTGCCCGGCAGGTCTGCGCCATAGGATGTGAGGTCCACACCAGTCAGCACGATTTCGGCATAGCCCTGTTCCACCACCCGGCGGGCCTGGTCCACCACCGCGCCCATCGGCACGCTGCGCGAGGGCCCGCGGCCATAGGGGATGATGCAGAACGTGCAGCGGTGGTCGCAGCCATTCTGCACCGACAGGAAGGCGCGGGTCTTGCCTTCGAAATGATCCACCATCTGAGCGCTGGCATCGCGCAAGCCCATGATGTCGGCGACGCGGACTTTGTCGCCAAGGTCCGTGTAGGCCCGGGCCGTCAGTTTTTCGGCATTGCCCAGCACCCGATCCACTTCCGGCATGGCGGCATAGGTGTGGGGCTCGGTCTGCGCGGCGCAGCCGGTGACGATGATGCGGCGATGCGGCTGCTCGCGCTTGAGCTTGCGGATGGCCTGGCGCGATTGGCGCACCGCTTCGGCGGTAACGGCGCAGGTATTCACCACCACCGCACCCTGCAGCTGGGCCTCGCCGGCGCGGGCCTTGATCGCCTCGCCCTCATAAAGATTGAGGCGGCAGCCGAAATTCACGACCTCCAGGGTCATGGCTTGCCTTGCAGCTTGTTCAGGTCCAGCCGGCCGCGGAACGGTTCGGCGGTGGGGCCGGTCATCAGGATATGGTTGTCTTCCTTGCGCCATTCGATCAGCAGCGAACCGCCGTCCAGCACAACTTCCACCTTGCGCCCCGTCAGGCCGCGCCGCATCGCCGATACGGCGGTGGCGCAGGCGCCGGTGCCGCAGGCCAGGGTAATGCCCACGCCGCGCTCCCATACCCGCATGCGGATTTTGTCCTGGTCCAGCACCTGGGCGAATTCGACATTGGTGCGGTTGGGAAACAGCGGATGGGTCTCTATCCTGGGTCCCAGCGCCGTAATCGGTGCGCCCATGGCATCGGGCACGAACAGCACGCAATGGGGATTGCCCATGGAGGCCGCGCTGGCCGGCAGGCTGGAGCCGCCCACATCGACCAGGAAATTGGTGGTGTCGGTCTCCTGCGCCATGGGGATCTGGCGCCAGTCCAGCCGGGGCTCGCCCACATCGACGGTGACGTTGCCCTTGCCTGCATCGCTGCATATCAGAAGGCCGCCCTTGGTGGACAGTTTGACCCGCGCCAGGCCGCGCTCATCCAGCAACAGGCGCGCGACACACCGTGTGGCGTTGTAGCAGCTTTCCGATTCCGATCCGTCGGCGTTGTAGAACAGCACGCTGGCATCGGTCTGGGCGCCGCCGGGGCGGATCACCACCACCGTGTCGCAGCCCACGCCGAAATGACGGTTGGCCACGCCCTTGACCTGCAGCGCGGTCAGGTTGACGGCGGCGTCGCGCGCGTCGAACACCACGAAATCATTGCCCAGGCCGTGCATTTTCACGAAAGCGGTCATGGAGAGGTTATAGGGAGCCCGAAGGCGCTTTTCCATGGACTTGGGGCCCCAAAATTCCCAAGCTGCGGCGACAAATTCGCGGAACCGCCATGCGCTTTTTTCTCAGCCTGATTGCTCCGCTACTGATCCTTGCTTCAGGAGCCTTTGCCGTGACCCTCGACGATCCGTATGTGTGGCTGGAAGATGTGCATGGCGAAAAACCGCTGGCCTGGGTCAGGGGCGAGAATGCCAAGGCGCTGGGACCGCTGAAGGCCGATCCCCGCTACCAGAAGAATTACGATTCCCTCATGCAGGTGCTGGATGCCACCGACCGCATCCCGACCGGTGGGCTCAGTCATGGCTTTGTCTACAATTTCTGGCAGGACGCGGCGAACCCCAAGGGCATCTGGCGGCGCACCACCATCGCCGACTACCAGAACACCGATCCCAAGTGGGACGTGCTGCTGGATATCGACGCCCTGGCCAGGGAGCAGAAAGAAAACTGGGTGTTCAAGGGGGCCGAATGCTCGCCCGGTGAAGTGCGCTGCCTGATCCGCCTGTCGCGCGGCGGCGGCGATGCCGTGGTGGTGCGCGAGTATGACCTGAAGGCAAGGAAGCTGGCCGATGACGGCTTCACCCTGCCCGAAGCCAAGGTCGATACCGGCTATCTGGACGATAACACGGTGCTGTTCGCCACTGCCAAGGACGGCGAGACCAAGTCCGGCTATGCCCGCATCGTCAAGCTGTGGAAGCGCGGCACGCCCATCGCATCCGCCAAGGTGCTTTATGAGGGCCAGGTTGACGATGTGCTCGCCGCGCCCGCCACCTTCCACAGCAAAGAGGGCAATGCTGGCCTGGTGATCCGGGCGGTGAATTTCTTTGAAAGCGATTATTTCCTGCTGACCGGCGAAACGGTGAAGCAGTTGCCGCTGCCGCGCTCGGCCGATGTGAAGGGGCTGTTCGACGGCGCCTGGCTGGCGACCCTGCGTCAGCCCTTTGAGACCGGCGGCGTCAGCCTGCCCAAGGGCGCGCTGGTGGCGTTTCGTGACAGTGCGCCGCCGCAGGTTATCTTCGCGCCGGGCCCGCGCCAGAGCATTGAAAGCGTCGGCATCGGCCGCGACAAGGTCTATGCGGCCATCACCGACAATGTGATCGGATCGGTGCATGTGTTCACGACCAATGGCAAAGGCTGGTCGGACAAGGTGCTGCCGCTGCCGGGACAGGGTTCGGCTGATATCGTTTCGACCAATGATTTTGGGCCGCAGGCGATCTTCAGTTTCCAGAATTACCTGACCCCGCCGACCCACTATTTCGATGGCGGCGACGACAAGCCCAGGCCCATCAAGTCGCTGCCCACGCGCTTTGATGCTTCCGGCATGGTGAGCGAGCAGTTCGAGGCTGTCAGCAAGGACGGCACCAAAATCCCGTATTTCATCACCCGGCCCAAGAACCTGAACGGCCCGGCGCCCACCATTCTCTATGGATATGGCGGCTTTGAGGTTTCGCTGACCCCGTCCTACAGCGCCAATTTCGGGCGGCTGTGGCTGTCCCATGGCGGCATCTATGTGGTGGCCAATATCCGCGGCGGGGGCGAGTTCGGGCCGGCCTGGCACGACGCCGCCCTCAAGAACAAGCGCCAGCATGCCTATGACGATTTCGAAGCGGTGGCCGCCGACCTGGTCAGGCGCGGACTGACCACGACCAAGCAGCTGGGCATCATGGGCGGCTCCAATGGCGGCTTGCTGGTATCGACCGTGATGGTGCAGCGGCCCGAATTGTTCGGGGCCGTGGTCTGCCAGGTGCCGCTGATCGACATGATCGCCTATAGCCATATCGGCGCCGGTGCGAGCTGGGTGGCCGAATATGGCGACCCCGCCATCCCGGCCGAGCGCGATTACATCCTCACTTACTCGCCGTACCAGAATGTGAAGAAGGGCGTGAAATATCCGCCGGTCTTTTTCGTCACCGCCACCAGCGACGACCGGGTGACGCCGGTGCATGCCCGCAAAATGGCGGCGCGCATGCTGGAGCAGGGCCACGACGTGATGTTTTACGAGAACACCGATGGCGGTCATGCCGCCGCCGCCGATCACCGGCAATATGCGGAAATGTTTGGCCTCAGCTTCGTCTACTTCGCGCAGAAGCTGGGACTTCAAGGTTAGCGCGTATGGGCCAAGCCGATCCGCGCGGGCAATTAAGATTCGTTACTTTAACGATGCCCGTTAAGCGCGTTTGGAAGTAACCGTCGGCAGCTTGGTACGCTTGCGCTAGATCGGGGCTGTCCCATTTTGAGGCAAGTTCAAATGCGCAAGATGTTTATCAAGCTGCTCCGCAGCGAAGCGGGCGCCACGGCCATCGAATATGGCCTGATCGCCGCCCTGATCGCCGTTGCCATCATCAGCGGCGTGTCGGCGGTGGGCTCAAAGCTCTCCACCAGCTTCGACACGGTGCAGACCAGCCTGAAGTAAGCCTTCCGCCATTCGCGGAGGCCCAAAAGCAAACGGCCCGCCAGTCGCCTGGCGGGCCGTTTTCATTTGCGGAGCCGATTAGCGGCCCTTGGCGATGCGCGGCTTGGGCGGCGCGGCCGGGGCTTCCTTGGGCTTGGAGGCCTTGTAGATCTTGGTCAGGGCCTCGCGGTTCTTCACCGAGGCGGCGGACATGTCGGGGAGCTTGGGCATGGATGGAACTTTCGGGTGGGAACTTCTGATCCCCACCCTAAAGCTCCTAAGCCCTTCCGTAAACGGATGATTCCGGGACGCTGCCCTGCCTCAGGCGGGCGCTGCGCCCTGGATCCCAAGGCGCACCAGATAAACGGACTGGGACGCGCACATCCACAACCAGTCGCGCTTGGGGCCGCAGAAGGTGACGTTGGCGCAGGTCTCGGGCAGGCGGATGCGGCCGATGCACTTGCCGGCCGGGTTCCACACCGTGACCCCCATATAGCCGGGCACGGAGGTCGAGCCGGACCAGACATTGCCGGCCACGTCGACGCGGTGGCCGTCTGGGCCGCAATGCACGCCGTCCACGTCGCAATCGGTGAATCGACGCTGGTTGGCGATCTTGGTGCCCACCACGTCGGCCACGTCGATGCCGGTGCCCCAGGCGAAATAGACCTTGGAATAGTCGGGCGAGAAGGCGATGCCGTTGGGCACCAGGCCCAGCTTGCCTTCCAGCACCACGTCCAGCCGGCCCGAGGGGTCCCAGCGATAGATGGACGGCGGACGCACCTGCTTTTGCGAACCGATGATGCCGGCGCTGCCATTGCCGATATTGGGATTGGCCAGACCCTTGGGATTGAAGATGGCGACACCGGGGTCTGGATGACCCTCGGCCAGCTGCGCGCCGTAATAGGGATCGGTAAACCAGATCGAGCCATCCTTGTGGGGCGCGATGTCGTTGGGCGAATTCAGCGGCTGCCCGTTATAATTGTCGGCGATGACGGTCATCGAGCCATCATGCTCCCAGCGGATGACGCGGCGCAGATAATGCTGCGCCGTGATCTGGCGGCCCTGGAAGTCGAAGGTGTTGCCGTTGGAGTTGAAGCTCTGGTGGCGGAATTCGCTGATCTGGCCCGTCTCCCAGATGTAGCGATACTGGATATCCTTCGACACGTCGGAGAACACGACATACTGGCCCTGGCTGGACCAGGCCGGGCCTTCCGCCCATTCAAAGCCGGTCTTCACGCGCTTGATGGAGCTGTGGCCGATGAAGCAATCATTCGCCGCCGGATCCATGATGATGATGTCGGGATCGGGATAGATGTTGGGCGGCGCGTCCGGGCCATAGACGCGGCCATTCAGGATCGAGCTGCTGGGCGCAAACATCGGCTTGCCCTGGGCATGGACCAAGGTCGGCACCGAAGCGGCTGCGCCTGCCAGCATGGTGCGGCGCGTCAAATTGAATGTCATCGAGAATCCTCCCAACCAGTTTGTGTTCTGGCGGGAAGGGGAACCTGTGCGCGTCAGGCTGTCAACCGGGTGCGGCCGGCCGCTCGCTCAAGCTCGCGGCGTTCGTCGCTCGAAACGGTCCACCGGACCGTTTCGTTTGCCTTGCGGCAAACCGCTCCTCACCCCATCGGTGCAGTGCCTGACTTTCAGCCCGGCGCTGCACCTTGGATATTCACCCGCAGCATGTAAATCGATTGGGTCGCAGTCATCAGCAGATGGTCGCGCTTGGGCCCGGCGAAGCAGACATTGGCGCAGCCTTCCGGAAGGCGGATGCGGCCGATCAGCTTGCCGTCGGGATTCCACACCGTCACGCCGGCATAGCCCAGCGGCGCTGCCGAACTGCACCAGATATTGCCGGCGCGGTCAGCGCGCATGCCGTCGGGCCCGCACTTGATGCCATCGACCATGCAATCGGTGAAGACGCGCAGGTTTGTGACCTTGGTGCCGACAATGTCGCCCACGGTGATGCCACCGCCGCGAATGACATAAAGTTTGGTGTAGTCGGGCGAGAAGCACAGGCCATTGGGTGCCTTGCCCGCCTCGAACGGCACGGCGATATCGATACGGCCGCTGGGATCGATGCGATAGACATTCATCGGAAGCTGCTGGTGCATGCTGCCGGCCTTTTGGATGCCGACGCCGGTGTTGCCGATGGAAGGATCGCGGAAGCCGCCGCCATTCATCGGTCCGTCGCCATCGTCGGGGTGGCCCTCCGCCAGATTGCCGCCGAACTGGGGATCGGTGAACCAGACGCTGCCGTCCTTGTGCGGGGCCAGATCGTTGGGCGAGTTGAGCGGCTTGCCGTCGAAGCTGTCGGCCAGCACTGTCATCGAGCCATCGGCTTCCCAGCGCACCACGCGGCGGAAGAAATCCTGGGTGGAAAGCTGGCGGCCCTGGTGGTCGAAGCTGTTGCCGTTGGTCGAGAAAGAGGGACGCTTGAATATCGTCACCTCGCCATTCTCCCAGATGTAGCGGTACAGGGTGTCGTTCTTGACGTCGCTGAAGATGGCGAACTGGCCGATGCTGGACCAGGCCGGTCCTTCGGCAAGATGAAGCCCGGTATAGAGGCGGCGGATGACTTCCTGCCCGATCAGCAGGCCGCCAAAGGCCGGCTCGATGCGCAGCACATCGGGATCGGGCGAAAAGGCGGGCGGGGCGCCGGGGGAATAATCGCGCGGCGGCTCGCTGATCACCGAACGCGGCGTGCCCAGCAGCGGCTTGGGTTGGGCGTGGGCCAAGGCTGGCAGGCTGGCAGTGGCCCCGGCCAGCATCAAACGGCGATTCAGGTGATTTTCCATGGGTTCCCTCGGCGTCTTCTCGTTGGGCCGGAGCATGTCACGGAATTTGACTTTTGGGGCTTTCGAGGCCTAAAACCCGCCCGCTTTTCCGGAAAACCCAAGGTTTTCCGGTCCCCCGCCCGGCGCGGGGGATCGCCCCCGAGCAGCGCAGGTGCGCCCCTCGGGGCGTAAGTGCTTGGAGTGTTTGGATTGTTTGAGTCTTTACAGTCTCGCCTGACCGGCGTTTTCGACAAGCTTCGCGGCCGCGGCTCGCTGAGCGAGGCCGATGTCGACGCCGCCCTGGGCGAAGTGCGCACCGCCCTGATCGAGGCGGACGTGGCGCTGCCGGTGGTGGACGATTTCATCGCCAAGGTGCGCCCGCGCGCGGTGGGCGAAAGCGTCATCCGCTCGGTGCAGCCGGGCCAGCAGGTCATCAAGATCGTACACGATGTGCTGGTCGAAACCCTGGGCCAGGAAAATGCGGCGCTGAGCATCGGCTCGCCCCCGGCCCCGATCCTGATGGTCGGCCTGCAGGGTTCGGGCAAGACCACCACCAGCGCCAAGCTGGGTCTTCTTCTGCAGACGCGCGAGAAGAAGCGCGTGCTGATGGCCTCGCTGGACACGACCCGTCCTGCCGCCATGGAGCAGCTGCGCGTGCTGGGCGAACAGGCCGGCATCGCCACCCTTCCCATCATCGCCGGCCAGGGCCCGCTGGACATCGCCAAGCGCGCCATGGCCAGCGCGAAAGTCGGCGGCTATGACGCCGTCATCCTGGACACCGCCGGCCGCCAGCATGTCGACGATCAGCTGATGGCCGAAGTCGCCAGCGTGAAGTCGCTGGTCAATCCGCATGAGACATTGCTGGTCGCGGACTCGCTGACCGGCCAGGACGCGGTGAACATTGCCAAGTCCTTCAACGACCGCCTGAAAGTCAGCGGCATCATCCTGACCCGTGTCGACGGCGATGGCCGCGGCGGCGCGGCGCTGTCGATGCGCGCCGTCACGGGCGCGCCGATCAAGTTCCTGGGCGCCGGCGAAAAGCTCGACGCGCTGGAGCCATTCCATCCTGCCCGCGTCGCTAGCCGCATCCTGGACATGGGCGATGTGGTCAGCCTTGTCGAAAAGGCGGCGGAAACGCTGGACAAGGAAGAGGCGGAGAAGATCGCCGCCAAGATGAAAAAGGGTCAGTTCGACATGAACGACCTGAAGGCCCAGCTGAACCAGATGAAGAAGTTGGGCGGCATGAAGGGCGTGCTGGGCATGCTGCCTGGCGTCGGCAAGATCAAAGACCAGCTGGATGCGGCCGGGCTCGATGACAAGATACTCACCCGCCAGGAAGCCATCATCCAGTCCATGACCCGCGCCGAGCGCGGCGACCCCGACCTGATCAACGGCTCGCGCAGGAAGCGCATCGCCGCGGGCGCCGGCGTCGAGGTCAGCGAGGTCAACAAGCTTCTGAAAATGCACCGCCAGATGGCGGACATGATGAAGAAAGTGGGGAAGGGCAAGATGCCCATGATGCCGCCCGGGATGGGCGGTTTCCCCGGAGGCATGCCGCCCGGTTTCGGGCGTCGTTAAGTTCGCATCGTTTCAACGCTTACAACTGAAGGAAAAATACAATGGCTCTTCGCATTCGTCTTGCCCGCGGCGGCACCAAGAAGCGTCCGCACTACAACATCGTCATCGCCGACAGCCGCAATCCGCGCGACGGCCGCTTCATCGAGAAGATCGGATTCTACAATCCGCTGCTGCCGTCCGATCACGCCGACCGCCTGAAGCTGGACCTGGACCAGGCCAAGGCCTGGATCGCCAAGGGCGCCGTGGCGTCCGACCGCGTGCACAAGTTCCTGGCCAATGCCGGCCTGGTGAAGGCCCGCCAGCACAACAATCCGCAGAAGGCCCAGCCCAAGAAGAAGGCGCAGGAACGCGCCGCTGCCGCCGCCGCGGCCGCTGCTGCTGCCGCGCCTGCGGAAGAAGCGTCGGCTTAATTGCCCGCGGACATTCTTCTTGCGGCCATCATGGGCGCGCAGGGCCTGAAGGGCGAGGTGAAGGCGAAAATCTTCACCGCCACGCCCGACGCCCTGCCGCGCTATGGCAAGCTGCACGCCAGGGATGGACGCACGTTTACGATCACCGCCTTTCGCCCCACCAAACCGGGCGAGGCGGTGATTGCGTTTTCGGAAGTCCGTGACCGCAGCGCCGCCGAGGCGCTGAAGGGCACCGAGCTGCTGGTGTCTCGCGATGCGCTGCCCGAAACGGGCGAAGACGAATTCTATCACGCCGACCTGATCGGGCTGGAAGCGCGCGACAGCGAAGGCCGTGTCCTGGGCAAGGTCCATGCGCTGCACAATTTCGGCGCCAGCGATGTGATCGAACTGATCCGCCCCGATGGCGACAGCGTGCACCTGGCCTTCACGCGCGAGACTGTGCCCACGATCAGGATCACCGAAGGCTATATCATCGTGGCGGTGCCCGAAGACGACGAAGACAATGACCATGTCGAGTAGCTGGTCTGCAACGGTCCTCACTCTCTTCCCCGAAATGTTTCCCGGGCCCCTTGGCATCTCGCTGCTGGGCAAGGCGCTGTCGAACGGGTTGTGGTCGCTGGAGGTGCGCGATATCCGTGGCCATGGCATCGGCAAGCACCGCACCGTCGATGACACGCCGTCGGGCGGCGGTCCGGGCATGGTGATGCGCGCCGACGTGGCCGCCGCGGCCATCGATGCCGTGGATCGCGCGGGCCGTCCGCTCATCTATCTGTCGCCGCGCGGCAAGCGCCTGGACCAGGCGCGGGTGCGCGAACTGGCTTCAGGGCCGGGCGCCATCCTGCTGTGCGGCCGCTTTGAGGGCCTGGACCAGCGGGTGATCGAGGCCCGGCAAATCGAAGAAATCAGTCTGGGCGACTTCGTGCTGGCGGGGGGCGAGATCGCCGCCATGGCCGTGATCGAGGCCGCTGTCCGGCTGATCCCGGGGGTGCTGGGGGACCACGCCTCTACCCAGGACGAAAGCTTCGCCACGGGGCTTTTGGAATACCCCCATTTCACCCGCCCCCAGCTGTTCGAGGACCGGCCTATCCCGGATGTGCTAAATGGCGGAAATCATTCGGAAATCGCCAAATATCGCCTGTCCGAGGCGCAAAAGCTGACCCGGGAGCGCCGCCCCGACCTCTGGACCCTCTATGAAAAGGCCAAGCGCTAGGCTATACGCGCCCGCTCTATTGCCGTTTTCCGCACTGAAAGACGAAGAAAATGAACCTTTTGCAGACCCTTGAAGCCGAGCAGATGGCCGCCGTCCGCGCCAAGCCGCTTCCCGAATTCCGCCCCGGCGACACGCTGAAGGTCAACGTCAAGGTGGTCGACGTGACCTATGACGAAAAGGCCAAGGCCAACAAGACCCGCGAACGCATCCAGGCCTTTGAAGGCGTGTGCATTGCCCGCCAGGGCGCCGGCCTGAACGAAGCCTTCACCGTGCGCAAGCTGTCCTATGGCGAAGGCGTGGAACGCGTCTTCCCGATCTACTCGCCGCTCGTCGACTCGGTGGTGGTGGTGCGCAAGGGCAAGGTGCGCCGCGCCAAGCTCTATTACCTGCGCGGCCGCACCGGCAAGTCCGCCCGCATCAGCGAGCGCGCCGAGAATGCCGCTGACAATCAGGGCCCGGACGCCGCGGCCTGAGTCGCTTAAAAGCGTCGCATAAAAGCTTCTGAAATCGGGCCGCGCGGGACATCCCACGCGGCCCGATTGCTTTTGGGCATGCTGAAAAGCCCCGTTTTCCGGGCTTTTCCGGTGCATAACCGCGAAAAGCCCGGTTTTCTTGCGCTTTTTTGACCTGCGCCCCCTGTATCTTGCAGGAAATGCCGTAAAATCGGGCTCATCGTTGATTCGTTAAGAGGGAGAAATCCACATGGCCACTGCCGCCAAAGCAAAAGTCGAAACCGTTTCCACCCGCCAGCTCGCCGCCCAGCTCGCTGAGAAGCATGAGCTCTCCCAGAAGAGCGCCAATGCCATCATCGAAGACACGATCGGCCTGATCACCAAGCACCTGAAGAAGGGCGCCCGCATCCGTCTGAACGGCCTGGGCATCCTGGTCGTCCGCAAGCGCGGCCCGCGCATGGGCCGCAATCCGGCGACCGGCGAAGCCATCAAGATCAAGGCGTCCAAGAAGGTCGCGTTCCGCGCCTCCAAGGAACTGAAGGAAGCGATCTAAAGTCGCTTTCGTCTTATAAAAGACAAGAAAGGCCGGATGTTCGCATCCGGCCTTTTCTTTTTGTAGTATTTGAACATGCGCATCGTAGTTTTGCTGTCCTGCCTTTTCGTCACGCCGGTATTTGCGCAGGGCATGGATATGAAGATGGACCATGACATGGCGGGCATGGACATGGGTGCGATGCATCACGGCATGGCCATGCATGGGTTGTTCGGAAGCTACGGCATGAGCCGCGAAGGCTCGGGGACGTCATGGCAGCCGGAGGCCGCGCCGCACGCGGCGATTCACTTGGCGGCCGATGACTGGATGGTGATGGTGCATGGCCGGGTGAACGGCATTGCCGACTGGCAATCAGGCCCGCGCGGCGATGATCAGGTCTTTTCCAGCAGCATGGTCATGGCGATGGCCAGCAAGGATCTGGCCAATGGCGACACGCTGGGTCTGAAGGCGATGCTCAGCGGCGATCCTTTCATGGGACGGCGCGGCTATCCGCTGCTGCTGGCATCCGGCGAAACCGCCAATGGCACCACGCACCTGGTGGACCGCCAGCATCCGCACGACCTGCTGGGCGAATTGTCCGCCAGCTACAGCCACAAGCTTACCGATACCGGCAGCCTGTTCCTGTATGGCGGCTATCCGGGCGAACCGGCGCTGGGGCCCGGCGCCTACATGCATCGCGTCTCGGCCATGGACAATCCGATGACACCGATCGCCCATCACTGGCTGGATTCCACCCATGTCACTTTCGGGGTGGTGACGGCGGGCCTGATCCAGGATGACTGGAAGATCGAAGTGTCGCGTTTCACGGGGCGCGAACCGGATCAATTCCGCTTCAATTTCGACACGGCGCGGTTCGACTCGACCGCTGTGCGCCTGTCTTACAATCCGGATGCGCACTGGTCGCTGCAGGTTTCATCGGGCTGGCTGAAAAGTCCCGAAGCGCTGGATCCGGACATCAACGAACAGCGCATCACCGCCAGCGCCACCTGGTTCGACACATTCGACTGGGGCAGCGTTGCCGCCACCCTGGCGTTCGGGCGCAAGGTGCTTTCCAGCGGCATCAGCGAAAATGCGGGCCTTGCGGAGATGGCGTTCAAGCCCGCCCCGCTCTGGACCCTGTTCGCCCGCGCCGAGACGATTGAGAGCACCGAGCTGCTGCCCGGCGGACAAATTCGCGGGGCAGGGGAATTCAGTCTGGGCGTCATCCGCGACTTCCAGATTGCCGATCATTGGAAGATCGGCGTGGGCGGCCTCTATGCCTTTGATTTCGCGCCATCCTCGCCCGTGGCTTCTTATGGGGCAAATCCCCACGGCACCATGGGCTTTGTCCGGCTGGTCGCCGAGTAGGCTTTATTCCCCAAGAGGGGCGGGCGATTCTGCCGCCTTGCCCGTGCCCCTGTGGCGGGCTAGGTAAGCCCCGCAATTTGAGGGGACTATCCACATGGCGCGCAAGAAAATCGCTCTTATCGGCGGCGGACAGATCGGCGGCACTCTGGCGCATCTGGCGGCCCTCAAGGAACTGGGCGATGTGGTGATCTTCGACATCGCCGAAGGCCTGCCCCAGGGCAAGGCGCTGGACCTGTCCCAGTCCGGTCCGGTTGACGGTTTCAACGCCAAGCTGTCGGGCACCAACTCCTATGCCGACATCGCCGGCGCCGATGTGGTGATCGTCACCGCCGGCGTGCCGCGCAAGCCGGGCATGAGCCGCGACGACCTGCTCGGCATCAACCTCAAGGTCATGGCCGCGGTGGGCGAAGGCATCAAGGCCAATTGCCCCAATGCCTTCATCATCTGCATTACCAACCCGCTGGACGCCATGGTGTGGGCGTTGCAGAAATTCTCCGGCGTGCCGCATGAGAAGATCGTGGGCATGGCCGGCGTTCTCGACAGCGCCCGCTTCCGCCACTTCCTGGCCGAGGAAATGAACGTGTCGGTGGAAGATGTCTCCGCCTTCGTGCTGGGCGGCCATGGTGACACCATGGTGCCGATGCCGCGCTTCTCCACCGTGGCGGGCATCGCCCTGCCGGAACTGGTAAAGATGGGCTGGATCAAGCAGGACAGGCTGGACCAGATCGTCACCCGCACCGCCAATGGCGGCGCCGAAATCGTGGGGCTGCTCAAGACCGGTTCGGCCTATTACGCCCCGGCCACCAGCGCCATCCAGATGGCGGAAAGCTATCTCAAGGACCAGAAGCGCGTGCTGCCCTGCGCCGTCCATGTCGATGGCGCCTATGGCATCAAGGATCTCTATGTCGGCTTGCCGGTGGTGATCGGCGAAAAGGGCGTGGAGCGCATCGTCGAGCTGAACCTGACCGACGAGGAAAAGGCCGGGCTGAACAAGTCCGCCGATGCCGTGCGTGGCCTGATCGACGCCTGCAAGAAGCTGGAACCCAAGCTGGGCTGAGCGGCCCGCCTAGTTCAATCCATATGAGACCAGGAACCCGATGCCGTAATCGGGGCTGCCGGCGCTGAGGCCCGCGGTCCCGTATCCGGTCAGGGTGAGCCGGTCGCTGTAGATCCAGCTCAGCGCGCCCATGATCTCGTGGCCCGCTGTGGTCTGGGGCGCGTCGGCGCTGTCGTAATCATAGGACGCGATGGCGACCAGATTGTCGGTGAGCTCGTAGCTGGCGCCCGCCGACACCGAAGCGGTGTTGTGGAAGATGTAGCCAACGGGCTGGCCGCGATCCAGGTAGCCCGCGGTGACGAACGGCGTCCAGGCGCCGAACTGGCGCGAGATGTCCACGCTGACGCCGAAATCGGATTCTCCGGTGTTGATGCGGCGGCGCGCCGGCGCAGTCGGCAGCTTGGCGACCCCGGTGATGCGCACCTGATAGTCCGCCAGCACCGCCGGCGGGATGGTGTAGGACGCGCTGAGGGAAAGGTCGCCCCAGCCCGAGCGCACATCGGTGGGCCCGTTGGCGCGCCGGTTGATGACGATGGGATTGCCGGAGGCATCGAACACCAGCAGCCCGCGCCCCGAAATGCGCATATAGGGCAGGCTGGCGCTGAACTTGAACTCGTCATTGGCCAGGCTGATGGTGGAAAGGCCCAGCAGCACATTGGTGTTGTTGCGGGTGCCATAGTCGCCGTTGGTGTCCATGGTGCCCAGGGTGGCGGTCCAGTGCCAGTCCGGGTCCAGCACGCTGGGAGCGTGGGTCTGGGCCGTTGTCTGCGCCAGGGCGGGGCTGGTCACCGCGGCTGTGCCGAAGGCGACGCACAATGCCGCCGCGAAATTTTTCACACTCGAAGGAACCCGTCGCATTTGGCGTCTCACTGGCGTTGGCGCGCGCGAATGGATTCGCGGGCTTTGTTGCTGGGGGACTTGGTGGTGGTGTTCTGCAGGTGGATGACCTGGCTGTTTTCGCCCGCAGCCAGGTTGAACTTCACGTCATCGAAAGGCGGTTTGCTGAGAAAGGGCTTGGCGTCCTGTGAGAAGCCGAACGGCTCCAGCGGCAGTCCGATCCAGGTCGTGTCCATCTTGTTGTTGCTGTTTTCGTCCTGGAAGGTCTGGATCGCATAGGTTCCCGGCGGAATGTCGTGCAGGGTGATGACGGTCTCGCCGGGCACTGCGGGAACATCGGCGCTGGCGATGGGCTTGGAATTGTCGTCCGGATAGAGCGCGGCGTTGTACAGGCCCAGCCGCAGGGTTCCCCCGGCCGGCATCACATTCTCCACACGGATGGTCAGGCTGGCCGTGGGCCCGGCCGCGCCCGCGGGCGCAGCCAACAAGGCCCCGGCCAGGACGGCCGGGATGGGGAGAAAAGGCGATTTCATAACCAACTACGTTCAGCGCTCGCCCCATTATGGCATCTGGGCGGGCGGGCGGCCATCTTTCGGGCGCGCACCGGTCCTGCACCCGCAAACCTGTTGTTTTGGGGGCACGCATGTTAGAGCCCCGAACCAGATCATGAACGACACCACCGTTTATCGCGACCGCGACCTATATTCCTTCGTCGGCCTGCGCTTCATTTCTACCCTGGCCATCCAGGTCCAGTCCGTCGCCATCGGCTGGCAGGTCTACGACATGGAACGCTCGCCCCTGGCGCTGGGGCTGGTGGGGCTGTGCCAGTTCGCGCCCATGTTCCTGCTGACCTTGCCGGCCGGTGACATCACCGACAGGTTCAACCAGCGCCGGGTCTACAATCTGGCGGCGGCGGTGCAGGCGGTGTGCAGCGCCCTGTTCCTGGCTCTGTCGCTGTACCGGCCGCACAGCGCCTGGATGTTCTATGCCGTGCTGGTGCTGTTCGGCGCCGCGCGCGCCTTTGCGGGACCTTCCAGTTCCTCGCTGCTGGCCTTCCTGGTGCCGCCGGAGCGCTTGCCGCGTTCGATGGCGTTCAGTTCGTCTTTTTTCACCGCGGCCACCATCTCCGGTCCCGCACTGGGCGGCTTTCTCTATGCGCTGGGACCGGTGCCGGTCTATTCGCTGTGCATTACCTGTTTCATCGGCGCGGCGCTGGCGGTGACGCAGTTGGGCGGACGGCGCTACACGCCTGAACAGACCGGCGCCACCCGCGCCGAACGGGTGGCCGAAGGCGTGCGCTTTGTACGCTCGCGGCCGGTGGTGCTGGGGGCGATTTCGCTGGACCTGTTCGCGGTGCTGCTGGGCGGGGCCACCGCGCTGCTGCCTGTCTATGCCCGCGACATCCTGCATGTGGGCCCGCTGGGCCTGGGATTCCTGCGCAGCGCGCCCGCCGCCGGGGCTTTTTCCATGGCGTTTTTCCTCACCCATTGGCCGCTGAAGAACAAGGTCGGCGCCAAGATGTTCGGCGCGGTGGCGGTGTTCGGCATCGCCACCATCGTGTTCGGCCTGTCCACCTGGTTTCCCCTGTCTTTGTTGGCGCTTTATGTGCTGGGCGCCTCCGACATGGTCAGCGTCAATATACGCTCGTCCCTGATCGCGCTGTCCACGCCCGATGCCATGCGCGGACGGGTGTCCAGCGTGTCGATGCTTTTCATCGGCGCGTCCAACGAACTGGGCGAGTTTGAATCTGGCACCACGGCGGCCTTGCTGGGCACCGTGCCTGCCGTGGTGGCGGGCGGCATCGGCACGCTGTTGGTGGTGGGTCTCTGGATGAGGCTGTTTCCGCCGCTGACCAAGGTGAACAAGTTCACCGACGTGGCGATACCGCTTTAGGCTTTCACAAAGACGTCGACGCGATCCGCAGGCCCAGTGTCATCGACGCCGCCCATGGCACGCACGTCGATGCGGTCGGGCGAAACGCCGTCATCGATCAGCACCTGGCGGATGGCCAGGGCGCGTTTCAGGGACAGGCGGCGGGCATCCGAACCCTTGTCGCCCTTGGCGCCGCCAAAGGCCTGCAGTTCGACGCGCGCATTGGGGCCGGTCATGGCCGCGTTCAGGTCGTTGGCCAGGAACTTGATGGCGCCCAGCGCGCTCTTGGCGGGATCGGCGGCGTCCTTGGCGAACAGGATGACGCTGCGCTTGGACAGGCTCTCATTGCCCGTGACAGGGCCGGCCGGCGCTGTCTTGCGCGGCGGTGGCGGCGTCGGCGCGGCGCTGCCGAAGACGTTGGACAAATCGGGGCCGCCGAACGGATTGGCGCCCGGCGGAGCTTCCGGGACGGGTGCGGGAGCCGGAGGGGCCTTGGCGACCCGGACCGGTTTGGGCTTGGGCGTGACCGGGGCGGCACGGGCTATCGAGCTGCGGCGGCGTGTGCCGGGCATGTGCAGGCTGATGGGACCGCCGCGCTCACCCGGCATTAAAAGCGGGGGCAGGTTGCGGCCATAGGTGCCGCCTGGATAGAGCAGGGTGCCGCTCGTGGGACGCGCGGCCATGGGATTCACGCGCACTTCCAGACCGTTATCGATGGCCTGCGCCCAGCCCATGCCGGTGGCCGCCAGCCAGAAACCGGCCGCAACAGCGAGTGTTGAGGTAAGGCGCATGAAAACCGACAGCTCGAAAGGGTGCCCATCCCCAGCCTACTGGTAATCTAAGACTTTGCAACCATTACCGAAATGGCCCAAGCTGCCCCGGTTCCCAAAGGATTTTTCACCAATGAAAACAAGAGCGGCGGTCGCCTATGAAGCCGGCAAACCCCTGGTGATCGAAACCGTCGACCTGGAAGGGCCCAAGGCGGGGGAGGTGCTGGTCGAGATCAAGTCCACCGGGGTTTGCCACACCGACGAGTTCACCCGTTCCGGCGCCGATCCCGAAGGCCTGTTTCCTGTCATCCTGGGCCATGAAGGCGCCGGCGTGGTGGTGGATGTCGGACCCGGGGTCACGACCCTGAAAAAGGGCGACCACGTCATTCCGCTCTACACCCCCGAATGCCGCCAGTGCAAAAGCTGCACCTCGCACAAGACCAACCTGTGCACCTCGATCCGCTCCACCCAGGGCCAGGGCGTGATGCCGGACGGCACCAGCCGTTTTTCCATCGGCGGCAAGAAGATCCATCACTATATGGGCTGCTCGACCTTCGCCAATCACACGGTGATGCCGGAAATCGCGCTGGCCAAGATTCGTGAAGACGCCCCGTTCGACAAGGTCTGCTACATCGGCTGCGGTGTAACCACGGGCATCGGCGCCGTCATCAAGACCGCCAAGGTCGAGCCGGGCGCCAATGTGGTGGTGTTCGGGCTGGGCGGCATCGGGCTGAACGTGATCCAGGGCGCGCGCATGGCCGGCGCCAACATGATCGTGGGCGTGGACATCAATCCGGCGCGCGAAAACCTGGCGCGTCAGTTCGGCATGACGCACTTCGTCAATCCCAAGGAGGTGAAGGGCGATCTGGTCCCGCACCTGGTGGAGCTGACCAAGGGCGGCGCCGATTACAGCTTCGAATGCGTGGGCAATGTCGATCTGATGCGCCAGGCGCTGGAATGCTGCCACCGTGGCTGGGGCGAAAGCATCATCATCGGCGTGGCGGGCGCGGGCCAGGAAATCAAGACCCGCCCCTTCCAGCTGGTGACGGGCCGGGTGTGGAAGGGCACCGCCTTTGGCGGCGTGCGCGGCCGCACCGAAGTTCCCCAGATCGTGGACTGGTACATGGACGGCAAGATCAGCATCGATCCCTTGATCACCCACAAGCTGCCGTTGGAGCGCATCAACGAGGCCTTTGACCTGATGCATTCGGGCGAATCCATCAGAACTGTCATCGAATTCTGACATTGTGTACCCGCGCCGCGCGGCGCGATTGCCTTCTGGCCATTCCGGCGTCAGGCTCTCCTGAAAAGAGGGAGGGCCTGATGCGCGTCCTGACGATTGCCGCCTTGCTGGCGCTGCCCGGCGCCGCCTTTGCTCAGGCAATGATCCCGCCGCCGCCGCCATCCGGCGTCGATGTACCCGACTGGGCGCTGCCCCAGTCCCCCACCCACAAGCAGGTGCCACCGCCGGCGAATTTCCATCGCCCCACTATGGTGTTCGGCGACAAGATCGGCGCTTTCGAGGCCCAGGCGGATGTCGGCGGGCCGCTGGTGCCGGGCAGCGCCAGCTTCAATGCGCCCACCGCCACCTACACCATCAGTTCGGCCGGCTATAACATCTGGTACCAGCGCGACGAATTCCGTTTCCTGTGGAAGAAGATGTCGGGCGATTTCTCTCTCGCCGCCACCGTCAACTGGACAAGCATGGATGATTTCCATGACCGCAAGGTGGCGCTGATCCTGCGCGACAGCCTGGACGACAACAGCCGCCAGATCATGGCCGCCCAGCATGGCAACGGCATGGTGCATATCGCCTGGCGGCCGGAGACGGGCGCGCAGATGACCGATGTGGAATTCCGCTCGCAGCGCCAGCCCCGCGCGGGCAGCGGCGAGAAAGGCCCGCAGGTCTTTCATCCCACCCGCATCGGCTTGGAAAAATCGGGCGACCAGTTCCAGCTGTGGATCAGCTGGCAGGGCGAGCCCATGCATCCGGAAGGCGCGCCGGTCACCTTCAAGACCAGCGGTGATTACTATGCGGGGATCGGCATGACTTCGCACCTGCCGGCCACGGTGCTGACGGCCAGGGTGCGCGATCTGACATTCGAGAATGCGCCTGGCAAGGTGCGCTAGGACCTGGTTTTCAATTCCGCCTGGGCCGCCGCCATCAGCGCCTGGAACTGCGGCTTTTCCATAAGGCGCAGCGCGAGCAGGGTACCGAATTGCTGGCCCGCCACGATGTCGCTGCGATAATGCACGCCGCAGACCAGCCGGCGCTCGGCATATTGAGAGGCGCGGGCCAGGATGGCCTGTGATTTCGCCGGCACCAGGGTGGACAGCACCACGCCCATCGAGAAAGCCCGGGTGGCATGGCCGCTGGGATAGGAATTGGCGGCCTTGCCCGGCTTGACCGGGGTGCAGGTCTTGATGGCGGGCTCGGCGGCATAGGGACGGTCGCGGTGGAAATCGGCCTTGGCGTCCTTGGTGTCGTCCTCTTCCTCTTCGCCCACCAGGCTTAGCAGCTTGAAGGTCTGGGGCAGGGCGGCAAGGTCAAGGCCCACCGCGTCATTGAAGATGGTGGGGGTTTCGTTCTCGGCATCCTTTTTGGCCACGGCGCGGTCCGCGGCGCTGCTGCGCGCGGCAATGGCGTGCAACTCGTCCATCTCCCGCGCCGTGGTCGGCGCATCGGGCGGCGGCGGCAGGTAGCGGCCGGCAGTGAAGTCTTCCGGTGCCAGGATGCCGGCCTGGGCCGTGCCCAGGGTCAGCGCCGCGCAAACAAGGAATCCATATCGCATGGTCATGTCTCCTAGAAACGCGCCTTGACGGTGAACTGGAAGCCGCGTGAGGGCTGGAAGGAATAGGTATCCAGGCTGCTGCCGCGATTGAATATGTCATCCACCCTGCTGCCACCGATCGGTGTCTTGTCGACGATGCTTACAGCACCAATGCTGCGGGAATTCAGCAGGTTGGAAACGCCCAAGCCGAATTCAAACCTGTCCCAGCCATAGCTGGTCTTGAAGTCCATGTTGGAATAGGCGCCAAGCTTGTAAAAGCTGCTGTTTGAAGCGTCGGAATATTGCTGGCCGACGATCTTGTCGATCAGAGAAACCTTCCAGGGCCCGCGCTTGTAGAAGATGCCTTGGGCCGACGTCCACATCGGGACCTGCTTGATCCAAAATCCGCCCGTCTTGCCCGATCCGACCGAGCCATTCAGGAAGACCGACAAACCTTCCAGATCGCCATCAAAGGCATAGGTGCCTTCACCTTCGATGCCGCGATACGTGGCCGTGCCGGTGTTGAGCGCGCAGGTTTCGCTGGCCGAGCCGGTGAAGGGCGCTATGTTGCAAGCCTGGAAGGTAATATTGTTTTCGACCCCGATGTAATAAAGGTCGGCGTCAAACGTGAACTGATCGGCATAGAAGACCGTGCCGACCTGATAGTTGGTGGTGGTCTGCGCCTTGGGATAGGTGGTAGTCGGCTTGGCCTGCTCGAAAGAGCTGATGTCCGGCACGTAAATGCCCTCGGCATATTGGGCATAGACGCTCCAGCTGGGCTGGATCTTGTAGTTTACCATCGCGAAGGGAAGATCGCGGGTCGTGGTGTAGGAGGCAAAGACCGGCACGACCGGCTTTGTCTTCTGCTCCAGCGGGGCGGCAACGCTGCGCGACCATTCCACATATTTGAAGCCCGGCGTTATGGTCAGGTCCTCCAGCGGATGCAGCTCCAGCTCCACGAAGGGCTGATACTGGTTCCAGTTGGAATGTTCCTGGTATTCGAAGAAGCCGCCGCCATAGGGTGCCGAGGTTGGGGTGGCCACGACGGTGCTGGGCTTGGCAGTGCTGTTGTAGAGGCGGGAATCTGCATAAATCTGATTGCCGCCATGGAAGGGATTGCAATCCAGCGAAGCAAAGCACTGCGTGGCGTCATAATCAGAGCGGGCGCGCTGTGTGCTCTGTGATTCCCACCAAACACCTGCCCGCAGCTGGCCGGTCAGCCAGCCAAAGTCGAAATCTTTAGATGCACGGAATATATTGCCGTATACGCGAAAGGCGTTCTGCTTGGTATAGCCGGGTACGTCGTTCGGAAAGAAGACGCCTCTTACAATGCTGCCATTGCCCTGGGTTATGCCCTTCGCAATATCGGCGCTCGTCTGTTGCGCCGAGGTCGTGCTCAGCGTCTTGTTGCGATAGTCATACGTATAGAGCGTATTGTCTATCGAAAGACCGTTGCCCAGATCGCCCTGCAGGCGGGCATAGTCCAAGTCCGTTTTTTTGTGGACATGGTTGTAGGGGGCATAATTGCCGGCATTGGGATTTGTTTTCTGCAACGCATAGGTCTTGCCAAACGCAATGACCTGCGCGGCGGTAATGCCGGCATTGTCATTCAGGTTCTGGAATAGCGCATTGTAGCTCCCGAACAGCGTCAGGTTCCAGCCGGGCGCCAGTTCGGTTTGGGTCTTGATGGTGATGTTCTTGGCTTCGCTGGACTGGAGGGTGAGATAGCCGTCCGACCGAGTGTACTGCAGATTTATCATGGCACGGCTGGTGATGCCGCCAACGGTGAAATCGCCGGTCTGATAGTTGCCGACGGCCTGGTTGGTCGCCCAGCTCCCCGCCGTGGCAGACACCTTGCCATGCGCGTTGGAAGTCAAAGCTTCCGAAAACATATTGATCGAGCCGCCATAGGTGGCGGCGCCCAGATTTCCTGCATTGCCGGGACCGCGCTCAACTTCGATACTTCCGATCGTGGAGGCCGGAAAATAGGACTGGGAGTGATGTGAAGGACCGTTGGTATCGCCGAAGGGGATGCCGTCATAGGTCATGCCGTAGCTGCCATCCGGCAGGCCGCGCATCGTATTCTTGACGCCACCATCTGACAGGCCCGGGCCATTGACGTCGAAGCCGGTCAAGCCGGGCGCAATGGCGAGGATGGTGGTGTAGTCCGCGGTCTCGGAGACGGAGTCTTCGATGTAGGATTTTCCGATAACGGTCTGGGGCTGCATCGCGTCCAAGGACGCTTTGGCTGGGGCGGTATCCGGATCAAACGCAGTACCGCTGACCACCACGGTCTCCAACCCGCCAGCGTACGCGGTAGTTTTGGGGCCTGCCCCGGAATTGGCCGCAACCTGCTGGGCAGCCGCTGGCGCCGCGACGCAGGCGCCCGCGAACAAGGCGAGAATGGCGGTGGAACGGCTCAGGCGGGTATAAAATGACGTCATGGCTGGAGACCCCTCAAAATGACGACGGGAAAAGCAGCCGCTGGAGCGCAAACGCATATCCGCGAAAGCGCCCTGTTATCGACTAAGGTTGGCTGGCCCCGTCTTGTTCTGCGGGGATGCCACGGCGAATTGACGCTTGGGTGAAGCTCTGTATACGAAAAATCAATTCCGCCGCGGCATGCCGTCCGGTCCTGCTCCGCGGACGGGCGCTTGCCTTTTAACGCGCCGGCCTGAGAAAATACGCCGAAGGGACCAAGCGCTTGAAAATCCTGCTGATCGAAGATGACAGTGAGATGACGGACCAGATCGTCCATGCCCTGGCCGATCATGGTCATGACGTGGACGCTGTCCATGATGGGATCGCCGGGCTGGCCCGCGCGCGGGCCGGACGCTATGCCGCGCTGATCGTGGACCGCATGCTGCCCGGCATGGATGGCCTGAGCCTGGTGCGGCAATTGCGGGTGGACGGCAACCGCGTCCCGATTCTGTTTCTCACCACCATGAGCGGGCTGGACGACCGGGTCGAAGGCCTGGAAGGCGGCGCCGACGATTATCTCGCCAAGCCTTTTGCGTGGGTGGAACTGCTGGCGCGGGTCAATGCCATCACCCGGCGCGCGGAAAAATCCGACATGGAATTGACACGGCTGAAGCTGGCGGATCTGGAGATGGACCTGATCCGCCGCACCGTGCTGCGGGACGGCAAGCCGGTGGAACTGCAGCCCCAGGAATTCCGCCTGCTGGAATATCTGATGCGCAATGGCGGGCGCATCGTCACTCGCACCATGCTGCTGGAGAATGTGTGGGACCTGCATTTCGATCCGCGCACCAATATCGTGGAAACCCATCTCAGCCGGCTGCGCGCCAAGGTGGACCGTGGCTTCCCGGTTGAACTGATCCATACCGTGCGCGGGGCCGGCTATGTCCTTCGCGCCGACTAGGCTGTCCCGCAGCGAAGGTTTCCGCCTGTCCGCCATTTTTGCCGGCGTGTTTGTGCTGTGCGTGTCGGCCATGGCGGTGGCTGTGTCGTTGATCACCACCCAGGCGCTGCGCGACCAGGTCGTCCAGTATGCCCGCGCCGATGTGGCTGCCATCCAGGGCGCTTATCAGAAGGAAGGTTTGAACGAGGCGCTGGAAGTGACCCAGCAGATCATGGCGGCGCCGGGCGGCTCGGACTTCTTCCTGCTGCAAAAGAATGGCGACAGGCTGGAGGGCAACCTGCCGGTGATGTCGGCCCATCCAGGGATCACCACCCTTTCAAGCCCAGACCGCGAGATCCTGGGCGTCGGTGCCGAGATCGCTCCCGGACTATATGCATTTTCCGGCGGTGATCTTTCCCGTGTCCAGGCTACGCGGCGCAGAATCTTTATCACCCTGTGCTGGTTGCTTGGGGTCGGCGTAATCCTCGCGATTGCCGGCGGCGCCCTGGTGAGCCGCACCTTCCTGACCCGTACTGACATAATGGCGCGGGCCTGCCGCGCCATCATGGACGGCGATATCCGCGCACGCATACCGGTGCGCGGATCCGGCGACGAACTGGACCGGCTGGCCACCGTGGTCAACCAGATGCTCGACCGCATCGCCGCGCTGATGGACAATCTGCGCCAGGTTACCAGCGACATCGCCCATGACCTGCGCACGCCGGTAACCTTGCTGCGCACCAGGCTGGAACGCGCGAAAAGAGAGGCGCGCACCAACGGCGAATACCAGGACGCGCTGCAGGGTGCCATCGACCGCAGCGATGAAATCCTCCAGCAGTTTGCGGCCTTGTTGCGCATCGCCCAGATCGAAGGGGGTGCCCGGCGTGCCGGCTTTACACGTCTGCCGCTGGGCCCGCTCCTGGTTCACATGGCCGAACTGTTCGGCGCGGTGGCGGAGGAAAGTGGACATCAGCTGGAAACGGGCGCCCTGGCGGAAGCGGTAATTCGCGGTGATCGGGAGCTGCTGGTCCAACTCCTTTCCAACCTGGTCGAGAACGCCATTATCCACACCCCGTCCGGCACCCGCATTACGCTGTCGCTGGAGGTGGCGGACGGCCAGGCGATCGTGCGGGTTCACGACAATGGTCCTGGCGTGCCACGCGAGGAGCACGACAAGCTGTTCCGACGCCTGTATCGCTGCGAAGCCAGTCGCACGCGGCCGGGCTATGGGCTGGGGCTTTCGCTAGTCGCGGCGGTAGCCGAGCTGCATGGCGCCAGAGCGCAGATTACGGAGCGCGGTGGCACCGGCCTGTGTATTGAAGTCGTCTTTCCGCTGGCCGTCAACTGACGCCAATCGCTTCTATACAAATTGCCAATCCGGGCTAATTCGAGCGCTTTTTCAATGGTATGGGAATAAGTTCGCCAGCGGGAGCGTGGGGGATTGATCATGCGGGCAAGCAGGTTTGTCTGGGTGGCTTTTATCGCCCTGATGCTGGTGGGCGCGGCGGCCTATGCGCTGCTTCTGCCCGGCCTCTCTGTTGCGCGCAACGAACCTTCCGCACTTGAGGTCAGGGTTGCCACCTGGTTGCTGCACGCCAGCGTTCCGTCGGCGGAAAAGAACAAGACCAATCCGCTGAACGCCCAGCCCGATGCCGCCAACATCCGCGCCGGGCACGACCTGTTCACCGCCAAGTGCGAGACCTGTCACGCCTATGATGGCGGCGGGAAAACGGAATTGGGCGCGGGCACTTTCCCGCGGCCGCCCGCTCTGCGCGCCCTGGCGCCGTCGCTGAGCGATGGCGAGATCTTCTATCATATCCGCAACGGCATCCGGAACACGGCGATGCCGGCATGGAATTTTCCGGACCGCCAGGTGTGGCAACTGGTGACCTATATTCGCCACCTGGCGGCGATCGCGCCGACCAAAACCACCAACATCGCCGCGCAGCAGGAAGGCGCCGTACAGGCCGCGCATTATGTCGGCTCCAAGGCCTGTGCCAGCTGTCACCAGGAGATCTATGATCGCTGGCAAAAGACGGCGATGGCCAATGTGGTGCGCGATCCCAAGGTTCATCCCGACGCCTTTGCCACCGATCCCGCCACGGCGCCGCCGGAATTGCGCTTCAACAAGGAAGATGTTGCCTTTGTCTATGGCAACCGGTGGAAGCAGCGTTACTTCAAGAAGCAGGGCGATACATATGTCCCGCTTCCGGTGCAGTGGAACTTCGCCACCCAGAAATGGTCCAAGTATCACGTCGCCGACAACCAGGACTGGTGGGTCAAGAACTATCCCGACCCGGCAGGCGACAATTCCGGCCGCCCGACGGGGCCGCTGTGCGACGGCTGCCACTCGGTCAACTACAACATCCAGACCAAGCAGGTCAGTGAATGGAACGTCGGCTGCGAACAGTGCCACGGCGCCGGCAGCGACCATGCCGCCAATCCCAAGCTGGTCAATATCCTCAATCCGTCGCGGCAGAATTATGTGCAGGCGAATGACACTTGTATCCAGTGCCATTCCCAGGGCCAGCCGCTGAGCAATCCCATCCAGGGCAAATATTACGACTGGCCGGTGGGCTATCACGCCGGGTTGAAGCTGGCGGATTTCTGGAAGCTGGAAGAACACAAGCTGGGCGAAACTACGTTTACCCATTTCCCCGACGGCAGCGCGCACAAGAACCGGATGCAGGGCAATGATTTTGTCCAGAGCCTGATGTACGCGCGCGGCGTGACCTGCTTCAGCTGCCATGATCCGCACGGCAGCAAGAATGACGCGATGCTGCGCAAGCCGGCGAATGAGATTTGCGCCACCTGCCACAGCCCCAGCAGCCAGAACGGTCCCCATGCGGCCAGCATCGAGGAGCATACCCACCACAAGGCCGGCTCCCCCGGCAGTGAATGCGTGGCCTGCCACATGCCCAAGGTCATACCGGAATTGCCCGGCGGGCCGTTTGTATCGACGCACACGTTCCACTTCGTGACCCCGGCCCAGACCGCGGCGCTGAACATTCCCAATGCCTGCAACGCCTGCCATAAGGACAAGGACGTCGCCTGGGCCGCGGCGGCTTTGAAGGGTTGGTCGGACAAGTCGCCCTGGCGAATGAACCCCTGATCCGGATGATGCGTTCTGGCACGGCGTCCGCCGAGCGGCTAGATTGACCGGCCAGAAAGGGCAGAGATGCGGGTAGTTTGGTCATTCGTAATTTCCCTTTCCTTGGCCTTATCGGGGTGCGGCAAGTCGAGCCCGCCCGAAGACGCCGCCGCAAAGGAAAGGTCGCAGCCGCCAGGACACGTCGTCCTGACCCAGGAACAACTGGACAGCCTGGGCCTGAAAACCGTTCCTGCGCAGGCATCCCAGTTTCGGTCGGGCATCAGTGGGTATGGGGTGGTCGTCGCGCTGGATACCATCGGCCAGCTGGATTCAGATTTCCTCTCCGCCCAGGCCGTTGCGGTGCAGAGCCAGGCGGCCGCGAACCGGGCCCGCTATCTTTTCAGCGTTGAAGGCGGCGCGGTATCGCGCGAATCCATGGAAGCGGCGCAAAGCAAGGCAGCCGCTGACCAGGCGGCGTTGGCGCTGACGCGCCGGAAGGCCGAAGCTGTTTTTGGCCACAATGCTCCGTGGGAGAAAAATGGTTCGCGCCAGGTAATCATGGCGCGCCTGGCTGCCGGCAGGAGCGTCCTGGTGCGCGTAACCTTTCCACTGGGTTCGTTGACCGAACTGCCCTCCGCGCTCAGCGTGGCGCGCATGGGGACGGGCAGCCGGCGCTGGTCCGCGTCTTCGGTATGGGAAGCGCCTGCCGATCCCGGCTTTCCGGGGCCCGGCATTTTGGCGCTTGTCGATGGAAGTGATCTTGCCCAGAACGATCACGTGATTGCAACGGTTCCGGTCGGTGCGCCGGTTGACGGCGTGACCGTGCCCGCGACCGCCATCGTCTATAGCGAAGACCGTGCCTGGGTTTATCGTCAGGACGCGCCCCGCAACTTCAGCCGCGTACCCGTGAATACAGCGCAGGGCAATGACGCCGGCTATTTCGTGCCGCAAAGCGCCAGCCTTCGTCCCGGCACGCCGGTGGTGGTGGATGGGGCCGGCCTGCTGCTCGCGCGGGAGCGCAATCCCAGCACGGAAGCTGCCGAATAATGCGCGGGCTTGTCGGCCTGTGCGTGCGTTTTGCGGGCACCATTGCCATCCTCACCCTGGTGGCCCTGCTTGCGGGCAGCTGGGTGGCGCGCGATGTGCCGCTTGATGTGTTTCCCGAATTCGTGCCCTCCACCGTGGATATCCAGACCGAGGCGCCCGGCTTCACCGCCCAGCAGGTCGAGGAGCTGGTCACCAAGCAGGTTGAAAATGCCGTCAATGGCGCGACGGGCCTTGCCACCATCCGCTCGGAGTCCATCCCCGGACTTTCGGTCATCACCATTCAGTTCAACGACAACATCAATCTTTATGATGCCCGCCAGGGGATATCGGAACGGTTGAGCGAGCTGGGCGGCGTTTTGCCGGCGGGCGTGGGGCCGCCGCAGCTTTCGCCCCTGACGTCCAGCACCATGGACCTCCTCAAGATCGGCCTGGTATCCGACAGGCTGGATGGCTTTGCCCTGCGCGACGAGGCGGAGTGGGTGATGAAGCCCGCACTGCTGGCCGTGCCCGGTGTCGCGCATGTCATCCTGTTCGGAGGCGCGGTGCGCGAGATCCAGATCCAGCCGGACCTGACCCGGATGACATCCTATGGCTTTACCCTGACCCAGTTGGCCGATGCTGCCCGGGCCGCGCTGGCGCTGCGCGGCGCGGGCTTTGTCGATCTGGCCCATCAGCGTGTCCTGATCCAGACGCCCGTGCCAGCGCCCGACATCAAGGCGGTATCGGGCGCCGTGCTCGGCGTGCGCGGCAACATTCCCATCACCATCGGCGATATCGCCCATGTCGCCGAAGGCCGGGCGTTGCGGGCGGGCGATGCGCTGATCATGGGCCGTCCCGGTGTGTTACTGTCGCTGGCCAGCCAATATGGCGCCAACACCCTGGAAGCCACGCGGGCAGTGGAAGCGGCGCTGGACCGGATGAAGCCGACGCTCGCCGCCCAGGGGATCACGATGTATCCGGCGCTTCACCGCCCCGCCATTTTTGTGGAACGGGCGCTGCACAGCCTGACCCAATCGCTGGCCATCGCCGCGCTGCTCATTCTTGTGGTTCTGTATTTATTCCTGCGCGACTGGCGATCGGCGCTCATCACCTTTCTTTCCATTCCCCTGTCGCTACTGGCGGCCATCATGGTGCTGGACCGCATGGGCCAGACCCTCAACACGATGACCCTGGGGGGATTTGCCGTAGCCTTGGGCGTCCTGGTGGATGACGCCATTATCGGCATCGAGAATATCCTGCGGCGGCTGGCGGAAAATGCCGCCTTGCCCGATCCGCGCCCGCGCCTTGCGGTGATCATCGACGCGACCCTGGAGGTACGCGGTCCGGTGGTCTACGCCACTCTGGTCGTCATCGCCATTTTCCTGCCCGAGCTTTTTTCCTCCAGTGTCCAGGGTCATTTTGTCGGTCCGCTGGCGATGGCTTTTGTGCTTGCGGTCATCGCTTCGCTGCTGGTGGCGCTGACCGCCACGCCGGCCTTGTCGGCGCTGCTGCTGCGGGCGCGTGACCGGCATGAGGATGCTGGCTGGATACGCCGCTGCAAGGGAGCGGCTGAACCGGCGCCGTGGACTGGACATTTCGCCATGTGCGGTTATTGGCCGTCGTCTTGGGCCTTTTCTTCGCCGCTGCCCTGGCGGCACTGCGCTTTCCTGGGCGGGACTTTCATGCCCGATTTCAAGGAGGGCCATTTCGTCATGCAGGTCTCCAGCTCCACGCCTGGAACATCGCTGGAGGAAATGCTGGCGGTGGGAAGCAAGATCAGCCGCGAAGTCCTGGCGCTGCCCTATGTCGCCACCATCGAGCAGCAGGTTGGCCGCGCTGCACTGGGCGAAGACACGTTCGGACCGCATCGCAGCGAATTCCATGTCGAACTGAAGGCCGATGCCGACATAGACCAGTCCGAGGCGGAAGAGGCGCTCCGCAAGATCGTGGGCCGCTATCCGGGTCTGCAGAGTGAGGTGGTCACGTTCCTGGGCGACCGCATCAGCGAAAGCCTGACCGGCGAGACTGCCGACATCGCCATCAAGCTGTTCGGCGACCGGCTGGATGTGCTGGACGATGCCGCGGGGCAGGTGATGCGGGCCCTGTCGGGAACGCCTGGCATCGCCGATCTGCAATTCAAGGCGCAAAGCGGTACCCCGACCCTGGTTCTCAGGGTTCGGCCGGACGCGCTGGCGGCCAGCGGATTGAAGATGGCCGATGTGCTGGATGTTCTGCAATCCAACTACTCCGGCCTGACCGTGGGCCAGACCTTTGCCGGGGTTCGCATCGTCAACGTTACGCTTCTGCTTTCCGGGCGTGACCGCAACCGTCCCGAAAGCCTGAATGGCCTGATGATCCAGGGCCCGTTTGGCGCCATTCCCCTGTCCCAAGTGGCGGATGTGGTGCCCACCGAGACGCGCTATGCCGTCGATCACGACGGCGGGCGGCGCTTTGTTTCCATAACCTTCAACGTCGTGAATCGCGGCCTGCAGGCAACCGCCAGTGACGCGGCCGCACGCGTTGCACAACTGCGCCTGCCCGTCGGCGTTTACGCCGAATTCAGCGGCGCCGCGGCGGAGCAATCCGCCAGCCGCAACCAGCTTCTGCTCTACAGCGCCATGGCCTTGACTCTGATCGGGCTGCTTCTGGCCATCTGCTTTCACTGGAAAAGCAGCGTATGGCTGGTGCTGATCAACCTGCCCTTCAGCCTGATCGGCGGTGTGGGCGCAATTGCGATGATGGGGCTGGGCCTGTCGGTTGGCGCAATGGTGGGTCTGGTGACGGTGTTCGGCATCAGCGCGCGCAATGCCATCCTGCTGCTGGCCCATTACGAGCATCTGGTGGAGGTGGAGGGGCTGCCATGGGGCCCTGGAACAGTCTTGCAGGGCGCGCAGGAGCGGCTGGTTCCCATTCTCATGACGGCGGCGGTAACTGCGCTGGGCCTGTTGCCGCTGGCGATCGGCCTGCACAATCCCGGTCAGGAAGTCGAAGGCCCCATGGCCGTAACCGTACTTGGGGGGCTGTTGAGTTCGACGGTGCTGAACCTGGTCGTGCTGCCGGCCTTGGCGGAGCGCTTCGGCGGCCCCGGGCGGCGGCTCAGGATTTGACGGTCTTCAGCAGTTTCAACATCTGCGGGTGAATGTTCTCGTTGGCGGCCAGGATGGTGCCATGGGTCAGCATCTCGGACCCGCCGCGCAGGTCGGTGACCATGCCGCCCGCTTCACGCACCAGCACGATGCCCGCCGCGATGTCCCAGGATTGCAGGCTGTGTTCCCAGAAGCCGTCGAAGCGTCCGGCCGCGACATAGGCCAGGTCCAGCGAGGCCGAGCCGAAGCGGCGGATGCCGGCGGTAACGTTCATCACCTCGGCCATTTCGGCGGCGGCGCGGGCATGGCCTTCCTTGCCCAGGAAGGGCAGGCCGGTGGCGATCACCGATGGCGCCAGCTCCTTGCGGGCGGCGACGCGCAGCCGCTTGTTGTTGAGATAGGCGCCATGGCCTTTCTCAGCCGTGTAAAGGTCGTCGGTGACGGGATTGTAGACCACGCCCGACACCAGCTGGCCTTCGCGCTCCAGCCCGATGGAGATGGCGAAGTGCGGGATGCCGTGCATGAAATTGGTGGTGCCGTCGATCGGATCGATGATGAAGCGATGGGTCTTGTCGGCGCCGCTGACCGCGCCGCCTTCCTCGCCCGAAGCCATAGCCAGGACGGGCCTTGGACAATTCCTCGATCAGGATCTTTTCGGTGCGCTTGTCGGCGGATGTGACGAAATCGGCCGGGCCCTTCATCGAGATCTGGAGGTTTTCCAGCTCGTTGAAATCGCGCACCAGCGGGCGGCCGGCCTTGCGGGCGGCGGCGACCATCACATTCAGGGCAGGGGAGGTGTAGGCGGCCATGGCTATTCAGCCCGCCGCACGTAAGAGCCATCTTCGGTGGCCACGATGATTCTCTCGCCCGCCGCGATGAAGGGCGGCACCTGGATCTTCAGGCCATTTTCCAGCACGGCAGTCTTGTAGGACGGGGCGGCGGTGCCACCCTTGAGCACGGGATCAGCCTCAGCCACCGTCAGGGTCACCTGCACCGGCAGCTTGATGCCGATGGGCTTGTCTTCATACATCTGCACCAGGGTCTTCATGCCGTCCTGCAGGAACTGGACCTGGTCCTCGCCCACGAAGTCGACGGCCAGTTCGATCTGCTCGTAGCTTTCCATGTCCATGAAGGTCAGCATGTCGCCATTGGCATAGAGGAACTGGAAGTCCTTCTTGTCCAGGATTGCTTCGTCCACCGCTTCGTCCGAGCGGAAGCGCTGGTTCAGCTTGGTGCCGGTGGTGACGTTCTTGGAGCTCGACCTGGTTATAGGCGCCGCCCTTGCCAGGCTTGACCTTCACAGTCTTCACCGCGATCCACAGTCCGCCTTCGTAATTGATCAGGGTGCCGGGGCTGATTTCGTTGCCGGTGATCTTGGCCATGGGGATTCGTCCCTCCTCGGGACGTAGGGTGAAGGTTCGACAGGTTCAAAGAGCGCCGGGGTTCTGGCAATCCTGCCCCTGAATGTCATCCCCGGCGAGCGCGTAGCGCGAAGCGGATGATCCTTATGGCTAATTCAGTGCATTTTTGACGCCTGGATTCCCTTCCCCTCGCGCCGCGATGCGGCGCTCAGCCGGGAATGACATCAAAAGCAGTAATGCCAGCAGGAATAGCCTGCGCCCAAGGTGCAATAAACCAGCAGCGCAATAACCAATAAGGCCACGCCATCTG
The DNA here is from genome assembly GCA_046348525.1 of Alphaproteobacteria bacterium. Lineage (GTDB taxonomy): Bacteria > Pseudomonadota > Alphaproteobacteria > Micropepsales > Micropepsaceae > Rhizomicrobium. The sequence goes on along the minus strand of JAXMEA010000015.1, from coordinate 17,934 downwards.
CCCAGCGCGGGCCTTTGGGCCGAAACAGGCCGCAGACAAAGCCCAGCGCCAGCAGCGCCACCACCGGCGCGATGACGAACGGGATGTACCAGTGGGTCTGGAACCACAGGGACTCCGCGAACAGGTGGGCATGCACCCAGTCGGCGGCAAGATTGACGGCATAGGCGACCAGCACCCCGAGGAAGGTAAATCCCAGGAGCCGCTCGGTCATGCGAACAGCGCGTTGAACGCCGCGACCGCCGCCCGCGGGCCTTCCGCGTGCTCCCAAACACCGGCAGACACTGCGACAAAGTCGGCGCCCGCTTCCACCAGCGCCGGGGCATTGGCGACCGTGATGCCGCCGATGGCGACACAGGGCACCACCATCATCTCGCTCCACCAGCGGATGATGTCGATGTCGGCTTTGGTCTTGGGCTCCTTGGTCTGGGTCGGAAAGAAGGCGCCGAAGGCAACATAGTCGGCGCCGGCCTCGGCTGCTTCCATCGCCAAATGCCGGCTGTCATGACAAGTGACGCCAACAATGCCTTTGGGCAAAGCGCGGCGTGCTTCGTCATAGGAGGCGTCCTCCTGTCCGACATGCACGCCGTCGCAGCCCAGTTCGGCGGCGAGATCCGGGCGGTCATTCAGGATGAAGGCGCAATCCGCGGCCTGCACCACGGGGCGCAGAATGTCGGTGGCGCGGCGGATTTCGTCGTCGCTCACGTCTTTCAGGCGAAGCTGGAAACTGGCGATGTCCCCGCCGCTGAGCGCTTCCTGCAGCGGCCCCAAAAAATTCGCCGCCGAGAGCTTCGGCGGCGAAATCAGGTAAAGGCGGCAGTTGCTCAAGCGGCCTGCTTTTCGTCGGCTGGTTTCCACTTGCCCAGGGATGCCAGCGAATTCATGTGGGCACGGTGGGCGAAGGCGGCCTGCCCAGCGGCGACATTCTCCGCCTTGCCGCTCCAGGCCTTCTGCGGCGCCGCCTGCAGGGCGCGGCCATAGGAGAAGGTAAGCGCCCAGGGCAGGCCGCCCAGCGCGTTCATGGCCGACAGGTGCGCGGTGGCTTCTTCGTCCGACTGGCCGCCCGACAGGAAGGCGATGCCCGGTACGGCACCCGGCACGCAACGCTTCAGGATATTGACGGTACGTTCGGCGACTTCCTCGACGGAATTCTGCTTGGGGCACTTCTTGCCCGGCACCACCATGTTGGGCTTCAGGATCATGCCTTCCAGCTTCACGCCGGCGAAATACAGTTCCTGGAAGACTTCCTTGAGGATCCATTCGGTCACCGCTTCGCAGGCGCCGATGTCATGCGCGCCGTCCATCAGCAGTTCGGGCTCCACGATCGGAACGATGCCATTTTCCTGCGCCAGCGCCGCATAGCGGGCCAGGGCATGGGCATTGGCATGGATGGCGTTGTGGCTGGGGGTGCCCATGCCGTTCGCATCCTGGCCGATCTCGTAAACGCCGCGCCACTTGGCAAAGCGCGCGCCCAGCTTGTGGTATTCGACAAGCGTTCGCGCAGGCCGTCCAGGCCTTCGGTGATGGTTTCGTTGGTGCCGGCCAGCTTCTTGGCGCCCTGGTCCACCTTGATGCCCGGCACCGAGCCAGCGGCTTCGATCAGCGACACCAGCGTGCTGCCGTCTTTGGCCTTCTGGCGGATGGTTTCATCGAACAGGATGACGCCGCCGATATAGTCCTTCATCGCCTTTTCGGTGCGGAACAACAGTTCGCGATAATCGCGGCGGTTGGCTTCGTTGTTCTCGACGCCGATCTTGTCGAAACGCTTCTGGATGGTGCCGGTGGACTCATCGGCCGCCAGGATGCCCTTGCCGGGCGCGACCATTTTGCGGGCGATCTTGTTCAGTTCGTCGAGGTTCATCGTCACTCTCTAGTTGTTCGTCAAGGCTTCAACACCGGGCAGGGACTTGCCTTCCAGCCATTCCAGGAACGCCCCTCCCGCAGTCGAGACATAGGTAAAGTCGTCTTCGACACCGGCATGGGCCAGCGCCGCCACCGTATCGCCGCCGCCCGCCACGCTGAGCAGGTTGCCCGCCTTGGTGGCCGCCGCCACGGCTTTTGCCGCCGCCACGGTGCCCTTGTCAAAAGGCGCGGTTTCAAAAGCCCCGAACGGGCCGTTCCACACCAGGGTGCGGGTGCCGGCCAGGCGATTCTCGAACGCCTTGATGGAATCAGGGCCGACATCCAGCACCATTTCGTCGTCCTTGATGTCGGCGATGGGGGCGATGCGGTTCGCGGCGCCGGCATTGAATTCCTTGGCCAGCACCACGTCGGTGGGCAACAGGATGGCGGCGCCGGACTCGTTGGCGGCGTGGATGATCTTGCGCGCGGTTTCCAGGTGATCGGCTTCGTAGAGCGACTTGCCGACCTTGACGCCCTCGGCGGCCAGGAAGGTGTTGGCCATGGCGCCGCCAATCACCAGGGTTTCGACCCTGGCGACCAGGTTCTGCAGCAATTCGATCTTGGTGGAGACTTTCGCCCCGCCCACCACCGCCAGAAGCGGACGTTCCGGATTGCCCAGCGCCTTCTGCAGATGGGTCAGCTCGGCCTGCATGGAGCGGCCGGCCGCATTGGGCAGCAAGCGCGCCACGCCTTCGGTGCTGGCATGGGCGCGATGGGCGGCGGAAAAAGCGTCGTTGACGAAGATATCGCCCAGTGCGGCCAATTCCCTGGCCATGCCGGCATCGTTCTCTTCTTCGCCTTTGTGGAAGCGGGTGTTTTCCAGCAGCAGCACATCGCCGTCCTTCAGGGCGGCGACCGCAGCCTTGGCCTTGTGGCCGACACAGTCTTCGGCAAAGGCGACCTTGCGTCCCACTGCGTCCGACAAAGGCGCAACCAGAACCTTCAGCGACATGGATGGCACGACCTTGCCCTTGGGCCGGTCGAAATGGCTGAGGATGATGACCTTGGCGCCCTTGTCCGCCAGTTCCTTGATGGTGGGCGCCTGGCGCTCGATGCGGGTGGCATCGGTGACGACACCACCCTTGACCGGCACGTTCAGGTCGGCGCGCACCAGGACGCGCTTGCCCTTCACCGACAGGTCATCGAGCGTCTTGAAGGCCATTAGATCAGCTTGCCCATCGCCACGGCGGTGTCGGCCATGCGGTTGGAGAAGCCCCATTCATTGTCGTACCAGGTCATGATCGACACGAAGGTGCCGTCCATCACCTTGGTCTGGTCCAGCGCGAAGCTGGACGAAGCCGGGTTGTGGTTGAAATCGACCGACACCAGCTTGTCGTGCACCACGTCCAGGATGCCCTTGAGCGGGCCCATGGCGGCGCCCTTGATGGCGTCGTTGATCTCCTGAACGCTGGTCGCGCGCTTGGCGCAGAATTTCAGGTCCACCAGCGAAACATTGGGGGTCGGCACGCGCACCGACACGCCATCCAGCTTGCCTTTGAGTTCCGGCAGCACCAGGCCGACGGCCTTGGCGGCGCCGGTCGAGGTGGGGATCATCGACAGCGCCGCGGCGCGGGCGCGGTACAGGTCCTTGTGCATCTGGTCCAGCGACGGCTGGTCGTTGGTGTAGCTGTGGATGGTGGTCATCATGCCGCGCTCGATGCCGACGGTATCGTTCAGCACCTTGGCAACCGGCACCAGGCAGTTGGTGGTGCAGGACGCATTCGAAACGATGATGTGGTCCTTGGTCAGCTTGTCGTGGTTGACGCCATAGACCACCGTCAGGTCGGCATTCTCGCCCGGCGCCGAGATCAGCACGCGCTTGGCGCCGGCGGTCAGGTGGGCGGAGGCCTTTTCCTTGGACGTGAAGATGCCGGTGCATTCCAGCGCGATGTCGACGTCCAGTTCCTTGTGCGGCAGCTCGGCCGGGTTCTTGATCGCGGTCACCTTCATCTTGTGGCCGGCGGCGATCATGAACTCGCCATCCACGCTCACCTGGGCCGGGAAGCGGCCATGGACGCTGTCATAGCGCAGCAGGTGGGCGTTGGTTTCCACCGGCCCCAGGTCGTTGACGGCCACGACTTCAATGTCGCGGCGGCCCGATTCCACGATGGCGCGCAGGACCAGGCGCCCGATGCGGCCAAAACCGTTGATTGCAACACGCAAAGCCATATGGGTCTCCTGAATTACTTCAACAATTTCTTGGCGGCAGCGACCACGGCATCCGCGGTGATGCCAAACTTGGCATAGACGTCCTTGTAGGGGCCCGACGCGCCGAAGCTGTGCATGCCGATGAAGGCGCCGCCATCGCCCAGCAGCTCGGACCCGATGTAACGGTCCCAGCCTTCGCGGGCGCCGGCCTCGATGGCGACCTTCACGGTGCCCGGACCCAGGATCTTCTTGCGGTATTCTTCCGGCTGCTGCTCGAACAGGTCCCAGCAGGGCATCGACACGACGCGCGAGGGAATGCCTTCGGCGGCCAGCTTGGCGCGGGCTTCCACAGCCAGGCTGACTTCGGTGCCGGTGGCCAGGAAGGTCACTTTCGCATTGGCGTCGCCGTGCAGTTCATAGGCGCCCCTGGCCGACAGATTCTCGCTGGTGTGATAGTCGCGCACCGTCGGCACATCCTGGCGCGAGAAGGCGATCAGGCTGGGCTGCTTGGCATGGTTCAGCGCCAGCTCCCAGCATTCGGCGGTTTCCACGCCGTCGCACGGACGCATCACCAAAAGATCGGGAATGGCGCGCAGCGCGGCCAGGTGTTCGACCGGCTGGTGGGTGGGGCCGTCTTCGCCCACGCCGATGGAGTCGTGAGTCATCACGAACACCACGCGAATACCCATCAGGGCGGCCAGGCGAATGGAGGGGCGGCAATAGTCGGAGAACACCATGAAGGTGCCGCCATACGGGATAACGCCGCCATGCAGCGCCATGCCATTCATGGCCGCGCACATGCCATGCTCGCGGATACCGTAATGGATATAGCGGCCGGCGAAATTGCCCGGCGTCACGCCATCGATATTCTTGGTCTTGGTGTTGTTGGACGGAGTCAGGTCGGCGCTGCCGCCCACCGTGGTCTTCAGCTCGGCGTTGATGACGTCCAGCGCCTTTTCCGACATCTTGCGGGTGCCGGCGCTGGGCTTTTCGGCCGACAGCTTTTCCTTCAGACCGTTCAGCGCCGTGTTCAGCGAGGCGGGGATGACGCCATTGAAGGCGTCGTCGAAGTCCTGCGCGTGCTTGCTGGCATTCTTGCGCTGCAGCCAGGCGGCATACTCTTTCGCGCCGGTCGCACCGATGGCGCGCCACGGCTTCAACACTTCATCCGGCACCACGAAGGGCTCGTACGACCAGTCCAGTTCCTTGCGCGCACCGGCAACCACTTCGGCGCCCGGCGCGTCGCTATGCGCCTTTTGCGTGCCTTGGCGGCCCGGCATGCCGAAGCCGATGATTGTGCGCAGGCGATCATCACCGGCGCGTCCGCCTTCCAGGCCTTTTCCAGCGCGCGGAAGATGTCGGCGGCGTCGCCGGCCGTCGCACGAGGTCGACGGTCCAGCCAGCGGCCTTGAAGCGCTTGGTCGGTGGAGTCCGACAGGTTGATGGCGCCGTCGATGGTGATGTTGTTGTGGTCCCACAGCACGATGAGATTGGACAGTTTCAGATGGCCGGCCAGGGTGATGGCTTCCTGGCTGATGCCTTCCATCAGGTCGCCGTCTGACGCGATGACATAGGTCTTGTGGTTGACCAGATCGTCGCCGAAGCGGGCGTTCAGATGCCGCTCGGCCAGCGCGAAGCCGACGGAGTTGGCGATGCCCTGGCCCAGCGGGCCGGTGGTGGTCTCGATGCCGGGCAGGTGGCCATATTCGGGATGGCCGGCGGTCGGGCTGCCGACTTTGCGGAAATGCTTGAGGTCCTCGATGGTGACCTTGGGATAGCCGGTCAGCCACAGCAGCGAATAAAGCAGCATGGAACCGTGGCCGCCCGAAAGAATGAAGCGGTCACGGTCGGGCCAGTCCGGCTGGGCGGCGTTGAACTTCAAAAAGCGCTCGAACAGGACGGTGGCCACATCGGCCATGCCCAGCGGCAGGCCGGGATGGCCGGACTTGGCGGTCTCGACCGCATCCATGGACAGGGCACGGATGGCATTGGCGAGGCGGCGGGTATGGGCCTGATCGGGCAGGGTCATTTGGTGTTCCCGGCGTGGGTGGTGGGTGGCTTTAGCGAGGGGGCGGCGCCCCCGTCAATGGCTGGGGGCATGTCGGCAACGCGTAACGGCTGGCGCAATTTCCCATCCCGGTTGCGGAATCGGGCTGCGAGGGCCTAAGGTCTTGGTGGAATTGAGAATGAGGCCAGGCATGAGCCGGTTGGATTTGGCCACCAAGCGTTTCCAGGCCGCCTTGGAAAGCCTCGAAAATGCTGCCGGATCGGTGGGCGAAAGCCTGGACAGCGCCGCCAAGATGCCCGAGCGGGTGGCGGAACTGGAAGCCGAGCGTGAACAGCTCCTGGCCCGCATCGCGGAACTGGAAGATGAAATCGGCGCGCTGTCCGGCCTGACCGAGGAAGTGGAAGGGCGCCTGGATGGCGCCATCGGCGAAATCCGCGCCGCGTTGGCCCGCTAGGAGAACGTCATGCCCCTGGTCAATGTCATGGTGAACAACCGCGCCTACACCATCGCCTGCGATGAGGGCGAGGAAGAGCATCTGAAGGAACTTGCCGCGCATGTCGACGCCAAGACGCGCGAAGTGCTGAGTTCCGTCGGCCAGGTGGGCGATGCGCGGCTGCTGCTGATGGCGGCGCTGCTGATCGCCGATGAACATCACGACATGTCGGGCCAGGTCGCCACCACCGGTGCGGCGGGCGAAAGCGAGAAGCAAACCCTGCATTTGCGGGCCGAAGCCGCCGAAAGCGCCGCTGCCGATGCGCTGGAAAGCGCCGCCAAGAAGCTGGAAGACATTGCAGCGCGGCTTGCGCACGCCTAAATTAAGGACGGACGGTCACTGTCTCGTGCGTCAGGTTGCGATGCCCAGGGGCCTTAATTGTACTCATCGGGAGCTGTCCCTGACCGAGGCCGTGGCTTCGGACACACGGTGCCCACCTGCACTTGCAGGCCCATGAGATCCAATACCAACGGCTAAGATGGTACCGTCCACCGGCGCCCGCAGGGCGCGAGCAAGGTCCGGTGGACCTGCGAGAGGTGGACGGTGCCGTGAGCACAAGCGAGCGGCTCGGAAGCTGCCACCAATGGTGAGTGATTGAGCGGGCCGATTTTTTCAAAATCCGAACTCCGCAAGGTGGCCCGCGCGCGGCGCAAGGCGCTGGCGCGCGCCGATTTCGCGCTGGCCATCACCCCCTATGCAGAAGACCTGAACCTGAAGCCGGGCATCATCGTCGGCGGCTATCACGCCCATGGCGATGAAGCCGATCCGTCCGAGCTGCTGGCGCGGCTGGTGGAGCTGGGCTGCACGATCGCTTTTCCCCGCGTCATCAAGGACCGGCCGCTGGACTTTCATCATGTGCCGGACGGCGAGGTCCTGGAGCCTGGCTCCTTCGGCATTCCCGAACCTTTGGCCCATTGGCCGCGCGCCAGGCCCGATGTGCTTCTTGTGCCGCTGCTGGCGTTTGACGCGCGTGGCCACCGCCTGGGCATGGGCGGCGGCTTTTATGACCGCACCCTGGCGGCGCTGGCGGTGCCCGCCATCGGCATTGCCTATGCAGGCCAGGAAGTGGATTCGATTCCGCATGAGGCCCATGATAGGACCCTCGACATGGTCCTTACCGAACAGGGCATCAGGCGCTTTTAAATGAACATCCTTTTCCTGGGCGACATCATCGGCAAGCCGGGGCGTGACGTGTTGCATGCCGAGCTGCCGCGCCTGCGCCAGTCCCTCAAGCTCGATCTCGTCATCGCCAATGGCGAGAACGCGGCCGGCGGATTCGGCATCACCCGCGCCATCGCCGAGGAGTTTTTCGGCATTGGCGTGGATGTGATCTCCACCGGCAACCATTGGGCCGACCAGAAAGAGATTTTCACCTATATCGACACCGAGGACCGCATCCTGCGGCCGGCCAATTATCCCAAGGGTACGCCGGGGCGCGGCGCAAATCTTTATCAGACACCTGCGGGCAGCGTGCTGGTGATCAATGCCATGGGCCGGGTGTTCATGGATGCGCTGGACGATCCCTTTGCCGCGGTGGACCGCGAGCTCAACGCCTGTCCCCTGGGAGAAGGCGCCGACGCCATCGTGGTGGACATGCATTGCGAGGCGACATCCGAGAAGATGGCGATGGGCCATTTCTGCGATGGCCGCGCCAGCTTTGTCGTGGGCACCCACCAGCATGTGCCCACCGCCGATGCGCAGATTTTGCCCGGCGGCACCGCCTATCAGACCGATGCGGGCGCCTGCGCCGATTACGATTCCGTCATCGGCATGGACAAGGCCGAGCCCCTGCAGCGCTTCACCCGCAAGATTTCCAGCCAGCGTTTTTCCCCCGCCACCGGTCCGGCCACGATGTGCGGTGTGTTCGTGCAGACGGGCGCAAAAGGGCTTGCCACGCGCATCGAGCCGGTGCGGGCGGGCGGACGGTTGAAACAGTCTCTGCCCGAACTTTAAGCGCGGTTGAAAAGCCGCGCGGCGATACCGATGTGCGGCTTGCGGCTTTTGCGGTGATCCCATGTTGCCAGCGTTATTCGTGTCCCACGGCGCTCCCACCTTGCCGTTTGATGACGTACCGGCGCGGGATTTCCTGCGCGGGCTGGGACAACAACTCGGCAAGCCCAGGGCGATTGTGGTCGCATCGGCACACTGGGATACCGATCAGCCACAGGTGAACGCGGTGTCGGTTAACGACACCATCCATGACTTTGGCGGCTTCCCGCGGGCGCTGTACGACATCCGCTATCCCGCGCCGGGCGATGCGCTGCTGGCGCGCGAGATCACGGTGCTGACCGGTGGCACCGTGGATAGTGCCCGCGGGCTGGACCACGGCGCATGGGTGCCGCTGATGCTGATGTATCCGGATGCCGACGTGCCGGTGGTGCAGGTCTCGGTGCAAAGCCATCTGGGCGCCGCGCATCACATCGCGCTGGGCCGCAAGCTGGCCAGGCTGCGGCAAGATGATGTGCTGGTGATGGGCTCGGGTGGCTTTGTCCATAACCTGCGCGCGATTGCGCGCCCCGGTTCGCCGGAGCCCGAATGGTCCAAGGAATTCACCGGTTGGATGCATGACCGGCTGATGGCGGGCGATGAAGGGGCGCTCGCAGATTACCGCATCCAGGCGCCGCATGCCGCCAGGGCCCAGCCGACCGAAGAACATTTTATGCCGCTCTTTGTAGCGCTTGGCGCAGGCGGCCAGGCCGAGCGGCTGCACAGCGGCGCCACCTTCGGATCCTTGCGCATGGACGCCTACAGTTTCCGCTAATAGCCTCGCCGCACAGGAATGTTTGGCATGGGGCGTTTGGGTCCCTGCAGCCGCGCCGCTTTCTGGTCTTCGATCTTTTGCCAGGCATCCTGCTGCCGGTGATGCTCCGCCATGGCCTGATGCATCACACAGAAACCGACCGGCGGGCCGTCACTGGGCGGGCAGATGGGAGGCACATAATGGTCTTCGGCCCACTGTTCCTGCCACAGCGCTTCATCCTTGGCGTGACTGCGCGGCGGATTGGCCAGGTCATTGTCCTGGTTCTTCGCCATGCCTTCGCCGGGCTTGGGGCAATGGGCGCGTTCGTCGGGCGTCAGTTGCCCGTAGTTTTCCGGCGCGCAGCCGAACAGCGAGCGGCCGAAGCCGGCAATGCCGCCGGGCGGCGCCAGCGGCGCAGTCATAACTGGCGGCGGGGCATCCGGGGGCGGCGTCATGATAGGGCGCGTGGTGCTCAGTGTGCTGGGTTCGCGCGCATCGATGGTGGTCGGCGGCGGCGCCAGCGGCGGCAGAAGAAGTAGTGTTTCTTTCTCGACGAACTGTGCAACCTTGTGCGCTGGCGTCAGCACCACCAGCAGCAGGAACAGTCCTTGCACCAGCAGTGCCAAAAGCGCGCCACTCGCGCGGCGGCGCCAGGTTGCGCGTGGCATTGGACGCTGCGTCTGACGATCCAGCAAAGCCAAGCTCGCGCTTATCTCGCAGCCAGAATATAGCGGCTGCGATAGTTAGGAAGCGTCTTTAGCGCGGAACGTAAGCCGCGCCGCCCGCCTGCTGCCGCGCAAGGTCCTTGTTGAAGGCAGCTTCCGCCTTCTGCACCATGTCCTGCAATTCGCCGGGGTCGATGAAGGGATTGGGCGCGCCGGCTTTCACCTTGGCCAGCTTTTCTTCCATGTGGAATTGGCCGCCATGCGGCGCCAGGAAGATGTCGGCCTTCATGGTCTTCAGCCGCGCGAAGCTGGAGCGGTAATCCTGCACGATGGTGGGATAGGCCAGCTTGCCGGCGATGGGGTTGCCCGCCACGCTGATGGAACAGAAGAACATGACTTTGTAGGTCTTGCCCGCCTCGGTCAGCGGCATGGTCCAGGTGGTGCATCCCTTGGTGTGACCCGGCATCACATTCGCGGTCAGGGTAACGCCACCCAGGCTCAGCGTGTCGCCATCCTTGACCTTGATGTCGGCCTTGACGGGCTTGGTGTCGATCAGGGAGGAGGGGCCATACGGGATGTGGCCGCTTTCCAGGAACGGCGCGTCGCCGGTGCTGGCGACGAACTTGGCGCCGGTATCGGCCTTCAGTTTCGCCAGGCCGCCCGAATGATCGAAATGGGCGTGACTGTTCAGCAGGTACTTTACGTCCGACAGCTTGAAGCCCAGCGCCTTGATATTGGCTTCGATGAAGGGTGCGCTTTCGGGCAACCCGCCATCGGTCAGGATGTTGCCTTGTGGCGTGACGATCAAAAACGCGCTGACCCCCGCCATGCCGACATAATAGATGTTGCCGATGACATGGAACGGCTTCTGCGGCACGTTCCACTCCGCGCGTTCCTTCACGAAAGGCAGCTCGGCATATGCCGGGCTCGCGGCAAGAAGAACCGCGGCAGCGGCGGCAACAAAAAGCTTCATGGGTTCACGGCCCTTGCTTTGACGGCTTTCCATCCTGCCACGAGAAACGCGATCAGCACCACGCCCTGGACCGCGCCGAATATGGGCCCCGACGGCGGGATGCTGGGCGCCAGGGCGTGCAGCGCCGGGATCTTGATGAAGGACTGGATCACCAGCACGAAGACGTTGAGATACAGCGCCAGGGTGGCGGTGATCACATAGACGGGACGCCAGCGGCCTGCCAGGTGGCGGCCATAGATGGCGAACAGCGCCACCGCCAGGATGATCAGCGAGATGGCCCCGATCACCATGGCCGGGGTAACGCTGGCGTTCTTGAACAGGAAGCCGGTGACGCTGACCAGCACGGTCAGGCCCAGGAAAATCCCGGTCAGGGTGACGGGGGTGCGGCCCTGCACCATGGCGGCCAGCGCCGGCAGGCCGGTGGCGATGGCGGCCAGGCAGATGGCCAGATGGACAAGGGTCAGCGGATCGGTCCCCAGCTGGGTCATGGCGGCTCCTGCAAATAAAGGTCGTTAAAATGGCCGCCATCCTGCCCATGGGCCGGCGGACTTGAAAAGAGGGGCCGGACCCGCGTATCTCACCGGCCAACAGGGAAAAAGACGATGGCCGGTCACAGTCAGTTCAAGAACATCATGTTCCGCAAGGGAAAGCAGGACAAGGAGCGCTCCAAGCTCTTTGCCAAGCTGTCGCGCGAAATCACCGTGGCGGCCAAGTCGGGCCTGCCCGACCCGGCGCACAATCCGCGCCTGCGCACCGCCATCATCGCCGCCAAGGCGGAGTCGATGCCCAAGGACAATATCCAGCGCGCCATCACCAAGGCGACCGGCGGCGATGCCGAGAATTACGACGAGATCCGCTATGAGGGCCGCGGCCCCGGCGGCACCGCCATCATCATCGAGACCATGACCGACAACCGCAACCGCACGTCGGCTGACGTGCGCGCCGCTTTCTCCAAATATGGCGGCGTGATGGGCGAAACCGGTTCGGTCAGTTTCATGTTCGATCATGTCGGCGTGATCAGTTATCCCGCCGACAAGGGAAGTGAAGACGCGATGCTGGAAGCGGCGCTGGAATGCGGCGCCAATGAATGCGTCTCCACCGCCGAGGGGCATGAGTTCCTCACCAGCATGGAAGACTTCGCCACCGTGCGCGATGCGCTGGAAGCCCGGCTGGGCGCGCCGGCCAGCGCCGCCATCGTGTGGCGGCCCCAGAACCTGGTGCCGGTCCCCGATGACGCGGGCGAAACCCTGATGAAGCTGATCGAAGTGCTGGACGATCACGACGATGTGCAGAACGTCTATGGCAATTACGAATTCAGCGACGCGCTTATGGCCAAGCTGGGCGCCTGACGCTTCGTCAATTCTTGACGTTCTGTAATATTCGCGGTCACACTGGCCCAGAGCAAACACTCGGGGGCCTGCCATGAAAGTCATATTCGCCATCACGTCCGCCGTCCTGATCCTGTCGGCGGGTGCCGCCTTTGCCCAGCGCGGCGGCACCATCTCCATGCGCGATGGCAGCACGGTCGTGATGGTGGGCGGCGGCTGCATCGTGCAGTACGGCGCGCGCGGCCAGCGCATTAACAATGCCAACACATGCAACGAAGGCGACATGCAGCGGGCCGATCAGATCATGTCTGGCGGTGGCGGCTATGGCGGTGGTTACGGCGGTGGCTATGGTGGCGGTTACGGCAGCGGTGGCCCCGGCGGCTCCTGGGCACAGTCCTGCCGAGGCGGCCAGATGCGCGGCAGCGTCTTCCAGACCGAGTGCCGCACCGCGGACGGGCGCATGAACACCACCGTGCTGGACATGCGCAACTGCCCAAGCAACCAGGCCGAAAACCGCAACGGTTCGCTGGTCTGCCGTTAAAGACGGGCTTACTGCCAGTATTGCCATTTCCTCGCCACGTCGCCGCCCTATAGTGGCGGCATGGATCATATGTCGCCGCTGATCGGCGTTCTTGTCATCGGCATCGGGCTTGCCTTCGTCCTGGGCACGCTGGTGCAGCGTTTCCGCCTGCCGCCGCTGGTGGGTTACCTGCTGGCCGGCGTGGTGCTGGGGCCGTTCAGCCCCGGACTGGTGATCGACCAGAAGCTGACGCTCGAGATGGCCGATATCGGCGTGGTGCTTCTGATGTTCGGCGTCGGCCTGCATTTCAAGCCGAGCGACCTGATGGATGTGAAAGGCACCGCCGCGCCCGGCGCGCTGCTGCAGATGGTGGCCATCACGGCACTGGGCCTGTTCGCCGGGTTGGCCTTCGGCTGGACCTGGGGGCAGGGACTGGTGTTCGGCGTGTCGATGTCGGTCGCCTCCACCGTGGTGGTGATGCGCGCGCTTCAGGACCGCCGGCTGGTGGAAAGCGACCGCGGCCGTATCGCCATCGGCTGGCTGGTGGTGCAGGACTTGCTGACCGTCCTGGTGCTGGTGGTTCTGCCGCCGCTGGCGGACCTGCTCAAGGGCGGTGCGGTCGATCCGCAGCTTCTGGCGCGCGAGCTGGCGCTGACCTTCGGCAAGCTGGGCCTGTTCGCGCTGTTGATGCTGGTGATCGGCCGGCGCGTCATTCCCGCCATCCTGCATTACATCGCCCATACCGGCAGCCGCGAGCTGTTCCGGCTGGCGGTGCTGTCGATCGCGCTGGGCGTGGCGTTCAGCGCCGCCTTCCTGTTCGGCGTGTCCATCGCGCTGGGCGCCTTCTTCGGCGGCATGATCCTGGCGCGCTCGCCTTTGTCGCAGCGGGCGGCCGAAGAGTCCCTGCCGCTGCGCGATGCCTTTGCCGTGCTGTTCTTCGTTTCGGTCGGCATGCTGTTCAATCCCAAAGTGATTATCGAGCAGCCGCTGGCGCTGGGTGCCACCTTTGCCATTGTGCTGGCGGGCGGGGTGATCTGCTACTTGCTGCTGCGCCTGTTCGGGGTGGGCAAGACCTCCGCAATTACCATCGCGGTGTCGCTGGCGCAGATCGGCGAATTCTCCTTCATCCTGGCGGACATGGGTGTGCGCCTGGGCCTGATGAACGAGGAGGGGCGCGCTTTGGTGCTGGGCGCGTCCATCCTGTCGATCCTGCTGAACCCGCTTCTGTTCGGGCTGGCGGTGCGCCATGAGGTGGCTGGGCCCAAAACAGATACCAAGACCGATCATGCCCCGCGTCCGGCGCCGCAGCCCACCGCGCTCCAGGCGCACGCCGTGATCGTGGGCTTTGGCCGCGTCGGCCATGTCATCGCCGACGGGCTCAAGGGGCACATTCCCTTGCTGGTGGTGGAAGAGGGCGTGGTGGGCGATCCCGATGTCGAACACATTCGCGGCAACGCCGCGCGCGCCGATGTGCTGGCGGCGGCCAACCTGGCGGTAGCCAAGGTGTTGTTCGTCGCCATTCCCCAGGCCTTCGAGGCCGGCCAGATCGTGCAACAGGCCCGCCGCATCAATCCGGGCCTGCCCATAGTGGCGCGGTCCCATTTCGATGCCGAGGCCGATCACCTGCTGGCGCTGGGCGCCAGCCAGGTGGTGATGGGCGAGCGGGAAATCGCCCTGGCCATGCTGGATTTTGCCCAAAAACCGGCAGCGGCCCAGTAGGCGAAAGCCGAACATAAAGGGTACAAACGGGCCATGACCCTGTCGATTCGCATCCTCGGCCTGGACCCCGGCCTGTCGGCCATGGGCTGGGGCGTGATCGACGTGACGGGTTCGCGCCTGGCCCATGTCGCCCATGGGGTGATCGCCACCAAGCCGGCAGCGGGCCTTGGTATGCGGCTGATGGCGTTGCACCGGGAATTGTCGGCGGTGATCGGGGCGCACGGCCCCGCGGCCATCGCCGTCGAACAAGCGTTCGTCGCGCGCGATCCGCAAGCGGCCCTGAAACTGGGCCATGCCCGCGCCGTGGCGCTGCTGGCGGCGGCGCAGGCGGGGCTGGAGATCGCCGAATATGCCCCCAACCACATCAAGAAGTGCGTGGTCGGCGCCGGTCATGCCGGCAAGGAACAGGTGCAGTTCATGGTCAAGCGGTTGCTGCCGGCTTGCGGCGTGACGCAAGCCGATGCCGCCGACGCATTGGCCGCGGCCATCGCCCACGCGCATCTGTCGACGACGCGCGCCCGCATCAACTTTGTTGATGATGCGCGCGTTCGCGCGCGGGGGGCGTCGTGATCGGCAAACTGACCGGCATCGTGGATTCGATTGCCGACGATACGGTGATCCTGGACGTGAATGGCGTTGGCTATTTGGTGCAGTGCCCGGCTTCGACGCTTTCGCGTTTGTCGGTCGGTGCCTCCGCCAGCCTGATGATCGAGATGAAAGTCAGCGACGACGCCATCAAGCTGTATGGCTTTGGATCGGCCGAGGAACGCGAATGGTTCCGCCTGTTGCAGACGGTGCAGAATGTCGGCGGCAAGGTGGCGCTGGCGGTACTTTCGACCTTGAGCCCGCGCGACCTCACCCGCGCGCTCGCGCTGGGCGACAAGGCGATGATCGGCCGTGCCCCGGGCGTCGGCCCCAAGCTGGCGCTGCGCATCGCCACCGAACTGAAAGACAAGGCACCCTCGATGATGGCCGGCGCCGATGACACAGGTGCCGCCGCAGTGGCCCGCGCCCCGCGCGGCCCCGAAAGCGAAGCGGTGTCGGCGCTGGTGCATCTGGGTTACAGCGATGTGCGTGCCGCCGAAGCGGTGGCGCGCGCGGTGCAGGCGCTGGGCGAGCAGACCGAGACAGGCGCGCTGATCCGTGAAGCGTTGAAGGGCATGGCGCGATGACGGAAAAAAGGATCGTCGCGCCGGAGCGCACCGAAGACGACACGCTGGAATCCTCCCTGCGGCCCAAGCGGCTGGCCGATTTCGTGGGCCAGCAGCAGGCGCGCGAGAACCTCTCCATCTTCATCGATGCCGCCAAGGCGCGCGCCGAAGCGCTGGACCATGTGCTGTTTCACGGCCCGCCAGGGCTGGGTAAAACCACGCTGGCGCAGATCGTGGCGCGCGAGCTGGGCGTGAACTTCCGCTCGACCAGCGGGCCCGTTCTGGCGAAGGCCGGTGACCTTGCCGCCATCCTGACCAACCTGGAGCCGCGCGACGTCCTGTTCATCGATGAAATCCATCGCCTCAATCCGGCGGTGGAGGAAATTCTCTATCCGGCGATGGAGGATTACGAGCTCGACCTGGTGATCGGCGAGGGACCATCGGCGCGCTCGGTGAAGATCCAGCTGGCGCCCTTTACGCTTGTCGGCGCCACCACCCGGTCCGGCCTGATCACCACGCCGTTGCGCGACCGTTTCGGCATTCCGGTGCGGCTGAATTTCTACACGCCGGACGAACTGCTCTCGATCGTGGAACGCGGCGCCAAGGTGCTGGGCTTCAACCTGACCAAGGACGGCGCGCGCGAGATCGCGGCGCGTTCGCGCGGCACCCCGCGCATCGCCGGGCGGCTGCTCAAGCGCGTGCGCGACTTCGCCGCCGTGGCCAAGCACGCGACGGTTGATGCCAAGATCGCCGATGCGGCGCTGACGCGGCTGGAAGTGGATGCCAGGGGCCTGGATGCCTTCGATCGCCGCTATCTCACATTGATCGCGGAAAATTTCAGTGGCGGTCCCGTCGGCATCGAAACCATCGCCGCCGCGCTGGGCGAAGCGCGCGACGCCATCGAGGACATTGTCGAGCCATACCTGATGCAGCAGGGCCTGGTGCAGCGCACGCCGCGCGGCCGCATGCTGACCGGAGCGGCCTTTGGTCACCTGGGCCTGGCGTCACCGCCGCAAGGCGCAGTACAGACCGGTTTGTTCGCAGGCGATGAAGATGGCTGATTTGAAAGGTCTGGGGAGCTTCGAAGGCAAGACCCACATCCTGCCCATCGCGGTCTATTACGAAGACACCGACCTGTCGGGCGTGGTCTATCACGCCAATTACCTGCGCTACATGGAGCGCGGCCGCACCGAATTCTTCCGCACCGCCGGCATTTCCCGCGCCAACCTGGATGATGACGCGCCCACTGCCTGGGCCTTGCGCCGCATCGCCGTGGAATACCACCGTCCCGCCCGGCTGGATGACCAGATCGCGGTCCATTCGGTCTTGACCGCCGTGTCTGGGGCGCGGATCAACGTGCTCCAGAGGATATTCTGCGGCGATGTGCTGCTGGTGGAAGGGCGGATCGAAGCCTGCATGATCACGTTAACGGGGAAGTTATGCCGGTTGCCCAAAAACGTGCTGGAGACTCTTGCGCCGTACGTAACCCCAGAAGAAACTTGAGAATATTCGTCATATTCCGGCCACCATCACGGGCCAAAACCGCGTTAGCCCGTTGGCGCCAAAAGGTTATTCCATGATCAAGCAGATCGTTGCCGCGTTCCTGATTCTGGTGGCTGTTCCCGTCATGGCCCCTGCCATGGCCCAGGGTGTCCAGAGCGCGCCCATCGCCGCCCCCGTCGGCCCCAGCGCCCAGTCCCAGTCCCTGGCGCCGCCCCCCGGTGCCACCGCCAGCAATGGTTCGGCCACCGACGTGCTGGGCAGCTTCTCCATCGTCTCGATGTTCCTGCGGGCCGACATCATCGTGAAGGCGGTGATGATCCTGCTGCTGGTGGCCTCGCTCTGGTCCTGGACCATCATCTTCAACAAGCTGGTGACGCTCTCAAACCTCAAGCGCAAGGCGCGCCGGTTCGAGAAGCTGTTCTGGTCGGGCCAGTCGCTGGACGAATTGTACCAGCAGTTCGCCGCCCGCAACGATCACCCCCTGGCCGCCATGTTCATCGCGGGCCTTCGCGAATGGCGCCGCGCCTTTGAAGGTACCAATCCCTTGCGCGAATCCATGGTCGGCGGCGTCAAGGAGCGCATCGAAAAGGCGATGAGCGTCACCATCCTGCGCGAGGTCGACGGCATCGAGAAGAACCTGGGCATGCTGGCCACCATCGGCTCGGTGTCGCCCTTTGTCGGCCTGTTCGGCACGGTGTGGGGCATCATGAACAGCTTCTCGGCCATCGCCGCGCGCCATGACACCACCCTGGCGGTGGTGGCGCCGGGCATCGCCGAAGCCCTGTTC
>JAXMEA010000014.1:0-91663 GCA_046348525.1 Alphaproteobacteria bacterium | reverse complement strand
CTTTGCATCATCACGCGCTCGGACTCCTCGCAGGAGCGGGCCAATGTGCAGTTCCACATCCAGCCTTTGTCGCTGGACCGCTTCGGCACCCCGTTGCACCGTTTTCCTGCCGTGACCGTCAGCCCCTGCAACCTGCGGCCTTCTTCGCGCGGCGAGGTGCGCATCACGTCAGCCGACCTGACCGCCAAGCCCAGCATCGCGCCCAATTACCTGTCCACCGACGAGGACCGCCGCATCGCCGCCCAGTCGCTGCGTCTGACGCGCAAGCTGATGGCCCAGCCAGCCCTGTCGCTGTACCAGCCGCAGGAATTCCGCCCCGGTCCCGACGTGTCCGACAGCGATGCCGACCTGATCCATGCCGCGGGCGACATCGGCACCACGATTTTCCATCCCGTGGGCACCGCCAAGATGGGTCTGGCCAGCGATCCGCTGGCCGTGGTGGATGAACGGTTGCGGGTGCATGGTTTGCAGAGTTTGCGGGTGATCGATGCCTCGGTGATGCCGACCATCACCTCGGGCAACACCAACACGCCCACCATCATGATCGCGGCCAAGGGTGCCGCCATGATCCTGGAAGACGGGAAAAGGTGACGAACCGCAGAGAATTCATCGGAGGGGCGATTGCGGGAGCCACGATGCCGGCCATCCATGCGCACGCCCTGGAACCGGCACGTTCGGCCGGGTTTGCCCAGACCGTGCTGGGCCCCATCGATCCCTCCAGGCTCGGCTTTACGCTTGCGCATGAACATGTTGCCGATGCACCGGATGTCTTGCCGCGTTGGCCAAGGGCGTGGGGTGGCAAGGCGCAGTTTGTCGCGCGGGCCATTGAGGAACTCAAAACCCTGCGAGGGGCAGGAGTCGACACGATTGTCGATCTGACCACCTATGACGTCGGGCGCGACATCAGATTTCTGCGGGAGGTTTCGCGCAAATCCGGGCTGAACATCATCGCGGCGACCGGCCAGCGGTTTTTCCCGCCGCAATCCCCGGCCATCACCATGCCGTCGCGCACGGTCGAAGGGTTGACCGCATTTTTTGCCCGCGAAATCGCGCAGGGCATCGACGGCACCCGTGTCAAGGCGGGCGTGGTCAAGATCGGGATCGTGGGCAAGACGCCGACTGAACTGGAAATGACGGGCCTGCGGGCTGGGACCCGGGCTGCAATGGCGAGCGGTGTGCCGTTGCGCATCCATTCGCGTGCGGCGGACAAGGTCGCGGAGAAGCTGGCTGTTATTCTTGGCGACGAAGGCATGGATCCTGCCCAAGTATCGTTCGACCATAGTGACGACAGTGGCGATATGGACTATTTCCTAGGCCTGGTTCGGCACGGCTATTGCCTGGGGATGGACCATGTCCATCGTGGCTTGCCCCCCGATTTCAAGCCGTCTTTCGAACGGCGCGCCGAATGCATCAAGCTGCTGGTCGATGCAGGATTCGCGGACAAGATATTCCTGTCCCAGGATGTGGAATTCGGCGGTGCGATGCTTCCACCGGAAGCAAGGCAGTGGCGGGAAACCATCGATCCTGCGGAAGGCATGCTGTTCGGCATGCGCCGCCTGATACCGCGCCTCAAGCAGATTGGAGTGCCGGATGGCGCCATCCACACCATGACGGTGGACAATCCCCGGCGCTTTTTCAGCCGTATCTAGGGATCAAGTCACCGGCGCCGGGTTGAAAAGTGTCAGGTCGTTGTGCAGGCCCCATTTGTCCGCCCACACCTGTTTGCGCCCGCTGGCCACGTCCAGCATCAGATGGAACAGTTCCCAGCCCACCTGTTCGATGGTCTTTTCACCGGTGGCGATGGGACCGGCATCCAGGTCGATCAAGTCGTTCCAGCGCTTGGCCAGTTCGCTGCGGGTCGCCACCTTGATGACCGGCACGGCGGCCAGGCCATACGGCGTGCCGCGCCCGGTGGTGAAGACATGCAGGTTCATGCCCGAGGCCATCTGCAAGGTGCCGCAGACAAAATCGCTGGCAGGGGTGGCGGCGAACACCAGGCCACGGCTGCGCACTTTTTCGCCCGGCGACAGCACGGCATTGATGGTGCTGGTGCCGGACTTGGCAACCGAACCCAGCGACTTTTCGATGATGTTGGACAGGCCGCCCTTTTTGTTGCCGGGCGTGGTGTTGGCGCCGCGGTCAACCTCGCCCTTGGCCAGGTAATCGTCATACCAGCGCATCTCGCGCACCAGCGCGTCGGCGACTTCCTTTGTCGCGGCGCGGGGCGTCAGCAGGTGGATGGCATCGCGCACCTCGGTCACTTCCGAGAACATCACGGTGGCCCCGGCCCGCACCAAAAGGTCGGCGCAATAGCCCAGCGCCGGATTGGCGGTCAGGCCCGAGAACGCATCGCTGCCGCCGCACTGCATGCCGACGATCAGTTCGGCGGCTGGCACGGTCTCGCGCTTGCGCCGGTTCAGGATCTTCAGGCGTTCCTCGACCCGGGCCATGATACCGTCGATCATGGCGCCAAAGCCGACATTGGCTTCATCTTGCAGGCGGAATGTCCCGGTTTCCTGCCCCTTCGGTAAAAGGCGTTCGGGCACAAGCTTCTCGCAGCCCAGGCCGACCACCAGAACTTCGCCGCCGAAGTTGGGATTGTTGGCCAGGTTCTGCAATGTGCGGATCGGCACCACGGCCGTGGGCGCATTGATCGCCACGCCGCAGCCATAAGCATGGGTCAGCACCACCACGTCGTCGACGTTGGGGTACTTGGGCAGCAGTTCGGCCTTGATGCGCTTGAGGGCGAATTCCATGGTGCCGGCCACGCATTGCACGCTGGTGGACACGGCCAGGATATTCTTGGTCCCTACCGTGCCGTCGGCGTTGCGATAGCCTTCGAACGTATAGCCGGTCAGCGGTTCGGGCGTGGCCGGCGGGCGGGTTGCCATCTCCAGCTGTTCCAGCGGCGGGGCGGTGCCCATGACCACATTGTCTTCGTTCACCCAATCGCCGCGCTTGATGGGGCCCTTGGCGGTACCGATCACCTCGTTATAGCGGATGATATCGCCGCCATCGGCGATGTCTTTCAGCGCCACCTTGTGGCCCTGGGGCACGAAATGGTTCAGCACCAGCCCGTCGGGGAAGGTGCTGCCGGCGGGAAGGCCCAGGCCATTGACGATGATCGCCACATTGTCGCCGGGCGCCACCTGGATGCGGCGCGGCTCTTCATGTGGCGGCTTGTTCTGGATATTCATGGGGAAATCATAGCGCTCCTCAGCGCACCAGGCACGGCTTCTTGGGATCGAATTTCCAGCCCGGGATCAGGAACTGCATCGCGACGGCATCGTCGCGGGCGCCGTCGCCAAGGGTTTTATAGGTGGCATGGGCCTTTTCAACTTCCGCCATGTCCAGTTCCACGCCTAGCCCGCCACGCTTGGGAACGTCCACCAGGCCGCCCTTGATCTGGAACGGCTCGTGGGTCAGCCGCTGGCCGTCCTGCCAGATCCAGTGGGTGTCGATGGCGGTGATGTTGCCCGGCGCCGCGGCGGCGACATGGGTGAACATGGCCAGCGATACGTCGAAATGGTTATTGGAATGGCTGCCCCAGCGAAGATCGCGATCGGCGCACATCTGGGCGACGCGCACGCTGCCGGCCATGGTCCAGAAATGCGGATCGGCCAGCGGAATGTCGACCGAGCCCAGATCGATGGCATGGACCATCTGGCGGAAGTCGGTGGCGATCATGTTGGTGGCGGTGGGCAGGCCCGTGGCGCGGCGGAACTCCGCCATGATCTCGCGGCCGGAATAACCGCCTTCGGCGCCGCAAGGATCTTCGGCATAGGCCAGGATATCGCCGCGCCCCTTGCACAGGGTAATGGCTTCCTTCAGCGACCATGCGCCGTTGGGGTCCAGCGTGATGCGCGCCTTGGGAAAGTGCTTGGCCAGAGCCTCGATGGCCTTGATCTCTTCGCTGCCGGCCAGGACGCCGCCTTTCAGCTTGAAGTCGTTGAAGCCGTAGCGCGCGTAAGCAGCTTCCGCCGTACGCACGATGGCGTCCGGTGTTAAGGCCTCTTCATCCCGCACCTTGATCCAGTCGTCACCTTTCTGGTCATGGCGGTAGGGCAGGGTGGTCTTCGCAGCGTCGCCGATGAAGAAGAGATAACCCAGCATCTCAACCTGTTCGCGCTGCTGACCATCGCCCAGCAGGGCGGCAACCGGCACCTCCAGATGCTGGCCAAGCAAATCGAGCAGGGCGCATTCCAGCGCCGCCTGCACATGCACGGTGATGCGCAGGTCAAAGGTCTGCAGGCCGCGGCCGCCGGAATCGCGGTCCGCGAAACGCTGGCCGACATCGCGCAACACGTTCTTCCAGGTACCCAGCCCGGCGCCCACCACAAGGTCCCGGCTTTCTTCCAGCGTCTTGCGGATTTTCTCGCCGCCCGGCACTTCGCCCACGCCGGTATTGCCGGCACTGTCGGTCAGGATCACCAGGTTCCGGGTAAAAAATGGTCCATGCGCGCCCGACAGGTTCAGCAGCATGCTGTCCTGTCCCGCGACGGGCACCACCTTCATGTCGGTCACGCGCGGTGCGCCGGTTTTATCCTTACTCATGGAACACAATCCTCAAGCAATTTGTCAGGCAGCTCTCAAAACCACGCGCTTCAATTCGCCGGCGATCACGCCATAGCCGATCATGGCGACGATGGAATGGGCGAACAGGAAAACCAGCGCCAGGTCCCAGCTGTTGCCCGTGGCTTTGAGGATGTAGCCGATCACGATGGGGGTGAAGATGCCCGCCGCATTGCCGAACAGGTTGAACACGCTGCCGGCCAGGCCCGTGGCCTCGCGCGGAGCGACATCGCTCATCACCGCCCATCCCAGGGCGGCAATGCCCTTGCCGAAGAAGGCGATGGACATGAACAGCATGATCATCCCCTGGCTGTCGGTATAGTTGCAGCCCAGGATGGCGCAGGAAATCACCAATCCCACAAGGATCGGTATCTTGCGGGCATTGGACAGCGACACGTCCTTTTTCAACAGCATGTCGGACAGCACTCCGCCCAGAACACCGCCCACGAAACCGGCAATGGCCGGTCCCGCCGATGCCAGGCCGGCCTTGGCCAGGCCCATGTGGCGGGCTTCCATCAGATAGATGGCGAACCAGGTGGAATAGAAATAGGTCAGGGCCGTGATGCAGTATTGCGCCAGGTAGATGCCCCACAGCATGCGGTTGGACAGAAGCTGGCTGAGGATCGCCCAGCGGATCGGCTGCGCGGCCTGAGCCGGCTTGTCCAGATTCACCAGCGCGCCGCCTTCTTCGATATAGGTAAACTCACGCTTGCTGATGTGCTTGTGCCGCGCCGGCGCGTGGACCACCAGCGCGAAGATCACCGCGCCGGCAAAGCCGATCACCCCCATCCAGAAGAATACCGATTGCCAGCCATGGTACTGGGCCAGCCAGCCCATCAGCGGGTTAAAGGCGACCACCGAGAAATATTGCGAGGCGTTGAAGATGGCACTGGCGGTGCCGCGTTCGGACTTGGGGAACCAGTTGGCGACGATACGGGCGTTGGCCGGAAAGCTGGGCGCCTCGGCAAAGCCCAGCGCCAGGCGCAGGATGAACAGGCTGATCATCACCGGCACGAAAGACAGGAAGGAGACGAAAGCCTGCAGCCCGGTGAAGATGGCCCACAGGATGATGGCCCACAGGTAAACGGGGCGCGACCCGTATTTGTCCAGCAGGGCGCCCCCCGGAATTTGCGCGATGGCATAAGACCAGGCGAAGGCCGAGAAGAGATAGCCCAGCTGTACCTTGTCGAGATGGAATTCCGCCGATAGCGGCGTGCCCGCCATCTGCAAGGTGGCGCGGCTGGCATAGGCGATGGACGAGATCATGAACAGGATCGCGATGATCCAGAACCGGACATGGCTGTTGCGCGTGTCTTCGGCGATCGGCGTCATGGTTGCTCTACCCTGGGTTTGACAGGCCGCTTATCGGACCCTTTATGGTTTGCCGGACCTTGAAAAGGCTCGGAAAATCTATGGGCGCAAGCTTGGCCCGTCCAAGCCAAAGGTTCAAGCGATCAATGCCCGGTTTGCATTGATCGGCGGACTATTCCTCTGCTGCGAGTGCGTCCAGCGTTTCGGGATCGGGTTCGGTCCGCAGCAGATCCAGAAAGGCGGACAGCGCCGGATTGTCATTGTCGCTGCGCCATGCCGCATACAATTCCACCGGCGCGGGCGGATCGGTGACCACCGGGCGGAATTGCACGTCATCGAAGTGCAGGGACATGGCCGCTTCGGGCACCAGCGCGGCGCCGATGCCGGCGCGCACCAGGGCCAGCATGGAATGGATCTGTGCCAGGGACTGAATGGTGACGGGGGCTGCGCCCGCAGCCTCGAACAGGCCGGCCAGCATGTCGTGGAAGTAACGCGCCCCGTCGGCGGCATACATGATCAGCGGCTGGCGGTCGAAATGCTTCAGGGTCAGGCTGGCTTCGGCCAGGCGCGGATCGCCCATCGGAAGTGCCGCCACCAGATGTTCCTCGGCCACTTTCAGGGTGGTGAATTCACTACGCGCAATGGGCGGGCGCAGCAGGCCAACATCGATGCGGCCGGTGAGCAGGCTTTCCACCTGTTCCGACGACACCATCTCCTTGAGCGCGATGTCGATGTTGGGGGCATGGCTGGCGCGCTGCAGCAGCAGGCGCGGCAGGAAGCTGTAGCCGCTGGCCGCGGTGAAGCCCAAGGTGATGGTGCCGGCTTCACCCGATGCGATGCGCCGGGTGGCCAGCGCGGCGCTTTCCGTCAAACGCAGGATGCGGCGCGCTTCCAAAAGAAACACGCGCCCCGCCGGGGTCAGCTTCACGGCGCGGCTGGTGCGATCCAGCAGGCGCACTCCCAGCACATGTTCCAACAACTGGATCTGCCGCGACAAAGGCGGCTGGGTCATGTTCATGCGCGCCGCGGCGCGGCCGAAATGCAGTTCCTCGGCGGCGGCGACAAAGCAGCGAAGCTGGCGCAATTCGAACTGGGACCAGAAGGATGGGCCTGTCATGCCTCATCCTATAGCGGGAATACCGTTCCGCTTAAACCGGCTTGGTGGCGTCGACCAGCTTCTTCAGGCGACCGAACTGGTCCGCCGTCAGGTCGGTCAGGGGGCTGCGCACCGGACCGGCGGTGCGGCCAATGGCGGTCATGCCGGCCTTGACGATGGACACCGCGTAACCCCTGTTCTCGTTGCGGATGGCGATATAGGGGAGCACGAATTCTTTCAGCCCCTTCATCACCTTGGCATGGTCCTTGGCGCGCACGGCGTCATAGAAGGACAGCGCCCATTCCGGCATGAAATTATAGATAGCCGAGGAGTAGGTGGTCACACCCATTTCCAGGTATGGCAGGGCGAAGGTTTCGGCCGTCGGCAGGCCGCCGACATAGGTCAGGCGATCGCCCATCTTGGCATAGACCTGCATCATCAGCTCGATGTCGCCGACGCCATCCTTGAAGCCGACCAGGTTGGGATTGCGGTCGCACAGCTTGGCGACGCTGTCCGCGGTCAAGACGGCATTGTCGCGGTTGTAGACGATGATGCCCAGCTTGGTCGATTTGCACACCGCTTCGACATGCGCCATCAGGCCTTCCTGGTTGGGCGTCATCAAATAGTTGGGCAGCAGCAAAATGCCGTCGGCGCCCGCGGCCTCGGCCGACCGGGCCATCTCCACCGCGATGGCGGTGCCGTAACCGGCGCCGGCGATCACCGGGGTCTGGCCTTTGGTCTCCTTCACCGCGGCGGTGACCACGGTGGCGACTTCGGACGGAGTCAGGGCAAAGAACTCGCCCGTGCCGCCGGCAGCGAACAGGCCGGTCAGTCGCTTGAAGCCCAGGAGCCAGGCGCAATGCTCGCGGTAGGGGCCTTCCTGGAACTGGCCGCTCTGGTCGAAATGGGTGACGGGGAAGGACAGCAGGCCCTTGGCCAGGACCTGGGCCATTTCGGTGGGCGACATCTGGGACATGTTCTTCTCCGCTTTGTGCCGGCGGTTTTTAGCCGCTGGATGGGCCCAGCGCCAAGCCAAACTGGCTATGGACCGATGCGGTTTTTGGATAGCCATGCTAGCGTCCGGCCAACAATAAGAGGGGTTGGGGATGAACCGCAGGGACATGATGACAGGCGCAGCGGCCATGGCGGCGACTTCTTCCAATGCGGGGGCAGCCTTGGCCCAGCGCGCCGACAAATGGGACACCGCCAAGCTGGATCAAGCCGCCAAGGTGATGGATGGCTGGATCGCGGATGGCCGTGTGCAGGGCGCCTCGATCCTGGTGGTCCAGAACAACCGCAAATATGCCCGCAACTTCGGCACTGCCCAAAGCCGCGATAAGGGGCCGGAACCGGTGTTCCTTTTGGCGTCAATCACCAAACCCATGACGGCGGCGGCCGTCATGACCCTGGTGGACGAGGGCAAGCTGGGCCTGGACGACAAGGTGGTGAAATTCTTTCCCGCCTTTACGGGCGAGGGGCGGGAAAACATCACCGTCCGCCATTGCCTGACCCATACCGGTGGTCTGCCCGATATGCTGGCCGATGACGAGGCGCTTCGCGAACGCCATGCACCGTTGGCCGATTATCGCGAAGGCGCCATCAAGGCGCCGCTGAAATTCGCGCCGGGCAGCAGCTACTCCTATTCCAGCATGGGCATCCTGTTATCGGCCGAAATTGCCCAGAAGATCACCGGCAAGCCAATCGCCGAGCTGGTGGAAGAGCGCATCTTCAGGCCGCTGAAGATGAACCATACCGGTTATGGCCTGCGCGGCCGTGCCAATGCCACGACCGTGGCCAGCCAGGGCGCGCCGGCCATGACCGAAGCGGGCAAGAAAAGCTGGGCGAGCTGGAACTGGAACAGCGAATATTGGCGCAACCTGGGGGCGCCCTGGGGCGGGGCCCTGGGCAGCGCTGCCGACGTCGTGAAATTCTATGACGAATTTTTGTGGCAGCGCGGCCGCATCCTGAAAGTGGCGACCGAGGAATTGATGAAAGCCAACAATTCCCCGCCGGGTGTGAAGGCCAGCGGATTGGGCTTCGACCTGCGCCCCAGCGTCGGTTCACCCGCCAATCATGACCATGTCTTTGGCCATAATGGCTCCACCGGCACTTTGTCCTGGGCCGATCCGGACACAAGCACAATTTGTGTAGTGCTGACGACCCTGTATGAAGCGGCGGTGCGCCCCCATCCCACCCACCTGGTCAGCGACCTGGTGGCCCAGGCGGTGACGCGCAGCTGATTGGCGAAGGTGGGCTTGAAATGAAGGCGATCTGCGCCGGCCTGGTGGCACTTCTACTTGCTGCGACCGCAGCTGTCTCGCAAACAGGCGACGACAGTGCCTGGTGGAAAGGTTATGCCGCGAACACCAGGCTCGTGACCCTTCCGGACGGCAAGAAGCTCAGCCTTTATTGTGAAGGCAAGGGCGCGCCCGTGGTGATGCTGGATGCAGGCCTTGGCGCCAGCGGCATCACCACCTGGCGCAAAGTGCAAAGCGCCATCGCGCGCGTCACCAAGACCTGTGCCTATGACCGGGCGGGAATCTGGAACAGCGCCGCCACGGACGGCCCGCGCGATGCCGGCGCCGAAGCCGATGACCTTGCCGCCCTGCTGAAAGCCGCGCACCTGCCCGCGCCCTATGTGATCGTGGGGCACTCCTATGCCGGCTATATCGACCGGCTCTATGCGGGTCGGCACAGCGCAGACGTGGCGGGGCTGGTCCTGGTCGATCCGTCTTCGCCCCATCAGATCGCCCGTTTCATCGAGGTTTTCCCCGAGGCCGCCAAGATGCCGGACCCCCAGGCTGCCATCAAGGATTGCGCCATCGATCCGCGCCCGGCGGAGTTCATCGCCAAGTGCCAGCGCAGCGTGCCCAAGGATGTGCCTTCGGACATGGCCGATCGCTACCGCGACAGCCAGACTCCCGCCGCCGCCAGCGCCATCATGCGCGAAGGCGCGGCGATGGAAGGTTTGAGTTCGCAGCTGCTGGACGCCGAAAAAGAGAGCCTGGGCGCCACGCCCTTCATCCTGCTCAGCCGCGATCCCACCATGGCCTTTCCCGAATATCCGCCGGACAGCGCCGGGGCTCAGCGCCTGTGGCTCAAGATGCATGTCGAGACCATGGACCTGTCCAGCGACTCCCAGCTGCTGGTGGTGCCGCGCGCCGGGCACATGATTCAGATCGATCGCCCCGATGCAGTGATCGCCGCCGTGACGGGCATGGTTCTGAAAGTCCGAAAATGATCGCGAAAATCTGTGTTGCCGCCGGCGGTGCCTGCCTCTTTGCGCTGGCGGCGTCGGCGCAAACCGGCAATCCCGGCGGGCCCATCAACGACAATCTGGGCGAGATGAACTACGGCGTCTGCCGTGGTGTCGACCCCAAATGCTTTCATGACTGGCCGCGCAATCCCGCCACGCAGATTTGCGTGCTGCTGTTCAGCAGGACCGGCGGCTACCGGCATGCCAATCTGGGTCCGCCGCTGCCGGATGGTCTGAACCCGGCCTTGGGCCCGCAGAATGTCGTTCACCGCGAAATGCTGAAGCTGGCGGCCGAGAATGGCTGGAAGCTGGACTATACCGAAGACGTGCGCGAGATGTCCGATCTCAACGGCTACAACGCCGTTATCTTTTTCAGTCCCTCGCGCGATGCCCTGGACGATGGCGCCAAGACGGCGCTGCGCCAGTATATGCGCGCCGGCGGCGGCTTTGTCGCCATCCACAATGCTTTCGGCACGCTCTACAACTGGCCCTATTACGAGGGGCTGCTGGGCGGGGCGAATTTCTACAATCACGGCAAGTTCCGCGACGGTGATGTTGAAATCGTGGACAGCAAGGATGCGTCCACCCGCGACCTGCCCAGCCGCTGGCACTTCAGGGACGAGTGGTACAACCTCATTCCCTTCCCAACCCACGTGCGCTTCCTGGCGACAGTGGACGAGAAGTCGTGGCCCGCGGGCAGCGGCGACAGGATTGCGCCGCCCGGTCCCAAAGCCCGCTATCCTTATGTGGTGGGCCAGATACCGGGCCATGGGTCTTTCCACCCGGTGGCCTGGTGCCAGTATTATGACGGCGGCAAGGTCTGGGCCACGACCCTGGGCCATGACGCCGGCATCTTCGCCAATGACAACAGCATGTTTCCCGGCTCGGTGGAGTTTCGCAAACTCATCACCGGCGGCATCAAGTCGGTGATGGGCGTCGAACCCTTTTGCCGCTGACTATTTCTTTGGCGCGGCCTTCGTCTCATCCTTGGGCAAGGCGAAGACATAGACGGCATGACCGACCAGCGGGCGGTTGCGCTCAAACTGGAACATGCTGGAGGGCCGCAGCTGCGGGCTGCCGCCGTTATAGCCGGTCGGCACCGCCACGAACTGCTCGCCATTGACGCTGAAGGTGGTGGGGAAGCCTTGCGCCGTGGTGCCAAGGCGCGTGGTCCACAGAGTCTTGCCGGTCTTCACGTCAAAGGCGCGGAAGGTGCGGTCCCAGTCGCCTATGAAGCCGACACCGCCCGCCGTGGTCATGGAGCTGGTCAGGAACGGCGCGCGCTGCTGGAACGTCCAGATCGGCTTGAGGTCTTTTACCCGATAGGCGCTGACGCGGCCCATATTGCCGTCCGATGCGGGCGACTCGAAGTTACCGACCATGTCGCCTTGTGAGGTGACACAGATCTGGTCCAGCGGGAAGATGATCAAATCCTGATCGGGCACATAGCTTGCGGCCGGCCAATTATGGCCGCCCGATTGGGCCGGGCAGGACGGACGCGAATTGCCGGGTTCGGGATGCACGATGTCGGGACGATAGGTGCCGCGGCCGGTCTGGCGGTCGATCTTGGTGAAGACGTTCTGGAACACCATTTCCTTGTAATCCAGGAACTTGCCGTTGGTGCGGTCCAGCTTCCACAGGATGCCCTTCTTGCCGGCGGTCAGAAGCAGTTTCTCCGGGCCGTTGTCGACCAGGATCTTTTCATAGACTTCATCCAGGTCCAGGCCTTCATCGGGCGCGGTCTGGTGGTACCAGGCCAGCTTGCCGGTATCGACGCTCAGCGCGATGGTGGCGTTGCTGAACAGCTTGTCGCCAATGCCGTTGCGGCCCGACTTGGCCTGGCCGGTGCCGAAATAGATCAGCCGCAACTTGGGATCGTATGTGCCGGCGATCCAGGCATCGGCACCGGCGCGTTCGCCATTTTCCATGCTGCCCCAGCTGTCGCCGCCCGGTTCGCCCTTGTAGGCGACGGTGTTGAACTTCCAGATCTGCTTGCCGTCCTTGGGATCATAGGCGGCGATGAAGCATCGGTCTTCCAGTGAAGCTTCGTCGCACACGCCGCGGCCCACGATCAGCTTGCCGTCGGCGATCATCAGCCCGCCGATCTTGTCGCGGCCGTAATCGGTGTGTTTGAACTTCCAGTTGACCTTGCCGGTGCGCGCGTCCAGCGCGTACAGCGTCGCATCGGTGGCCGGATAGAAGAGCTGGTTGCCATACAGCACCATGGCGCGCGCCGTGGCGTTGACCTGGTTTTCCAGGCGCGGGCCCAGATAGTTTTCCCAGATCAGGTCGCCGGTGGCGGCATTCAGCGCCTGCACCTTGTTGTTGACGGCGGTGGACACGAACATCACACCGTCATGCACCAGCGGCGTGATCTGCTGGCGTTCGCCGTCATCCAGCGACCACACCCAGCGCAGCTGCAGGTTCTTCACATTCTGGGTGTTGATCTGCTTGAGCGGCGAATGGCTCCAGCCGGCATAATTCTGGTAATGCATCAGCCAGTCCTGGGCCGGGGCATGCAGCAGCATTTCCTCGGTGACGGGACTGTACTTCGCCACGGTGCCCGGGAAGGTGATGCCGGTGGCCTGGGGCGCGCCGCTCAGGCTGGTATAGCCCGCATACACATCGCGCCGCGTGGGAAGGATTGTGGCAATCGCCACCGAGGTTGTCGGCGTGAATTCGGCGGCGCCGGCCTTGGCGCCATTGCCCTTGAGGATATAGGCCACGACCTGCGCGGTTTCGGCCTCGCTCAGGCTGCCAGGATTGCTCAGCGGCATGGTGGTCTTGATGCGGGTATAAAGGTCCTTGGTGTTGCGGCCTCTCCAGGCCTGGGTGAAGCCGGCACTGACCAGGCGAACGGTCTCACCGCCGGCTTCATGGCAGACGGCGCATTTGCCGGTATAGACGGCCTCGCCGGCTGTGGCCTGCGCGTCCGTGAAAGGTCCAGGGGCGGGGGCGGTCTGTGCCACCGCGCCCCACAATCCGGCGGCGGCCGCCAAAACCGTGAGGGCGCCAAGCGCGCGCAGGGAATTCTTCCGGTTCTTCATCATGTCTGTTGCTCCGCCGGTCAGCTGCCGGGCTTCTTGGCCGGGTTGGGCCTGTCGTCTTCGAGAATGCTGGGGATGTACCAGTCATACATCTGCGGCACGTCCTGGCCGACCGTGACATGGGCGGGCTGGAACCAGCCCCACAGATTTCCCTTGGGCGCGCTCTGGCTGTTGAGGATGACGTAGAGCTTGCCGCTCTTCAAAGCCGCCACCTGGTCCGGCGACAGGGTGAAGGTGCCGGAGATGGTGCCGCTCTGCGCCTGCGCGATCGAAAGCGGGCCGATGGCGGGGCCGGTGCCGCCCATCACATGGCCGATGCGCAGGCTAGCATCGGTCGCGGGCGAGGACAGGCCGGCAAACTTGCCGGTGATGGTGAACTTGCCATTGTCCAGCACCGCCAGCACCGAACCGCGGCCCAGGGCCTTGTCGCCACCGCGCCCATTCTTCGGCGTGGGGCCGATGTCGGTCTGGTAATTTTCCGCGGCCAGCGCCGGCGCGCAGAGCGCAGCGCACAGGGCGGCCACGCCCAAGGCGCGCGAAACAATTCTGGAAATCACGATCCACTTCCTCCCCTGGGCGCGGCAGGTTTTCCGGTTCGGCTACCCGTGTCAACGGGTTAGCCGCCTTTCTGCTGGGCCAGATCGAAAATCCTGTCCATCGGCACCCATTTCTGCCCCGGCGCTGCATGGGGCAGGGCCTTCTGGAAGCCCCACATCAGGGTTTCCCACGCGTCATATTCGGGAGGGATGTTGCGTGTGCGAGGATAATCATCCGCCACGGTGGCGATCATCACCATCCGGTCGCCGGTGCGCCAGATCTCCATACCCTCGATTCCCTGGGCATGGATGTCGTCCACGATGGCCGGCCATACCCTTCCGGGCGCATGAAAGCCCTCATATTCGACGATTTTGGCGGCATCGTTCACGAGGTCCAGCGCAAAGCACAGGCGGCGGCTCATTTTGTTATTCTCCGGACAGGGCTTGGACTATAAGAGCCCCCTTTGCACCTGGGAGCAATCATGGCGTCTTTCCTGCGGCTTCATCCGACCGACAATGTCGTGGTGGCGGTGGCCGGCTTGTCTCCAGGCGACATTGTGGATGACGTCAAGATCACCCGCCGCATTCCGCCGGGCCACAAGGCTGCGGTCCGCGCGATTGCGAAAGGCCAGCCGGCGCTGAAGTTCGGCCAGATCATCGGTTTTGCCACCCAGGACATTCCGCCCGGCGACTGGGTGCACGAACACAATATCGAATTCCATTCCGTCGACCGCGATTACCAGTTCGAAGTCGATGCCCGCGATCCGGCGCCTGCACAGCCGCAAGCCACCTTTCAGGGTTTTCGCCGCGCCAATGGCAGGTTTGGCACCCGCAATTATCTCGGCATCCTCACCTCGGTGAACTGCTCGGCCACCGTGGCGCGCATCATCGCGCGTGAAGTGGAAAAGAGCGGCATGCTGGACGATTATCCGGAAATCGACGGCATCATCCCGCTGGTGCATGGCCATGGCTGCGGCATGGACAGCAAGGGCGAAGGCTATGAGGTGTTGAAGCGCACCCAATGGGGCTATGCCGCCAATCCCAACATGGGCGCGGTGCTGATGGTGGGCCTGGGGTGCGAGACCTTCCAGATCGCGCGCTGGAAGCAGGCTTACAACATCGCCGAAAGCGACACGTTCCGCTCGCTGACCATCCAGGACACCGGCGGCACCCAGAAAGCGGTGGAGGCCGGCCTGGCCGCGGTGCGCGACATGCTGCCGGTGGCGGGCGCGGTCAAGCGCGAGACCGCGCCGGCGTCCGAATTGATGCTGGCCCTGCAATGCGGCGGCAGCGACGGCTATTCCGGCATCACCGCCAATCCATCCCTGGGCGCGGCGGTGGACTTGCTGGTGGCCCATGGCGGCACCGCCATCCTGTCCGAGACGCCCGAGATTTACGGCGCCGAACATCTGCTGACCCGCCGCGCTTCGCCCGAGGTCGGCAAGAAGCTGATCGAACGCATCCGCTGGTGGGAAAATTACACCAACCGCAATTCCGGCAGCATGAACAACAATCCCTCGCCCGGGAACAAGGCGGGTGGGTTGACGACCATTCTCGAAAAGTCGTTGGGCGCAGCCGCCAAGGGCGGCACCACAAGGCTGAAGGCGGTGGTGGAATATGCAGAACCCGTGACGGCCAAGGGCTTCGTCTTCATGGATACGCCCGGCTACGATCCTGTCTCCGCGACGGGGCAGGTGGCGGGCGGCGCCAATATCCTGTGCTTCACCACCGGGCGCGGCTCGGCCTATGGCTGCAAGCCCACGCCGTCCATCAAGCTGGCGACCAACACCCCGGTGTATGAACGCATGACCGACGACATGGACATCAATTGCGGCGATGTGCTGGACGGGGTTTCCATCCAGGACAAGGGCAAGGAAATCTTCGAACACATTTTGAAGATCGCCTCCGGTGAGCGCTCCAAGTCCGAGAAACTGGGCTATGGCGACGCCGAATTCGTGCCCTGGCAGATCGGCGCCACCATGTAGCCTTGCGCGCTGATTTCCGCTTAACTGGCGGAAAATAAAGCGTGCGGGGGAACATGACCAAGCTGCCGGTCGTCGAAAGACGCTATGCCATCGCCTTTGCGCTGACCGCGACCTTGTTCTTCGCCTGGGGACTGGCATCCCAGTTCAACGACCTGTTGCTGCACCATTTCCAGAAGGCGCTGGATCTTACCCGGCCCCAGGCCAGCCTGACTCAGTTCGCTTTCTATATCGGCTATTTCTGTGCGCCGCTTCCGGCCGCCATGATCATCCGGCGACTGGGTTATAAAAAGACCATCATCATCGGTCTTGGCCTGTATGCCATCGGCGCCTTCCTGTTCGTGCCGGCGGCGCATATGCGTGTCTATGGCATCTTCCTGGCGGCGCTTTACATCATCGCCATTGGCGCCGGATTTCTGGAAACCAGCGCAAATCCCTACATCACGATCCTTGGCGCGCCGGAAACCGCATCGCCGCGGCTGAACTTCGCGCAGGCCTTTAACGGTGTCGCCACCGTGCTGGGCCCGCTGGTCGGCGGTTACGTGATTTTTTCCGGCGTCGAATACACGCCCGAGCAGATGACCAAGATGGGGCCGGCTGCGGTGGATGCCTGGCGGGCGCAGGAAGCCGCCGCCGTGGGGCCGCCTTACATGGTGCTGGGGGTGCTGATGGTGGTGATCGCCACCGCCATCGCCATCACCAAATATCCGCCGCTGCGTCCCGATGTGACGCCGCAGGGCCGCCGCTCGCCTTTTGCGGTACTGGCCCGCCCGCGCGTACTTTGCGCCGTGATCGCGCAATTCTTCTATGTCGGGGCCCAGGTCGGTACCTGGTCGCTGCTGGTGGATTTCGCCCAGGAAGCGGCGCATGTGCCCGAGCGGGTAGGCGCGCAGGTGTACCTGGAAGCGACCATGATCGCGTTCTGCGTCGGCCGCTTTGTCGGCGCCTGGCTGCAGCGGACCATCAATCCGCCCCGCCAGCTGATGCTATATGCGGGCTGCAACATCATCCTGTGCTGCGCAGCCGCGCTGCTCGGCGGATTTCCCAGCCTGTGGGCGCTGGTGGCGACCAGCTTCTTCATGTCCATCATGTTTCCCACCATCTTCGCGCTGGGATTGGAAGGATTGGGGCATGAGACTGAATTTGCCTCCAGCTTCATCGTCATGGCGATTTGCGGCGCTGCCGTGGTGCCGCCCCTGATGACACTGTTCGCCTCGGTCACCGGGGCGCTGCACTGGAGCATGTTCATCCTGGCGGCTTGCTATGCCGTTGTGGTGGGCTTTGGATATCTCGCACCCAAGCTGAGGACCGCATGATCGCCAAACGCGCACTGGGCAGCACGGGTCTCAGCATTACCGAGCTGGGTTTTGGCACCGCGCCCCTGGGCAACCTGTTCAAGCCACTGCCCGATGCGACGGCACGCGAAACCCTGGCGGCCGCGGAACGCGCGGGCTTCGGCTATTACGACACCGCGCCCTTTTATGGATTCGGCCTGTCGGAGCGGCGGCTGGGCGATGCGCTGCGCACCCGCAACGACATCGTGCTGTCCACCAAGGTGGGGCGGTTGCTCAATCCCATTCCCGGGCCGGTGGACGAGCGCGAGGTGCGCCACGGCTATGCCACACCCATGCCGTTCGAGCCGGTCTACGACTATTCCTATGACGCGGTGATGCGCAGCTTCAGCGAAAGCCTGCAGCGGCTGGGGCTGTCGAAGATCGATCTCCTTTATATCCATGACATCGGCGAGCTGACCCACGGCGGGGAAAACGCCGCGCGCATGGCCGAACTGACCACGGGCGGGGGCCTCAAGGCGCTGGAGGAATTGCGATCCGCAGGCGCGATTTCCGGTTTCGGCATGGGCGTCAACGAAATTCCCGCCTGCCTGGAGGTGATGAATCATGCCCGGCTGGATGTGATCCTGCTCGCCGGACGCTACACCTTGCTGGAACAAAATGCGCTGGACGAACTGTTCCCGCGCTGCGTGGAGGCCGGTACCGCCATCGTAATAGGCGGGCCTTACAATTCCGGCATCCTGGCGGTGGGCACCAAGACCGCTGCACCGCTCTATTACAATTACGAACCCGCGCCGGCCGATGTGATCGACAAGGTGCGCAGGATTGAAGCGGTATGCGATCGCCATGGCGTGCCGTTGCCCGCCGCGGCGCTGCAATTTCCGCTGGCGCACAGCCTGGTTGCCAGCGTCATTCCAGGGCTGGATGCGCCGGGCCGCGTGGAACAGACCATGGCGCTGTATCGTCACAAAATCTCCGCCGCTCTGTGGCAGGATCTGCGCAGCGAAAAGCTGATCCGGGCGGATGCACCTGTTCCATGATCGTTGATGCCCACCAGCATTTCTGGGATCCGGCCCGCGGCGATTATGGCTGGCTGACGCCGGACAATCCCATTCACCGCGTGTACGGCACCGCCGACCTGCGCCCGCTGCTGGTGCAGACCGGTGTGGACGCTACGATACTGGTGCAGGCTGCGCCGACTGCGGCCGAAACGGACTACATGCTGGGCATCGCCCGCAAGTCGCCGTTCATCCTGGGTGTCGTGGGCTGGGTCGATTTGCTGGCCACGGACGCATCCGACCAGCTGCGCAGCCGCGCCGCCGACCCCCTGTTCCTGGGCGTGCGGCCGATGCTGCAGGATATTCCCGATCCCAAATGGATCCTTCAGCCACAGCTCGCGCCCGCGCTGTCCACCATTGCCGCCGAAGGCCTGGTGCTCGATGCCCTGATCCTGTCGCATCAGCTGGGCGTGATCACCGAACTGGCGGCGCGCCACCCCCAGTTGTCCATTGTGCTGGATCATGCCGCCAAGCCCAAGCTGGGCCAGGCCGACCCCATGCTCACCTGGGCCAAAGATATCGAAGTCTTGGCGGCCATGCCCAATGTCACCTGCAAGGTCAGCGGTCTGTTGACCGAAATGGGCACACACGGCTCGCGCGATGATGTGGTGCGCGCCGTGGGTGTGCTGTTCGACGCTTTCGGTGCCAGCCGCCTGATCTGGGGCAGCGACTGGCCGGTATTGACCCTTGCCGGAGATTACCAGGACTGGTTCGAGCTGGCGCGGGAAGCGGTGGCCGCCAAGGAGCCCAGCGCCGTGCGCGCCGTGATGGGCGACAATGCCGTGCGCATCTACCGCCCCGACAAATCCCGCCGGAAATAGCAGCTGCGCCGCCATATCCGCGCCTGATTTTGTCGCAAAGCTGGGCTTCACGCGTTACTGTCCGCTGCGGGGCATGGAGCACCTGATTTGAAGCGCCGGCATTGGTTTGCGGCAGTCCTGCTTGTGGTCGTGGCGACGTTGCTGTCGCTATGGCTGGCCCGCGCCATGATCGCCGCCCGCTTCGCCCGCTCCTATTTCCAGAGCCATGGCGTGGAGTCCGATGTCGAGGTCGGCACCCTGGGCCTGTCCGGCGCTTCGGCCCGGTTCGCGCTGGGGCCCAGGGATGCGCCCGACATTGCCGCCGAACGGGTGGAGCTGTTTTTCGATCCCCTGCGCCTCATACCCTATGTGGTGGAAGTGCGGCTGGTAAACCCGGTGGTGCGGGTGCGGCTGGATGAAAACGGCAAGCCCAACCTGGGTTCGCTGCAGAACTGGATCGATTCCCTCAAATCGCAGCAGGGCAAGTCGCAATTCGTTTCCGACGATTTGGCGGTGTCGCTGACCGGCTTGCGCG
Source organism: Alphaproteobacteria bacterium (assembly GCA_046348525.1). GTDB lineage: Bacteria > Pseudomonadota > Alphaproteobacteria > Micropepsales > Micropepsaceae > Rhizomicrobium. Next base: position 72,178 of record JAXMEA010000014.1, on the reverse strand, counting down.
TGCTGGCCACCACGCCGGGCGGCGTTCTGGATGTGCGCGGCGACGTCAAGCTGGTGAAGAATTTGCCCGTGATGGCCAAGCTGCATGCCCAGCCCGCCAGTATCAGCTGGCAAGGCACGCGCATCGCCCTGCGTGCGGCCGATGCGACGTTCGACAATGCCGGCGGTCATCTGGACCTGCATATGCAGGGCACGGTGACCCGGGACGCACTGACGGTGCCGGACATGGATTTGCGGCTCAGCGCGGACAAACTGAAATGGTATTCGGCGGATGGCCGCTTCCATGCCGCCGCGCCGTCTGCTCATTTGCAGCTCTCCGCGGCTGACCTGGCGGGCCTGTCCGCGCCGAAGATCGATGCTGCGATCGGCAATCTGAATGTTCAGGCGGGCAATGGCGATGTCCAGGCCCAAGGCGATATCAGGGCGCAAGGCGAGATGGGACTGGCCGCCGATATGGCCGCGCTGCGCGCCAGCGATCCGGCGCTGGCTTCCATTCTGGTCCAGAACATGAAGCATCTGACGGTCAGCTTTGCCGGGCATGCCAGCCATCGCGGCAAAATGAATGCGTTTACCCTCACCACGCCCCTGACCGTTACGGGCGCGCGCGGCGGCAAACTCAGCGTGCCGGTGCTTAACCTGTCCGGCGGCGCCACCAGCCTGAATGCCGCGCTGGAGGCTTCGCTGTCCGGCCCTGGTCTGCCGGCGACGCACATCACATCAAAACAGCTGGTCTGGACCGGCGGGGGGCTGACCGGCGATGCGGCGTTCAAGAGCCATTTCAGCTTCGCCATGCTGCGCGGCGCCGATGTCTCTGCTGCGGGTACCGTCTCGTACCAGTCGGGTCAGTATGGCTTCACGTCTTCGGCTTGCGCGCCGGTCTCACTAAAGGCATTTCACCCGGGCGCCAGCGACTTGGCGACCGACATCCGCGTACAGCTTTGCGACGTCAAGGTCACAGGCGAAGGCGCGAACAGGAAAATCATTGCCGATGCGCGCGGCGGCGCCGCCAATCTGCCATTGGCCAACGCGCATGTCGAAAAAGCCGCAGCGCACCTTGTCATGGAAGGGCAGGGCGCGCCCCGCAAGGGCACGGTTGCCCTTTCCACCGCGCAAGTATCGGACCGCGTCACGCCCGTTCGCTTCAAGCCCGTATTGGGCAGCGGCACCATCGCGCTAGATGCCGGTGTCTGGCACGGCCGGGTGGCGGTTACCGATCCCAAAAAGGATGCGCTGGGCGAGGTCACTTTCACGCACACCATGGCGACGGGCGGCGGCACCGCCCATATCAACGCCCCCAGCATCACATTCGCGCCGGAGAAGCTGCAACCTGTCGCTCTGTCGCCCATGCTGGCGGCGCTGCGCCGCGCCGAAGGCAATGTCGCTTTTACCGGCGACATCAACTGGACCAAGGCCGGCATCACCAGCCAGGGCAAGGTCAAGATCGCTGCGCTGGATTTCATGACCGTCCTGGGCAAGGCCCATGCGGTGAAAAGCGAAATCAATTTCACCTCCCTTCTGCCGCCAACCACCGCACCGGGCCAGGACCTGTCCATCGACCGCATCGATTGGACCCTGCCGTTCAGCGCGGTGGATGTGCGCTTCGGCTTCAACGGCAGCGAAATCCAGCTGGCAAAGGCCGATACCGACATCGCCCAGGGCCATGCCTCGCTGGGCGCCATAACCCTGCCTTTGTCCAAGCCGGGACAGGCTGCCGGCACGGCCCAGCTCAAATCCATCGCGCTGGAATCGCTGGTCGCCGCATCCAACCTGGGCAGCAAGGTCAAGCTGCAAGGCAAGGTCTCCGGCAACGTGCCTTTCCATATCGGGCCGGAAGGTTTTCGCATCACCAATGGCAGGATCGCTGCCGACGGTCCGGGCCGGCTGTCGGTCAACCGGTCGCTGTGGCACCAGGGCGACGCAGCCATCTCCAGCAACGCGGTGCAGGACTTTGCCTATCAGGCGCTGGAAAACCTGGCCTTTGATGAAATGTCGGCCGAACTGAATTCGGAAGGCGACAGGCTGAAAATCCTGTTCCACATCAAGGGCAAGAGCGACCCGCCACAGCACCAGGAGGCGCGGGTGGCGATCGGCGACATCATCAACGGCACGGCGCTGTACAAGCCGATTCCGCTGCCCAGCGGCACGCCCATCGACCTGACCCTGGATACCTCCCTTAATTTTGACGAACTCTTGAAGTCCTATAGTGAAGCATGGTCAAAAAGCCTCAGTCCGGACACGGACGGAACGGTTGGAGCAAACCCATGAAGAAACTGCTTTTGGCAGCCTGCGCGCTGACGGTGCTGGGTGCCTGCACGCCCACGATCCGGGTGGAAGTGGCGCCGATCAATATTTACGCCAAGCTGGATGCCGATGTGCGGGTGCGGCTGGACAAGGAAGTCCAGAGCGCCATCTCCAAGAACCCCGATCTCTTCTAATCTGCCCACTTACCTGAAGGACGCCATCACATGAGCAACTTCAAGAACCTCTTCGCCGCCGCCGCCCTGGTGCTGCTGGCCACCCCCGCTTTCGCCGATCTGGCCGCCGACAAGGCCGCGGTGGAAGCCGCCAAGGCCGCCGGCACGGTGGGCGAACAGGCCGACGGATATCTGGGCTTCGTCAGCGGCTCTGCCGACGCCGCCACGACAGCGGCGGTGAACGATATCAATGCCGGCCGCGCCAACGTTTATGCCGAAACCGCCGCCAAGACTGGTGTGACCCGCGATGCCGCTGGCCAGGCCACCGGCGCGCAGCTGATCGGCCGGGTGCCGGCCGGCCAGTTCTTCAAGCCGCTGGGCGGCGGCTGGACCAAGAAGTAACCGTGTTTCGCTGGGGACTTGTCGCAGCGCTGTTGTTGCTGACGCCGGCCGCGCAGGCGGTGGAGCTCACCGTCTATTCGCCCCAGATCGTGAACGGCCCGCTGCGCAAGCTGGCCGATGAATGGGCGGCGCAGACTGGCAACAAGGTCACCTTCGCCGCCTTCAATGTCGGGCGCGTGCGCGCCGCGGTGGAAAAGGGCGATCCGGGTGATATCGCCATCGCGCCGACAACCAACTTCACCGATTTCGCGCCCAAGCTGGTGCCCGGCAGCGAACGGCCCCTGGGCCGCATTCCCTTTGGCGTGGTGGTGAAGAAGGGTGGTGCGCACCCCGACATTTCCACCAGGGAAAAATTCGTGGCCTTCACCAAGAATACCGGCGTCCTGGCCTATGCCGACCCCAAGAATGGCAGCCTGACCGGCGCCATGGTCCAGGACATGCTCAAGCGCCCCGAATTCGTCGGCGTCGAGCCCCGCCCCATCAGGGGCATGATCGGCGACGCCATCGCGCGCGGCGATGCGGAATATGGCGGCGGCGCCCTGACCGAAATCCTGATGGCCAAGGATGCCGAACTGGTCGGTCCGTTCCCGGACGAACTGGGCCTGCATGTCGACATGGCCGCCGCGATCCTGAAAATATCCACCGCGCCGGCCGAAGCGGAAAGCTTCCTGCGCTATGTCACCCGGCCACAGACTGCCGCCGTCTGGAAAGAAGGCGGCATCATCGAGACGCCCGGAAAATAGCTAGAAGGCTTTGAAGCCTTTCGCCGCCCAGGCCGCCTTGGCTTCGGGGCGCGTCAGGAACTTGATGAAATCGGCGGCTTCCTTCGGATGGGTGGAACGCACCGACACCGCCAGCACCGCATCGATATGGCCGCCCAGTTCCACGGGCAGCGGCGCCACCACCTCGATCTCGGGCTTGTTCAGGATTTCCTGTACCAATTGAACTGCCATGTCGCCTTCGCCGCGCGCCAGTGCCGCGGCGCCTTCGCCCTTGGCCGATGGCGTGACATGCGCGCCGGAAAATTCCGGGCGCTTCAGGATGGTGTCGATCATCGTGCCCTGCATCGTGCCGCCCTTGGGATCGTTGACCATCACGGTCTTGCCGTTCATCGCCTGGGCCAGCTTGGCGACGGTGGAGATGTCGGGCTTGGCCGCGCCCTTCTTCACCGCCAGGCCCAGTTCGCCCCGGCCCAGCGGCGTATAGGTCGCCCCCACAACGCCGCCATCCAGGTACAGCGTGTTCATCAAGTCCGGCTGCAGGCCGATGACATCGGCTGGCGGCGAATCGCTTTTTGCCTGGCCAATGATCTTGTCCATGGTGCCGTGCACGCTGATGACGGTGTTGCCGCTTTTTTTGTTGTAGTCACTGATCAGCCCGTCCAACGCCGCGTTGTAGACGATGCCGGGGCTGATAATGCGCAACTCCACCGCCGTGGCGGGCGAGATTAGCAAGGTGGCGAGCAGGGCGGCGGAGAATAGAAAGCGCATCGTCATTCCTTATTTGTAGAGAAGGATATTGTTCCAGAAGCCGCAATTGTGCGCGGCGGCGAAGTCGGCGTTGGTCTGTGTGCTCCAGGCGGCATCCTGCACCAGATAGGCGCCTCCGTCTTTCTTCCAGCGCGGCCAGGGCGCGTCGCCAGCACCGTTGGGATTGCCGGACCGCGCGAAGTTGGCCCAGGCATCCACCAGCCGGTCCGACAATTTGCTTTGTGCCGGTGTCAGCGTAATCGGCAAGCCCTCTGGCCCGCCATGATAGCCGGTGAAGAGATACGGAATATCGGCGGTGTGATAGGCCAGCGGCTGGAAGCCCGGCATCTTGGGGAAATAGCTCTGCGCCGTGGAGTCATTGAACAGGTACATGTAAAGCGGCGCGTGACCCGCGATGGCGGGTGCGGTGTAAAGGCCGCGGCATGCCATGGCGTCGCTGTGCGCGCTGTCCCACGCCATCTGCGGGCTGGTCTTGACCGGATACAGCGCCGCCACCGCATCCACGGTGCCCTTGGGGTAAGCCGGCAGTCCGCCGCCCGGCCCGGCATTGCCACCATAGGTGCGCTGCAGATAGCCCCTGTAATCGGCTTCATCCAGCGCGGTGCGGCCCGGTTTGAAATACTGGATGATGCCGTTGGCGAAATTGCCTTCGTCCGCGGTGGTGCCCATCATCATCGGCACATGGTTGAACTGGCCTGACTGGAAGGCGTCGATCAACTGGCGCGGCAGGATGGCGCCATCCAGCAACGGGCCACCGACAAAGGGACTGGTGGCGCTGGCGGTGCCGGCCAAGGCCGCGATCTTGGCGGCGGGCAGGGCGCGCAGGCACTTGGCAACATCACCCGTGGTGCAACCGGCGGCGGCGGCAAACTTCTCGCCGCGTCCTTCCGCGGTCGCTTTCGATGCAAACGGCGTGTAACCGCCAGACTGGAAGATGGCGCGGTGGATCAGACCTTTCGAAGCCGGCGACACCACGATGGCGGTGGATGCGCCCGCACCGGCCGACTGGCCGCCGACGGTGACGTTGTTCGGATCGCCGCCGAACGAAGCGGCATTGCGCTTCACCCATTGCAGCGCCGCCTGCATGTCCATGATGCCGTAATTGCCGAAAGCGTGGCCTTCGGCATCCAGCGCCGGATGCGCCATGAAGCCGAACAGGTTCAGGCGATAGTTCAACGTCACCACCACCAGCTTGCCGCGTGTCACCAGCTTGGCAGGGTCATAATCATTGGACGCGCCGTCGAAATAGCCGCCGCCGTGAATCCAGACCAGCACCGGGCGCTTGGCCTTTGTGTCGGACGTGAAGACGTTCAGGTACAGACAGTCTTCATTGCTGTTGGGCGGGCCCGCGAACGGGCCCAAGGTGGTGACTTGTGCGCAGGTGGGGCCAAATTTGTCGGCAGCGCGCGTCGCAGTCCATTTCGCCACCGGCTGCGGCGGCATCCAGCGCAGCGCGCCGACCGGCGGCTTGGCGTAGGGAATGCCCAGGAAGCGGGTGACACCGCTCTTCGCCACGCCTTCGACCGGGCCTTCGGCGGTGGTGACGGGCGCCGCGTTCGCGCCCGTCGTCATGGCCAGCAGCAGCGTGAGCGCGAGTCTCTTCATTGTTTCCTGCTATGGATATAGGCGACCAGTTGCCAGATCTCGTCCGCCGTCAGCTTGTCCTTCCAGGCGGGCATGCCGCGCAGGGTGCCTTCGGCGATGGTGTGATAGACCTCGCCCGGCTTGCTGCCATATTGCCAGCTTGGGTCGGTCAGGTCTGGTCCCATCCCACCAGTCAGGTCATAGGCATGGCAGCCTGCGCAGTTCATCTTGCCGAACAATCCCTGGCCCGCCTCGATCGCGTCCGTCTTGCCGTCCAGCGGATTGGGCGTGTCCGCCGTGACCTGTGCGAAAGCCGGCGCGGCGATCAGCGCCAATATCAGAACCATGCGCTTCATCAATTGTGCGCCGCCGCCGGGGGCACCGAAACCGGCGCCGGTGCGCCTGCCTGGGTCAGCTGGGTCGTGCCGTTGCCGATGCCATTGCCGTCCACCGAGAAGACATACAGCGTATTGCCGCCGGGCATGTAACCCTTTTCCCTGCGCAGCACCCCGGCGCCGCCGCCGATGCCGGCATAGACCGCCACATACTGCCGCTTGTCCGGGCCGACAAAGGTCATGGGCGCGGCGGTGATGCCGCTGCCCAGCTTCTGCGACCACAAGACTTTTCCGGTGCGCGCGTCGGCGGCGCGGAACCAGCCATCCATGGTGCCATAGAACACCAGGTCCGATCCGGTCACCACCGCGCCGCTCCACACATACAGATTCTCCTTAATGCTCCAGACGCGCTTGCCGGCCACCGGGTCCCAGGCGATGAAATCGCCCCAGTTGCCGCCCGGTCCGGCGTGGCGCTGCATCTCCATGCCGTCATAGGGCGAGGAAGGGATGTACTGCACGATGTGATTGTTCAGATCCATGCAGCTGTTGAACACGCCCGCATAGAGCAGGCCGGTGCGGGGCGAGAAGGCCGACGGATTCCAGTTCTTCACGCCGATATCAGGCGGGCAGATGTTGGTGACTTTCTTCTCCACGATGGGATGCGCCGCATCGTTGATCACCGGCATGCCGGTCTTCAAGTCGATCTCTTTGGCCCAGTTCTGGTGGCCGAATGGGTTGGCCACCAGCACCTCGCCCGTGGCGCGGTCGATGGTGTAGGCGAAACCGTTGCGGTTGAAATGCACCATGACCTTGCGGCGGGCGCCCTTCCACGGAATCTCGATCAGCACATTCTCGTTGACGCCGTCATAGTCCCACTCGTCATGCGGCGTGAACTGATACGCCCATTTGGCCGCGCCCGAATTGGCATCGCGCGCGAACACCGCCGAACTCCACAGGTTCAGCCCCGGCCGCTGCGACGGCACGCGCGGCCCCGGATTGGACGTGCCGTAATAGATTTGGTTCAGGTCTGGGTCATACGACACCCAGCCCCACGGCGCCGAGGCGCCCTGCTTCCACATCTCCTTGGGCCAGGTGGTTACGCCCAAATCCTTGCCCTTCATCCAGGAATAGAAGGGCTTGAAGTCGGTGCCGATCAGCGCCCCGTCATCGGGGCCGTTAGTGAAAGCCTTCCACACCGTGTGGCCGTCCTTCACTGCCAGCGCCTGGAACCAGCCATTGGTGCCCAGCTCGCCGCCGCTGCTGCCGACGAACACTTTGTCGCCGACCACGAATGCCGCCATGGTCATGGTCGGGCCCTTGGTGACGTTGTCCAGCTTGACGCGCCAGGCTTCCTTGCCGGTGGTGACGTCCACCGCCACGGTGTTGTCGTCCAGCAGATTGTAGATCAGCTTGTTGTCGGCGAACGCCCAGCCGCGCAGAACCTTGTCGCAGCACGCTTTGCCGATGGACCGCGGATCGGGATTGGGCTGGAACACCCACTTGATCGGCGCGCCAGGTTTGGACAGGTCCAATGCATAGGCGATGTTGGGATAGGGCGTGACCACATACATGGTGTCGCCCACCACCAGCGGCGCGCCCTCATGGCCGTACATCTGTCCGTCGCTGAAGGTCCAGGCAATGCGCAGCCGCCCGACATTGCCGCTGTTGATCTGGGTCAGCGGGCTGTAGCGGGTGTTGGCATAGTCGCGCGCCTGGCGCGTCCATTGCCCGGCGGCGTCGCCGGGCGCCAAGTTGGCGGTGGCGCCGGTAAAGGATTTGGCCGCGGCGGCTTTTTGGGCGCTTCGCCATTGGTGGGCAGCGCCGCGCTGCACAACAGCACCGTACCAAGCAAGATTTTGCGCAAAGCCATACCGTCCCCCCATTATTTTTTTGGAAAGCTCTAGGTCCGGGGCAGGGGCCGTGCAAGGACGCGGGAATTGTCCTAGAACAGCGCCCATTCACGGAGGGAATGATGGGACGCTTCAAGGCTTTGGTTTGCTGCACTGCAATGGCGTTGCTGGCCCTGACGGGCGCCCATACACCAGTAAAGGCCGGTGTGATGAACCCGATTCCCGGCGATCCCATCACCATCGAAAGCGGCAAGTTGTCGGGCACCCTGCTGGACTCGGGCGTGAAGGCGTATCTGGGGGTGCCGTTTGCTGCGCCGCCGGTGCGCGAACTGCGCTGGGCCGCGCCGGCGCCGGTCAAGCCGTGGAAGGGCATCTACAATGCCGACAGCAAGATCACCAACTGCTACATCGCGCTGCGGGCCACGACGCTGAACCACTATTTCGGCGAGATCAAATCCAGCGAAGACTGCCTGTACATGAACATCTGGACGCCGCCCGGCGCAAAGATCGGCGACAAGCTGCCGGTGGTGGTGTGGATCCATGGCGGCGGCTTCCAGGAAGGCTCCATCAACTTCGACGTCTATGGCGGCGAACCGCTGGCGAAGAAGGGGGTGATCTTCATGGGGATCTCCTACCGCGTGAACATCTTCGGCAACCTGGCGCATCCGGAACTGACCAGGGAAAGCGGTCACAATGCGTCGGGCAATTACGGCCTGATGGACCAGATCGCCGGGCTGAAATGGATCCAGCGCAATATCGCGGCGTTCGGCGGCGATCCGGCCAACGTCACGGTGGTGGGCCAGTCGGCCGGCGCCATGGCGGTGGATCTGCTGGAATCCTCGCCCATGGCCAAGGGCCTGTATGCCAAGCTGGTGGGCATGTCGGGCGGCTATCATGGCGCCACCAGCCCGCATTTGGCCACGCTGGCGGAAATGGAGGCGCAGGGCGTGAAGCTGCAACAGGCGATGAAGTCACGCGACATCGCCCAGATGCGCACCATCCCCGCCGACCAGGTCACGGTGACCGCGGCGCAGAACAAGATCACCTTCAGCGGCCCGAACGTGGACGGCTATGTCGTGCCGGCCACGCCGGACCAGACCTATGCGGCGGGCAAGCAGATCGACGTGCCAATGCTGCTCGCCTCGGTGGGCAACGATATCGGCAGCAAGAATGTGGTGACCGAGGCGCGCACCCTGGCCGAATACCAAAATGCGGCACAACAACTGTATGGCGCCGATGCGCCGGAATTCCTGAAGCTGTTCCCGGCGAAGAACGATGCCGAGGCGGCCAAGCAGGCCAAGTTCGTCGCCCGTATCATGGGTTTCGGCATCATGGGCCGCAGCTGGGCGAAGGCGCAGAGCGCCACCGGCAAGGCGCCGGTGTGGCTGGCCCAGTATAATCACCAGCATCCCTATCCGCCGGGCGTGGTGATTACCGACATGGATGTGACCAAGGCCGGCGCCTATCACAATTCGGACCTGCCCTTCTGGTACGGCACGTTGGATTCGCTGAATCTTTACCGCCACACCCGCGACTGGACGCCGTATGACTACAAGCTGTCGAACCAGATGCAGGATGTGCTGGTGGCCTTTGCCAAAACCGGCAACCCGGCGACGGCGGAAGCCAAGATCCCGCTCTACAATCCCAGGCGCGAACAGCGCCTGGTGTTCGGCGATGACGGCCTGACGGTCGAAACGCTGAATCCCAGGCAGATCGACTTTGTCGAACGCCATCCGTACAAATTCTAAAACAGGGAGCCTGACATGACGACCCGCCGCAATTTCCTCCTGGGTGCCGCCGCACTCGCCGCCTCCGGTCCCGCCGCTTTCGCGCAGCGACACATCCCGCTTGGCCTGCAGCTCTATACGGTGCGCGCCGACCTGGCCAAGGATTACGAAGGCACCATGAAGCTGGTGAAGGCTGCCGGCGTGCGCGAGGTGCAGGCGAACCTGACCATGGCGGGCAAGAACTCCGCCGACCAGCGCAAGCTGTATGACGCCATGGGCCTGAAGTGGGAAAGCATCCATGCCGGCGGTGACGCGCTGCGCAAAACCCCCGAGGCCACCATTGCCGAAGCCAAGAGCGTGGGGATCAAGAACATCACCTGTTCCTTCCCGCTCTATCCGGTCGATCGCGGCGCCATCATGTCCGGCCCCGGCCTGGACGGCTGGAAGCAGAATGCCGACGCCTTCAACAAGATTGGCGCGATGTGCAAGGCGGCGGGAATGACCTTCAACCACCACAACCACAATATCGAATTCCGCAAGGTCGGTGACGTGGTGCCGCTGGATTACCTGATCCAGAATACCGATCCGGCGCTTGTCGGATATGAGATGGACATCGGCTGGGTGATCGCTGCCGGCGCCGACCCGGTCGCTTATCTGACCAAGTATCCAAAGCGTTTCGCCTCGGTCCATATCAAGGACCTCAAGGCCGACGGCATTCCCAACACCAACGGCAAGATGGACAGCGCCATTATCGGGCAGGGAATCGCCGACTACACCAAGATCCTGCCGGCGGTGAAGAAAGCGGCCGTCAAGACCGCCTTCCTGGAAATCGAAGAGCCCTATGTGCCGTCACCCATTGGCATGGTGCAGGCCAGCGCCCAATACCTGAAGGGCAAGCTGTAAAAGAAAAAGCCCGCCGCAAAGGGCGGGCTTTTTTTATGTCCTGACCGCGTAGAGCGCGTGGTGGGTGAGGATGAACAAGGTTCGTCCATCATTGCCGCCGAACACCAGTTGCAGCGGCCGCTCGGGCACGTCGATGCGCCCGAGCTCCTTGCCATCCGGCGCATAGACCAGGACCTGGCCATTGGCGAGATACACATTACCGTTCGCGGCCACCGCCACGCTTTCGCCGCCCCGGTCCGCAAACAGCTTCAGGTCGGTGACGCTGCCGTTCGAGCCCACCAGGCCGCTATAGGTGCGCCCTTCGGATTCATTGCTGACAAAGACCCGGCTACCAGGCGCCGCCTTGGTGAAGCCGTAAGTGTCCAGATTGTCCGAGAAGCGCCAGCCCACACCATCCGGCGGGCCCTGCTGGAAGGTACGCGCCGCCGGCAAGAACAGGCTGCCATCGGGCGAGACATATTCTTTGGCCTTGGGCGCCGCCATGTCGCGGGCGAACATCTCGGTCAGGGTGGTGTAGCGATAGGTGTCCGGATCCAGCTGGTCCTTGAACTCGCCATTGTTCCAGTAGTTCACCGGCAGGATTGCAGTGGCGCCCGGATGGGCGGTGACCGGCGTGGCCGGGATCACCGTCAATTCCGTCGCAGGCGAGCCAGGCTTGAAGGTATAGACCGTGCCTTCCGCGCCCAGCGACGACAGCACCAGCATGTTGCCGGATCTGTCTATGGCCAGGTTCACCGGATCGGTGGGATTGTCGCGCTCGACGCTCAAGCCTTCTTCGCGTGACCAGCCATAGATGCGCTGCTGGTGCTTGTCGACGAAGTAGAGCTTGCCCTTGGCATCCACCGCCGCGCCGGAGATGGAATAGAAGCCGTCTTCCAGCTTCTCCACTTTCGCGCCCATGTCGCGCACTGCGGGTTTGGCGGGCGCGGCGGGATAATCCAGAACCGCGAATTCCCGTTCGCGGGTGTCGATCTTGTGCGTTATGTCGCGGATGGAATTTTCCATCGGGAACTTGCTGGCGCGCAGATAGGTGCCGCAGCCATTGGCGTCACACGTGCCCAGCCCGCTTTCCGCATTCACATGCACGTTGCGCAGGCGGATGTCCGAGGAATTGTACAGCCGCAGCGCCGTGTCCACTGGTTTGGGATTGCGGGTGACGCGATAGGCATGCCAGTTGGCCAAGGTGATGTTCTTCGAATTGGAAATCTCGAACGACACCGCTTCCTGGCTTTCGCCGGCTTCTTCCTCGGTCTGGGGCGCATAAAAGGCCCAATTCTCCACCCGGTTCAGCGCGAATTCGGTTCGCACATGATGTTCGATGGACATTTCATAGACCTTGCCCGGCGTCTTGGTGTCCGACACCAGCATGCCCGATTGGGCATAGGTATCCACCGACCACAGGTTCACGAAGGTGCCACCGCCGCCATTGGTCACCCACAAGGAGGGATATTGCCCGTCCCATCGCTTGTGGATGTCGCGATCGGCGCTGTGGGTGTCGTTGTAAGGGTCCCAGCGCGAACCATCGGGGTTGTTGGTGCCGTGCCCGCCCAGGAAACGCACGTCATTCATCAGTGAGTGCTCACCCGACTGCCACAGGGCTTCCACGGCGCGCGGATTGATGCCGCCGGTGAACAGGCCGATGCCCGACACGATATTGTCGCCGCCGCGCGGGGTTTCCAGCAGCGCCTTGGGTGCGCCGACACCGGCAAAGCCCGGCGTGTTGTCGGGCAGGTCGAACTGGGTGATGGAGGGGTGCAGCCCGATCAGCACCGTGCTGGGCTTTAGCTTGATCGTGTCATGCACGATGTAGCGGCCGCTGGGCACATACAGCACGCGCGTGGTGTCGATGGCATGCTGGATGGCGGCGGTGTCGTCGGTCTTGCCGTCGCCCTTCACGCCCAGGCTGCGGATGTTCACCCATTGCGTGGTTGGCGGCAGCGGGCGGATAGCCGGCGGCAGGGCGCGCGGCAGCGACGACAGTGGCGCGGCGTCCCAAATCGTGCCGGTTTCGCCCAACGTGCCCGGCGCCTTCAGGATCAGGCCATGGTTGAAGGCCTTGACCTTGTAGTTGCCGCCGGAACCCAGGGTCTTGCCGCTCTCACGGAAGCGGGCAAACACTGGCGTGCCGCTCGCCACGGCATCTTCAAAGCCGATCTGGGTGTAGATGTTCTTTTCGTTGCTGACGATGACGGCGGCCTTGGAGACATTCTCGAAGCGCGTATCCTTGGCGAACAGCCAGTCGGAATAATCCGGATCGATGTCGATGCCGACCGGCACATTGCGGAATGCCACATTCACCAATGTCAGCGAGGCTTCATGCTCGCGGATCGCCGCCTCGCGTTGGCCGTCGAACTGGCTGTCGATCAGCGTGAACTGCCAGGCGGGCGAAGGCTTCTCGGCCAGGATGCCATAACGGCCGCCAAAGAAGCGCAAATCCTCGGCTTCATTGGCGACCTGATGAATGCCTGCCAGCCCGGAGCCGATGTGGAAGTCCATGTGGCTGAGATAGTCATGCTGCGCGCCATGGAAGCGGATGCCCACCGCGCCCGCGTTGCCCTGGCCGATCTCGAAATCGATGTTGCTCATTGCCGAATAGAAAGTGCCCGGATTGGCGTCGGCGATTTTCGGGTTGGCCGGCACGCTGTCCGGCGGCGGGAAGGGCACGCGAAATCCCGGCCGTTCGGGACGTGAACTGTCGCTGGCGCCCAGGCGAAAGCCCGCAAAGATCACCATGGCGGCCACGCCCCTGGAATAGCCGGGCGTGTTGTCTCCCAAAACGAACACCGGGCGGGTCTTGCCCCAGCCGATCACCCGCACCGCAGGCCACACATAGATGGTGCGGCTGATGCGGTAGCGGCCCTGGGGGATAAAGACGATGCCTTCCTCGCGGTCGGAAGCCGCCTTGTCGATGGCCGCCTGGATGGCGGCGCTGTCATCGGCCTTGCCGTCGCCCACCGCGCCGGTCAGCTGCACCGCGCGCGGATCATCCAGCTTGGTGGTGAAAGCGGAAGTTCCCGGCGCCGCAATGGCGGAACTTGCAGCAGCGAGAAGCAGGACGGCGGAAAGCAGCAGTTTTTTCATGGTGTCATCCCCGGGCGTTCCGACTCCCTAGCAGATTGGGAACCCTTCGTCCTGTGATTGCTGGTCAGTTTGCCGCGTTCGGGAACCAGGATTCCTGATGCTGCGATGCAAAAAGTATGTCACAATATCGGCATACAGAGTCTTGCGGATACGTCCGGGGGCGGACGCGCAGGGCCTGCAACATGGGCTGTCGCGATGAAACGGATACAAAGCCGGTTTGTGAGTTGTTGTGCCGCGATCCTCCTGGTCGCCGGTTCGAATTTGGCTGCCGCCGATACGATCAAGACGCACGTGGTGCCGGTAGTGGAGCAATCTTCGGACGACACCGGCTCCTTCTGCCTGGACAGCATGGAAACCGTGCCTTTCTCGGACGAACTGGAGCCCACGCCCGCCTCGATCGAAGGCGGTTGTTCGTTGAACGAAGACATCATCATCGCCATCTGAGCCCGTGGAACTTTCACCTCCGGCAGCCGTTATCGCGGCTATAGCCAGGAGGTATTTCATGGGCCAGGCCGCCAACGTTCAAAAGCCGTTTCTTTCCGACGTTCAGACGCTGCGCGACCGCGCGCGCAAGAACCTCAATGATGGCGCCATCGGCACCAATTATGTCGGTGACGTAAACAAGACCATCGAAATCCTGCAGTCGGTGCTGGCCACTGAAATCGTTTGCTCTCTGCGCTATACCCAGCACGCCATCGCCGCCCATGGCATTTCCAGCGAAGGCGTGAAGGCCGAATTCGCCGAGCACGCCAAGGAAGAATGGCAGCATGTCGAACAGGTCGCCGAACGCATCAACCAGCTGGGCGGTGAACCCAACTTCAATCCCGAAGGTCTTCTGACGCGTTCGGCCTCGCAATATTCGCAAGGCGGCAACCTGGTCGAACTGATCAAGGAAAACCTGATCGCCGAACGCATCGCGGTCGATCATTACCGCGAACTGATCCGCTATTTCGGCGATGACGATCCGGGTACCCGCGTGATGATCGAAGGTATCCTGACCGTCGAGGAAGAACATGCCGATGACATGCACGACTTGCTTGTCGCGCACGAAGGCAAGCCGACGCTGAAAAAATGAACGCGCGGTCTTTTTGACCGCTGAGTGCGTCGCGCGTGCTCACGTGCGTTAAGCACGCTCCGCGCGACGCTCCTTCTCAACGGTCAAAAATCCTCGCGCTGGGTTCCGTGCCCAGCCGCGGAACGAAGCTGCGTGCTTGCCGGTTATTCATGCAACACAGGAGCAGGTCATGAAACCCATCGCCGTATTCGTCGTGGTTGCTGTCGTTTCGCTCGGTATCGTCGCGGCCTCGCACGCCAAGACGGTGACATCGACCGGCAAGACAACCAACGAACAGTCCGTGGTCGGCGTCGCTGGCCCCGCGCCAGCCGGCAACAAGCCCAAGATGGATGCAACTTCGACCCAGCCCAGCAAATCCACGCTGAAGAAAAGCAAGGTCAAGGCCCCGCCGCCGATGCACGATCCCAATTAGTGCAGCGCAGCGTAAATCTTTCGAGCACGGCCGGGGTGCCTTCGCACCCCGGCCGCTTTGCTATATAGAGTTCCCCCGCAAGCTTGGCGCCAGGAGCGCGGCTTATTGGGGAGGTTCTCGTGAAGGCATATCTGGCGGCCGCAGCCGCCGCATCCTTGCTGCTCAGCGCCGTCTCGGCATCCGCGCAGGTCGCAGCCACCGCTTATGGCAGCGCGCCGGACCTGGCTTATGAAGCCGTGCCCGGTTTCTTCCACGGCATTCCGGCCGGCGATTATCTGGGCGAGATGCAAGGCATCGCCACCAATTCCAAGGGCCATATCTTCGCCTATCACCGTGGGCCCAACACGCGGCTGTGGGAATTCGACCAGACCGGCAAGTTCGTCCGTGAGATCGGCAAGGACTTTTATGGTTTCATGTTCGCCCATTCGGTGCGCATCGATCGCCACGACAATATCTGGACGGTGGACGAGGGCACCAACACCGTCGTCAAGTTCGATCCCACCGGCAGCAAGGTCCTGATGGTGATCGGCCATCATCCGGACGCGGCACAGGGCCCGATCGCTTCGCCCAAGGGTCCGAACGCGCCGGCGGAAAAATACACGCTGTGCCGCCCCACCGATGTCGCCTGGGACATGCAGGACAACATCTTCATCAGCGACGGCTACTGCAACAACCGCGTGGTGAAGTATGACAAGAATGGCCGCTTCCTGGCGCAGAATGGCAGCGAGAAGGTCGGCAAGGGCGAAAACGAATACAACCTGCCGCACGGATTGCAGGTCGATCATGCGGGCAATGTCTATGTCGCCGACCGTGGCAACGCCCGCTATGTCGTGCTGGACAACAACCTGAAATGGAAGACGACATACAACAATGTCGGCAGCGCCTGGTCGGCCTGCATTTCCGAAGGTCCGCACCAGTATCTGTTCGCCACCAACTCCAACCCGAACGGCAATCCGCCGGGCAGCTGGAAGATCGGCGGCCAGATCTACAAGATGGAGCTGGACGGCACCGTGATCGGCAAGTTCGGCCATGCCGGCAAGCTGGAGCCCGGCTTCCAGGTGGTTCACATGATGGACTGCCGCAATCCCAATGAAATCATTGCCGGCGAAATCGAATCCTGGCGCATGCAGAAGTTCGTCCTGAAGGGGAGCAAGTAAGATGAGAAAACTCGCAACCCTTCTGCTGGCCGCCGCCGCGTGCCTGGCCGTTCCCGCCGCCGCGCAGGACATCAATTATGCGGCGTCCGAAACGCTGCAATTGCCGAAGGACACTTTCTTCGGCGCCGTCGCCGGCGTGGCCACCAATTCCAAGGGCCATGTCTTTGTCTATTCGCGGACCGGCACGCCGGTGGCGACCCTGGGCGGCGCGCGGCCCTTCGTGCGCGGCGGCTCTGTGCTGACCGAGTTCGACCAGAACGGCAAATATGTTCGCTCGGTCGGCAAGAACCTGTATGGCGCCCTGGCCGCCGCCGCGGTGCGGGTGGACAAGAATGACAATGTCTGGATCGTCGATGCCTATAGCGGCATGGTGATCAAGTTCGATCCCCAGCTGCGCATCAAGCTGATGCTGGGCAGGAAGCCCGAGTCGGTGGAAGTGCCGGCCACGCCCAACATGGGCCGCGCCGCCGCGGGCGCCCCGCCGGCCTCCGGCATGCAGGCCGATCTGTTTGAAGGTCCCACGGATGTCGCCTGGGACAGTAATGGCAACATCTTCGTGGCCGATGGCACCGGCAATGCCCGCGTCGCCAAGTTCACCCCCGACGGCGTGTTCGTGAAAAGCTGGGGTTCGCGCGGCACTGGTGACGGCCAATTCAAGACGGCCCACAGCATCGCGGTGGATGCGGCCGGCAATGTCTATGTCGCCGACCGCGGCAACAATCGCATCCAGGTGTTCGACAACAACGGTATATTCAAGAGCAGCATCACCTCGGCCGGCAACGCCCAGGCGATTTGCATTTCGCCCGGCGCGCACCAGTATCTTTATGCTTCAAATTCCAATCCGGTAAACGACATCGATGCGGGTGGGGAAATCTACAAGCTGGAGCTGAATGGCACGGTGGCCGGCAAGTTCGGCCGGGCCGGGCGCATGGTGCGCGAATTCAATGGCGTGAATGCCATTGATTGCCGCACTGCCAATGAACTGTACGTCGCTGAAATGGGCGCCTGGCGGGTGCAGAAGATCTCGCTGCACTGATGCAGCGCAGGATATTCCTGGCGGGCGCGGCGGCTTTGGCCTCCGCGCCCGTTTTTGCCGATGACGCAATCCCGGTCATCGACACCCATGTTCATCTGTTCGACCCCGGCCGGCCGCAGGGCGTGCCCTATGCGGGCCCCAAGGGTCAGCCGCCGCAGATGGCGCTGCCGGAAAATTACCGCCGCCAAATTCCGGGCACCGGCATTGTCGGCGCCGTGGTGGTCGAGGCCAGTCCCTGGGTGGAAGACAATCTGTGGATTCTGGAGCGCGCCAATTCCGATCCCATTTTTGTCGGCGTGGTCGGCAGCCTTGATCCGTCAAAGCCCGATTTCGGCGAATATCTGAACCGCTTTTCCAAAGACCCGCTGTGGCGCGGCATCCGTTATGCGCGGGTGTGGCAGATGGAGAACGGCAAGCAGGTGCTCAAGCCCGGCATGGCCGAAGGGCTGAAGCTGTTGGCGCAGGCCGGACAGACGCTGGACATGGCCAATCCGTCCTTCGATCTTCTGCGCGGCGCATTGCTTGCAATGGATGCTGTGCCCGACCTGCAGGTTGTGATGGATCACATGCCGTCGCTGGACCCAAAGCCGGACCAGCAGGGGCTTTATGAATCCCTGATCCGCGAGCTGGCGCAGCGGCCCAACTTTGCCATCAAGATTTCCCAGGTCATGCACAAAGATGAAAACAACGTCACGGTAACGGCACCGCGTGGGCGGCTGGACCAGCTAATCGCGGCGTTCGGCGAGGACCGGGTGATGTTCGGCGGCGACTGGCCCAACAGCGTGGGCACGGCCACAATCCCGCAAGCCTTGGCCTTGATGCGGGATTATTTCGCAGGGCGGCCTCGTATACAGGCCGAAAAATATTTCTGGCGCAACAGCCAGCGCATTTACAAATGGAAGAAGCGGGACGCGGTCCAGCCTGGCTGATCTTGTGCCGTCGGTCCGCAATCTGGGGGATTTATGGGGCCGATATGGAAATATCGTTTTGTTGTTTTTTCTTGGCCAATCATAGGGCTGACCACATTCTTTCTCTTGGAGGGTACATTTTGGGCCCTTCCGTTGCTTTTCGGAGAAGTATTGGCAATCGGCATTTATTCGATGTCTATCAAATGCCCCAGTTGCGCGAAGCCTGTCGGTAAGATGACAAACTGGGAATTATGGAATGCGTTTGCCCCAGGGAAGTGCGGCAAGTGCGGGCTTGATCTCAGAAAACCTACTGAAAAGCATGGCTAAAATTTGCTGCACTGCGAAGAGTGCCGGTTTTGCGTCCGGCACAAACCCCGCTAGGATCGCGCAAAATAAGCACCGTTCATTGGGGAGGGGCCTTTGACTCAAAGACATTCCACGCGCGGCGCGTGGCTGATCATGCTGGCAGCACTGATCACCATGGCCATATGCGTCTATGACTATTACACGCCCAAAACCGGCCTGATCGGCACCGGCGGCGTGATCCTGGTGGCGTGCGCGGGGCTGCTGATGCTGCTGGCCGCGCTGGCGCTGGGCATGGTCCCCAATCGTGGCCGCTTCCTGCAGGGCTTCCTGGTGATCTCCATCCTGCTGGACATCATCGGTTCGTCCGTCGCCGGCTATTTCCTGGAAAGCCCGGTCATCATGGCCGCCCAGGCGCTGGCCCTGATCGGCTGGCTTATCAACGTGATCGGCGATGCCGCCGAACGCAGTATCGAGATCGATGAGGTCGAAGATGAAGATTAAGACATTCGTCCTTGGCGCGATGAGCCTTGCGGCCGCCTGCGCCGCCGTCACCCTGCTGCCCATGGAGCATGCCACTGCCCAGGGGCCCAACAACGATCCGCCCCAGGTATGGGATGCGTTCGGCGGCAACCAGCAGGCGCAGAAATATTCCACCGCCACCCAGATCACGCCCGACAACGTCAAGAACCTGAAGCAGGCGTGGGAATTCCACACCGGCGACGTGTCCAGCGGCGCCCATTCCACCACCTGGGGCGCCACGCCCCTGTTCGTGAATGACACCGTTTATATCGGCACGCCCAAATACAGCATCTTCGCGGTCGAACCCGACACCGGCAAGATGAAGTGGAAATACGCCGCCAACGGCAACAAGGGCGACGAGAACCAGGGCCTGAAGAATCGCGGTGTCGCCTATTGGGCTTCGTCCCAGCCCACCGCCGGCACCTGCCAGAAGATGGTCTATATCGGCACCATGACGGGCGAGCTGCACGGCGTGGATGCCGACAGCGGCAAGCCCTGCGCGGGGTTCGGCAAGAATGGCGTGGTCGACGTCAATGCCTGGGCCACCAAGAACAGCAAGTGGAAGATCGGGCTGATCCAGCCGCCGGCCGTCTACAAGGACACGCTGATCCTGGGCTGGGCCGGCAATGACTGGGTCTACAAGACCGAGAATCCCGGCACCGTTTATGGCATCGACGCGCGCACCGGCGCGCTGAAATGGACATTCAACATCATTCCCGATGACATGATGAACCAGACGGGCACCGCCAATGTCTGGGCCGGCATCTCGGTCGACCCGGAAACGGGCCTGGCTTTCCTGCCGACGTCCTCGCCCAGCCCGAACTATTACGGCGGCGACCGTCTGAAGGAGATGCCTTATGCCACCGCCACCGTGGCGGTGAATGCCGACACGGGCGAAGTAAAGTGGGCGCGCCAGCTGGTGCACCACGACATCTGGGACGTGGACATCAATTCCGCGCCCACCCTGGTCGACATCAAGAAGGATGGCCAGGTCATCCCGGCGCTGATCCAGGCCAACAAGATGGGCCTGATGGTCGTGCTCAACCGCAATACCGGCGAGCCGGTCTGGCCAATCGTCGAAAAGGCCTATCCGGCTTCCGACATCAAGGGCGAGGTTGCCTCCAAGACCCAGCCCTTTGTGCCGTATCCGGAACCCTTGGTGGCCGAACACATGCCGCCGGTCTCGATGCTGGCGGATGTTCTCAGCTTCGGGGAATGCAGCCGCTGGAAAGCCCGCATCCGCGACGAAGGCCGTTATACGCCGCCGTCGGTGCGCGGTTCGATCTCCTGGCCCGCGACCCTTGGCGGCGCGGAATGGGGCGGCGGTGCGCTGGATCCCACCACCAATACTTACGTGGTGAACTCCAACATCGTGCCGCAGATCTACAGCCTGGTGCCGCGTGCCGATGCCGACAAGAAATACGGCAACGCGCTTCGGGCCCGGGACGGCTATGCCGCGCAGCAGGGTTCGCCCTACGGCTTCAAGCTGGAGAACTTCCTGAACATGTGGGGCATGCCCTGCTGGGCGCCGCCTTACGGCATCATGTCCAGCTATGACATGAACAGCGGCAAGCTGCTGTGGAGGAAGCCCGTCGGCCAGGTCCAGAAGTGGGGCTTCTACATGCCCGAAAGCTGGGGCTCGATCACCATCGGCGCGCCGGCCATCACCAAGGGCGGCCTGATCTTCATCGGCGCTTCGATGGACTCCAGAGTTCGCGCCATCGACCTGAAGACCGGCAATGTGTTGTGGAAGCACATCGTGGATGCGCCAGCCGTGGCACAGCCCGCCATCTATACCTACAAGGGCAAGCAGTATGTGGCGTTCGCCGCCGGCGGCAACGGCATCCTGACGCCGCGCCTGTCGGATCAGCTGGTGGCCTTCGCGCTGCCCAACTGATGATGGACCGTTAACAACAGACTAGGGCGCTCACCATTGGTGGGCGCCCTTTTATTTTGGGGAGATGAGAATGAGAAAGCGCGAATTCATGGTTGGGCTTGGGGCCGGGCTTGGCATGGCCATCACCAGCGCCGCGGCGCAGGACTATCCCAAGGGCAAGGATCTGGGGGCGGTGGCGCCAACCAAACGCAAGGACGTGCCGCACCGAAAAGTGACAACGCGCAACCTGTTCAAGGTGCCGGACGGCTATCCCAACGGCGTCGCGGTCGTGCCCGAGGGCGTATGGGTGTGCGAACAGAAAGCCGGCGGCTATGGCCAGAGCGGCAAGCACGAGAAGGAAGCCGCCTGGCTGTTCGACTGGAACGGCAAGAAGCTCAAGACGGTGATGACCGACTCCTACAACACCTCCGGTCTTGCCTTCGGCAATGGCCATGTCTGGATGGGCGCCAATGGCGGACCCGAGGGCGTGTATGAAGTGGACATGGACGGGCGCACCGTCAGCCATCGTCAGATTCCGCTTGGCCCGGCCGACAATGGCGGCGGCTGCCACGGCCTGATGTTCCATGCCGGCAAGCTGTGGATCGTGGCCAACCGCATCAAGGGTATCCTGCGGGTGGACCCCAGGACCTGGCAGCCGGAATTCATGATCCCCATCACCACCGCGCGCTGGCACGGCATCGCCTGGGACGATGGTGTGCCCGGCGGCGCCATCTGGATGGTGACCGGCTCGTCCGACATCAACCGCTACGTCATGCAGAACGGCAAGCTGCACCACACCACCACTTGCGGCCTGATGAAGTATTCGGCCACCACCGGCCAGCTGCTGGAAACCGCGGAGTTTGAGGACGGCACCGCCGACGCCCACGGCCTGGCCATGCACAATGGCAAGCTGATTTCCTGTGACGCCGGGGTGGGTCCGCCAGGCTTCGAAGGCACCGGAAGCCCCAGTGCCGGCTATGTTTTTGAGATAAATTTCGTCTAGGCGGCTCGCCGCTCGCTCGCGCGGGCGGCGTCCCGGCCTCGCGGCGCGCTTGGACGCACGCCGCTGCGGCGTTCGGCGCTTTCGCAGGTCCACTGGACCTGCTCACCCGCTACGCGGGATGCGCCTCACCCCTTGCCATTCGCGGGGGCCATCCCCATTGTCCCACCCGGAAGGTAGGGCATGGCAAATCCCCGGGAAAAAGAAGGTGCACGGCTGGACGAATGGTCGCCGCGGCTTTTGAAGTCGCGCCTGTACCAGCGCATCCTGGTCGACATCATTATCGGCGCCCTGGCCCCCGGCGAGCAGCTGGACGAAAACCTGCTGGCGCGCCGTTATGGCGGCGGGCTGGCCGGCATCCGCGAAGCCCTGGCACGGCTGGCGCTGGAAGGCCTGGTGGTGCGCCGCGCCCGGGTCGGCACCTCGGTGGCGCCGCTGGACCTGATGGGCGCCCGCGAAGCCTTTGAGGCGCGCTGCCTGATCGAAGTGCATTGCGCGGGTCTGGCCGCACAGCATGCCAGCGATGCCGAAATTGCCGCAATCCGCGCGACGCTCGAAGATGGCGAAGCTGCCGTGCATGACAATGACCAGGCCGCGCTGGCAGCCATGGACGAAGCGTTTCATGTCGCCGTCGCCACCGCCAGCCACAACCGGGCGCTGGCCAAGATGGTGGTGACGTTGCATCACCAGACCGCGCGTTACTGGCTTTACGCCATGCGCGGGCCGTCCAGCGATGACGGTATCGCCGCCCTGAATGAGCACCGCGCGTTGGCCGACGCCATCGCCAGCCGCAATGTGGAACATGCCCGCGCCGAGATGCTGAAGGTGCTGGGCGATTTTCCCGCGGAAATGAAACGCACCCTGGAAGGGCGCTGAGGCGTGAGCGGCACCGGCGGGCGCGCCTGGTTGACGCTGGGCCTGATGAGCGCCCTGTTCTTCATCATCACCGCCACCACCTATGCCTCGCTGGGCCTGGCTTTGCCCGCCATGGTCGCCGAACTGCATTGGAGCTGGACCGAGGCTGGCACAGGCTTTGGCCTGCTCGGCCTTTTCAACGGCATCACCAGCGCCGTGCCCGCCACCATCATCCGCCGGCTGGGCGTGCGCGCCTGTCTTCTGGCGGGATCGGTGGTGATGGGGCTGGCCTTCCTGGCGCTGGCGCGCACCGACGGACTTGTCATGTATTTCGCCGGCGCCTCGCTGGCCGGCTTGGGCTTCACCCTGCTGGATTCGGTGCCGGGCACGTATCTGTTGTCGCGCCTGTTCGCGCGGCCGTCCTTTTCCATCGGCCTGTTTTTCACCGTCGGCGGCCTGGGTGGCGTGGCCGGACCGCTGCTATTCCTGGTCGTCACCGGCCATCACGTGGGCGGAGGCGCGGGCTGGCGCGAATACTGGATGGTGGCGGGTACCCTGGTGGTGCTGACCGGCATCGCGGCGGCGCTGCTGGTGGACAGCAGGACCAATGTCGCCGTCGAAGCCGAAGAAGATCCCGACATTTCCACCGAAAGCTGGACTTTGCGCGACGCGCTGCAAACCCGCCAGTTCTGGATTATCGCCGCGGCCTATGCCGCTTTCCTGTTCTGCGGCATCACCGCCAACACCGTGTCGGTGGCGCATCTGACCCAGCATGGCGTGGCGATGGCCATCGCCATCTCGATGCTCAGTGTCGAAGGCCTGCTCAATTCCGCCGCGCGGCTGGCCGGCGGCATTCTGGCCCGCTTCATCAATGCCAAATGGTTGCTGGTGGTGTCGTTGGGCTTTTTGATCATGGGCCTGCTCGCGCTGGGCGTGGCGCGCGACACCCCCATGATGCTGGTCTATGCCGCGGGCATCGGCATCGGTTATGGCCTGACCTTTTTTGCGGCCACCATCCTGCTTTTGGATTATTTCGGCCGCGGGCCCTATCTGGAGCTGTTCTCAACCGTCAACCTGATCGCCACCACCGGCGCGGTGGCACCCACTTTGGCGGGACTGACACGCGATAACACAGGCGGTTTCATGCCGTTCTTCATCGCGCTTTCCATCGCCGTGGCGATCGTCCTGTTGGCGGTGGCTTGCATGCGTCCGCCGCACCGGAGCGGGACATGAAGGAATTCGGCGTCTTCCTGCCCATTGCGAATGGCGGGTGGATCGTCAGCCGCAACACGCCGGTGCTGGATGGTGGCTGGGCGCAGAACCGGGACGCTGCGCTGCTCGCGGAAGCCGAGGGGCTGGATTTCATCATGGCGATGGGCAAGTGGCGCGGTTTCGGCGGCGACACCGGTCATTGGGGCCATAGCCTGGAAGCCGTCACCATGTGTGCGGGGCTCGCCAGCATAACCAAACGGGTGAAAGTGTGGGCGACCCTGCATGCCATCCTGCACAATCCGGCAGTGGCGGCGAAGATGATCGCCACGCTGGACCACATCAGTGGCGGCCGCGCCGGGCTCAACATCGTGGCCGGCGCCTATCGCGGCGAGTTCGAGCAGATGGATGCCTGGGATACCTCGCTCGACCATGATGCGCGCTACGACCTGACCGAAGAATGGACCCAGATCGTCAAGCGGCTTTGGACCGAGCCCAGTGTTACCTTCAAAGGCAGGCATTTCGATTTCACCGATTGCGTCAGCGAACCCAAGCCGCTGCACCCGCCTTTCCTGATCTGCGCCGGCCAGTCCAAACGCGGCTTCGAATTCTCGGTGCGCGAGGCGGATGGCTGTTTCATCGGCGGCCGCAACGAAGCGGAAATCCGCGAGGCTTCATTGCGCGCCAAGACGCTGGCGAAGGATCTGGGCAAGACCATCCGCACTTATTGCATGATGACTGTCATCGCCGCCCCGACGGATGCCGAGGCCGAAGCCCGCGCGCAAAAGTATAAAGATGGCCTGGACGAGGGCGCGGTGCTGGGCATGCTGCAAAGCTATGGTGTCGAAGGCAACGCCATGACGGCGCGGGCGCAGGGCGCCTTCATGACCCAGACGGCGATTGGCGCACCCGCCACATGCGCCGCCAAGATCGAAGCCTTCTTGCGCGACTGTGAGATCGACGGGCTGATGTTCATCTTCGATGACTATGCGGAAGGCCTGCGTGTTACCGGGCGCAAAATTCTTCCCGCTTTGCGCAAGGCCTTCGCATGACCACGGCGCTGCTGGTGATCGATTGCCAGGTGGACTTCGGTAGCCCCGATGGCGAGATGGCCCGCCAGGGCAAGGACATGACCGCGCCGCAGGCGGCGGTGAAGATGTGCGAACAGCTGGTGGCGGCGGCGCGGGCCGCCAAGGTCAAAGTTGTTTTTGTCGGTCTCACCAGCCGGCCCGGCGAACACAATCTGTGCGTCGAGGCCACGCCGGGCGCCGCCTTCATTGGGCCCAAGCCGCAAGCCGGCGACATCGTCGTGTCCAAGACCCGCTATAGCGCCTTTGCCCGCACCGGCCTGGGCGAGGTGCTGCGGGAGCGCGGCATCGACACCGTCGTGCTGGCTGGCCTGACCACCGAATGCTGTGTGGCGTCCTCCGCCTGGTCGGCTTTTGAAGAGGGCTTTGCCGTCGTCATAGTCCCCGATGCCTGCGCCGCCTATGACACGGACCTGCACACCGGCGCCCTGAAAGCCTTGGAATTAAGCGGGGCAGCCCTGTCCCCAAGCGCCAGCCTTACGGCGATCTGGAATAAATACCTTTAGAAACAATACACTAACAAAAATGAGAGGCTACAAATATCACTTGTTGCACAAGTGACGTAAAATGTTACATGGCATTTCGGCAGGAATGACTATGTACGCGGCATGACAAGGGGATTGGTTCTTTGGGCGGGGCTCACGCTGGCGACCGCCGTATCGGCGCAGGCGCAAGATGTGGAGTCGGTCACCGTGACCGGCGATCCCGTGCATCTGCTGCACGCCGGCGCCAACACCGCCGCCTTTGGCCTGGACAAGCCGCTACTCGAAACCCCGCGCGCCGTGACTTTGGTCAGCGACACGACCGTGGCGCGTTATGGCATCACCGGTGTCAATGACCTGACCGCCATCACGCCTTCGGCCTACACCGCCAGCTATTACGGGGTGGAAGGGGCGGTGTCGCTGCGCGGGACCCTGGCGGAGAATTACTTCCGCGGCTTCAAGCGGGCCGAAAACCGCGGCACTTATTCCACGCCGCTTTCGGATGCGGCCGGAATAGAAATCCTGCGCGGGCCCCCGTCGCCCATCTATGGCGCGGGCAAGGTGGGCGGCCTGGTCAACTTCATCCCCAAGGCCACCGCCGCCAGCGACGCCCTGGGCGGCGAAGTCACGGTCACCTATGGCAGCTATTCCAAACGCAACGCGACGGCCCAAGTCAGCGCGCCGGTGGTGATCGGGGATTTCGGCGGCGGCATCCATGCCTATGGCGAGGTGGATGACAGCTACAGCTTCTATCGGGGCATCCATCCCAGCCACCAGCTGATCGAACTGTCCGCCAACCAGTCCAATGGCATCTGGTCCTTCGCCGCCGACTATATGTATTACCATTCCAATGGCGATGTGCAGACGCCGGGCTGGAACCGCCTGACCCAGGCGCTGATCGACAACGGAACCTACATCACCGGCCGCAACACCTCGCTGAAGGATGCCGACGGCAATGGCCGGCTGACCCTGAACGAGCTGGGGGGCAATCCCTATTTCTTCGATCCCAAATTCGTGGCGTTGGCCTGTGCCGGCTGCAACGACGCGGCGCACAAGCTGGACACTGGCCTGGGCACCACCACCCTGGATCCCCGCACCGCATACATCGCCAGGGGCGTGGATTTTTCGAACACCAGCACACACACCGCCGTGCTGGAAGCGGCAAACGATCTGGGTGACGGCCAGGTGCTGCGCCTGCAACTGTTCGGCGACACGCTGGAGAATGACCGTTTTGTCTCCTACGGCTTCCCTGGTTCCTACCGCACCCAGATTGGCGAAGCGCGGCTGCGTTATGACCTCAAGCGTGACTTCGGCCGGCTGAAAACCCAGACCGTGGCGGGCGGCTCGTACCGTTATGTCCACGCCATTGGCAAAGAGAGCTTCAACAGTGGCGTCATCGCCCTGGATCGGCGCGATATCTCCGCAGGTCCGGCCGCCAACGACATCATCGACTCGCCGTTCAATATCGATCCGCCCGGTACGGTCGGTCTTGGCTGGGAAAACGATGTCCGCACCAACAGCACCGATGCCGGCGTGTTCGTCACCAGCGGCCTGACTTTCGATGACAGTATCGACCTGACCCTTGGCGGCCGCTACGACGATTACACCGTGCATTCGGTGGACGCTGGCGTGCTGGCCTATGAACCCGGCGCGGGCCGCGGCCATGACGGGCGTTTCACCTATTCTGTTTCGCTGTCCTACAAGACCCCTTGGGGGCTGGTGCCCTATGTCACCACTGCCAAATCCTCGGCCCTGGAGATCGGCCAGGCGTCACAGGTTTCCACCAGCCTGCTGACCGGCGGCGGCTGGTTGTCGGACAGCTTCCTCAATGAAGCCGGCGTGAAGTTCACCGCCCTGGACGATCACCTGCAGGGTAGCCTGGACTGGTACGTCCAGAACCGGACCCAGCTGGTACAGGGCGGCGGCGTCACCGCCGTGCGCGGCACCCGCGCCAAGGGCGCCGAGCTGGAATTGCGCTATGTCGCCACTCCAAACCTCAGCTTGACCCTGGCGGGCTCGCTGCAGCACACCACCATCAAGGGGCCGGACAAAAGCTTCTCGTACGTTCCGGCGCGCAGCTATGGCGTGACGCTCCAGAATGGTTTTGGCGGTTCCTATGTGGTGTTCGACTTCTCCACCCTGCCGGGACGCGGCGGCGACTATGAAGACAGCCTGGTGCCCCATGCGGTGATCAGTCCCTATCTGACCTGGACCAGCGATCGCCAATCCTGGGGCGTGTGGGGCGGCACGTTCGGCGGCACCTATGTCGGCCACACCCAGCAGACTGTGCCCAATCCCATCGTGTTTCCGTCCTATGTCACCTTGAACGCCAGCGGCTTTGTCCAATGGGATGTGTGGGAAGGCGATGTGAATGTGAACAACCTGGGCGACGAGCGGTATTTCACCCCCGGCGCCGACACCTATGCCAATCTCAGCGCGCTTCCCGGCGTGGGGCGTTTCTGGAAAGTCACTTTAAAACGGCTGTTTTAGGGGAAGCAGTTGTTCTGACGCGCTCGGGGCAGGTAGGCTCGGCGCCATGAAAAAGCTTCTTGCGCTTCTGTTCCTGCTGCCCGTTTCCGCACACGCCGCCGACAGTGCCTGGGTGCAGGCTGTGCCCGGTGGGTACGAAGCGCGGCTGGCGACCCCAGGCTCCGCTTGTCCTGTCCTTCACACCGACAAGGGCGATACGCCCATGACGGTGCGCGCCCGTGCCAATGACAGCTTTCCGCTCGTCTGTGCCGGCGCCATCCCATCCGGCGTCACCAGCGCCAGCGCGGCGGACATCGCCTTGCCCGTGCCGCTGGCTGATCCCCAGCGCATCCTGGTGCTGGGCGATACCGGTTGCCGCATCAAGGGCGGGGCGCTGCAAGCCTGCAACGATCCGGCACAATGGCCTTTTCCGCAGCTGGCCGCGGCGGCGGCCCGGCTCAAGCCCGACCTGACCATCCATGTTGGCGATTATCTCTACCGCGAAAGCGCCTGTCCGGCCGGCAATGCGGGGTGCGCCGGTTCGCCTTGGGGCGACAACTGGACCACCTGGCAGGCGGATTTCTATACCCCCGCCGCGCCGTTGCTGGCGGCGGCGCCCATCGTGCTGGTGCGCGGCAATCATGAAGATTGCACCCGTGCCGGGGCGGGGTGGGAGCGGCTGCAAGGGCCCGGCGCCGCCGATCCCTGCACGGTGCATGATCCGCTTTATACCGTGACGGCGGGGAAGCTGACTTTGGCGGTGCTGGATGATGCGGTCTCGGGCGAAATCGACCTGGACCGCACCAGGGCCCACACCTACGCCGCCGAATTGGCAAGCCTGGCCAAAACCAAGGCGCCTGTCTGGCTGATTCACCATCGCCCCACCTGGGCAGCGATCACCGGGCCACTTGGCATACCCGTCGGGGGCAACCTGACCCTGATGGAAGGCTCCAACCTGAACGCCATCCATGGCGGCCCGCTGATTCCCAGGCCGGTCGAGCTGATGCTGTCCGGCCATATCCATACCTTTGAAAGTATCAACTACAACAAGGGCGTGCCGCCCCAGATCGTGGCCGGCAATGGCGGCGACAATCTCGACGTCACGCCCAAGAACCTGCGCGGCACCCAATTCCTTGGCCATACGGGCGTGAAGGTTCTGGACGGATTGTCAGTGGGCGGCTTCGGCTTCCTGCTGATGACGCGGGCGGGCGAGGGCTGGACCATCGACCTGTACGACTCGGCAGGCACCAAAACACGCACGTGTCGCTTTGCAGCAAAGCGGCTCGACTGTCCGGCGTAAAATTATTTTCGCACGGAGCAATCTACTCACCGCTTTGTCATGGTCCCGCCGCGATTCGCGCGCCTGCTTGCTTTAGCGTTCTCAAGCTAGAATCTCGGGCGGGATCCAGATGAAAAACCAGCGGCTTTGGCTCATGATCGGGGGCGGCATCGCCGCTGTGCTGGTGGTGCTCCTGGTGGTCGCCTACCACCTGGGCGGACACGGCGCCAAGGACGCCGGCGTGCTGGCCCGGCTGCAAAGCGGCATCGCCGCCGTGACCGGGGGCAGTGCGCCGGTTACTGAAGAAGCCAAGTATTTCGCCTTCCGCCGTCTTGACGTGGATGTCTCCAAGCCCCAGGCCGAGGCCTGCCTGGTCTTCACCCGCGCCCTGGATGCCAGCGGCAAGACCCATTACGAGGATTACCTGTCCATCGACCCCGCCCTGAAGGTGGCGGTGCGGGTGGTGGATACCCGCCTGTGTCTGGCGGGCATGGCGTTCGACAAGACCTATAACGTGACGCTCAAGACCGGCTTTCCCTCCGCCGGCGGCGACAAGCTGACCGAGGAAGAAACCGTGCCGGTCGAACTGCGCGACAAGCCGGCGCTGGTGCGGTTCAATGGCGGCATCATCCTGCCGCGCGACAATGCCGCCGGCGTGCCGGTCGTCACAGTGAATATCGACAAGCTGGCGCTGAAGATCATCCGGGTAGGCGACCGCCTCTTATCCCAGATTGAAACCGGTACCATCGACAACACCACGCTCTACACCTGGGACGCCAAGCAGCTGCAGGACAACCAGGGCAAGCTGGTGTGGCAGGGCAATATGGCGGTCGACAATGTCAAGAATGACAGCGTCACTACCCTGATCCCAATTCATGATCTGCTGAAGGGCCAGAAGCCCGGCGCCTATGTCATCGTGGCCCAGGATGCTGCCAAGAAGCCCGTCAACGAGGACGACAATTCCGGCGAGCTGGCCATGCAATGGGTGGTCGACAGCAATATCTCGCTGACCAGCTTCACCAGCGCCAATGTCGCCACCGGATCGGGGCTGACGGTATTCGCCCGCTCCTACAACCGCGCCACCTCCATGTCCGGGGTGAAGCTGACCCTGGTGGCGCACAACAACAACGAACTTGCCAGCGTCACCACCGACAATAATGGCCGCGCCGATTTCGACGCCGGCCTGTTCAAGGCCACCGGCGGCGACGAGCCGGTGATGGTGATGGCCTATGGTCCGGGCGGCGACTTCAGCTTCCTGGATTTGCGCCGCGCTGCTTTCGATTTGACCGATCGCGGCGTGGGCGGGCGGTCTTCGCCCGGCCCGGTGGATTCCTGGCTGTACACCGAGCGCGGCATCTATCGCCCTGGCGAGACGGTGCAGGCGGTTGCCATGCTGCGCGACCGCATCGGCGCCGCCATCACCGCGCCGCTGACCCTGGTGGCGCAGCGTCCCGACGGGCTGGAAGTGGGCCGCATCACCGTGCCCGGCGACAAGCTGGCGGCCGGCAGTGCCGCATGGTCGCTGAAGCTGTCGCAAAGCGCGCCGCATGGCCGCTGGCAAATCGCTGCCTACATCGATCCCAAGGCGCCCGCGGTGGGCCGGGTGCAGTTCGATGTCGCCGACTTCGTGCCCCAGCGCCTGAAAGTGAACCTGACGGCGGTGGAAAAGAGCATCAAGCCGGGCGGGGATTTCCATGTCCGGGTTGATGCGCGCTTTTTATATGGCGCGCCCGCCAGCGGCTTGTCGGGCGACGGCGAGGCCGCCATCGCCGCCGACGCCGATCCCTATCCGCAATATCATGGCTTCCAGTTCGGCCGCATGGACGACACTTTCTCCGAGACCAAGGTCGATCTTTCCGTACCCGCCACCGACGCGGCGGGCCTGACCAATGTCACCGGCAATACCGGCGCGCTGGCCGACACCACCTTGCCGCTGAAAGCCAAGATCCGCATTTCCATCCATGAGCCGGGCGGACGCACTACTGACAAGACCACTTTCATTCCCATCCGCACCCATGAGGCGATGATCGGCATCCGCCCGGTGTTCGACGGCGGCCAGGTGGCAGAAAATGCCCGCGCCGGATTCGAAGTCATCGCGGTGGACGCCGACGGCAAGCGCATCGCGCTAAGCGGCCTCACCTTCAGCTGGGTGCGCGAGGACACCACTTACCAATGGTTCCAGACCAACGGCGAATGGAAGTACCAGTCCACCACCCGCGACCGGCTGGTCTCCAGCAGCAGCATCAATATCGGCGCCGGCGCCAGCGCGCGGCTGGAACAGGCATTCTCCTATGGCACCTACCGGCTGACGGTCAGCGATCCCAAGTCGGGCGCGGCGACCTCCTATCGCTTCTATTCCGGCTGGGGCGCCTCCAGCGCCGGTGACCGGCCCGACCGTATCCCGGTGGCAGCCGACAAGCCGTCCTATGCACCGGGCGCGGTGGCGCATGTGCGTATCAAGCCGGACGGAAACGGCAAGGCGCTGGTGGTGGTGGCGGGCGACCGCGTCTTTTCCTCCAAATTGATCGATGCCCCGGCCAGCGGCGCCAGCGTGGACATCCCGGTGTCGGCCGACTGGGGCGCCGGCGCCTATGTGCTGGTGACTGACTATCGCCCGCTGGCGGATTTGAAAGGCCGCGAGCCGGTGCGCAGCATTGGTGTGGCCTGGCTGGGTGTCGACAATGGCCCGCGCACCTTGAATGTGTCCGTAGGGGGGGCGCCCAAGATCCTGCCGCGCCAGAAGGTGACCATTCCCGTCAGCGTGCAGGGCGCGGGCAGTGACGAAGCTTACGTCACCCTGGCGGCGGTGGATGAAGGCATCTTGCAGCTTACCGATTTCAAATCACCCGATCCGGTCGAGTATTATTTCGGCAAGCGCCGTTTGGGCGTGTTGATGCGCGATGACTATGGCCGGCTGATCCGGGTGGAAAAAGGCGCGGTCGGCGCCATGGAGCAGGGCGGCGACGGTTTCGGCGGCCGCGGCCTGGCGGTGGTGCCGCAAAAGACCGTGGCGCTGTTCAGCGGACTGGTGAAGGTGGGGTCTGGCGGCGTCGCCAACATCACCCTGGATGTGCCCGACTTTAACGGCTCGCTGCGGCTGATGGCGGTGGCGTGGAGCGGCAATAAAGTCGGTCATGCCGACCGCATGCTGATCGTGCGCGATCCGGTGGTCGCCGATCTGGTGTTGCCGCGTTTCCTGTCACCTGGCGACAGCATCGGCGCCGCACTGAACCTGGATAATATCGAGGGCGGACCCGGCAATTATGTCGCCACCATCCAGACCCGCGGTCCGGTGTCGTTGGCCAATGGTGCCCAGACGGTGGTGAACCAGAATTTGAGGCGCGGCCAGCGCGCTCTGGTGCCGGTGCAGCTCCGCGGCGCCGGACTTGGTATCGCGGGCATCACCCTGGATGTGAAAGGTCCCAACGGTTTCCATGTCACGCACGGCTGGCCGATCCAGGTGCGGGCCGCACAGCTTGATGTGGCGCGGGAAGAAGAACTGCCTCTGCCAGCGGGCGGGACCTATGTGGCGAACCGCAGCGTGATCTCCGATCTGGTCGGATCGACCGCCAATGCCACGGTCAGCGTCTCCGCGGCGCATGGCTATAACAATGTCGCGGGCCTTTTGAAGTGGCTGGACAAGTATCCCTATGGCTGCATCGAGCAGACCACCAGCCGCGCCCAGCCGCTGCTGCTGTTCAACGATGTCGCCGGCCTGGCCGGCTTGCCACGCGACAACGCCTTGCGCGGGCGCATCCAGCAGGCGGTGGACCAGGTGCTGGACATGCAGAATTATGCCGGCAATTTCGGCATGTGGGGACCGGGCAGCGACGCCGACAATTTCCTCAGCGTCTATGCCATGGACTTCCTGTTCCAGGCCAAGGCCAGGGGCTTTGTCGTGCCCAATGACGCGATGAAGCGCGGCGCCAATTGGCTGAAGACCAACGGCACCTCCGCCGGCAGCGACGATCTCACCCGCGCTTATGCCTTCTATGTGCTGGCCGCCAACAGCCAGGCCAATGTTTCGGACCTGCGCTATTTCAGCGATACCAAGGTGGGCGCGATGAAGTCGGGCATGGCGGCGGCGCTGACCGGCGCGGCCGCGTCCATGACGGGCGACCGCAGCCGCGCGGAATATGGCTTCCGCCGGGCGCGCGACATCCTGGTCGGTGCCGATCCGGCCACCTATGCGCATGACTATTACGCCTCACTGCTGCGCGACCTGTCGGGCGCCATCGCGCTGGCGGCGGAAAGCGGCAAGGCTGACCTGGTGCCGCAGCTCTTGGACAAGGTGAAAGCGGTGAACACCAAAATCCAGGACACCACGACCCAGGAAAAAGGCTGGATGCTGCGCGCCGCCTATGCGCTGACCCGCCAGAAGCTGCCGCTGAACATCACCGTCAATGGCGCGCCCGCGGTGCCGCGCGATGGCGCGGTGCGGCTGGCGCCCACCCTGGCGCAGCTGGATGCAGGCATCACCATCGCCAACAAGGGCGATGCGGGGGTGTGGCGTTCCACCGCCGTGAGCGGCACGCCCAATGCGGCGCTACCGGCCACAGCGGATGGCTTCACCCTCAGCAAGAGCATCTGGACCATGTCGGGCTCGCCCGCCGATGTCTCTTCGCTGCACCTGAACGACCGGGTGATCGTGGTGATCAGCGGCCAGATGCCCAGCGATGTCTATCACCAGATGGGCGTGATCGACCTGCTGCCCGCAGGGCTTGAGATCGAGCAACCCCTGAAGGGCGATGATGCCAAGGCCTATCCCTTTGTCGGCGCCCTGACCGAGGCCAGCATGCAGGATGCGCGCGACGACCGGTTTGTCGCCGCCTTCGACATCGGCACCCGCTATCGCCCGGTGAACCGCAAGGGTCCGGAACCAACCCCAAGCTTCCATGTCGCCTACATCGCGCGCGCCGTGTCGGTGGGTCATTTCGCGCTTCCCGCCGCCTGGGCCGAAGACATGTATGCCCCCGCCATCCGGGCGCGCACCTCCATGAGCGAATTGAACATCGCCCAATGAATCAAACGACGCCGCGCTGGTTGGCCAGGCTGCGCATCGCCGCGGCACTTGTCGGGCTGGTGACCCTGGCCGACCTGGTGTTGCCGCCAAACATGACGCGGGCCAATACCCTGTCGCCGGAAGTGACGGCCAAGGACGGCAGCCTGCTGCGCGCCTTCCTCAGCAGCGATGGCGCCTGGCGTATCCGGACCACGCCGGACCAGGTAGGGCCGCGATACCTGGCCATGCTGAAGGCCTACGAAGACAAGCGCTTCGACCGGCATTGGGGCGTGGATCCGCCCGCCATGGCGCGCGCCGCCTTCCAGTTCGTGCATGCGGGCCACATCGTGTCGGGCGGTTCGACACTGACCATGCAAGTGGCGCGGCTGCTTGAGCCGCATGGCCATGGCATCGGCGGCAAGCTGATCCAGATGGTGCGCGCGGCCCAGCTAGAAGAGCGCTACTCCAAGGATGAGATCCTGTCCCTGTACCTGACCCTGGCGCCGATGGGCGGCAACCTGGAAGGGGTGCGCGCCGCTTCGCTGTCCTATTTCGGCAAGGAACCGGGTTCGCTGGATCTCGCCGAAAGCGCGCTGCTGGTGGCATTGCCCCAGTCGCCGGTGAAACAGCGCCCCGACCGTCACGCCAAACGCGCCCTGGCCGGGCGCGATAAGGTGCTGCGCCGCATGGTGGAGGAAGGCGTGGTCAGCGCCGGCGATGCCGCCACCGCCATGAAGGAAGGCGTGCCGTTTGCCCGCCAGCCGATGCCGATGGGCGCACCGCATCTGGCGCAGCGCCTTGTCCTGAAGAACAAGTCGCCGCGCATCGTCACGACACTTGATGCCGGCATCCAGGGCGCCGCCGAGCGGTTGGCCAAACAGGAACGCTCCTATTTCGACGATGGCGCCGACATCAGCATCGTGGTGGTGGAGAACGCCAGCCGCAATGTGGTGGCCTATATCGGCGGCACCGATTACTGGGGCAAGTCGGGACAGGTGGACCTGGCCTCGCGCAGCCGCTCGCCCGGTTCGGCGCTCAAGCCTTTCATTTATGGCCTGGCCTTCGACAATTTGATCCTGCATCCCGCCAGCCGGATGGAGGACGCGCCGACCCTGTTCGGCGATTATGCGCCCCGCGATTTCGATGGTTCGTTCCAGGGCTCGGTGACGGCGCGCGACGCCTTGCAGATGTCGCTGAACATTCCGGCGGTGACGGTTCTGGACCGTGTCGGCCCGCTGACCTTCACGCTCAGCCTGCAGAATGCCGGCGCGCATCTGGCGTTTCCGACCCGTGATGCGCCCAGCTTGCCGGTGGCGCTGGGCGGGCTTGGCATCTCGCTGTCCGACATCGCCATGCTCTATGCCGGGATTGCCGAAGGCGGCACGGCGCAAGGATTGCGCTTCATCGATGGTGTGCCGGATGCGCCCAGGCACCGGCTGTTCGGGCCCGTGGCGGCCTGGTACCTGCGCGAAATCCTGGACGGCGTGAACCTGCCCGATGGCTGGGCAATGGGGCAGGGGCTTTTGAAAAAGCGCACCATCGGTTTCAAGACCGGCACCTCCTATGGCTTCCGCGATGCCTGGTCGGTTGGCTTTTCCAATGACTATACCGTGGCGGTGTGGGTGGGCCGCGCCGACGGTACGCCACGTCCCGGTCATATCGGCCGCGAAGCGGGCGCGCCGGTGCTGCTGAAGATGTTCGGCCTGTTGCCCGCTGACAAGCGGCCTGCACCACAGGTGCCGGCCGGTGCCCTGCTGGTGCGCAGCACTGATGAGCTGCCGCCCAACCTGCGCACCTTTCGCCGCGAATCCACGCCGGCGCCGCAGGTCCAGGTGGCCGAACTGCCGCCGCCCGCCATCGCCTTCCCGCCCAATGGCGCGGTGGTGCCGCTGCCGGACGCCAAGGCCAAAGACGCGGCGCTGCAGTTAAAAGCCGAAGGCGGCCGCGCGCCCCTGACCTGGCTGGTGAATGGCGCGCCCCTGGGCAGCTTCGACCGTTTCGCGCCGGCGCTTTACACGCCGCAAGGCGAAGGCTTGGCGCGGGTGACGGTGGTGGACGCCGATGGCCGCAGCGACACCAGCCAGGTGCGCTTCAAGAAAATCCGCTAGGCCTTTTCCAACAGCTCCAGCAAGGACGCGGTGGGAAAACCGTCGGCCGGCAATCCACGCGCCTTCTGATATTGGCGCAAGGCGGCGCGGGTCTTTCGGCCCAATACGCCATCGGGCGTGCCGCAGTCATACCCGGCCTTGTTGAGATCGGCCTGGAAGCTGATGCGTTCATTGCGCGACAGGGGGCGTTCCTCGCGCGGCCAGGCATGCTTCACTGGCATGCCCCCGGCCATGCGGTCCGCCAGCAAGCCTACTGCCAGGGCATAGCTGGCGGCATTGTTGTATTTCAGGATGACGTTGAAGTTGGGGAACAGCATGAAGGCCGGGCCACGCGCCCCGGCCGGCAGGTAGATCGCCGCATTGCCGCCGTCGCGGGGCAAGGCCGTCCCGTCGATCCGCCTGACGCCGCGTGTGCGCCATTCGCTGATCGGCTTCTGCGTCTCGGCGTCGGCATCTTCATAGGCGAAACCGGCCGGCAATTTCACTTCAAAGCCCCAGGGCTGTCCCTTCTGCCATCCCTGGCCGGACAGCAGGCGCGACGCCGAAGCCAGCGCATCAGGCGCTGAGCGCCACAAGTCGATCTGGCCGTCGCCATCGCCATCCACGGCATATTTCAGGAACGTCGTCGGCGTGAACTGGGTCTGGCCGAATGCGCCGGCCCAGCTCGCGGTCATTTCGCTCAAGGGATAATGCTGGTCCTGGTAGATCTTCAGCGCGGCGAAGAATTCCGGCCGGGCATAATCGGCGCGCGGCCCGTCATAGGCCAGGGTCGCCAGCGCCGCGAACAGGTTCATGCTGCCATTGTCGGCGCCATAGTCGGTCTCCATGCCCCAGACAGCGACCAGGATTTCCTTCGGGACCCCACTGGCGGATTCGATTCCGTCCAGCACATTGCCGTATCGCGCCAGCATCACCTGGGCGTCCTTGATCCGCCGCGCCGACACCGCCGAGTCCAGGTACGCCCAGACCGGCTTGGAGAATTCCGGCTGGTTGGCGTTGGAGTTTGCGATGCTGGGAACGGGCCGCAGGCCCGCGGTGGCGCTGTCGAAGGTCTGTGCGGTGATGCCCTGGCCCAGGGCGGTGATGCGGGCCGCGTCCAGGAAGGCGTCGAACCTGGCATCGCCGGAGGTCGGCCGCTGGGGCAGGGGGGCGATCGGGATGGACCGGGCCGGCGGGACAGGCGGGGTGGGCTTGGGCGCGGTGGTGGCGCAGGCCACCGCGACAAGGGTGCCGCACAGGGCGGCCAGCCGCTGCAGGCCGGTGAAGGGGCGCGTATGGCGTGTCATACCCACAGGCTACACCCATTTGCGGCAATTTTTGGCGGAAAACCGCCTTTTTTGCCCCTATTTCGCGGGTTGACAGGGGTAGGTCGCTTGCATAGTTTCCGCGCCTCTCGCGCAAGCACGGCCTTTTGGCCGAAAAAACGGTCGAAAAAGGCCCAAAGGCAGTAAGGTCATGAAGGTTCGCAACTCCCTCCGGTCGCTCAAGAAGCGTGACAAGGACTGCCGCGTCATCCGCCGCAAGGGTCGCGTTTACGTGATCAATAAGAAGAATCCGCGGTTCAAAGCCCGCCAGGGTTAAGCGATACTGCGGGCGCATGCTTCTTCCGCCCACCGATCCCAAAATTGTCGCCCGCCGCGCCGAAATCGTCGAGGCGCTGCGCGCCATCGTGCCCGATGGCGTTGTGGCCGATGAGTCGGGCCTGGCCACCTTCGATTCCGACGCCCTGAGCGCCTATCACCAGACGCCTCTGGTCTGCGTGCTGCCGTCCAATCGCGAGCAGGTCAGCGAGATCTTGAAGTTTGCCCAGGCTGAAGGCGTGCCCATTGTGCCGCGCGGCTCGGGCACTTCGCTGTCGGGCGGGGCGCTGCCGCGCGAAGATGGCATCCTGATCGGCATGGGGCGCATGAAGCGCATCTTGGAAATCGATTACGAAAACGCCTGCGTCACCGTCGAGCCCGGCGTCACCAACCTGAACATCACCAAGGCGGTGGAAGCCAACGGCTTTTATTACGCGCCTGATCCCTCCAGCCAGGTCGCCTGTTCCATCGGCGGCAATGTGGCGGAAAATTCCGGCGGGCTGCATTGCCTGAAATATGGCCTGACCACCAACAACCTGCTGGGCGTCACCATGGTGCTGCCGGGCGGCGAGATCGTGACGCTTGGCGGCAAGTGCGGCGCCCAGGGCGGACTGGATATCATGGGCCTGGTGACGGGCTCCGAAGGTTTGCTTGGCGTGGTGGTCGAAGTGGTGGTGAAGATCCTGCGCAAGCCGCCGGTCACTCGCACCCTGATGGCCAGCTTCGACACGGTCAGTGAAGCGGGCGCCTGCGTCGCCGCCATCATCGCCGATGGCGTGGTGCCGGCCGCGATGGAATTCATGGACGGCCGCGCCGCCGAAGCCATCGAAAGCTACAATCAGCCCGGCTATCCCAAGGGCGCCGAAGCCATCCTGATCATCGATGCCGATGGCGTGGAGGCCGATGTCGCCCACGCCATTTCCCGCGTCACCGCGATCGTCGCCGAAAATGGCGGCAAGACGGTGGAAGCCACCGACGAGAAGCAGCGTGCCCGCATCTGGTCGGGCCGCAAGGCCGCCTTCGCCGCCATGGGCAAGCTGGCGCCCGACATGATCTGCATGGACGGCACCATCCCGCGCCATGCGCTGCCTTATGTGCTCGATGAAATGGCCAAGCTGTCGGACCATTACGGCCTGGGCTTCTGCAACGTCTTCCATGCCGGCGACGGCAACCTGCATCCCCTGATCATTTTCGACATCATGAAGCCGGGCGAATTCGAAAAGGCCGAGGAATTCGGCGCGGATATCTTGCGCCTGTGCGTCAAGGTCGGCGGCGTGCTGTCGGGCGAACATGGCGTGGGCATCGAAAAGCGCGATTTGATGACGGACCAATTCACGCCGGAAGAACTGGCGCTGCAGGGCCGGGTGAAATGTGCGTTCGACGTCGGCGGATTGTTCAACCCCGGCAAGGTTTTCCCGATGCTGTCAGCCTGTGTGGAGCAGGGACATATCCATGTCCATGGCGCCCAGCTGCCGCATCCGCATCTGCCGCGCTACTGATGGAAAAGGTTTCCAGCGAAACGCAAGTGGCCGATTTCGTGCGCACCGCGCGCGAAGGCAAAAGCCCGTTCGAGATCGTGGCCGGCGGCACCCGCCGCAGCGTCGGCAAGCCGATCGGCAATCTGCCGGTGCTGGATGTCTCGGGCCTGTCGGGCATCATCAAGTATGAACCGGCCGAACTGATCGTCACCGCTGCGCCGGCGACGCCGCTGACCGAGATCGCCGCCGTGCTGGGCGAAAAGAACCAGCGCCTGGGCTTTGATCCCGCAGACTGGTCCCAGCTGCTGGGCTCCAATGGTGTGGCTACTTTGGGCGGGGCGGCTTCGGCCGATGCGTCTGGCTCGGGCCGTCTGCGCCATGGCGGGGCGCGTGACTCGCTTCTGGCGTTCCGCGCCGTGAATGGCCTGGGCGAGACCTTTCGTGGCGGCGCCAAGGTGGTGAAGAACGTCACCGGTTTTGATCTGCCCAAGCTGGTATGCGGCGCTTACGGCACGCTTTCGGTACTGACCGAACTGACCTTCCGCGTTTATCCCCGCCCGCAATTCTTTGCCGTTCTGTCGCTGTCCGATGTGACACCGGACGTGGGCTTCGCCGCCCTGCGCAAGATCGCGCACAGCGCGCTGGAACCGGCGGGGCTGGCCTATCTGCCCGGTGCGATGATGGCAGGTGTGGGACAGGGCGCGGCGCTGATCCGGCTGGAAGGTGCTTCACAGCCCCTGGAAGAAAAACTCGCCATGGCGCATGGCTTGCTGGGCAACGCCGCCGTGCGAATCGATCATGATCCTTTCGCCGCCATCGGCAATGGCGAGAAATTCGCCGATCTTTCCGGCCATGTCTGGCGCATCCTGGTGGCGCCGTCGGACGCGCCGCGCGTGGTCCGGGAACTGAACGTTGAACATTGGCTGGGCGACTGGGCCGGCGGGGTGATCTGGGCGGCGGCGCCCGCCCATGATGCCGCGCGCGTCCGCGCCATCGCCGCATCGGTGAAAGGCCAGGCCATGCTGCTGCGGGCCGGCACGGACGCCCGCGCCGCGCTGGGACTTTATGCGCCGCAGCCCAAGGCGTTGGCGCAGGTCAACCGCGCCGTGAAGGCGGCGTTCGATCCCTTGTCCCTTTTTAATCCCGGGCGGCTCGCATGAGGTTCAATTTCACCGCCCAGCAGCTTGCCGATCCCCAGGTCGGCCCTGCCGCCCGTGCGGTGCGCTCCTGTGTCCATTGCGGCATCTGCACGGCCACCTGTCCCACCTATGTGATGTTGGGTGACGAACGCGACAGCCCGCGCGGCCGCATCATCCTGATGAAGGACATGCTGGAAAAGGGCGGCGCACCGACCAAGGAGCAGGTGCATCACATCGATCGCTGCCTGTCCTGCCTTAACTGCAAGACGGCGTGCCCTTCCAGCGTCAATTACCAGCGGCTGGTGGACCAGGCCCGCGCCCATATCCAGGATCATTACCGGCGCCCGCTGGGCGACCGGCTGCTGCGCTGGATGATCGCCAAGGTGATGACCCGCCCGGCACTGGTGCGGATCGGTCTGCTGCTGACCAAGATTGGCGCGCCGGTCGTGATGCTGATGCCGGGCCGGCTGGGCGCCATGGCGCGCATCGGTCTTTCGGCCAAGCCGCAGGGGCCGGAGCCGACGCATTTCCCCAGGCCCGCTGTCGTCAAGCAGCGCATCGCCATCATGCCCGGCTGCGTGCAGGGCGCGCTGGCGCCGCAGATTGATGCGGCGGTGGGCCGGGTGCTGGCACGGCGCGGCATCGAGCTGGTGGCGCTGGAGGGCGCCGGCTGCTGCGGTGCGCTGCCCCATCACATGGGCCGCGAACATGACTCCCAGGAATGGGCCAAGAAAGCGATCATCGCCTTCGAACAGGGCCAGTATGATGGCGTGCTGATCACCGCCACCGGCTGTTCGTCACAGCTCAAGGATTACGCGCACCAGTTTGCCGGCGATCCGGTGTGGGAACCGCGCGCCGCCAAATTTGCCGCCGCCGCGCGCGACTTCGCCGAACTGTGCACGCCCATGACCGCGACCCCGCCGCGCGCCCTGCGCGTCGCCTATCATCCCGCCTGCTCGCTTCAGAACAGCCTGAAGCTGAACGGCACGGGCGAGGCGATGCTGGAAGCCGCCGGTTTCATTGTCACCCCGTTTGCCGAAAGCCATATCTGCTGCGG
Source organism: Alphaproteobacteria bacterium (assembly GCA_046348525.1). Taxonomy (GTDB): domain Bacteria; phylum Pseudomonadota; class Alphaproteobacteria; order Micropepsales; family Micropepsaceae; genus Rhizomicrobium. The sequence goes on along the minus strand of JAXMEA010000014.1, from coordinate 30,358 downwards.
CTCGGCCGGCACCTATTCCATCCTGCAGCCGGAACTGTCGGGGCAGCTGCGCGCCCGCAAGCTGGGCAATATCGCCGCCGCCGAGCCGGACGTGCTGGTCAGCGGCAATATCGGCTGTTTGCAGCACCTGGCGGCGGGCCAGGGCCGCTTGCAGCCCATCCTGCACCTGGCGGAACTGCTGGATTGGGCCGAAGGCGGAGGAGCGGCGCCTTGGTTGAAAACCAAGGCGTGAGCAGGTCAGTGGACCTGCGAAAGCGACGACGGCCAGCTCGGGCGACGGCGGGTGTCCCAGATCTGGCTTTCTTTTAACGGCCATCCGGGGCGCAATCTGGAATTGCCGCAAAAGCCGCATTAAGCTGGCGGCATGCGCCCCGCGCTTGTCCTGTCCCTGTTGTTGATCGCTGGTTCGGCGTTCGCCGCGCCGCCTGCGGCCGCGCCCAAGGTGGAAAGCCAGGAACAGCTTTTCGCCCAGCTGAAAAAGGCAGAACGGCCCGAAGACGCCCATCCCATCGAACAGAAGCTGATCGCGATGTTCCGTGCCTCGGGCAGCCCCAGTATCGACCTGCTGATGACCCGCGCCAACGCCGCCCTGGCAGGCGCCGACAACAAGACCGCGCGCAAGCTGCTGGAGGCGGTGACAGCCATCGCGCCCAATTATGCGGAAGGCTGGCACGCCCGCGCCGGCATCGAACAGGCCGAGGGTGACGACACCGCCGCGCTGGTCAGCCTGCAGAAAGTGGTGCTGCTCAATCCCCGCCACTTCAATGCGCTGAGCGAGCTGGGCGACATGCTGCAGGACTATGGCGACAAGGCCGGCGCGCTGAAGCTGTACCGCCGGGCGCTGGAACTGGACCCGCAGCTGGAAGGCGCCACCCACAAGGTGCGCGAACTGACTACCAGCGTCGAGGGCCGGGATATCTGAGCATGCGCTGGTTGCTGGCCGCCTTTCTGTTGACGGCGGCTCCCGCAGCGGCTGCGCCCTCATATATGATCGGCACCTGGTTCGGGAACGGCCAGCCCGGCGACAAGTCCGCCATGTATATCGACCGCATGCGCGCCGATGGCAGCTGGCGCGGCGAGTATCGCGTCTGCATCAAGGGCAAGCCGCGCGACGATACCGTCCAGGACGGACGCTGGTCGCTGAAGGGCGACATTCTCACCCTGAATGTGGAAAGCGTAAACGGTCAGTTCTGGCCGCGCACCGACCTCTACAAGATGCTGGCACACAGCGCCAAGATGCAGAAGTATCTCAGCCTGAGCCAGAAATTCCTCTACACGCCCCAGCGCGTCGGCGATGATTTCAAGATGCCCAGCTGCGAGCTGACCAGCTAGCTACTTTTCATCCTCGACGAACGCCACGCGCAGCATGTTGGTGGCGCCGGTGGTGCCAAGCGGCACGCCGGCGGTGATGACGATGCGCTCGCCCGCCTGGGCAAATCCCTCCTGCCGGGCGATCTGGCTGGCGCGTTTCACCATGTCGTCGAAATCGCGAATGTCTTCGGTGGTGACGCTGTGAACACCCCAGACGAGCGCCAAGCGCCGCGCCGTTTCCAGCGACGGGGTGGGCGCGATGATGGGCGCCGATGAGCGTTCGCGCGCCGCGCGCAGCGCGGTGATGCCGGACTTGGTCCCGCAGACGATGGCGCGCGCCTCGATGGTCTGGGTCACTTCATGCACCGCCGCCATGATGGCGTCGGGCGTGGTCTTTTCCGGTGTGCCGCGCTGGGCCTCGATGATGGAGTGATACAGCTCGTCATCCTCGATCGAACAAGCGATACGGTCCATGGTCTGCACCGCTTCGACCGGATAGGAACCGCTCGCCGATTCCGCCGACAGCATCACCGCATCGGCGCCGTCGAACACCGCCGTGGCCACGTCCGACACTTCGGCGCGGGTCGGCATGGGCGAATTGATCATGGATTCCAGCATCTGGGTGGCCACCACCACGGGCTTGCCGGCCTTGCGCGCGGCGCGCGTAATCTGCTTTTGCAGGCCCGGCACCCGTTCCAGCGGCATTTCCACGCCCAGATCGCCGCGCGCCACCATCAGCGCATCTGCCAGCTCCAGAATGCCGTGCAGGGACGCCAGCGCCTTGGGTTTTTCGATCTTGGCCAGCACGCCGGCGCGGCCGGCCACGATTTTCTTCAGCTCGGCCACGTCCTCGGGCCGCTGCACGAAGCTCAGCGCGATCCAGTCCACCCCAAGTTCCAGCGCCGCATCCAAGTCGGCACGGTCCTTGGGCGTCATGGCCGACATGGGGAGCAGCGTGTCGGGCATGTTCACGCCCTTGCGGTCCTTGATCTCACCCGCCACTTCCACCACCGCTTCGGCAAATGTGTCGGCCTTGCGCAGCAGGCGCAGCCGCACCTTGCCGTCGTCGATCAAAAGCGCATGCTTTTGTTTGATTGCCTGGAAGATTTCCGGATGCGGGATCGGGATGTCTTCCGGCTTGTCGCTGGTCTCGCCCAGGATCAGCTTGATGCGCTCATCTTCCTTCAGCATGCGCGGGCCGCCGGTCAGCTTGCCCAGCCGTATCTTGGGGCCCTGCAGGTCGCACAGGATGCCGATGGGGCGGCCCATCTCGTCGCCCAGGGCGCGCAGGTCGCCCACCATCTTGGCCAGCATTTCGTGACTGGTATGGCTCATGTTGATGCGGAAGACGTCGACACCCGCTTCGAACAGCGCGCGCATCTTCTCCATCGTGTTGGAGGCCGGGCCCAATGTGGCCAGGATTTTTGTTTTTCTGCGGCGGCGCATGGGAACCCTTAATTGGAAAGCGTTTGTGTCCAGTCGGGCTTCTTGCCCGTATCCACTTCAAAGAAGCCGCGCTTGTCGAAACCGCGCTTGGCACAGGCGCTGCGGCCCACCGACTTGAAGCGCTTGTCCGGGGCGATGCAGAAATTGGTCTTGCCTTCCCATATGCCGGCGCCGCCATCGGTGGCATACAGATAATAGAAGCGCCCCTGCAACGGCCCGGTCAGAAGGGCGGCACAGCTTTTGGGCTCGATGGTCCACCAGCCTTCGGATGTCCAGTTGGTGCCGTCAAAGCGGCCGATGGCGCTTTTCACCGCCAGGCCGGTCTTGTTGCACAGCTTGAACGCAGCCTGGGCCGGCAGGGCCAGCAGGGGCAGGACAGCAAGGGCAAGGACGGTGCGGCGCACGCGAAACTTTCTGGCAGTCTTTGATTCAGGACCTTATACCTCACCCGCATGACGGAAAACGCCTTTGAGGCCATTTCTGGGACGAAAAGCGGCCTCCTGCTGCTGTGCGACCATGCCTCCAACGCCCTGCCGGAGGAGCTCGGTTCGCTGGGGCTGGACCCTGCGCTTTTCCAGACCCACATCGCCTATGACATCGGGGCGGCGCAGGTGACGCGCGCCCTGGCCGCGGCCTGGGATGCGCCGGCCTTGCTGGGGCGCTGGTCGCGGCTCCTGATCGACCTCAACCGGGGCGCCGACGATCCCACCATCGTGATGAAATTGTCGGACGGCAGCATCATTCCGGGCAACCGCGACGCCGATGCCGCGGAGGTCGCGCGGCGCATCGCGGCGTACCACGCGCCCTATCATGCCGCCATCACGCGCGAACTGGACCGCATGAGCGCCGGTGCGGTGGTGATCTCGATGCACAGCTTCACGCCCAGCTGGAAAAAAGTGCCGCGCAAATGGGAAGTCGGCGTGCTGTATGACCAGGACACACGCCTGTCCGCACCCCTGATGGCGCGGCTGGAACAGGCCGGTTTTACCGTCGGCGACAACGAGCCCTATACCGGCGCGCTGGAGGGCGACACATTGAACCAGCACGGCACAAGGCGCGGCTTGCCGCATGTGCTGATCGAGATACGGCAGGATTTGATTGCCGATGACGGGAAAGCACAAGACTTTGCGCTGCGCCTGAAGCCCGTCATCGATGCGGCGTTGGCCGATATGCACAGGGCGGGATGATATTCGCGTTGCATCGCTTTGCGGCGGCGATGTAGGGTCCGCCCTCTTCAAAATCCGAGTTCCCGAAATGGCCAAAACCGGCTTTGCCAAAGACCAGCTGAAATCCTTCATCAACCGCATCGAGCGGCTGGAGGAAGAGCGCGCTGCGTTGAGCGCGGACATCAAGGAGGTCTATAGCGAAGCTAAGGGCACCGGTTTCGACACCAAGATCATGCGCCAGGTGATCCGCATGCGGAAATTGGATAAGGCTGACTTCCAGGAACAGGAAGCGATGCTTGACCTCTATCTCACCGCCATGGACATGCGCTAGCAGCGCAGATCCTTCGCGCCGGCGTTCCTCGCTCTGGGCGTGCTGCCCACATCAGAAAGCCGCGATGGCACCCAAAACAAAAGGCCCCTGCTGCGAAACAGGGGCCTTTTTTAAGCACGATAGAGGCGGTTGAATCAGGCAGTCTTGCGTACCGTATCTTCCATGGGTGTGCCGTCATCCTGCGCCACGCGGGCCATGGGCTCGTTCTGCAGTTCCGGCTCCAGGCCGAACTCCTTGAGCTTGCGGTACAGGGTGGAGCGGCCGATGCCCAAACGGCGGGCCACTTCCGACATGTGGCCGTCATAACGGGCGATGGCCATGCGGATGATTTCCGATTCCATTTCCTCGAACTTGCGGATGTGGCCCGACGTGTCCGTGGTGTTCAGCGCATAGGCCGACGCAGCGGGCAGGGCGGGGGCGCTGTGGCCGCCCGCCACCGGGGCCTGGGCGTTCTGGCGCACAACCGTGTCCACACCCATTGCCGCGGCGATCTGCGGGAAGTCGCACACATCCAGCAGCTGGCCATCGCACAGCACGACGGCGCGGAAGATGGTGTTTTCCAGCTGGCGGACATTGCCCGGCCAGTTGAAGCGTTCCAGGAGCTGGCTGGCCTGGGTGGTCAGGCCCGATACCGCCTTGTTTTCTTCCGCCGCGAAGCGCTCGATGAAGTGACGCGCCAACGGCGCGATGTCGCCGGTGCGGTCGCGCAAGGCGGGCACCAGCACGGGGAACACGTTCAGGCGATAATACAGGTCTTCGCGGAAACTGCCTTCGCGGGCCATCTGGCCGAGATCCCGGTTGGTGGCGGCGACGATGCGCACATCCACCTTGACCGGGCGCTTGGAGCCGACCGGATCGACTTCGCCTTCCTGCAAGGCGCGCAGCAGCTTGACCTGCATGTCCAGGCGCAGCTCGCCGATTTCATCCAGGAACAGGGTGCCGCCATCCGCTTCCTGGAACTTGCCCAGGTGCTTGTCGCTGGCGCCCGTGAACGAGCCTTTCTCATGGCCGAACAGGATGGATTCGATCAGGTTCTCGGGGATCGCGCCGCAGTTCACGGTCACGAACGGTTTGCCCGAGCGGGCGGAGGTGCCCTGGATGGCGCGGGCGATCAATTCCTTGCCGGCGCCCGATTCGCCTTCAATCAGGACGGGAATGTCGGACTGGGCGGCACGCGCGCCCAGACGGAAGACCTGTTTCATTTCCGGCGAACCGGCGATCAGGTCGTCGAAAGTCAGCTTGTTGTCCTGCTTCTTCTTCAGCTGCTTCACTTCGCCCGACAGGGTGCCGATCTTCAGCTGGTTGCGGATGGACACAGCGATGCGTTCGGGGCTGGCCGGCTTGACCAGGAAGTCGTTGGCGCCCGCGCGCATGGCTTCCACGGCGCTGTCGATGCCGCCCTTGGCGGTCAGCACGATGACGGGCAAATCGGGATTGGTGGGGCGCAGCTTGGCCAGCACATCCAGGCCGCCCATGTCGGGCATCACCAGGTCCAGCATCATCAGGGTGATTTGTTCGCCGCGCGGGCCGTTGATCAGGTCCAGCGCGGGCTGGCCGCCGGGCGCGGTCACGACATTCATGCCGCTGCGGGTGATCGCCGTTTCCAGCAAACGCCGCTGCACCGGATCGTCATCCACCACAAGAATGGTCTGCGCCATGACATACGCCTCTCAAAATGAGACGCGAGGATGCAGCGGCACAGGTAAATGTGGCGTTTAAGCCTGTTCCTTTGCGGTACAGGAAGGGCCGCATTTTCGGTGCTTAATCAAACATGAATCGGGCTGATTCCGGACCGGATCGCCGCGGCAATCCGGCCAAACCCCTTGCGGGAAAGGCTTAATAAACCAAGTTGCCGCAGCGCACGCGTTTGCTATAGTCCGCCCACTTTTGCAGCATAAATGGGGGCCTTATGGCGCACGAATCCGATTATCAGCCCGGATCCATGGACATCACCGCGCACAAGAAGGCCTATGCTGGCTTTCTGACCGGGTCCAAGTGGACCTTTGGTTTTGTCATGCTCATCATGGTCTTCCTCGCCCTGTTCCGCACCCACGGTTAGGCCGGAAGGTCTCTCATGCGCGTCGCGATCCCGAAGGAAACCCGCCCCGGTGAGACGCGCGTGGCCGCGACCCCGGAATCCGTCAAAAAGCTCAAGGGCCTGGGACTGGACCTGGTGGTCCAGGCGGGAGCCGGCGCCGGCGCCAAGATCGCCGACGCCGACTATCAGGCCGCGGGGGCGACCATCGCACCCGATGCCGCTTCCACCGTGCGGGACGCCGATATCGTCCTGATGGTGCGCGGACCCCAGGGACCGGAGATCGCCAATCTCAAGAAGGGCGCGGTTCTCGCCGCCCTTCTGTCGCCCCATACCGAGCAGGACAATATCAATGCCCTGGCGGCGGCGGGTGTCACCGCGTTCGCGATGGAATTTTTGCCGCGCATTTCCCGCGCCCAGTCGATGGACGTGCTGTCGAGCCAGGCAAACCTGGCCGGTTACAAGGCAGTAGTGGACGCCGCCGCCACCTTCGGCCGCGCCATGCCCATGATGATGACCGCGGCGGGCACCATCGCGCCGGCGCGCGTGCTGATCATGGGTGTCGGTGTTGCCGGTCTTCAGGCTATCGCCACCGCCAAGCGCATGGGCGCCATCGTCAGCGCCACCGACGTGCGTCCCGCCACCAAGGAGCAGGTTGAGTCCCTGGGCGGCACCTTCGTCGCGGTGATGGACGAGGAATTCAAGAACGCCCAGACCGCCGCCGGCTACGCCAAGCCGATGAGCGCCGAATACCAGGCCAAGCAGGCGGCGCTGACGGCTGAAACGATCAAGAAGCAGGACATCGTCATCACCACCGCCCTGATCCCCGGCCGCAAGGCGCCGATCCTGGTGACCGAGGACATGATCAAGACCATGAAGCCGGGTTCGGTGATCGTGGACCTGGCGGCCGGCGCGGGCGGCAACACCCCGCTCTCAAAGCCCGATGAAGTGGTGGAGGTGCATGGCGTCACCATCATGGGCCCGACCAATCTGCCGGGCGCGCTGGCGGTGGACGCCTCGTCCCTCTATGCCCGCAACCTGTTCAACTTCCTGTCCCTGATTGTGGACAAGAAGACGGGCGCACTGAACCTGGACTGGAACGACGAAATCGTAAAAGGCTCCGCCGTCACCAAGGACGGCGCGCCGGTGGCAAGAAGCTAGGCATACGGCGGGGGCTGCAAATGGAAATGATCGATCCTTTCGTGTTTCGCCTGTCCATCTTCGTGCTGGCGATCTTCGTGGGTTATTTCGTGGTGTGGGGCGTGACGCCTGCGCTGCACACCCCGCTGATGGCGGTGACCAACGCCATCTCCTCGGTGATCGTGGTGGGCGCGCTGGTGGCTTGCGCGGTGCCGGTGATCTCGGACGCGTCCTGGCTGTCCAAGGGGCTGGGCGTCGCAGCGCTGGCCATGGCGTCGGTGAACATCTTCGGCGGCTTCCTGGTCACCGCCCGCATGCTGGCGATGTACAAGAAGAAGGCGAAGTAAGATGACCGCCGATATCGCCGCACTTCTTTATCTGGCTTCGGGCGTCTTCTTCATCCTGGCGCTCAAAGGCCTGTCCTCTCCCGCCACCAGCCAGGCGGGCAACCGCAACGGCATGCTGGGCATGGCGCTGGCCATCGGCACCACCTTGTGGGTGGCCGGGGTCAGCGATCCGGTCACCATCGGCCTGATCGTCGGCGGCCTGGCTGTGGGCGGCGGTATCGGCGCCATCATGGCCAAGCGCATCGCCATGACCGCGATGCCCCAGCTGGTCGCGGCGTTCCACTCCCTGGTCGGCCTGGCCGCGGTGCTGACCGCTGCGGCGGCCTTCTATTCGCCTGACGCGTTCGGCATCGGTTCGGTCGGCGCCATCCGCACCCAGAGCCTGGTGGAAATGAGCCTGGGCGTCGCCATCGGTATCATCACCTTTGCCGGTTCCGTCATCGCTTTCGCCAAGCTGAATGGCAACATGAAGGGCGCGCCGATCCTGCTGCCGGCCCGCCATCTGCTGAACCTGGCGCTGTTCGCCGGCATCATCGGCCTGATCGTCTATTTCGTGATGGACCAGCAGGAATGGACCTTCTGGGCGATCACGGGCCTGTCCTTCGTTTTCGGCATTACCCTGATCATTCCCATCGGCGGCGCCGACATGCCCGTCGTGGTGTCGATGCTGAACTCCTATTCGGGCTGGGCGGCGGCCGGCATCGGCTTCACGCTTGAGAATACCGCCCTGATCATCACCGGCGCGCTGGTGGGTTCTTCGGGCGCCATCCTGTCCTACATCATGTGCAAGGGCATGAACCGCAGCTTCGTCAGCGTCATCGCCGGCGGCTTCGGCGGCGATGCGGGGGCGGCTGCGGCTGGCGGCGCGGTGGAAAACCGCCCGGTGAAACAGGGCTCTTCGGACGATGCCGCCTTCATCATGAAGAACGCCTCCAGCGTCATCATCGTGCCCGGCTACGGCATGGCGGTGGCCCAGGCCCAGCATGCGCTGCGCGAAATGGCCGACAAGTTGAAGGCCGAAGGCGTCAAGGTCAGCTATGCCATTCATCCGGTGGCGGGCCGCATGCCCGGCCACATGAACGTACTGCTGGCGGAAGCCAATGTGCCGTATGACGAAGTGTTCGAGCTGGAAGACATCAACAGCCAGTTCGCCCAGGCCGACGTGGCTTATGTGATCGGCGCCAACGACGTCACCAATCCCAGCGCCAAGACCGATCCCAAGTCGCCGATCTTCGGCATGCCGGTGCTGGACGTGGAAAAGGCCAAGACCGTCCTCTTCATCAAGCGTGGCATGGGCGCCGGCTATGCCGGCGTGGAGAACGAACTGTTCTTCCGCGACAACACCATGATGCTGTTCGCCGACGCCAAGAAGATGACCGAAGAAATCGTCAAGGCGCTCGACCATTAACCTGCGCGAAGCAAAGCTGCCGGCCGACGAGCCGGCGATCCTGTCCTTCATCATCGGCCTGCAGGATTACGAGGCCGGTTTCGAATCCGACCGCCGCCGCGATCCCGATTTCGCCGCCGACCATTGGCGCGACGTCCAGCACAAATGCGCCGAAAAGCATGGCGCCATGTTCATCGCCGAGGACGGTGATCGCCCGCTGGGCTGGGCCTTTGCCTATGAAGAACACGGCCAGCTTTTCATCAAGGAGCCGGAACGCCGCCACGGCTTCCTGGCCGAACTGTTCGTGATCCCCGATGCGCGCGGCAAAGGCGTGGGCCGTGCCTTGATGACAGCCTGCGAAGGTTGGTCGAAAGCCCGCGGCCACAAGCTTCTGATGGTCGGCGTGCTGGCGCATAACAGCCGGGCCATCCGCTCCTATGAAGGGGCGGGATTTTCGCCCTATACTTTGCTCCTGCGGCGATACCTGTAATTTCGGAGTGGCGATGAAAACGTCCCGGATTTTGCTGGCATTTGTGGTCTTGCTGGGGCCGGTCGCGGCGCAGCCGTCTTCCGACTCCGCCGCCAACATCAAGGCCGACATGGCCTTCCTGGCCAGCGACCGGTTGAAAGGCCGCGAGGCCGGTACGCCCGAATACGACATGGCGGCCAACTATGTCGCCGACCAGATGAAGAAGATCGGGCTGGTGCCCCAAGGAGACAAGAAGGGCGACACGGGGTCTTACTTCCAGCATGTCCCGCTGGTGGCCTGGCGCCCGCGCGATGAAGGCAAGGTTGCGCTGACCGGCGCGGATGGCCGCGCCATCCCGCTGGTTTTCGGCAAGGATTATCTCACCGGCGATACGCCGATGGCGGAAAACCTGTCGGTAAGCGCGCCGCTGGTGTTCGTGGGTTATGGCCTGGTGGCGCCCGAACATGGCCGCGACGATTACAAAGGCCTGGATGTGAAGGGCAAGATCGTGGTGGCGCTGTCGGGTGCGCCCCGGTTCCTGCAGACCGAGGAACGCGCCTACTATCGCAACGGGCGTACCAAGCTGAAAGCGGCGCTGCAGCGCGGCGCGGTGGGATTTGTCTCCATCGGCACCCGCACTGGTGAAAAGCTCTATCCCTTCGCCAACATCGCGCGGCAGTACAAAAGCTGGGGCATGACCTGGCGCCATGCGGACGGCAAGCCCTTCGTGCCGGTGCCGCTGCCATCGCTGGCCTTTGTCAGTGTGGCGGGCGCCTCCAAGCTGCTGGGCGACAAGACCAACGCCATCCTGGACGCCGCCGAGACAAAGGACGGCGCCATCAAGGGTTTCGCGCTGCCGCTGTCGCTGAAGGTGGAAATGCACACCGAAATCAAGACCAGCGAAAGCGAGAATATCGTGGGCGTGCTGCCCGGCAGCGATCCCAAATTGAAGAATGAATATGTGGTGCTGTCCGCCCATCTGGACCATATCGGCATCACGCCGCCGGTGAAGGGCGATAGCATCAACAATGGCGCCCTGGACAACGCTTCGGGTGTGGCCACCACCCTGGAAGTGGCGCGGCTGTTTCGCGGCAAGGCGCCCAAACGCTCCCTGCTGTTCCTGGTCGATACCGCCGAGGAGAAGGGCCTGATCGGCGCCGACTATTTCGCGCGCAATCCCACCGTCCCCAAAGCGGCAATCGTCGCCGATGTCGACCTGGACATGCCGATCCTCACTTACGACTTCACCGATGTGACGGCGTTCGGCGCCGATCGCTCCAGCATCGGGCCATCGGTCAAGCGCGCCGCCGCCACCATGAATATCGCGCTGTCGCCCGACCCCGAACCGGATGAAGGCATCTTCACTCGCTCCGACCACTACCGCTTTGTCGAACAGGGCATCCCGGCGGTGTTCCTGGCCACCGGCTTCGCCAATGGCGGCAAGGAAGCGACCCTGTTCTTCATGCGCACCAACTATCACAAGCCCAGCGACGACCTGTCCCAGCCGATCCGTTATGACGTGGGCGCCAAGTTCGCGCGGCTGAACTTCGCGATCACGCGCGAGCTGGCCGATGGGCCGCGCCCCAGCTGGAACAAGGGCGACTTCTTCGCCGCCAAGTTCGCGAAGTAGCTACTTCACGCCACCCATTCTGCACACTTCCTTCCATTCGGCGGCCGTCACCGGCTGCACCGACAGGCGGAAGCTGTTGACCAGCGACATCTCGGCCAATTTGGGATTGGCCTTGCAGCCGGCCAGGGTGACAGGCTTGGGCACATCCTTCACGGCCTGGACGATCACCAGGCCGAACTGGCCTTTCTCGTCGGTGGGGTCGGGGCGGTATTCGCCGGTCACTTCCACGATGCCGACCACGGCCTTTTCTTCGCCGGAATGATAGAAGAAGCCCAGATCGCCCTTCTTCATCTTCATCATGTTCTGCTTGGCGGTGTGGTTGCGCACGCCGCTCCAGGGCTCACCCTTGGCGCCTTTTTTCTTCTGCATCTCCCAGGACCAGGTCTCGGGCTCGCTCTTGAACAGCCAGTAGGCCATCGCTTCCGCTTTCTTATTTTTCGGTCTTGAGGGGGCGGCTCATCAACCGCAGCATGGCTTCACCCAGCGGCAGCGCCCCGCTCAGCAGATCGGCCATCGCCTCTGCGATGGGCATCTCCACGCCCACCGCCTTGGCGCGCGCCACCAGCGCCGGCGCGGTGTCCACGCCTTCGGCCAGCGCGCCCGCAGGCTTTGTGCCTTCGCCCAGCGCCACGCCATACGAAAAATTGCGCGACGACTTGCTGGTGGCAGTGAGCACCAGGTCGCCCAGCCCCGACAGGCCCATCAAGGTTTCACGCCTGGCACCCAAGGCTTCGCCCAGCCGGGACAGCTCGGCGAAGCTGCGCGCCAACAGCGCTGCGCGGGCATTTTCGCCCAGCCCCATGCCCTCGACCACGCCGCAGGCGATGGCATAGACATTCTTGGCCGCGCCGCCCAGCGCCACCCCGGTCAGGTCGTCGCTGGCATAGGGGCGGAACACAGGCCCGCTCAGTGCCGTCTGTAGCTTGCCCGCCAGTTCGCCCTTGGCCGCGATGGTGACGGCGGTGGGAAGGCCCCTGGCGACATCGCGCGCAAAGCTGGGACCCGACAGGATGGCCAGCGCCGCATCCGGCAGAGCCTGCGCGGCGACTTCGGTCACCAGCTTGCCGCTGCCTTTCTCGATGCCCTTGGCGCAGATCACCAGCGGCGTGCCGGCGCGCAGATGCGGCTTCAGCGTGTCGGCAAACGCATGCAGCACCTGGGCCGGCACCACCAGCAACAGCGCATCGGCCTTGGCCGCCTGTACCAGATCGCCGGTGATCGCCATGCCGTCCGGCAGCGCCACGCCCGGCAAAAAGCGGTTGCCGCGCCCGGCGCGGATATCGGCCAGCACATCTTCTTCGCGCACCCACAGGGTCGCCTGGCGCCCGGCGGCATGGGCGGCCAAAGCCAGGGCGGTGCCCCAGGCGCCGGCGCCCAGCACGGCGATATGGGTAAGGGAATCGGACATGAAATCTGCGAAAAATCCGGGGGTTGCTTATTCGGACGCGGAATCTATCTTGCCCCTCATTCAGCCGCAAATGGCCTCAATACCTCCATCTTTGCCGTGTGAGCTTTGACGATGCGCCGTTTTACCCTCGCTCTTGTCGCTGTGTGCTCCATCGCCCTTCTGGGCGGTGCGGGCCAGCAGGCGCCACAGCGCCTCTACCAGGCCTTTAGCGATCAGGAAAAGGCCGATCTCGACAAGATCAGCGCCTATCTCAACAGCATCCATTCCCTGCGCGCCGGCTTTGTCCAGATCGGGCCGCAGGGTGGCGTCGACCAGGGTGAAGTCGCCATCCAGAAGCCCGGCCAGATCCGTTTCGAATACCGCCCGCCCAGTCCGGTCTCCATCACCGCCACCGGCGGCCGGGTTTATGTCAAGAATTCCAAGCTCAACACCATCGACAATTACGATTTGTCGGATACCCCGCTGGGCCTGCTGCTGAACGACACCGTCGACCTGGCGCGCAACAGGGCGGTGATGGGCGTGACCCAGCAGGAGGGCGCCATCATCGTGCGCGCCCGCACCACCACCAACCGCAACAATTCCAACATCACCCTGGTCTTCTCCGCGCCTGCCATCGAACTGCGGCAATGGACTGTGAAGGACGCCCAGGGCGGCAACACCACCGTGGCGCTGCGCAACCTGCAGGTTGGCGCCACCCTGGATCCGGCGATCTTCGCCGTGCCCACCAAGGCGCCGCGCCAGGCCAGCGTCAATTCCAGCACCAACCGGTGAAAAGCGTCGGCATCGTCTGTGATCGCCGCATATCCGGCGACATGCCGGTGCATCAGGCCAATGACGAATACATCATCGCCATTCGGGAGGGCGCGGGTGCGCTGCCGCTGCTGATCCCGTCCACAGATACGCCGCTGGATGCCGCCGGCGTGCTGGATGCGGTGGACGGTCTTTTGTTCACCGGCTCGCCCTCCAATGTCGCGCCATCGCATTATGGCGCCGCCGCCCGGCCCGGCACGCAGCTGGACGAAATGCGCGATGCCACCACCCTGCCATTGCTGCGCGCCGCCATCACCCATGGCAAACCGCTGCTGGCCATCTGCCGCGGCTTCCAGGAACTGAATGTCGCGCTGGGCGGCAGCCTGCACCAGCATGTGCATGAAATTCCCGGCCGGCTGGATCACCGCGAGCCGCGCGATGTCCCGCTGGATATCGAATATGGTCCCTCGCATGCCATCGCCATCACGCCGGACAGCCTGCTGGCGCGGCTTTCCGGCCTGACACAGGCCATGGTCAATTCCCTGCATCACCAGGGCATCGACCGGCTGGCCCCCGGCCTGGCCATCGATGCGAGCGCGCCCGACGGACAGATCGAGGCGGTCTCCATGCCCGGCGCCAAGGGCTTCCTGCTTGGGGTGCAATGGCATCCGGAGTGGCAATTCGCCCAGGATTCCCTGTCCCGCGCCATTTTTGCGGGCTTTGGCGCGTCCCTCTAAGGCCATTCGTTTACAGCATCCTAATAAGTTCCTGTCACTTTCGCCCCAGCTTCCTCCTGGGGTTGTCATGCCGAATCCTGCCCGTCTTCTGGGCTTTGCCTTCGCCAATGCGGACTTCCTGTTCGAGATGGACGCGCAGGGCACGATCCTGTTTGCCGCCGGCGCCGCCAATGACTTGGTGAAGGAATCGGGCGACAAGCTGGTGGGAAAGCCTGCGGGCAAGCTGTTCAAGCCATCCGAAGGCATCAAGTTCGCCACTTTCACCAAGGCGCTCAAGAATGGCGACCGCGCCGGTCCCTTCAAGCTGACCTTGGCGACAGGCGCGGAAGCCAACCTGGCCATGTTCCGCCTGCCCGACAATGGCGCCCATATTTCCTGCACCCTGGCGCGCCCCGGTTCGCGCGCGCCTTCTGCCGAGATCGATCCCAGGACCGGCCTGGCGTCGCGGGATGGTTTCCTGGCGGCCGCCGAAAAAGCCGACGCCAAGCAATCGCTGACCCTGGTCAATGTCCCGGGCCTGCCCGAACTGTGCGCCCAGCTGTCACCGGACGGCGCCGATGAATTGATGCAGCGCATCGGCGACAGCCTGCAGACGGCAGGCGCCAGCAGCACGGGCCGCCTGTCTGAAACCAGTTTCGGCGCCCTGGCGCCGGCCACGCGTGGCAAGCTGGACCTGGTCGGCAAGCTGTCCGATGCGATCAAGGCCAAAGGCCTGGTTCCGCCCAAGATGAGCGAAACCCGCATCGGCCTTCAGGGGGCAAGCCTCAGCGCCGAACAGCGCCTGTTGTCGCTGCGCTATGTGATCGACCGCTTTGCCCAGAAGGGCAAGCTGGATTCGGGCGCCGATATCGCAGACGCCTTTACCGGCATGATGGACGAGACCCAGCTGCGACTGGCGGAAATGACCCGTACGGTGGGCGAGGGGGCGTTCGAGATCGCCTATCAGCCGATCAGTGATTTGGCCAATGGCAAGGTTTCACATTACGAAGCGCTGGCGCGCTTCACCAATCCCGAAGGCACCGGCGAAACGGTCAAGTTCATCGAGGCGCTGGGCATCGCCAACGCGTTCGACCTGGCGGTGGCCAACAAGGTGCTGGGTCTGATCGAACAACAGCCGCACGCCCATGTCGCCTTCAATGTCTCAGGCGCCACCATCGCATCCCCCGCCAGTTTCGGCATGCTGGCGGCCATGCTGGCCAAGCGCCGCAAGCTGGCGCCTCGCACCTTGATCGAAATCACCGAGACAGCCGCCATTGCCGATCTGGAAAGCGCCGGTAAGGCGATCCAGGCGCTGCGCCAGATGGGCTATCGCGTGGGGCTGGACGATTTCGGCGCCGGCGCTGCCTCGGTCAATTACCTGCACGCCTTCCAGGTGGACTTTGTGAAATTCGATGGCGCCATGATCCAGAAGATCGGCAGCTCCAAGCGCGACGACGCCCTGCTGGCCGGCCTGGCCAAGCTGTGCGGCGAAATGGGCGTCACCACCATCGCCGAATGGATCGAAAGCGAAGCGATGGCGAAAGCCGCGCGCGAGATGGGCTTCCATCATGGCCAGGGTAAATTCCTGGGCGCGCCGATGCTGGAGATTCCCGCCCCGGCCGCCGCTATCGGCAAGCGCCAGGGGATGAAAGAGTCCTGGGGCTAGGTCCTTTGGGGCTTGGGATAAGTGTGGCCCCGCCGACCGCCTACCCTTCAAAAACCGGGTGATTTGGCCAAAAACTGATATGACAGAAATAGCACTGTCATTATAAAATTGTCAGTTGTCCGAATTTTCTTGAAACCTGTTGTATTCCTGCATAGTTTACTCCTCGAAGACGGCCTTGGGCTGTTGGCACTGCCCCCCGCTCGCTTCCAGCCCCCGTCTTCGCTGGGCTCGCCGGTCATCCCCTCCCGGCCTGCCTGCGCGCTATTCAAAGCGCATTTAGCCCCCGGCCCCCCGGCCGGGGGCCTTTTTTTAAGCCCGGACCCTGCGGAGCGTCAGGCTGAGCCGCCCGCCCCCCGGCAGCAGCCGCGAGGTTCCCGGCTTGATCCGGTCGATGCCGTGATAGGCGAGCCTGGCGGCACCCCCAAAGGCGATCACGTCCCCGGACGCCAGCAGGACCGAGATGGTCTTGCCGCCACGTATGGGTCCCCCGATGCGGAACAGGGCCTCATCCCCGAGCGACACCCCGATCACCGCCGCGCTGGTATCCCTTTCGTCCCGGTCCTGGTGCAGGCCCATCTTGGCGCCGGCCCGGTACAGGTTCACCAGGCAGCACTCCGGCGGTGGCGCGTCATTGATGCTGGCCCATAGCGCCAACAGGGAGTCGGGGATTGCCGGCCAGGGTTTGCCGGTCACCGGGTGGGTGGGCTGGTAGCGATAGCCCGCCTTGTCCGACACCCAGCCCAGGGCGCCCAAATTGCTCTCCTCGACCGAGAAGGCTTTGCCGGTACCCGGCATCACCGGCTTGTAGAGCGGCGCCTGTTCCAGCTGCGCCAGCACCTCGTCCAGCAGCTGCTTCTGTTGCGGAAGAGAAAAATATTCGCGCCACAGGAACACATCCGGCGCGACTACAAGCTTCATAATTGCCAAGGCGAGCGTGTCGGTGTGGTGAAGATTGCGGAATAGCCGTTCGCAAGACCGTGACTGTCCAGCCAGGCTTTCAGCTTTTCCGGCGTGTAGCTTTGGCAGATCCAGGCCGCCAGAGACGCCCCGTTCGCATCCGTGCGCGCGAATTCCAGGAAGACTTTCAGCCAGCGCTGATGCGTCTTGGGAAAATGCAGATAGGGAAACCGCGAAAACTGCTGCATCGCCGCCGGCATGGCGTTCCAGCCGCCCTGGTGGACCACATACAAAGCGGCGGCAAAGCTGGCGCGATCCTGGCCGCCGGAGCATTTCACCATGAAGGGGCGCGGCGCCTCATCGAAACATTCTATCAGCCGCACCAGCATCTGCCGCGTCGGCAGCTTGCGCGAATCCAGCATGGCGTCCAGGTGCGCAATGCCGGCGCGCCGCGCGATGGCGGTTTCCTTTTGCCACCAGGACAGATCGTCGTTGCGGCCGCGCAGATTGATGATGGCGCGGATGCCGCGGCGTTTCAGGAACGGCTCCAGCCCGCCGGCCCAGTCCTGCATGGCGCGCGCCGCTTCTCCCGGGATCACCCAGTGGAAATTGTAGAGAATGTCACCAACTGTTCTGGGGGGCGCACTTCGCATAGGATGGAATTAGCATATTTCAGGACCGTCATGCGCATCACCAAACAAATGCTGGTCCGCCGCTGGGCCATCTGCGGTATCGCGGCGATCGCCGTCTTTGCGGTGCTGTTGGCGCTGGACCTGCAGCTGAAGGCCGCTTCAGGCGTCGGCACTGCCGACCTGCAGTCCTATTCCAGCGCCGCGGAATACCGCATGGCCTTCTGGTCCTGGCGCCGCGCCAGTTTTGCGGTGCGGGCCGGATTCGACCTGGGGCTGGATTACCTCCTGATGCCTCTCTATGCGGCGGCGTTTTTCTATTCCGGCATCCTGGCGCGCGAGGCCTTTGCACCGCGTCCCGGGCGCCTGCGCCGCCTGCTCACCACCCTGGCGGCTGTCCCCATCGCGGGCGCGCTGCTGGATGCGGGTGAAAATGCCCTGCAACTGTTCATGATCCTGGCGGGCGCCACCGACGCCCTGGCCAGCCTGTCGGCCACCCTGTCCCACGCCAAATGGGCGGCCTTGGCGGTGGGGGCGGCCCTGGCCTTGGGGGCGGTGATGGGGCAGCTGAAAAAGCCCGCAAAAACCGGTCCTTGACCGCAAAGCGCCGATGCGTATATTCCGCCGCTCTTCGGAAGACTCGCTCTTCTGGAAAAACAATTAATTTCAAAGGTTTAGACCATGTACGCGGTCGTCCGCACTGGCGGAAAACAGTATAAAGTGGCCAAGGACAGCGTCCTGAAGGTGGAAAGCCTTGCTGGTGACGTTGGCGCCAAGCTCGACCTGGAAGTGCTGATGCTGGGCGGCGACAGCCCCAAGATCGGCGCGCCGCTGGTCAAGGGCGCCTCGGTCCAGTGCGAGATCGTCGAACACGGCCAGGGCGAAAAAGTCGTCGCTTTCAAGAAGAAGCGCCGCAAGAACACCCACCGCAAGCGTGGCCACCGCCAGCACTTCACGACCGTGAAGGTGCTGGGCATCACCGCCGGTTAAAGGACTAGTCGTATGGCACACAAAAAGGCAGGCGGTTCGTCGCGCAACGGTCGCGACTCCAACCCGAAGATGCTCGGCGTCAAGCTGTTCGGCGGTGAATCCGTCATGGGCGGCAATGTGATCGTGCGCCAGCGCGGCACCAAGTTCTATGCCGGCGAAGGCGTCGGCATGGGCAAGGACCATACCCTGTTCGCGCTTCGCGACGGCCAGGTCTCGTTCAAGACCGGTTACAAGCGCCGTACCTTCGTGTCCGTGACTGCGGCCGCGAACCCGGCTGTGAAGATCGCGGCAGAATAGGCGGCTGAAGACATAGGCCGCCAAGAAATTGGCGGCCCGTTATGTGCGAGGGAGATGGTCCGCCATCTCCCTTTTTTATTCCTCGCGCGTGAAAGGAACGAGCGGGGAATGACATGTGCACCTTGGAGACGGAAAGACTGATCCTGCGGCCGCCTGGCCCAAGGGATATCCAGAGCATGACGGTGTGGCTCAGCGATTATGATGTGGCGCGCATGACCAGCCGCGTGCCCCATCCCTATAGCGAGGGGGATGCGGAAGCCTTCATCGCCATGGCGGACGAGCATCGCTTCGTGATCCAGCGCAAGAGCGACGGTCTGTTCATGGGCATGGCGGGCCTGCATGGCAGCGACGAGTTTGGCTACTGGCTGGGCAAGCCGTTCTGGGGGCAGGGCTATGCCACCGAGGCCGCCTACCGCCTGGTGACCTATGCCTTCGAGGCGCTGGGCTGCGAAACCGTCCATGCCGGCTGGTTCTACGACAACCCTGCTTCGGGCCATGTCCTGGCCAAGCTGGGGGCGCGCCATAATGGCTCGAACATGCGGGATTGCCGTGCCCGGGGCATGGAAGTCCTGTGCCATGACATGCTGTTGACGCGGGCCGAATTCCTGCGAAAACAGGCCGCATAAAGAGGGTTAGATGCGCTTTCTCGACGTCGCAAAGGTGTATGCCCAGTCCGGAGCCGGTGGCAACGGCTGCATCGCCTTTCGGCGCGAGAAGTTCATCGAATATGGCGGACCCTATGGCGGCGACGGCGGCCGCGGCGGCGATGTGATCGCCGAGGCGGTGGAGAATCTCAACACCCTGATCGACTACCGATTCCAGCAGCATGTGAAGGCCAAGAGCGGCGAGGGCGGCAAGGGCAAGGTGATGACCGGCGCCAATGGCGATGACGCCATCATGAAGGTGCCGGTTGGAACCGAGATCTATGAAGATGACGGCGAGACGCTGATCGTCGACATGGCAACGCCCGGCATGCGCTACCGGCTGCTGAAAGGCGGCAATGGCGGCTTCGGCAATTACCATTTCAAGAGCTCGACCAACCAGGCGCCGGAATTCGCGCTGCCCGGCCAGCCGGCCGAAGAGCGCATCTTCATCCTGAAACTGAAATTGATCGCCGATGCGGGGCTGATAGGCATGCCCAATGCGGGCAAGTCGACCTTCCTGTCCCGCGTATCGGCGGCGCGGCCCAAGATTGCCGATTATCCCTTCACCACGCTGGAGCCCCAGCTTGGCGTAGTGAAAATCGACGAAACCGATTTCGTGCTGGCCGATTTGCCCGGCTTGATCGAAGGCGCCCATGAAGGCGTCGGCCTGGGCGACCGCTTCCTGGGCCATGCCGAGCGCTGCGCCTCGATCCTGCATTTGGTCGATGGCACGGGCGATGCGGTGGGTAAAACCTACAAGACCATCCGCGCCGAGCTGGAAGCCTATGGCAACGGTCTGGAAGACAAGCCCGAGATCGTGGCCCTGAACAAGGTCGATGCCATTCCCGAAAAGGATTTGGCGAAGAAAAAGGCCGCGCTGGAGAAGGCCTGCGGCCACAAGGTGCATGTGATTTCCGGTGTCAGCGGTGCCGGCATCAACACCGTGCTGCGCGCCATGGCGCAGGAGATCAACAAGCGCCGCACCATGAAAGCCGAGGCGCGCGATTATGCGCGGCCTGCGCGCGCGCCTCGTACCCGCGCCGAGCGCCAGAGTGTGAACTACAACGCCCCGGTGGTTGCCAAGACGCGCGTGTTGGAAGAACCCAAGCAGCCTGTGCCCGTTAACGCCAAAGCCGCCAAGAAAAGGACCAGCTCCCGGGAAGGGCTGCGCCTGGCCAAGTCCAAGGCAGCCAAAGCGAAGCTGGCCGAGGAGAAGGTCAAGCCCAAGACGAAGCCCGCCAAGGCCAAGTCCACCAGGCCTGTCGGCCGGGCCAAGGCCAAGCCCAAAAAGCTCAGCCGCACCGCCAAGCGCGCCAGGAAGGCGGGCAAGCGATGAGCGATATTTTTTCCGGCGCCAAACTGGCCGTTGTGAAGGTCGGTTCCGCGCTTTTGGTGGACGGCGCCAGGGGTGAGCTGCGCCGCGAATGGCTGTCGTCGCTGTGCGATGACGTGGCTGCGCTGAAGAAGCAGGGCGTGGCGGCGGTGTTGGTGTCGTCCGGCTCCATCGCGCTGGGCCGGCGCTTGCTGAAATTGCCCGCCGGCGAACTCAGGCTGGAAGAAAGCCAGGCGGCCGCGGCGGCAGGGCAGGTACGGCTGGCCGAAGCCTATGCCGATATGCTGGCCACGCGCGGCATCGTGGCGGCCCAGGTGCTGCTGACTTTTGGCGATACCGAAGAACGCCGCCGCTATCTCAATGCCCGCGCTACCCTGGGCACCCTGATCGACCTGGGCGCAGTGCCCGTCATCAATGAAAACGACACGGTCGCCACGGCGGAGATCAAATTCGGCGACAATGACCGCCTGGGCGCGCGCGTCGCTTCCATGATCGGCGCCGACCGGCTGGTGTTGTTGTCAGATGTCGATGGCCTCTACACCGCCAATCCCGGCATCGATCCCAATGCCAAGCATATTCCCGAAGTCACGGCGATCACGCCCGAGATCGAAGCCATGGCAGGCGGTTCCATTTCCGGCTTTGGCCGGGGCGGCATGACCTCCAAGCTGATCGCCGCCAAGATCGCGATGGGCGCGGGGTGCGACGTGATCCTGGCCAAGGGTGAAAGCCTTCATCCCCTGTCCGCCATACAGAACGGCGCCAAGCACACCATTTTCCGTGCCAGCCTTACTCCGGCCGCCGCCAGGAAGCGCTGGATCGCGGGCGTGCTTCGCCCCGAAGGCGCGCTGGTGATCGACGAGGGCGCGGTGCGCGCCCTGAAAGACGGCAAGAGCCTGCTTCCCGCCGGTATCCGCCAGATCGATGGCCGCTTCGAGCGCGGCGATGCGGTGGTGGTGAAAGACCGCGACGGCCGCGAGGTTGCACGCGGTCTGGCGGCCTATAATGCGTCGGACGCAGAGCGGATCGCGGGCAAACGTACGGTCGAAATCGAGGCCATTTTGGGCTATCGTGGCCGGGACGAGATGATCCACCGCGACGACCTTATTCTGACGGGTAATGGGCATGACGGTTCATAATTCTTCCGACGCGCTTGCCGCCGAGATGATGTCCGTGGGCGCTGCCGCCCGCGATGCCGCCCGCGCCATGCGCGAGGCCGGGGACGACGCCAAGACCAAGGCATTGCTGGTCGGCGCCGCGGCCATCCGTTCCCGCGCTGCTGAAATCCTGGAGGCCAATAAGGGCGATATCGAAGCGGCCAAGGCCGTGGGCATGGCTGCGCCCATGGTCGATCGCTTGATGCTGAACGATGCCCGCATCGAAGCCATGGCGGCGGGGATCGAAACCGTCGCCAGGCTGGCCGATCCGGTCGGGCGCGAATTGGCGCGCTGGTCGCGGCCCAACGGCCTGGATATCGCCCGTGTTGCCACGCCCATCGGCGTGATCGGCATCATTTATGAATCGCGTCCCAATGTGACGGCGGATGCCGGTGCCCTGGCCTTGAAATCCGGCAATGTCGCCATCCTGCGCGGTGGCTCGGACTCTATCCGCTCCTCGCTCGCCATCCAGGCCGCCATGGCCGAAGGGCTGAAGGCCGCAGGCCTGCCTGAGACCGCGATCCAGGTGGTAAAGTCCACCGACCGCGCCGCCGTCGGCATGATGCTGGAAGGGCTGGGCGGCACTGTGGATCTCATTGTTCCCCGTGGCGGCAAAGGCCTCACGGGCCGCGTCATCAATGAAGCGCGCGTACCCGTGCTGGCCCATCTGGAAGGGCTTTGCCATGTCTATATCCATGCAAAAGCTGAACTGGAGAAATCCCGCAGCATTGCGCTGAACGCCAAGATGCGCCGCACATCCATCTGCGGCGCCGCCGAAACCCTGTTGCTGGACCGCGCCGTGCTGAAAAGCCACGGCCTGCCGATCCTCGAAGACCTGGCCAAGGCCGGCTGCGAAATCCGCGGCGACGATGCTGTCCGCGCGGTCTATCCCACTGCCAAGCCTGCCACGGAAGAAGACTGGAAGACCGAATATCTGGACGCCATCATCGCGGTGCGAGTGGTGGACGGGCTGGAACAGGCCATCCAGCATATCGAGCATTACGGCTCCCATCACACTGACTCCATCGTGACCGAAGACCAGGCGGCAGCCGAAAGCTTCATGAACAGCGTCGACAGCGCCATCGTGCTGTGGAACGCCTCCACCCAGTTCGCCGATGGCGGCGAGTTTGGCATGGGCGCGGAAATCGGCATCGGCACCGGCAAGATGCATGCGCGGGGTCCCGTCGGCGCCGAGCAGCTCACCACCTTTAAATATGTGGTGCGTGGCAACGGGCAAACACGCCCGTGATGGCGCGCCCTTGAGTTGGGTCAAGCCGCCCGGTCCGGTCTGTGACGGTTTGCGCATCGGCCTGCTGGGCGGCAGTTTCGATCCGGCGCATGGCGGCCATCTCTATGTCAGCGACATCGCGCGCAAGGCCCTGAAGCTGGATTATGTCTGGTGGCTGGTGTCGCCGGGCAACCCGCTGAAAGCTCCGCCTGGTGCGTTGGCGATGCGGTTGAACCGGGCCCGCCTTCTGGTGCGCGACAGGCATATCCTGGTCACCGGCATCGAGCGGCAGCTGGGAACCCGCTACACCATCGACAGTGTCACGGCTTTGAAACGCCGTTTCCCAAACGTCACGTTCGTCTGGCTGATGGGCAGCGACAATCTGGAACAATTTTCGCACTGGCGCCGCTGGCGGGACATCGCGGCCAATCTCCCGATCGCCGTGGTGCGCCGTCCAGGTTCCGTGCTGTCCTCGCTGCATGCCGCGCTGGCGCGGCGGCTGGGCGTGGCCCGCACGCTGGGACCGGCGCCTTCGCTTGTGGTGCTGGATGGCCCGCGGTCCCGTGAAAGCTCGACCGCGCTGCGCGCCGGGGCCCTTGGTGCCGCCGCCGAGGCCATGCTAAACCTGCCCCACTGACCCAAAGGACCGTTCCCCTGAAAGCCAAGAAGAAGCCCGCTGCCAAAGCCCAGCCCAAAACCAAGGCGAAGGCCGCAAAGAAATCTCCGGCCAAAAAAGCCGTAAAGAAGCCGGCCAAGAAAACCAGCAAACCCGCTGCCAAAAAGCCCGCGCCAAAAAAGGTTGCAGCGGCCGCGCCGCAAAGCGATCTGTTGAAGCGAATCCTGGCGTCGCTGGATGACGACAAGGCCGAGAATATCGTCACCATCGACCTGGAGGGCCGCTCGGCTCTGTGCGATGCCGCGGTGATTGCGTCCGGGCGTTCTTCGCGCCATGTCGCGGCGATGGCCGAACACCTGGCGCGCAAGCTGAAGGAGGGCGGCTACGGCACCCGCCCAGTCAGCGGCCAGGGGCAGGGCGACTGGGTGCTGGTCGATGCCGGCGATGTGATCGTGCACCTGTTCCGCCCCGAAGTGCGCGACTATTACGACCTGGAAGGCATGTGGTCGGTCGGCGCGCGCAAATAGCGCCATGCGTCTTTGGATTTACGCCATCGGTCACATGCGCGGCACTCCCGAAGGGATGCTGTGCGAGGATTTCTGCGACCGCGCCCGCAAGATGGGCCGCAACATGGGGTTCTCCGCCGTAACGCTGGAGGAATTGCCGGTTTCCAGGCACCGCGACGTCGAAGCCCGCATGAAGGATGAAGCCGAACGCCTGTCGGCGCGGCTGCCCGATGGCGCCCACCTGGTGTTGCTGGATGCGCGCGGCAAGGGCATGACGAGCGAGGATTTCGCCGAGATGCTGGGCGGCCTGCGCGATGTCGGCACCAAGGATCTGGCGTTTGTGATTGGTGGCCCCGACGGCCTCGCCCCCCTGCCGGGCAAGAAAGCGGGCCGCAGCCTGGCCTTTGGGCCGCAAACCTGGCCGCATCTTCTGGCCCGCGCGCTTCTGACCGAACAGGTCTATCGCGCCCTCACCATCCTGGCGGGGCACCCCTATCACAGGGCGTAAAGAAACGGCCCGCGCAGCTAGGGACTGCGCGAGCCGTGGGTATCCTGTTGGAGACAGGCTTTACGAATTCGAAGAGCAGATGTTCTCGTGGATGGAACAGTCGCTGGCGCCTGTCGCCTGGCATTGTTCCATGGCGGTGGCGGTGGCGGTGACCTGGTCGCGTCCCTGCACCAGGAACGAAGCGTTGCGCTCGACGCTGATGGCCAGCGCACCGCAATTGTCCTTCAGCGTGACCTTGACCACGCAATCGGTGCCGCCGGCGGCCTTGTTGCATTCGGCGATGGACCGCTTGTAGGCGGCCAGCGGATCGGGATAACCCCAGGCCCCGCCATAGGTCAGCGATGAATCCGACATGGCGATGGCGCCATACGGGCCCAGCTTGGGCTTGGCCGTCATTTTCCAGTAAGCCACGCCGCCCAGCACCAGCAGCGCCACCAGCAGCATGATCGTCAACGATGTCCTGCGATCGCCATACATCGGGCAATCCTTCTCCATTGAAATTCCGATCTGCATTCTTCAAGGCCCGTGCCAGCCAAAAGCCAGGGTTTGGGCACCAAAACGGCGCGGTGCGGGACGGTGAAACCCTTCCTTAACCATAAAGGGGGATGCTGGTGTGTCGCAGTGGGACAATCCCATGGAAATCAAAGGCCCCGGCCGGGTCGAAACCTCGGCCATCAAGCGCAAGGCGCCGGCATCGGGCGCGCCCAGCTCCGGCTTTTCCGTGTCCGGATCGGCGGAGCCGCATGCCCAGATGGTGGCCGGTCCCGGCCCCATCGCGGCGCTGGATTCCATCCTGATGCTCCAGGGCATGGACGATTCCACGCAAGGGCGCAGCAAGGCCTTGGCGCATGGCGAACATCTTCTGGACCTGCTGGATTCAGTGCGCGACGGCCTGCTGGCCGGCGAAATTCCCCGTGCCACCCTGAACAAGCTGGCAGCCGCGGTTACCCGCCGCCACGAAGCATTCGCCGATCCCAGGCTGCAGGACGTGCTCGACCAGATCGAGCTGCGCGCCCATGTGGAGTTGGCCAAACTCGAACAGCTGGACCAGCGTGTCGCCTAAAGTCCCAAGAACGGGGTAAACCCGCCATAGATCATGCGCTTGCCGTCAAAGGGCATGTTTTTCATCATGCCGTCCAGGCGCGGGTCTTCAATCGCCTTCTTGTTGCAGGCGTCGCGGATTTCCTTTGACGGATAGACGATCCAGGAAAACACCACCACTTCGTCTTCCTTGGCCTGCACGGCGCGAGGGAATGAGGTGAGCTCCCCATAGGGAACATCGTCGCCGACGCATTCCACATAATCGGTGGCGCCGAATTCCCGCCAGATCGGCTCGCACTTGCGCGACATCGCCATATAGTCCTCCAGCCGGGACTTGGGCACCGCGATGATAAAACCGTCGACATAGGCCATGGCTGTCTCCGCTGAGGTTCCATCACAGGACGATCCCAGCTTGGCCGATCCGACAGATGCAGAGAATAAAAAAGGCGCCCGGAGGCGCCTTTTTCTTAAACTTCCAGCAGAAGACGCTGGGGATCTTCCAACGCGTCCTTCACTTTCACCAGGAAAGTGACAGCCTCGCGGCCGTCCACGATGCGATGATCGTAGGACAGGGCCAGGTACATCATGGGGCGGATCTCGATCTTGTCGCCAATCGCCATGGGGCGGGGCTGGATCTTGTGCATGCCCAGGATGCCCGACTGGGGCGAATTCAGGATCGGGGTCGACATCAGCGAACCGAACACCCCGCCATTGGTGATCGAGAAGGTGCCGCCCTGCAGCTCTTCCAGCTTGATCTTGTTGTCACGCGCGCGCATGCCGTAATCGCCGATGGCCTTTTCGATGCCCGCCAGTGACAACTGGTCGGCGTCACGCACCACCGGCACCACCAGGCCGCGCTCGGTCGAAACCGCGATGCCGATGTCGTAGTAGTTCTTATAGACGATATTGTCGCCTTCGATCTCGGCATTGATATTGGGCAGGTCCTTCAGCGCCGCGACCACGGCCTTGGTGAAGAAGCCCATGAAGCCCATCTTCACGCCATGCTTCTTCTCGAAGCTGTCCTTGTAGGTGGCGCGCAGGCCCATCACCGCGGTCATGTCGACTTCGTTGAAGGTGGTCAGCTGGGCGGCAGTATTCTGGGATTCCTTCAGGCGCAGCGCGATGGTCTTGCGCAACCGGGTCATCGGCACGCGCTCTTCGCGCGCTTCATTGTGGCGCGGCCCACTTGAAACAGGGGACGGCGCGGCGGCGACGGGCGCCGGCGCCGACGAGCGCGCGGCCAGCGCGCCCAGCATGTCGCCCTTGGTGACGCGGCCATCCTTGCCGGTGCCGGCAACTGAGGACACGGCGATACCGGATTCCTCGGCGATGCGCTTGGCCGACGGCATTGGGGCACATCGGTCTTGGCAACCAAGGGCAGGGGCAGGCGCAGCCGGCTTGGGCGCTTCGGCCTTGGGTGCGGCGGCCTTGGGGGCCGCCAGCGGCGCTACCGCCTTGCCTTCGGCGATGGCGCCCAAAGAGGGCGCCCACGGCGACGATTGCTGCCGGCCTGGGCGGCGATGGATTCGATGGCGCCATCGGCGGGCGAGGGCACTTCCACCGTCACCTTGTCGGTTTCAGTTCCAGCAGCGGCTCGTAGCTTGACCGCATCACCTTCCTTCTTGAACCACTTGGAAGCCGATTGGCTTCGGTGACCGGACTCGCCCATGGCGGCGGGCACTTTGATTTCGACGATGTGTTTCAGCCTTGAAATGGATCGGATAGTAAGGGCGTCGTTGAGGAAGGCCGCCAGTTCCAGGCCAGATGCTGCTTCATCAGGCGGCAGCGGTGGGCCCCCCCCCCCCCCCCCCCCCCCCCCCCCCCCCCCCCCCCCCCCCCCCCCCCCCCCCCCGGGGGGGGGGGGGGGGGGGGGGGGGGGGAAACGCCATTCGGGACGGCCGACATAGCGCGAGCCCCGCTCTTGCCGCCCAGCTTGGCGACGGTGTCCTCGATGCCGCCGGGTCTTCACGAAGGTCAAGCACCCTGATTCTTGGAAACTCTTCCTGGCACCAGACCAGTTCGGCCTTGGGGAAGCGGTTCAGTTCCTGGGCCAGCACATTTTCCGGGAAGGGATAAAGCTGTTCGATGCGCAGGATCTGGATGCGGTTCTCGCCGCGCTTTTCGCGCTCTTCCATCAGGTCGAAATAGACCTTGCCGCTGCACAGCACCACGCGCTTGATCTCGTTGTCCGGGACCAGCTGGATGGTGGTGGCGCCCGGCACGACTTCGGCCTGGTCGCGCAGCACGCGGTGGAACGAGGTGCCCGGCGTCATGTCCGACAGGAAGCTGGTGCACTTCTTGTGGCGCAGCAGCGACTTGGGCGTCAGCACGATCAGCGGCTTGCGGAAGCTGCGATGCATCTGGCGGCGCAGGATGTGGAAATAGTTGGCCGGCGTGGTCGGCACGCAGACCTGCATATTGTCCTGGGCGCAAAGCTGCAGGTAACGCTCCAGGCGTGCCGAGCTGTGCTCGGGACCCTGGCCTTCATAGCCGTGGGGCAACAGCAGCGTCAGGCCGGACATGCGCAGCCACTTCATTTCGCCGGACGCGATGAACTGGTCCATCACCACCTGCGCGCCGTTGGCGAAGTCGCCGAACTGGGCTTCCCACAGCACCAGGGCCTTGGGCTCGGCAGTGGAATAGCCATATTCGAAGCCAAGCACCGCTTCTTCCGAAAGCAGGCTGTCGATCACCTCGAAGCAGCCCTGGCCTTCGCTGACATGCTGCAGCGGGAAATAGCGTTCTTCGGTCTGCTGGTCGACCAGGGCGGCATGGCGCTGGCTGAAGGTGCCGCGCTGCGAATCCTGTCCCGACAGGCGGACATAGAAGCCTTCGTCGAGCAGGGTGCCGAAGGCGAGCGCTTCGCAGGTCGCCCAGTCGAAGCCTTCGCCGGTCTCGAACATCTTCGCCTTGGCTTCCAGCTGGCGGAGAATCGTCTTGTGCAGGTTGACACCCGCAGGCGGCGTGCTGATCGCCTTGCCCACCTTGCGCAGCTCGTCTTCGCTGACGCTGGTCTCGCCGCGGCGGTCGCTGTTCTTGGGCGCGGTCTCCAGGCCCTGCCAGCGGCCATCCAGCCAGTCGGCACGGTTGGGCAGATGGCTCTTGGCGGCGTTGAATTCGTCGTCCAGGCGCTTGTTGAAATCGGCCTGCATCGTGTCGGCATCGGCCTGGCTGATCGAGCCTTCCTTCACCAGCTTGGCGGTGTAGAGCGCCAGGGTCGAAGCATGGTCCTTGATCACCCGGTACATCTGCGGCTGGGTGAAGCTGGGCTCGTCGCTCTCGTTATGCCCGAACCTGCGATAGCAGATCATGTCGAGCACCACGTCCTTCTTGAACTTCTGGCGGAACTCGATGGCGATGCGGGTGGCATGCACCACCGCTTCGGGGTCATCGCCGTTCACGTGGAAGATCGGCGCCTGCACCATCAGGGCGATGTCGGTGCAATAGGGCGAGGAACGCGAGAACATCGGCGCGGTGGTGAAGCCGATCTGGTTGTTGATGACGAAATGCATGGTGCCGCCGGTGCGGAAGCCCTTGATGCCCGACATGGCGAAGCATTCGGCCACCACGCCCTGGCCGGCAAAGGCCGCGTCGCCATGGATCAGTACCGGCAGCACGCTGGTGCGCGCATCGATGTCGTGCAGCTGCCACTGTTTGGCGCGTGCCTTGCCCAGGACCACCGGATTGACGATTTCCAGGTGCGAAGGATTGGGGGTCAGCGACAGATGGACCTTGTGGCCGTCGAATTCGCGGTCCGATGACGCGCCCAGGTGATACTTGACGTCGCCCGAGCCTTCGACGTCGGACGGATTGGCGCTGCCGCCCTGGAATTCATGGAACAGCTGGCGATAGGGCTTGCCCATCACATTGACCAGCACGTTCAGGCGGCCGCGGTGCGCCATGCCCAGAACGATTTCCGAAACGCCCAGCTGGCCGCCGCGCTTGATGATCTGTTCCAGCGCCGGAATGGTGGCTTCACCGCCATCCAGGCCGAAACGCTTGGTACCGACAAAACGGTTGGCGGCGAACTTCTCGAAGCCTTCGGCCTCGATCAGCTTGTTCAGAATCGCCTTCTTGCCTTCCTGGGTGAAGCTGATGGCATCGCCCTCGATGCGGCGTTGCAGCCAGGTCTTCTGCTCCGCATCGTTGATGTGCATGAATTCATAGCCGATGCGGCCGCAGTAGATGCTGCGCAGCTTTTCCAGCAGCTGCCGCGGCGTGGCGGTCTGCAGGCCCAGGATGCCGTCGACATAGACGGGTGTGTCCAGCGCGGCGCCTTCAAACTGGTAAAGCTTGGGATCCAGGGTCGCTTGCGGCGTCCTGGGCGTGATGCCCAGGGGATCGAGATCGGCTTCCAGGTGACCGATCATGCGATAGGCGCGGATCATCTGGACGGCATGAATGGAATGGGCGGCGGCAGCGGTGGAGTCGCCTGCCGGTGCGGCGGCGGCAGGCTTGGCCGCTTTGTCACCCTTCTTGGCGGGCGGAGCCGGCGGCTCCTGGCCCGTGAGAGCGGCGATCAGGTCACCGGAGGCATATTCGGGCTTGGCATCGCGCTTCCAGGCGGGACCGCGGCCCAGCTGGGTGGGAGACAGGCCCTGTTCGCCGGTCTGGGCGAAATAGGCCTGCCAGCTTTCATCGACGCTGGCGGGGTTGGCCAGCCATGCGGCGTACATCTGCTCGACGAACGCGGCGTTGGTGCCGTTGAGGAAG
>JAXMEA010000013.1:0-94667 GCA_046348525.1 Alphaproteobacteria bacterium | reverse complement strand
TCGAAGTCGATGTCGCCAAGCTGGACATTAACGACACGATCCACATGGCCGACCTGGACCTGCCCAAGGGCGTCAAGCCGGTTGTCCGCGGCCGTGACACCACCATCTGCTCCATCGTCGCGTCCACCAGCGTGATCGAAGAGCAGCGCGCTGCTGCTGCCGCCGCCTCGGCGCCTGCCGCCGAAGCCGCGCCCGCCGAAGGTGCTGCCGCTGCGCCTGCCGCCGGTGCAGCCCCTGCCGCCGGTGCCAAGCCCGCTGCCGGCGCCAAGCCCGCCGCCGCTCCGGCCAAGAAGTAATCCAACGCCGAAGGGGGCGGCATGGATACGCCGCTTCTCATCGCGGGATTGGGCAATCCTGGTTCGCAATACGCGAAGAACCGGCACAATGCCGGATTCATTGTCGTGGACGAACTGCACGCCCATCACAAGTTCGGCCCTTGGAAGACCAAGTTCGACGGCCTTTTGTCGGAAGGCACGCTGGGCGGGCGCAAGACCTACCTGCTCAAGCCGCAGACCTTCATGAACCTGTCGGGCGATTGCGTCGCGCCCACCTTGCGCTTCTACAAGCTGCCGCTGGAGGCGCTGGTGGTGGTGCATGACGAGATCGACCTGGCCGCCGGCAAGCTGAAAGTGAAGACCGGCGGCGGCGATGCCGGGCAGAACGGGCTGCGCTCCATCACCGCGGCGCTGGGCCCCGATTACCGCCGCGTACGACTGGGCATCGGCCATCCGGGCAAGGAACGGGTGACCGGCCATGTGCTGCAGAATTTCAGCAAGGACGACATTGCCTGGCTGAAGCCGCTGGTGGACGCGATGGTGGAAGCAGCCCCGCTGCTGGCAAAAGACGATGACGCCGGTTTCATGAGCAAGGTGGCGCTGCTGACCAAGCCGCCTGCTCCCAAGAAGAAAGAAGCAGAGTAATGGGTTTCAAATGCGGAATCGTGGGCCTGCCCAATGTCGGTAAGTCCACCCTGTTCAACGCCCTCACCCAGACCGCGGCGGCGCAGGCGGCCAATTATCCGTTTTGCACCATCGAACCCAATGTCGGTGATGTGGCGGTGCCCGATCCCCGGCTGGAGGTGCTGGCCAGGATCGCCGGTTCGCAGGAGATCATTCCCACCCGCATCACCTTTGTCGACATCGCCGGCCTGGTGCGCGGCGCGTCCAAGGGCGAAGGGCTGGGCAACCAGTTCCTGGCCAATATCCGCGAAGTGGACGCTGTGGTGCATGTTCTGCGCTGTTTTGAGGATGACGACATCACCCATGTCGAAGGCAAGATCGATCCCATCGCCGATGCGGAAACGGTGGAAACCGAGCTGATGCTGGCCGACCTTGAAAGCCTGGAAAAGCGCCTGCCCGCGCTGGAGAAAAAAGCCAAGGGCGGCGAGAAAGAAGCCAAGGAAGCCATCGCGCTGGTGATGAAGGCCGTGACCTTGCTGCGCGACGGCAAGCCTGCCCGCCTGGCAGAGCTGGCCCCGGAAGAACGCGCGCCCTATTCCCAGCTGGGCCTGATGACCGCCAAGCCGGTCCTGTATGTGCTGAATGTGGAAGAGGCCAGCGCCGCCACCGGCAATTCCATTTCGGCACGCGCCGAAGAGATGGCGAAGAAACAGGGCGCCAAGTCGGTGGTGATCAGCGCCAAGATCGAGGAAGAAATCGCCCAGATGCCGGCGGAAGACCGCCCGGATTTCCTAGGTTCGCTGGGCCTGGAAGAGCCGGGCCTGAACCGCCTGATCCGCGCCGGTTACGACCTGCTGGGCCTGCTGACCTTCTTCACCGTCGGCCCCAAGGAAGCTCGCGCCTGGACCGTGACCAAGGGCTCCAAAGGCCCGCAGGCGGCCGGCGTCATCCATACCGATTTCGAGCAGGGCTATATCCGCGCCGAAACCATCGCCTTTGACGATTATGTCGCCGGCAAGGGCGAAGCCGGCGCGCGCGAAGCCGGCAAATTCCGGTTAGAGGGCAAGGAGTATGTCGTCGCCGACGGCGACGTCATGCATTTCCGATTCAACAACTAGATCAGCCGAACAAACCTGTCAGCGATATGACGGGTTTCATAAGTAAAGCCCTGCCAGCCAGCGCGCCGCGCGTTCTGGCTTAATGGCGCTCGTTTTTTGAAAA
Source organism: Alphaproteobacteria bacterium (assembly GCA_046348525.1). Lineage (GTDB taxonomy): Bacteria > Pseudomonadota > Alphaproteobacteria > Micropepsales > Micropepsaceae > Rhizomicrobium. The sequence continues at coordinate 92,547 of JAXMEA010000013.1, read as the reverse complement.
GCTCTGGCGGCTGAAGATCGGCTGCAAGGTAATAGATAGCAAACTTCTTCGTCGGTGAAACTAAGACCAAAAACAGCGGAAAATATATCGCCGCATCCATTCGCTCCTTTTGCGGTCCCCATGCAGCACCAAGCACGGTCTTCGGGATCAGAGCCACATCCTTCACTGAAGATGCTTTCACCTGTGCAAGGTAACCGCAAAAATCGCAGATGACGTCTGCGCACTTAAAGTTGGCAGGTAATCGCACCAGCGTCTTTTTGCGCTTACACTTAGGACAAGCGCAATTCTGAACGACCTTCTGTTCCCCGAAAACACCAAGTTCTTGGCGAACAGTAGCCATCTAGCGCATCGAGGCTTCGATATTGCCGCCGTCCACGGTGACGACTGCCGCCGTGGTCTTGGTCGCCGTCGCCAAGTAGACGAAGGCGTCGGCCACGTCTTCGGCCGTCACTTCGCGCTTGAGCAGGTTGCCGGACATGTAGTCGGTCTCGGACACGCCGCGCGCCTTGGAGCGGGCCGCCACCATGTCGTCGGTCAAGAGGCCCGAGCGGATGCGGTCGGCATTGACAGCGTTGGCACGGATGCCGTCCTTGCCATGGTCCAGCGCATACTGCTTGACCAGGAACAGGGTCGCCGCCTTGGGTAGGCCATAGGGGCCGAAGTCCTTGCCCGGATTGACCGCCTGTTTCGAGGTGTTGAACAAGAGGCACCCAAAGGTGCCCTGGGCCTGCATGATGCGGGTGGCCTGCTGCGCCACCGCCTGGTGGGCCCAGAAATTCAGTTCGAAGGACTTCCTCAGGGTTTCGTCATCGACCTGGCCGATGGTGCCCTGCCAGGCCGCGCCGGCATTGGAGACCACAATGTCCACGCCGCCGAAGGCCGACACCACGGCATCGAACGCCTTGCGGACATTCTGCGGGTTGGTGACATCGCATTCCACGGCAAGCGCCTTGCCGCCGATCTTCTTGGCCACGGCTTTCGCCGCTTCCAGGTCGCGGTCCAGCACCGCGACTTCGGCGCCTTCCTTGGCCATGGCGCGCGCGGTGGCGGCGCCGATGCCCGAACCGCCGCCGGTGATCACAGCCACCTGGCGGGCAAGCGACTTTTCGTTCGACTTGCCCAGCTTGGCCTGTTCCAGCGACCAGTATTCGACCTCGAACATGTCGTATTCGCTGATGCTGCGATATTCGCCCATCGCCTCGGCATCGGTGATGACGGCTATGGCGTTCTCCGCGATGTCGGCGGCGATGGCGGCATCCTTGGCCGAACCGCCCACCCCGAACATGCCCACACCCGGCACCAGGATCACGCGCGGCAGCGGGTCCAGCTCCTTTTTCTTCACCGGGCTTTTTTCGTTGTTCACTTCGAAATAGCGGTGATAGCGCGCGACGTAAGCCGCGACCGCCGCCTCCACGTCCTTCTTCCATTCATCCAGCTTGCCCGCCTCCGGCGCCGGCACGATCACCGGCCAGTTCTTGGTGCGGATGGTGTGGTCGGGCGTGACGACGCCGACCTGGCTGTAGCGCGAAAGCTCGGCGCCATTCACATAGTTCAGGATCTGTTCGTTGGTGCGGAAGTCCAGAAGCTGGCGCTTGGCAGTGCCGGCCATGGCGTTCTTCTCGATCGCCACCGCGCCGCGCAGGATGGGCGCAATTTCGGGAACCGAGGCGATATTGGACGGCAGCTTGGCCTGGACAATGGTCTTGCGCTGCAGCTTCAGCCGCTCTTCGGCCATGGTGACGAATTCGATCATGCGGCCATAGGCCTGCTCAGCCGTGTCGCCCATGGTGAAGATGCCATGCTGCAGCAGGATCAGCCCTTCGGCCTTGGGGTGCTTGTCGAACACTTCGGCCACCGCCTTGGCCAGGGCAAAGCCCGGAATGGTGTAGGGCACATAGGCGACGCGGTCGCCATAGACTTCCTGCACCAGCGCCTTGTTGTCGGGCTGGTCGGTCAGGGCCAGCACGGCGGTGGAATGCACATGGTCGATGAACTTGTGCGGCAGGAAGGCGTGCAGCAGGGTTTCGACTGACGGATTGGGCGATGACGAATCCAGCAGGTTGATGCGCTGGTAATTGACCATGTCCTCGTCGGACAATGTGTCCAGCTTGCGCAGCTTGCGCAGCGGTTCCAGCCGCACCGCCGGCAGGCCCGCCGGTTCGATCACGCCCATGTCCCAGCCACTGCCCTTGATGCAGATGACTTCCACGTCTTCGCCCAGCTGGTCCTTGACCGTCGTCTTGACCGAGGTGTTGCCGCCGCCATGCAGCACCATCTTGGGGTCACTGCCCAGAAGGCGCGTGGTATAGGTGCGCACCGCCAGATCCGCATTCACGCCCTTGGGCGCATATTTGGCGACGAATTCCTGGGCGTCCTTGTCCGACCAACCGCTTTTCATTGCTCTGGAACCTTACTTGGGAAAGAGACCGCGCAGGGCCTCAGGAGTGGCGGCGCAGGTGCCGCGTTCGGTGATGAACCCGGTGACCAGCCGGGCCGGGGTCACGTCGAAGCCGGGATTAGCAGCGCCCGATCCGGGTGCGGCGATTTCCACCACCGCCACGCTGCCATCGGGAAGCCGGCCGGGCATCTTGAGCACTTCGTCTTCGCTGCGTTCCTCGATGGGAATGTCGCGGCCTGACTCCAGCGTCCAGTCAATGGTCGAGCTGGGCAGCGCCACATAGAAGGGCACATCGTTGTCCCTGGCCGCCAGCGCCTTCAGATAGGTGCCGATCTTGTTGGCGACATCGCCATTGGCGGTGACGCGGTCGGTGCCCACGATCACCATGTCCACCTGCCCGGCCTGCATGTAATGGCCGCCGGCATTGTCGGCCAGGATGGTGTGGTCCACGCCATGGCTGCCCAGTTCGAATGCTGTCAGCGAGGCACCCTGGTTGCGCGGGCGGGTTTCGTCCACCCACACATGCAGCGGAATGCCTTCGTCATGCGCCAGATACAGCGGCGCCAGGGCGGTGCCGTAATCCACAGTCGCCAGCCAGCCGGCATTGCAGTGGGTCAGGACATTGACCGTCTTGCCGGGTTTTTTCGCGGCAATGTCGCGAATGATCTTGAGGCCGTTCTGGCCAATGGCTTCGCTCATGGCGACATCTTCGTCGGCAATCGCGGCGGCTTCCTTCCAGGCCAGGGCGGCACGCTTGTCGCGTGGCTGGTTCAGAAGCGCGCCGCGCATGCGCCACAGCGCCCATTTCAAATTGATGGCGGTGGGCCGGGTCTGCGCCAGCATCTCCACCATTTTCTGGATATGTTCGTCAGACGGATCCTCGCGCACCGCCAGCGCCAGGCCATAAGCGCCCACCACGCCAATCAGGGGCGCGCCGCGGGTCTTCATGGTGACGATGACATCGGCCGCGTCTTCCGCGGAGCGCAAGGTCAGGGTCTCGAAGGCGTGCGGAAGCTTGGTCTGGTCGATGATGCCGAACGCATCCTCGCCGATGGGCCAGACCGAGCGGTAATGTTGACCATTGATCTTCATGGGGCGGAGGGAACCGTAGCCTTCATGGAAGGATATTCGCTGAACCGCGCGAACCAGGCGGCTAATTTGGGGCGGGAACTCTTCCAATCAAGATCGGGCAGCCGGAAATCGACATAGCCCAGCGCGCAGGCCACCGAAATCTCGCCGATGGTGGGATCCTTGGCGAAATTCACACGCTCCAGCGCATCCAGCGCCGCCAGCACCGTGTCCAGCTGGCGCTTGCGCGCCGCTTCCGGCACCGGATTTTCGCGCCCTAGGATCACATAGGCCACCGCCGCATCGGCAATGCCGTCGCCCAGCGCCGCCAGGCCCAGGGTAATCCAGCGGCGGGTATCGACTTTCCAGATGCTGTTGTTGGGAAAGAATTTACCGCCGCCGGCATGATTTAGATATTCGCAGATCACCGGACTGTCGATCAGCACCGAGCCGTCATCCAGCACCAGCGCGGGAATCTTGCCCAGGGGATTGATGCGGCGGAATTCCGGCTCCTGCATCGGCAAGGTGCGGATTTCTTCCAGCTTCAGGCCCAGCTCATGGGCGATGACGCGGCACTTGCGCGCGAAGGGAGAGGCCGCGTTGCCGTAGAGTTTCAAGTCAATGTCCCTCGAAAGCGACCAGCGCCGTCACCGGCTTGCCCAGGGCGCGCAGCTTGTCGGCGCCGCCCAGTTCGGGCAGGTCGATCACGAAGGAACAGCCGATCACATTGGCGCCGGCCCGTTCCAAGAGCTTGATGCCGGCAAAGGCGGTGCCGCCGGTGGCGATCAGGTCATCGACCAGCAGCACCCGCTCACCCTTTTGCAGGGCGTCGACATGGATCTCGATGCGGTCCTTGCCATATTCCAGGTCGTAATCCTCGCCGATCACGGTGTGGGGCAGCTTGCCCTTCTTGCGTAGGGGGATGAAACCGACCGAAAGCTGGTGCGCCACCGCGCCGCCCAGGATGAAGCCGCGCGCTTCCAGCCCCGCCACCTTGTCGATCTTCAGGCCGGCATAGGGCTGCACCATCTCGTCCACCGCGCTGCGGAACGCGCGCGGATTGCCCAGCAAGGTGGTGATGTCACGGAACATGATGCCCGGCTTGGGATAGTCGGGAATGGTGCGGATCGCGTCTTTGTAGTCCATGTTTCAGCCCTTCTTGAGCACGCGGCCAGCGACCGCATCCAGTTTCGCCGTCAAGGCGGGGTCGCGCTTTTCGGGCGCGGTGATGAAAGCAAAATCCAGTACCGTCTCGGGCCGGTCGGGACAGGTGGAAGGCTGGCGGTCGGGACCCAGCTTGGGCGCCACCGCCTGGATCAGCTTCCTGGCATTGGCGGCGTTCTGGGTCATCACCTTGATGACCGCATCCACCGTCACATGCTCGTGATCGTCGTGCCAGCAGTCATAGTCAGTGACCATGCCGACAATGGCGTAGGGCAGCTCGGCCTCGCGGGCCAGCTTGGCCTCGGGCATCGCGGTCATGCCGATGACACTGCAATCCCAGCTGCGATACAGGAAGCTTTCGGCGCGGGTCGAAAATTGTGGCCCTTCCATGCAGATGTAGGTGCCGCCTTCGCTATGATCGATCTTCTGTTCGCGCGCCGCCAGGGTCAGGGCGCCGGACAGGCGCGGGCAGACCGGATGGGCCATGGGCACGTGGGCGACAAAGCCGGGGCCGAAGAAACTTTTCTCGCGCGCGAAGGTGCGGTCGATGAACTGGTCCGCCATCACGAAGGTGCCCGGCGGCAATTCTTCCTTCAGCGAGCCACAGGCCGACACCGAAATCACGTCGGTGACGCCGATGCGCTTGAGGGCATCGATATTGGCGCGGTAGTTGATGCTGCTGGGGGTCTGGATATGGCCGCGGCCGTGGCGCGGCAGGAACACCAGGTCCACGCCGGCATAGGTACCGGTCAGCAGTTGGTCCGACGGCTCGCCCCAGGGGCTTTTGACCGCCTGCCATTTGGCGTTTTCCAGGCCGTCGATCTGGTAGACGCCAGAACCGCCGATAATTCCAAGTACCGTTTTGCTCATTAAAAAAAGCGCTCCCGCTCACGCGGACGCGCATGAAAAAGGGCGCTCTCCGCTAGGAAAGCGCCCTTTTATCATGTGGACCCCCGGGGGCAATGCCCCGGTTTGTGACAGCTAGTGCTGGTCTTTCCAGAGCTTGCGGTAAGCGGCGAACAGGACGCCAGCCAGCATGATCAGGAACACCATAGCGCCGAAGCCGAAACGCTTGCGCTCCTCCATCTTGGGCTCGCTGGCCCAGGCCAGGAAGGTCACCACGTCATGGGCCTGCTGTTCCACGGTGGCCTTGGTGCCGTCCGAATAGCTGACAGTGTTGTCCTTGAGGGGCGGGGGCATGGAGATGTTCCAGCCCTCGAAGTACGGGTTGAAATACTTGTTGGCCGTCACCTTGAAGCCAGCCGGCATCTTCTCGTGGAAGCCGGTCAGGATCGAATAGACATATTCCGGACCGCCTTCGCGGGCCTTGACGATCATCGACAGGTCCGGCGGCAGGGCGCCGCCATTGTTGGCGCGGGCCGCATTCTCGTTGGGATAGGGCGGCGGGAAGTGATCGGCCAGGGTGGCCGAACGCATCAGGGGCGTGCCCTTGTCGTCGGTGGTCTCGCCCTTGTCGTTGGGCTCGGCCGGAACCTTCACCGCGGCGGCCAGCGCCTTGGCCTGGGCCTCGGTGAATTCGGGGCCGCCCGGTTCGTTCAGATTGTGGAAAGCCAGGTGCTGGGCCGCGTGACAGGCGGCGCAGACTTCCTTGTAGACCTGGAAGCCGCGCTGCAGGGCGCCGCGGTCATAGGTGCCGAACGGGCCCTGGAACTCGAACTCCACATCCTTGGGATGCAGGCGCTTGGTGTCCATGCCTTCGGCATAGACGGCCGTGGAGGCCAGCAAGCCGAAAACCAAACCGACGGAAAGAGTCTTGATCTTCATGGTCATTCTCATTCGGCCGGAGTGGCGGCGTTGTCGCCGAACACGGATTGCGCGATGGAGGCAGGAAGCTTCTTGGGCGTCTCGATCAGGCCGATGATGGGCATCAGCAGCCAGAAGAAGCCGAAGTAGTAGAGGGTGGCCAGGCGCGCGACCCACACCAGCGGGATGCCGAAGCGCGAAGCGTCCACCGCCTGCGCACCGCAGTAACCCAAGAGCACGCAGCACACCGCGAAGGCCCAGAAGAACTGCTTCATCAGCGGGCGGAAGCGGCAGGAGCGGACGCGGGAGGTGTCCAGCCAGGGGATGAACACCAGGGTCACGATGGCGCCGCCCATCACGATCACGCCCATCAGCTTGTTCGGGATCGAACGCAGCATGGCGTAGAAGGGCAGCAGGTACCATTCGGGCACGATGTCCGGCGGCGTCACCAGCGCGTTGGCGGGCTGGTAATTGTCCGGATTGCCGAAGAAGTCCGGCGCATAGAACACGAAGGCCGCGAAGAAGATCACGAACAGGACCAGGTAGAAGGCGTCCTTCACCGTGTAATACGGGTGGAAGGGCAGCGTGTCCTGCGGGCTCTTCACGTCGATGCCGAGCGGGTTGTTGTTGCCCGGCACGTGCAGCGCCCAGATGTGCAGCCCCACCACGCCCGCAATGATGAACGGGAACAGGTAGTGCAGCGAGAAGAAGCGGTTCAACGTGGCGTCGCCCACCGCGAAGTCGCCCCACAGCCAGGTGGCGATGTGATTGCCCACCACCGGAATGGCGCTGAACAGGTTGGTGATGACGGTGGCGCCCCAGAAGGACATCTGGCCCCAGGGCAGCACATAGCCGAAGAAGGCGGTGGCCATCATCAGCAGATAGATCAGAACGCCGATGATCCAGATCAGCTCGCGCGGCGCCTTGTAGGAGCCGTAATAGAGGCCGCGGAACATGTGGATGTAGACGGCCAGGAAGAACATGGACGCGCCATTGGCGTGCATGTAGCGGATCAGCCAGCCGTAATTCACGTCGCGCATGATCGCTTCGACGCTGTCGAAGGCCAGGCCCGCATTGGCGACATAATGCATCGCCAGCACCACGCCGGTGATGATCTGCACGCCCAGGCAGAAGGTCAGGATGCCGCCGAAGGTGTACCAGATGTTCAGGTTACGCGGCGTCGGGAAGGTCTGCATCGTGTCGTGCATGAGGCGCGGCAGCGGCAGGCGGGCATCGAGCCAGCGCTCGAAACCGGATTTGGGATTGTAGGTCGAAGGGCCAGACATATGTGTTCTCCTCAACCGACCTTGATGCGGGTGTCAGACAGGAACGTGTAGGGCGGCACGGGAAGATTCTCCGGCGCCGGGCCTTTGCGGATGCGTCCTGCGGTGTCGTACATCGAGCCATGGCAGTGGCAGAGCCACCCGCCATAATCGCCTTCCGGGATCGCGGGGGTCGACACGGTCGGGGTGCAACCCAGATGGGTGCAGACGCCGATCAGCACCAGCCATTCCGGCTTGGTGGCGCGGTTGGCGTCGGTCGCGGGCGCGCCGTCAGCGACGTTGGCATTGCGGGCATTGTTGTCGGGCAGCGAAGCGACATCGACGGCCTTGGCTTCGGCGATCTCGGCCGGGGTGCGGCGGCGCACGAAGAGCGGATGACCGCGCCACTTGTAGACGATCTGCTGGCCGGGCTGGATGGCTGACAGGTCGACTTCGGTCGAAGCCAGCGCCAGCGCGGCGGTGGTGGGGTTCATCTGGTCGATGAAGGGCCAGGCCAAAGCGGCGGCGCCAACCGCGCCGATCGAGGCCGACGCCACATAAAGGAAATCGCGTCGCGTGCCCGCGTCACTTGTCGTAGCTGCCACTGGGTCCACCCTTAAAGACTTGAACTGGGAAAACTGGAACGAAAAAAACCTGCGAACTCTTGCCACGAACAGGTGCAGGAACGGTACTGACGCGGTGACGCGGCAGCCCCCCGGCTTGTTCGTTCGGGCGGTAAAATAGAGAGTCGGTTTTCGAGGGTCTTGCGGCACGATGACGCAGAAAATGCCTTTCCCGTCCGCGACTTATTCCGGGGACCGGTCGAATCAGGAGGTTTGGGGTGCGGTTGGCGCTATATGAGCCCGATATCCCGCAAAATGCGGGCAGCCTGATGCGGCTGGGCGCCTGCCTGGGGGTGGGGATCGACATCATCGAGCCCTGTGGATTTCTGCTGTCGGACCGCAATTTCCGCCGGGCGGGGATGGATTACCTCAAAAGCGCCGATATCCGCCGTCATGCGTCCTGGGCACAGTTCCGGGGTGGATTCGAAGGCCGCCTGGTTCTGCTGACCACCAAGGGGGCCATGGCTTACACCGATTTTGCCTTTTCGCCGTCCGATACCCTGCTTTTGGGCCGCGAAAGCGCCGGGGTGCCGGACGACGTCCATGCCAGCGCCGATGCCCGGCTGGTGATTCCCCTCCTGCCCGGCCTGCGGTCCTTGAATGTGGCCCAGGCCGCCGCGATGGTGCTGGGGGAAGCGCTTCGCCAGACTTCTCTCTTTCCTAAGGCCAAACAGTTTCCCGGGGGAATTTGATGCACCTGACTTTGTTCGATCCGGGCGGCCTGATGGCGCTGCTGCAGGTCCTGATGATCGATGTGGTGCTGGCCGGCGACAATGCCGTGGTGATCGGCCTGGCGGCGGCGCGCGTGCCGCCCCATCTCCGCAAGAAAGTGATTTTCTGGGGCCTGGCGGCGGCGGTGGGCCTGCGCATCGTCATGGCGGCGGTGGCGGTCAAGCTTCTGGCGATCATCGGCCTGACCCTGGCGGGCGGTATCCTGCTGCTGTGGGTGTGCTGGCGGATGTGGCGGGACATTGCAGGCAGCGGCAAGGAACATGCGGCGCCGAAGATTGAAGCCGGCGCTTCGGCCAAGCGCGCCATCATCCAGATCCTGGTCGCCGATCTTTCCATGTCGCTGGACAATGTGCTGGCGGTGGCGGGCGCCGCGCGCGATCACCTGGACGTGCTGATCATCGGGCTGCTGATGTCGGTGGGGCTGATGGGCGCGGCCGCGACCTATATCGCCAAGTTGCTCGAGCGCTATCGCTGGATTGCCTATATCGGTTTGGCGATCGTGGTCTATGTCGCGCTGAACATGATCTGGCACGGCTGGAGCGAAGTCGCCAAAGTCATAAACTGAGGCGCAGCAGCAGTCCCGTCGCATCGTCCGATTTTTTAAACCGCGGAAACTTGTCGCCCAGCGCGTCGCCCGCTTCGATGGCGCGCAGTTCTTCACCCAGCGCCTTAAGGCCCTTGTCTATCGCCGCCGCCATCAGGCTGTCGGCATTGTAAGCACCATAGTCCGACGCCAGCGCGAGCAGCCCATCGCTGGCCAGCAGGATGGTGGCGCCTGGTGCCGCCTTGACGATACGCCGTGTGGCATGCGCCGCCGCTTTCACGTCCGGGCTGAACAACCAATTCTCGCCGCTGTTGATGCGATTGCGGGCGGCGCGCAGCACGGACAGAAACTCCGGACGGTTGATCCCGGCGGCGGGCGAAAGATTTTTTTCCTTTGCCACTTTCTGGGCGCGCTGGGCTTCGGCGGCGCGCTTGTCGAAGGTCTCGCCGATTACTGTCACTGCGGCTTCGCGCTGCTTCAGCAGCCCGGCGCAATCGCCGAAGGACAGGAATTCCACACTGCCCTCGCCCGGCACCGCCAGCATCATGGAGCCGCACGGTGTCTGCCACATCTCTTCGGGCTCATGGCGGCGCAGGGCTTCAAAGCTTTTCTGGGTATCGGCCAGCGCGGCGCGCAGCGCCTTGCGCGCGCCGTCGCCGTCTTTGATATGCGCCATCAGCCGGCGCGCCCCGAACTGGGCGATCCAGGCGGCATCGCTGGGACCAGGCATCAAACTGTCGCCCAGGGGCGTTGCGCCATCGATCACCACGGCCGCGACACCATCATGGCCAAAGGCATCTTCATTCGCCTTGCCGGGATCGCCAGGCAGGGACAGGGAATCCAGCAATTCCAGCTTCATCCGCGATCCTTGTCGAGCACCGCTTTCAGCTCGGTGCGGCAGGCGCCTTCATCGGCGGCAAAATCCCCGCCTACCCACCAGTCTTCCACTTTCGCCAGCACGCGGCCGACATCGGGGCCTTCGGGTACACCGGCGAGCATCACATCGCGCCCGGTGAGCGGAAAACGCGGCCGCTGCCAGTTGTCCGCCATTTGAAGCAGCATGCGAAATTGCAGGGCGCCCGCGCCTTTTGGTGCACCCGCCCATTGCAGCAGCACTTTATCGCGAAAGCGCGCCACGCCGATGCGATAGAGCAGCCGCCGCGCATCCCGGGCCGCCAGTTGCGACGGGATTTTCTCGCCGCTCAGCGCCTGTTCCAGTCTTGTGCGATCGGCATTGGACAGTTTCAGCGCATCGGCGGCGGCATGGGCGGCATCGGTATTGTCGGGCAGCAGCGCCGCCAGCCGCAGGATGGCATCGCGCGCGAACATGTTGTCGGCATCGATTTCCGCCAGCCGCTCCAGCCTGGGCAGTGACAGCGCGCCCGGCAGCAATTGCGGCAAGATACCGGTAGCCGCCATCACCCGCAGCACGGCTGCGGGATTGCCCGCTTCCAGCAGGCGCAGCAATTCCTTCTGTACCCGTTCGGCGGACAGGGTCTTCAGCTTGTCTTTGGCCTCGGCGGCGGCGCGCAGGCCTTCGGCGTCGATCTCGCCCTTGCCGTACCAGGCATGGAAGCGGAACAGCCGCAGCACGCGCAGATAATCTTCGGCAATGCGCGTTTTCGCATCACCCATGAAGCGCACCTTGCCGCCAATCAGGTCTTCGACACCGGTGGCGTAATCGAAAATCTCACCGCCGGCCGATGCGTAAAGCGCGTTGATGGTAAAATCCCGCCGCGCCGCATCTTCGGCCCAGTCATCGGTGAAGGCGATCACGGCATGGCGGCCATCGGTCTCCACATCGCGGCGCAGCGAGGTGATCTCGAACGCCTGGCTGCCGGCGATGGCGGTAACAGTGCCATGGTCGATGCCGGTCTCCACCACCTTGATGCCCCGCGATTTCAGGCGCGCCAGGCTTTCAGCGGGCGGCATGGGGACCGCAATGTCGATATCCATCACCGGAACGCCCAAAAGCGCGTTGCGCACGGCGCCACCCACAAAACGGGCTTCGCCCAGCGCGGCCATGACCTGAACAGTCTGGGGCGCGGTCATCCATCCATGCTGGGCCGGATCGATTTTCATGACTCGCTATATATCATCCAAACGCTGGACCAGGTTGACGATGATCGCCGCCGTGGCGCCCCAGATCTCATGCTCTTTATAGGTGAAGGCGTAGAAGCTGCGGGTGATACCGCCGAACACCCGGCTTTCCCGCCGCCGGTTGGCCGGATCGCGCAGGAAGGACAGCGGCACTTCAAAAATCTCGGCCACCTCGCGCGGGTCGGGCGACAGGACAAAGCCCTCGCGCAGCACCCCCACCACAGGCTGGATGTCGAAGCCGGTGCCGGTGAGATAACGGTCCAGGTATCCGGCCGGGGCGACTGAGGCCGGGGCGATGCCGGTCTCTTCAAACGTTTCGCGCAGCGCGGTCTGGACCGGCGAGATATCACCGGGTTCGGTGCGCCCGCCGGGAAAGCTGACCTGGCCGCTGTGCCGCGCCAGGGTGTCGGTGCGGCGGGTGAAAAGCAGCACCGGTTCCGCACGTTCGATCACCGGCAGCAACACCGCCGCAGGAGTGGCCCCGAACTGGGCGGGGCGTGTTCCCATGTCGTAATCGTCATGCGCGGTGATGTCCGGCAGCTGTTGCAACAGCCGCGGGCGCAAGCGTTCCAACAAGCTCATCGGGTTTGTGCCGTCATGACGCCATAATCGCCGATTTCACTGGAATATTAAGGACATTGAGGGGTTGCGCCGCTTGCGCCCCACGGTGCAACATAACCTTCAATCCCCGCAAGCTTTAGGCCCCGCATGAACAAGGTCGACATCCAGGACGACGCCCCCAAGCGGCTGAAAGCGGCGGCCGAAACCTTCGGCAAGGTGCGCGCCGGGCTGAACGCGGTGATCTTCGGCCAGGACGAAGTAATCGAGCAGACACTTGTCACCCTGCTGGCCGGCGGCCATGGCCTGCTCATCGGCGTGCCGGGCCTGGCCAAGACCAAGCTGGTCGATACGTTGGGTGTGGTGATGGGCCTGGATGCGGGCCGGGTGCAGTTCACCCCTGACCTGATGCCGTCCGACATTACCGGTTCCGAAGTGATGGAAGAATCCATCAGCGGCGAACGCGCCTTCCGCTTCATCCGCGGTCCGGTTTTCACCCAGCTCTTGATGGCCGACGAAATCAACCGCGCCAGCCCTCGCACCCAGTCTGCGCTGCTGCAGGCGATGCAGGAAAAGCATGTCACGGTGGCGGGCGCCCGCCACGATTTGCCCAAGCTGTTCCATGTGCTGGCGACACAGAACCCGCTGGAGCAGGAAGGCACCTATCCGTTGCCCGAAGCCCAGCTCGACCGGTTCCTGCTGCAGATCGATGTCGGCTATCCCGACCTGGACGCGGAACGCCGCATGCTGCTGGCCACCACCATGGGCGAAGAAAAAACCGCCTCGAAGGTCTGCGACCCCGATGACCTGATCGAAGCCCAGGCGCTGGTGCGCCGCATTCCGGTGGGCGAACAGGTGATGGATGGCATCCTGTCCCTGGTGCGCGCCGCGCGTCCCGATTCCGATCATGCCAGCGGCGTGCAGGGCCAGATCGCCTGGGGCCCCGGCCCCCGCGCCAGCCAGGCCTTGATGCTGGCGGTGCGCGCCCGCGCGTTGCTGGACGGGCGCATGGCGCCGTCCACCGATGACGTCGTGGCGCTGGCCGGTCCGGTGCTGCGCCACCGCATGGCGCTGAATTTCTCGGCCCGCGCCGAAGGCGCCACCACCGCAAGCGTGATCGAGCGGCTCTGCGCCACTCTTTTTTAAAATGGGTTTGGTTTGAGCCAGTTCTCCACGCTTCAGCATGAAGCCGATGGCCTGTCCGCGGGCCTGCCGCCGCTGATGGTGGAAGCCGATCACCTGGCCGCGTCGGTCAGCCTGGGCGTGCATGGCCGCCGCCGCGCCGGCATGGGCGAAAGCTTCTGGCAGTTCCGCCGCTATGCCAGCCACGATTCCTCGGCCGCCATCGACTGGCGCCAGTCCGCCAAGTCGCAGCACATCTTCGTGCGCGAGCGCGAATGGGAAGCCGCGCAAACCGTGTGGTTCTGGCGCGATGCGTCGGAGAATATGAGCTTCAAGTCCGGCGCGGTGTCCAAGCGCGCCCGCGCCGATCTTCTGCTGTTGGCACTGGCATCGCTGCTGGTGCGCGGCGGCGAGCGCGTCGGCTTTACCGGCATGGAAGGGGCGCCTGCCTCGTCCCGCCTGGCGTTGACTCGCATGGGCCGCGCCATGTTCTCAAGCGGCGGCGCTGCGCTGCCGCCGCATGTGCCGTTCGCGCGTGGCAACCAGCTGGTGTGGTTCAGCGATTTCCTGGATGAAGGCGTGTGGGGCCGCATGCGGCAGCTGTCACAGGCCGGCGTGTCGGGCCACCTGGTGCGCATCATCGATCCGGCGGAAGAGGATTTTCCCTATACCGGCCGCATCCGCTTTGAATCGCCGCGCGGGGAAGCCGATGAAATCTTCGGCCGGGCGGAACGCATTCGCAGCGCCTATCGCGCCCGCTTCACCGCCCATGGCGAGGAAGTGCTGGCGCAGGCCACGCGGCTGGGCTGGACCTGCACCGTCCATCGCACCGATCATGCGCCGCAAGGTTCGCTGATCGCGCTGCATGCCGCCATCGGCGGCGTGTAACAGGTGTTTGGTCTTCCCATCAGCTTCGGAACGCCGCTGATTTTGGTGGCCCTTGTTGCGCTTCCCGTTCTGTGGTGGCTGCTGCGCGTCACCCCGCCCCTGCCACGGCGCACCTTGTTCCCGCCGCTGCGCCTGTTGCGCGGGCTGGAAGATGAAGAACAGGCGCCCGCCGCTACGCCCTGGTGGCTATTGCTGCTGCGCCTGCTGGCAGCGGCGCTGCTGATCGTGGCCCTGGCCGATCCGCTGCTGGGCCGCAGTCCCAAGCTGGCCAATGAAGGCCCACTGGTGCTGGTGGTGGACAATGGCTGGACCGCCGCCAAGGGTTGGGACGCGCGCCAGGAATTGATTACCGATCTGCTGCACAGCGCCAATGGCCGCGCCGTCGCCATCATTCCCAACGCCGGTCCCATTCCCACCGGGCTTTTGAATCAGGGCGAAGCGGCGCGCATCGCCAAGGAACTGAAACCGATGGCCTGGCCGGGCAACCGCGCCGCCGCCGCCGCTGCGCTGGGCCGCTTCAGCTTTGCCGCCGCGCCCGCATTGTACTGGCTGAGCGACGGTATCGAAGACGGCAAGAGTGGCGTGCTGCGCGATGCCTTCAAGCGCTATGGCGGCGCCACCACCTTTGCACCCAATCGCCTGCCACTGGGGCTGATGCCGGTGACGCGCGACGCTTCGGGCTTTGCCGTCACCGCCATGCGCGCCCGCGCCGGCGAGGTTCTGGAAGCCGAAGTTGGCGCCGTCGGCGTGCGCGGCGAAACCCTGGCGGCCACCAAGCTGCACTTCAAGCGCGGCGACCTCACCGCAAGCGGCCACATCGCCCTGCCCATGGAAGTGCGCAACGCCACCACAAGGCTGGCCATCACGGGTGAAGACAGCGCCGGCGCGGTGCAGCTTCTGGACCGGGGCGCGGCCCAGCGCAGCGCCGGCATCGTGTCGGAAAGCGCGGGTGGCGAAGGCCAGCCGCTGTTGTCCGACGTCTATTACCTGGAACGGGCCCTGTCGCCCTATGCGGAGATTGCCAAGGGCGGTGTGGCGCAGCTGATCGACAAGCATGTGTCGGTGCTGCTGTTGGCCGATGTGGCGAAGATCGCGGCCGCCGACATTCCCAAGGTGAAGGACTTTGTCAGCAAGGGCGGCGTCCTGATCCGCTTCGCCGGCGAGCGCATGACAAACGGCAGCGATGAGCTGGTGCCGGTGCGCCTGCGGGTGGGCGGGCGCTATCTGGGCAGCGCCATGTCCTGGGGCGCGCCGCAGCACCTGGCGGCGTTCGGTCCGCAAAGCCCGTTCAATGGATTGGAGATCGCCTCCGAAGTTACCGTGTCGCGCCAGATCCTGGCCGAACCGTCCGCCGAATTGTCAGGCCGCACCTGGGCGCAACTGTCGGACGGCACCCCGCTGATCACGGCGCAGGCCATGGGGTCGGGGTGGATCGTGCTGTTCCACACCGCCGCCAGTCCGGGCTGGTCGTCGCTGCCGCTGTCAGGCCTGTATGTCGAGATGCTCAAGCGGTTGCTGGCGCTGTCGGCCGGCACCCCGGCGCGCGAGTTGGCGGGGCTGACCAGCCTGCCGCCGGTGTCGCTGCTGGACGGCTTTGGCCATGCCGTGCCGCCCACCCCGGATATTTCCCCGCTGCCGGCGCGTGATTTTTCCAAACAGCGTGTCACGCCCCGCCATCCTCCGGGCCTGTATGGCGCCCATGACGTGGAAAGCGCGCTGAATGTGTTGCATGCCGGCGATCGCCTTTCGCCCCTGACCGATGGCGGCGCGCAGTCGTACGGCAACACCCATGCCCGCGCGCTGGAGCCCTATCTCCTGGCCGCCGCGCTGCTGCTGTTGCTGCTGGACACCATCGTGTCGCTGTGGCTGCGCGGCTTCACCCCGCGCAAGCTGAAATTCATCGGTGCGGCGCTTGCCTTCTTCCTGGTGACGCCGCACGCCCGCGCCGACGACGCCATGAACATGAAAGCAGCGCTGGACACGCGGCTGGCTTACATCAAGACAGGCCTTCCGGACGTCGACGATATCAGCTTGAAGGGCCTGACCGGGCTGGGCATGGCGCTGAAGGCGCGCACGTCCTACGAGCCGCTCGAACCATTGGGGCTGGACCCCGAGCGCGACGATCTTTCGCTTTATCCCCTGCTCTACTGGCCGATGGACCCGCGCGAAAAATCCCTGTCACCCAAGGCGCTGGCGCGCGTGGGCGAGTATATGAGGAATGGCGGCACCATCCTGTTCGATACCCGCGATCTCACCCTTGGGGCGGTGCGCGGCGCCGCCTCGCCTGGCGAACAGACCTTGCGGCGGCTGACAGGAGGCTTGGACCTGCCGCCGCTGGAGCAGGTGCCCGCCGATCATGTGCTGAGCAAGGCCTTTTATATCCTGCATGACTTTCCCGGCCGCTGGGTCGGCGGACGGACATGGGTGGAAGCCATTCCGCCCGCGCCCAAGAACGGCGCCCCGCCGGCGCGCGGCGGCGATGGCGTGTCGCCCGTGATCATCACCGGCAACGACCTGGCCGCCGCCTGGGCGGTGGATGCCAATGGCCGCTTCATAACCACCGCTTCGCCCGGCGGCGAAATCCAGCGCCAGATGGCCTTCCGCTGGCATCAACCTGGTCATGTACGCCCTGACCGGCAACTACAAGACCGATGTGGTGCACGCCCCGCCCTTCTCCAAAGGTTGGGGAACGAGCGATGACAAGGCTCGCTTTCGCGCCCGTCATTCCTGTGTCGCTGCTGACCGCGCTGGCGATCGTTGCGCTGCTGTTGACCGCTTACGCTTTTTACATGCGGGCGCGTGGCGCCTGGGCGCGCGGGCTGGCCTTTGCCGTGCTGATTTTCGCCCTGGCCGGGCCGCTGCTGGTGAAAGAAAAGCGCGCGCCCCTGCCCGACGTGGCGGTGATCGTCACCGACCGTTCCCAGAGCATGTCGCTTGGCAAGCGCGCGGCACAGGCCGAAGCCGCGCGCGCGCAGGTAAAACGCCTTCTGGCGCAGCAGCCCGGCCTGGTGGTGCGCGAAACCTCGGTCACCACCACCGCCACCGGCGACAACAACGGCACCCAGGCCTTCGCTGCCCTGAACGCCGCCTTGGCGGATGTGCCCCAGACCCGCGTGGCCGGCGCCATCCTGATCACCTACGGTCAGGTGCATGACGCGCCGGCGCCCGAAAGCATCACCCTGAAAGCGCCGCTCCAGGTTCTGGTGGCAGGCAAGCGGGGCGAACGGGACCGCAAGCTGACGGTGGCCAACGCCGCGCGCTTCGCCATTGTCGGTAAGACCGCCTTAGTTAGGCTGCGCATCGACGATCTGGGCGGCAGCGGCGAGACCAGCGCGGTGCTGGACATCCATATCGACGGCAAGCCGCTGGGCACCCGGCTGGTGCCGGTGGGCAAGGACACCGACATCAAGGTGCCGGTGAGCCATGAAGGCGAGAACCTGGTGGAGCTGTCGGCGGGCCAGGGTCCTGCCGAACTGACCATGCAGAACAATCGCGCCGTGGTCACCGTGTCGGGTATCCGCGACCGGCTGCGCGTGCTTCTGGTGTCGGGCGAACCCCATGCCGGCGAGCGGGTGTGGCGCAACCTTTTGAAAGCCGATCCGTCGGTCGATTTGATCCACTTCACCATCCTGCGTCCGCCGGACAAGCAGGATTCCACGCCGATCAACGAACTCTCATTGATTGCGTTTCCTTCGCGCGAGCTGTTCCAGGAAAAGCTGGGCTCGTTCGATCTTGTCGTGTTCGACCGCTACCGCGAGCGCGGCGTGCTGCCGCTGGCTTACTTCCAGAATCTGGCTTCCTATGTGCAGGACGGCGGGGCGCTGCTGATTTCGTCGGGTCCCGAATTCGCCGGGCCCGAAAGCGTCTATCGCACGCCGCTCGCCCAGGTCTTGCCGGTGCAGCCCACCGGCCAGATCGTGACGGGTCCGTTCAGGCCGGTGGTCACCGCGGACGGCATGGCCCATCCGGTTACGCGCGAATTGCCGGGCCGCAACCAGGACAAGACCCCGCCGACCTGGGGCCGCTGGTTCCGCCTGATCGGCGGGAGCAAGGTTGCCGGACAGACGGTGATGGCGGGCGGCGCGGGCCAGCCGCTGCTGGTGCTGGACCGCGTCGGCAAGGGCCGCGTCGCCGAACTGATGAGCGACCAGACCTGGCTGTGGGCACGCGGCTTTGAAGGCGGCGGACCGCAGGCCGAACTGCTGCGCCGGCTGGCGCATTGGCTGATGAAGGAGCCGGAGCTGGAATCGGAAATGCTATCGGCCACCATTGTCGGCGACCGCGTCCAGATCGTTCGCCGCACCATGGCGGCGCAGACCCCGGCGGTAAATCTCACCCTGCCGTCGGGCAAGACCGTGAACCTGCCGCTGACCAAGGCCGAGCCCGGCATCTGGCGCGCCGAAGCCAAGGGCGGCGAGCTGGGACTTTATCGCGCCACCGACGGCATCCTGTCCGCCGTGGCGGCGGCCGGGCCGCTGAACCCGAAGGAAGTGGCTGACATGCGCGCCACCGATGAAGTCTTGAAGCCTGACGCCGAGGCCAGCGGCGGAAGCGTGCACTGGCTGGAAGACGGTCTGCCGGAAATCCGCCGCGTCGATCCAGGCGACAGCGCCAGCGGTTCAGGCTGGATCGGGCTGCGCAGCAATGGCGCTTACCGCGTCACCGCACTGGAACAGGAAAAGCTGCTGCCGCAATGGCTGGCGCTGTTGATTATTGTCGGCGCGCTGCTTTTGGCGTGGAGACTCGAAGGGCGGTGAAGAAGGGGCTGCGCTTGCTGCAACCTTCGCCCGGCGCCTCGCTTAAGCTCGGCGCGTTCGTCGCTCGAAACGGTCCACTGGACCGTTTCGCAGGCCTACGGCCTACCGCTCCTCACCCCACTCCCGCCCCATCCGCGCACACCGCCTCATCGATCTGCGCCCGGCGCACTTCGCCCGACAGGTTCAAAATCTCACCCGCCTTCAGCGACAGGCCCAGGATGCGGTTCTGGTCCACCGGCCCCGGAAACTTGATGCGGCCCGGGGGCAAACGGGAAAATCCGACCTTGGCGTAATAAGGCTCGTCACCCACCAAAATGATGCCGCGCCACGGGCCCTTTTGCGCCGCCGCGATGCCCGCCTGCATCAACGCGATGCCGATGCCACGGCCGCGCTGGTGGCTTTGCACCGCAAGCGGACCGAGCAGCAATTCCTCATGCCCGCCGATCTTCACCGGCCAGAAGCGCACCGAGCCGCGCAGCACGCCGTCTTCCACCGCCACGAAGGACAGGCCCGCCACCGGCTTCACGCCTTCGCGCAACCGGTAGGCGGATTTGGCGAAACGGCCGGGGCCGAAGCCTTCGGCGTTCAACGCCTCGATGCCGGCATCGTCGCCGGGCGCTTCCAGGCGAATCTGCCAGGTTGTCATGGGTGCGTTCATGGAACTTTCGCTAATCGCACCCTTTGCAAAAGGCAAGGCCGCAAAAGGCAAGCTACCAATGATGAGAAGGCGGCGCGGCGCCGGTCAGTTCCGCAAGCCGGCGCAAGGTGGCGGGGGTGCAGCCCGGCGGCGGCGCAAAGGGATCGGCGAAACACACATCGCGGATTTCCAGGTTGGGTTTGAAGTTCACCGCCGCGCCATCGATGCTGTACAGCGCCACCACCGCCGTGGCCCAGCCGGCCTTGCGGGAATACAGCGCGAAAAACCGCGCCTGGCCGCCCACCAGCCCCACTTCCTCGGCCAGTTCGCGCAGGATGGCGGGCTGGGCAGCCTCGCCCCGGCCCACCCCGCCGCCCGGCAGCCGCCAGCCCGCAGTGTACCGTTGGCGCACCAGCAGCACCCGGCCCTGATCGTCATAGACCGCCGCGGCCACGCCAAAGCTGGTAGGCGCCCACAAAACCCGCAGGGTCATGTAGGCCCGGAAAAGCAATGTCCTTAACACGCGTTAAATCTTGCCCCTGTCCACTGTCCTGTAACGGTTCAATAACCCCTGAAATGTAACCTGTGCGGGAACATTTTAGCTTAATGGCTATTCACCCTGCCGGATAGGCCGCGGGGTCCGAGGCGAAAACCATGCCGGCTGGCGGTTTCGAGACATTGAAGGCGCTCATTGTCGAGGACAATGCGCATATGCGCTCGCTGCTGCGCGCGCTGCTCAATTCCATCGGCATCAAGGAAATCGCCGAGGCCGCCCATGGCCAGGCCGCCATCGACGCCATGCGCGAACGCAAGTGCGATCTTGTCCTGTCCGACATGGCGATGAAGCCGATGGACGGGCTGGAATTCACCCGCCATGTGCGCACCCATGAGCACAGCCCCAACCCGTTCGTGCCGATCATCATGATCACCGGCCACACCGAGAAGCACCGGGTGGAAGCGGCACGCGACGCCGGGGTCACCGAATTCCTGGCCAAGCCGATCACCGCCCACAACCTGTATTCGCGCATCGCCGAGATCGTGGAACGCCCGCGCGCCTTCGTGCGCTGCGACAGCTATTTCGGGCCCGACCGGCGACGCCGCATGATCGACGACTATGCCGGCCCGTGGCGCCGCAAGGAAGATTTCCAGGACATGGACGTGCGCTGATGACCAAATCCGATTCCCAGGCCCAGTTCATCGCGCCCGACGCCTATCCCCAGATGATGAGCAAGCAGGCCGCCGCCGAGGCGATGAAGGTGCTGCGCTCCGCCAAGACCGCCGTGAAGGCGCAGGTGGCGATAGACGCCCATGTTCCGCCCATGCGTGCCGCCATCCTGCAATATGTCGACGAGCTGGAAGCGGTGTCCGGCGACCTGCGCGCGGTGTTCGACAAGGTGCATGAGATCCGCGGCTTTGCCGAAACCGCCGGCCTGGTCACCACCGGCCGCATCGCCGATATCCTGTGCCGCTACATGGACGACATGTACCGGATCAACAAGCCGATGGACACGATGATCGTGAAGCTGCACGTCTCGGCCATCGCCCGCGCCGCCCGCGCCGAGGATGATGTCGTCAAGATGGGCGAAGTGGTGGCGGCCGAGCTGGCCGCCCTGGTGGCGAAGCGGCTGGCCGAGGCTCGCTAAGCCCTTGTCGGTCACCATCCGTTAACGCTTTAAAACCGTGTCAACAGGGAACAATTCACCCCTCCTTAAGCCCTGCCATTAATACTGACCCCAGGGACTATCGGGTTTTCTTCCATGCTTCAGATCGGCGGCATTGTCGTTCTCTTCGCCTGTGTGTTTGGCGGTTACCTGATGACGGGCGGTTCGCTGGCCGTGGTGATCGAGGCCGCGCCGCACGAATTGCTGACCATTTTCGGCGCTGCCATCGCCGCCATGCTGATCGCCGGCTCCATGTACAACATGAAGAAGATCGCCGGCTCAATGGGCAAGGTGATCAGCGGCCCGAGCTGGAAGCCCAAGGACTATAACGACCTGCTCTGCCTGCTCTTCCTGCTGACCAAGACGATGAAGTCCAAGGGACTCATCGCGCTGGAAGCCCATATCGAAAAGCCGTCCGAGTCGTCGATCTTCAAGCGCTATCCCAAGATCCTGAAGGATCACTTCGCGCTGGATTTCATTTGCGACACGCTGCGCATGATGACCATGAGCCTGGAAGACCCGCACCAGGTCGAAACCGCCATGGAAAAGCAGCTGGAAAAGCACCATCACGAAGCCCTGGTCGGCGCCAATGCGCTGCAGGCCATGGCGGACGGCCTTCCCGCACTGGGCATCGTGGCCGCGGTGCTGGGCGTCATCAAAACCATGGGCGCGATCAGCGAACCGCCCGAAGTGCTGGGCGAAATGATCGGCTCGGCGCTGGTCGGTACCTTCCTGGGCGTGTTTTTGGCTTACGGCATCGTGGGCCCGCTGGGCACCCGCCTGAAAGCGGTAATCGATGAAGACGCGCTGTTCTATCACGTCATCCGCGACATCCTGGTTGCGCATCTGCATGGCAATGCGGCGCAGGTATCGGTGGAAATCGGCCGCGGCAGCGTGCCGAGCGAATACCAGCCCAGCTTCCAGGAACTGGAAGCGTCGCTGAACGCCATTCCGCCTGAAGGGGCCTAAGGAGCGTCGGCGAGAGCCGGAGCGACCTTAACTAACGCAGCTTTTCGTAACGTTGCTTGTAGGCGTCCTGGGCTTCGCTCAGCGACACGAAGAACATGGCCAGCGCGCCGGCGAACACGCCCAGCGGCACGGCGTAATACACTTCCACGTCCGTACCGAAGGCGACGATGCCCGTCACCAGCACGCCCGTCAGCTGCGCCACGCTTCTTGGAATTGGCAGTCCACCCCGCATAACCGGAGTGTTAGGAACGGGCTGTGCCAAAGTGAAACAATCCCTTACGGCAAGGTTAACGCCGCAGAGGCTAACCTTACCCGGGACGCGAGGAAGATGGCTAAAGACGGTTAAAGCTGGACGCTGCCGTGTTCGCCGATGGAGGGCTTCTTGCCCGTGGCGGCCGATACCAGCATGTCGGCATAGGCGATCAGCTTGCCCGGGCTTTCCCAATATTCGGCGCTGGCCGGGGTGACGGTCAAAAGCCGGATGCGGGGGTCTTCGGGACCATCCCACCAGGCCTTGTCGAAGGCGTTCCACAATTCCTTGATCTTGGCGCGATCGTCGGACGCATGTGCGTTGCCATGCACCACCACATAACTGACGCCCTTCTGGAACGAGAGCACGACTTCACTGTCGGCCTGGATCTGGCGGTCGGAGTCTTCGCCCTTGTTGGCCAGGATATAAATGGCGCCTTCATCCGGCTTGGCGGTTGCGGCCATGGGGCGCGCGTCCAGCCGGCCCCCGTCATTGGTCACCAGCAGCGCCATGGGAATGTCCTGGATCAGTTTCCAGACCTCATGCGGGGATTTTTGATCGGACATGGCGCGTCTCCGAAGTTCGCTTAATCAAACACCGGGGAAGGCCTGAAGTTCCTAGAGTTGCTTGAAGCCGCGGGCGCTCAGCTGGTCGCGGATGGCCTGGGCATGTTCGGAATCGCGCGCTTCGACGACCAGTTCCAGGGTGGCGGACTTGGCGGGAATGCCCGCCATCATGCGGTTGTGCGAAACCTCCAGCACATTGCCGCCGGCATCGGCAATGATGCGGGAAATATCGGCCAGCTGGCCGGGGCGATCCTCGATCTGCAATACCAACAGGATGATGCGCCCCTCGCGGGTCAATTCGCGCAGGATCACGTTGGAGAGCAGGCGCATGTCGATATTGCCGCCAGACATGACGATGCCGACCTTTTGGGCTTTGAACTGCGCGGCATGGCCCAGCAGCGCGGCAAAGCCGGCCGCCGCGGCGCCTTCGATCACCGTCTTTTCGATTTCCAGGATCATGGCCAGGGCATGCTCGATCTCGTCCTCGCCGGCCACGAAAATGTCGCTCACCAGGTCCTTGCAGATGGCGGTGGTCAGTGCGCCGGGCTGCTTGACCGCGATGCCTTCGGCGATGGTGGCCACGACCGGCGCGGGCGGCGGCGCGATGCCCTTCATGGCGTCGAACATGGCCGGATACAGCGCGCTCTGGGCGCCATAGACTTTCAGTTCCGGCTTCATCGCGCGCGCGGCAATGGCGCAGCCAGAGATCAGGCCGCCGCCGCCCACCGGCACGATCATCGCGTCCAGCTGCGGCACATCTTCCAGCATCTCCACCGCGCAGGTGCCCTGCCCAGCGATCACCAAGGGATCATCATAGGGATGTATGAATGTCAGGCCTTGCTGCGCGGCGATGCGGCGCGCTTCGGCATCCGCTTCCACCAGGCTGGCGCCATGCAGAATGACGGTGGCGCCGAAATCGCGGGTGTGCTTGACCTTGTTGAAGGGCGTGGTCACCGGCATCACGATGGTCGCGGGAATGCCAAGGCGCCCGGCGTGATAGGCAACGCCCTGGGCATGGTTGCCGGCGCTCATGGCGGCAACGCCGCGTTTGCGCTCGTCGGCGCTGAGAGACAGGATCCGGTTCAGCGCACCGCGCTCTTTAAAACTGGCGGTGAATTGCCGGTTCTCGAACTTCAGCCACACCTCGCAGCCGGCGATATCCGACAGGGTGCGCGAATGCCGCGTCGGCGTGCGCACCAGATACGGCGTGATGGCGGTCTGGGCGGCTTTGATGTCGGCGAAGGTGGGGGCGGCGGTCATGCTGGCATGATACTATAACGCCAGCCTATGTCAGACATTGCGCAACGGCCAACCTGGCGTTGGGCAGTTTTTGTTTCGCGTCGAAGCCGATGTGTTCGTCTGCCGCGCCGCCATCTCTCCGCTGTCGCGGCGGGCGGCTTGGCATTCACATCTGTTCGCGCAGCGAACAGATGTGAATGGTAGCAGCGGAGGGATTTGAACCCCCGACCAAAGGATTATGATTCCCCTACTCTACCACTGAGCTACGCCTGCCAACCGGAAGCAGACCATACGTCCGGGCGCAGAATACCGCCAATCTCTTCCCCCCGGGGCTTCTCCGTTTCGCGTTTCAGCGCTGACGCTGATTTGGCACCACCAGCGAAGGCCACCGCCCGGAAATCGCCATAGCCTTCACGGGAGCTGCTTTGTTGAACACGCGCGTGATCGGAATAAAACCAGCCCTGCGCCCGGCAGCACCGCCCCGTCGCGGTGCAGGCTGGCGCTGGCCATCCCGCTGGCCGCCCATGCCCAGGCCTGCCGAGAAGGCATCAGCACGGCCGGCACGTCCTTGCCCGGCTTCAGCCGCCAGATCCGCGGCCTTTCGCCAATTGCCACGAAGGACTCCCCCAGCCACCTTCGCTGAGGCGCCCCAAGGATCGCGCAGATGATCGCGCGCAAAAATCGGCGGTTAAGGCGCCTGCTGCGCCGCCGAAATGCGAGATTTCTTGCCGGGGTGCAGCTTTCCTTGAGCAGCAATTCCGAGGACAGGCCCGGCCATTGCCCGGCGCCAAACCGCACCGCCAGGTCGGCCTCGTCGCGGGCAAAATCCACCGGCGCATCGTCGGCGTGAAGACGCACGCCAAGCTTCGGATTGGCCATCTGGAACGAGCCCAGCTTCCAGGCGAACCAGGCATTGGCGAAGGTGACCGTGGTGCTGATGGTGAGCAGCGCCGCGTCATCCTTGCGGATGGCGTCGAACGCCGCCTCCATGACGGTGAAGGCGCCGGAGAGTTTGCCCGCAAGCTGGCGTCCCACATCCGACAGCACCACACGCTTGCCCTGGCGATGGAACAAGAGCACGCCCAGCCGCTTCTCCAGCAGGCCGACCTGATAGCTGACGGCCGCCTGGGTGATGGAAAGCTCGGCCGCTGCGGCGGTGAAATTCTCTGCCGGGCGCGGCTTCGAACACCCGAACGGCTGACAAGGGGGCAACGAGCGCATGCCCTCGCCAAGGCTAACTTATATAAGGTTCCAGCTTTTCGTTGGAAAAGGGCGTGCCGGAAGATCAAGTTCCGCTGCGAAAGGACCCTATCTCGATACGAGGCACCCATGAGCGGCAACACCCATCCTTCCACCACCCATAAGTCATCTTCGTTTGGCGTTCTGGCCTGGCTGAAGGCCCGGCTGGCGGACGTCTGGTCACGGCCGAAGTGCGCGATTTCCTGTACGCGGCGCCGTGGGACGACGCTCCCGCGCTCGAAGTGACTGTCAGCCGGCCAGCGCCGGCTGGATCGCGGTAAGCGCCACTTCGCCCATCAGCCGCCGCCCAACACGCGATTGTCTTCGCCGTAAAGACGCAGGCCTGCCCCGGCGCGATGGCGTCTTCGGCGGTCATCAAGTCCACCCGTGCCGCGTTGTCCGGCAAGGGCGTGATGGTGGCGGCCACCGGCGGGCGCATGGAGCGCACCTTTACGCGCGCCTCGAACGGGGCGTCATGGGCGCCGAGCCAGTTCACATCCTTGAGCAGCATCGAGGAGGATCCCAGCGCCGAACGCGGCCCAACGATCACGCGCGCATTGACCGCATCCAGCTTCAGCACGAACAGCGGCTCGTCATTGCCGGACAGGCCAAGGCCCTTGCGCTGGCCGACGGTGAATTGGGTGATGCCGTCATGACGGGCCAGGACCTTGCCGCTCTGATCGACGATGTCGCCGGGGCGCGCCGCGTCGGGGCGCACCTTGCCGACGATGTCGCTGTAATGGCCGCTGGGCACGAAACAGATATCCTGGCTGTCCGGCTTGGCTGCGTTGACCAGCCCCAGTTCGGCGGCGATGGCGCGCACGTCGCGCTTGTCCATCTCGCCCAGCGGAAAGCGCAGGTAATCCAGCTGCTCCTGGGTGGTGGCGAACAGGAAATAGCTTTGATCGCGCACCGGATCGGCGGCGGCGTGCAGCTGCGCGCCGCGCTCGCCTTCCACGCGGCGCACATAATGGCCGGTGGCCATCGCTTCAGCGCCCAGCTCGCGCGCGGTGTCCAGCAGGTCGGCGAACTTTACCTTTTGATTGCAGCGCACACAGGGGATCGGCGTTTCACCGCGCGCATAGCTGTCGGCGAAATCCTCGATCACCGCCTTGCGGAAGCGGCTTTCGTAATCCAGCACATAATGGGGAATACCGATGCTGTCCGCCACGCGCTTGGCGTCATAGATGTCGGCGCCGGCGCAGCAGGCGCCCTTGCGCGCCGGCGACTTGTCTTCGGGATAAAGCTGCAAGGTGATGCCGACGACGTCATAGCCCTGCTTTTTCAGCAGCGCCGCGGTGACGGACGAGTCCACGCCGCCGCTCATCGCGGCGACGACACGGCTTCCGGGCTTCAAAACGCTTTCAACCATTGACCGCTTTCCGGCCCCTCGCTTGGGCTCGGGGCGTTCGACGCTCAAATCGATCCACTGGATCGATTTGCCCGGCTATCGCCGGTCGCGCCTCACCATCTGGCCGGTCCTATAGGACTGGCCCCCGAAAACAGCAAGAAATAAGCGATTAACCGCCGCTGATCGGCAGGTAATTGAGCAGCGAAAGCTGGTGTAGCCCGGCCGTGACCTGCAATGCCGCCTGCAGCTGGGTCTGGTTCAGCGACAGCTGGGTGGCCGCCTGGGCCATGTTGGTATCCTGGATGTCCGAGGCAAAGCCCTTGTACAGCGTGGTCATCGAGGCCTGCTGGGTCTGCGCATCGGTCAGCCGGTTGGAGACATAGCCGTTGGCCGCGGTGGCGGCGTTCAGATTGACCGCTGCCGTTGTGGTCTGGCCGATGGCGTTGGTCAGGAAGGTATTCTGCGCCGTGGTCAGGCTGGTGGCGGCATTGAAGTTTCCGCTGCCGCCGGCATCGAAGGTGGCGATGTCCTTGAGCATCTGCATCAGGTCGGTGCCGACATCGGACGCGGTGACGCCATAGCTGACATTCACGCCATCGGCGACCTGGACCGATTTCTTCAGATCGCCATTGGCGAAGGCCGCGGCGGTGGAGGGCAGCGCCTGCAGCGCCGACAACGAGCTTACGCTCACCGGCGCCACGTCGGTCTTGCCGCCGCCATAGATATAGTCGCCGTTCGCATCCTTGGAATTCAGGATCGCGGTGGCCTGGGTAAAGATGCTCTGCACCTGGGTCATCAGGCCGGTGGCGTCATTGTTGGCCACCGAGTCGCTGATCGCCTTCTTCAAGGTGCTGACCAGGCTGGACAGGCTGGTCAGCTGCGTGTCCTGCAGATCGGTCTGTGTGACGGCGAACTTGGTGGCGGTGGTATAAGCGTCGTTGCGCGCATTCACCGACAGGGTGGCGGTCAACACCTGGGTCTGGTCGCCAAAGCCGGCATAGGTGGTCGCCTTCTTGGTTGAGGCGATCTGCTCCTGGGTTTTGTCCAGTGCGTTGCCGGCATGGGTGATCTGCGCCAGGAAATAGGCGGTCTGGGCGGAGGTCGAAATGCGGTCAATGGTCATGGCTCAAATCCTAATTGGTATCCTTACTGGATCTGCAGCAGGGTCTGGTACAGCTGGTCCACCACCGTGAGGATGCGCGCACCCGCGGCATAGGCCTGCTGGTAGGACGACAGGTTGGTCAGTTCCTCGTCCAGGTTCACGCCCGAGTTGGACGAAACACGGGAATTGGCTTCCTGCAACCGGTCATCCTGGGTGGTCTGGTTGGCGGTGACGGCATTCGATTGGGTGGAGATATTCTGGTAGAAGGTCGCCACGTAATCGGAAAGCGTCGCGGTCTGGGCCGCGATGCCGCCGGCGGCGTGAAAGCTCTGGCTCTTGGTGATGGTGTTCTGCAGCGCGATGGCGCCGGCATTGTCACCGGCCGACACGATAGTATCGCCCGCCACCGAAGCAGATGTGATCGCGGGCGCGGCAAAGCCGATACGCGCCGGATTGGTGCTGACCGAAGATGTCAGGCTGAAACCGGCGGCCTGATTGGCCTGGGCATTGGTACCCAGCCCGAAGATCTGGCTGAAGCTCATGCCGGTGGTGCCGCGCTGGGTGGTGTCACCCACATTCAGCGAATAACCCGGATACAGCGCGCTGGTGGCGGTGGAAATCGAACCATCACTGTTCAGCGTGAAGGTGGCAGCGCCGCCCATGGCGGTGTTCATCGCCGTCACGATCTGGCCGATGGTCATGCCGGCGGTGGTGGTGACGCTGACATTCTTGGCGATGTCGCCGTCCGGCCCCTTGAGCGAAAGCGAGATCACCCCGCCCGCGGCGATGCCGCTGGCGTCGCTGGCCGACAGTCCGGTGCTGGTGATGGAAGGCACCTGGGACTGAAACAGATCGTTCAGCCCGAAGAATTGCGAGAAACCCGTGCCGCCGCGCGACGACGGGGTTGAGCCGTCATCCTGCACCAGGATGCCGTTGCCGCCGGTGGCGGAGATGGCCAGCTGGCCGTTGGCGAAGCTGGCCGAACCGCTGCCGCCCAGCGCGGTATTCAGCGCGGCGGTGAAGCTGGCGATGGTGGCGGGCGAGCCCAGCGACGCCGAGGCGCCGCCATTCACCGACAGGGTGCCACCGGTGAAGTTCACATCGATGCGCGACACCAGCTTGCCGCTGGAATCGGTGACCGCGATGGTGGTCTTGCCGCTGAAGTTCAAGGCGTCGGTGCCGAGCAGGCCAGTGTCGCGACCCGTCAGGGAGGTGGGCGGCGGATAGGCGGCATTGGCGTTGGCCTGGGCATTGAACGCCAGCGAGGTCTGCTGCGCCAGGTTGCCCAGGGTCTGGTTCAGGCCGCCCAGCACCTGGTCGCGCATGTCGATCAGGCCCTTGAGCGAGCCACCCGACAGATGCGGGTCCAGCGGCTGGGGCGAACCGATCAGGCTGTTGTTGGCCGGGTTGATGTCCTGGATGGTGATGTTGCCATAGGCGCCGTTGGTGGCGCCGCCGGAATAGGCCAGCTTGGCATAGGTGTTCGACACCAGGTTGACGCCATCGGCGGTGGAAACATTCACGCTGCCATCGGCATTGGTGCTGGTCTTGATACCCATCACCTGCGCCAGCTTGTTCAGCGCCACATCGCGCTGGTCCAGCAAGGCGCTGGCCTGGTCGCCACCGGCATTGGCGGTTTTGATCTGGCTGTTCAGGTCATAAACCTGCTTGATCAGGGTATTGGTCGAAGCGATGGCGCCGACGGCCTGCTGGTCCACCTGGGTCTGCAGCGAGGAAATGGTGCTGAACACGCTGGAGAAGGTGGACGCCAGGCTGTTCAGGGCGTTCATCACCCCGGTGCGGCTGGCCGAAGACGTGGGCGACTGGGACGCGGTGGCGAAGGCGCCCGAAAGATTGGTCAGCTGGGTGGCCAGCGACTGGTTGTCGCCCGGCGCGCCGAGCAACCCGTTCAGCTGCGAGAACAGCCCGGCCATGGTGTCATACTGTGAAGCGCCGCCATTGGCCGACAGCTGCTCCTGGGCCAGGAACTGGTTGGTAACGCGCTGCACGCTGGCAATGTCCACGCCCATCAGCTGGCCACCGGCGGCCAAGGTCTGCTGGTTGACGATGCGGCGGGCATAGCCCTCGGTATTCAGGTTGGCGACGTTGTTCGACACCACGCTGAGGGCTGCGCTGTTGGTCTTGAGCGCGCTGATGGCACTGGCGGCAATTCCGTTCAGGCTCACGAGGGGCGTCCGAATGCTTTTGTTCCGAACAACCTTTCGCAAGCACCGTGCCACTTTAAGACGGTGATTTTTGTCCGGTTTTGCTGGGTTTTTACACTGTTCGGTACCTAAGTGCGGGGCGGCAGAGTTTGCCGCACCGGCAGGTCCTGCCCGTGCATTTGGGTTCCGCTGCCGGGCACTGCCCGCAAAAAATCCAATGAAATCGCGGCGCTAAATCCGGCACGGCGTTTGCGATGGGTTCTGGCGGATCAACATCGGATTGCCATTCGTGCGAGCGTCAGCGACATCCCGGATTTCCCCCGCCCATATGCAGGCGGCGCAGAAGCCGGACAACAGCAACAAGGCCGATGCGGCATCGCCCTTCGCGATTCTGGTGCAGGAAGCTGCGCCCAAGGATGCGGCCAAGACGGCGCACAAGGATTCTCATTCGTCCGACGACAAGAAGGATGGCGACAAGCCGTCCGTGAAGAAGGACGACAAGACTGCCGCCTCTTCCCAGACACAAGCGAGGCCTGTGCAAAAGGCTGAAAAGTCCGACAAGAGCGACGACAAGGCCGTCCAGAACGACAAACAGGACGATGCCACCGCCAAGACAGATGACACCGCTACCCAGGATCAGGCCGCTCAGCCTCAGCCGGTGGTGCAGCAGCAGGCCCAGCAGCCCGCCACGCTTGTCCCCGCCAATGACGATGAAGGCGATGCGGAAGAGATTGCCGCGGCCGGCGACATCCAGGACAGCAAGCCCGCGCTGCAGGCCGCCCAGAACAACAACTCCCCTGCACAGCCTGACCAAGACCAGGTGGAAGATGCCCAGGCCGCTACTGGCCAGAATCTTAACAAGGCCTTGAACGCCAGGCCGGGCGACAAGCCCGTCAAGAGCGCCAATACAAAGAACGATGCCAAGACCGGCGATATCAAGGCTGCCAAGGCTGATGCGGCCGACAATACGGCCGCCACGAGCACCGCCGACGCCAAGGCGGCCGCCGCCAATGCCGCGCTGAACGACAAGGCCGCCGCCACGCATGATGCGGCCCGCCCGGCCAATGCAGACACCAGCATGGCCGTCCATTCGCTGGGCGCGCCGCAGGCGCAGCAGCAGGCCCCGGCCAACGCCCCGGTCATCACCCAGCATGTGCAGGTGGCGCAGCAGCCCACGCCGAATGTCCCGGCGCTGGCGGTGGAAATCGCCGCCAAGTCGCAGTCGGGCGCCAAGCAGTTCGATATCCGCCTGGATCCGCCGGAACTGGGCCGGGTCGAAGTGCGCCTCTCCATCGATGCGGCCGGCAAGGCCAGCGCGCATCTGTCGGCTGACCAGCCCCAGACCCTGGACCTGCTGCAGAAAGATGCACCGGCCCTGACCCGCGCCCTGCGCGAAGCCGGCCTGGACGTGTCGCAGGACGGTTTGAATTTCTCGCTGCGTCATCAGAACAGTGACAGCAGCGCCAGCAACAATGGCGGCAATCGCGGCAATGGCCGTGGTTTCAGCCTTGCCGCCACCAACAGCATCGACGCCACCGCCACCAGCGCCGCCTATCGCAGCGTTGCCGACGGCCGGCTGGACATCCGGGTTTAAAGGAACACGCCATGACGACCGTCTCGCCCACCTCCGCCGCCGCTTCGACCGCCAACACACCGGACGCGATGAAGCAGCTGTCGGGCAACTTTTCGACCTTCCTCACCCTGCTCACGACGCAGCTGAAGAACCAGGATCCCACCAGCCCGATGGATTCCAATGCCTTCACCCAGCAGCTGGTGATGTACAGCCAGGTCGAACAGCAGATCGATACCAATTCGAACCTGAAGACCCTGATTTCCCAGGGCACCAGCAATGCCGGCGCCGTCACCACCGGCTACCTGGGCAAGAAGGTCTCGATCCTCAACGGCAACGCCTCGCTCACAAACGGCTCAGCCACCTGGAGCTACAACCTGGATGCCGCCGCGGCGACCAACCAGATCTCGATCACCGACTCCAAGGGCCGCCTTGTCTTCACGGGCAACGGCGAAACCAGCGCCGGCAACCACACCTTCAACTGGAACGGCAAGGACAATAACGGCAACCAGCTCGCCGACGGCGCCTACACCATGAACGTTGCGGCCACTGGCGCCGCCGGCGGCACCGTGGGCAGCTCGGTCGCCAGCGCCGGCGTGGTCAGCCAGATCGACATGACTGGCAGCGCACCCAAGCTGGTGATCGGAAGCATGGAAGTGAACCTCAGCGATATCGCCGCGGTCGCCAACTGATTTTGGAGTTTTGATCTTTTGAACCAACACGGACGCCGAGAAGCGGCGCCCAACCTCAGGCGGACACGGTCGAATACCTCCCGTTCGCTTCTGAAGGAAACGTAAAATGAGTCTGTATGGAGCACTGAACATCGGCGTCGCCGGCCTGGCCGCCAACGCCAACGCGTTGGGCGCGACCTCGTCCAACATCGCCAACGTCAACACCGTCGGTTACAAGACCCAGACGGCGAACTTCGAAACCTTCCTGAACGCCCCGGGACTTTCCGGCAATTCCTCTGCCGGCGTCGCCTCGGTGATCAGCCAGGATGTGACGACGCAGGGGTTGCCCACCTCGACCTCCTCGCCCACCGACCTGTCGATCTCGGGCAATGGCTTCTTCGTGGTCGCCACCAATTCCAGTGCCACCGCGCAGCAGGAATATACCCGCGCCGGCAGCTTCACCCCGGATGAAGAGGGCAACCTGAAGAATGCCGCGGGCCTGTATTTGCTGGGTTACAAGCTGGATTCGGCCGGCAATGTGCCCACCGACACCAGCGCGCTGGACCTGATCAACGTTTCCAGCCTGTCAGGCAAGGCCCAGGCAACCGCCAAGTTGGGCATCCAGGCCAACCTGCAGTCGTCCTCGACCACGGTCTCCACCTACACGACCGGCCAGATGACCTCGGGTGCGGTGACGCCGGACTTCCAGCGCACCGTCAATGTCTATGACAGTCTGGGCGGCAGCCAGCCGGTCACCATGTCCTTCGTCAAGACGGGCGCCAACACCTGGGCCTATGAAGCGGCCTATGCCGGCGCGGCCGCCAACATCACCGGCAGCAACCCGATCGGCACCGGCACCATCAGCTTCAATTCGGATGGCACGCTGGCCAATGTGAACGGCGCGGCCACCCCGACCGGCACCTTCAACCTGAGCATCCCGTGGGCCGCATCCACGGGCCTGGCGGCGCAGACCATCGCCGTGAACCTGGGCAATGTCGGCACCACCTCGGGGCTGACCCAGTTCGACGCTGCCTCCTCGCTGAACGGCACCACGCCGGACGGCTCGGCCTTCGGCAATGTCACCGGCGTGACCATCGCCAAGGATGGCACCGTGACGGCGCAGTTCTCCAACGGCCTTTCGCAGAACGTCTACAAGGTTCCGATCGCCACCTTCACCAATCCGGATGGCTTGGGCCAGGTGAACGGCAATGCCTATATCGCCACCAAGGCGTCGGGCGCGGCCAATGTGAATCTGGCGAACACCGGCAGCGCCGGCGCCATCGCCGCCAACTCGCTGGAAGCCTCCACCGTCGACCTGGCGACCGAGTTCACCAACCTGATCACCACGCAGCGCGCCTATTCGGCGTCTGCGCGCATCATCACCACGGCGGACCAGATGCTGCAGCTTCTGGAACAGCTGCCGTCGAACTAACGTGAGCGGGAAAGGCCCGTAAAATGGGCCTTTCCCGATACGATACAGACGAGTTGAGCAAAGCTTTTATGGGTTCGTTTACCACGTCTTTTGGCGCTTTCTAAACGGGGCGCGGCCTATGTTCGGCGTGGATAGTGTCGGGAGTTTTGAAATGGAAGAGCGCAAAGGACGCGTGAGCTACGTCATCGGCCCCGATGGGTCGCCGCTGACGCTCGCCGATCTGCCGCCGCCTTCGACGCGCCGCTGGGTGATCCGCCGCAAGGCCGAGGTCGTCGCGGCCGTGCGCGGCGGGTTGCTCAGCCTGGACGATGCCTGCAAGCGCTACACGCTGACGGTGGAAGAATTCCTGGCCTGGCAACATGCCATCGACCGCTTCGGCCTGGCCGGCCTGCGCGCCACCCGCGTGCAGCAGTATCGCAACTAAAATCATCGCTTCCCCGGCGCGGCCAGAACGCCAGTAAGAACGCGTTAGGGAAGTCGTAAACGACAGGTTAAGCAAAAACCCGCGTGCGACAATGCGCGCGGGCTTTTTCCTTTAAGCCAAATTTTACCGTACAGGCGGCAATGTTTGCCTAGCAGAACGGACGGAGCAGTTTCCGCACCCGCTCTTCGAGGAGGACATCGTGCCAGAGTTTTTGAAAACGGTTGGTGCAGCGCGGTTCGGCGTCATGGCCGGCGTGGCTGCGGTTCTGACCGCCTTCTTCCTCTATATTGCGGGCGCCATCACTGAGCCGCCCAAGACCATTCTCTTCTCCGGCCTGGAATCCCGCGACGCCGCCGCCGTCACCGGCAAGCTGGACAGCATGGCCGTGAAATATGACGTCAAGGAAGGCGGCACCATCCTGGTCCCCGCCGACCAGGTCACCAAGCTGCGCATGGCGCTGGCCCAGGACAATCTGCCCGCCGCCGGCGTGGGCTATGAAATCTTCGACAAATCGGACGCTTTTGGCACCACCGCCTTTGTCCAAAACATTAATCACCAGCGCGCCCTGGAAGGCGAGCTGTCGCGCTCCATGCAGACCATCGAGGGCATCCAGGCCGCCCGCGTACATCTGGTTGTGCCCGAACGCCAGGTTTTCGCCCGCGACGACCAGCAGCCCAGCGCCTCGGTGGTCTTGAAGACCGCCGGCAAGCTGGACCGCGGCCAGGTCCAGGCCATCCAGCACCTGGTGGCCGCCGCCGTTGTCGGCCTGTCGGCCGACCGCGTCGCCATTGTCGATGACCGCGGCAACCTGCTGGCCGGCGGCGATGACAAGTCGGGCCCCGATGCGCTGGCCAAGGGCCAGGACGAAGACACCACCAATTACGAAAACAGCCTGCGCCAACGCGTCGAGGCTATCGTTACCTCGATCGTCGGGGCGGGCCATGTGCAGGTCCAGGTCGTGGCCGACATCAACTACAACCATACCCAGACCACCAGCGAATCCTATGATCCGGAATCCAAGGTGGTGCGCTCGACCCAGACCATCGAACAGAACGCCCTGAACACCAGCGGCAATGGCGGCGGCGCGGCCGTGTCGGTCGCCAACGCCCTGCCGGGCGGGGCCGCGGCCGGTGGCGGCGGCGCCGACGGCACCAAGGACCAGTCGGGCCGCACCGAAGAAACCACCAATTACGAGATTTCCAAGAAGGTCACGACCTCCACGGTCGATGGCGGCGACGTCAAGAAATTGTCGGTCGCGGTCGTTGTGGACGGTTCGGGCGACACCGCCGCCACCTACAAGCCGCGCAGCGCCGAGGAAATGGCCAAGATCACCGCCCTGGTGAAGTCGGCGATGGGCTTTGACGCCGCGCGCGGCGACCAGGTGCAGGTCACCAACATGCCCTTCGCGCGCATCGAAGCGGCCGCCGGCACCGAAGCGCCCAAGCCGCTCCTGGGCCTGGACAGCGCCTATTGGTTCAAGATCATCGAAGGCGCGATCCTCTGCGTCACCGCCCTGCTGGTCGGCTTGCTGGTCGTGAAACCCCTGATAAATCGCGTGTTTACGGCCCAGACGGCTGCCCAGGGCGGCACCGTCCAGCTCGCCAATGCGTCGCCGGTCGCCGGCGCTCTGCCCGCGCCCACCGCCGACGGCGGCGAGACCGCCGAGGGCACCGCCGCCCTGCCGGCGCCGTCCGCGATCGACATCAGCCGCATCGACAATCAGGTGCGCGACAATTCCGTCAAGAAAGTCGGTGAAGTGGTTTCCGCGCACCCTGAAGAAGCGCTGGCGATCATCCGCACCTGGCTGCACCAACCGGTCTAACCCATGTCCAAAGCACCCAAGCAGCAAGTCAAGGACGACGTCCGCTCCCTCTCCGGGGCCGAGCGTGCGGCCGTTATCATGCTCTCCCTCGGCGAGGAAAATTCCGAGCAGATCTGGAAGATGATGGACGAAGAGGAGATCAAGGAAATCTCCCAGGTGATGTCCAACCTCGGTTCCGTCTCGTCGACGGTGATCGAAAAGCTGCTGGTGGATTTCGTCGGCCAGATGTCGGGCACCGGCTCCATCATGGGCTCCTATGAATCCACCGAGCGCCTTCTGGCGCGCATGCTGCCGGGCGAAAAGGTCGGCAACATCATGGAAGAAATCCGCGGTCCCGCCGGCCGCACCATGTGGGACAAGCTGGCCAATGTGAACGAAACCGTTCTGGCCAACTATCTGAAGAACGAATATCCCCAGACCGTCTGCGTCGTCCTGTCCAAGATCAAGCCGGAACATGCCGCGCGCGTGCTGGGCGCCCTGCCCGAGGAATTCGCCCTGGAAGTGGTGCAGCGCATGCTGCGCATGGAAAGCGTGCAGAAGGACATACTGGACAAGGTCGAACAGACGCTGCGCGTGGAGTTCATGTCCAACCTGGCGCGCACCGCCAAGCGCGACGCCCATGAGCAGATGGCTGAAATCTTCAACAATTTCGACCGCCAGACCGAAAGCCGCTTCATCACCGCCCTGGAAGAACGCAGCCGCGACAGCGCCGAACGCATCAAGGCGCTGATGTTCACCTTCGAAGACCTGTCCAAGCTGGACCCGGGCTCGATCCAGACCCTGCTGCGCAATGTCGAAAAGGACAAGCTGGGCCTGGCGCTGAAGGGCGCCACCGACGGCCTGCGCGACGTCTTCTTCTCCAACATGAGCGAGCGCGCCGGCAAGATCCTGCGTGACGACATGGAAGCCATGGGCCCCGTCCGCCTGAAGGACGTCGACGAAGCCCAGATGCGCATGGTCAACGTCGCCAAGGACCTGGCCAACAAGGGCGAGATCATGATTGCCGGCGGCAGCGGCGAAGACGAGCTGGTGTACTGATGAGCCCGGCCCGCAAATTCACCTTCGACACCGAGTTCCTGGGCGCTGAGAACCGCCCGGCCCCGGCCGCGCATGCCCGCCAGAAAAAGACCCTGACCAACGAAGAGCTGGAAGCCATGCAGGCGATGGCCCGCAGCGAAGGCGAAGCCAATTCCCAGGCCCGCGCCGCCGAAGCGCTGGAGCGCTCCATCGCCGCCCTGACCATCTCGGTGCGCGCCGCGCTGGACAATTCCCATGCCGAAGTCGAAGCGGTGCGCGATGAAGCCGCTCGCCTCGCCCTGGCCATGGCCAAGAAAATCGCGCCCGCCGCCCTGGCGGCCCTGCCCGCTGGCGACGTGGAAATCGCCCTGCGCCAGGCCATGCACCAGGCCATCGGCGAACCCCGCATCACCCTGCGCGCCGCGCCCGCCGTGGCCGAAGTTCTGCAGCCGCGCCTGGCCGATATCGCCCATGAAGAAGGCTATGAAGGCCGCGTCATGGTGGCCGCCGATGCCGGCATGACCGGCGCGGATTGCCGCATCGAATGGCGCGGCGGCGGCGCCGAGCGCAGCGAAAAGACCATCGAAG
The DNA here is from genome assembly GCA_046348525.1 of Alphaproteobacteria bacterium. Lineage (GTDB taxonomy): Bacteria > Pseudomonadota > Alphaproteobacteria > Micropepsales > Micropepsaceae > Rhizomicrobium. The sequence continues at coordinate 54,864 of JAXMEA010000013.1, read as the reverse complement.
ACGCGCTGACTGCGCTAATTGCCAACCGTTTCTCTACCAGCGTGAAAGGATAACCCCCCATGGCGAGCGACAATGTCGACCTGCCCGATCTGAGCCATGAGGCGCCCGCCGCCACCGCGGCGCTGCTCAACAACGATGCCCCCGCCGAAGCGGCGCCGAAACATTCCGCCGCCGACCTGGAAGCGGTGTTCGATGTTCCGGTCACGGTCAGCGCCGTCCTGGGCAAGAGCGCGATGGAAGTCAGCCAGCTGCTCAAGCTGGGCAAGGGCACCATCGTGGAACTGGACCGCAAGGTCGGCGAAGCGATCGACATCTATGTGAATGACCGCCTGGTTGCGCGCGGTGAAGTGGTGCTGGTCGAAGACCGGCTGGGCATCACCATGACGGAAATCATCAAGGCCGGCTCCGGCTCCTAAGGCCCGATTTTAAAGGATAAAAGCCATGCGTCTTCTCATCGTAGGCGGCCTTCAGGGCCAAATCGGCCTGGCCACCAAAATCGCCATGGACAAGGGCGCCAAGGTCACCCATGCCGGGGACATCGAACAGGCTTTGTCCAGCCTGCGCAGCGGCGTCGGCGCCGACCTGGTGTTCTGCGACGTGTCGCTGGAAATCTCCGCCCTCGTCCGGGGCCTGGCCGCCGAACGCATCTGCACGCCGGTGGTGGCCTGCGGCATCGGCACCGACACCCGCCGCGCCGTGGATGCGATCCGTGCCGGCGCCAAGGAATATCTGCCGCTTCCCGCCGATGCCGAGCTGATCGCCGCGGTGCTGGCGGCGGTGGCCGATGAATCCCACCAGCTGGTGCATGAAGACGAAGCCATGACGGCGGTGCTGAGCCTGGCCGACCAGATCGCCGGCAGCGAAGCCTCGATCCTGATCACCGGCGAAAGCGGCACGGGTAAGGAAGTGCTGGCGCGCTATGTCCACAGGAAGTCGGCCCGCGCCGACAAGCCCTTCATCTCGGTAAACTGCGCCGCCATCCCGGAAAACCTGCTGGAATCGGAACTGTTCGGCCATGAGAAGGGCGCCTTTACCGGCGCCATCGCCCGCCGTATCGGCAAGTTCGAAGAAGCCAATGGCGGCACCCTGCTGCTGGACGAAATCAGCGAAATGGACGCCCGCCTGCAGGCCAAGCTGCTGCGCGCCATCCAGGAACGCGAGATCGACCGCGTCGGCGGCACCAAGCCCGTCAAGGTCGATATCCGCATCATCGCCACTTCGAACCGCGACCTAGCCGAAGCGGTCAAGCACGGCACTTTCCGCGAAGACCTGCTGTACCGCTTGAACGTGGTGAACCTGCGCATTCCCGCGCTGCGCGAGCGTCCCAAGGATATCCGCGCCTTGTCGCACCATTTCGCGCGCAAGTATGCCGAAGCCAATGGCGTGCCCTATCGCCCGATCTCCTCGCAGACCGAGCGCACGCTCTTGGGCCATGTCTGGAAAGGCAATGTCCGCGAACTGGAAAACACCATCCACCGCGCCGTGCTGCTGGCCACCGGTCCGGACATCGCACCGGAGGCCATCCGCCTGCCCGACGGCTCCCAGGTTGGCGCCGCGCCAATCACGATTCCGCAGAACCCCAGCGTGCAGAGCGCCGTGGTCAGCGCCACCGCCGTGACCCGCGGGCTTGTTGGTCGCACCGTCAGCGATGTCGAACGCGACCTGATCCTGGACACGCTGGACCATTGCCTGGGCAACCGCACCCATGCCGCCAACATCCTGGGCATCTCCATCCGCACCCTTCGCAACAAGCTGCGCGAATATTCGGACTCGGGCCTCAGCATTCCGGGCCACGGCGAACAGCGGATGGCCGGATAAGAACGACCTTAAGCAGCCGGCGAAGAATTCGCCGGCCTCGATACATGAAAGCTTAGAATGAGCGATATCGGCACCACGACCTCGGGCATCGACTTCTCGCCCGCCAAGATCTTCGACTTCATCAAGAAGTCGGATCTGGGCCTGGCCATCGGCATCATGGCCATCCTGGTGGTCCTGATCCTGCCCTTGCCCACCTGGCTGCTGGACGTTTCGCTCGCCTTCTCGCTGTCCTTCTCGATCCTGATCCTGATGACGGCGGTGTTCATCCGCAAGCCTCTGGAATTCAGCTCTTTCCCCACCATCCTGCTCATCACCACCATGATGCGCCTGGCGCTGAACCTGGCGTCCACCCGCCTGATCCTGGGCCATGGCAATGAAGGCACCGCCGCGTCCGGCTATGTCATCCAGGCCTTCGGCAACCTGGTGATGCAGGGCAATTTCGTCATCGGCCTGATCGTCTTTGCCATCCTGATCATCGTGAACTTCGTGGTCATCACCAAGGGCTCGGGCCGCATCGCCGAAGTCGCCGCCCGCTTCAGCTTGGACGCCATGCCCGGCAAGCAGATGGCGATCGATGCCGATCTTTCCGCCGGCCTGATCGACGAAAAGGAAGCCAAGGCCCGCCGCAAGACCATCGAAGCGGAATCCAATTTCTTCGGCGCCATGGATGGTGCCTCCAAGTTCGTGCGCGGCGACGCCATCGCCGGCCTTCTGATCGTGGGCATCAACATCGTCGGCGGCATCATCATCGGTGTCGCCCAAAAGGGCATGAGCTTCGGCGACGCCAGCCACACCTTTACCCTGCTCACGGTCGGTGACGGCCTTGTCTCGCAGATGCCGGCGCTGATCGTCTCCACGGCTGCCGGCCTGATGGTTTCCAAGGCCGGTGTCGAAGGCGCCACCGACAAGGCCCTGATGGGCCAGCTGTCCTATTACCCCCAGGCGCTGGGCATGGCCGCCGCCGTGATGGGCATTGTCGCGGTGCTGCCCGGCATGCCGATGCTGGTGTTCGGCGGCCTGGCCGCCGGTACCGGTTCGCTGGCCTACTATGCCTACAAGCGCAAGGATGCCCGCACCCAAGCGGCCGCCGCTGAAGTGGCCCAGGCTGACGGCCCGCCCAAGGAAGAACCGATTTCATCCGCCCTGGCGCTGGACCTGCTGCGCATCGAACTGGGCTATGGCCTGCTGCCGCTGATCAACGACGTGCAGGGCCACCGCATCACCGACCAGATCAAGGCGCTGCGCCGCCAGCTGGCGCAGGAAATGGGCTTTGTCATGCCCGCCGTGCGTATCCTGGACAATATGCAGCTGGGCGCCAACGAGTACCGCATCCGCATCAAGGAATTCGATTCCGGCAAGGGCGAACTGTTCCCCGGCTCGTTCCTGATCATGGACCCCAAGGGCCTGCCCATCGACCTGCCCGGCACCCACACCACCGAGCCGGCCTTTGGCCTGCCCGCCACCTGGGTGTCCGGCAGCCTGAAGGAAGAGGCGAGCTTCCGCGGCTTTACCGTGGTCGATCCCGGCACGGTGCTGACCACGCACCTGACCGAAGTCCTGAAAAGCCACATGTCGGAGCTTCTGTCCTACGCCGAAACCAAGAAGCTGCTGGACGATTTGCCGCCGGAGAACAAGAAGCTGGTGGAAGAACTCATACCCTCGCAGATTTCGGTCACCGGCATCCAGCGCGTGTTGCAGACCCTGCTGTCCGAGCGCGTGTCGATCCGCGACCTGCCGGCCATCCTGGAAGGCGTCGCCGAAGCGGTCGGCCACACCAAGAACGCGCTGTACATCACCGAGCATGTCCGCGCGCGCCTGGCCCGCCAGCTGTGCCACGCCAACCTGTCGCCGTCGGGCTATCTGCCGCTGGTCGCGCTGTCGCCGGCCTGGGAACAGGCCTTCGCCGAATCCATCGTCGGCCAGGGCGAGGAACGCCAGCTCGCCATGGCCCCGTCCCAGCTGCAGCAATTCATCCAGCAGGTGCGCGAGGCATTTGACGAAGCCAGCGGCAAGAACGAAGTGCCCGTGCTGCTGACCAGCCCGCAGATCCGTCCGTTCGTGCGCTCCATCATCGAGCGCTTCCGTCCCCAGACGGTGGTGATGAGCCAGAATGAAATCCATGCCTCGGTGCGCCTGCGCACGCTGGGTCAGGTGTGACGATGGCTGCGGCTGCCGCCAACAACCTGGTCGCTTTACCCGCGCGCCGATGTGCGCGGCGCGCTGGGTGCGGCGATGAAGCGCCACCGCCTGCCCGAAGCCCTGGCGCACGCATTGGTGCGCGAAGCTTCGAATTTTCCCGATGTGCCGACCGACGCGGCGCTGGCCAGCGCGCTGGCCCAGCGCATGATCCCAGCCCCCATCGATTACGAACGGGCCCGCGGCATCCTGCTGGTGGGTCCCGGCGGCGCCGGCAAGAGCGCGGTGGCCGCCAAGATCGCCCATGCCGCCATCCTGTCCGGCCGCAAGGTTGAGCTGACCCGCGCCGATGGCGGGCTGGCCCTGTTCCGCACCGGCACCAATCCGCAGGGTCTGCTGACGGTGATGGAAGCAGATGGCTTCAATCCCCTGAACGTCCGCGCCGCGTCCGCCTTCTCCGCCCTGGGCGACATCGAAGGCGTGGAAACCATCGGCGTGATATCGGCGCTCAACGACGCCGAAGATGTCAGCGATATCGTGTCGTCTTTCCGCTTCCGCCGGGTGATCGTCACCCACATGGACCGCACGCGCCGCCTGGGCGCGGCGCTGGCGGCCTGCATGTCGGGCGCGCGGCTGGCCCATGTCTCCTACGGCGCCCGTCCCGAAGACGCGCTGGAAATGCTGGAGCCCGGCGCCCTGGCCGCACAGCTGCTGGATGTCTCAGCGCACTAGCGCTTCTTGCCGCCGCCCTTGCCGCGATTATCGATGGCAAACGGACCGGGCCCCATCCCCACCATTAAGAGCAGCCCTCCGCAGATCGCAAAATCGCGGATGAAAATGTTCATCTGCGCGGCGCGCGCATGGGGGTCGGAATAGTGCCAGTAATCATGCAGCGCAAAGGTGGCCACGATGGTCATGCCAAACAGCATCACCGCGCCATAGCGTGTGTGATAGCCGAACAACAGCGAGATGCTGCCCATGAAGATGAAGACCAGCGCGATCAGGAGAAACAGCGGCGGCAGCGGAACATGCTTGGCGGCCAGCTCGCCGGCGACGCCCTGCCAGTTGGCCAGGATGTCCATGGCGCTGGTGATGTAGAAATAGACAAAGGCGCAACGCCCGAAGAAAGGCGAAATTGTTTCCGAAAATGACATGACGTGAACGCCCCCGACTCACTGGGCGGAATCATAGGCCAGCCGCCCGCCCTTTCAACTGCATGGCGAAATTGGGGCATGTGCCTGGAAAGGCGCGGCTTTCGCGTCTTTTGGGTCACAGAAGATGGCGCTGAAGCATCCCGCCATGGAACGGCAAAAAGCCAAGCGGCGTTATTGGCCCCGGAGGGACCTGAATTTCGAGGTCTGAGGACAATGTCTGCGATTGGATTGAGCGCCCCGCGGGGCAAGGACTTTGCGATTTCCGCCTATGCCGATATCGGCCGTGGCCTGCGCTTTGAACGCCAGCAGTCGCTGGCGCTGCGCCAGATGGAATGGGAAGACCGGGTTGAACCCCTGACGCCCTGGAGCACGCTGATGATGCGCGGCGTGGGCGTGGCGATCCTGGTCGTTGCCTTCCTGGCGATCGTATTCTGAGAGCCGCGCGCCTTAAGCGCGCAGAGCGTGCTTGCGCAGATGGCGGACAAGCGCCATCTCATCCAGGCGGGCCTGGGCCCGGCGGGCCTGCATTTCGGCAAGGCGCTTGGCCTGCTGTTCGGTGGCCACTTCCAGCGATTTGAGATCCTGAAAAGCGTTTTCCATGTCCAGCTGGGCGGCGGCGTATTCGCGCTCGATTTCCTTCAGCGTGTTCCTGAGATTTTCCCGGCGCGTTTCGATGGAGCGCAGGAAGGACGGGAAGGCCAGGCGCCCGATATCGGAATCGCCGGCGCGCTGCTTTTCGCGCGCCACATTGTCGTCCAGGTCGGCCAGCTTGCGTTCCAGATCGGCCTTCATGGCGTCGATCGCGGCAATACGGCGCTTCATTTCATCGACGCGGAAGCGCTTGAGGCGCAGCAGCGTATCGGTCCGGTTCATCGCGCACTCCCTTCTGCGCTACCCATGATGGCGGACAGCGCGTCATAGCCTTCGCTCAACGTCGCCCGCTCGGTCTTGGTCTGGGCCAAAAAGGCCTCGAGCTGCGGGTAGAGCCTCACGGCGTTGTCCACTTCAGGATTTGTGCCAGACTTGTAGGCGCCGAGCCGGATCAGCTCTGCCATATCTTCGTAAATGGTCAGGGGCTGGCGGGCCCGCAAAACCAGCTTTTGTTCATCATCGGTGTTGCAGCCGGGCATGGCGCGGCTGACGCTCTTAAGGATGTTGATGGCCGGAAAGCGGCCACGTTCCGCAATGGCACGTTCCAAAACGATATGGCCGTCCAGGATGCCGCGCACCGCGTCGGCCACCGGTTCGTTATGGTCGTCGCCTTCCACCAGCACGGTGAACAGTCCGGTGATGGAGCCTTGTCCTTCCATGCCCGGCCCGGCACGTTCCAGCAGCTTGGGCAGTTCGGCGAAGACGGTGGGGGTGTAACCCTTGGACGCCGGCGGTTCGCCCGCCGACAGGCCGATCTCGCGCTGGGCCATGGCGAAGCGGGTCACCGAATCCATCAGCAGCAACACGTTCAAGCCCTGATCACGCAGCTGTTCGGCCACCGTCATGGCGACATAGGCCGCCTGGCGGCGCACCAGCGGCGCCTCATCCGATGTGGCAGCGACCACGACAGAGCGCGCCAGGCCTTCTTCGCCCAGGTCGTCCTCGATGAATTCCTTCACTTCGCGGCCGCGTTCGCCGATCAGGCCGATCACGATGGCGTCGGCGTCGGAATTGCGCGCCAGCATCGACAGCAAGGTGGATTTGCCCACGCCGGAGCCGGAGAAAATGCCCATACGCTGACCGGCGCAGCAGGTGGCAAAGGCGTTCAGCGCGCGAATACCCAGGTCCAACTTGCGGCCGACGCGGCCGCGGCGGGTGGCCGGGGGCGGGGGCGCTTTCAAAGGATAGGCTTCCATGCCCAGGGGCAGCGGACCCTTGCCATCCATGGGCTGGCCGAAGCCGTCAATCACCCGGCCCAGCCAAGCTTTGGACGGATAGATCGAAGCGGGGCGGTCCTCGAAATCGGCGCGGGCCCCAAGGGTAATTCCGTCCAGCGGACCCAGCGGCATGACCAGCGCCCGGCCGTCGCGGAAGCCGACCACTTCGCAGGGAATTGTCTTGTTATTTCCGATGGTTATGCGGCATTGACCGCCCAGGCTGACAGCCCCTTGCGCGCCACTCACTTCCACCGCCAGCCCCTCGATCCGGGCGACCCGGCCAAAGCGGGTCAGGGTGGGGATGGCTTCGATTTCCTTGAGCAGGGCCCGCATGAAAAATCCTTGTTCCCGGCCGACTTTCTGTCGCCCGAACCCGGTCATCTTGGGGCCAAGAATTTAAATGGCGGTAAACTTAACAAACCGAATCAAGGACTTTTGGCATAGGGAACTCCTTTCTCGGCCTTAATCCGGGATGAGGAAGGACTGAAGCCGGGCCCAGAAGTTAAAGCTGCTGTTAACTATTTGCGCTTACCTTCCGGAAACTGGTTAACCGTCCCTGCACCCTGTGGGGCCGCAAGGAACGTTAAGAGAGGGGCCTGACATGCGCGTACTCCTGATCGAAGACGACAGCGCCATGGCGCGCAGCATCGAACTGATGCTCCGCAGCGAAGGCCTTAACGTCTACACCACCGACCTCGGCGAAGAGGGCATCGATCTCGGTAAGCTTTATGACTACGACATCATCGTCCTGGACCTGCAGCTGCCTGACATGAGCGGTTTTGAGGTCCTCAAGGCCCTGCGCGTCGCCAAGGTGCAGACGCCGGTCCTGATCCTGTCCGGCAACGCCATTGTTGAAGCCAAGGTCAAGGCTTTGGGCTTCGGCGCCGACGACTACATGACCAAGCCCTTCCACAAGGACGAGCTGGTCGCCCGCATCCAGGCGGTTGTCCGCCGTTCCAAGGGCCACAGCCAGTCGGTCATCACCACCGGCAAGCTCACCGTCAACCTGGACGCCAAGACCGTGGAAGTCGACGGCGCCCGCGTCCACCTGACGGGCAAGGAATACCAGATGCTGGAGCTGCTCTCCTTGCGCAAGGGCACCACCCTGACCAAGGAAATGTTCCTCAATCACCTCTATGGCGGCATGGACGAGCCGGAACTGAAGATCATCGACGTCTTCATCTGCAAGCTGCGCAAGAAGCTGGCCGCCGCCACCGAGGGCGCCAATTACATTGAAACCGTCTGGGGCCGCGGTTATGTGCTGCGCGATCCCAACGGCGAAGAAATCGTCCAGGTCGCCTGAGCGATCGGGCAATGAATTGAAAAAGGCGCCTTCGGGCGCCTTTTTTGTTGGTTCGGGTTAAGGTCCGCCCATGGCCGCCAAGTATGACAGCATCGGGATCAACTATGCGCAGCTTCGCCAGCCCGAGCCGCGGATCGCGGCCGTCATTCATCGGGCGCTGGGACCTGCCAAAACCGTTCTGAATGTCGGTGCGGGCACCGGCTCCTATGAACCATCGGACCGGCAAGTGACCGCCGTCGAGCCCTCCGCCGAAATGATTCGCAAGCGGCCGCCGGACGCGGCCAAGGCGATCCAGGCCAGCGCCGACGATCTGCCCTTCGAGGACAAGGCATTCGACGCCGCCATGGCGATCCTGACCATTCACCATTGGCCGGACAAAGAGGCAGGTTTGCGCGAAATCCGCCGGGTGACGCGCGGGCCTATCGTGCTGCTGACATTCGATCCGGCGGCGCGGCCTTGGCTGACCGACTATTTGCCTGAGCTTGTGAAGCTGGACGACAAGCAAATGCCGGCCATGGCCGATTATGCGCGCTGGCTGGGACCGGTTGAAGTCACGCCTGTGCCGGTGCCGAAAGCCTGCCGTGACGGCTTTCTCTACGCCTATTGGGACAGGCCGGAAGCCTATCTGGACGCCCGCATCCGCACTGGCAGTTCATCCTTCTGGGCTATCGCCGATGCAGCCGATGGCTTGCGGCGGCTGGAACGGGACTTCGAGAGCGGCGAATGGCAGCGCCGCTACGGCGATCTGCTGAAACGGGATGCCTACGACGCCGGCTACCGGCTGGTGGTTGCAGATTGAACCACTTCAAATCTTTTTATGAGAGCTTTGGTCTGGAATTTTCGCACCTCTTTCTTTCAAGAAAGAAAGCAGAGTCCATACTTCTCGACCGTTGAAAGTCATTAACAGGATAGCACCACGCGCACCGGAAGATTGCTCTAGGACAATGGCAGGCAGCATTGGAATGTCACCGCCCGCGCCTTGCCGTATAGTAAGGCCGCTTATAGGGAAGCCCCACTCTCGCCAAAATAGTCTAAACATCTCAATGGTTTCATTGTCGGCAACGATGCGAAGTGAGCCCACCCCATAAAACCAAAGCGCAAACGCCATGGCGCAGAGTACTAGGCCCACAAAGGGATCGTGTCGCATCACTTGCCAAAGCCCCGCGCCCCAACCGGGAGAAAGCGCCATTGCGACAACAACCATGCTCCGCAGCGAGGGGCGTAAGATTATCTTACCTTCCTCGAGATGGATCATGTGCCCTCGTTCAATTTTGGGTGCAGTCCAGCAACTTGTTGTCCAGGCTGGAGCCGATCAGCAGTTTCTTGCCCGCGGACACGCCCACGCTGGCGCCCGACAATTCCGTGCCGTCATTGCCATAGATCTGTTCCTTGTCCTGCGGCACGCCATTGAGCAGGCTCACGCGGAACAGCTGCGACGGCGCATGTTTGGACTTGTCGGCATTGGCGGCGCGCCAGTCCGACAGGTTGGCATGGCCGGCCACCAGCAATTCCCCCTGCGCATCCAGGCTGAGCTTTTCCGGCCCCGCCGGCAACAACAGGCTGCCCGATTCCGTCAGCGCGCCGCTGAACGGCTCGCGCGAAAAACTGGTCAGCGAGCGGCTGAGCAAGCCGCCCACCACCAGATGGGTGCCGCCGCCGGTCAGGATCAGGCTGCGGGTGCCGTACAACCCATCCACCATTTCGCTGAAGCTCATCCCGTTGAAATACAGGATGTTGCCGCCCGGAATGACGCCATAGGTCTGGGGCACATGCAGCAGCGGGTTCTTTCCCGCCGTGCCGTTGGCGACGTAGAAGGTGGTGGGACTGGCCACCGCCACATCCTGCGGATTGATCAGCATGCCGCCTTCGATGGTGCCCTGGGCCACCAGCGCCGGCGAACCGGAGGGATCGGTGACTTCAAAACTGTCGATGCTGAATCGCCCGCTGGAACGCTTGTTCACCGCCATCAGGAACAGGCCCTTGCCGTCTGGGGTGCGATACAGGCCGATGCCACGGGGATGAAAATCCTTCGGCCCGCCGGTCAGTTTTTTCAGCGGTCCGCCCGTCAGCGCAATGGCGTAGATGCCATCATCCGCCGAGGGACCGCGCGCGCTGCTGACCGAAACAAAGGCGGTGCCGTTGGCGGTTTCGATGTCCTGCACGCCGGGCACGATGCCCGCGACCTTGCAGCTTCCGAAATAACCAACAGGCGTTGAAGACAACAGGCCATTGGACCATACCGCGCGCACCGCGGCGCTGATCGCCGCCACGATCACCAGCATGGCAAGGGCGCGGCCAATGCGGCGCGGCCGCTGGAACCTCATAACGGCCCCATCTTCATAACGTAGAGTCCGCAAATTGCAGCGAGGCCAAGCGGGCATAGAGCCCGCCGCCGGCCATCAGCTCGGCGTGGCTGCCCTGGGCCACCACATGCCCCTCGTCCATCACCACGATGCGCTTGAGGCGCTGGATGGTCGAGAAACGATGCGCAATGACCAACGTGGTGCGGCCCACCATCAGGTTCGCCAGCGCGGTCTGCACCAGCCGTTCATTCTCCGCATCCAGCGCGCTGGTGGCTTCGTCCAGCAAAAGTAGCGGCGCATCGCGCAGGATGGCGCGCGCGATCGCCAGGCGCTGGCGCTGGCCGCCCGACAAGGTGACGCCGCGTTCGCCCACCAGCGTGTCGAAGCCCTGGGGCAGTTTTTCGATGAATTCGGATGCCGCGGCGGCATCGGCGGCGGCGCGCACCTGTTCGTCGGTGGCGTCTTCGCGGCCATAGCGGATATTGGCGGCGATGCTGCCGGAGAAAATCACCGGCTCCTGCGACACCACCGCGATCTTTTGGCGCAATGCCACCGGATCCAACTGGGTGATGTCCACGCCATCAAAACGGATGCTGCCATTCTGCGCATCGAAGAAGCGCAGCATCAGCTGGAAAACGGTGGACTTGCCGGCGCCGGAAGGTCCCACCAGCGCCACCGCCTCGCCGCCCGCCACATCCAGCGAGAAACCGTTCAGCGCCTTGAAATCGGGACGGGTGGGATAGCGGAAGGTGACGTCCTCGAAACGCACCGCGCCGCTGGGCTTGGCCGGCAGTTGCAGCGGACGCGCCGGCGCCGCGATGGCGGGCACTTCATGCAGCAATTCCATCAGCCGTTCGGACGCGCCGGCGGCACGCTGCAGATCGCCCCACACTTCCGACAGGGCGCCGACACCACCGCCGGTCAGCACGCCATAGAAGATGAAGGCCACCAGCTGGCCTGCCGAAATATTGCCGCTGAGAAAATCATGCAGCCCGATCAAGCCGACCGTCGCCAGTCCCGCGAAAGCGGTGAAGATGGCGATGGCGGTCAGGATGGCGCGCGCCAGGGTGCGGCTTTTGGCGAAATCGAATGCGCGCTCCACCGAAGCGGCAAAGGCGCGGCGTTCGAAATCTTCCTGGGTGAAGGCCTGCACCGTGGGCACGGCGTTCAAGGTTTCTGCGCCGCGCGCGGCGGTGTCGGCGATGGAATCCTGGCTGGCGCGGGACAGCTTCCGCACCCAGCGGCCGAACAGCAGCAGCGGCAGCAACACCAGCACGACTGCGCCCACCACCAGCAAGGTCAGCTTGACGCTGGTGACGAACATCAGGATCAACCCGCCGGTCAGGGTGACCAGGTTGCGCAGCGCCATGGAAGCGGAGGAACCCACCACCGTCTGGATCAGGGTGGTGTCGGCCGTCATGCGCGACAGAACTTCGCCGGTGCGGGTGACCTCGAAGAATTGCGGCGACAGGCCCAGCACATTGTCGAACACCGCCTTGCGGATATCGGCCACCACCCGCTCGCCCAGCCAGGTCACGGCATAGAAGCGGGTCGCCGCGGCCGCGCCCAGGATGGCGGCGGCCACGAGGAAGGCGGCATAAAAACCGGTCAGGGCGTGGGCCTGGGCGGCGGAAAGCCCCCTTGCGTCGATCAGCCCCCGGGCGAACTGGGGCAGGACCAGGGTCGCGGTCGAGGAAGCGATCAGGGCCAGCACGGCCACCACGATCCGCCCCCGATAGGGCCGCAGGAAGGGCAGCAGGGCCCTTAGCGGGGCCAGGGACTTGGATTTGGCCCGTCCGGCCGCCACCCGGGCGGTTTCCTTGGCAAAATCGCTGTCACCCCGTGCCACGCAAGACGGCCTTTTTGTTAATACCCGGCTGTATATAGGGCGAAAGCCGCCGGGCCAAAGGAACTATTGCCCGCCCAATGCTTGCGGGGCCCCGCCCCGTCCCCTATAAGCCCGCCTCCCGCCACCCGTCGGAATGGGCAGCGGTCGAACAGAAGGTACTGCGTCATGAAAAAGGGCATCCACCCCGACTATCACTTTGTCGAAGTTCAGCTGAACGACGGCACCACCTACAAGACGCGCACCACCTATGGCACCGCCGGCCAGAAGGTCACCCTGGACATCGACCCCACCACACACCCAGCCTGGACCGGCGGTCAGCAGCAGCTGATGGACCGCGGCGGCCGCCTGACGCGCTTCAACAAGAAGTTTGCGGGCTTTGTGAAATCCTAACGGATTTCAGTCGCCCGTCGCACTACGCTGTCGCTAACGACGGCTTTGTGAAGTCCTAAAAAGGATTTCAGCACCGAATACCAAAACGCCGCCGGTTTCCGGCGGCGTTTTTGTTTGTGTCGCTGGCTGAGCCTGGACTTACTTGAACGCCTGCGCCAGCGCATCCATCTGGCCCCGCGCGCCGGCGGGCACAGGTTCGCCTTCGCCAAACAAAGCGTCATCCAGGCGGGCAATGCGGCGATACAGGCTGTCGCTGCGGATCAGCAGATCCTTCAGTTCCGCCGGCAACGGCTCGATATCCTCGGCACACTGCCCCAGGCAGATTTCGCGGCTGCCCAGCCGATAGCGGTCATTCAGGGCGTCATCGCGTTCCATGTCGCCGTCGCGTACCGCGCGCTGCACCAGAAGCCAGCTGGCCGCCTGCATCAAACGGGTGGTGACGCGCATGCTTTCGCCGGCATACAGCATCGCGGCCTTGCGCGGCAGCACGCGGGCCTCCTCGCGGCCCTTGCCGTCAAGATAGCGCGCGGTTTCCTCGACCAACGCCATGCCTTCGTCGAATGTCTTGTCGAACATGGCGCCGTCGGTGAAGGAGGCGGTCTCTGTCTCGATGGTCGGCATTTGGTCCCCGGTACCTGGCAGTTCCATTTTGTGGCGGGACGCTACCAAGCCCCATCCGCCCCGCAAAGCCGCCCGATTGGTAAATGGCCTGCCTATTCGCAGATATGCTTATTTCTGCTGTGCAAATTAACGCATTCACTTTTTGAAGAAACTTTCCGCCGCGCTTTTTGTGGCGTTGCGGTGCTTTATCGCCTCGGTGCAGCGGACGATTTCCGCTTCCAGCCGCTCGATGCGCTTTTCCAGTTCATGCGCCGAAAGGGTCGAAATATCCTCGCCCAGCACGATATCGGGAAGCTTCTTGCGCGGTTCGTCCAGGTCCATGACTTTGGCTCTCGTTTGGCGTTTAGTCTGTGCCCGCCATGAAAGCCGCGCAAGCCATGAACATTGTTCAGATTGAAAATCCAGGCCGGGATTACCAGCTTGTCCTGGGCGAAGCATCCCGCCCCGTGCCTGGGCCCGGCCAGGTGTTGATTGCGGTGGCCGCAGCCGGCCTGAACAACGCGGACCTGTTGCAGGCCCGCGGGGCGTATCCGCCGCCGCCCGGCGCTTCGCCCATTCTGGGGATGGAAGTGTCAGGCACGGTGGCGCAATTGGGTGAAAGCGTCAGCGGCTGGACTGTAGGCGATCGCATCTGCGCCCTGCTGCCGGGCGGCGGCTATGCGGAACATGCGCTGGCAGATGCCGGATCGTTGCTGGCAGTGCCGGACACGATTGACCTGGTCGAAGCGGCGGGCCTGCCGGAAGCAGCTTTCACCGCCTGGACCAACATCGTGGATACGGGACGGCTGCGGCCTGGCGAGACCTTGCTGATCCATGGTGGCACCAGCGGCATCGGCAGCCTTGCCATCCAGATCTTTGCCGCCCTTGGCCACAAGGTTTTCACCACCGCGGGCAGCGACGAAAAATGCCAGGCGGCCCGCAAGTTCGGCGCGGCGCGGGCGATCAACTACACAAACGAGGATTTCGTCGCGGTCGTGAAGGAAGAAACTGGCGGCAAAGGCGTGGACGTGATCCTGGACATGGTCGGCGCCGATTACATCCAGCGCAACATCGAGGCGGCCGCCTTGTGGGGCCGCATCGTCAACATCGCCTATCAGAAATCCAGCAAGGCCGAAGTGAACTTCGCCCCCGTGCTGACCAAGCGGCTGACCCTGGCGGCCACCACCTTGCGCGGCCGCACGCCGGAGCAGAAGCGGGTCATCCGCGATGCCCTGGAAGAGAAGGTCTGGCCGCTGGTTGGAACCGACATCCGGCCGGTCATTGACCGGGTTTTTCCGGTGGCCCAGGCCCAGAAAGCCCATGAATTCATGAGCAAAACCGGCCATATCGGCAAAATCTTGCTCCGGATGGGCTGAAAGTCTTTGCCCTTGGGGGGCGGCCCCGCTAAAAGACCGCATTCCTCGAAAGGATTAGCCTGACGAGGGGCGGCGAGCCCGGACAGGTCTCCCGCTCAACGGGAGAAAATTATCATGGCCGTCGACAACAAACCCCTGATGCCCAAAGCCACCGCCGTCTGGCTGGTGGACAATACCGCGCTGTCCTTTGAACAGATCGCCGATTTCTGCGGCCTGCATCCCCTGGAAGTGAAGGGTATCGCCGACGAAGACGTCGCCAAGGGCATCAAGGGCCAGGACCCGGTGGCCACCGGCCAGCTGACGCGCGAACAGATCGCCGAAGCCGAGAAGGATCCCAAGAAGCGCCTGAAGATGGCGCCCGCCAAGCACAAGATGCCCAGCGTGCGCCAGAAGCGCGCCCCGCGTTACACCCCGGTGTCCAAGCGCCAGGACAAGCCGGATGCGGTGTACTGGATCATCCGCAACCATCCCGAATTTGCCGACAGCGACATCATCAAGCTGATCGGCACCACCAAGGCGACCATCGCCAAGATCCGCGAGCGTTCGCACTGGAACGCGGCCAACATCAAGGCGGTGGATCCGGTGACCTTGGGCCTGTGCTCGCAGCTGGAGCTGGACCTGGCGGTCAGCCGCGTCAACGCCAAGCGCGAACGCGCCGAAAAGCGCGCCGCGCGCAAGGGCCGTGCCCTCAAGTCCATCGCCGAAACCACCGGCGAACCGCTGGTGGAACTGCCGCCGCGTGAGGAAGAGCCGTCGGAAGGCGTGCCCGCGCCGGATGATGAAGGCCTCTCCGCCGAGCTGGAGCAGGACTGAGGCGCTGCCGAAATATCAGAATAGATATTTGACGGCGACGACGCCCAGGACCACCACCAGCAGGAAAACCAGCAGCGTGGCTTCCAGCCGCTTCTCAATGAAGCGGCGGGCCTGCTCGCCTTTCCAGTAGAGCAATCCCGACACCAGCATGAAGCGTCCGCCGCGCGTGATCACCGACAGCAGCATGAACATCCAGAAGCTGTAATGGGCGAAGCCGGACGCGATGGTGACCAGCTTGTAGGGAATGGGCGATGCGCCCTTGATCAAAATCACCCAGGCGCCATAGCGGCCATACCAGTCGTGAAAACTTTCCAGGCTGTGGCCAAGTCCGTAAATCCGGATCAGCCACTGGCCCAGTGAATCGTAGAGGAAAGCGCCGATGGCATAGCCTGCCGCGCCGCCCAGCACCGACCACAAGGTGCACCAGGCGCCCAGCGCCCAGGCGCGGCGGCGGTCTGCCATCACCATCGGGATCAGCATGATGTCGGTGGGGATGGGAAAGAAAGAGGCTTCGGCAAAGGTGAAGGCGGCCAGCGCCGTCCAGGCGTTGCGGCCCTTGGCGTTGCGCATCATCCAATCATACATCGCGCGAATGCCGCGCGGCTTGGCCTCAGGCTTATCAGTGGACATTTGGGCGCTCCTGCGCGGCCTTCCTAACATCGCCGCGCCTTTCGTCAAACCTTGCCGCCCAACGCCGCTTTCTCTAGCGTGCGGCTCCCATGGCAGCCCAAAAAGCAAAAAAGCAGACCAAGCGCAAAAGCGTCACAAAACCCTATGAGGCCGGGCTGGACCGCACGGCGGCCAATTTCCAGCCGCTGACGCCCCTGGCCTTCCTGGAGCGTGCAGCCAGCACCTTTCCCAAGCACACCGCCATCATCCACGGCAGGCAGCGCACGGACTACGCCACCTTTTATGCCCGCAGCCGGCGGCTGGCATCGGCGCTGGCCAAGAAGGGAATCAAAAAGGGCGACACGGTGGCGGTGATGCTGGCAAACACCCCGCCCATGCTGGAAGCCCATTACGGCATCCCCATGCTGGGGGCGGTGCTGAATGCGCTGAATACCCGGCTGGATGCCGCCGCGCTCGCCTTCATGCTGGAACATGGCGGGGCCAAGATCCTGATCACCGACCGGGAATTTTCCACCACCGTGGCGGCGGCGTTAAAGCTTTTGAAGAAGAAGCCGCTGGTGATCGATTATGACGATCCGGAATTTCCCCAAAGCGGCGCGCGGCTGGGAAAGATCGATTACGAGAAATTCCTCAAGACCGGCGATCCGAAATTTGCGTGGGCCGCACCCGATGATGAATGGGACGCCATCGCGCTGAACTACACCTCGGGCACCACGGGCAATCCCAAGGGCGTGGTCTATCACCACCGGGGCGCCGCCCTGATGTGCTATGGCAATGCGCTGGCCGGAACGATGGTCGAACATCCGGTGCTGCTGTGGACCTTGCCGATGTTCCACTGCAACGGCTGGTGCATGCCCTGGTCGCTGTCGGCGGTGGCGGGCACTCATGTCTGCCTGCGCTGGGTGCGGGCCGGCGCCATCTTCCAGGCGCTGGCCGAACATGGCGTGACGCATTTGTGCGGTGCGCCCATCGTGATGTCGACGCTGGTCAATGCGTCCGACGCCGAACGCAAAAGCTTTCCGCAAAAAGTGCGTTTCATGGCTGCCGCCGCGCCGCCGCCCGAAAGCGTGCTGGCGGCAATGGCCGATGCTGGCTTTGAAGTGGTGCATGTCTATGGCCTGACCGAGGTTTATGGCCCCGCCGTGGTCAATGAATGGCACGAAGAATGGAATGCGCTGGACAGCGCCGGCCGCGCCGCCAAGAAAGCGCGCCAGGGCGTGCGCTATGCCCCGCTGGAAGAACTGGCGGTGCTGGATCCCAAGACCATGAAGCCCGTGCCCGCCGATGGCAAAACCATCGGCGAGGTGATGTTCCGCGGCAACATCGTGATGCGCGGCTATCTGAAAAATCCCAAGGCCACCAGGGACGCGCTGAAAGGCGGCTGGTTTCATTCCGGCGATTTGGGCGTGATGTATCCGGACGGCTACATCCAGCTGAAGGACCGCAGCAAGGACATCATCATTTCGGGCGGCGAGAACATCTCGTCCATCGAAGTGGAAGACGCCATCGCCAAGCATCCATCCGTGCTGTTTGTGGCGGTGGTGGCCCGACCGGATGCCAAGTGGGGCGAGCATCCTTGCGCCTTTGTCGAGCTGCGGCCCGGCAAGACCGCCACGGAAACGGAAATCACCGAGTTCGCCAAGGCGCGGCTGGCCAGGTTCAAGATGCCGCGCACCATCGTGTTTTCGGAGCTGCCGAAAACATCCACGGGCAAGATTCAGAAGTTCTTGCTGCGGGAAATGGCGAAGGCTTTGTAAGCCCATCCCGGGGGCGGCGCGCCACTTCAAAGTGGACGCTCCGGCTCTCGCCTACGCGTCAGCGCGCCAGCCCACCGGAAGACGGACGGCTCAGTTAACGACGCTTCTCAGCCGTTCGAGCTCGTCCTTGATTCGAAGTTTCTGCTTTTTCAGGGCCGCGACCCGGATTTCATCCCAGTCGGGATTGGACATCTCGTTCTCGATAATGTCCTGAATTTTTCTGTGCTGGTTGGACAGGTGATTGATATGTCCTTGTAGCGCCATGCATGCACCTCCGCGTTTGATTTCGGTTCGGCTGGCGCGCGCCCCTCTTCAGTTCTGAAAAGACGGCTCGCGCCTGGCACCAAAATTCAACCACCAAACAAGCTGGCTGTCATCCCCAAAAGGGGCGGGAACCGAAACACTTTGTTGCAGGCTTAAGAAGTGCTAACGGGTTGCCCATGACACAGGGCAGAAGCCAAAAAGACACAGCGGAACGGCTGGTTATCGGCCTTTCGGGCGCGTCCGGTGTTGCCTATGGCATCCGGCTTCTGGAAGCGGCTGCGGAGTTGGGGATAGAATCCCACCTGGTTATGACCAAGCCCGCGGAAATGACCATCGGCTACGAAACAAAATTGTCGCCCAAACAGGTCGCCGCCAAGGCGGACTATAGCTATGCGATTGCGGACATCGCCGCCCCCATCGCCAGCGGCAGCTTCAAGACCAGGGGCATGATCATCGCGCCGTGCAGTGTACGGACGATGAGCGAGATCGCCACCGGCGTCACCACCTCGCTTCTGACGCGCGCCGCCGATGTGATGCTGAAGGAACGCCGGCCGCTGGTGTTGATGGTGCGCGAGACGCCGCTGCACCTGGGCCACCTGCGCAACATGACGGCGCTGGCCGAGATGGGCGCCATCATTCTGCCGCCCGTTCCCGCCTTTTTATGCAGAGCCTGGGCAAGACCTTGTCCGACCTGGTCGACCAGATGGTAGGACGTTGTTTGGATTTGTTCGGCTATGACTGGCCCGACGTGAAACGCTGGGGCGAAGAATTGGCCAAGGGCCGCCGGAAGAAAAAGTCATGAGCCGGGTCGTCGGTCCCGATGAGGTCGCTGCCCGCGCCAAGCTGGCCCAGCTGACGCAGGAGCATCGCGACCTGGACGCCGCCATCGCGGCGATGGCCCAGGCGGGCAGCCCCGACCTGATGGCGCTGGCGCGGCTGAAAAAGCGCAAGCTTCAGCTGAAGGACGAGATCACCGAAATCAACAACGGCCTGCTGCCGGATATTATCGCTTAGCCCTTCTCACCATGGGCGGGCTTGACCCGCCCATCCAGAGCAAGCGGCAATCACTCTTCCCGTGACTCTGGATGGCCGGCTCGAGGCCGGCCATGGAGGATAGTGTTTAAGCCGGCGCGAGCTCGCCCAGCTTCTTGCGGATAGCATCCAGCGCCGCAGCAGGATTGCCATTGTCAGGGCCGCCGGCCTGGGCCATGTCGGGACGGCCGCCGCCGCCTTTGCCGCCCAGCGCTTCCGCCGCCACCCGCACCAGATCGACCGCGCTGATGCGCGACGTCAGATCGTCGGTGACGCCGGCCACGATGGAGACCTTGCCTTCGGCGGCGGTGACAAAAGCCACCACGCCACTGCCGACCTGGGACTTGGCGCCGTCAGCGAGACTTTTTAGGTCCTTGGGGCTGACGCCTTCCACCAGCTTCAGCACGGCTTTCAGGCCCGCCACGCTTTCGGATGCATCGCCGCCGCCCTGCGCAGGCCCGGCCAGCGCCAGCTGCTTCTTGGCTTCGGCCAGTTCGCGCTCCAGCTTGCGGCGCTCTTCGGACAACTGCGCCACGCGGCCGGCCAGTTCGCCGATCGGCGTCTTGATGGCCGATGCGGCTTCGCGCGCGATTTCGGCCTGGCCCGACAGGTAACGGCGGGCATGTTCGCTCGTCAGCGCCTCGATACGGCGCACGCCGGCGGCCACAGCGCTTTCGGCCAGGATCGTGAACAGGCCGATATCGCCCAGGCGGTGCACATGGGTGCCGCCGCACAGTTCGACCGAATAGGACTTTCCGCCATCCAGGTCATCGCCCATCGATAACACGCGCACTTCATCGCCGTATTTTTCGCCGAATAGCGCTTCGGCGCCGGCGGCGATGGCCTGGTCGGTGGCCATCAGGCGGGTGGTGGTGTCGGAGTTCTGGCGGATGACGGCGTTGACCTGGGCCTCGATCTTTTCGAGCTCCTCGGGTGACACTGGCTTGGGATGGGAAAAGTCGAAGCGCAGGCGCTCGGCCGTGACCAGCGAGCCCTTCTGGCTGACATGGCTTCCCAGCACGCGTTTGAGCGCGGCATGCAGCAGATGCGTGGCGCTGTGGTTGGCGCGGGTGGCGCGGCGCCGTTCGGTATCCACTTTCAGGTCCAGCGCGTCGCCGGGTGACAGGGTGCCTTCGGTGATGCGCACGCTATGGACATGCAGCGCGCCCAGCTTTTTCTGGGTATCGGTGACCTGGCCCTTGCCCTTGGCGGAGGTGATGTGGCCCTGGTCGCCGGCCTGGCCACCCGACTCGCCATAGAAAGGCGTCTGGTTGGTGACGATCTCGACGGCTTCGCCCGCACTGGCGCCCATCACGCGGCCACCATCCTTGAAGATGGCCAGCACAACGCCTTCGGCTTCCTCGGTGTCGTAGCCCAGGAATTCGGTACGGCCGACTTCGTCCAGCACCGCGAACCATTGCGCTTCGCTGGCCGCTTCGCCCGAGCCCGACCAGCTGGCGCGCGCTTCGGCCTTCTGCTTCTGCATCGCTGCGGAGAAACCGTCGGTATCGACGGTGACACCGCGGGCGCGCAGCGACTCTTCGTTAAATCCAGGGGGAAACCATAGGTGTCATAAAGCTTGAAGGCGACATCGCCCTTGAGCTGATCGCCTTTGTTCAGGCCAACACTGGCTTCGTCCAGAAGCTTGAGGCCGCGCGCCAGGGTTTCGCGGAAGCGGATTTCCTCCAGCTTCAGGGTTTCGGCGATCAGCGGCTCGCTGCGCTTGAGTTCGGGATAGGCCGAGCCCATCTCGCCTACCAGCGCCGGCGCCAGCCGGTGCATCAAGGGATCCTTGGTGCCGAGCAGATGCGCATGGCGCATGGCGCGGCGCATGATACGGCGCAGGACATAGCCGCGGCCTTCATTGGACGGCAGCACGCCATCGGCGATCAGGAACGATGTGGCGCGCAGGTGATCGGCGATGATGCGGTGGCTGAAGGTAGCTTCACCGGTCGAGGCGACGCCCGAAGCGGATTCCGACGCCGCGATCAGGTGGCGGAACAGGTCGACATCGTAGTTGTTGGTGACGCCCTGCAGGATGGCCGCGATGCGCTCCAGCCCCATGCCGGTGTCAATGGAGGGCTTGGGCAGGTCCAGGCGGGTCTTTTCGTCCACCTGCTCGAACTGCATGAACCAGGTTCCAGAATTCCAGGAAACGGTCGCCGTCTTCTTCCGCGAGCCGGCGGGCCGCCCGCGACAGGCCCTGGTCGTAGAAGATTTCCGAGCAATAGCCGCACGGGCCGAGGGGACCCATGGCCCACAGGTTGCTTTCATGGCCGATGATCTTGTCGTCGCTGAACCCGGCGATCTTCTTCCACAGCTGACGCGCCTGGTCGTCGGTGGGATAGACGGTGACCAGCAGCTTGTCCTTGGGCAGGCCCACCACTTTGGAGGTGAAGTCCGGCGAACTTGATCGCGTCTTCCTTAAAATAGTCGCCGAAGGAGAAATTCCCCAGCATCTCGAAGAAGGTGTGATGCCGGGCGGTATAGCCGACATTGTCCAGATCGTTGTGCTTGCCGCCGGCGCGGACGCATTTCTGGACGGTGGTGGCGCGGCTGTAGGGGCGCTTCTCGGCGCCGGTGAACAGGTTCTTGAACTGGACCATGCCCGCATTGGTGAACAGCAGGGTCGGGTCGTTGCGCGGCACCAGCGGCGAGGACGGGACCACCGTGTGGCCCCGCTCGGCGAAGAAATCGAGGAATCCGGTGCGGACGTCGGAAAGGCTTTTCATGAGCCTAGGTTGTAACGGCTCCAAAAAACCTTGTCACGCCTAGGTTTTTGCGGCTCTGACCCCCTAAAAACAAAGGGCGCCCGCATTCACACGGGCGCCCTTTGCCGAGGAGCTGAAGCCCCCATGGCTAGGGGCGGATCAGCTTTGTGGTCAGGGCGCAGGCGCGAGCCGGAGCCCCATTCAAAAAGGCCTTGCGGCCTATTCTTCTTCCGCGTCCGCCTTTTCCGAGGCGTCCAGAACCAGGTTCTGGCCGATCTGGCCGGCATTGGCGCGGATGGCATGCTCAATCTTGTCGGCGATGTCGGTGTTCTCGGCCAGGAAGGTCTTGGCGGCCTCGCGGCCCTGCCCGATGCGGCTGCCGTCATAGGAGTACCAGGACCCCGACTTCTCCACGATGCCGGCCTTGACGCCCAGATCGACCAGCTCGCCGACCTTGGAAATGCCCACGCCGTACATGATGTCGAACTCGACCTGCTTGAAGGGCGGGGCCACCTTGTTCTTGACCACCTTCACGCGGGTCTGGTTGCCAACCACTTCGTCGCGGTCCTTGATGGCGCCGATGCGGCGGATATCCAGGCGAACAGACGAATAGAATTTCAGGGCATTGCCGCCGGTGGTGGTTTCCGGATTGCCGAACATGATGCCGATTTTCATGCGGATCTGGTTGATGAACAGCACGATGGTATTGGACTTGGAAATGCTGCCCGTCAGCTTGCGCAGCGCCTGGCTCATCAAACGCGCCTGAAGGCCCGGCAGCTGGTCGCCCATCTCGCCTTCCAGTTCGGCCTTGGGGGTCAGGGCGGCAACCGAGTCCACCACCACGATGTCCACGCCGCCCGACCGCACCAGCGTGTCGGTGATTTCCAGCGCCTGTTCACCGGTGTCGGGCTGGGAGATCAGCATCTCGTCAATGTCCACGCCCAGCTTCTTGGCATAGACCGGGTCCAGCGCATGTTCGGCGTCGACATAGGCGGCGGTGCCGCCCTTCTTCTGGATTTCGGCCACCACATGCAGGGCCAGGGTGGTCTTGCCCGAGGATTCAGGGCCGTAGACTTCGATCACGCGGCCGCGGGGCAGCCCGCCAATGCCCAGGGCGATGTCCAGGCCGAGGCTGCCGGTGGACACCGCGTCCGTCGCCACGCCCAGGTCGCGGCTGCCCAGCTTCATGACAGAGCCCTTGCCGAAGGCCCGGTCGATCTGGCTCAGCGCGGCGTCCAGCGCCCGCTTGCGATCCGAATTCTGTTCCTTGCCGACCACCTTCAAAGCCACCTGCGACATGACCAACTCCTCGGTTATTCCACGGCGCCCGCTGATCCCCAAGCGAATCCCACGGCGACGAGAAGCCGCAAAAGTACACGCTTTGTTCTCTTTGGCAAGATACTGGCTAATGCATTGAAATACCGTGGAAATACTACATCTTGTTCTCCCAGTGTTCCGGGTAAATTTTTGAAGCCTTCCAACCCCTTGTTCCGGCGGGTAGATTCGGCCCAACAACAGCGTTGCGGGGATGGTGATGAGCAGGATCAGGACTTTGGCGCTGGCCCTGGCTTGCCTTTTTGGGGCCCTGGCCGCCCCGGCCCAGGCCAAGATCGATAAGGCCCCCTGGGGCGAGACCCCCGACCACCAGAAGGTCGATATCTACACCCTGACCAACGCGCGCGGCATGAGTGCGCGCATCACCAATTACGGCGCCTTCCTGGTCAGCCTGAATGTGCCCGACCGCAAGGGCAAGTTCGCCGATGTGGTGCTCGGATATGACAAGCTGGAGGACTACACCCACGGCACGACCTATGGCGCGGTGATCGGGCGCTTCGCCAACCGCATTGGCGGGGCGCAATTCACCCTGGACGGCAAGACCTATCACCTGAAGGCCAATGCCGGGCCCAACAACATCCATGGCGGACCGGTCGGGTTCAGCTATCACGTCTATAACGCCACCATGCTGGACGGAAAATCGCCCAGCCTGATCCTGCAGATGATCTCGCCCGACGGCGACCAGGGCTTTCCCGGCAACCTGAACTTCACGGTGATCTACACCCTCACCGCCAACAACACGCTGCGGATCGACTATCGCGCCACCACCGACAAGCCGACGGTGCTGAACCCCACCAACCATTCCTATTTCAACCTGAAGGGCGCCGGCAAAGGCGACGTGCTGAACCACCAGATGCAGATCCTGTCAGATGCGGTCACGCCCACCGACGCCAACCACATGGCGACCGGCGAAGTGATGAAGGTGGCCGGCACCGGCTTCGACTTCACCAAGCCCAAGCGGCTGGGCAAGGACATCAATGGCCCCGATCCGGCCATCGTGGCCACGCCCGGCTATGACATCAACTTCATCGTGCGCGGCAAGCTGTTCAAGAGTTGGCGTCCCGCCGCCCATGTGGTGGAGCCGGAATCGGGCCGGGTGATGGATGTAGGACCACACAGCCGGGCATCCAGCTGTACCTGCCCAACAACGACAAGCCAATCATCGGCAAGGGCGGGGCGTACATCAAGCGCGGCGCCTTCTGCCTGGAGACGCAGCATTTCGCCAATGCGCTTCCAATATCAGGGCCTTCCCACCACGGTGCTGGAAGCCACGATTTTTCACTGTGGTCACCAGCTTCAAGTTCAGCACGGCGAAGTGAGCGAGCTTCTTTTTTCGTACGGCACCTTGCAGCAAGATTGACGTACAGCAAGCCTCATTCGGGCGCTTGTTGAAGGGCCATGCTGATGCGCTGGTGGGCTGGAAGCAGGAGATGGTGGAGATCACCGATCCCGACGTGCTGGCCAAAAGCGGCAAGCGCTTTCATCCCATCGTGATGCCCGGAGATGCATCAGACCAGGTGCCCGGCATGGTGTTCGAGATTACGGCCGAAGAGTTGGCGGCAGCCGACCGCTATGAAGTGTCCGATTACAAGCGCGTGGCGGCAAAGCTGGCCTCGGGCCTTACCGCCTGGGTTTATGTAAAGGCATAAAAAAGGCCCCTTGCGGGGCCTTTTTCATTCTCGTCTGTCCGCAGTACCCCTCCCCCGCGCGCGCGAAGCGCGCTTGCATAGGGGGAGGTGGCCGGTTCGTAGCGACAGCGTGCGAACGCGCCTGCGCTGCGAAGGGCCGGAGGGGGCTACTTCTTCGCAGCCCAGGGGCCGATTTCCGGCTTGGCTTGCGTGTTCCAGTACTTGCCCAGCTCTTCCTTCACGCCGCGCGCGATGGCGCCGGTTTCGCCGCCGGCCTGGAAGCAGGTGAAGTCGGGACGGTCGATCCAGGCGATGGGGCCGCACAGCCGCACGCCAGCCTTGATGGCCGCGTCGTGGACGATGTTGATCTCGCGCTCATAGTCCGGATCGTTCTGCTTGTAGCCGGAGTGATTGCCCAGATCGCCGGAAGCCGCGAAAATCGCGGTAACGCCGGGAATCTTGGCGATGCGGTCGGCATCCTTCAGGCCCGCCAGGGTTTCGATCATCAGGATCAGCACCAGGTTGTCGTTGAAGGTGGCGCGATAGCCGCCCGGCACATTGTTGTACATGGCGAAGGCCTGGCCGCCGCCATTGGAACGGCGCCCCAGCGGCGGGAAGTAGGCCCAGTCGCGCGCCTTGATGGCTTCCTCATACGAACGCACCGTCGGCACCACCAGCACCATGGCGCCGGCGTCCAGCGCATGCTGCTCTTCGCGCTCGTCGGTATAGGCGACGCGCACGCCGGGCACCGCCTTGGCGTTGGGACAGGCCGCCCACATGCGCTCGGTGGTTTTCCAGTCGCGGGCATTATGCTGGTGCTCGACCCAGATATAGTCGTAACCGGCATTGGCGAAAGCGCAGTAGATTTCTGGATCGGTCGCGGTGAACAGCGTGCCGCCGGTCACCTTGCCGCCCTGCATCATCTTGATCTTTACCGGGTTCCACAGCTTGGAACCGGCGGGCGGATCCCACGCCTTGCCGAACTTCCAGGTCTTGTCGTCGAACTTGCCCTGGTTGACCGCGCCGGCCGGCGCCTTGTCGATGGCATGGCTGTCTTCGCCGGCCTTGGCGGCCAGCGGATACTTCGCCATGCGGGCGGCGACATCATCCTCATTGGCCTGGCCGAACGCGGCAACGGCGCCAAGACCGGCGGCCGCAGCGATCACAGCCGAAATCATCAAACGTTTCATGGAAAATTCCTCCCCTCAGGTCCGGCATCTGCCGCCCGGTTGGGCGTGATATGACAGCACATTGTTACAGGGGTCAAACACCGCAAAGCCGCACTTCGCGGGCGCACACAACCCCTCCGACCTTCGCTGGCCCGAGGGCCAGCTACGGCCACCTCCCCATTCAGGCGCGCTTACGCGCGCGGGGGAGGATGGCGGTATCGAAGGGCAATTTGTAGTGTCGGCCGATGAGGAGATTCCGCATGAAAATCGCCCTGTTCGCCGCCGCGCTGCTGATGCTGGCACTTCCTGCACAGGCCGGTATCGCCCGCCAGGCCTGGGGCGGGGTGGACGGCAAAGGTGTGGACCTTTTCATCCTGACCAACGCCAGGGGGATGGAGGCCAGGATCACAAATTACGGCGGTGTAATCACGTCCATCCGGGTGCCGGACAAGGACGGCAAGGTGGCCAATGTGGTGCAGGGTTTCGACAGCCTGCAGGACTATACCAGCCCCGATTACAAAGGCCGCTATGGCGCGCTGATCGGCCGCTTCGCCAACCGCATCAAGGACAACAGCTTCATGATCGGCGGCGTCACCTATCGCATCAGCCGCGACAACTACATTTTGAAGGAAGCCAACAACAAGCCGTATGACGAAAAGGTGTGGGACGCGCGCACCAGCGATGGCGATGAGCCGCAGCTGATCCTGTCACTGATCGATCGCAACGGCACGATGGGGTTTCCCGGCACCTTGCGGGTCACGGTCACCTATACGCTGACCAAAACGAACATCCTGCGCATCACCTATCGCGCGGTCAGCGACAAGGACACGCATGTCAGCATGACCAACCATGCCTATTTCAACATGGCGGGCGACGCCTCGGGGCCGGTGCTGGACCAGCTGCTCACCGTCAATGCCGACAGGATCACGGCGGTGGATGACAAGAACGTGCCCACCGGCGTGCTGCAGCCGGTGGCGGGCACGGCATTCGATTTCCGTACGCCCACGCCCATCGGCGCCCATATCAATGATCCCGATCCGGTCATCCAGCGCGCCAAAGGCTTCGACCAGAATTATGCCATCAACGGCGCGCCGGGCACCTTGCGCCTTGCGGCACGGCTGCACGATCCCAAGTCAGGCCGCGTGTTGGAAGAATGGACGACACAGCCAGGCCTGCAGGTCTATACGGCCAATTATCCACCGCCCACCGTCGCCTTCACCAAGGGCTATAACGTGCACAGCGCGGTGGCGCTGGAAGCGCAGGGCTTTCCCAACGCCCCCAATATCCCAAGCTTCCCCAGCACGCTGATCAAGCGCGACCAGCAATATAACGAAGTGACGGAGTACCGCTTCAGCGTCGCGCCGTAATCAATTCCCTCCATGGCCGGCTTGACCCGGCCATCCAGAGCAACGATCTCGCTATGCGCTTGTGACTCTGGATGGGCGGCTCAAGGCCGCCCATGGTGAGTTGGGACTACCGGGAATAGATCGTGATGCACTGCTGATAGCTCTGCTGCAGCACGCGCTGTTGCGTGGCCGGATCAAAGCCGTTGGCTGTGGCATCCTGGGTCGCCACCGACTTGCAGAAATCACTGCCCGCGGATGCGGCGGGATTGGCGGCCACCGGCTGAGGCGCCACTTGCGCCGGGGTTCCGGGCGCCCGGGTTTCGACCGCCATCTCGGCTTCGGCGGAATCGGCCTCGCCCAGGCCGCCATAGTTCAGGGCATGGTTCCAGTCGGCATCAGTGCAGCCGGCCAGCAAAAGACAGGCAACCAGGATCAGGGGCGTTTTCATGGCGCCGGACCATAGCCGCGCGCACGGGGTTTGCAAGTCTCAGCCGCCGGTGGCGGCGCCGGCCAGCACTTCCTTGACCTTGGCGGCCAGCTGCTTGAGGCCGAACGGCTTGGGGAGGAAGTGGATATCCTCGGAATTCTGGTCGTTGCGGCGGAAAGCTTCCTCGGCATAGCCGGACATGAAGATGACCGGCAGTTGAGGATTTAGCGCCTTCACATGGCGCACCATGGTGGGGCCGTCCATGTTGGGCATCACCACGTCGGTGATGATCAGATCGATCTTGTTGTCCTTTTCCTGGACGATCTCCAGCGCTTCCTCGCCGCCGCCCGCTTCCAGCACATTGTAGCCGCGCATGCGCAGGGCGCGCGCCGCGAAGCTGCGCACCGCTTCTTCGTCCTCGACCAGCAGGATCGTATCCTGGCCGGTGACATCGCGGCGACCGGCGCGGCGGCTTCCACCGGCGCGGCCTCCGACGCCTCGATCTTGCGGCGGGGCAGGTAGATGTTGAACGAGGTGCCGCGGCCCAGCTCGCTGTCGACATCGATGAAGCCGCCCGACTGCTTGACGATGCCGTACACGGTGGCAAGGCCAAGACCGGTGCCCTGGCCCACCGGCTTGGTGGTGAAGAAGGGGTCGAAGATCTTGCTCTGGATCTCCTTGGACATGCCGGTGCCGGTATCGGTTACCTCGATGCGGACATAGTCGCCGGCGGGCATCATGGCGGTGCCCAGCGCCTTGGCGCTCACCGTCTGGTTGGAGGTGCGGATGGTCACCGTGCCGCCCTGGGGCATGGCATCGCGCGCGTTGACGACCAGGTTGATGATGGCATTGCCCAGCTGGGCTTCGTCGGCATGGACGGCCCACAGATCGGGTTCGCGCTCGACATTCAACGTGATGCCTTCGCCGACCAGGCGGCGCAGCATCTGGGCAAGTTCCCCCACCACATCGCCCAGCGCCAAGGTCTTGGGCTGCATGGTCTGCTTGCGGCTGAAGGCCAGCAGCTGGCTGACCAGCGCGGCAGCACGCAGCGCGTTCTGGTGGACCTCGTTGATTTCCTTGAAGGACGGGTCGCCCGCCTGGTGGCGCATCAGCAGGAATTCGCAATTGCCGATGATGACGGTGAGCAGGTTGTTGAAGTCGTGCGCCACCCCGCCCGCCAGCTGTCCCACCGCCTGCATCTTCTGCGACTGGGCGAACTTGGTTTCCAGCGCCTTCTGTTCGGAGACGTCCACCAGATAGAGAATGGCCTTGCCGTCCGGCATGGGGCTGGCGAACAGTTCCGCCATGCGCTCTTCGCCATTGGCGGATTTGGCGCCGCGCAGTTCGACGGCCTTGGAGCCGGGTTCGCCGGCGGCGGTTTTGGCAATCAGCGCCATCACTTGCGCGCGGTCATTGGCTTCGACCAGATCGCCGAAGTCGCGCCCGACCAGGGAACCCGAAGCGCCGAAGAATTTGGCCAGCGCCGCATTGGCGTCGCTGATCATGCCCTTGGCATCCGTGAAGGCCGCGCCCATGGGCGCGTCGCGGAACAGATCACCGATATTCTGGATGGGTGCGGCAGCAGCGGGCGACGTTGCGGGGACGGGTGCAGCCACAGCAGGCGCGGGCTGAGCGGCGGCAGCGCGCGTGAGAACCGGCTGCGGCGAGGTCGAAGCTGCAAGGCGCGGGGTGAACCACCAGGCGGCCTGCTTGTCCGGCAACAGGCGCACGGCGGCGACGATCTCAAGGCCGGGCACCACCACAAAGCTTTCCTCGCGCGCGCGCCCTCGGCAGCGTCGCGCGACAGGCGATAGAGAACCGCGGCGGACGGTTCGCCCGAAAGCGCCAATTCCGGCGGCGGCGGCGATTCCATCTCGCCCACGCCCGCCATGCGGCGATAGACGGGATTGCAGTCCAGCACGGCCCCATCCTCGCCGGTGATGGCCCAGGCGATGTTGGCCTTGCCGGCGGCTTCGGCGATACGCAGCGCGTCCTGGGTGTGGCGGCCGCTGCGCGGCCACACCGCGAACAGGAACAGGACCGCCACCAGGGCGATACCGATCAGCAGCGCATACCCCGCAAGGCCGGCGACCTGCGGCGCGGCCAGGGTCAGCCCGGCGGCGCCCAAGGCAAGCAGGACAAAGCCCAAAGCAGCCCAGCGCCAGGCGCCCGAAGGCACCCCGACAGGGCTCGCGGAAAGGGATCTGGAAGCATTCATTAACGCCAGAATACAAGATTTGGTTAACCAAACCTTTCCAGCCACCAAATGCCTGATTTCATTCGTTAATTTGTGGGGATTCTGAACGCTGTTCAGCGATCTGGGGACAGAAAGTTAACAGTGTCGAATCAGCTTGCCCGCGCGGGCAACTTGCCCTGCAAGCGCATGACATAACCGATGACCTGGGCCACGGCCTTGAAATGTTCGGGCGGCACCGGATCGTCGATCTCGACCGCGGCGTGCAGGGCGCGCGCCAGCGGCGGATTTTCCACCACCGGCACGTCATTCTCTTCGGCCACGGCGCGGATGCGCAAGGCCAGCGCGTCTACGCCCTTGGCCACGCAAACCGGCGCGGCCATCTTGCCGCTTTCATATTTGAGCGCCACCGCATAGTGGGTCGGGTTCATCAGCACCACCGTGGCGGTGGGCACCTGGGCCATCATGCGTTTCCTGGCGCGGTCATGGCGCAGCTGGCGGATCTTGGCCTTGATGGTGGGATCGCCTTCATTCTGGCGATACTCTTCCTTGATCTCCTGCTTGGACATGCGGTTGCGGGAAAGAAAGCGCATGCGCTGCCAGAAATAATCGGCGCCCGCGATGGCGGCCAGCGCAATAAGCGCCGCCATCAGCACCTTGAACAACAGGTGCATCATGTCGCCGACCACCATGCCGGCGGTCTGGTTGAGAATGGCTTCCAGTCCGCCGCGCTCGGGCCAAAGCTGGGTCCAGATGGCGACACCGACAATGGCGATCTTGGCCAGGCCCTTGACCAGGTTCATCCAGCCTTCGGCGCCGAACAGGCGCTTGAAACCGGCCATGGGCGAGACCTTGGAAAAATCCGGCACGATCTTGTCGAAGGAAAAACTGGGGCGGCTTTGCAGCACATGGCCGCCAATACCCGCCGCGATCATCACCGCAAAGAACGGACCCAGCACCAGCGCCACTTGTGGCAGCAGTCCGCGGAAGATGGCAGCCAGCCCTGCGCCATCCACGCTCATCGTGTCGGGCTGCTCCAGGAACATGCTGAGCGAATGGGCCAGGCCAAGCGCCGTCTGTTTGCCGAACATGGCAATGGCAAGGGTGCCGCCGCCCAGCAGGATGAAGGTGTTCAGTTCGCCCGACTTGACGACGTCGCCGGATTCGCGCGCCTGCTCCAGCCGCTTGGCTGTCGGTTCTTCGGTCTGCTGCGACTTGTCGGTATCGTCAGCCATTTACAGGAACACCGCCATTGATGTCGTGTAATAGTTCATGAACACCGTCATCAGCGAGCCGATCAGCGCCAGCATGATGAAAAAGCCGCACATGATGTTCAGCGGCACGGCGACAAAGAAAATCTGAAGCTGCGGCATCAACCGCGCCAGCACGCCCAGTCCGGCATAGACGGCAAAGCCGAACACCAGGAACGGCGCCGCGAGTTGGAAACCGAGCGCGAAGGAAGAAGAGGTCAGCTGGATCACCAGCTGGGCCATGTCAGAGGTGGGCAGATGCCCGCCTGGCGGCAGCATGCGATAGCTGCCCGCAATGGCGCCGATCGCCAGGTGATGCAGGTTGGTGATGAAAATCAGCGTCGTGCCCAGCAGCATCATGAAGTTGCCGACCACCGCGCCCTGGGTGTTCTGGGTGGGATCGAGGGTTTGCGCATAGGCCAAGCCCGTCTGGGTGGCGATCAGGTAACCGGCAATCTGCAAGGCGCTCATGATGATGCGCGCCATGGCGCCCACCAGCACGCCGGCGGTGACTTCCTGGGCGATCATGATCACCAGCGCCACGGTGGACTGCGGCGCCACGCCCGGATAATTGGCCTGGACCTGCGGCGTGAGGGCAAACGCAATCGCCAGCGCCAGGACCAGGCGCACGCGGCTGGGCACGCCCATTTCGCCGATCGCCGGCAACAGCATCACCATCGCGCCCACGCGGGAAAACACCAGCAGGTAGGTAAGGACGATGCCGGACAGCGCGGGGAGGTGAATTGTCATGCTTCTCTCACTCTCCATGGGCGGGCTTGACCCGCCCATCCAGAGCAACCGGCACACTGCGCGCAGGACGGCCATGGATGGCCGGCTCGGAGGCCGGCCATGGTGAAAAGAAAGGAAGCAAAAGCCCGCGCATCAATAAGCTGCGATGCGCCCGGCGATATTGACCATCAGGCCGTTCATGGCGGCGCCCGCGAACGGCAGGCAGATCAGCAGCACCACGAAGGTGGCGACGATCTTGGGCACGAACACCAGGGTCTGTTCCTGGATCTGGGTGACGGCCTGCAGCAGGCCGATCCCTAAGCCGACCACCAGTGCGGTGACCATGGAAGGGGCGATGATTTCCAGCAGCACCAGGATGGCGGAGCGGGCAAAATCGATAGTCGAAGCGGGATCCATAATATCTCTCGGTGTTAGATCGGCATGTTCATGATGGACTGGTAGGCGGCCACGACCTTGTCGCGCACGGCCACCACCGTATCCAGGGTGATTTCGGCGGCATTGACCGACTGGACCACATCGACCAGATTTGCCTTGCCCTGCACCTGCTGGGTGGCGGCGCTTTCGCCTTGGCGGATGGTGTTGATCGAATCCTTGATGGCGCCCGACAGAAAGTCCGAGAAATTGCCGCCCTGGACATTGGCGGGCGTAATGCCGCCGGCCGCGCCCGGGGTGCTGACCTGGGCGGCGGCGCGATAGGCGGCGGCGGCGACTGCGGGAATGGTCATCTTTCTTCCTTTCGGCTCAGGTCCGCCTTCCCTTTGCGCGAAGCGCATAAAGGTGCCCAGGCTGGCCCTCGGGCCAGCGAAGGGCGGGGGTTACTTGTTCAAAAGATCGACGGTTTTGGCGAGCATCTGCTTGGTCGATTCCATCACCGACAGGTCGGCCTCGTAGGAGCGCTGGGCTTCGCGCATGTCCATGATTTCCACCAGGCTGTCGACATTGGGCAGCTTCACATAACCCTGCTTGTCGGCATTGGGATTGCCCGGATCGTACTGGCTCTTGAAGTCGCTCTTGTCGGGAATGGGCTTGCCGGCCGTGACCAAGGTAGCGTCCAGCTCGCGGTCGAAGGTCGGGGTAACCGTGGCGATCTTGCGGCGATAGGGATCACCGCCCTTCACGGGCGATGTCGAATTGGCGTTGGCGATATTCTCCGCGATGATGCGCATGCGCTCGGCCTGGGCGCGCATGCCCGAAGCGGCGACACTCATGGATTTGTTGAAGTCTACCATAATCAGTCTCCTTCAGTATCAGTGCCCGATCGCTGTCTTCATCAGCGTCATGGCTTTGGCATAAAGATTGGCGGCGGCCTGGAACTGGGCCTGGGTGTCCGACACCTTGATCATTTCCATTTCCAGCGACACGGCATTGCCGTTGGGATTGGAAGCCTGATCGGGCGCGTCCTGCGCCTCGAACTTGCTTGCCCCCGATCCGCTCAGCGCGATGTGCCGCGAATTGGTGGTCATCATCGCGCCGCTGGAGCCGGCCTGGCGCAGCGCCTTGTCGAAATCCAGCGCTTTGAGATCGCGCGCCACATAGCCGGGTGTGTCGGCATTGGCGACATTCTGGGACAGCAGGTCCTGGCGCTGGTTCAGCCAGTTCATGCGCTCCTTGAGCATGGACAGCAGCGGCACATCGGGCAGGTTCATCGCGGTAACCTTTTGTTAGCCTTCAATTCACCGTCAGGGTGCGCTCTTTATGCTTAAGCACCGCTTAACACCGCGAAGTTTTTGCCGGGCAGGAAGTGCCACCCTTTAACCCCGGATTAAGGTTACCGGCCTTAACTCCTGCCCATGGAATTCGTAGACCTCCTTCGTTACTTCGGCGCCCTGCTTCTGGTGTTGGCCATGGTCGGCGGCGCCGGCCTGCTGGCGCGCCGCTTTGGCGTGCCCGGCGTCACCAAGTCCGCCAGCGACAAGCGCCTGGCCATTGTCGAGACACTTATGGTGGGCCCGCGCCAGCGCCTGTTCATCGTGCGGCGGGACAATGTGGAACACCTGGTCCTGTCCACGCCCGATGGCGCCACGGTGATCGAAAACGGCATCGCTGCCGTGAAGACCAGCCCATGATCTGGCTGAAGCGCCTTCTGCCCTTTTTGCTGCTGCTGGCGCTTGCCACGCCGATGTCTGCCATGGCCGCGCCGCTTAAATTGGCTGCCGCCAAGGCTCCCGCTGCCGCGGCCGCGGCCGCGGCCGCTCCCGGTGGCCTTTCCATCGATTTGAACGGCAGCGGACTTTTCACCGACCGCATGATCCAGATCGTGGCATTAATCACGGTCCTGTCCATCGCGCCGTCGATCATCATCATGATGACCAGCTTCGTGCGCATCGTGGTGGTGCTGTCGCTGCTGCGAACGGCGCTGGGCCTGCAACAGGCCCCGCCCAACAGCGTGATTGTGTCGCTGGCCATGTTCCTGACCCTGTTCGTGATGACGCCGACTTTGACCGACGCGTATCACCAGGGCATCCAGCCCATGATGAACAATACCGTCACCACCGAGCAGGGCTTCACCCAGGCGCTGGTGCCGATGAAGAAATTCATGCTGGCGCATGTGCGCGGCGCCGACCTGAAGCTGTTTTCGGACATGGCCAAGCAGAAGCCGACCAACGATCCCGCTCAGGTGGCCGTCACCACCCTGGCCCCCGCCTTCATGCTCAGCGAGCTGAAACGCGCCTTTGAAATCGGCTTCCTGATCTTCGTGCCCTTCCTGATCATCGACATGGCGGTCGCCTCCATCCTGATGAGCATGGGCATGATGATGCTGCCACCGGTGATCATCTCCCTGCCCTTCAAGCTGATCTTCTTTGTGCTGGTGGATGGCTGGCGCCTGATCGCCGGATCGCTGGTGCAAAGCTACCTGCACAGTCCCCCGCCTACCTGATTCCTGCCTTGAGCTGGGAACCCCGCGACCTTTTGGCAGGGTTGTATTCGGGCGGCACGTACTTACGTATCGTTCATGTTGATCTGCCCGACCAGAAATCCCCGCCTTTTCCTGTTCGGCGCGCTCACCCTGGCCGGGCTTGCGCCCGCCATCCTGGGCGCAATCGCCTAGCGATTTTAAACTTTTAAAGCGCTAAACTGCGGGTCATGGTGCACGACCACACATTGGGTTCGCACGGTCACTCTCATGGACACGGACATGGGCACGACCACGCGCATGGTCATGACCATGGTCATGGCCACGATCACGCACCCAACGGCGCACATGACCACGGCATCTGGACCCGCGACCATGTCTTTCTGGGCAGCGGCCATTCCAGCGCCGAGGCGCGCGCCAAATGGGCCGCCATCGTCACCGCCTTGTTCATGGTGGTCGAGATTGTCTGCGGCCTGGCCTATCACTCCATGGCGCTGCTGGCGGATGGCGCGCACATGGCGACCCATGTGGGCGCGCTGGGACTTGCGGCCGGCGCCTACTGGCTGGCGCGGCGCCATTCGGGCAGCGGGCGCTTTACCTTCGGCTCGGGCAAGTTTGGCGATCTGGCGGCTTTTGCCAGCGCCATTCTGCTTGGCGTCACCGCGCTGGCGGTGGCGGTGGAATCGGTTCAGCGCATTGTTTCACCGGTGGATGTCCAGTATGGCGACGCGCTGCTGATCGCATGCATCGGCCTTGCCGTGAATCTGATCAGCGCCCTGATCCTGAAGGACGATCATTCCCATTCCGGCCATGACCATGCGGGCCATTCCCATGGCCATGACAACAACATGCGCGCGGCTTATGTGCATGTGCTGGCGGATGCGGCCACATCGGTGCTGGCGATCGTCGCGCTGGGCGCCGGTTATTATTTCGGGCTTGGCATCCTGGACCCCATCAGCGGTTTGGTGGGCGCAATAGTGATCGCCTCCTGGTCCTATGGGCTGATCCGCGATAGCGGCCTGGTGCTGCTGGACGCCGACGCCGATCCCAAGCAATCCGATGAAATTCGCGGCTTCCTGGAAAGCGAGCTGAAAGCGCGCATTCCCGATTTGCATTTGTGGCGGCTGGGCCCGGGGCACCGCGGGTTGATCGTGTCGCTGATCTCGCCCGATCCGATCAGCGCCGAAAGCGTGAAGGAAACCCTGCGCCACCGCTATCCGGACCTGTCGCATGTGACGGTCGAGGTCGCGGTCTGTGACGGCTGCACATGAAGTTCTGGAAAAAGAAGAAGGCCCAGGCCGAACAGGCAGTCGATGAAGTCGCCATCGTGGCCACCGATCTGGCCGAAAAGACCCTGACCATTGGGGCGGGTGGAGTTCTGCTGATGCTGGGGGCGGCCGCGGTCGGCGCAGCGGCAGCCTATGTCGCCAACCAGCAGTACCAAAAGAAAAAGGCCGCCAAGACGGCGGCCTCTTCCAAAACCAGAAAGCCAGATTAGCGGGGCAGCAGGCCTTCGCGCTGCATGCGCTTGCGCTGCAGCTTGCGATAGCGGCGGACGGCTTCGGCGCGCTCGCGGGCGCGCTTTTCGCTGGGCTTCTCATAGGCGCCGCGCAGCTTCATCTCCCGGAAGATGCCTTCACGCTGCATCTTCTTCTTCAGCGCCTTGAGCGCCTGGTCGATGTTGTTGTCGCGAACGATGATCTGCAAAGCCTTGGCTCCGTTTAAGAGGCGCGGGTGATAGCAGACCGGATTTTCCCTGTCTACCCGCGGGATTTAACGCTTTGCGCCCTTGGCCGGGTCCCTCCACAGGGCCATATTTCGGCCCATGGCTATCCTGAAAATCGCCCGCATGGGCCACCCCGTCCTGGGCACCGTCGCCAAGCCGGTTTCCGACCCCAAAAGTGCCGAAATTCGCAATCTGGTCAATGACATGGTGGAAACCATGCGGGACGCGAACGGGGCCGGCCTGGCCGCCCCCCAGGTCCATGTGCCCCTGCGGGTGGTGGTGTTCCAGGCCCCCGGCGAGCGGGCCGACCCCGGGCTGGACGAGGACGAGGCTTACGACCACACCGCCCCCCTGACCGTCCTGATCAACCCCGAAATCACCATCCTGGACCCCGCCCCCGAAGGGGGTTGGGAGGGATGCCTGTCGGTTCCCGGCCTGCGCGGCTGGGTCGAGCGGCCGGCCCATATTCGCTATCGCGGCGTCGGCCTGAACGGGGAAACCATCGAGCGGGTGGCGCGCGGCTTTCATGCCCGGGTGGTGCAGCATGAATGCGATCACTTGGACGGGCGGCTGTACACCAGCCGGATGGCCGACCTGTCGCGGCTGATCTTTGAATCGGAAATTCGTCACTTCCAGAAGGCAGTGTGAGCGCATGAGTGACGAGCCCAAGAAGCCCAGAAAGAAAGCCGCGCCCAAGGCCGAAGCGCCCAAAGCCGAACGCATGGACGATCAGGCGGCGCGCGAAGCGGTGCTGGCCGCTGCCCTGCCCCATGCCGCGTTTGACGGTTTCACCGACAGCGTGTTGCAAAAGGCGGCGCTGGAAGCCGGCGTCAAGGATGCGGCGCGCCTGTTCGAGAATGGCCCCATCAGCCTGGTGGAATTTTATTCCAGCTGGGCCGATGCGCAGATGGAAGAAAAACTGGCTGCCATGGACCTGAAGGGCATGAAGATCCGCGAGCGCATCGCTGCCGCGGTGAAGGCACGATTGTCGATCCTGGCACCGCACAAGGAAGCGGCGCGCCGCGCCGCCGCCCTGTTGTCGCTGCCCATGCATGCGGCGCTGGGTGCCAAGCTTGTCTATCGTACGGTGGATGCCATGTGGCGGGCCGCCGGCGACACCTCCACCGACTTCAACTTCTACACCAAGCGCGGCATCCTGGCCGGGGTCTATGGCTCCACCGCCATGCGCTGGTTCAACGATGCGGGCGAAGACGAAAAGGCCACCGACGAATTCTTGGCGGCGCGCATCGAAAACGTGATGCAGTTCGAGAAATTCAAGGCGAAGGCCAAGGAAGCTCTTGCGAACTTCCCGGCCTTCGCGAACTTCGCAAAACCAAAATCCTGACCTCCATGGGCGGGCCTGACCCGCCCATCCAGGGGTCACAAACACCGTGCTTGCAGCCCGGGATGGCCGGCTCGGAGGCCGGCCATGGTGAATGGCTAGAGCAGTTCGGCGATCTGGACGGCGTTCAGCGCCGCGCCCTTGAGCAGCTGGTCGCCGGCCACGAACATGGCGATGGAATGGCCGGTGGGATCGCTGACATCCTTGCGGATGCGGCCCACCAGGATATCGCCCTGGCCCGAGGCATCCATCGGCATGGGGAAGTAATTCTTCGCCCGGTCATCGACGATCTTCACGCCCGGCGCCTTGGACAGGATGGCGCGCACCTCGTCCTCGGTAATGGGGTTCTCGCACTCGAAGGTGATGGATTCGCTGTGGGCGCGCAGCACAGGCACGCGGATGCAGGTGACGCCGATGCGGATCTGGTCATCCTCGAAGATCTTCTTGGTTTCCTTGATCACCTTGGTCTCTTCGTCATTGTAACCGGTCTCAGGATCGATCGCGGTGTTGTGGCTGAAGA
Source organism: Alphaproteobacteria bacterium (assembly GCA_046348525.1). Classification (GTDB taxonomy): domain Bacteria; phylum Pseudomonadota; class Alphaproteobacteria; order Micropepsales; family Micropepsaceae; genus Rhizomicrobium. Next base: position 16,319 of record JAXMEA010000013.1, on the reverse strand, counting down.
CGTTGAAGGCGTAGGGGTGCGGCATCACTTTGGGCGTAAAGGGCTTGCCGTCCAGGAAGGCGCGAGTGCCGTCTTCCAGTTCCTGCATTGCCGCCGCGCCGGCGCCCGACGCCGCCTGGTAGGTGGAGATGATGACGCGCTTGATGCGGTTCTTCTGGTGGATGGGCCACAGCGGCACCAGCGCGGTGATGGCCGAGCAGTTGGGATTGGCGATGATGCCCTTGTGGTCGGCGATGCGGCGGGCGTTGATCTCCGGCACCACCAGCGGCACATCGGCGTCCATGCGGAAGGCCGACGAATTGTCCACCACCACGCAGCCGGCCTTGGCGGCGATGGGCGCATATTTCTTGGAGATGCCGCTGCCGGCTGAGAACAGGGCGATGTCGACGCCGTTAAAGCTGTCGTCCTTCAATTCCTCGATGGTCAGCTCCTGGCCGCGGAACATCTGCTTCTGGCCGGCCGAACGCGCCGACGCCAGCAGCTTCAGCGCCTTCAACGGTACGCCGCGCTTTTCGATGCAGCCGACAAATTCGCGGCCCACGGCGCCGCTGGCGCCCACGATTGCTACAACCTTGTTCTTCATCTCAATTCCTCTTTACGTTTTGCGGCTCTGGCTCTCGCCAACGCCGCGGACAACAAAAAAGCCCCGTCCGGTTTGGAGCGGGGCTTGGGATTTCGGCGTGGCCTTTTCTTAAGCGCGCGCGAACCCAGCCCCGTAAGGCTTGGTCTTGGTAGTGCGCTTGGTCTTCAAGGCGGTCACGGGATGACTTTCAGTTCGGCGTCCATCGCAGCCAGCTTTTCCGGCGTGATGACGTCGGGCAGATACTGCACAACATCCGGCAGGGTCAAGCCCAGCCCTTCATTCAGCTGCGGATGATTGGCCACTTCCGGGAAATACTTCACCAAAAGGGCCTTGGTCTGCGGGTTTTCCACCAGCTGGCCAAGGGTACTGCTCTGGATGGAATATTTGGGCGCAGGTGCGTCGGGGGTCTGGGCCAGCGCCGGGGTGGTGCAGAACAGGGCAAGCGCGATCACAAGCTGTTTCATGGCGCCTTCCCTTTGAGATGGGTGCTTTAACGATCCCGCGGCTTGAGCCGCGTGACATGCCCCATCTTGCGCCCCACACGGGCTTCTTTCTTGCCATAGAGATGCAGCGCCCCGCTTTTGGCAAGGCTTTCCCAGGCATCGGCTTCGTGCCCGATGATATTTTCCATCACCACATCGGCATGCCGCTCGGCCGAGCCCAGCGGCCAGCCGGCCACGGCGCGGATATGCTGTTCAAATTGCGAGCACTGGCAGGCTTCGATGGTCCAGTGGCCGCTGTTATGGACGCGCGGGGCGATTTCGTTGACGATCAGCGCGCCGTCTTTTGCGACAAACATTTCCACCGCCAGCACGCCGACATAGTCCAGCGCATCGGCAATAGTCTTCGCCATCGCCTTGGCCTGGGCGATCTGCGCTGTACTCAGCTGCGAGGGCACGGTGGAACGGCGCAGGATGTGATTTTCATGTTCATTGTGCGGGGGATCATAGGCGGCAAATGCGCCGTCGGCGCCGCGCGCCGCCACCATCGACACTTCGTATGAGAAATCGACAAAGCCTTCCAGGATGGAGGGCGCGCCCTTGAAGCTTTCAAAAGCCTTCACGGTGTCGTCGGCGGACGCGACTTTGGCCTGGCCCTTGCCGTCATAGCCGAAGCGGCGGGTCTTCAGGATGCCCTTGCATTCTTTTTGGCCATTCAACTTGCCGAAAGCCTCGCGCGCCTGATCGGGGCTGGTCACGTCGAAGAAGGGCGCAACCTTCAGGCCCAGCTTTTCGACAAAGGTCTTCTCGGTCAGCCGGTCTTGCGTCATCGCCAGCGCATGGGCGCCGGGCGCTACCCACACACGATCCGCCAGATGGGCGATGGCGTGAGCGGGCAGGTTTTCGAATTCAAACGTCACCGCATCACAACGCTCGGCGAAGCTGGCCAGCATGCCCAGATCGTCATAAGGCGCGGCCAGCGCGCTGTCTGTCACCTGGAAGGCCGGTGCATCGGGTGCGTCATTGTAAATGCAGGTCTTCAGCCCCAGCCGCGCCGCCGCCATGGCGAGCATGCGGCCAAGCTGGCCGCCGCCAATAATGCCAATGGTGCCGCCAGGGGGCACGAGCTTTTCCAATTTCTTCATTTCGGTTTCTTGGCAACCGACTTGGTCTGCTTGTCGCGCCAGGCATCCAGCCGCTTCTTCACGCCCAGGTCCGACAATCCGATGATGGCGGCGGCGTGCAGCGCCGCGTTCTTGGCGCCGGCTTCGCCGATGGCAAAGGTCGCCACCGGCACGCCGCCCGGCATCTGGGCGATGGAGAGCAGCGAGTCCAACCCTTTGAGCGCGCGGCTCTGCACCGGAACGCCCAGGACCGGCAAGGTCGTCATCGACGCCACCATGCCCGGCAGGTGCGCGGCGCCGCCGGCCCCGGCAATGATGACCTTGATGCCGCGGGCCTCAGCCTCCTTGGCATAGGCGGCCATGCGGTCGGGGGTGCGGTGGGCGGAAACGATCCCGGTTTCGTGGGGCACCTTCAGGGCATCCAGCATCTGGCTGGCCGCCTGCATGGTGGCCCAGTCGGACTGGCTGCCCATGATGATGCCGATGGTGGGTCTACCCCCCGCGCGGAGCGCGGCATTCTTTTTAAAAGTGCTTCGGGTTGCCATAGGGGTGCTCCAGCGAAGCGGCGCAGTATAGGCAGCAAAAAACCCAAGGAAAGAGGCGTTTTAACTTCCGTTAACCATTCCTTGAGACTGATACACGCATTCTTAAAGGCAGCGGGGCCAGTCTTGCCCTGCCAGAAGGCGAATTCGGATGAAAGTCGAACGCAACACCCCCTCCCGGCCGGCACGCTCGGTGGCCCAGGCCGCTTATGCGCGCCGGGTCGAAGCCGCCGGCAGCCTGGGTTCGATCGATGCGGTCATGCCCGCCGCCAGCGTGCTGGGCATACCCGATGCCGAATTCACCCCCCGCGTGCGCGACGCCATCATGGGGCTGATGAGCGAAGTGGATAATCTTCGCCGCGAACTTTCCCACACCCGCGCCCGGCTGGAAGATGTGGAAAAGACCGCCGACCAGGACGGCATGCTACCGCTCTTGAACCGCCGCGCCTTTGTGCGCGAGCTGACCCGCTATATCGCCTTCACAGGCCGCTACAACACGCCGGCCTCCCTGATCTATTTCGACCTCAATCACCTCAAGCGCACCAACGACACCTATGGCCATGCCGCAGGCGATGCGGTGCTGTCGCATTTCGCCGATGTGCTGCAGGCCCATGTGCGCGACAGCGACTGCGTGGGGCGACTGGGCGGGGATGAATTCGGCGTGCTGCTCAGCCATGCCAACCAGGAACAGGCCTTGAAGAAAGCTGACATCCTGGCGGCGGCGCTGGAAGATTCGCCCACGAGCTGGAACGGCCACACCATTCCGGTCAGCTTCGCCTATGGCGCCTTTGAACTGAAAGCTGGCGACAATCCCGACACCGCCATGGCGCGCGCCGACCAGGCGATGTACGCGCAGAAGAAAAGCCAGCGCAACGCGGCTGAGTAACAGTCACTCGCCTGACATGGACCAGGTCCAGACTATCCAATCGGTTTGCGGCACCATCCAGCTGCGCAAGGACAGCGCCACAGGCGCGGTGATGTACGAGCTGGAAGGTTGCGGCCAGAGCGCCGCCGACGCCGACGGCATCAGCATGGCGTCCTATATCCATGCCCTGTTCGGCCTTTTGTCCCAGGCGAAATCGCGCAATGTGCTGGTGCTGGGCGGCGCGGGCGGCACGCTGGCGACCCTTCTGGTGCGCGCCAGGGCCGCGGTGACGCTGGTGGACATCGATCCCAAGGCGTTCGAGCTGGCGCGCGATTTCTTCCATCTGCCAGCCGGCGTCACCTGTCATGTCGCGGACGCGCAGGCGTTCCTGCAGACCGGCACCCAAACCTTCGACGCCATCGTGCTGGATGTCTTTGTCGGCAACCACATTCCCGAACATCTGCAGACACAGGACTTCTTCGCAGCCGCCAGAAAGCGCCTCGCGCCAGGCGGGGTGATGCTGGCCAATGTGCATGTGAAGCATGACTTCGATGACTTCGCCGATCGCATGGCGCTGGCCATGCGCGCGTCCTGGCCGCTGGTGCGCGTGCTGGACGCCATCGGAAAGTGCCCGCGCAATGCGGTCGTGATGGCCGGCGCGGTGGAAAAGTTGCGCCCACCCAGGCTTCTGGTGCCGTCATCGACCAATCCCGGCGGCCTGCGCAAGGAATTGGCAGACCTCGCCTTCCGGACATGGAAGGCGTCGCGCTGGGATTTTGGCCGCCGATAAAAAAGGCCGGATCTTTCGATCCGGCCTTTGTTTATTCCGTTTGAACGTGGCTTACGCCATGGCCTTCTTCAGGTTTTCGTCGACTTTATCCAGGAAACCTTCCGTGGTCAGCCACTTCTGATCGGGGCCAACCAGCAGCGCCAGGTCCTTGGTCATGAAGCCCTGTTCCACGGTGTCGACGCAGACCTTCTCCATGGTGGCGGCGAACTTGGCCAGCTTGTCATTGCCGTCCAGCTTGGCGCGGTGGGTCAGGCCCCGCGTCCAGGCGAAGATCGAGGCGATGGAGTTGGTTGAGGTCGACTTGCCCTTCTGATGCTCGCGGTAATGGCGGGTCACCGTGCCATGCGCGGCTTCGGCTTCCACCGTCTTGCCGTCGGGCGTGAAAAGCACAGACGTCATCAGGCCCAGCGAACCGAAGCCCTGCGCCACCGTGTCGGACTGCACGTCGCCGTCATAATTCTTGCACGCCCAGACATAGCCGCCGCTCCACTTCAGGGCCGAGGCCACCATGTCGTCGATCAGGCGGTGTTCATAGACGATGCCGGCCGCCTTGAACTTGTCGGCGAATTCAGCGTCGAAGATTTCCTGGAACAGGTCCTTGAAGCGGCCGTCATAGGCCTTGAGGATGGTGTTCTTGGTCGACAGATAGACCGGATACTTGCGCGCCAGGCCATAATTCATCGAGGCGCGGGCAAATTCCTTGATGGATTCATCCAGGTTGTACATCGCCATGGCGACGCCGCCGCCCGGCGCCTTGAACACTTCGTGTTCGATCACCTTGCCGTCTTCGCCGACGAACTTGATGGTCAGCGTGCCCTTGCCCGGATAGACGAAGTCGGTGGCCTTGTACTGGTCGCCAAAGGCATGACGGCCCACCACGATGGGCTGGGTCCAGCCAGGCACCAGGCGCGGCACGTTCTTGCAGATGATCGGCTCGCGGAAGATGACGCCGCCCAGGATGTTGCGGATGGTGCCGTTGGGCGACTTCCACATCTTCTTGAGCTTGAATTCCTCGACGCGGGCTTCATCGGGGGTGATGGTGGCGCACTTCACGCCCACGCCATACTTCTTGATCGCCTCGGCGGCCTCGACCGTGACCTTGTCCTCGGTCGCGTCGCGGTTCTCGATGGAAAGGTCGTAATAGTGCAGGTCGATGTCCAGATAGGGCAGGACCAGCTTCTTCTTGATCAGGTCCCAGATGATGCGGGTCATCTCGTCGCCGTCCAGTTCCACGACCGGATTGGCAACCTTGATCTTTTCCATCTCGTATTTCCTCGAATTTTGATGCGGGAGGGGATATAGCGGGGCGCAGTTAGCCCCACAAAAAGGGGTCCGTCAAAGCGCCAAATGACCCCACCCGCCGTCATACTTTCCCACACCCAGATGGGTGAAAATGTCGGGTCCGCCGCCCGGGCGATGAAGAATTTCGGCTTGTCCGAACTGATACTTATCGCTCCCATGATGGAATGGCCCAACGACCGGGCCCAGATCCTGGCGTCGGGGTCGGCCGACATATTGGCCAATGCCAAGATCTTCCAGACGGCCGAAGAGGCGCTGGCCCCGTTCCAGCTGGTGCTGGCCACCACCGCCCGGGACCGCGACGTGGTCAAGCAAGTGCACACGCCGGCCGCCGCCGCCGCCAAGCTGCGCCAGGCATCGGCGCAGGGTGTACGCACCGCACTGCTGTTCGGTGGCGAACGCGCCGGGCTGGACAATGACGAGCTGAGCATTTGCGACGGCGTCATCACTATTCCGACTTCGGAATTTTCGTCCCTGAACCTGGGACAGGCCGTGCTGCTGCTGGGCTATGAATGGCTGAAGGCCGCCGATACCACCCCGCCGGTGCGCGTGCGCTCGCACCTGGGCGTGCCGGCCACCCGCGCCGAACTGGTGGGACTGTTCGAGCATCTGGAGCGGGAACTGGATGCGGCCCATTACCTGTTTCCGCCGGAAAAACGCGAAACCATGGTGCGCAACATCCGCGCCATGATATTGCGCTCAGGGCTAACCGACCAGCAGGCCCGCACCATCCGCGGCATGATCGTGGCGCTGGTGCGCAACAAGTACAGAGGCCAGAATAAAGCATAATGAGCGCCCTTCCCGTCATTGGCCTGGTTTTTGTTGCCGCGCTGGCTGTCGCCTTTGCGATTGTGCCGTTGTTGCGCATGAAAGAGCTCAAACGCCGCTGGCTGATCCTGGGCGGCATCGTCGTTCTGATGCTGGCCATCGGCGGCGGCGTCTATGCCTGGCTGGGCCGCCCGCACCTGGCGCAGCGCGACGCCAATGGCATCAACACGCGCGAGATCAACGGGCTGATCGCCCAGCTGATCAAGGTCACGCGCGAGCATCCCAACGATCCCCGTGCCTGGCGTTATCTGGGCCAGGCTTACATGACCGCCAATGATCCACGCGATGCTGCCAAGGCCCTGCGCAAGGTGATCGAACTGACCGGCAAGGGCGATGCGCAGCTGGACGCCGCCTATGGCGAAGCGCTGGTGCTGGGCAGCGGCAGCGACGTGCCGCAGGAAGCAGCCGACGCCTTCACCGCCGCGCTGGCCGCCGATCCGCGCAATCCGCCGGCGCGTTTCTATCTGGGACTTTACAAGGCCACGCATGGCGACCGCGCCGGCGCCATCGCACTGTGGCAGAGCCTCTTGGCCGACACGCCGACCTCGGCGCCGCTGCATCAGTTGCTGGTGGACCGCATCGCTATTTTGACATCACAGGCCGGCCCCGGCGGCGCGCCCAATCCGCGCGCCATGGTGGACATGCTGGCGGCGCGGCTGAAGGCCGATCCCAATGACGCGCTGGGCTGGGTGCGATTGATGCGCGCCTATACGGTGCTGGGCGAAAAGGAAAAGGCCCTGCAGGCATTGGCTGATGCCCGCAAGGCCTTTCCCGACAACAAGGACGCCCAGACCGCCTTCACAACCGCGGCCAAGGCGCTGAAGCTTCAGTAACTCTCACCATGGCCGGCCTCCGCGCCGGCCATCCAGAGCAACAAACGCCGGTGCCCGTAACCCTGGATGGGCGGGTCAAGCCCGCCCATAGAGGAGTAGTTAGTAGGGCATCTTGCGCTTGGTATAGAGACGGTCGGCTTGCGCCCGCTCCTCCGTGGTCGGCCCCATGCGGCGACCCTGATCGATTTCCTGCTGCGGCGTCGCGCCGGGCGGGCCGTTGCCCAGCCACTGGATCTTGTGCTTCTTGGCCGCGAGGCGAATGAGCTCCAGGTCTTCTTCCAAACGCTTGGACGCCGGCAGCGCCGCGCGCTGGGCCGGGGTGAGATCACCGCGGATCGCGTCCCAGCCCAGGTGCGACCAGCCGTTGTCGGACGGACCCGGCTCGGCGAACGCCAGCCCCTTCACCGCCATCAACTGCTCGGCCACCATGGCCGAGCGGCGGTTTTCCAGCTTGAAGCCCATGGATATTTCACCCTTGGGATTGTGCGGCCAGGTATCGGCCAGGCGCAGATATTCGGCATTGCTCACGCCCCAGATATGCGAGGCAAAGCTCTGGCTGCCGGCGCCGCGCACCCCTTCGATGGGAAGCTCTTCCACACCCGGCCAGGTCCACTTGTAGCGGCCGCCCGCGATGGCGATTTCGGCGGCTTCCGGCGATTCCATTTCGCAGATCAGCACACCATGGGCGCCCGCGGCCAAGGCCTGGGCAATCTGCCAAACATTGGCGCGCATGGAGGGACCATCAAAGCCCCAGGCCGGCAAGGTGACGAACACCATGGGCGTGCGGTGGCCCGAAGGCGTCGGCCCGCCATCGACAAGCCCCTGCATGAAGTTGCGCAGGCCATCGAAGCTGAAGCTGTCATTCTCCATTTCGTAGTTGATGGCATCGCACCAGGTCTTGGCCATGCGCTTGCCTTCTTCATAGGTGTCGGGGGCACCCGACGGCCCATATTCGGCATAGGCCACAACCTGGTTGTCTTCCCACAGCTCGATCGCCTTGTTGATGCGGCGCGGCTTGTAGTTGGGATCGACGGTCGGCACCCAGGGCAGAGTGCGGGCCCAGTTGGCCTTGAAGCCATAGCCCTTGCTGGCGGTGCCGATGTAATGGGGGCTGTCCAGCATGGAGCGCCCCGTCGCCTTCGGCACGCCGGGCGGATAACCGCCCTCATTCGGCATGTCCCTGCGCCCCTGCGCCATTGCGCCGGTGGTGGCGGCGACCGCGCCGGCGCTGACCATGCCGAAGCCGCGCAGAAAATCGCGTTTCTTGATGTTTTTGATATCCATTGCATTCCCCCTTTTGTGATTGGGGGAAAGCCTGTCACTTCTTCGGCGCGCTGTCAGCCGTATTTATCCGCTGCGGTGCAGCACCGAGATTGCGCACCAGCTCTTCCAATGCTTTGGCGGCGCGTTCCACCGCATCGCCGTCGCGGCCGCGCACAACAAGCTGGGCGCCGAACGGCTTGGCGGTGCCTTCGCGGTAGAAGGGATAAGAACCGATGGCGACATCCTTGTGCGACTTCTGCACTTCGGCCAGGCCCGGCGCCACCACACCTTCGGGAACATTCGCTTCCACCGTGATGCTTTGGACTTTTTGCCCACGCGGCAGTTCCGGTTCGATTGCTTCCAGCATGGCGCGCATCACCATCGGCACGCCGGCCATCACATAGACATTGCCGATATGAAATCCCGGGGCGCCCGACACGCTGTTGGCGACCAGCGCGGCGCCATGGGGAATGCGGGCCATGCGTTTGCGCATCTCGTTGAACTCACCGGGCGGATAGCGCGCTTCCAGCAGGGCATAGGCTTCGGGGTGATAACCGATGCCAACATCAAACGCCCTGGCCACGGCATCCGCGGTAATGTCGTCATGGGTGGGCCCGATGCCGCCGGTGGTGAACACAAGATCGTAACGGCTGCGCAGGGCGTCCAGCGCCGCCACGATCTCCAGTTCCACATCGCCCACCACGCGGGCTTCCTTCAGCTCGATCCCCAGCGCCGTCAGGAAACGGGCGATGTAGCTGGTGTTGGTGTCCTGGGTGCGGCCCGACAGGATCTCGTCGCCGATCACCAGCACCGCGGCGGTGGCATTTCTTAATACGGAGGCCATGCAGGTTCCTGTTTGGTTTTGCCCGTCAGCCCCTTATATTGGGCTTTATGACAATCGTCCCCCAGTCCGAGATTTTCGAGGCCGCCCGCAAGGCCCATTTTGCCGTTACCCTGCACAATCCAGCCGATTTCGAGGGGATGCGGCGGGCCGGAAGGCTGGCGGCCGAGGTGCTGGACCTGCTGGTGCCGCTGGTAAAGCCGGGCGTGACCACCGCGGCGCTGGACAAGGTCGCCTATGACTACATCATCGCCCATGGCGCCACCCCGGCCTGCCTGGGCTACCGGGGCTATCGCCACACCGTCTGCACGTCCATCAATCATGTGGTCTGTCACGGCATCCCCGAAGACAAGCCGCTGCGCGACGGCGACATCGTCAATATCGATGTCACCGTGATCCTGGACGGATGGCATGGCGACACGTCCCGGATGTATCCTGTGGGCGACGTTAAGCGCAAAGCCGAACGCCTGGTCGAGATCACGTATGAATCCATGATGCGCGGCATCGCGGCGGTGAAGCCTGGCGCCACCACCGGCGACATCGGCCATGCCATCCAGAGCTATGCCGAGGGCCAGGAGAAATGCGCGGTGGTGCGCGACTTTTGCGGCCATGGCCTGGGCAAGGTGTTCCACGCCCTGCCCAACATCGTTCATTACGGCAAACCGGGCCATGGCATCGCGCTAAAGCCGGGCATGTTCTTCACCATCGAACCCATGATCAACCTGGGCGGCTATGGTGTGAAGGTGCTGGCCGATGGCTGGACCGCGGTGACCCGCGACCGTTCGCTGTCGGCGCAATTCGAACATTCCTGCGGCGTGACCGAGACCGGCGTCGAGATCTTCACGCTGTCCCCCAAGGGATTGGACAAGCCTCCTTATCTCTGACGGAGCCGGCGTGGGGGATTCAACCGACAACGGCACGGCTGGACATCGGACGCGATTGCGCGCGCGTTTCCTGAAGGGCGGCGCCGATGCGATGCCCGACTATGAATTGCTGGAACTGGCGCTGTTCGCAGCCATTCCCCGCCGCGACACCAAGCCCATCGCAAAAGCCCTGCTGGCGCGCTTCGGCAGTTTTGCCGAAGTGATCGCCGCCCCGCCGGCGCGATTGATGGAAATTGCGGGCGTGGGCGAAAGCGTGGTGCAACAACTGAAAGTCATCGAAGCCGCCGCGCACCGTTCCGCCAAAACCGCCGTGATCAAACGCCCCGTCCTGTCGTCCTGGACGGCGCTGCTGGATTATTGCACCGCCGCCATGGCGCGGGTGACGAACGAGGAATTCCGCGTCCTGTTCCTGGACCGCAAGAATGTGCTGATCGCCGATGAAGTGCAGAACCGCGGCACAGTGGACCATACGCCGGTCTATCCGCGCGAAATCGTCAAGCGCGCGCTGGAGCTGAGCGCCTCGTCCATCATCCTGGTGCACAATCACCCCAGCGGCGATCCCACGCCCTCCAGAGCCGACATCAGCATGACACGCGAAGTGGTCATGGCGGCAAAAACGCTGGGCATCGCCGTGCATGATCACCTGGTGATCGGGCGCGGCGGCCATGCCAGCTTCAAATCGCTGGGCTTGCTGTAACCACGCGTCAGGTTCGTGCGAACTGCGATGGTATCGCACAGAGCATGAACATGGATGCCATGGTTATCGCCGACACGGCCGGCACAATCTGCTTCTGGAACAGCGGTGCCGAAAGCCTGTTCGGCCATACCGCAGCGCAAGCCATCGGCCAGACGCTGGACCTGATCGTGCCGCCGCAATACCGCGAGGCGCACTGGAACGGCTTTCGCCGCGCCATGGCATCGGGCCAGGCGGCGGCGGAAGGACAGAGCGGGCCGTTTCCCGTGGCGCGCGCTGATGGCGCGGATGCGCCGGTGCATGGCCGGCTGACCCTGCTGCGGGGACCTCATGGCCAGGTGACGGCCGCGGCGGTGCTGTTCGCCAGCTTGCCCTGATCCTCTGGCACGCTAGACTTTGCGCAAAAGGGGATTTGCCATGTTCACGCGCCGCTCGCTTTCCGGCCTCACGACCGGAGTTATGACCGCAGGTTTGGCCGCGCTGGCCGCAGGTCCCGCCGCAGCCGCCACCGGCGGCGCGTCCACACTGGCCGAGCTGCAGGCACGGCTGGCGAAACTGCCGGCGCGGCGCGATTTCAAGAGCGTGCCGCTGGTGCTGGAAACGCCGGACATGTGGGACGATGCGGCCATACGCGAGGTGGCCGCCTATCGCGGCGGGCCGCGCCAGGTTTGGGACAACAAGGACATCGCCAGCAACTGGTGCGGCTACATGCGCAACGCCATGAACGGCCAGGTCCTGTCGTTCAGGAACAAGGATTTCCTCACCGTCTCGATGACGCGCGGCGATGCGCAGCTGGGACTGTTCACCCAGGCCGTCTGGGACAAATACGGCCTGGGCAAATTGCCGGGCGCCAAATTCGCCACCAATAGCTTTGCCGTGCCGGGTGACGGCGGGGTGCAGGATCCCGCCATCCCGACCCTGATGAAGCGCGGCGCGGTGTTCATGGCCTGCCACAACGCCATCTGGGCCGCCGCGGGGCGCGCCATCGCCGCCGGATACAAGGGCGCCCAGGAAGAAGTCGCCGCCGACCTGACCAACCAGCTGTTGCCGGGCGTGATCCTGACGCCGGGCGCTTTGGGCACCTTGCCGCTGCTGCAAGGGGCAGGCTTCGCCTATGTCACCTGAAGCCTTGATTTTGCTGCATAAATCAGCGCTTTCGCGGGGACCTCATCCGCGTTAGAAGCAACCGTAATTTCCAATCGGTGCTTCCATGATCCCCCGCTATGCCCGCGAACAGATGGTTTCGATCTGGTCGCCCGAAACCAAATTCCGCATCTGGTTCGAGATCGAGGCGCACGCCACCGACAAGCTGGCCGAGCTGGGCGTGGTCCCTGTGGAGGCCGCCCAAACTATTTGGAAAAAGGGCAAGGGCGCGAAATTCGACGTGGCGCGCATCGATGAGATCGAGCGCGAGGTCAAGCATGACGTCATCGCCTTTCTAACCCACCTGTCCGAGATTGTCGGTCCCGAAGCGCGCTTCGTGCACCAGGGCATGACCAGCTCCGACGTGCTGGACACCTGCCTGAACGTGCAGCTTGCCCGCGCCGCCGACATCCTGATCGCCGACACCGATGCGCTGCTGGCCGCGCTGAAGAAGCGCGCCCTGGAATACAAGATGACGCCCACCATTGGGCGCAGCCACGGCATCCATGCCGAACCCACCACCTTCGGCGTCAAGCTGGCGACCTATTATGCGGAGTTCACCCGCGCCCGCGCGCGCCTGGTGACGGCGCGCGAGGAAATCGCCACCTGCGCCATTTCCGGCGCCGTGGGCACCTTCGCCAATATCGATCCGGCGGTCGAAGAACATGTCGCCAAGGCGATGAACCTGAAGGTCGAGCCGGTTTCGACGCAAGTCATTCCGCGCGACCGCCATGCCGCCTATTTCGCGGCGCTGGGCGTGGTGGCATCTTCGCTGGAACGGCTTGCCATTGAAATCCGCCATCTGCAGCGCACCGAAGTGCTGGAAGCCGAGGAATATTTCTCGCCCGGCCAGAAGGGCTCCTCGGCCATGCCGCACAAGCGCAACCCGGTGCTGACCGAAAACGTCACCGGCCTGGCGCGCATGGTGCGCAGCTATGCCATCCCCGCCATGGAAAATGTGGCGCTGTGGCATGAGCGGGACATCTCGCACTCCTCGGTCGAGCGTTACATCGGCCCCGATGCCACCATCACGCTCGATTTCGCACTGGCCCGCATGACCGGGGTGGTCGAGAAGCTGGTGGTCTATCCGGACCGCATGCAGAAGAACCTGGATGCCACCCACGGCCTGGTGCACAGCCAGCGCGTGCTGCTGGCGCTGACCCAGGCCGGCCTGGCGCGCGAGGACAGCTATCGGCTGGTCCAGAAAAACGCCATGCGTGCCTGGAACGGCGAAGGCAACCTGTTGGACCTGCTCAAGGCCGATCCGGACGTGTCCAAGGCGCTTTCGGCCAGCCAGCTCGAAGCGATGTTCGACCTGGGCTACCACCTCAAGCAGGTGGACACGATCTTCAAGCGCGTGTTCCGCTAGGCCTTCGCCACCTCAGCCACGGCGGTGTTCAGGCATTCGGTCATCTTTTCGCGGATGGCGGCATCGGACACCGACACGTCCAGCTCGCTGCGCAGCTTGCGGAACACGTCTTCGTCACCGACTTCCTGGAAATCCGCGGCGATGACGGCCATGGCCATGTCCTCGGCGGCCTGGCCGGTCAGGCCTTTTTGCGCCGCCACCCACAGGCCCAGCGCCCGGTTCCGCCGCGCCTCGACCCTAAAGCGCAGCTCGGCATCGTGCGCCCATTTGCCCTCAAGCGCCTTGCCGCGGTCATCCATGCCGTTCGACATCTACAACTCCCTGTAAATAAACAATTTTCCAGAACATGCCACAGCATCTTGGCTGGATTGCGACATGTTCCCATATGGATGTGGGTATGCATGGCAAATCATTGCCGCCGCGGCGCCCGATCCGGTAAGTTTTGGCTCCAAGGGCCGCCAGGCGTTAGCCGCCCCAATTTCGAGGAAAAAGCCATGAAACGCCGCCGCGTCATCTACGAAGGCAAGGCCAAGATCCTGTACGAAGGCACCGAGCCGGGCACCGTCATCCAGTATTTCAAGGATGACGCCACCGCCGGCAACGGCGCCAAGAAAGACACGATCGAGGGCAAGGGCGTCCTCAACAACCGCATCAGCGAATATCTGATGACCCAGCTGGCCGGCATCGGCGTGCCGACCCATTTCGTGCGCCGCCTGAACATGCGCGAGCAGCTGATCAAGGAAGTGGAGATCATCCCGCTGGAAGTGGTGGTGCGAAATGTCGCCGCAGGCTCGATGTCCAAGCGGCTGGGGATCGAGGAAGGCACCGCCCTGCCCCGTTCCATCATCGAATATTACTACAAGAATGACGGGCTGAACGATCCCTGGGTCAGCGAAGAACACATCACCGCCTTCGGCTGGGCCAGCCCCCAGGATCTGGACGACATGGTCAACCTGACCATCCGGGTGAATGATTTCCTGTCGGGTCTTTTCCTGGGCGCCGGCATCAAGCTGGTGGACTTCAAGCTGGAGTTCGGCCGCCTGTGGGAAAATGATTACATGCGCATCGTGCTGGCCGACGAGATCAGCCCGGACAATTGCCGCCTGTGGGATGTGAACAGTAACGAGAAGCTGGACAAGGACCGTTTCCGCCGCGACATGGGCGGGGTGATCGAGGCTTACAGCGAAGTCGCAAAGCGCTTGGGAATCATGCCCGAATCGGTGCAAGGCGAGAATAAAGGTCCCGTCCTGGTTCAATAATTTTGGCAGTGAGTCCCGCCGTGAAAGCCCGCGTCTTCATCACTCTGAAAAATGGCGTTCTTGACCCGCAGGGCAAGGCCATCGGTCATGCCCTCAACGGCCTGGGCTTCGCTAGCGTCGGCGACGTGCGCCAGGGCAAGGTGATCGATTTGGAACTGTCCGGCAGCGATGCCGAGGCCGCCAAGACCGACCTCAAGGCGATGTGCGAAAAGCTGCTCGCCAACACCGTGATCGAAAAGTACGAGATCGAGGTGAAATGAAGACTTGGATCGCATCCCTCGGTCTGGTTGCGTTCTGTTTCACGCCTGCTTTCGCACAAGACGCCGCTTCTGCGCCGGATCCCAAGATCGAACTGGCTACGAAGATCATCCAGGAAATTCACACCGCCGACAATCTCGTCAAGATATTGGATTCGATGGTGCCCCAGATGGTGAAGAGCCTGAAGCAGGAGGCGCCCAACCTGACCGACGGTCAGTTGAAGATGATTTCGGATATGCTGCTGGACGAAATGAAAGCCCGGATTCCGATCATGATCGCGGCCAATGCGCGGATATATGCCAAGCATTTCACATTGGACGAAATGAAGGCCATGGAGCAGTTCTACCAGTCCCCCGCTGGTCAGAAGGCGATTGACGAATTGCCGGCCATAGCCCAGGAAACCTTCCCGCTTGGCATGGCATGGGGTCAGGAATCGGCGAAAGAAGCGTTGCCCAAGGTCATCGAAAAGCTGAGGTCGCAGGGAGTTAAGATTTGAAATCCGCCGTCATCGTTTTTCCCGCCTCCAACTGCGACCGCGACGCCAAGGTCGCGCTGGAACAGATGACCGGCAAGACGCCGGCCATGGTCTGGCACCAGGACAGTGAATTGCCCGATGTCGATCTGGTGGTGCTGCCCGGCGGCTTCTCCTACGGCGATTACCTGCGCTGCGGCGCCATGGCGTCCCAGTCCGCTGTGATGAAGTCCGTCAAGGCGCATGCCGACAAGGGCGGCATGGTGCTGGGCGTGTGCAACGGGTTCCAGGTCCTGACCGAAAGCCACATGCTGCCGGGCGCATTGATGCGCAATGCCGGCCTGAAATTTGTCTGCAAGCCGGTGGGGCTGGAAGTCGAGGAAACCCAGTCCGGCTTCACCCGCAAGTATGAGAACGGCCAGCGCGTCACCTTTCCGGTGGCCCATGGGGAAGGCAGCTATTTCGCCGATGAAGAGACGCTGAACCGCCTGGAAGGCGAGAACCGCGTCGCCTTCCGCTATGCCAAGGGCGAGAACCCCAACGGCTCGGCCCGCAATATCGCGGGCATCCTGAGCGAAAAGCGCAATGTGCTGGGCCTGATGCCCCATCCCGAGCGGGTGGTGGATGACGTGCTCGGCGGCACCGATGGCCG
The DNA here is from genome assembly GCA_046348525.1 of Alphaproteobacteria bacterium. Classification (GTDB taxonomy): domain Bacteria; phylum Pseudomonadota; class Alphaproteobacteria; order Micropepsales; family Micropepsaceae; genus Rhizomicrobium. Next base: position 180 of record JAXMEA010000013.1, on the reverse strand, counting down.
CGGGCTTTTTCAGAGCCTGATCGAAGCCCTTTCTTGAGACGAGCATGACCAAGATCACGCCTGAGATGGTCCGCGAGCACGGGCTTTCGGATGCCGAGTACCAGAAGATTCTGGACCTGATGGGCCGCGAGCCCAGCTTCGTGGAGCTGGGAATCTTCAGCGTGATGTGGTCGGAGCATT
>JAXMEA010000012.1:0-96725 GCA_046348525.1 Alphaproteobacteria bacterium | reverse complement strand
TTCAACGGCGCCAAGTGGCTGGCCGCCAACCAGCGAAACCTGATCGATGCCGAGTTCGGCCTGACCGAAGGCGGCTGGGGCACCATGGGCGAGAATGGCGGCAAACCCATCGCACTGGGCATCAACGCCGGCGAGAAGCTGTCGCAGAATTACACCCTGGAGGTGACCAACCCCGGCGGCCATTCCATGCGGCCGGTGAAGGACAATGCCATCTATCATTTGTCGGCGGGGCTGCTGAAAATCGGCGCCTACGATTTTCCCACCCAGTCCACCGATGCCAGCCGCGAATATTTCGCCCGCATGGCCCCGCTGATGCCTGGGGGGGCCGGCGGCGAAATGGGCGCCGCCATGACGGCCTTTTCCAAAAACGACAAGGATGCAAAAGCCGCCTCCGTTCTGGCCACCGACCCGCGCTTCAATGCGGCGATGCGTACAACTTGCGTCGCCACGCTGATCAATGGCGGCCATGCGACCAACGCCCTGCCCCAGCATGTCAGCGCCAACGTCAATTGCCGCATCTTCCCCGGCACCACGCCGGAAACCGTACGCGACAAGCTTCAGGAACTGGTGGCGGACCCGCAGATCAAAGTGACCGCCCAGGCGGCGCATAACGATCCGGCGCCTGCCCCGCCGCTGACCCCCACACTGATGAAGCCGCTGGTCGCACTGGCCGCAAAGCGCTGGCCCGGCGTGCCGGTCATTCCCCAACTGGAGATTGGCGCCACCGACGCATCCTTCATGACCCCGGCGGGCATTCCCACCTATGGCTTTACCGGCATGTTCTTCGAGCCTGACGGCAGCCGGTTGCACGGCCTGAATGAGCGTATCCGCGCAAAGGTCCTGTATGACGCGCGCGATTACCTGTTCGATCTGGTCAGGGCTTATTCGAAATAAGTGGGCGCGAAGTAAGTTCGCGGGCCATCGCGGCGAACACGCTGGCCCAGTCGCCCATCACCGGCTGGCGGAACAGGCGCAGAGACGGATACCAGGGGCTGTCTTCACGCTGCAGGAACCAGCGCCAATCGGGCACATGCTTCAAGGCCAGCCAGGTCTTCACGCCCAGGGCGCCCGCCAAATGGGCCGGCGCGGTATCGGCGCTGATCACCAGGTCGCACGCCATCATCATGGCGGCGGTATCCAGGAACGCATCGGGTCCGTTGTCGAAGTCGTAACGCTCCACCATCATGCCGGGCGGCAGCATATTCAGCTGTTCACTGCCGGCATTCTTCTGCAGCCCGATCAGCCGTACGCCGGAGATGGCGGCGATGGGCGCCAATGCCGCCAGCGGGAAAGCTTTGCCTTCCGAGCCCATCAAAAGGTTCAGTCCCTGCCAGGCGACACCAATGCGGTAGCCGTGGCCGCCGATTGCCTGTTTCCAGTGCGCGATACGGGCCGGATCGGCCGTCAAATAATGATCCGCCGCCGGGATGGTTTGCGCCGTCATGCCCACCGCCAACGGAATGCTGGCCAGCGGAATGTGGAAATCGAATACCGGCGGTACGGCGCCCCATCCGATCAGTTCCACGCGCGGCTGCGCGCGCTTCAAAAGCTCGATCAGTTGGGTCTGCACCGACAGGATCACGCGCGCGCCGCGGTCCAGCGCGAAGCGCACAAAGCGGTAATATTGTATCGCGTCACCCAGCCCCTGCTCGATGTAACAGAACAGCGTCTTGCCGCGGATATCTTCCACGCCGTTCCATAGCGGCTGCGGATAAACGCGCGCCTCCTTCGGCTGCGGCATCTGCTTGCGCCATTCGTATAACGGCAGGCCGGTTGCGAAATCCTGCATCAACAGGTGGCACAGCCCGCGGTGCAGCGGTGCCGCCGCCAAAGCCGGATCCAGCGCCTGCGCATGGCGGAAGGAGGCAATCGCTTCGTCCAGTTGCCCCTGGTGCTGCAGCGCCAGTCCGCGATCACTCCAGCCCGGTGCAAAGTGCGGCGCAAGCGCCAGTGCCCGGTCGTAAGCGGCCACCGCCTCGCCATAGCGCAGCAGCGCCTGCAGGGTGATGCCGCGGTTGAGATGGATGTACGGATCGCGCGGGTCCAGCGCCGCGGCGCGGTCGTAGCAGGCCAGCGCCTCGACAAAGCGGTCCTGGCCGCTCAGCGCATTGCCGGCCTCGATAAGCTCGCCCACCAAATCCGTCATGGGATCAGTGCAGCTTCAGCTTGGGACGGATGATGTGGTTGACATGGCCCACCGCGATCATCGCCAGACCCTTGAGCCAGCCATGAATGGCGATCAGGTGCATGCGGTAGAGCGAGACATAGACGAAGCGCGCCAGCCGGCCTTCAATCGCCATGCGCCCGCCGATCAGATTGCCCATCAGTGAACCCACGGTGGAGAAATGGCTCAGCGACACCAGCGAGCCGTGATCCTTGTAGACAAAGCCCTTCAGCTTCTTGCCGGCGATCATGGCGCAGATGTTGCGGAACGCGACCGACGCCATCTGGTGCGCCGACTGGGCGCGCGGCGGCACGGGACGCGTTTCGCCCTCCGGCACAAACCAGGCGCAATCGCCGATGGCGAAAATGCGGTCATCGCGCGTGGTCTGCAAGGTCGGCTTGACCACCAGCTGGTTGCCGCGCGCGGTCTCCAGTCCCAGGCTGCCCAGCATGTCGGGCGCCTTGACGCCAGCCGCCCATACCCGCAGGTCGGCCTGGATGAATTCGCCCGACTTGGTGATCATGCCGTCGGCGGTGGCTTCCACCACCTGCTCGCCGGTCAGGACACGCACGCCCAGGGCTTCCAGTTCCTGGTGCGCTGCTTTCGCCAAATCTTCGGGCAACGCGGGCAAGATGCGCGGGCCCGCTTCAATCAAGGTCACTTTCAGCCGCGACTCGTCGAACACTTCCAGCCCGTAATGGCGCAGCTCGGCCGCGGAATTGTACAGTTCGGCCGCCAGCTCCACGCCGGTGGCGCCGCCGCCCACAATATCCACCCGCACCAGCGCATCGGAGGATGGGTCCTGGCTTAGCATGCGCGACACGCGCAGACAGTGATTGAGCAGCTTGGTGCGGAAGCGGTCGGCCTGCAGCCGGCTGTCCAGGAAGATGCAATGCTCGGCCACCCCTTTGGTGCCGAAATCGTTGCTGACCGAGCCCACCGCCAGCACCAGATAGTCGTAGCGGATGCGATGGCGGCCCATGATCTCGCGGCCATCCTCGTCCCGGATCGGCGCGATCAGGACATGGCGGCTCTCCCGGTCCACCCCTTCCATCACGCCATAGAAGAAGCGGTAGCCCCAGGCATGGCCGTGGCTGCGATAACCCACTTCGTCCAGGTTGGCGTCCAGCGACCCGGCGGCCACCTCGTGCAGCAGCGGCTTCCAGATATGGGTGCGGTTCTTTTCCACCAATATGATGTCGAACGCCTTGCGCCCGAAGCGGGCGCCCAGCCGGGTCGCCAGCTCCAGCCCGCCGGCGCCGCCGCCCACCACGACGATTTGCGTTTTGCGAGCCTTGGTCATGCGGCGAGAAATAGCATGGCCGGCACTTCCGGCCTTGCGTTTTTTCAGTCTAGGGTGCGGCCGCAAACCAAGAGAATCCCGCCATGAGCGATTTCCGCATCAGCCTGGACAAGGCCAATACCATCATTTCGGCCACCTTCGCCAAGGGCAAGGAAGCGGGTATGAAGCCCCTGTCCTGCGTGGTGGTGGATGCCGGCGGCCATGTCATCGCCTTCCAGCGCCAGGACGGCACATCCTTCCTGCGGCTGGACATCGCGCGCGGCAAGGCGGCGGGGGCGCTGGCCCTGGGGGTCAATTCCCGCAAGATCGGCGAGATGGCGGCCGAACGGCCCAGCTTCATCGCCTCGTTGGGGCACCTGGCGGCGAACGGCCTGATCCCGGTGGCGGGCGGCGTTATCGTCAAGGGACCGGATGGGCTCCCGATCGGCGCGGTCGGCGTCACCGGCGATACTTCCGACAATGACGAAGTGGCGGCGCTGGCCGGCATCGCAGCAGCAGGACTGACGGCTTAAGTCTGGACGCTTAGGTCTGTTGCCGGAACATCTGGCGCATGAAACGGATTTCGTAGAACGCCTTTGCGACGCTGCCGTCGGGACGCATCGCCGGCGGATGGCTGACCACGAAATACATGAAGGCGCGCGGCATGGGCACATCCTTGTCGTCCAGTTCCTGCAGGGTCAGGGAATTGCTGATCATGCCGCCCGCCATGGGCCGCGAGAAGGCGGCGGGCGGCAGCAGCTTGTGGCCGCTGGCCTCGACATAGCTTTTGGCCGCCGCGATCACGGGCGCGCCGTCCAGCACCATGTCCGAGGTGCGGCGCAGGACGCAGGAATGCAGCGAAGCATCCTCCACCGTCAGCAGGTAAGGCACGCCATCGCGGGTCACCATCCAGCCCATGCCGCCGGGCTTGTTTTCGATGGCCTGCACCTGGGCGGGGCTTAACGCTTCCAGCTTGTCCTTGCCGGCCTGCGCCGCCAGCGCGCCGTCATCGGGAAACTTCTGCAGGCAGTAATCAGAAAACAGGCGGACGAACGCATCCTCCACCGGAGGCACCGAATCCTGCGCCAAAGCGGCGCCGGCCAGCAGCATCAGCGCGCTGGCCAGCACCAACCTCATGCGGTGACTTCTTCGGGAACGTGCAGCCGCCGGTTCGGATTCACGAAGAACCAGGGGATGATGCAGACCAGGCAGACACCCGCCGCGACATAGAAGGCATATTCCCAGCCCCACATCTGCGCGAACAGCGGCGTCAGCGAGGCGGTGGCCGCGCCGGCGATCTGGCCACCCATATTCACCAGGCCCGAGATAACGCCCGTATAAGGTCCGCCGAAATCGGCCGCTACCGCCCAATAGGTCGCCTGGCCCAGGTACAGCGCGCCCGCGCCACCCGCCAGCACCAGCACAGCTACGGTGGTATCGGTGGCATGGCTGCCGATGATCAGGAACACCGCCGACAGGAACAGGGTGAAAGCGCCAAACAGGCTGCGGCCGGCATACTGGCCTTTGTGCTTGACCAGCCAGTCGCTGATGACGCCGCCCAGAAGGCAGCAGCTGGTCATGGCGATGAACGGCAAGGTGCCCAGGAGCGCGCTGCTCTTGAGGTCCAGCCCGCGCCCGTCCTTGAGATAGATGAAGAACCAGGTGTGGAAGATGAAGGCGACATAGCCGAAGGCGATGTAGGCCAATGTCGTGCCCCACACATCGACGCTGGTGAAGATCTTCTTCCACGGCACCGGCGGCATCACACCTTCCACCTTGACCGGCTGCCCGGCCTTGATGTGCGCCTTTTCTTCCTCGGTCACGCTGGGATGCTCGGCCGGCGTGTCGCGCGCGAAGCTGTACCAGATGACGGCGATCACCAGGCCGATGGCGGCCGAGATATAGAAAACCTCATGCCAGCCATAGAAAGCGATGATGGCGGCCACCAGCGGCGGCGCGGTGCCCGAACCCAGGCCGACGCCGCCGAAGACCCAGCCATTGGCCTTGCCGCGTTCCTCGGTGGGAAACCAGGCGGCGATGAACTGGTTGGACGACGGATAGGCGACGGACTCGCCCATCCCCAAAATGAAGCGCACCGCGATCAGCAGCCACAGCGAGCCGCCCATCGATGGCGGCACCAGGGCAGTGATGATGGACAGCACGCTCCACCACACCAGGCCCAGGGTCAGGGTGCGGCGCGGCCCCAACTTGCCGACCACCCAGCCGGCGGGAATCTGGAAGAAGGCATAGCCCAGCAGGAAGGCGGAAAAGACCCAGCCCAGCTGCACCTTGGAGATGCCGTAGTCGGCGGCCAGATAGGTGCCGGCGATGGAGATATTGGAACGGTCGATATAGACCACCGCGCTGACCACGAAGATCAGCATGATCAGAAGGTAGCGGACTCTGGATTTCATCATGGCATTTCCCCGGGCGCGGCCTGTATATCCGCGCAAACCGCGGTTTTGCGGCATCCAAGCCTAGTTCGCGCCGTTCGTCAAAGCCGCCCGGTGTGCGCTGCAAAAGACCGCATGCCTATCGCGGCAATGCGTCCGCCCGGGCAGGCTGGCATTGGGCGCTGCCGTACCCCATTATGCGCCCGCTCTTGAACCAGAGCGTCCTCACACATCACGGGAACATCAGCAGACATGTCCAGGAAGCTTGACGGAAAGACCGTGCTGATCACCGGCGCCGCCGCCGGTATCGGCCTTGCCACCACCAAACTGTTCCTGGCCGAGGGCGCGAAAGTCATCGCCACCGACCGCGACCTTCAGGGCCTGGATGGCGTGGACTGTGAAAAGGTCAAGCTGGACGTCACCGACAGCGCCGCCATCATCGCGCTGGCCAAAAAGACCGGCAAGATCGACGTGCTGTTCAACTGCGCCGGCTTTGTCGAGAACGGCACCATCCTGGAAAATGACGATGCCCAGTGGGAGAAGTCATTCAACATCAACGTCTATGCCATGGCCCGGATGATCAAGGCGTTCCTGCCCGCCATGATCGAGGGCGGCGGTGGTTCCATCATCAACGTCGCCTCGGTGGCCGGTTCCATCAAGGGCATCGCCAACCGCTGCATCTATGGCGCCAGCAAGGCCGCCGTGATCGGCCTGACCAAGTCGGTGGCCGCCGACTTCGTTGCCAAGGGCATCCGCTGCAACACGGTGTGCCCCGGCACGGTGGATTCCCCCTCGCTGCAGCAACGGCTGAAGGACACCGGCGATTATGAAGCCGCCCGCAAGGCCTTCACCGCCCGCCAGCCCCTTGGCCGCATCGGCACCGCCGAGGAAATCGCCAGCATCGTGCTGTGGCTGGCCAGCGACGATTCCCAGTACGCCACCGGCCAGAACTTCATCGTGGATGGCGGCATCACCATCTAAGGTGCGGCAAACCGCGCCTTTCGGCGGCGACTGCGACACAAGGTTTGCTTGACCGAACCGGACCTGCGGCGCAAATTTCGCAGATGCAGGGGATTTCTCGCGGCCTTCGCCATCTGGCCATCATCGCGCTTCTGGTGCGCGCGATGCTGCCTGCCGGCTGGATGCCCGATGCCCATTCCCTGGTGATCTGCTCCACCTCGCTGTCGCCGGTCATTCATTATGATGGCGGCCAAAAGCCGTCCGACAATGACAAGCACCAGGCCGCGCACCAGGATTGCGCCTTCGCCGCTGCAGCCCATCTGGCCGCCGCGCCCGAAGCCATCCAGCTGACCCTGCCCGCCTTCCATGCCTTTGCCGCCCACACCGACGGCATCCGCGCCGCATCCATTGCCGCGCGCTTCTCACCTGCCTCCCCGCGCGCCCCACCCCTGAACGCCTGAGTCTTTTCTGATCTGCACGGGCCGATGCCCGCGCGGACGCTCATTCGTTCTTCAGGGGAATTTCATGTCCAAACTCGCGCGCCTTTGCGCCACCACGTCCGTCTTCGCCGTCCTGTTCGCTGCCGGCGCCAACGCCCAATCCATCGGAAGCGGGCTGCAGCCCGAATATGTCATCGTCACTGGCGAGCGGGCCAAGACCGCCGATCCGGCCGCAGCCGATGTCCAGATCAGCGCCGCCAAGGCGCAGGAACAGATCAACACCGTCAACACCGAGGATATGCTGAAATACGCGCCGTCCCTGATCGTGCGCAAACGCCATTACGGCGACACCCAGGACCCGGTCGCCACCCGTACTTCCGGCCTGGGCGCGTCGGCACGCAACCTGATCTTCGTCGACGGGATCATGATCAACTCGCCCATCGGCAACAACAACAGCGCCGCGTCCCCGCATTTCGGCGTCGCCGAGCCCCAAGATGTCACCCGCATCGACGTTCTTTATGGCCCCTTCTCGGCGCGATATGCAGGCAACTCCATCGGCGCGACCATCAATATCACCACGCGCATGCCGGACCATTTCGAGCTGTATGGTGACGCCACTGGCGCCATACAGAATTTCAGCCAGTACTCGACTGAGCAGACCAATGGCACCTGGCAGTTGTCGGCGGGCATTGGCGACCGCTATGGCGCCTTCAGCTGGCGGCTTTCAGCCAATCACCTGGACAGCTATGCCCAGCCGCTTGCCTATATAACCCTGACCCGCCCGGCCGCCACCAGCACGGCAGGCACGGTATTGAGCGGCGCTTTCAATGACCTGAACCGCACAGGCGCCGCCATCGTGGAAGTGGGGGCGGGCAACATCGAACACCAGGTACAAGACACCGACACCCTCAAACTTGCCTATGACTTCACGAATGGCTGGCAGCTGGCTTACACCGCAAGTCTGTTCCACCAGGATGACGATGCAAGCACGCAGAGCTATCTGCGCAATCCATCCGGCGCTGTCGTTTATACCGGCAACAGCAACATCAACGGCTACAATTACAATATCGCCGCGAGCAGCTTTTCCAACTCCATCTACAATACCCAGCAGAGCCAGCTGGCCCAGGGCCTGTCGCTGACATCGGAAAAAGGTGGCGATTTTGCCTGGGAGATCATCGCCAGCGATTTTGCCTATCTTAATGACAAGCAGCGCGTGCCCACCGCCGCATTGCCCGGCGCCTTCACCGCCGGGGCCGGCACCGTCAACCGCATGAACGGCACCGGCTGGTACACGCTGGACGCCAATGGCGTGTGGAAGGGCTGGGCTGATCACGAACTGTCCTTCGGGCTTCATCGCGACGCAGAGACCTTCGCACAAACCCGCAACAACCTGGCCGACTGGATCGCGGGCGGGCTGGGCACCGTGGCCAATTCCGCCAAGGGCCGCACCGCGACAAACGCGGTGTGGGCGCAGGACATCTGGACTTTGTTGCCGGGCCTGAAAGCCTCGGCAGGCCTGCGTTATGAAGACTGGCGCGCCTATGGCGGCAACAATTTCTCGGCTTCGCCACCCCTGAATGTCAACCAGCCGCGCATTTCGGCCAGCACCCTCTCGCCCAAGGCCAGCCTGGCCTGGCAGGTGTCGGACGCATGGCGCATCACCGGCTCCTGGGGCGTTGCCTACCGCATGCCGACCGTGACCGAACTCTACCAGTCCGTGACCACGGGCACCTTCCTGTCGGTGCCAAATCCCAACCTGAAGCCGGAGCGCGCGAGCTCCTATGAACTGGCGACGGAACACCGAACCGACAGCGGCTTTTTCCGCCTGTCGCTGTTCGAGGAGGACATCACCAGCGCACTGCTTTCACAAAGTGCGCCTCTGGTGCCGGGCTCGTCCACCCTGTTCAGCTATGTGCAGAATGTGGACCGTACCCAGGTGCGCGGGGTGGAATTCGTCATCGACCAGTATGACGTCCTGTTCCCGGGGCTGGAGTTGATGGGCAGCTTCACAGCTGCCGATGGCCGCATCCGCCAGGACAATGCCTTTGCCGCGGCGGTGGGCAAGTTCATTCCCGGCGTTCCCAAGCTCAAGGCCAATGCGCTGGCGACCTATCGCCTGGACGACTGGGCCTTCACCCTTGGCGCCCGCTATTCCGACCGGACCTTCGGCACCATCGACAATTCCGATCCGGTTTCTCAGACCTACCAGGGTTTCGCCGGCTATCTCGTGGCGGATGCGCGCGTCCGCTACAAGATCAACGAGAACTGGAACGTCTCGCTGGGCGTCGACAATCTGAACAACTACAAATATTTCCTGTTCCACCCCTTCCCGCAGCGCACCGTCGTGATGGAGGTGCACTATGCGCAATAGCTTCTTGCAAGCCGGCACGCATCCGGTGGCGGCGTTGCCTTTGCCCAAGCGGGCCATCAACGCGCTGAGCCAGGCCGGCATCGCCACATTGGAGGAAACGCAGGATTGGTCGGACCATGCCCTGCTGTCACTGCCGCAATTCGGACCCGCCTACCTCACGGCGATCCGCACACTGGCGGCACAAAGCGAAACGGAGCACTGACATGCGTCTGGGAAATTCTACGCTCTTCCATGCCGTCGCCATCGCGATGCTGTTATTGATGGTGATCATGGCGCGCGCCAGCGCCCATGTCAGCCTGACAGAACCCCAGGCGCTTCCCTCGGCGCATTACACCGGTCATTTCCGGGTGGGACATGGCTGTAACGGCTCGCCGACAACAGCCTTGCGGATCGAGTTACCACCTGGCGTTACAGACGCAGCGCCGCAGCCGCTGGACGGCTGGACCGTGTCGGTGGAACGCGACGGCGCGCAGACCAGGGCGGTGAGCTGGAAGGGCGGCGTGTTGCCGGCCGACCAGCGCGGCGTCTTTACCCTCGCCATGACCTTGCCGGCAAAGGAAGGCCAGCTTCTATTCCCCGCCCGTCAGACCTGTCAGGCGGGCGAGGAATACTGGTCGGAAGCACCGCCCCAGACGGGCAAGGCGAAATATCCCGCGCCTGTGCTGATGGTCGCCGCCGCGGGCCCCGTCACCGCCAAGGTCACGATCAGCGATGGCTGGTTCCGCGCCCTGCCAGCTTCGGTCCCGTCGGGCGGCTACTTCAATTTGCGCAACGACAGCGGCCAGAAGCTGGTCCTGACGGATGTGGAAAGCCCGGCTTGCGGCATGCTGATGATGCACAAAAGCGTGAATGGCGGGATGGATCATGTCATGGCGCTGGATGTGGCGGCGGGCGAGACTGTCCGCTTCGCGCCGGGCAGCTATCACCTGATGTGCATGGATGCCAAACCGATGCTCAAGCCAGGCGCGCAGGTGCCGGTTACCCTGCGTTTTGCGGGCGGAGAAATGGTGACGGCTCAATTCACAGCAAAAAACGCTGCGGGAAAGTGAACCCCGGAGACAACACGTGACGCGACTGCCTGTGGCAACATTTCGCTAAAAAATGAGAAAATCATTTCCCAATCGGAATATATTCCGCCTGCCTTATATGTAGTTCGCGTATCGTGACATTTCTTTCGGTTCTTCTGCTGGCGCTTTCCATGTCGGCCGATGCCTTTGCCGCCGCGCTGGGCAAGGGTGCGCGGCTGGACAAGCCGGGCTGGGGCGAGGCGCTGCGCACCGGACTGATCTTCGGCGGCATCGAAACCATCACCCCCTTGATCGGCTGGGCAATGGGCATGGCGGCCAGCCGCTTCGTCGCCGATTTCGACCACTGGATCGCCTTTGGGCTGCTCACCGTCATCGGCGGCAAGATGATCTGGGAAGCGTTCCAGCGCGACGAGGAAGAAGAAAAACCGAAAAGCCACGGCCTGATGGTGCTGGTGCTGACCGCCATCGGCACCAGCATCGACGCGCTGGCGGTGGGCGTCACCCTGGCGATCGTGGGCGCCAACATCATCGTCAATGCGCTGGCCATCGGGGCGGCCACCTTCACCATGGTCACTATCGGGATCATGACGGGGCGCGTGCTGGGCGAAAAATTCGGCCGCTATGCCGAAGGCGGCGGCGGGCTGATCCTGATCGCCATCGGCATCAAGATCCTGGTGGACCATATCGGGTGAAGAGCGCCGGCCGGCCCTTGCCGGCCGGCGCCTCTTCCTACCTGGACTTGCAGCCGCAGGACGGCGCGCACTTTTGCGGCTGCGTGGCGCAATTGCAGGTCTTGCAGCTGCAATCGGCGCATTTGCAGGCTTCGGCCTTGCTGTTCTCGATCTTCGTCATGGGGACCTCCTTGGTCTTGGTTGCTGACAAGGACCTGTCTAAGGTACGTACCATGGTACGGAGTCAAGCATGACCGAAATGACCATCGCAAAACTGGCCGCCGCGGCGGAAGTCGGTGTGGAAACAGTGCGTTACTACCAGCGGCGCGGCTTGATGCCGGTGCCGCGCGCGGGCGGAAAGAGCGCCTACCGCCAGTATGGCGGCGCGGATGTGCAGCGGCTGCAGTTCATCCGCAAGGCCCAGGCGGCGGGCTTCACCCTGGAAGAAATCAGGGAGCTCCTGTCCCTTGACCGTTCGCAGGATCGCGCCCGCGTGCAGGCCCTTGCCAAACAACGCCTGGCGGCATTGGCGCAGGAAGCCGAAGAGCTGGAAAAGTCCCGCAAGTCGCTGGATCGCTTGCTGTGCGCCTGTCAGGGTTCCAAACGCGGCCCCTGCCCGATCATCGAGGCGTTCAGCCCGGGTTAGCTGCCGAAGCGCGCGTCCAGCCTTGCGATCATTTCGTCAGCGGTGAAGCCCAGCGCGTCCAGGCGCCCCGAGCGTGCGAGCAGCGCAAGACCGGCCAGCGATGCCGCCACCAGCACCACGTCGCACTGGTTTTCGCGGCTGTCGGACCGCAGGCCGCTGGCATCGGACAGCGCCTTCAGCGCCGCGATCAGCCGGCCATTGAAAAGACGTTCCGCATCGCCGCCGCCGGCGCCCGGCAAGGCCGCGGATGCCGCCGCCATGGTTTCAGCGCCGCGCAGCAAGTCCAGCGCCGCGGCGCCCGCACCGGCCAGCCCCCCGGTGCCGCGCATGGCGCGCGCCAGGCTGGTCAGGTCGTCGGCGGCCAGCGCCAGAAGCAGGTCGTCCTTGCTGCTGAAATATCCGTAAAGGGCGGCCGGGGCGAACCCGGCTTCGGCGGCCACGCCGCGCAGGGACATGTCGCGGGCCCCGTCCCGTTCGGCCACCCGGCGCGCCGCGGCCAAGATGGCGATCCGCGAGTCCGCCTTGCTGGCATCGCGTTGCCGGCGTTCCTTTGGAATGCGACCCAAACTCCCCATGACCGGGATGTTATGTGATTCTGAGCTGCGCCCGGGGCGCGGCAAAAGGAATCAGGGGCCCCTAGTTGGGTGTGGCGTTCTTGTAGGCGCTCAGCGCCCGGTTGGCGGAGGCGCCGACCTGTTCCTGCGCCTTCTTGCTGGCTTCGACCTTGTAGCGGGCGCTGGTCTCGATCATGGGCTCGAACGGCGCGCCGGAGGCGGCGGCCTGGGTCTTGGCGGCCTCGACCTCTTTCAGCAGACAGTCCTGGTAGACGCTGGACTGGGCGATGAAGGTATGGGCCTCGGCCATGGCGGCGCGCATCTGGTCAGCCGTCGGGTTCTTGACCGGTACCGGCGCGACCGGCTCGACGCAGGCGCTCTGGGCCAGCGCCGGCGAGGCAGCAAACAGCAAGGTCGACAAGATTAAACCAAAACGCACGCGCGATTCCTTGTGGGATCGCGCCAGTGTCGCACGGCCAAGCAAGCGCGCGCCAGACGGAACGCAGCCTTAGTTTGGTACAGAAACGCGCCGCAAAATTGTCAAAATTTCACGCGGGCAAAGCCTGGCGGGCATCGCGATGCGCCAGGAAACGGTCGGCATAACGCACCAGCAGCGCCGCAACCATCAGGCAAAGGCTGATGCCGTAAAAGGCATCCGGGCGATGGGGCCCCGAAATGCGCGCCAGCGCCATCAGGCAATAGCAAAGCCAGAAGTAGATCGCCGCGCCGCCCAGCAGCACCCGGCGCACCTTGTCCGACACGATGGGCTCGGCGCCCAGCCGCTTCAGCGGCGCAACCGTCACGGCCATCACCAGCGCCACCCCGGCGCCGAACAGCACCATCATGGTGGCGCCGGCCGAGGGACGGATGACGTTGGGCAGGAAGACCGACAAAAGATAGACGCCATAGCTGGCGCAAAAGCCCCAGACCAGCTTGCGGCTCAGCGCTTCGTTCGGCTGGATGGTGGAAAAGCGCGCCGCGACGCGCAGCAAGGGGCCAGCCACCAGGGCGGCAAAGAACACCAGGCTGGCATAGCGCCAAGCCAGCTGGCTGCCCAGGCGGAAGCCGTTCTCGGCAAAACCGCGCGTCAGGATGGCGCCCATCACCAGCATCGCCGCGACAATGGCAATGGCGCCGACCAAAGGCGCCAAGGTGATGCGGAAACGGCCGTGCCGCTCGCCAAACAAAGCCGAATGATCGATCGCAACCATGTTGCGGGAACCCCGAACTACCTTCTGCGGGGATGCAACGCACAATGGGGCGGAAAAGTGCCGTTCAGGGCCGCTTAAGAGCGACGGCAAAGCCTTCGACGGGTTGGTTTGCCTCACTGCGTGGCGCGGCGGCCACAAATCCGGCCACGGCCAGGCCGGAACTTTCGGCAAGCCGTCGCAGATAGGCTTCGCTGTGCCGCCAGCGCCGCTTGGGACCGAGCTCGAATCCCTCGCCTTCGGCCTTCTCCACGGTGAAAAGGAAATAACCATCGGGAGCGAGCGGCGCGGCATCGAAGACCGGTCTGAGATCACCCAAATATACGAGCGTGTCCGCCGCCAGGATCAGGTCATATTGGTATTCTTGTGTACCAAGCGCCGTTTCCAGGTCGCCCACGATCAAATTGTCATAAATGCCGCGGGCGCGGGCCTTCTCGATCATGGCGGGTGACAGGTCCACCCCGTCCAGCCGCGATGCCAAGGGCCTGAAGGTCGCGCCCGCCAGACCGGTGCCGCAGCCAAGATCGAGGACAGACAGGCTCTTGCGTCCCGGCATCACCATGGCGGCGAGATCAAACAGGATCTGCGGCGCCGCATAAGACAGCTGGCCGATCATGCGGCTGTCATAATCGGCGCTGAACTGGTCAAACAGGTGGCGGACGTAACCGGGATCGGACCGCTGGGCGGTCTTGATGGCCTGCGCGGCCGCGATCATGTCCGCAGGCGGATTCGTCCAGCGCGTTCAAATTCTCCAACGCCTTGTCCGCCTCCCCTGCCGCCAGCCAGGCCTGGGCGATCAACAGACGGGCGCGATGCAATTCCGGGTCCAGCGCAGCGCCCGCTGCAACTCGGCGATGGCGGTGGGCAACGCCCCACTATTTGTTTCAGAGGCCGCCAGCAGGCTTTCGCCCAGCGTCATCACCGCGACGGCGACACCCGGGTTAAGCGACACCGCCTCGCGCGCTTCAACCAACGCCTCACCGTTCGCGCCCGATGCCAGCAGCGCCTTGATCAGGGTCAGCCGCGCCAGCAGGCCGCCGCGTCCGGCCGCCAGCCGCGCCTTGAGATCGCGCGCCGCTTCATCGGCCTTGCCCGCAGCGATCAGCGCCTCGGCGGCTTCTATCGGGTCCCCATCAAGCAAGGATGCAGAGCCCATTGTTGAGAACAACCGTACCGGGCCTCTCCTTTACCGAGGCGCGATAGGAAATCGTGCCGCCGTCCTGCCACAGCTCCACCACCAGGTTCTCGCCCGGAAACACCGGCTTGGAGAAGCGGACATCGAACTGCTTGATGCGTTCGGGCTGATAGTCGGCAAGCGTGGACAGCACCGCGCGGCAGGCGGTGCCGTAACTGCAAAGCCCATGCAAGATGGGCCGCGAGAAGCCGACCATCTTGGCGAAGGCCGGATCGCGGTGCAGCGGATTGCGGTCGCCCGACAAGGCATAGAGAAACGCCTGATCGGGACGCGTGTCGCATTCGGTGACCAGGTCAGGCGCGCGCTGCGGAATCTCGTGCAGCGCAGGACCGCCCTGCGGCTTGCCGCCAAAGCCGCCATCGCCGCGCGCAAAGATGGACGTGAGAATCGTGAACAGCTTTTCCCCACCCGCCTCGCGTACCACGCGCTCCTGGATCAGCACCGCACCCTTGCCTTCGCCCTTGTCCAGGATGTCGAGATAGCGTTCGTCCGCCACGACCTCGCATTTGGACGGCAGGGGCTTGTGGAAGGTGATGCGGCGCTCGCCATCCACCACCAGCGCGAAATTGATCGACGACTTTTGCGGCATGCGCTGGCGCTCGGGCGGCGCTTCGCCGCGGCCGATCACGGATGCGAAAGTGGGAACCACCTTCAGACCGTTATTCTCATAGACAAAGGGCAGCTGCTTTTCGTCCAGCGGATCGCGGCCCATGCCCACGCCCAGGGCATAGAGCATCACGTCCTTTTCGTCATAGCGCGCGGAAAGGCCAGTCGCGCCCGACTGCATCATGTCGTCAAAATCAATGGCCATGCGTTCACCTCTGGCAGTAACTTAAAGCCTGTGATGGAATATCGCCATGTCCATGCCCGCACCCTCGTCCGGCCAGACCTATTACACCCCGCGCCGGTCCAATGGCTGCCTGTGGGGTTGCCTGATCGTGCTGCTGATCATCGTGCTGCCGCCGGCACTGCTGGGCGGCTATGGCGCGTGGTTCCTTTATGACGGCTATCGCCACAGCCCGGTGCTCAAGGTCGTCAACGAGCTGGTGCGCGAGGACGGCCTGGCGCGCCAGGTCCTGGGCGAAGACGCGGTGGTGACCGGCGTGGACGGCAACATGTTCTCCTGGATGCCCGGCAAGACCAGCCATGCCTATGAAGTCACGCTGGAAGGTCCCAAGGGCGAGGGGCATCTGGCCGTGACGTCCCACACCGGCCTGTCGGGCATGAAGCTGGACAGCGCCATCCTCACCGGCCCGGACGGTCATCGCTACGACCTGATGACGCATCAGCGATTGCCGGACGATGGCCCAGCGCGGCCGGATACGTCGATTTAAGTCGCAACAATCACATGCGGTAAGGGCATGCCCGGCCCGTCACCAATGACATTGGTGAGCGGAATGCCATTCTTGTCGATGCAGGCGCGGGCGGTGTCATAGCCTTCCTGGATGGCCTGGTCGAACTTCTTCCAGTCATGCAGCTGGATGTCGGGCATGGGTGGTTCGATCAGGTAATCGCATTGCTCGCGCACGACGCGGCGCTGGGCTTCCGAGCCCACCGTGCCAGATCGCATCAGGATGGACAGAATGGACGGGTTGCCGCGCATGCGCTGGCCGAGCAGCCACCACCAGGACCGTTCGCCATAGCGCTCGTCCTCGGCGCGCAAGTTGAATTCGCCGGTGATGTCGCAGGCGATGATGGGCCCCTCGCCGCCTGCCTGCTCGCGCATCACGTCCACCGGCAGGTTGTTCATCACCCCGCCATCCACCAGCAGATGCCCGTGATGGGTGACCGGCGGCAGGATGCCGGGCAGCGCCACGCTGGCGCGCAATGCCCGCCACAGCTTGCCGTCGCGGTGGACATGGATGCGCCCTGTGGTCAGGTCGGACGAGACGCAGAAGAACGGCAGCGGCAATTCCTCGATGCAGACCTCGTCGAAATGCTCCTTCAGCCGGGCGGTGACTTTTTTGCCGTTGAACAGGGCGATCAACGGCAGGGTAAAGCCCGACAGCGGGTTGGAGGTGACGAAGACCTCGCGCATGCGCTCGCGCATTTCATCCAGGGTCCATTCCCGCGCCAAGCCCGCCGCGATGATAGCGCCCATCGAGGTGCCGCCCAGCTGATCGAACGGCACACCGGCTTCCTTCAACGCCTTGATGATGCCGATATGGGCGAAACCCCGCGCCCCGCCGCCCGCCAGCACCAGGCCGACGGCGCGGCCGGCGATCATGCGCGCCACCCGCGCCACGTCCGCCTGGTGACCGGCGCGCAGATGATGATGGCTGCGGAACAGGCCGCTGCGCACCGAGAAATGATCGGGCAGCACTGCGCTGGCGCCATCGGGATGCAACAACAGCAGATCGGGTGCGCCGGAGGCGCGCTCCTTGAAGGCCGGCAGGCTGAGCGGGGCCAGCGGCAAGGGCTGGTTGGCGCGCGCCAAAAGGAAAATGCGGTCAGCCTGACGCAGGCATAATTGCGTCCAGGGACTGTCGGGCGCATCGCCGCGATAGAACACAATGTCATGCGCCTGTTCGAAGGTGTTGAACCATTCGGCGGTCTGGTCGGAGGCGGATGCATCCAGCACCGCGGCGCGGCAACCCATGGAGGCCAGCGCGCCGGCCAGCCGCGGCGCGATGGGCACTTCGCCAAGGCCCTCCTGCAGCGGCACGATGGCGAAAGTCTTGGGCCGACCCTTGGCGGAGCGGCCGCGATTGGCATCCTTCAGCCGCTTCACCAGCATCTGCATCAGGTTCAGCATCACCTTGGGGTGGCGGGCGATCAGCGCCTCATAGCCGTCGGGCGGAATGCGCAGCAGTTCGGTATCGCGCAGCGCCACCAGCTGCGCCGCATGGTTGGAAGAGCCGGCGATCAGCGACATCTCGCCCACCGTCTCGCCGGCGGGGACATGTGCCACCATCTGGCGCTGGCCCTGTTCGTCCATCACGAACACGCCAAGGCTTCCGGTCACCACCAGGAACAGGGCGGCATTGTTCTCGCCGTCGCGGTTCAGGAGCGTGCCGCCCGGCAGCGCGAACCAGTTCGCTTCCGCCAGAAGATTGCGCAGCGCCGCGTCGTCGACATTGTCCAGCAGCGCGAAGCTTTTCAGGCGTTCATACAGTTCTTCGGGATAGACGGTCTGCTGGCCGATGCGGAAGGAGGACAGGAACGCCATGTCCGTTTCTACCTCAAGCCTGTTTGAGTCACCAAGCGGTCCAGCCGCCATCGACATTCAGCGCCGCGCCCGTCACATAACGCGACGCAGGACTGGCCAGGAACACCAGGGGTCCGCCGATCTCGCCGGCCCGTCCGATGCGGCCCAGCATGGTCTTGCCCGCCAGCCGCTCTTCCAGGCCCGGCGGCATCTTGCCCGGCTGCGGAAAGGCGCCAGGCACCAATGCATTGACCCGAATCTTTTCCGGCCCCAGTTCGGCGGCCAGGTGACGGCTGAGCTGGATCAGTCCCGCCTTGGCGGGGCCATAGTGGAAAGGACTTTGCTGTTCGCGCCGGTCATACAGCCGTGCATCGGGCGCCACCTGTCCATACATGGATGCAATGTTGACGACGCTGGCGTCGCCGGACGCGATCACGGCGGCGCGCAAGGCGGGCAACGCGGCGCGGGTGGTTTCGAAGGCGGTGGTTACGGTGGCCGCGTAAGTGGCAGCAAAATCCTCGGGCGCCAACGTGGCGAACGGCTTGCCCTGCATGAAGCCGATATTGTTGACCAGCACGTCCAGCCGCTTCAGACCGCCGAAAAAGCGCTTGATGGTGGGCACGTCATGGGCGTCGAAGGCGGCGGCTTCGACCGAATGGCCCCTGGCCTTCAGGCCGGCGGCAAAGGCGTCCAGTGCCACCGCGTCGCGGCCATTGACGATGACATGGGCGCCCGCTTCGGCCAGCGCCTGGACCATGGCGGCGCCCAAATGGCCCCGGCTGCCCGAAACAAAGGCAGTCTTGCCCTTCAGCCCGAAAATATCTTGCGCCATGACCATCCTTTACAGTGTGGAACCTGTGCTTGCCATTGCTGCATTGCAACATCAGGGCGTCAGATCGCCTTATTGGAAACAGCGCGCCGCCACAGTAAAGTTGCAAATACCCGCACAATGGGACACCCAACAGGGGCTTTCTTCGCCGCACCGCCGCCCGGTGGCGACGGCATCACAAAGGGACGATCTTTCCATGACCAGCAAATTCCTCATCGCCGCTTTCTCGGCGACCCTTATGCTTGGCGCTGCCCAGGGCGCGATGGCGGCCGACAAGCCTGCCGCCCCCAAGATTTCGCCCAAGGTGCTCAAGCCGCTCCTGGCCGCCCAGGCCGCCAACGGCAAGAAGGATTATCCCGCGGCGCTGGCCGCCATCCAGGATGCGTTGGCTGTTTCGGACCGCACCCCCAGCGACAATTACCAGATCCATCACTACGCCATGTTCATTCACATCGGCATGCAGGACATGCCGGGCGCCGCCACCGAAGCGGAAGCGGCGATTGATCCCGATCCCAGCGCGGTGCCGGAAGGCGACAAGGCCTCGATGTACAAGACCGCGCTGCAGCTGGCGTCCATCGCCAAGCACAATGACAAGGCGCTGGCCTATGCCAAGGTGCTGCTGTCCCTGCCCACCCCGCCGGATGCGGAGACCCAGACCCTGATCACCGGCGCGCTGTATCGCGGCGGCGACTATGCCGGCGCCATGGCCATCGCGCAGAAGAACATCGACGCCGCCACCGCCGCAGGCAAGCCGCCGGCGCGCGGCGACCTCGATATCATCATGGCCTCGCAGGTGAAGGCCAAGGATGAAGCGGGCGCGGAAAAGACCCTGGAAACCCTAGTGGCCAACTACAACCAGCAGGAAGACTGGGACCAGCTGTCCAGCGTTGCGCTGACCACCAAGGGCATGCGCGACATCGACTATGTCTATATGGGCCGCCTGATCCTGCTGCAGGCCGGCAAGGTCAAGCCGTCCGACGCCACGCTGGTAGGCTCGGCCGCCAATTCCAACAAGCTGGGCCTGTATGGCGACGCCGCCCAAATGCAGAAGTTCGGCGGTCCCGCCGTCGACCCGCGCTCGGTTGCCGACAAGGCGAGCCTGCCCAAGCAGATCGCCGACGCCGCCAAGAATGACGGCGAATACAACGTCAAGACGGCGGAAGCCGCTTACGGTTATGGCCAGTATGCCGATGCCGAAAAGCTGGCGCGCGCCGCCAAGACCAAGCCCGGCGTCAAGGATCCCAGCGAACCGGACATGGTGATCGCCATGTCGCTGGCCGCCCAGGGCAAGTATGCCGATGCGGTGCCGGTGATGGACAGCGTGAAGCCGACCAACCCGGCCAGCGCCCGCGTCGTCCGCCTGGGGACCTTTTTCCTCAAGCCCAAGGCTAGCGGAAAGTAAACGCAAACGACTGTCGTTATGCCGGGGCGCGGGTTGTCAGCCCGCGCCCCGTTTCTTTTTGAGGGGCGAACATGAACCTGATCGTGGGCTTTGCCCCGTTCATCCTGTTCACGATCCTGTCGCGCCTGTCGGTGGACCTGGGACTGTGGGTGGCATTCGCCGCCGCCTTTGTCGTCACCATCCGCGATTTCGTGGAAAGCCCGTCCTTGCGCCTGCTGGATGCCGGTAGCTTTCTTTTGTTTGCGCTGCTGGCGCTGGGGCGCGGATTCCTGGATCCCACCCTGTCGCTGGCGGCGGTGCGATTCATCGCCTCGCTGTCGCTGCTGCTGCTTCTGGGACTGCCGCTGGCCGTGCGGCGTCCCTTCTCGGTCGACTATGCGCGGCTGGATCCGCGTGAGGCCGGCTGGCCGCCGGCCCTGTTCCTTCGGGTCAATTACCTTGTGTCCGGCATATGGACGGCAGCTTTCGCCGTGATGGCCGTTGCCGACGGCGCGGTGGCGTTCGATGCCCAGTTGCCGCTGTATGCCAGCATCGCCGCCAGCGTGCTGGTTCTGGCGGGCGCCGTCACATTTACGCTGCGTTATCCCGCTTACGCCGCCAAAAACGCCGCTTCGCAGCCATAGGCAAAACCGCTAGATTTGCGGGCATGAAACAAGCTGTCATCGTTTCCACCGCGCGCACCGGCCTGGCCAAATCGGTGCGCGGCGGCTTCAACAACACCCATGGCGCGGTGATGGGCGGCCATGTGGTGAGGCACGCCATCCAGCGCACCGGCATCGATCCGGGCGAAGTGGAAGACGTGGTGATGGGCTGCGGTTTTCCCGAAGGCGCCACGGGCAACAATATCGCGCGCGAAAGCGCGATCTGGGCGGGATGCCCCGTCACAACCGCCGGCATCACCGTCAACCGCTATTGTTCCAGCGGCCTCAATGCCATCGCCTTTGCCGCGCAGCAGATCATGACCGGCGATGCCGGCATCATGGTGGGCGCCGGCGTGGAATCCATCTCGCTGGTCCAGATGGGCGGCATCAACCTCAAGAACTTCACCGAGGAGCATCTGCTTCAGGTCAAGCCCGCTTTGTGGATGACCATGATCGAGACCGCCGAGATCGTGGCCCAGCGCTATGGCATCAGCCGCGAGCGCCAGGACGGATATGCCCTGCAGAGCCAGCAGCGCACCGCCGCCGCCCAGGCCGCCGGAAAATTCGCCGATGAAATCGTGCCCCTGGCGACGAAGATGAAGAAGATCGACAAGGCCAGCGGCGCCGAGAGCCTGGTCGACGTCACCGTGTCCCATGACGAATGCAACCGCCCCGACACGACCTTGGAAGGGCTGGCGGCGCTTCGGCCGGTACATGCCGGCGGCCAGCAAGTGGCCGAAGGCAAATTCATCACCGCGGGCAATGCTTCGCAATTCGCCGATGGCGCGTCCGCCTGCGTGGTGATGGCCGAGGATGTGGCGGCGAAGAAAGGCATCAAGCCGCTGGGAATCTTCAAGGGCTTTGCCGTGGCCGGTGTCGAGCCCGACGAAATGGGCATTGGTCCGGTGCTGGCGGTGCCCAAACTGCTGGGGCGCCATGGCCTGAAGGTGGACGATATCGATCTGTGGGAACTGAACGAAGCCTTCGCAAGCCAGACGCTCTATTGCATGGACAAGCTTGGGCTGGACCCGGCGAAAACCAATGTGAATGGCGGCGCCATCTCCATCGGCCACCCTTATGGCATGACCGGGGCGCGGCTGACCGGTCACCTGCTGCTGGAAGGGCGGCGGCGCGGCGCCAAATATGGCGTGGTCACCATGTGCATCGGCGGCGGCATGGGCGCGGCGGGCCTGTTCGAGATACTGTCCGCCTGATCATGATTCGCTTCGCCCCCTTACTTCTGGCCGCGCTGGTACTGGCTGCTTGCGCCGAAGTCCCCAAGGGCGCACCGCTGCCTCCCGACCCGCGCACCCAGATGGGCGCGCTGGAGACCCGCATCGCCA
Source organism: Alphaproteobacteria bacterium (assembly GCA_046348525.1). GTDB lineage: Bacteria > Pseudomonadota > Alphaproteobacteria > Micropepsales > Micropepsaceae > Rhizomicrobium. The sequence goes on along the minus strand of JAXMEA010000012.1, from coordinate 74,450 downwards.
TTCTGGTTGAGGAGCAGCGGCAAAAGCTGGAACCCAAGGCCAGGCCGCTGGCGATCGATCCCGAACTTTCAAAAATTGCCCGCGCCCGGGCTCACGACATGGCCGCCAAGAATTACCTGGCCCATGCCGCCCCCAACGGCGACACCTCCGCCTCGCTGCTGATGAAGCAGGACGCCCGCTGGCAGGGCCTGCTGGGGGAAAATCTTGCGGCGCAGCATTACACCCGCCAGGGCGGCGTGGCGGTGAATGATTTCGCCCAGCGTTTCCTGGATGAGTGGCTCAAAAGCCCGCCCCACCGGGACAATATGATCTTCGCCAATTACGACCATGCCGGGGTCGGCGCGGCGGTAAATGGTGACACGGTCTATGTCGCGGTGCTGTTTTCCACCGACATGGGGCTGAAACCCCGGCCGCCGGAAGGCCCGGCCAATGCCGTCACCAGTTTTGAAAGCCCCGCCGCCGCCAGCGTGCCGCCCCCGCCGGCGCCCGCCGAACCCCTGCGCCTGCGCGGTACGGTGGGGGCACAGTAGGGACCTGATTCACGCCTGATTAAGCAAGCGGGATCAACTATCTGTGCATGATTAGGCACATAAGGACCCTGGCCGCCGCTCGTACGGTCAACATTCCTTTACACTATATCTTGCCCCCGGTACTTTCTGTAGCGGGTGTGCGGTGCCAGTGAGTCGAAATGCGCGCAGAGCTTCCATGGAATGTGGCAGGCATCCCGCCAGAGGCGCGGGAAGCCGCCCGCGCGGCTGCCCGGCGCGAAGGCCTGTCGGTCGGCGAATGGCTGACAAGGCGCATTTTGCGCAGCTTTTCCGGCATGGAAGAGGAAATTCCCACCATGCCCTATGAGAACCGCGCCCCCTCCGGGGCCCCGCTGGACAGCTGGGGCCTGCCCCCGTCGGCGGCCAGCCGCCGCGACACCGAAGAGATGATGGCCCGGGTCGGGCGCAGCGAAAGCGAATCGAATGAGGCCTGGCGCCGCATCGAGGACCAGCTGCGGGGCCTTGGCCGCCGCCTGGATTCTAGCGAACGCAGCCATGGCGAAAGCAACCGCGTCCTGTCGCGCACCGCCCAGGAAATGAATATCGCCGCCCGCGAGCAGGCCCAGGCCTTCGACCAGCTGGGCCTGAACGTGATGGCGCTGAACGAGCGGCTGGAGCGGCTGGAACGTTCCGCCGCCCATGACGGCATCAAGGATGCAGTCAAGGCGCTGCACCAGGGCCTGTCGCGCCTGGCCGACCAGATCACCGCCACCGCCAACAATTCGGCCGGCCAGGTGGTGCAGCTCACCGCCGGACTGGAACAACTGTCCAACCGCGTGGGCCAGGCCCGCGTGGATGCCGAGAATGCCGACAAGGCGCTGGATCAGCGCATCGACGCCAGTGAACGCGCCATCACCCAGCGCATGGACGCGGTGGAAAAGACCATCGATGGCCGCTTGAGCGCCGCCGAAAAGACCGCCCAGTTCAACACCAATGCCCTGGACCATGCGCTGGAGAAGATCGAAGCCAGCGCCAACCAGCGCGCCACCGACCAGGTCGAGAACCAGCGCCGCGCCGCCGCGCATGAGGAAAGCCTGAACCGGCTGGAAGATTCCATCGCCCGGCTGGAAATGCGCCTGCCTGATGCGGAGTTCGAGCGCCGCCTGGACGGCATCGAGCGTTCGGTCAGCGGCATGGCTGACCGGCTCACCCACTTCAATCCCACCGAGAAGATGGATGCGACGCTGCAGGCGATGTCGCACCGCCTGGAGTCGCTGGAAAAGGATCACAGCGACCTGGTCGCCGAAATGCGCAGCAAGATGCGCCCGATCGAGCCGCCGGCTTATGAAGCGCCCCGCGCCCCGGTGCACAGCTACGAGCCGCCGCCGGCCCAGCCCAGCGCCTTTGAACCGCCGCCCGCCATCGGCGCCTTCGAGCCGCCGCCGCCCGCCTACACCCCGGCTTATGAACCGCCGCCGGCCGTCGACGCCTTCACGCCCACCCCGCAGGGCTTCACCTTCGACATCCCGGCCGAGACGCAGGAAGAATCCTTCGCGCCCGACTTCGCCGATGTGTTCGCCGATCCGCCTGCCGTGGAAGAGCCGGAGAATTTCCTGGCCCAGGCCCGCCGTTCGGCCCGCGCGGCCTCCGAAAAAGCCGAAAGCGAGCGCAGCAGCCGCCTCAGCGGTTTCCGCTGGGGCAAGGAAGCCGCCGCCGAAGGCGAAGAAAAGGCCAAGCCGCGCTATGTCATTCCCGCCATCGTCGCGCTGATCGTGGTTCTGGCAGCCGCCGCCGCGCTGGTGCTCAGCCAGCGCGCCAAGGCTCCCAGCCAGACCTCCGCCAAGCCCACCGGTCCCACCTTCTCGGTCCCGGCCCCGCCGGGCGGCGACGACACCCAGTTCGTGGTCGCGCCCCAGGCCACCCCGGGCGACACCGGCGGCAATGCCGACGACTTCAGCTCCGAATATTCGCCGCCCGCCGAATCCGACAATCCCCCGCGCCAGGCCGCGCCGATGCAGCAGCGCGAAGTGCGCAACGCCCCGGTCAACCGCGTGCCCGATGGCGCCAAGGTCCCGTCCAATGACCGCGTGATCCAGCTGGCCAATGCCGGCAACCCGATCGCGCTGACCATCCTGGGCCTGCGCGCCCTGGACGGCACCGGCGGCACCCCCGTCAGCCTGCCCGATGGCGTCAAGTTCCTGACCCAGGCGGCCGAAAAGGGTCAGGCCGTGGCGCAATATCGCCTGGGCACCCTGTATGAACGCGGCCAGGGCATTCCGGCCGACGCCGCCAAGGCGGCGCACTGGTACGAGATGGCCGCCAACCAGGGCAACCGCAAGGCGATGCATAACCTGGCGGTGTCGTATGCCTCGGGCGCCACGGGCAAGAAGAACATGGCCGAAGCGGCGCGCTGGTTCGCCAAGGCCGCGGCGCTGGGCCTGTCGGATTCCCAGTTCAATCTGGCGGTGCTGTATGAACGCGGCGACGGCGTGCCGCAAAGCCTGCTGGATGCCTACAAGTGGTATTCCATCGCCGCCGCGTCGGGCGACACCGAGTCCAAGGCGCGCATCGGCGTGCTGCAGACCCAGCTGGGCGATGCCGACAAGGCCGCGGCCAACAAGTCGGCGGCCACCTTCCACGCCGCACAGCTGAACCGCAGCGCCAACGTGCCGCCCGAGCCCGGCGATCTGGGTTGATTTTCGCCTGATTCCGTAAGGTTTTTTGCGTTGACCCCATGCGCCGCCGCGCGCATGTTCGGGTGCAATGGAGATTTACCTTCCCGTTGCCGAGATGTCAGTCAATTGGCTGATCCTCATCGCGCTGGGCACAGGGGTGGGCTTCCTGTCCGGCATGTTCGGCGTGGGCGGCGGTTTCCTGATGACACCGCTGCTGGTCTTCACCGGCATCCCTTCCACCGTCGCCGTCGCCACCACGCTTTCCCACGTCACCGCCTCGTCCATGTCAGGCGCGCTGGCACAGTGGCGCAAGCGCGCCATCGATTTCACCATGGCCGGCGTGATGCTGGGCGGCGGCCTTGCGGGCACGCTGTTCGGGGTTTGGCTGTTCGCACTGATGCGCCGCCAGGGCCAGATGGACCTGATCGTGGCACTGACCTATGTGATCATGCTGGGAAGCATTGGCTTCATCATGCTGCGCGAAAGCCTGGCGACCTTGCGCGCCTATCGCAGCGGCGTGACGGTTTCGAGCCGGCCGATCAACCGCGGCTGGATCCAGGCGCTACCCTTCAAGATGCGTTTCCGCCAGTCGCGCCTATATATCAGCGTCATCCCGCCCATCGGCATCGGCTTCGCGGTGGGCGCGCTCAGCGCCATCATGGGCATCGGCGGCGGCTTCATCATCGTGCCGGCCATGATCTATATCCTGCGCATGCCCACCAATGTGGTGATGGGCACCTCGCTGGTGCAGATCATCGCGGTCACCGCCGTCACCACCATCCTGCAGGCCACCAGCAACTATGCCGTCGACATCGTGCTGGCGCTGCTGCTTGTGTCGGGTGGCGTGGTGGGCGCGCAACTGGGCGTGCGGGCCGGGGCGAAATTGCGCGGCGAGCACTTGCGTCTGCTGCTGGCCTGCCTGGTGCTGGCGGTGGGGGCGGGGCTGCTCTATCAGCTGGTGGTGCGTCCCGCTGACGTCTATTCGCTGTCGGAAGGCGTGCCATGAAGCGCCTGTTGCTGGTTGCGCTTCTTTTGGCGGGGACGCCTGCGTCGGCCGAAGACCTGGTGTCGGGCATCAGCCAGGACACGATCCAGATCACCTCCAACTATACCGGCACCGACATCGTGGTGTTCGGCGCCATCGAGCGGAGCCAAAGCGCCCAGGGCCGCGGCATCATCGTGGTGGTGCGCGGGCCCGACGAGCCCATGACGGTTCGCCGCCGCGACCGGATCGCCGGCGTATGGGTCAATGCCGATGCCGCCCGTTTCGAAGGCTTGCCCGCCTATTATTATCTGGCCTCCACCGAGCCGGTGTCGCGCATCGCCTCGCGCGAGACATTGAAGCGTTACGGCATCGGACTGCAGGCCCTGACCCCATCAGCCATCGGCAGCCACCACGATCCCGAGCCCTTTCGCCAGGCCGCCATCCGCTATCACCAGCGCACCGGCCTGTACGCGGAAAATCCCGGCAGCATCGACTTTTTGTCCGAAAGCCTGTTCCGCACCCGTGTGCCAGTGCCGGCTGGCGTGACGCGCGGACAGTACAATGTCGAAGTCTATCTGTTCCGCGACGGCGAAGTGGTCAGCGCCCAGTCCACGCCCCTGTTCGTGGACGCCACGGGGTTGGAGCGGCGACTGTTCAACCTGGCGCATGATGCGCCCTTTTCTTACGGCTTGGCCTGCGTGTTCATGGCCATGCTGCTGGGCTGGATTTCCTCGGTGCTGTTCAGACGGCCGGCGTAACTCCGGCACCGCAGCCGCTTTTTTGCCCAAAGCGGACATTAACAGGCAGCTCACCCCGCGCTAAGGTCTGGTCATGTGTTGACGGCATAGCTGTGTCCTTCGATTGCCAAACTTCGAATTCGCGGCCTTGAGCGAGTTTTTCGGCTGACCCACTTAACGGCGAATTCATCGCTGAGATGAATTTCCCCTGTAACCAGCCCGACCTGGGATTTCACGCCCTTTATGCGGAATTCGTATTCCTTCATTGCACTTAGGCTTGGGAGACGCCTCTTCATAGCGCTCCAGACGCCCGATCATTCACATAGTTTCGTCCGGTATGGAACGAACTGCCGCTGAGTGTTTTACTCATAATACACTCAATTCCGCTCGGGGGCGGTGATGGGCCAAGCAGACGACACGCCGTTTTACGACCCTAGAAAGCGCAAACTCCGTCATCCTGGTTGTTGAGGACGAAATTCTGATCCGTTTGTCTTTGGCCGACCATCTTGAATCATGCGGTTATGATGTTTTAGAGGCATCCAATGCGCCAGATGCGATCAGGGTCATCGAGAATAGCCCGGTAAAGATTGACCTGATCTTCTCGGACGTCCGAATGCCAGGCGAGATAGATGGCATCGGGCTTCGGTAGGGTCAAGAACAATCGGCCAGGAATCCCTATTTCTTGCCTTCTGCGGACGCCACTAAACAGGAACGGCGAAACAGCTATGCGAATGATGATCCGCGTTTTTTGCCAAGCCCTACGATGTGAAGGTGGTTGCAGCGCGGATTGGAGTGGTGCTAGCTGTTCTTAGATCGGCGGCAAATTGCCCTTTCAGGACGGCTCAATAATTCCAGAATGAGGGACTGGAGATGGCATTTTGATCGGCTTTCTCAAAAAACCGAAATTCGCGTGCTTGAAGAACTTCTGTTGGGGGATTCTTCCACGTGGCCTGTCATCATGACAATCTTCAAATCTGGAAGCTCGGAAATGGCCTGCTTCACGAGTTCGTAGCCATCCATTTTTGGCATTCGAACGTCAGTGAGCGGAAGGGAATTTCCGGATTGTCGCGAAGTGCGTGCAGAGCCGCAATCGCTGTCCCAGGCAACCACAGAAGTAACCCCTACTTCGCGCAGCGCTTCTTCCATGAGTTGCGCAATTTCTGAGTCATCCTCCGCTAAGACGATGCGGGTGCCTTCATCCCGCAAGCTTAGAAAAGGTTGCGTCATATTCACTACAACCTTCTGTACGAAACGGTACTAACGGTTGAACGATAACCTGTCAGCGTTTGCTAAATCGATGTCCGCTTTTTATGCCAAGCAGACTTAGACCGCCACCTGCCGCGGGATGGCATAGACCCGCGTCTGGCCCAGCATGTAGGCGTGAACGTCCTGCGAATACAGGGCAATGGCGCCGTCGCCCACATCCAACCCGCCGGTATAGGCGCGCCGAACGATGGCAGCACCATGCGCAGGCCATCGCTGACAAAACAGCGGCGGCGCACGCTGCGGCCCCATTTGCTGACGCTGGCGCAAGGGTGAAGATGGCCCGCCACCTCGCCCGGCTCAAACGCCGCCGCCGGTTCATGACGGAAGATCAGCCCGCCGACGCGGATGCAATCGGTCACTTCGCCGTCCAGCCAATCGGGCGGATTGGGATCATGGTTGCCCGCGATCCAGGTGAAGCGGGTGCGCGACAGCGAATCCAGCAAGCCGCGTTCCTCCCCACCCAGCCGGTCGCCCGCCTCGCGGTCATGGAAAGAATCGCCCAGCGCGATCACCCGCGCCGGCTTGTGCCGCGCCACGGCTTTCACCATGCGCAGCAGGGTGTTCAGCGTGTCATAGGGCGGCAGGAACTGGCGGCCCCGCGCATAGGAACTTCCCTTCGAAATGCAGGTCGGCGAATACCAAAACGGACTGGGCCGGCAGGAAAGCGGCGCCGCAGGCATCCAGCAGAACGGTTTCCGTTCACGTCGATCAGCAAGTCCGTCATCAATCCCACTCAATCAACACGCATGGCATCCGCGATCAACGCATCTTCATTTTCCCGCAGGATAGCTTCGTCCACGCCGCCCGCAACCATTTCGCGGGGCCTCCAGCAGCGCGGGAACCGCCAGGGGCGACACCCGCTCCAGCCGGCGCGTGACGATTCGCTTTTTCACCCGCGCCAGCATGTCGCCCAACCGCGCGATGTCCAGGAAGACCGGTTCCTGCATCCCGGTAAGTCGCGCGCAGCAGCACATGGTCGGGTCTGGCGTTCCCGCAGGACGTCGTAAATAAGGTCTGAAGAAAATGTCACCTGGCGTCCGGACTTTTCCTTTATTCGGGAAGCGGCGCTGGATCAGGCCGGCAATGATGGCGCAGTTGCGGAAGGTGCGCTTGTAGAGATTGGAATCGGCCAGCCAGCTGTCCAGATCGTCACCCACCCAGCATGTCCTGGTCGAACAGCGCGTCCATGTCGATGTTGCCCCCATCCTTCTTGGAAGACAAGTCGCGGGCGGCCCATACCGCCAGCGCATATTCATTGGCGACAAAGCCGATGGGATGCAGCTTCAGCCGCTCCAGACGCCGGGTCAGCAGCATGCCCAATGTCCGTGCGCCAGCCGGCCTTCGAATGGATAGCAGACCAGATACTGGCGATTGCCGCGCGCGTTTCGACCAGGAGCCGGCCGGCCTTGGGATGACGCTGCGCCATTCCTGGATCTTCAGCCATTCCTGCACCGGTCTGGGCAAATTGTGCCAGCTCTCGGGCGAGGACACCATCTCGCGCACCCGCTGGGCCAAGAACGTCGAAAGCGGAAACTTGCCGCCATTGTAGCTGGGGATTTCCGCGTCCGGATCATTGGTCCGGGTGACATAGGCGCCGGTCTCGCGCAGGCCTTCAAAGCGCACCACCTCGCCGGAAAAAACAAAGGTATCGCCCGGCGACAGCTGTTCGATGAAATACTCTTCCAGCTCACCCAGCTTGCGCCTGCCGGCCCCGGCAGGTTTGCCCTTGCCCTGCAGCCGCACCTCCACCATCGGGTCTTCGACAATCACGCCGGCATTGAGGCGATACCCTGGGCCAAGCGCGGATGGGCCAGCCGCAACCTACCGTCTTCCGTCTTGCGAAGCCGCGCATAGCGGTCATAGGCGCGCAGGGCGTAACCGCCGGTGGCGACGAAATCCACCACCGCCAGGAAATCCTCGCGCGTCAGATGCGGCATAGGGCGAAGCGGCGCGCACTTCGGCGAACAGGGCGGCGGGGTCGAAGGGCAGCGCAAGCGGTGCCCAATATATGCTGGGCCAGCACGTCCAGCCCGCCGGCTTCTGTAGCCGCTCGCCATCCAGTTCGCCCGCCAGCACGGCGCGTCGCGGGCGGCATTGCATTCCAGCACCTCGAACCGGTTGGCCGGCACCAGCAGCGCGGCGCTGGGCTCATCCAGCCGGTGATTGGCGCGGCCGATGCGCTGCACCAGCCGGGCGCGGCGCCCTGGGCGCGCCGATGCAGATCACTTTATCGACCGCGCCCAGTCGATGCCCAGGTCCAGCGTCGACGGCCAGACCACGGCGCAGGCTGCCCTTGGCCATGGCCGCTTCCACCTTGCGCCGCTGTTCCAGTGCGAGGCTGCCGAGCAGGGCGAAGGGCAGGTTGTTGTCGTTGATGGCCCACAATTCCTGGAAGGTGCGCTCGGCCTGGCTGCGGGTATTGACGAAGACCAAAGCCGTCCTAGATGCCTGGATCGCCGTCAGCTTTCATCCAGCATGGCATGACGCGCCAAGTGCCCGGCCCAGGGCACATAGGAATCCGAGGCGCTGATCTCGATGCTGGGCTTGGCTCACCTCTGGGCGATGACGAGCTGGAGACAGCGCCTCACCTTGCTCTTTTCCTTCGAGGGGGCTGGGGGCACCAAAAGCGCGCAGCGGCGCCGGGTCCTTCACCGTGGCCGACAGGCCGACACGCCGATGGGCGGGCGCCAATGTCCGAAGCCGCGCCAGCCCCAGCGCCAGCAAATCGCCGCGCTTGGAATTGTAGAGCGCGTGCAATTCATCCAGCACCACGGTGCGCAAATTCTCGAACATCTGGGTGCTGCGGGTGGGGATGGCGGCCAGCAGCACGAAAGCTGTTCAGGGGTGGTCAGAAGAATGTCGGGTGGGCTGTGACGCTGGCGCCGGCGTGCCGCGCCAGCGAGGTATCGCCGGTGCGGGTCCACCGTGACCGGCAGATCCATCTCGGTAATGGGCGCATCCAGGTTGCGCGCCACGTCCACCGCCAGTGCCTTCAGGGGCGAGATATAAAGCGTGTGCAGCCCGCGCTTACGGGCCCGTTTGGGCTTATTTGCCAGGTCGATCAGGGTCGGCAGGAAGCCCGCCAGGGTCTTGCCGCCACCGGTGGGCGCCACCAGCAAGACGCTTTGCCCCCGCGCGGCATGATCCACCAGCGCCAGCTGATGGGCCCGCGCGGTCCAGCCGCGCCGGGCGAACCATTGCTCGAATGGGAGGGGCAACATGGCGAGAACAAACCATGTACCAAGGCCGGAAGGCGAGTCTTATTTGGGTACCAGTTCGCCCAGCAGGCGCTTCAGTTCGGATTCCGGCGTGCCATAAAAGCTGCCCGCGATCTGCTCGATACCGGCGCGGTTGACGATGGTCAGCTGGCCGCGCCGGGTGGTGACGAGTCCGCGCCGTTCAAAGCCATGGATCGCCACGGTGACACCGGCCCGGCGCACACCTAGCATCACCGCCAGGAATTCATGCGTCAGCGGCACCGCGTCGGTGGTCATGCGGTCATGCGCCATGAGCAGCCAGCGCGCCAGGCGCTGCTCCAGCTTGGCGCGGCCATTGGCCAGCGCGGTCTGGGCGGTCTGGATCATGAAGCCCTGCGCGGATTTCAGCATCAGGGTGCGAAGCGACTCGCTCTTGGCGATGGCGCCGCACAGCGCATCAGCCGGCATGCGATGGCCACTGCCGCCGATCTGCATGTAAGTGGAATGCTGAGCGCGGTTGTCGCCCATGATCAACGGCACGCCGGTGACGCCTTCATAACCGATGACGCCGACTTCAATCCGGTGGTCTTCGGCATCCACGGCCACCACCGACGCCACGCCGATCTCCAGAAAGTAGACATGGGTGATCGGCTTGGCCGGCACCTCGATGATCTGGCGCTCCTTCAGCGTGACCGCTTCCAGATGCGGTCCCACCAAGTCCCAGTCTTCCAGCGCGATTTTTTGCAGCAGCCGGTTGCGTATACCGGCGCGCGCATGTGCTTCTAACATACCGACAGCTCGACAAATTTTTGCGGAAGGACCCCCCCACCGCTGCCGGGGCACACGGACGAACCGCGCGAAACAGCTGGATCGAAAATAGCGATAAGCACCGGAAAACCTATGTCTTTTTCAGTACCAAAACGTACCCCGCTTACGGGATTTTGAAATGCATGCGGCATTGGATGCTCCTTTTCCAACGCCCCCAGAAATATACTCAGTACACAGACAAACTATGTGAACCGCGGCGAAACTGCGGCAGGACACATCATGCATCCCACACAGAGAACGAATGTACGGAAGGGTAAGTTCCCTAAGCGAAGAAGCTGATGACAGCCTGTCGGGTATGCCGGTCGCCCACCGCCGACATGTGATCGCGGCCGGCAATCGTCACCGCGCGGCCATCCGCCAGGGCGGCGGCCAGGGGCTCCGGTGCGCCCGCGGTATCGTCCATGTCACCGTCCACGACCAGGACGGGGCGCTGCAATTGCGAAAGCGCCTCGGACGACAGCCGCGGCGACATGGCCCGCATACAGGCCGCAAGCGCAAACCGGTCCTTGCCCGGCTGGTCGGCAAAGGCGCGAAACATTTTAGCCCGGGTGTCGGTGATACTCGCCTTGTCGTCGGTGAGCAGCGCATCGGCCAGGGCCGCCCGCGCCTGTGGCGAGGTGATGCTTTCCTTCAGGTAGGTTTCGCCCACCCCCGCGATCGCCAGCTTGATGATGCGCTCGGGATGGGATGCCAGCAGGCGCAGCCCGATGAAACCGCCCATCGAATAACCGCACACCAGCGCACGGGACAATCCGCACGCATCCATCACCCGGGTCACGTCATCGGCCATGCGGTCATGACCATAGGATGCGGGGTCATGCGGCTTGCCGCTGTCGCCATGGCCGCGGCAGTCCATCGCCACGATGGAGAAGCCGGCCTCGGTCAGCCCGCCATACCAGCCGGTGGATTTCCAGTTCTGCAGCCGGCTGGAGCCGAAGCCATGCACCAGCACAATGGCCGGACCTTCCCCATGGCGTTCATAGGCCAGGGCCACCCCGTCGGCGGCATGGGTCAGTTCGGGCATGACGGTCTTTCCATGAAACCAAACTCGCAAAGCCGGCGGCGCCTGTCTATAAAGCGGCTGATGAAAAACTGGCTGTTTCTTGCAGGCGCCAATGGCGCGGTGGCGGTACTGGCGGGGGCCTTCGCGGCCCACGTGCTGGGCCCGCGCCTTGACCCCCGCATGCTGTCGGCATTCAACACCGCCGCCACCTATCACCTGGTGCATGCCCTGGCGCTGGCCATCACCGCCATGGCGGCGCGCGGCGGGGCCACCAAGCGCGCAAACATCGCCGCGGCGCTGTTCCTGGCCGGCATGGTCCTGTTCTGCTTCTCGCTTTATCTGCTGGCGCTGACGGGCTGGATGGCCCTGGCCTTCGCCACTCCGGTGGGCGGCATCGCCTTTGTCGCGGGCTGGATCATGCTGGCGGCGGCGGGCCTGAAATGGGACCAGAACAAGGGTCAGTCATGAAGACGCTGGTTGTAGTCCTCCTGCTGGCAGCATCGCCGGCTTTCGCCCATGCCAAATTGGTCAGCTCCGATCCCGCGGCCGGCAGCAGCGTCAAATCGCCCAGCATGATCAAGATGACCTTCGCCGAACCGCTGGAGCCTGCCTTCAGCACCGCCACCCTCAGCGATGCCGGCGGCAAAGCCTTGCCGGTGCCCAAGTCGGTCGGCGGCGCCACCATCACCCTGCTGCCCCTCGCGTTGAAGCCCGGCGCCTATACGGTCAAGTGGCAGGCGGTGGGCCATGACACCCACAAGCTCAGCGGCAGTTTCGGTTTCAAGGTCATTCCCTAGTGGTGCCCGTGATCCTGGGCGCTGCGCGCGGCGTCTACTATGCCGCCGCCATGCTGCTGTTCGGCATGGCCGCCTTTGAAGCGCTGCTGCGCGCAAGACTTCCGTCCGTCGCGCCCCCAGCCAGCACAGGGCTGCGCTGGACCGCATGGCTGCTGGCATTGCTGGCCGCGGGCGCCTGGCTGACGTTGGCCGCGCTGCAGATGGCGGACGAACTGGATACGACCGTCCTTTTGCAGGCCACCACCATGACCCTATTCGGGCAGGTCTTCCTGTTGCGGCTTGCCGCCCTGCTGGGACTGGCCTTGCTGATGACCCTGCGCCGTGGTCACAAGTTCGCCCTTTGGCTGGCCGCCCTGGCGCTGGCCTTGCCCGCCGCCACCAGCCATGCCGCACAGGCCAGTCCCGCAGGCTTCACCGCCATCGGCACGACATTGGACGGCGTGCATCTTCTGGCCTGCGGATTCTGGATCGGCGGGCTGGCCGTGCTGGTGCTGCTGTACCGGCGCATGGAGCCCAACATTCTGCAAGCGCTGGGTCTGTTCTCGGACTGGGCCATGGTCGCGGTTCTGGTCCTGGTGATGACTGGGCTGATCAATGCCGCCTCCATCCTGCTGGGCCACGGCACGCCGTCGCCGTTCTATCTGGGCGTACTGTCCGGCAAGCTGGTCCTGGTGGCGGTGATGCTGGGCCTTGCGGCCATCAACCGCTTCCGGCTGATGCCGCGCCGGGGCGGCGCCGGCATAGCCCGCAATGCCGCATTCGAGCTGTGCCTGGGGCTTATTGTCGTGATGCTGGCGGGAGCGCTGGGGCAGTTGCAGCCGGTGCTGTAGGCGAGATGAAGTCCCGCAGCGCCTGGGCCTGCTGCGCCGCGGCCGCCTTGTCGCGCGGCGCCAGCGCCTTCAGGAACTTGTCGCCCCATTTGGCAATGTCGTTGCGCAGCAGGGCGGCATACAGTTCGGCGTGGCGCTTCTTGCGTTCGGCCAGCGGCATGGCCATGGCCCGTGCGATGGCCGCGGCCACCGCATCGGGATCATACGGGTTGACCAGAAGCGCATCGCGGAATTCGTCGACCGCGCCGGCAAAGCGCGACAGGATCAGGACACCGGGATCTTCCGGGTCCTGCGAGGCGACATATTCCTTGGCCACCAGATTCATGCCGTCGCGCATGGGCGTCACCAATCCCACGCGCGCGGCGCGATAAAGCCCTGCCAGCGCCGTGCGGCTATAGGCGCGGGTGACATAGCGCACCGGCGCCCAGCTGGCATCGCTATAGCTGCCATTATGTGTCCCGCCGCGCTGTTCACCGCTGCTTCCATCTCGGCATACTCCTTGATCTGGCTGCGGCTCTTGGGCGTAATCTGCAGATAGGTGATCTTGCCGTGCCATTCCGGATAGGCGGCCAGGAAGCGTTCATAGGCATCCAGCCGCGCGGTGATGCCCTTGGAATAATCCAGCCGGTCCACCCCGATCATCAGGGCGCCGGGAATGGAATGCAGCACCTGTTGCACCATCCTGGTGCGCACCGATTTGCCGGCCAGGCGGGTGAAGTGCCGTGTCTCGACCCCCACCGGGAATGTGCCGATGCGCATGGCGCGGTCGCCGCTGCCCAGGCGCAGCGAGATATGCGAAGGCGTCCCCAGTTCCTTGGCCAGGTAACGCGCGAAATTGGCGGCGTCACCATCGGTCTGGAAACCGACAAGATCGTAATCGCCCAGCGCCGGAATCAGGTTTTCATGGTTGGGCATGGCGGTGAGGATTTCCGGCGGCGGCAGCGGAATGTGCAGGAAAAACCCGATGCGGTTGTTCAGGCCCCGCGCCCGCAACGCCTTGGCCAGCGGGATCAGGTGATAGTCGTGGACCCAGAGGATATCATCGGGCTGCAGCACCTTCACCAGTTCGTCGGCGAAGTGTTCGTTGACACGCAGGTATCCGGACAGGTCGCGGCGCGAGAATTCCGCCAGGTCGAGCCGGTAGTGGAAGATCGGCCACAACACCCGGTTGGCGAAGCCGTTATAATATTCGTCGAAATCCTCGGGCTTGAGGTCGGTGACGATATATTCGTTGTCGCCGCTGACGATGGTACGGGTACGGGGTGTCTCGTTGACCTCGCCGCTCCAGCCCAGCCAGACACAGGGATGGTTGCGCAAGGTCGCCTTGAGCACCACTTCCAGGCCGCCCGGGTTGCCGCCGCGGCCGGGCACGGCCACGCGGTTGGAGATTATGAAGATGCGCGCCAATAGCGGTCCTCCCAGCTTTGGCTCAGCCGCATCGCGCTGAGGATTACCCCGGCCATGGAATAGGTCTGCGGGAAATTGCCCCACAACGCCCCGGTCTGGGGATGAATATCCTCGGCCAGCAGGCCATAGGAATTGCGCAGCGCCAGCGCATCGGTGTAGCGCTCACGCGCTTCCTCGCGCCGGCCCAGCGCGGCCAGCGCGTCGATCAGCCAGAAGCGGCAGACCAGGAATTCGGTTTCCGGCAACCCGAAGTCGTCCTCGGCGGCATAACGCATGACATGGCGGCCACGCACCAGGTCCTGTTCGATCGCCGCCACGGTGGAGGCAAAGCGGGGATCGCGCGCATCGATCAGTCCCAACTCTGGCAACAGCAGCACGCTGGCGTCCATGTCCTCGGTGCCTTCGGCGGCGGTGAAGGCACGGCGCTTTTCGTTCCATACCTTGGACAGCAGAGTTTCGCCGACCTTGTCGCTCAGATCGTGCCAGTAGGCGGCACGATCATTCAGGCCGATGCGCGCGGCGATGGCGGCCGTGCGCGACAGGCCGGCCCAGCACATGGCGCCGCTGTGGGTATGCACACGCTTGCGCCCCCGAAATTCCCAGATGCCGGCGTCGGGCTCCAGCGCCAGTTCGGCGCATTTGCCCGCCATTTTTTCCAGCAGGCGGAACAGGCCTTCATCGCCGGGCACCGGCAGACGCCTGTCGAAGAACATGGGCGTGGCGGCCAGGATGACGCTGCCATAGGCGTCATGCTGCACCTGTTCGACGGCGGCGTTGCCGATGCGCACCGGACCATGGCCCTCGAAACCCTTCAGGTCGGGCGCAATCCATTCGGTAAGGTCGTCGGACGGCACGATGCCGTAGCAGGGCGCCAGGGTTTCACTGTTGCCGGCGATGGACAAGATATAGGCGATATACTGTTCCATGGCGCGGGTGGCGCCGATGGCGTTCAGCGCCTTCACCACAAAATAGGCGTCGCGCAGCCAGCAATAGCGGTAGTCCCAATTGCGCCCCGAATGCGGGGCTTCAGGCAGCGAAGTGGTCAGGGCCGCGACTATGCCGCCGGTTTCCTCGAACGTGGTCAGCTTCAGGGTGATGGCGGCGCGGATCGACGCTTCCTGCCATTCATAGGCGATGGAAAGCCGGCGCACCCATTCGCGCCAATAGCCGTTGGTGCGCTCCAGGAAGTCGCGCACCACCGAACCGATATCGCCCATGAAGGGTTCGTCCGGCCCGAAGACAAGATGCAGCGGCCGGGTCAGGGCGAAGGGCGTTTCTTGTTGCAGATAGGACAGCGGCGCATCGGTCGTCAGGCGTACCAGCGGCGGCTCGCCATAGGTGACATGGCTGGAGCCTGCCACCTGCCGCCGCATGGGCGTGCCATAGAACTGGGTCGGCCGCACCCGGATGGCGATGCGCGGCAGGCCGGCAATCGGCTCGATAATGCGCATCAGCTGGGGCGGGCGCAGCAGGCGGTCGAAATTGCGCAGGCGCGGGGCAAAATCGGTAATCTTCACCTGCGCCCCGTCATCGGCGGTCAGGATGGTGACCACGGTGGCGGTGTTGCGCTCATATTGCGAAACCGCAGACACCTGGCGCGCCAGCACTACGTCGCAAAAACCCTTTTCCTCATCGCCCGCGATCAGGCGGCTGAAGACGGGGTCGGAATCAAAGCGGGGAAAGCACCACCACACCAGCTGGCCAAAACTGTTGACCAGCGCGGCGATGCGGCCGTTGCCCACCACGGCCAGGTCCGCATGCCCGGTCATGACACACCCGCTTCGGCGCACCGGTGCAGCCAGGCCCGCACCGCGCGGGGCGATTCAAAGACATGCTCGGCGCCGGTGAAACGCCGGCCCACCGAAAAGCCACGCCCGCCCAGCCTGGGCAGGATGCGAAAGACATCTTCGTCGGTGGTGTCGTCACCGCCAAACAGGATGGTGCGCCCGGCGAACGGCTTCTGTTTCGCCAGCGCGGTGACCGCGGTGCCCTTGTCCACGCCGATGGGGCGGGCTTCGATCACCGCCTTGCCTTCAAGAATTTGCACCTTTTCGGATTCAAACAGCTTGGCGTGCTTTTCCATGGCGGTGGCGAGCACCGGCTGGGCTTCCGGCGCCAGGCGGTAATGCAGCGCCAGGGCGCATTTCTTGTCTTCTAACAGCAGACCCGGAACATGGTCGGCCAGGCCGGTGAAAATTTCCGCTACTTTTTCGGATAGGGGCTGGCTGCGCGACACCTGCCCGTCCAGCCCGCGAATTTCACCGCCATGGGCGCCGATGGCGGCGGGACGGAACGGGGCGAACAGCGAATCGATGCTGGCCAGCGAGCGGCCGCTGACAAAGGCCAGCGCGCCCGACAGTTGGTGCGACAGCTTCTCCAGGCTGCGCAGCAGTTCGCGCGGCACCTTCACCCGGTCCGGCGTGCGCGCCAGATCCAGCAAGGTGCCATCAATATCCAAAAACAGGGCGGTGTTTCCACTCACCGGCGGCATCATCCAGGCTTTCCGTTCGCTGCGGCCGTGTTCAAACGGCATTCAAAAATATGTGTCGATCCAATGGGATCGAAACGCGCAACCGCAGCAGAAAGTTCCCGGAATTACTTGCGCCAGGCGTAAGCTCCACCCTCCATGCCCGCGTCATTGGAGACGATGGAAACATTGCGTGGGAGCTTGAACTTGACCTCGGACGAGTTGCCGCCGCCGAGGTAAAGATGATCGTAGTTGACAACCGTTTCCAGAACGCCGATCAGCTTCCTGATGCGTGCGTTCCAGCGCCGGCTGCCGATCTTGCGGCGGGTCTTGTCGCCGACCTCCACATCGAAGTCGTGCTTCTTGTGCAAGGTCAGGTGCGCCAGGTCCATGTGCGGCATCAATTCGCCGTCACGAAACCAGGCGGTGCCAAAGCCGGTCCCAAGGGTGCAGACCAGTTCCAGCCCCTTGCCCTTCATCACGGCCAGGCCCTGCACGTCAGCATCGTTGAGCAGCTTGACCGGTTTCTTCAGCTTCTTGCGCATCACCTCGGCAAGGGGGAAACCTGCCCAGTCCTTGGTGCCATAGGCGGGCGCGCTGTGAACCCTGCCGTTCTTGACCATGCCGGGAAAGCCGATGGTGACGGCATCAAAGGCGCCCAGCGGAGTCACCATTTTCACCAGCGCCGCCACGATCTGCGCCGGCTTGCGCCGCTCCGGCGTCTTGATGCGAACGCGCTTGGCCAGGTACTTGCCGCGGGTGGTTATGATGGCGGCCTTCAGGCCCGAGCCGCCGATATCGATACAAAGAATGCGTTTAACGGCGGCCACGGGGACGGGTCCTCTTCTTCTTTCCGCTATTGTTCATCAAGTTCAGCGCGGTGTTGATCAGGGCGACGTGGGAAAAAGCCTGGGGGAAGTTGCCCAGCATGCGCTTTGCATCCGGATCATATTCCTCGGCATACAGTCCTACATCATTGCCCAGCCTGCGCAGCTTTCCGACAGCCGCGTCGCCTGGGCGCGCTTGCCCATCAAAGCATAATTGTCGGCCAGCCAGAAGCTGCAGGCCAGGAAAGCACCCTCGCCCGGCGGCAACCCGTCCACACCAGTCGCGGTCTCGTAGCGTTGCACCAGCCCCTTGTAGACCAAGCGCTTCTCGATCTCGCGCACCGTGGCCTTGATGCGCTTGTCGGAAACGGGAAGAAAGCCCACCAGGGGCAGCAGCAGCAGGCTGGCATCCATGGCCTGCGAACCGTAAGCCTGCACAAAACAGCCGCGCTTTTTGTCCACGCCCTTCCTGCAGATGTCCTTGTGAATCTTGCGCGCCATCTTCTTCCAATGCGCCTTCTGCTGCGGCGTGGAATCGGGCGCTTTGGACGCCCGGTCGAACGCCACCCAGGTCATGACCTTGGAATGGACAAAGTGCTGCGACGCGCCGCGGATTTCCCAGATACCCTCGTCCGGCAGGCACCACATCGTTTCCAGATGCTTCATGAAAACGGCGCGCAGCTGTGGCGCGCGCGGTCCTGATGGCAGCCCGCCGGCGCGCCTGCGCCATCACGTCGGCCAGTTCGCCGTAAATATCCAGCTGCAGCTGGGTATGCGCGGCATTGCCCACGCGCACAGGTCGCGAATTCTCGTATCCGGAAGGTGCGGCAGCTCCAGTTCGTCCAGCCGCCTTTCGCCCAACACCGTATACATGGTCTGCAATTGCTCGGGCGCGCCGGCGATCACGCGCATCAGCCATTGCTGCCAGACCGTGGCCTCCTCACGAAAGCCCGCATTGAGGAAGGCAAGCAGGGTAAAGGTGGCGTCGCGCAGCCAGCAATAGCGGTAATCCCAGTTGCGGGTGCTGCCGATCTTTTCCGGCAGCGACGTGGTGACCGCCGCCACGATGCCGCCGGTGGGGGCATAGCTGAGACCCTTGAGGGTAAGCAGCGAGCGCATCACCATGCCGCGCCACTTGCCTTTTACCTGGCATTGCTCGGCCCAGCTGCGCCAATAGCGCTCGGTCTCGTCCAGGGCAATGAAGGCGTCGATGGATTGCGGCACCGGCTTGAAGGATTCGCCATAGGCCAGCACGAAGGGCATGGCCTCGCCCTTCTTCAGGGAGAATTCCGCCACGCTGTGCATGTTCTCGCCGCGGATCTGGGCGCGGGTGCGAAGGGTAAGCAGATGCGGGCCCGCTACGGCGACCAACGTGCGGGTATCGCGGCGCGACACCCAGGGAATGGTCACGCCGTAATCCAGCCGGATGGCCAGCTCGGTGCGCATGTCGATATGCCCTTCCAGGCATTCCACGATCCGCACCACCGCGCAGTCCGGGGTGCCCGGCGGCATGAAATCGATCACACGCGCCTTGCCCCCGGCCGTGGTGAACGTGGTTTCCAGGATCAGGCTGTCGCCGCGGTACTTGCGGGACGATTTGAACGACTTGGCGGCCGGTTCGATCACCCAGCGCCCATTGGTCTTGTCACCCAACAGCGCGGCAAAACAGGCCGCGGAATCGAAGCGCGGCAGGCACAGCCAGTCGATGGAGCCATTGCGGCAGATGATTGCCGACGTGCGGCAATCGCCGATCATGGCATAATCTTCAATACGCGCGGTCAAAAGCCGTAACCTTGGTCTTCCTCCCCCGCCGCCGCCTGATCCACCAGCCATAACACTTTGCCCTGCGGCCTGATACCGCCTGCCGGGCCGATGCCGCCGCGCGTCTGGGCCAGGGCATCGCGCTTGCCAACGCCGGATACCAGAAACAAAATCAATTCGCTGGAATTGATCGCCGGATAGGTCAGCGAGATGCGCGGCTCGCCGCGCCCTTCGGGCACCGCCGCCGCCCAGCGCTCCGTTTCCCTCAGCACCGGCTGGCCCGGCAGCAGCGAGGCGGTGTGGCCGTCATCGCCCAGGCCCAGCAGCGTGAGATGAAACAGCGGCACGCCCGCTTCCAGCGTGCTGACGCCGTATTGCTGGCGCAGCGCCTCGTCATAGCGGTCGGCGCAGCTTTGCGGCGTGCCATCGGTGGGAATGGCAAAGACCTTGCGCGGATGAACATCGGCGCCGGCCAGCAAGGTCTCGCGTACCATGCGGTAGTTGGAATCCTTGTCGTCGGGCGGCACGAAACGTTCGTCGCTGAAGAACAGTTCGGCGCAATCCCAGTCAATGTCCATCCGGGCCAGCAATTCGTACGTCGCGCGCGGCGTCGATCCGCCCGACAGCACCAGGCGGAAGGGATGGCGCGCCACGCGCAGCCGTCCGGCGATGATTTCGGCTGCACGCGCCGCCAGCGCGGCACTGTCCTTCACAACTTCCAGCGTTCCGGCGATGCCATTCTGAGAGAGAGGGGTCATTTGCCACCCAGGATGCGGATGGCACGCCAGGAGCGGCCGTCCTTGGCCAAGAGGTCATTGGCCGCGATGGGCCCTTCGCTGCCTGCCGCATAGTTGGGAAAATGGCGCGGGTTGGTATTGGCCCAGCCTTCCAGCACCGGCGCGACCAGCGACCAGGCCGCTTCGACCTGGTCGGCGCGCTGGAACAGGGTGGCGTCACCGATCAGGCAGTCATAGATCAGGGTCTCGTAGCCCACCGCCGGGGCCTGGTGGAAATAGTCCTTGTAGTTGAAGCGCATAGAAACACTCTCCAGCATCATGGCTGGGCCCGGTCGCTTGGCGTTGAAGCGCAGGCGAATACCCTCGTCCGGCTGGATGCGCAGGATCAGCCAGTCGGCATCCAGCTCGTCCACCGGCGTATCGCGGAACAGGGCATAGGGCGCCTGCTTGAAGCGGATGGCGATTTCGCTGGAGCGGATGTTGAGCCGCTTGCCGGTGCGCAGATAGAAAGGCACGCCCGCCCAGCGCCAGTTGTCGATCTTCAGCCGCATGGCGGCATAGGTTTCGATATTGGAGTCCGGCGAAACGTTCGGCTCCTTGCGGTAGGCCGGCACCGGCTGGTCCTGCACCGTGCCCGCGTCATACTGGCCGCGCACCACATCGGTCAGGGCCAGGGGCTGGATGGATTTGAACAACTCGGCCTTCTTGGCGCGGATATCCTCGGCATTGAACGACACCGGCGGCTCCATCGCCACCATCGCCACCAGCTGGAACAGGTGATTGGGAATCATGTCGCGCAAGGCGCCGGTGGCCTCATAGAATTTCCCGCGCGTCTCCACCCCGATCGATTCCGCAACGGTGATCTGGACATGATCGATGCGGTCGCGGTTCCAGATCGGCTCGAACAACCCATTGCCGAACCGCAGGGCCATGATGTTCTGCACCGTTTCCTTTCCCAGGAAATGGTCGATGCGATAGATCTGTTCTTCCTTCAGATATTTCAGAAGGCAGGCATTCAGGGACCGGGCGGAGGCCAGGTCGTGACCGAAGGGCTTTTCCACGATCAGGCGGCGGAAGCCCTTGTCGTCATTCATCAGCCCGGCTTCACCCAGCTTGCCGGCAATGACGGGGAAGAAACGGTCGGCGACCGCCATGTAGAACAGCACATTGCCGTCCAAACCCTGCTTGGCATCGAGTTGCGCCAACAGATCCTTGAGCTGGGTGTACGTCTCGGGCTTTTCGAAATCGCCGCTGAGAAAGGTCATGGAGCCGGACACCTTGCCCCACAGGCTTTCGTCGATCTCCTCGCTGTTCTTGGCCAGCACGGTGACCAGGAAGTCCTTCAGCTGGGCGGTCCATTCCTGGCTGGTCTTCTTGTTGTGGTCCACGCCAACCAGCGCCAGCTTGGCGGGCAGCAGCCCCGTGCGCGCCAGATTGTACAATGCCGGCACGACAAGCCGCTTGGTCAGGTCGCCATTGGCGCCAAAAATTACGATGGCGCAGGGCGGCGCCGGCGTGTTGTGCGACGGCTTGCTCATTTGTCGTCGTCTTTCGCCTTGTGGGCCGGCACCACGCTTTCGATATGGCCGCCGAATTCCTTGCGCACTGCCGACAGCAACTTTTCACCAAACGTGTTGTCGCTGCGGGATCGGAAGCGGGCATAAAGCGCCGCTGTCAGGACCGGGGCCGCCACAGCCTCGTCCACCGCCGCCGCCACCGTCCAGCGGCCTTCACCGCTGTCGTCCACCTTGCCGCTGAATTCTTCCAAGGTGCCGGATTTGGACAGCGCGATCGAAGTCAGGTCCAGCAGCCAGGACGCCACCACGCTGCCGCGCCGCCACACTTCGGCGACATCCGAAACATTGATGTCGAAGCGTTCCTCTTCCGGCAACTTGTCGCTGTTTCGGCCGCGCATGATGTCGAAGCCTTCGGCATAGGCCTGCATCAACCCATATTCGATGCCGTTATGAACCATCTTGACGAAATGGCCGGCGCCGGCCGGGCCGGCATGCATGTAGCCTTCGGTGACGCGCGGATCGGCCTTCTCGCGGCCCGGCGTTTTGGGAATGTTGCCGGCGCCCGGCGCCATCGCCTTGAAGATGGGATCCAGCCGGTCGACCGAGGCCTTTTCGCCGCCGATCATCATGCAGTAGCCGCGCTCCAGGCCCCACACCCCGCCCGAGGTGCCGACATCCAGATAATCGATGCCCTTCTCGCGCAGCGCCTTGGCGCGGCGCACATCGTCCTTCCAGAAGGTATTGCCGCCATCGATGATGACGTCACCCTTGGACAACAGCGTGCCCAGCTTGGCGATGGTTTCCTCGGTGATCCTGCCCGACGGCAGCATCACCCACACCGTGCGCGGCGGGGACAGCTTGGCGACGACATCTTCCAGCGAGCTGGCACCGGTAGCGCCTTCCAAGGCCTTTACGGCATCGGGGAGGCG
The DNA here is from genome assembly GCA_046348525.1 of Alphaproteobacteria bacterium. Taxonomy (GTDB): domain Bacteria; phylum Pseudomonadota; class Alphaproteobacteria; order Micropepsales; family Micropepsaceae; genus Rhizomicrobium. The sequence continues at coordinate 51,999 of JAXMEA010000012.1, read as the reverse complement.
TCAAAGCCGACAACCTGATGGCCACGGCTCATCAGCCGCCGGCCGATATTGGCCCCCATGCGGCCCAGTCCAACAATCGCGATCTGCATGAAATCTCCTGAAACGCCCAACCGGGCCCTGAAAGCGGTGCGCAATATCAGTCAAATCTAACCATCTGAACACGCCTGAAAACCGGCCCGGGCTGCGACGTTTGAGGAACGTCGCCCCTGCGCCGCCAGTTCCCTGATTTTTCGAGGAAAACCGGGCAAAAACAGGGGGAAAGCTTGATTTATCCCCCCATCCCCTGCCATTTACCGGCTCCGCCACAGGCTGGGGTCATGGACGACAATTTCCGCAAAAGCGCGCTGGACTATCACCGCATTCCCCGCCCGGGAAAGCTGTCCGTTGAAGCCACCAAGCGCATGGCCAACCAGCGCGACCTGGCGCTGGCCTATTCGCCCGGCGTCGCCGCGCCTTGCGAGGCGATCGCCGCCGATCCCGACACCGCCCGCGATTACACGGCGCGCGGTAATCTTGTCGCCGTCATCACCAACGGCACCGCCGTGCTGGGGCTTGGCAATATCGGTCCGCTCGCCTCCAAGCCGGTGATGGAGGGCAAGGCGGTCCTGTTCAAGAAATTCGCCGGCATCGATGTGTTCGACCTGGAAGTGGCCGAGACCGACATCGACCGCTTTGTCGACATCGTGGCGGCGCTGGAGCCGACCTTTGGCGGCATCAACCTGGAAGACATCAAGGCGCCCGAATGCTTCATCATCGAGAAGAAGCTGCGCGACCGGATGCAGATTCCGGTCTTCCATGACGACCAGCATGGCACCGCCATCGTCTGCGCCGCCGCCATCCGCAATGGCCTGGTTCTCCAGGGCAAGAACCTGGAAGACGTCAAGCTGGTGACCAGCGGCGCCGGCGCCGCCGCACTGGCCTGTGTCGATCTTCTGGTGGCGATGGGCCTGCCGGTCGACAACATCACCCTGACCGACATCAAGGGCGTGGTGCACAAGGATCGTGGCGACGACATGGCGCCCAACCTGGCGCGCTATGCCCGCAAGACCGACGCCCGCACCCTGGGCGATGTCCTGGTGGGCGCCGACGTCTTTTTGGGATTGTCCGCGCCCAATGTTCTCAAGCCCGAATGGCTGCCGCAGATGGCACAAAAGCCGCTGATCCTGGCGCTGGCCAATCCCGATCCGGAAATCCTGCCGGAAGTGGCCAAGGCGGCCCGGCCCGACGCCATCATCGCCACCGGGCGCAGCGATTACGTCAACCAGGTCAACAACGTCCTGTGCTTCCCGTTTGTGTTCCGCGGCGCGCTGGACGTGGACGCCACCACCATCAACGAGCCGATGAAGGTTGCGGCGGTGGAAGCCATCGCCGCACTGGCCCGTGCCGAAGCGTCGGACGTGGTAGCCAGCGCGTATGGCGGCGCCCAGACCGGCTTTGGCCCCGATTACATTATTCCCAAGCCATTCGACCCGCGCCTGATCCTTTCCATCGCGCCGGCCGTGGCGCGCGCGGCCATGGAGTCGGGCGTCGCCCGCCGCCCCATCACCGATTTCGAGGCCTATGAGAGCGAGCTGGAAAAGTTCGTCTACCGCTCCGGCCAGCTGATGCGGCCGGTGTTCGACGAGGCCCGGCGCAATCCCAAGCGCGTGGTCTATGCCGAAGGCGAGGAAGATCGTGTGCTGCGCGCGGTACAGACCGTGGTGGACGAAGGCCTGGCCCATCCCACCCTGATCGGCCGCCGCGACGTCATCCTGCAAAAAACCAAGGCGCTGGGATTGCGGCTGGATTTCAACAAGGATGCCCGCATCCTGGATCCCCAGGCGGACAAGGAATTCTTCGCGCCCCTGACCGAACGCTACCAGCGGATGGTGGAGCGGCGCGGCGTGCAGCCGGAATCGGCGGCGCGCTGGATCGCCACCCGCCACGGCATCGCCGCCGCCATGCTGCTTGAAGCCGGCGAAGTTGATGCCGCCCTGTGCGGCGGGCTGGGCGACTGGACGCGCCAGCTGCAGAACATCCTGCCCCTGATCCCGCGCCAGCGCGGCGTCAGCCGGCTCTACTCGCTGTCGGCGCTGATCCTGCCCAATGGCGCGCTGTTCTTCTGCGACACCCATGTCAATGTCGATCCCACCGCCGAACAGATCGCGGAGATGACCCAGCTGGCCGCCAGGACCGTGCAGCGCTTCGGGCTTGCTCCGAAAGCGGCGCTGCTGTCGCATTCCAGCTTCGGCACCTCCCACGCCCCCGGCGCCATCAAGATGCGCAAGGCCATGAGTCTTTTGCGCGCCTCCGAGCCGGATTTCGAAATCGACGGCGAAATGCACGCCGACGCGGCGCTGAGCGACGTGCTGCGCGGCCGCATCGTCTCCAACAGCCCCCTCACGGGCTCGGCCAACCTGCTGGTGATGCCCAGCCTGGATGCCGCCAACATCGCGCTCACCCTGTTGTCGGCCGCCACCGAGGCGCTGCTGGTAGGCCCGTTGCTGCTGGGCGTATCCAAGCCCATCCATGTGATGGTGCCCACGGTGACCGCGCGCGGCATCGTCAACATGACCGCCCTGGCGGTGGCCCAGGCCGCCGCCCAAAACTAGAAGAAGAACGGAAACACGATGGAAGTGCTGGACCTGAAACAGATGGCGCAAGACGCCATCGCGCTGCATCAGCAGGGCAAGCTGGACCAGGCGGAAGCCGCCTATCTGCGCATCCTGGAAGCCGATCCCGCCCTGTTCGGGCCGCGCTACTACCTGGGCCTGATCCGTATGCAGCAAGGCCGTTTCGAGGAAGCCTGCACGCTTCTGGGCCAGGCCAGCACCGTCTATCCCGACGACCTGTCCTGCCTGATGAATTACGGCATGGCGTTGCGGGGCGCCGGCCACTTCGAGGACGCGCTGGCCGTGTTCGACAAGGTGCTGGCGATCCAGCCGGCGATGCCCGAAGGTTTGTACAACCGCGGCGTGGCGCTGACCGACCTCAAGCGTTACGAACTGGCGGTGGACGCCTTTGACCGCGCCCTGGTGGCACGGCCGGAAATGATGGCCGCCATCATCAACCGCGCCATGTCGCTGGCCGCCATGAACCGGCTGGACGATGCGGTGGCCGGTTACAGCCGCGCGCTGGCGATGCAGCCCTCCAACCTGGTGGCGCTGGTGCAGCGCGGCCTTGCATATCGCGGCCTGGGCCAACGCGAAAAGGCGCTGGCCGATTACGACCGCGCCCTGGCGCTGCAACCCGATTATCCCGAGGCGCTCTACAATCGCGGCGTCATCCTGATGGACCTGCAGCGCGGGCCTGAAGCGTTGGCCATGTTCGATGCGGTGATGCCCGTCTATGGCAACAATGCCGAGATGCTGAACAACCGCGGGGTGGCGCTGTGGAACCTCAAGCGCCCGGCCGAAGCTCTGGAAAGCCTGGAGCTGGCGCTGGCGATCGAGTCCAATTTCATGGAGGCCTGGGGTAACCGCGGGCTGGCGCTGCGCGACCTGGCCTGCTCTGCGGATGCGCTGGACAATTTCGACAAGATGCTAGTGGCCGATCCTGGCAATGCCGTGGCGCTGAACGCGCGCGGCAACGTGCTGCGCGACATGAAGCGGTACGAGGAAGCCGTGGACAGCTACAGCCGGGCCTATCGCGGTGCGGCGCGATTATGCCGAGGCGCTGGTCAATCGCGGCTATACCTTGTGGAGCCTCAAGCACCGCGAGGCGGTGCGCCGAAGGGAGCAGGCACTACGGCTGGACCCGAATTATCCCTATGCCCGGGGCGAATTGCTGCATGCGTGCATGTATGCCGCCGACTGGCAGGACTTTGACAGCCTCAGGAGCCAGGTGCTGGATGGCCTGCGCGCAGGCGCGCGCGTCGTGCAGCCCTTCATCTTCCAGGCGGTCAGCGAAAGCCCGGCGGACTCGGGCCTGCTCGCGCTGTCTGGGGCCGCGACCGTTACCCTGGCCAAGCCTGCGGCGCCCTTCGACATGGCGGCGCTGCAAGCGGTCACAAGAAAATCCGCATCGGTTACCTGTCGGGCGAATTTCGCCAGCAGGCCAACGCCATCCGATGGCGGGCGTCTATGAGCATCACGACCGGGATGAAGTTCGACATCATCGCCCCGGATGCCGGAGTCAGCGATGGCAGCCCGATGCGCGAGCGGCTGGAAAAGGCGTTCGACCGGATCGAAATCGGCAAGCTGGCCGATGAAGAGGCCGCCCATGCATCCGCGCCGAGGAAATCGACATCCTGGTCAACCTGAACGGCTATTTCGGCGATGCCCGCATGGGCGTCTGCGCCCACCGCGCCGCCCCGGTGCAGGTCAATTACCTGGGCTTTCCCGCCACCCTGGGCGCGAACTATATGGATTACATCATCGCCGACACGGCCGTGATCCCGCCCGGCGAAGAGGGCTTCTACGACGAACAGCTCGTTACCCTGCCCGGCAGCTACCAGGCCAATGACGACAAGGGCCGCCCCATGGCGCGGGTGGGCACGCGCGCACAGGCCGGCTTGCCGGAGACCGGCACCGTGTTCTGCAACTTCAACAATGCCTACAAGCTGACGCCTTCCACCTTCGACAGCTGGACGGTGGCATCCTCAAGCGTGGACGCGGCAGCGTGCTGGCGGCTGCTGGATGCAGCCCCACCATGCCGACAACCTGCGCAAAGAAGCGCGAAAAGCGCGGCGGGCGCTGGAGCGCCTGATCTTCGCACCCGACCTGGACAACACCGATCTGCACCTGGCGCGGCTACGCTGGCCGATCTGTTCCTGGACGGCCTGCCCTATAATGCCCACACCACCGGCAGCGACGCCCTGGTGGGCGTGCCGCTGGTCACCCAGGCGGCACCGGCGTTTCCCGGCCGGGTCGCCGCGAGCCTGCTGTCGGCTGCTGGCCTGCCCGAACTGATCACAGAAGACGTGGCCGTTTTTGAAGCGCTGGCGATCAAGCTGGGCAAGGATGCCAAGGCACTCAAGACCTTGAAGGACAAGCTGGCCAAGAACAAGACGACCTGCGCCCTGTTCGACACCGCCACCTTCACCAGGCACATCGAAAGCGCTTACGAAACGATGTGGCAGGCGTGGCTGGCGGGCGAAAAGCCCAAGGCATTCGCGGTCAAGGGCTAGCACCCTTCTTCAGCGTATGAACTGATCCACATAATCCGCGCCCAAGCCTACCTTTTCGTAGTGGGCGCGGCACAGGTTGATCTTGGTGAAGACGTCCTCATAGCCCAGCACGGCGCCGTCGGGATCGACATAGATCATCACGCCGTTCACCTGGAACAGGGTGATCATCTCTTCCACGCCTTCATCGACCACCAATGTGTGGGTCTCGCCTGGCGCTTCATAGACATAGCCGCCTTCCTGGGCGACCCAGTCATGCTCCAGGTAGCGCCAGCGGCCCTTGATGACATAGCCATGCACCGGCTGGGGATGGCGATGGCGTGACAGCACGCCGGACTTGCGCACCCGCAGCAGGTTCATCCAGTAGCCGCGGCTGGCGCACAGGCACAAAGGCCGGAACCAGACATTCTCGCCCTGCGGCACCCACACCCGTTCATCGTCCGGAATGGCGGACGGGATCACCAGCTCGGGCGGTGACTCCTTGGGCTGGGGGTGCCGGTAGGGAATGCGGGAATTGTCCATGCCCGGCCTTGAGATCAGGACTTGGTACGGCGCGGCGCGGCGGGACGCTGTTCGGTGACGGCGGCCAGGGCGGCAGCGGTCTTCTTGCGGGCTTCGGCGTGACGGCGGCGCTTTTCTTTCTTGCGGGCATTGTTGCGGCGTGCGGCCATGGAAATTCTCCTGGTTTGTTAGGGGGCGCAAACTACGCCGGATGCGCGCGGCAGGTAAAGCTACTTGGCGGTATAGCCGCCATCCACCGGCAGCACCGTCCCGGTGATGAAACCGGCGGCGTCGGAGCACAAAAACACCACCGCGCCGCCGATATCGCTGGGCTGGCCCCAGCGGCCTTGCGGCGTGCGATCGACAATGGCCTGCGACCGCGCGGCATCGGCGCGGGCCCCTTGCGTCAGCGCGGTTTCCACCCAGCCCGGGGCGATGGCGTTGACCCGGATTGCGGGGGCCCAGGCCACGGCCAGAGCCTTGGTAAGCTGCGCCACCCCGCCCTTGGAAGCGGTATATGCCGGCACCAGCCCGCCGCCGAAGCACGACCAGACCGAGGCGGTGTTGACGATGGCGCCACCGGATTTTTCCAGCAGCATCTTGCAGCCCACGCACATGCGCATGGTGCCGGTGAGGTTGACGTCCAGGACCTTCTGGAAGCCTTCGATGGTGAATTCCTTGCCGTCGCGCAGGATGATGCCCGCGCAATTCACCAGCGCGTCCAGTTGGGCGAACCGGCCGATGCAGGCGGCGACATCCGCATCGTTTGTCACATCCAAGGTCACGGCGGTCAGGTGATCGCGTTTGGGAACGCCCGCGACCTCTTCTGCCGTCAGCCCGGTAACGGTGACAGCGTATCCTGCCGCCAGCATCGCCTCGGCAATGCCAAAGCCGATGCCGCGCGCTCCTCCGGTGATAAGTGCCTGTTTCATGGCGCCGTCTTAGCAGGTAAGGCGAAGGCGACATAGGCCGCGCCCTGCGCTGCCTTCTTGTCGCGCGCATTGTCGGTCTGGATCAGCACATATTGCCTGCCGCCCGCCATGTAGGTGATCGGCGTGGCGTTGCCGGCATAGGGCAGCTGCGCTTGCCACAAAAGCTTGCCGTCGCGCGGATCGAAAGCCCGGATTTTCTTGTCGAACAGGGTGGCGGCGATGAACAGAACCCCGCCCCTGGTCAGGATGGGGCCACCGTAATTTTCCGAGCCCGTGCTCTTGTCCGCCAGCGCCGGATACTCACCCAACGGGATACGCCAAAGGTACGAACCGCTATTAAGGTCGATGGCGCTGAGCGTGCCCCAGGGCGGCGCGATGGCTGGATAGCCGTCTGGGTCCAGGAATTTGCGATAGCCCGTGAAGCGATAGCCTGGTCGCGTATCCGCCGGCGTCTTGGCCGCCAGCTCGCGGTCCTCGCCACTGCGCACGAAGGTGAGCAGCGCAGAAAGATTGTCGCCTTGCAGGGTGAAAGCCGGCATGCGGCCGCGGCCAGCATGAACCACATCGGCCACCTGCCCGGCCGTCAGTTTCGAGTCCACCAGCGAAGGAAAAGCCGGCGGCGCGCCCTTGCGGTCGGGGCCATGGCAGCTGGCGCAATTGTCCTGGTACAGCCGCGCGCCCAGGCCGGCAGCAGCGCTGTTTTCGATCAGCCCGCCGGTCCAGGCCATTTCATTGGCGTTCAGATACAGGATGCCACCCGCCGAAGCCTGGCCGCCCCATTCCGCCCCGCCATCGAAACTGGGGAAAGCCAATGCTCGGCCGCCCCAGCCGCATGCGGGAAAGGTCCGTCATTGGCGAAGCTACGGAATTGTTCCACGGCCCATTTGTGAGCTTCAGACGTGCGTGTGGTGAGCAACCCTTCGCTCAGGCGCTGGCGGGCATAGGGCGCGGGCAGCGATGGCACCGGCTGGGTGGGCGAAAGTTTTTCCAACTCGCTTTGCGGCACGGGTGTCTCCGTCACCGGAAACAGCGGTTTGCCCGTCGCACGATCCAGCACGAACAGGTATCCCTGCTTGGTGGCCTGGGCCACCGCATCGATGCGTTTTCCATCATGCGTTACGGTCAGCAGCACCGGCGGGGAAGGGAAATCCCGGTCGGCGACATCGTGGTGCACGCCCTGGAAATGCCACAGCAGCTTTCCGCTGTTGGCGTCCAGCGCCAGCAGGCTGTTGGCATACAGATTGTCGCCCGTGCGGTCGGCGCCATAAAAATCGCTGACCGCCGATCCGGTGGGCGCATAGACGATGCCGCGCTTTTCATCCAGCACCATGCCGGGCCAGGCATTGGCGCCACCGCCGGTCTTCCAAGTGTCGGCCGGCCAGCTTTCATGACCGGCCTCACCCGGATGCGGGATGGTGTGAAAGGCCCAGCGCAGCTTGCCGGTCTTCACGTCAAAGGCACGGATATCGCCCGGCGCGGCGGGCGCACTCTCGGCGGTGCGAAAACCCATGATGATCATGTCGCGCCAGATGGTGCCCGGCGCGGTCAGCGCCAGGCTGATCTTGTCCACCTCGCGGTCCAACCCGGCACGCAAATCGATGCGCCCTCCATCGCCAAAATCCGGCAGCGGTTTTCCGGTCTTGGGGTCCAGTGCATAGAGATAGTTTCCCGCCGATGCGAATAACCGCTTGCCCTGCCACAAGGCCAGTCCGCGCTGCGGGCCGCCCGCCTTCACACCCGAATGAAAGCGCCAGAGCAGTTTGCCGGTCGCACCGTCCAGCGCGATGGTGTCCAGATTGGGGGCATAGGCGTACACCGTCCCGTCCACCGCAAGGGGATGGGTCTGGGGATCGCCCAGTTCGGCCATGTCGAACCGCCAGGCCTGTTGCAGCTTGCCGACATTGGCACGGGTGATCTGGGCCAGGCTGGAAAAACGCCGCCCGCCCTCGCCGCCATACAGCGCCCAATCCTTGCCTTGCCCCATTGCAGGCGCGGCCAAAGCCAGCAGCCCCAAAAGCCATATCTTGTTGTTTTTCATGGTGTGCGAAACAATCCCCGCCTAACGATACCAGAGGCACGGACGTGGCCAAAATCCTGCTGGCGGGCATCTTCCACGAGACCCACAGCTTCACCGACGACCGCACCACCCTGGCCGATTTCATGATCCATCGCGGCCAGGGCCTGCTGGACCGCATCGGCGACGGCTCGCAGGTCGACGGATTCCTGGCTGCCGCCAAACACTATGGCTGGGAGGTAATCCCCACCGCCAATTACCTGTGCGGTGCCTCCGGCATGGTCGAGCATGAGGTGTTCGAGCTGTTCTGGCAGGAGGTGGAGCCGGTGCTGCGCGCCCATGCCCATGAACTGGACGGCATCTTCCTGTCCTTGCACGGCGCCATGGTCACCACGCAGCTGGAAGATGTGGACGGCGAACTCTTGAAGCGCATCCGCGCCATTACCGGCGCTGCCGATCTGCCCATCTATGGTGTCTATGACCTGCACGCCACCCTGACGCAGGAAATGGCCACGCTGTCCGACGGGCTGATTTGTTACCGGCTGTGCCCGCATGACGATACCTATGAAAGCGCCGTGCGAGCCGCCGAACTGCTGCAGCGCTGCCTGACCAACGGCATCCGCCCGCGCCAGCATGTACTGGTCACCAATATCGTGTGGCCGCCCACCGGTACCGGCACGCGCGACGGCGCCATGCATGCATTGGAAGAGGCCGCCCGCCGGATGGAGCGCGACATTCCCGGCGTGCTGGCGGTGAATGTGGTAGGGGGATACGCCTATTCCGATGTGCGCGATGCCGGCGTCGCGTTCGGCATCATCACCGAGGGCAGCGACGAAGATGCCAAGACGGCCTTGCGCGAACTGGAACAGATTGCCTGGGCCCGCCGCGCGGAAGGCATCCCCGAGGAAGCGGACCTGGACAAGGTGGTGCGAGAATTTGTGCCACGCGGCCACGGCCCCGTGTTGCTGGTGGAACCGGCTGACAATATCGGCGGCGGCGGGCCGGGCGACTGCACCGGCGTGTTGCGGGCGCTGGTCAAATACAATGTCGAGGGCTCCGGCGTGATCATCGCCGATGCCGCTGCCGTCGCGGCGCTGCAAGCCGTGCCCATCGGCGGCCGCATCACCTTGCCCATCGGCGGCAAAGGCAGCCGGCTGGACCCCGGCCCGCTGACATTGGACGTCGAACTGGTGTCTCGCAGCAATGGCAGCTTCGAGCTGGAAGACGATCAAAGCCAGATGGTGGTGCTGGGTCGCCATGTGAGCATGGGCGATGCCGCCGTGGTGCGCGCCGGCGGGGTCACCATCCTGCTCACCAGCAAACGCCTGGCGCCGATGGACCTGGGCCAATGGCGCAGCCAGGGGATCGACCCGGAAAAGCTCAGCATGATCGGCATCAAGGCCGCGGTCGGCCACCGCCGCGCCTATGACCCCATCGCCGCCGCCAGCTTCACCGTTTCGACGGCAGGGCCTTGCACCTCGGACCTTGCCCGCCTGCCCTACCGGCGCCTGCGCCGGCCGGTGTTTCCGCTGGATGAAGACGCCTATCCCGCAAGCCCGGGATAAACCCGCAAAGCGTTGTCGCGCAGGATGGCGCGCATGTCGGCGGCCGGAAGATCGCCAAAGTGATTGGTGAAATAGGTCAGCGACTGGGCATAGGTGCAGTAACGCTCGACATTGGGCGCGTCGGAACCCCACATGAAACGCTGCGGCCCGAAGGCGTCCAGGATCTGCCGGATATGCGTATGGATGCGGGTATAGGGATATTCCATCTTGCCGCCCACCGCGATGGGATAGAGCAGTTCAGCGGTCACCGGCGCCGCGGTCATCAGCCGCTTGACGATGGACGGAAAAGTCAGCGTCCCCTTGTCATCGGCATAGAGCGAGGTGGGCAGACCGTGCACCAGCACATGATGGATCTTGGGGAAGCGCTCGATGATGGCCTCCAGATGGCCGAGCTCATCCTCATAACTGCCCACCGGTGAGCGCGCCGACTGCACCCAGCTGACCGGAATGTTCAGTTTTTCGACTTCCGCCCAGAAGGGATCATAGACACGGTCCGAATGCATCGGCTTGTAGCCGCTGTGAAACAGGCCGGTGGTGGTGAAGTACAGGCCGGTCATCTTCAGCCTTTTCACCTGGTCGATCAGCCGGGCGATTTCGGAATCGTGATAGGCAAAAGCCTCCTCGACCTGGGCCAGCCCCGCCAGGCGCTCCGGATAACGGGCAGCTGCGGCGGCGAAATCCTCAGCCAGGTTGCCATAGATGTGATCATTCTGCAGGACGGCGGCGGCGATGCCGGCATGATCCATCGAAGCGATCAGCTTGTCGGGGCTCAGGGACAGATCATCCATCCAGGGCGGCAGGAACTGGACGTAATAGCTTTCGCCATCCTTGTTCCACTGGAAGCGCCCGAATGATCCGGCGGAGAAAGACACATCCTTTGCCCCGGCCGGCGAGGGATCGTTGGCGTCCCACAGCATGCGTTCGGTCACGATGCTGTTGTCGCTGAGCCGGCGATAGGGCTGGTTGCCGTGCATGTGCATGGCGCGCTGCTGGTGAATGCGGTGCGCCTCGACGCTGGGAAAGCCGGACGCGCCGGCGGCGGGCGGGAAGAAATGGGCGTGGCTGTCAATGACCGCAGGCAGGCTCATGCATTCCCTTCCCGGCCATGGTGTCATCCAGCCACAAATCGGACCAGGTGAAATTGGCCGGTGTGCCGCCGGTATGAACGAAGACAAGAACGTCGTCGCGGCCGAAGCGGCCCCTCGCGCAGATGCGCCACCATGCCGGCCGCCGCCTTGCCGGTATAGATGGGATCCAGGATCACCCCTTCGGTGCGGGCAAACAGCTTGACCGCCTCGTTGCCGGCAGGCGAGGGAATGCCGTAACCGGCGCCGACAAAATTGTCGAAGTTCACGACCTCTTCCTGGGTGACCACCAGATCAAGACCCAGAGCCCTGGCCGTATCGTTGGCGATGCCCGCGGTGCGCGATGGCAGGTGAAATTCACTGGTGGCGGTGACGCCATGCATGGCAAAACCCAGCCCGGTCAGGCGTTGCGCCAGGATGATGCCGGCCGCGCCCTTGCCGCTGGACGACATGTAGAAACAGCTGGGCTTCAACCCGATATCGCCCAGCTGCTCCAGCACTTCAAGCGTGGTTTCCAGATAGGCGGCGGCCGAAGCGATATCGAACATGGGATTGTCGTTGAGGATATGCGGGCGGCCGCCGGCCTTGCGCACCTGGGCGGCGATGTCGTCCAGCATCTGCCGCTGCTCCCTGGGATTGGACGCGAAGCGCACATCGGCGCCCAACAGATAATCCATCAGCAGGTTGCCCTGGATGACATTGGGCTTGCGCCCTTCCAGCACCAGGATGGTCTTCAGGCCCAGCTTGTTGCAGGCCGCCACGGTCTGGCGGGCGGAGTTGGATTGCACATCCAGCCCCACGATGACGGTATCGGGATTATCGGCCATCGTCCGGGCCAGACGGAATTCCAGGTTGCGCAGCTTGTTGCCGCCCAGCCCCAGGCTGGTCAGGTCATCGCGCTTGATGAAGATGCGCGGGCCCCCTTGCGGACACAGGACCCTGGCCAGGTGTTCGGCTTCGGTCAGCGGCGTGGGACGTTCGATCAGCTTGACGCGCGGCAGCCTGGCGATATGGGCGCGGATCTCCGCGAAATCGTAGGACAGGCGTTCCGGCTTCTGCATGGCGGGTGCTGGATTATACCAATTTTTTCAGAAGGCAACGGGTTTTGCCGCCGGCCGCAGCGACGCCATGACCAGCGCGCCGGCCAGCGCCAAAGCCGCCATCAAAAGCAGGCTGGCAGTGGCGGCGCCGGTCCAGTCTTTCACCGCCCCGAACAGATAGGGCCCCGCAAAGCCGCCCAGCGCCCCCAGCGAACTGATGACCGCGATCCCGGCGGCCAGCGCGCTTTTGGGCAGGAAGGTGGTGGGGATGGGATAGAGCATCGGGCCCAGCGAGACGGACCCGATATTGGCAAGGGTGAAGCACATCAGTCGCGCCACCGGATCGGCCAGCAGCGCACCGCCCGCAATGCCTGCCGAGAGCATGGCCAAGGCGGCGGCGACATGGAATTTGCGCTCGCCGGTGCGGTCGGAATGCCGGCTGAACAGCACCATGCCGATGGCGCCGATGAACGGCGGAAAGGCCAGGATCCAGCCGGTCTGAATGTTGCTGTAGCCCAGCTGCGTCACCAGCGCCGGCAGGAACAGGGTGATGGAATAGGTCGCGCCCTGCATGGCGAAATTGGCGAAGGCACAGATCAGGATGCGGATATCCGCCATCATCTTCCAGAAGGCGGAATGACCGCCCTGCCCTGCGGCGGCCTGTTCGCGCGCCACGGTTTCCTCCAGCCATGCGATCTGCTTCTCGTCCAGCCAGCGCGCGTCGCGCGGATGTTCGGTCAGATACGCCAGGACCGCCAGCGACAGCAGCATGGAAGGCGCGCCCTCCAGGATGTAGAGCCATTGCCAGCCCTGCAGGCCAAGCCCGGTGACATTCAACAGCGCGCCGGACAGGGGCGCGCCGATCATATTGGAGACCGGCACCGCCAGCATGAAGAAGGCGATCACGCGGGCGCGGTACACCTCCGGAAACCAGCGGGTCAGATAAAAGACCACGCCGGGATAAAAGCCCGCCTCGCACACCCCCAAAAGGAAGCGCAGGCCATAGAACCAGGCCTGCGGGCTGAGCCCGGTATGGGCGGACAATAGCGGGATGAACCCGAAGCTGGCGGACACAAGCCCCCAGGACAGCATGATGCGGGCGATCCAGACGCGTGCGCCCACCCGCGCCAGGATGATGTTGGACGGCACCTCGACCAGGAAATAGCCGATGAAGAAGATGCCGGCGCCAAAGCCGAAGGCCAGATCCGACAGGCCCAGCGCCTGGCTCATCTGCAGATGGGCGAACCCCACATTCACCCGGTCCAGGAAGGCCATGAAATAGCACAGCATCAGGAACGGCAGCAGCCTTACCGTCACCTTGCGGACCGTCCGCGCCTCAAACTCTCCCATCCGTCAGCCTGTTGGTTTTCTTGTCGGAATGATGGGCTTTTACCACAAATCGCACCAGCGGTTGCCCGTAGGACGCCCGTCTGGCTCAATGCGGAAAAAGGGGCTGTGGGGCCAGAATGTCTGAACAAATCGCGGGCCGCGAACGGCATCGCATCATGCGGGCCGGCGCGATGGCCATGATTGTGCTGGCGCTTCAAGCCGCCCCATCCGCGGGCCAGTCCCGGGACCAGGCGCAGGCCTCCCTGCTGGTGGGGACATGGGAGCCGGCCGATGCGCGGGCCACACCCATCGACAGCGACCCGCGCGTGTCCGGATTTTTCTATACCGAGCAATTTCTTTCCGACGGGACCGGCCTGTTCAATGTCTATAGCGGCAAGGTCTGCGGGCGGTTGGTCGCGGCGCATGCCTTTCAGTGGAAAGTCTCGCAGGGCACCCTGATCAGCCGCACCAGCTATCCCGAGGAATTGTCGGCGGACAAAATCGTTTCCCTGAACCGCAACGACGTGACGTTCCTGTCGCAGGCCGGCGGGGAGCCCGTGCACCGCCACAAGATCACGGAATGCCCCGTCTCCTGACAGGCGTTCGCGGCAGCCGCTCCGTCAGGGCGATTGCAGCTGTTCGCGCGCCTGACTAGGGTCGCGCCATGCGCGAAACACGCATCGATTCCATTTTGATAATTGGAAGCATTCTCGCCTGGATCGGCATCTTCATGGCCGCGTCCCGGGGCGTGATACCGGTCAGCGGCAAGATCACCGACGCCGCGCTTATCATGCTGGCCGCCGTGATCATGCATCGGGGTTGGCGTATCTGGCGCCGGAGCAAGGCGCATGTTTGAGACCCCAAAATCCTTTGCGCCGTACCACGCGCGTGACCGGGCCTTTTTCCTGGTCTTTGCGGCGCTGGCCTGGATCGCGGTCATCATGGGCTTTGGGCCGGAAGTCGACGGCCAGCTGAAAGGACGCGCGCCCTTCCCGCCCCTGATCGTGCATGTGCATGCCGTCATCTTTGTGGGCTGGCTAGTCCTGTTCACTGCGCAAGTCTGGCTGATCAGCAAGCGGCGCCCCGACATCCATCGCAGGCTGGGCGCCATCGCAGTTGTGCTGGTGCCCGTCATGGTGGTGCTGGGCGTGGCCACCACCATCGTCAGCCGCCGCCTGCGCTTCGAAGCCGGCGTGACCGAGATGCTGGCCTTCATGATCGTGCCCCTGACCGACATGATCCTGTTTCCCAGCTTCGCCGTTCCCGGGCTGCTCAGGCGCACCGACTCCGCCGCCCACAAGCGGTTGATGCTGCTAGCCACCACCATGCTGTTGCCGGCGGCTTATGGCCGCTGGATCGGCCCCTGGATCAACATTCATTGGGGCGACGGATTTTTGGGATTCATGGCCCAGTCCTATCTGGGTCCCGATATGCTGATCCTGGCGGCCATGCTGTACGACCGCATCACGCGTGGCCGGGTGCACCTGGTCTATTGGCTGGCTCTGCCCTGGATCCTGGCGGTGCAACTGATCACATCGGCGATCTATCACTGGCCGGGCTGGATGCCGCTGGCGGAACGGATTGTCGGATTTTGAGAAGAGATAAGTGATGCGGAATGTCCGCCTTGGTCCAGAACGAGACATTCCATCATCACGTTTCCTTCTTGATTCTGTTGGTCATGGCCGCGGTCATATCGTCGCTCCTTTGATTTGCCGATGACCCAAAAGGTCCGGCGACCTGGTCTGAAACCCGCTGTCAGCTTTCTGTCAGGAAAAAACATGCACAAACCGTTCATGAAAGCCGGGGCAGCTCTACTCCTGATACTGGTGGCCTTGCCAGCCGCTGCGCGGCCCTGTGCGACCGTTACCTACCATCTGCCCGACGATTTCGAAGGCCAGATCGACCAGGACGGAGCCAGAGCCGCCGTAAAGCGGGGTGACGCGGCCCCGTTCCGGCAAATCCTCTCGCAAGTCCGCCCCCAGATTCGCGGCGAAATCGTGGGCCAGAAGCTGGAACAGCATCGCGGTGTGTGGGTCTACGAATTCCGCGTCATTGACGGCAATGGTCACATGCAGTTCCTGCACTTCGGTGCGCGATCGGGCCGTTATGTCGAAGTCAGGCCTGTGCCATGCGCATCCTCCTAGTGGAAGACGACAGGCGGTTGGCGCGCAACCTGGCCCAACAGCTGGTCAGCGCGGGATTCGTGGTGGATCACGAGGCCAACGGCCGCGAAGCCTGGTTCAAGGGCGACGTCAATGACTATGACGCAGTGATCCTGGATATCGGCCTGCCTTCTCTGGACGGTCTTTCCATTCTCAAATTGTGGCGCCAGGCCGGGCGCGATTTTCCCATCCTGGTGCTGACTGCGCGCGGCAACTGGGCCGAGCGCGTGGAAGGGATCGAGGCGGGCGCTGACGACTATCTTGCAAAGCCCTTCCGGATCGAGGAAGTGCTGGCCCGGTTGCGGGCCATCATCCGGCGCGCAGCAGGCCGCGCTGCGCCGGTGGTGACGGCCGGCGATGTCGCGGTCAAGACCGGCGAGAAGCAGGTGACGGTCGCGGGCGTGGCCGTCGAACTGACGGCGCAGGAATACCGGCTGGTCAGCTACCTGGTCCATAACGCCGATCGCGTGGTGTCCCAGTCGGAATTGCTGGATCACCTTTATGCGGCGAACGAAAATTACACCACAAATTCCATCGAGGTTTTGGTGGGGCGGGTGCGCCGCAAGCTGGGCGCTGGCCGCATCGAGACCCGGCGAGGGTTCGGCTATATCCTCAAGAGCGGCGCGGCATGAACATGCGCTCGCTTCGCCTTCGCCTCTTCCTGGCTGCTACCGTCGCCGTGGTCCTGGCCCTGGCCACTGCCGGGCTGCTTCTGGTCCGGCTGTTCGAGGGTCATGTCACCCGGCACTATGACGCGGAATGCCAGTCCTTCCTGCGTCAACTTGCCAGCGCGGTGGAGTTCAAGCCCGACGGCAGCGTGACCCTCAGCCGGCAGCTTGATGATGCCCGGTTCGGCGAGCCGCTGAGCGGGCTCTACTGGCAGATCGAGGAAGACAAGACCGGAAGGGTGTTGGGATCCCGTTCGCTGTGGGATGCGCATATTCCGCTGCCCAAGGATTTTCTGCCGCGCGGGGCCGTGGACAGCCATGTCCTGCCCGGTCCGCAAGGTGGCCTGGTTCGCGTACAGGAACGCATGATCACCTTTGATCTGCCGCAAGGAAGCCGCGACTTGCGCATGGCAGTAGCAATCGACATGAACGAAATCGCCAGCGCGCGCCGCGACTTCGCAGCGGATCTGTGGCCGTCGCTGATGGGCGTGGGTTCACTGCTGTTGCTGGCGACCTGGATTTATATCGGCGTCGGCCTTCGCCCCCTCGATGGCATCAGGCGCGCTTTGAACGACGTCCGCGCCGGTACGAGCCGACGGCTGGAAGGAGATTTCCCGTCCGAGGTCACACCCCTTGTTGAAGAAGTGAACGCCCTGCTGGCGGCCCAGGAAGAGACCCTTGCCCGTGCGCGGGCCCGTGCCACCGACCTGGCGCACGGCCTCCAGACGCCTCTTGCGGTGTTGCAATCGGATGCAGAGCGCTTGCGCGCGCTGGGCCAGACCGAGATCGCCGATGAAATGGCGCAGCTCGCAGGACAGATGCACCAGCATGTCCAGCGAGAACTGGCGCGGGCGCGCACGGGCGGCGCGGCGGTGCATTCCACGCTCCTCGCGCCGGTACTCGAGAGGCTGGCGGCATCCCTGCGCCGCACGCCGTCGGGCGAGGCGCTTGACTGGCACCTGGAAATCCCTTCGTCGCTGCGCGTCGCCGCCGACCCCGAAGACCTGACCGAATTGTTCGGCAGCTTGCTGGACAATGCCTGCAAATGGGCGCGCAAGGAAATCCGTATCATCGCAGCGGAAGATGATGTTGCGCAGATCGAGATCCTGGATGACGGGCCAGGCGCGCCGGAAGCGGCGCTGACATCGCTGACTGCACGCGGCGTCCGGCTGGATCAAAGCATGCCGGGCAGCGGACTGGGCCTGGCGATTGCGCGCGACATCGCCATGGCGTGCGGGGGCGACCTGCAGGTTTCCAACCGGCCGGGCGGCGGATTCGCCGTCAAGGTCACTCTTCCAACCCATCCCAAAAGCGTCCCTCATGCATAAGATACTGGTTTTTCTCCTGGCGCTGGCGCCCTGCTCCGCCACAGCCGCACCGCTGGTCGCGATCACGCCCGTGCAACAGAAGCTGCTCGGCATCCGGACCGCTCCGGTGCGGCCGGCGGCCGCGCAGGAATCCATCTCGGTCCTGGGCCGGATCGCGCCGGCGCCCAGTTCGCGCATTCCGGTCGTGGCGCCTTTTGCCGGCACCGTTAAAAGCCTCCTGCGGCTTGAGGGCGCCAGCGTCCGCAAAGGCGAGGCGCTGGCGGCCATATCGAGCGCGGAGATGCGCGCCGGTGAAGCACGGCAACAGAGCGCTGCCGCGCGATATCGCAGCGCCAAGGCGGCGGCCGACCGCGCCAGGCAGCTGGTGGCCGAAGGCATCGCACCCGCCAGCCGTGCCGAGGAAGCCAATGCCGAAGCCGCCGCCGCGGCGGCCGAGATGGCCGCTTCGCACAAGCTGATGGCGCAGGTCTCAGGCACCGAGGCCACCGGTTACCGGTTGCTGGCCCCTGAAGACGGACGGATAGCGGCCATCCATGTATCGATGGGCGAGCAGATCACCGCCATGCAGCCGGTCCTGGAAATCGATACCGGCGAGGAATTGTGGGCGGAAGGCGCGCTGCCGGCTTCCGCCATCGGCAAGGTTGCGGTCGGCGACAGCGTGATCATCGAAGACATGCCCCAGGCCCGGGGAACGGTGATGGCGGCCGGTTCCAGCATCGATCCCCGCTCGCGGTCGGCGACATTGCGCGCAAAGCTGACGGGGGCGTCGGCGCTTGTACCGGGTGCAACCGTGCGGCTGTCCGTGATGCGCCGGGCGGGGACGGGAAGCTTCACGGTGCCGCGCATCGCGATCGTTGAAATGAAATCAGGGCCGGTTGTCTTTGTTGCCCGCAAGGGCGGCTTTGAACCGGCTGCGGTGCGGGTGCTGGGGCGCGGTCCTTCCGATGCCACCATCACGGGTCTTCTTGCCGCGGGCGATGCGGTGGCGGTTACCGGCCTGAGCGAACTGACAGCGGCGAGCCCCAAAGAATGCTGCGGCGCCTGATAGAATTTGCCCTGAGCCAGCGCATGCTGGTCCTGGTCCTGGCGGCGCTGCTGTTGGGTGCGGGCGGTTATGCTTTTTCGCGCCTGCCCATTGATGCGTATCCGGACATATCCACCACCCAGGTCAAGCTGATCCTCAAGGCGCCCGGCATGACGCCGGAAGAAGTGGAGCAGCGGGTGATCGCCCCCCTGGAACTGGAACTGCTGGGCATTCCGGATCAGGTGATCCTTCGGTCCACGGCCAAATATGCCATCGCAGACATAACCATCGATTTCAAAGACAGCACCGATGTTTACTGGGCGCGCCAGCAGGTGGGCGAGCGGCTGGCCGGCGCGATGGGAGACCTTCCCGACACGGTCAGCGGCGGACTGGCGCCGATCGCCACGCCCTTGTCGGAAATCTTCATGTTCACCATCGAAGGCGGCCAGCTGACGCTGGAACAGCGCCGCACGCTTCTGGACTGGACGATCCGGCCTGCGCTGCGCACGATACCGGGTGTCGCCGACGTCAATGCGCTGGGCGGCCTGGTATCGACCTTTGAAGTGGTGCCGGACGATGCCGCGCTTTTGTCGGCAGGCCTGCGCGTTTCCGACCTCAAGACCGCCATCGAGCAGACCAACCGCAACGACGGGGCAGGCCGCATCAATGACGGGGAAGAAGCCCTGATCGTGCGTGCCGTGGGGGCCATCCGAACCCTGGACGACCTGCGCCAGGTCATGGTGACTTCGCATGCGGGCAAGACCGTCCGGCTTGGCGATGTGGCGACGGTGCGGACCGGTTCGCTTACCCGCTACGGGGCGGTTTCCAAGGATGGCCACGGCGAAGCGGTTGAGGGGCTGGTGCTGGGCCTGCGCGGCGCAGATACCGGCGCGGTGGTCGCGGGCGTCCGCGCAAAGCTGGAGGAATTGCAGTCAAACCTGCCCAAAGGCGTGACGTTGCACGTCTTCTATGACCGCGCGGACCTGATCGACAAGGCAGTCGCCACGGTTGAACACGCCCTGATCGAAGCCACGATCCTGATCATTGTCCTGCTGCTGCTGTTCCTGGGCAATTTGCGGGCCGCCATCGTCGTGGCCCTGACATTGCCCTTCGCCGCACTCTCGACCTTCCTGATGATGTCGGTGTTCGGATTGACGGCAAATCTGATGAGCCTGGGTGGACTGGCCATTGCCATCGGGATGCTGGTCGATGCCGCCGTGGTGGTGGTGGAGAACACCGTCGAGCAGCTTGCCCATCATGGGCCGGACAGCCGCGCTCCACGACTTCATCTTGTCTATCGCGCCGTCCGCGAGGTGTCGGTGCCTGTCGCGTCGGGGATCGTGATCATCTGCCTGGTGTTCCTGCCGCTGCTGTCCCTGCAGGGATTGGAAGGCAAGCTGTTCGCGCCGGTCGCGCTCACCATCATCTTCGCCTTGTCGGGCTCCCTCCTGCTTTCGCTCACCCTCATTCCGGTCATTGCGTCCATGGTGCTGAAGCCGGGAGCGCATGGCGAGGCCTGGCTGATGCGAAAGCTGATGCCGGCCTATTCGCGCGCCCTGCAGGCGGTTCTGGAACGGCCCAGAAAGCTGTTCATCGGCGTGGGCCTGGGGCTGGCGGCAGCCATTGTCGCATATGTCGCGGTCGGCAAGTCCTTCATGCCCACCATGGATGAAGGCGCCATCGTCGTGCAATTGGCCAAGCTGCCATCCATCAACCTGGATCGCACCACCATCGTGGATCAGGCCGTGCAGCGGGCAATCCTGGCGCGAGTGCCCGAAGTGCAGGAAGCCATCGCGCGCACCGGCAGCGACGAGATCGGCCTGGACCCCATGGGACTGAACGAAACCGACCTGTTCCTGATGCTCAAGCCGCGCGCCGAATGGAAAGTCGGCGACAAGGACGCGATCGTGGACGAGGTCCGCGCCGTGATGAAGGACTTTCCAGGCGTGAATTACACTTTCACCCAACCGATCGAGATGCGCACCTCCGAAATGCTGACCGGCAGCCGCGGCGACCTGGCCATCAAGGTGTTTGGACCGGACCTGGCAGAACTGGGCCGGATCGCGCAGGCGATCCGCACAACGGTCCAGAAAGTGCGGGGCGCATCCGAGGTTTTCAGTGTCGCCGATGACAATGTCCGCTACCTGCAGACCGGCATCGACCGAATGGCGGCGGGAGCGGCCGGCGTGCCCGCGCAAGTGCTCCAGGAAGAGATGCGCGCGCGCCTGGAAGGCCTGAATGCGGGCATCATCACGGAGAATGTCCGCCGCATCCCGGTGGTCATCCGTGGCGGGGCGGACCTGCACAGCCGGCCGGAACTTTTCGGCGACATTGGCGTCGCCACCGATAGCGGCGGCGTCGTGCATGTTTCCGACGTGGCACGTCTTTCCCAGCCCGAAGGACCGGTGCGGATCCAGCGCGAGAACGCGTCCCGCTTCGCCACCATCCAGGCCAATGTCGCGGGCCGTGACCTGGTGAGCTTTGTCGAGGAAGCGCAGGCCGCCGTGGGCGCGCAGCTGAAACTGCCGCCCGGCTACCGCCTGGAATGGAGCGGAGAGTTCCAGAACCAGCGCCGCGCCGCCCAGCGCCTGATGATCGTCGTGCCCCTGGCGCTGGGACTGATCTTCCTGGTTCTGTTCGCCACCCTGGGTTCGGTGCGCCAATCGCTGCTGATCCTGGCCAATATTCCGCTGGCGCTGGTCGGAGGCATCCTGTTGCTGTGGCTTTCGGGCGAATATCTGTCCGTGCCCGCCTCGGTTGGCTTTATCGCGCTGTTGGGCATCGCGGTCCTGAACGGGCTGGTGTTGATCGTCTATTTCAACCAGTTGCTGGCGCTGGGCCGCCCGATGCGCGAGGTTGTCTATGAAGGGGCAAGGCGGCGGCTACGTCCAGTCATGATGACCGCCAGCATTGCCGCCTTGGGACTTGTGCCTCTTTTATTCGCGACCGGACCAGGCTCGGAAATTCAAAAGCCGCTGGCAATCGTCGTGATCGGCGGCCTCATCAGCTCGACAGCCCTGACCTTGCTGCTGTTGCCGGTTCTGTTCGAACGCTTTGGCGTGGAGAGACGGGCATGAGTCACCTTCGCCTTACCATTTCATGTCCGCGCATGCTGGAAGACCAGCTTGTGGAGCTGTTGCTGGAATCGCCATTTCTCTCGGACGGTTTCAGCACGATCAACGCGAGCAACCATGGCGGCGAGTTCACGCATGCATCCTTGCGGGAAAGGGTTCGCGGCTGTGTGGATGCAAGCCTTTTCATCGCGGTTATCCCGCCGGGCGACTGCGCGCAACTGATCGCCACCCTGCGGGCAAGGTTCCGCAGTGGCCAGATACGCTATTGGACCGAGCCTGTTCTTGAATTCGGAGATCTTGCATGAAGCTTGTCCTGCCGGCCGCCCTCGTCCTGGCCTTGCCCGTCGCCGCACTTGCGCAAATCCCCAAACCCGCCCCGCACACCGAAACCATCGTCTCGCCAAGCCTGAGCTTCATGCCTCCGCATGACCTGGTGGACCGGGTCATGACGGAAGATCCGGCGGTGCAGCGCGCCGGGGCGCTGTTGAAATCGGCCCAGGCCGAGGCGCGCGGCCGGGAAGCGGGGCCGCACGAATTCATTGCGCATGGCGAATATTACAGCCGCGCCACCAATATCGATGGCCGGCTGGATGAATGGACGGTTGGGGTGAGCCGCGGCATCCGCCTGCCCGGCAAGGCTGACGCCGACAGCAAGATCGGCCAATACACGATAGCCGTGGCCGAAAATGGTTTTGGCGACGCGCGGCACCAGACCGCCACATTGCTGAAAAACCTGTGGCTCGCCTGGGTGATGGCGGAAGCCGAAAGCAGGCTGGCCGTGGAAGAAGTAACCAGCTACGAGCGCCAGCTGAAGGCGGTCGAACGCGGCCGCCAGCTGGGCCAGGCCGCAAGCCTGCAAGTCGAACAGGTCCAGGCCGCGTTGGCCCAGGCCCGTGCCCAGGTGGCCCTGGCGGCGCAAGGCGTCGAAGATGCCCGCATGACCCTGGTGCGGACCTTTCCCAACCTGGCTTTGCCGGCCGCTCCACCCGCCATGCCGGAGCCCGCCCCGCCGCCGGGCGAGTGGAAGGAATGGCGCAGCGCCGTTTTGGACGACAACCATGAGATCAAGATGGCGCGCAGCGAAGCGGACCGGCGGCAATGGCTGGCGACCCGGGCCTCGCTGGACCGATATGCGGACCCCACGCTGGATTTGCGCACCTTCCAGGAACGCTCGGGCCATGAAACGGGCTTCGGCGTGGGCTTTACCATGCCTATCGGGGGCGCCCTGCGCAGTGCGGCCGCCGATCAGGCGGCGGCCGAGGCGACAGCGGCTTCCGTCGTCGCCCACAAGGCGCTGCGGGACGTGGAAATCGTCGCGGACCGTGATGTCATCCAGGCGCGCCAGGGCATTGCCGCCTGGCAACAAAGCCAGATCGCCGCCGCCAGCAGCCGGCAGATGACGGCGCGCATGCAGCGCGCCTATGAGCTGGGCGACCAGGGACTGACCGAATTGCTGATCGCCCAGCGCCAGGATTTCGAGGTCCGGCGCGCGGAAATGCGCGCGCGGGGCGCCGCGCATGGGGCCGTCCTGCAACTGATGATCGACGCGCATCGCATATGGTCGCTGGGAGACGAGTGATCCGGGCGTGCAGATCACGCGCACGATCGCATCGGAGACTGTCGGTGGGTGAAAGTGGCGGGTGATGTAGGGATCGAACCGTGAGCCGCGACCAGCCGGAGGCTGGGCAAACCAATCCAGTGGATTGGTTTGAGCGGCGAACGCCGCGAGCTTGAGCGAGCGGCCCGGCAACGGGATGAAATGGTGGGTGATGTAGGGATCGAACCTACGACAAGCTGATTAAGAGTCAGCTGCTCTACCAACTGAGCTAATCACCCAACCGAACCCGGAAAGCCTTGGTTTTTCCTTCCGGGGAGGCGCCTCATAGCAGAGGGGTTTGGCCCTGTCTACAAAGGCGTTTGGAACCCCTGTGGACAGGATTTTGGCGCGGTTTTGGCGGGAAAACCGGCCTAGATGATGCCGCCGGAATGGCGCGGGATTTCCACCTGGCGGTGGATGTGCACGCTCATCAGCAGGCCGAATCCGAACATCACGGTCAGCATGGCGCTGCCGCCATAGGACAGGAGCGGCATGGGAATGCCCACCACCGGGATCAGGCCCATCACCATCAGCCCGTTGATCATGATGTAGAAGAAGAAGTTCAGGATGATGCCCATGGCCAGCAGGCGGCCGAACTGGCTGCGGGCGCTCATCGCCGTCTGCACGCCATAGAAGATGATGACGGCGAACAGCACCAAAAGGGCCAGCGCGCCGACAAAGCCGAATTCCTCGCAGAAGCTGGTCCAGATGAAGTCGGTCTGCTTTTCGGGCAGGAAATTCAGCCGGCTCTGGGTGCCCTGGGTGAAGCCCTTGCCGGCCACCCCGCCCGACCCGATGGCGATCTTGGCCTGGGTGATGTTCCAGCCCTTGCCCAGCGCGTCATCCTCCGGATGGATGAACGTCTCCACCCGCGCCTTCTGATAATCATGCAGCACAAAGCGCCAGGCCAGCGGGATGGCGGCGGCTACCGCTGTCAGGGTCGGCGCGATCCACCACCAGCTCAGCCCCGCCAGGAACAGCAGCGAACAGCCGTCGGCCACGATGATCAGGGTGGTGCCCAGGTTGGGCTGCAGCACCACGAAAATGGCAGGCACCCCGATCATGGCCAAGCCGATCGCTAGGGGAATGGGCTTGGAGACTTCCTCGATGCTCTTGCCATGCAAATAGCGCGACAGCGCCAGCACCAGCCCGATTTTCATCAGTTCGGACGGCTGCAGATCCAGCGGCCCCAGCGAGATCCAGCGCTGGGCGCCAAGGCCCACATGGCCCACCACATCCACCGCCACCAAAAGCAGGAGCGCCACGCCATAGGCGGGATAGGCCAGGCTCATCCACACCCTTATGTCGATCACGGCGGCGGCCAGAAGCACGATCAAACCAAGCGTGAAATGCCCGATCTGGCGCAGCGCCCAGGGATTGAAATGGGAATTGGCCACCGAATAGAGCATGGCGATACCTGCCAGCCCGATCATGCAAATGATCAGGACCAGGCCCCAATTCACTTCCAGCAGCTTGTCGGCGAAAGACAGCGTCCGCTTGGCGGCGGCGTAGGGACGAAGCGCCATCAGCCGCCTGCCTTGACCGGCTGGGTGGGTGCGGGCTCCGCGGCGCCCTGTATCTTGGGCGGCGCGGCAGTGGCGGCGTTGGTCACCGGCCAGGCGGCCGGCATGCGCGAGGGATCGCGCTGCTGGCACAGCAGCATCACATCGCGCGCATTGGCGACATGGGGATGGGCCTGGGTCGCGCCATGCTCGATGATGCTGACAATGGCATATTTGGGATCGGTCACCGGCGCATAGCCGATGAACAGCGCATGGTCGCGCAGCTTCCAGTCCAGGGCGCTGTTCTTGGTGATGCCGCGCGCATGCTCTTCCTGGGAATAGGCGCGCACCTGGGCGGTGCCGGTCTTGCCCGCCATCTCAAAGCCCGGCTCGGTGATGCGCCAGCTATAGGCGGTGCCGCCCCCCTCGTTCATGGTGCGGTTCATGCCGCTGCGCACGCGCGCCAGCGCCTCGTCGGAGAAATCCAGCTTGGGCGGTTCGGTGGGGTGCAATAGCCTGCCGCCCACCGAATGCACCAGCCGCGGGCTGACGGCCTTGCCGCTGGCCAGCCGCGCCGCCTGCTGCACCAGCTGCAACGGCGTGACGGTGACATAGCCCTGGCCGATGTCGACGCTGAGGGTATCGCCCGGCTGCCAGGCCTGCTTGTAGGTCTTCTGTTTCCAGGCGCGCGACGGGATCAGGCCGGAATGTTCGCCCGGCAGTTCGATGCCGGTAACGGCGCCCAGGCCCAGCTTGCGGGCGGCCTGTTCGATGGCGTCGATGCCCAGCCGGCGCGCGGTTTCATAAAAGAAGACGTCGCAGCTGTTCTTGATGGCGCCTTCCACGTCCATGGGGCCATGGCCGTGGTGATAGGTCGTCCAGGCCCAGCAATTGAAGGTGTGGTTGCCCACGGTGATGCGGCCGGCGCAGTTGACGTGATAATCGGGCGTGGCAATGCCCGCCTCGATCGCCGCCAGCGCCACCGCGGTCTTGAAGGTGGAGCCGGGCGGATAGATGCCGCTGGTGACCTTGTTCAGAAGCGGCTTGTGGTCCGACGTGGTCAGGTCATGCCATTGGGCATTGCTCAGGCCGACATTGAACCAGTTGGGATCAAAGCCGGGGGTCGAGGACAGCGCGATGATGTCGCCATTGTTGCAATCCATCACCACCATGGCGGCGCTTTCCTCGCCGCACCGCTCGTCGGCCAGCGCCTGCACCTGGCGGTCGATGGTGAGATAGACATCCTGGCCCGGCTCGCCCGGATCCTTGCCCAGCTCGCGGATCACCCGGCCATAGGCATTGACTTCGACGCGGCTGGCGCCGGCCCGGCCGCGGATTTCCTTATCATAGGCTTTTTCGATGCCGCGCTTGCCGATGCGCATGCCCGGCAGGCTCATCAGCGGATCGTCGCTGGCGGCCAGCTCCTGTTCGGACACCGAGGCGACATAGCCCAGGATATGCACCAGTTCCGAGCCAAAGGGATAATCGCGGGTCTCGCCGACATCGCACTGCATGCCCGGCAGGTAGGGAAGATGCAGGTTGATGCGGGAGAATTCCTCCCAGGTCAGGTTCTCGGCCACCGGCACCGGCACGAACTTCTTGTTCATGGCGATGTCGTGCATCACTTTTTTCTTCTGGGTGTCGCTCAGCACGATCACCTTGCCGATGGTGTCCAGTGCTTCGGCCACGCCCTGGGTGGCCTGCTCGCTGACCAAGAGCACGCGGTAATTGCGCCGGCTGTTGGCCAGTTCGACCCCGAAACGGTCCATGATGCGCCCACGCGGCGGGGCGATCAGGCGTTCGGACACGCGGTTGTCCTCGGCGGCGGTCATGTACTGGTCGCCGTCGCGGATCTGCAGCTGGTACAGCCGGCCCGCCAGCACCGCGAACACCGCCGTCATGCCCGCGCCCATGCCCACCGAGCGGCGGGTGAAGGTGGCGTAGCGGCTTTTGTCCTTTTTATCGAACAGCGGCATCAGATGTCGCCTCGCGATGCGCCGACCAGCTTATGATGCAGCCAGCCCGCCACCAAGGTGGTGGGGACATAGAACAGGATCGTCATGGCCAGTTCGCCCACCATGGGGGCCAGCGGCGGGGGATGCAGGCCCGGGGTCAGGAAGGCCAGGAACGCCACGGTGATCCAGGCGGTGGTGCAGGCGAACAGGCTGGCGGCGGCAAAGCCCAGGACCGCGGCCAGGCCCGACAGGCCGGCGAAATTCTCGCGGTAGCGGGCGACCAACGCATAGGTCAGCACAAAGGCCAGGGTCCAGACACCCGGCGGGCCGCCGGACATCACATCCTCGCCAAAGCCGATGGTCAGGGCCACCGCCGGGGTCATCAGGTCAGGGCGCACCAGGCACCAGAAATAGACCGGCACCAGCGCCAGCAATGGCGAGGGCACCAGCCCGCCCAGCAGGGAGACGGGAATATTGGCGATGAAGACGCAAGTCAGCCCAAACAGCAGCGGCACGGCCACCACCAGGAAGCGCAGGCGGGGGGCAGAACTGGCGCGCTCGAGGGTGGCCATGCTCAGTGCTCCATCTCGCCGTTGATGACCGGGGGGGCGGGCTTGGGCTTGGGCGGCGCGACAATGGGCGCCGGCGCGGGCGGCGGCTGCAGGGGCTGGGGCTTGAGGCCGGCTGCTTCCACCGGCAGCTGGGCGGCGGCGGGCGGGGTCTCCGGCGGCTTGGAGAAATTCAGGATCTCCACATCCTGGCTGTCGCCGGCATCGGCCAGAAGCGCCACACGCCAGCCGCCGCGATTGTCGCTGACCACCGTACCGATGGGCAGGCCGGACGGCAGCAAGCCGCCATCGCCCGAACTGGTGACCTGGTCGCCTTCATGCAGGGTGAAGGTGCGCGAGACCATGTCCAGGGTGGGATAGGCGCTGTTGTCGCCCGTCATCATGGCCTGGATGTTGCCGCCGGCGCCCGAGCTGGTGGAGATGGTGACGGGAATGCGGCTGTTGAGGTCGGTCAGCAGGATCACCCAGCTGGTGCGCGCGCCGGTCAGGTAGATGCGCCCGATCATGCCGCGGGCGTCCACCACCGCCTGTCCCGGCAGCGCGTGGTTGTCGCGGCCGGCATCCAAAATCATGGTCTGCAGGAAAGGCCGGTTGGCCCGGCCGATCACCCGCGCCAGCACGGCGTTCATCTTCGGATCGGGCACCGCATGCAGCAGGGTCTGGTAGCGCCCCACCCGGCCCTGCAGGGTGATGGCCACGTTGCGCCACTGGCGCAGGCGGGCATTTTCTTCCTTCAGCTTCAGGTTCTGCT
The DNA here is from genome assembly GCA_046348525.1 of Alphaproteobacteria bacterium. Classification (GTDB taxonomy): domain Bacteria; phylum Pseudomonadota; class Alphaproteobacteria; order Micropepsales; family Micropepsaceae; genus Rhizomicrobium. The sequence goes on along the minus strand of JAXMEA010000012.1, from coordinate 23,799 downwards.
CATAGACCGAGAAAATCTCGCTCACCGAGCCCATGAAACGGTCGAATCCGGCCACCGGCGCGCGCACGGTGCGCAGCAGCGGCGCCATCATGTCGGTGATGTGGACGCGGGCCTGGTCGAGCAACCCGCTCTGCGCCTTGCCCAGCAGCACCAGGACGATGGCGAGCGCGATGACAATCACCAGCGGAAGCTGGGCATTGCTCTTGCGGGCGATCTTCCAGGCGTTTGCCATGTACCGCGGCCCCTGCCCGCGCTGGGATTAGAAGGCGGTGGACAGGACGTGCCGCATGCCCTTGGTGTTTTCCAGAACGCGGCCGGTGCCCAAAGCGACGCAAGACAAAGGATCGTCGGCGATGGAAACCGGCAGCCCGGTCTCGTCGCGCAGCACCTGGTCCAGGTTGGCCAGCAGCGATCCGCCGCCGGTCAGCACGATGCCCTTGTCCACGATATCGGCCGCCAGTTCGGGCGGGGTGGCTTCCAGCGCCACCTTCACCGCTTCGACAATCGCGCCCACCGGTTCGGCCAGGGCTTCGGCGATGTGACGCTGGGTGATGGTGATTTCCTTCGGCACGCCGTTCAGCAGGTCGCGGCCCTTGATCTCCATGGTCACGCCATTGCCGTCCATCGGCAGGGCGGCGGAGCCGATTTCCTTCTTGATGCGTTCGGAGCTGGCTTCGCCGATCAGCAGGTTCTGGTGACGGCGGATATAGGCGATGATCGCCTCGTCCATCTTGTCGCCGCCCACGCGCACGCTGCGCGAATAGACGATGCCGCCCAGCGAAAGCACCGCCACTTCGGTGGTGCCGCCGCCGATGTCGACGACCATCGAACCGGTGGGTTCGGAAACCGGAAGGCCCGCGCCGATGGCTGCGGCCATGGGTTCTTCGATCAAAAAGACGCGGCGGGCGCCGGCCGACAGGGCCGACTCTTGAATCGCGCGGCGTTCCACGGCGGTGGAGCCGGACGGCACGCAGACGATGATCATCGGATTGGCGAAGGAGCGGCGGTTATGCACCTTGCGGATGAAGTGCTTGATCATCTCCTCGGCGACTTCGAAGTCGGCGATGACGCCGTCGCGCATGGGGCGGATGGCTTCGATGTTGCCCGGCGTGCGGCCCAGCATCATCTTGGCGTCGTTGCCCACCGCGCGCACGGACTTCTTGCCGCCGCGGGTGGTGATGGTGGCCACCACCGACGGCTCGTTCAGGACAATGCCGCGCCCCTTCACATAGACCAGCGTGTTCGCGGTCCCAAGATCGATGGCCATGTCGCTGGAGAGCGCGCCAAGAAGACTGCCGAACATGCTTAATTTCCGTCCCTAACCAAGAAGCCAAACCGAATTCGTGCAAGCGCCGTTCCGTAAGAACCGGCCCCGGTGCGCCTGCAACCGGGGCCGGTTGTTTCATTTTGCGACGCTCAGCGGCTCCGGCTCGCGCTTTTCGCGCTTCACCAGCAGCTTGTTGAGCGCATTCACATAGGCATAGGCGGCCGCCACCATGGTGTCGGTGTCCGACGCCTTGCCGGTGACGGTGCGGCCGTTTTCCTCCAGCCGGACGCTGACCTGCGCCTGGGCATCGGTGCCCTCGGTCACGGCGCTGATCTGGAACAGCTGTAACGTCGCGGTGTGGGGATAGGCCTCGCGGATGGCCATGAAGATGGCGTCCACCGGGCCGTCGCCGCTGACCGTCACGCTCTTGACCGTGCCCGCCGCATCCAGGGTCAGCGAGGCGATGGGGGTGATGCCGGTGCCCGATTCCACCCGCAGCGCCTTGATCGAGATCGTGTCCTGGCCGCGCATGATCTCGTCGTCCACCAGGGCGGCGATATCCTCGTCGAATACATGCTTTTTCTTGTCGGCCAGGTCTTTGAAGCGCTTGAAGGCGTCTTCAAAGGCCTCCGTCTCCAGCACATAGCCCATGCTTTCCAGCTTGTCCTTGAAGGCATGGCGTCCCGACAGCTTGCCCAGCATCAGGGAGGTGGAATTCACCCCCACATCCTCGGGCCGCATGATTTCGTAGGTTTCCACATTCTTCAGCATGCCGTCCTGGTGGATGCCGGACTCATGGCTGAAGGCGTTCTTGCCCACGATGGCCTTGTTGTACTGGACCGGAAAGCCGGTGACGTTGCTGACCAGCTTGGAGGCACGGTTCAGCATGGTGGTGTTGATGCCGGTGCTGAACGGCATGATGTCCTTGCGGACTTTCAGCGCCATCACGATTTCTTCCAGCGCGGCGTTGCCGGCGCGTTCGCCGATGCCGTTGATGGTGCATTCCACCTGGCGTGCGCCCGCCAGCACGCCGGCCAGCGAATTGGCCACCGCCAGGCCCAGGTCGTTATGGACATGGGTGGAGAAGATCACCTTGTCGGCATTGGGCACGCGCTCGCGCAGCATCTTGATGATGTCGAAATATTCCTGTGGCGTGGAATAGCCCACCGTGTCGGGCACGTTGATGACCGTGGCGCCCGCAGCGATGGCGACATCGACGCATTTGCACAGGAAGTCCGGTTCGGTGCGGGTGGCATCCTCGCCCGACCATTCCACGTCGGATGTGTAGTTGCGCGCGCGTGTGACCGAGGCACCGATCGCTTCCAGGACCGCGTTGGGGCCCATGTTCAGCTTGTGCTTCATGTGCACGGGGCTGGTGGAAATAAACGTGTGAATCCGGGGCCTAAATGCGCCTTTCAGGGCCTCGCCGGCACGGTCGATATCCTTGAATCCGGCGCGGCTCAGGCCGCACACCGAGGCGCGTTTCACCAGCTTGCTGATCTCCTGCACGGCGCGGAAATCGCCCTGCGATGAAATCGGAAAGCCGGCTTCGATGATGTCCACGCCCATCTCGTCCAGCAGTTCTGCGATCTGCATTTTTTCTTCGTGGCTCATCGCCGCGCCGGGCGACTGTTCGCCATCGCGCAGGGTGGTGTCGAAGATCAGGATCGGGGTCGTTTCGGTATTGTTGGTGGTCATGACAAGTGTCCTTCTGTTCGCCGCAAACGCGGCTTCGATTCTCCTTTTGCGTTTTTCCCCTAAACACCATGCGCGCGATCATTCGCGCGCGATGCGCGTCTAGGGGCAGCTAAGAAGAAGAAGCGTGTGCGAAGAACCGAGGGAAGGACGGGGCTGATTGTGGGCGCGCGCGCATGCGCGGGGAGAAAATTCCCCCGTCGCATTCTTGCTCGTCATGCCCTGCGTCATTGACCTGTCGCCGTTCCGCCCGTGAAAATTTTACGATGCGCCTGCCCGTGGCTAAGCAGCGGATAATCCACTGTTTTTCCCGTGCGTTGGGGCGGTTTTACGCCGATTTCGGCTGGTGGCGCAAGTGCAACAGGCGCAGGCCTGTTGCAGCGCGGTGGATGGTTCGGCGGCAAATTACCAGTGTAAACAACACATTGGGTCCGGTCGGACGCGCCGGCCCATTCTTCCAGCGCTTCAAAGAGGTTGCCTGATCCCCCGAACGCGCCTATCGGGTGCAGGAATAATCGTTTCAACAAGATCAACCCCTCGAGGCCCGGGTCATGAAGATCCTGCCGCCCGTCTCGATCGAAGCACGCCGTCTGCTGCCCAGCCGCTGGGACCTGCTGGCGGCGGTGCTGGTGCTGGCCTTCATCATCGCTTTTGCCGATGTCAGCCGCGCGCTGGTGCAGCCTCTTTCCACCATCACCAGCCATGAACTGAGCCTGGATCCGCGCCTTTTGCCCGGCTATGCCCTGCGCACCGCCCTGCGCATGCTGATCGCCATGGGCGTGTCGCTGCTCTTCACCTTCAGCTACGCCACCTGGGCGGCCAAGAATGACCGGGCGGCCAAGCTGCTGGTGCCGCTGCTGGATATCCTGCAATCGGTGCCGATCCTGGGCTTTTTGTCGGTGACCACAGTCTGGTTCATGTCGCTGTCCCCGGGGCGGGTGCTGGGGGCGGAAATGGCCTGCATCTTCGCCATTTTCACCAGCCAGGCCTGGAATATGGCCTTCAGCTTCTACCAGTCCCTGCGTACCGTGCCGGAGGACCTGACCGAGGCCGGGCGTATGTTCGGCCTGTCCGCCTGGGCGCGCTTCTGGCGGATCGAGGCGCCTTTCGCCACCCCGCCCCTGATCTGGAACATGATGGTGTCCATGGCCGGCGGCTGGTTCTTCGTCACCCTGTCCGAGGCCATCAGCGTGGGCAAAACCAACATCGCCCTGCCCGGCATCGGCTCCTGGATCGCGGTCGCCATCGAACAGCGCAACATCTCCGCCGTGCTGCAAGCCATCCTGGCCATGCTGGTGGTGATCCTGGTCTATGACCAGGTGCTGTTCCGTCCCTTGCTGGCCTGGGCCGACCGTTTCCAGGTCGGTGAGGACCGGACCGAGGATCCGCCGCAGAGCTGGATGCTCACCATCCTGCGCCGCTCCCGCCTGATCGACTGGCTGACCGCGCCCTTCGACCAGATGATGCGCTGGAGCTATCGCTGGCATCCCCCCCACTTCGGGCTGCGCGGCGCGGTGCGCGAAGTGGACAGCCGGGTGTCGGACATCACCTGGTACCTGATCCTGGCGGTGCTGGGGGCTTATGCCGCCTGGGCCATCTATGACTTCGCCCATGCCACCCTGAGCTGGCATGAACTTCTTGTGACCATCGGGCTGGGTTTCCTGACCATGCTGCGGGTGGTGGTGCTGATCATCCTGGCCAGCCTGGTTTGGACGCCGGTCGGCGTCTATGTCGGCCTGCGCCCGCGCCTGACCCAGATCGTCCAGCCGGTGGCGCAGTTCCTGGCCGCCTTTCCCAACAATCTTCTGTTCCCGCTGGCGGTGTCGCTGATTGTGGCCTGGAAGCTGAACGTCAATATCTGGCTGTCGCCGCTGCTGGTGCTGGGACCGCAATGGTACATCCTGTTCAATGTCATCGCCGGCGCCCGCACCATGCCGCGCGATCTTCTGGATGCCGGCGACAATTTCGGCGTGCGCGGCGCGCTGTGGTGGAAGCGCGTGGCGCTGCCGGCGGTATTTCCAAACTACCTGACCGGCGCCATCACCGCATCCGGCGGCGCCTGGAACGCCAGCGTGCTGGCGGAAGTCGCCAACTGGGGGAACACAACGCTGCGCGCCGACGGGCTGGGCGCCTACATCACCGAGGCGACCGTGACCGGCAATTTCCCCCATGTCGTTCTGGGCATGGCGGTGATGGCCTTCTTCGTCGTGGTGGTGAACCGCCTGTTCTGGCAGCCGCTTTATTGGCTGGCGGAACGCAAGTATCGTCTGGTCTGATCCGAGAGTTGGTCCGAGAGTTTGACATGAGTGACCTGCTGGAAGTCCGCAACGTCAAGCGTGCCTTTCCCCGCGGCGGCGGCGAGGAATTGCTGGTACTGGATGACGTCAACTTCACCCTGAAGGAAGGTGAGATCGTGGGCCTGCTCGGCCGTTCCGGCTCGGGCAAGTCCACCTTGCTGCGCCTTATCGCAGGCCTGGCGCGGCCGCAGGGCGGCAGTCTCACCTACATGGGCGCGCCCATCGAAGGCCCCGCCCAGGGCGTGGCCATGGTGTTCCAGGGCTTTGCCCTGTTTCCCTGGATGACGGTGCTTGAAAATGTGCAGCTTGGCCTGGAAGCCCTGGGGCTGCCGGAAGCGGAAATGCGCCGCCGGGCGCTGGCCGCGATCGACCTGATCGGGCTGGACGGTTACGAAAGCGCCTATCCGCGCGAATTGTCGGGCGGCATGCGCCAGCGCGTGGGCTTTGCCCGCGCCGTGGTGGTCAATCCCAACATCCTTCTTATGGACGAGCCTTTCAGTTCGCTGGACGTGCTGACGGCGGAAAACCTGCGCACCGACCTGATCGAGCTGTGGACCGGCAAGAAGCTGCCCATCAAGGGCATCATGCTGGTGACGCACAACATCGAGGAAGCGGTGCTGATGTGCGACCGCGTGCTGCTGTTCTCGTCCAACCCGGCCAGGATCGCCGCCGACATTCCCATCCACCTGCCCCAGCCGCGCGACCGCACCAGCCCCCAGTTCGAGGATTATGTCGACAAGATCTATGTCGAAATGACCGCCAAGCGGGTGGAACGCATGCGCCAGCAGATCGGCGCCGCCGCCATCGAGATGCCGCTGAGCCATGTCTCGCCCAACCAGATCTCGGGCCTGATCGAGGCGCTGTCCGCGCCGCCCTATGATGGCAAGGCCGACTTGCCGGACATTGCCTATGAACAGGAACTGGAAGTCGACGAACTGTTCCCGGTGGCCGAGGCGATGCAGCTTCTGCGGCTGGCGGAAGTGGAAGGCGGCGACATCAAGCTCACCCACATGGGCAAACGATTTGCCGAAGGCGAAATGAACGAGCGCAAGGAAATCTTCTCCCGCGCCCTGATGAACCATGTGCCGCTGGCCGCCCATATCCGCAAAGTGCTGGACGAACGCAAAAGCCATTCGGCGCCCAAAACCCGCTTCCTGGACGAGCTGGAAGACCATATGCCCGAGGATGCGGCGGAAGAGACGCTGAAGACGGTGGTGAGCTGGGCCCGTTTCGGCGAGCTGTTCTCTTACGATGACGACGCAGCATCGTTCAGCCTTGAGAACCCCACATAATCACACTCACCATGGGCGGGCTTGCCCCGCCCATCCAGAGTCACAAGCACCGGAGCATGTTGCCCTGGATGGCCGGCTCAAGGCCGGCCATGGTGATGTTTAAGCCGACAGCGCAGTCCGGCGGCGGATGGTACGTTCCGGCGGCAAAGTCAGCCGCACCGTCGTGCCTCGGTGCAGGGTGCTTTCGATTTCCAGCCTGCCGTCATGGCATTCGATCAGCGACTTGACCAAAGCCAGGCCCAGGCCGGTGCCTTCGGTGTTGCGGGCAAAGGGCGAGGCGATCTGGCGGAAGGGCTCCAGCGCCAGCGGAATCTGTTCCGCGGTCATGCCGATCCCGGTATCCGCGACCTTCAGCACGAAGCCGCCGTCTTCGCCCTGGTGCGCCATGACATGCACGTTGCCGCCGGGCGGGGTGAACTTGATGGCGTTGGAGCACAGGTTCAGAAGCACCTGCTTGAAGCGCAGCCGGTCGACCATCAGATTGGGCAGGCCGGGCGCCAGCTCGCAGCTGAGCCGCAAGCCGCCTTCATGCGCCTTGCCGCGGGTCAGGCGCAGGCATTCGCCGACAATGTCGGCCGGCACGATTTCTTCACAGGCCAGCTCGAACTTGCCAGCGGCGGCCTTGGACAGATCCAGAATGTCGTTGATCAGCGCCAAAAGATGCTTGCCCGCGCCATGCACGTCATTGGCGTATTCACGATAACGGGGATGACCCAGGGGGCCCATCATCTCGGTGCCCAGCACTTCGGAAAAGCCGATGATGGCGTTCAATGGCGTGCGCAGTTCATGGCTCATCAGGGCCAGGAAATCGCTCTTGGCGGCATTGGCGCGTGTTTCCGCTTTCAGGGCGCGGGACAATTCGTCTTCGCGCGTCTGCAGCAGCCTGACCTTGCCGGTCAGCAGCGCCTCGCCCGTGCCCACGCCGAGATAACGGCCACGCCGGGTCACCACGAAACATTCGATCAACGCGTCAGGATTCTCAACCAGCAGGGTCGCGCCCACATCGGCCAGGCGCACATCGGCATCCACCACCAGCGGCGTGCGGTTGGCCAGCTTGAGGATGGATTTGCGGCCAAAAAGCTCGGGCACATACTGCTTGGCGTAGCGGGCAAAGAAGATGAACCGGTTGACCAGTCCCAGTACCGCGCCGCTTTGGCTGCAGAGGATCGCGGCCGCCGGCACCGCGGGATGGGCCACGAACCAGTCGAACACCTCGCTGCAAGTGGTGTGTTCGTTGAGCGCAGGCGTCCGCGCCGCCAGCATTCCTGCCGTCAGATCTTCGCCCTGCCCCGTCATGACAAATGTCCCCCCGTATGCGCGGGCACACTAGGGGTGGGGCGTATGCGAGCGGTTAAGCGCGGCTCACCGTTACCGGGATTTTTATGAAGTTACCGTGACGGGTAAACAACCGGTTTCACGGACCCGGCGGCGCGTTTGGCGCGGGCGCGAGCGTCATCGGTATTTTCGCCGCGCGCCAGGGCCACCCCCATGCGGCGCTTCACAAAGGACTCCGGCTTGCCAAACAGGCGAATATCAGTGCCGGGCCCCTTCAGCGCTTCGTCCACCCCTTCGAACGTCATCGCCCTGGCATCGGCGCCGCCATAGATCACCGCCGAAGCGCCGGGCGAGGCCATGTCCGTATCCACCGGCAGGCCAAGTATGGCGCGGGCATGAAGCGCGAATTCCGACTGGAATTGCGACACCAGCGTAACAAGCCCGGTGTCATGTGGACGGGGCGAGACTTCCGAGAACCAGACATCGTCGCCCTTCACGAACATTTCCACGCCGAAGATGCCCAGTCCGCCCAGAGCGCCGGTGACCTTGGCGGCCATGTCGCGCGCCTTTTCCAGCGCCGTGGGGCTCATGGCCTGGGGCTGCCAGCTTTCGATGTAATCGCCGTCCTTCTGGACATGACCGATCGGGGCGCAGAAATGGGTGCCATCCTTGGCGCGCACCGTCAGCTGGGTGATCTCGAAATCGAACCGGATCTCGCCTTCCACGATGACGCGGGCTTCGCGCACCCGCCCGGCGGCCAGCGCCTTTTCCCAGGCCGGCGCCACATCGGCGGCCGATTTCAGTTTCGACTGGCCCTTGCCCGAGGACGACATCACCGGCTTGACGAAACTGGGATAACCGATGGCATCGCAAGCGGCCTGCAATTCCTCCAGCGAGGAGGCAAAGGCATAGGGCGAGGTCGGCAGATTCAGTTCTTCGGCCGCCAGCACGCGTATGCGCTCGCGGTTCATGGTGATATGGGCGGCGCGCGCGGTGGGGATGACGGTGCAAAGGCCGTCCGCCTCAATCTGCACCAGTTCGGCGGTGGCCAGGGCTTCGATCTCGGGCACCAGGAAATGCGGCTTTTCCTGTTCCACCAGCGCCCGCAGTGCCTTAGCATCGGTCATGTCGATGACATGGGCGCGGTGGGCAACCTGCTGTGCCGGCGCATGGGCGTAACGGTCCACGGCGATGGTTTCCACACCCAGCCGCTGCAGTTCGATCACCACTTCCTTGCCCAGCTCGCCCGAGCCCAGCAGCATGATTTTTACGGCGGCCGGCGACAGCGGTGTTCCCAGCGTCATGATCCATAAACCTTGGTGAAAGCGTCCATCAGAATTTCGCGGCTGGCCGGCTGGCCCTCGACCTTGATGGCGTCGTCCTGCATCACCACCCCGGGGGAAGCGCGCTCGACCCAGATATGCGAGGTCGGGATCGCCCAGCTGGGATCATCCAATGTCCCCGCCGCGATGAAGACAAGCGCCGGCGAAGCCAGCGGCTCATGCCACAGCCTGGTGCCGCAATCGGCGCAGCGCACAATGTCGATCTCGCGTCCCGAATCCGCTTCCTTCCGGAAGACATCGCCGGCGCCTTCGGCCTCGAACGCATCGCGCCTGGCCACCAGCATCAGCAGATTGGTGGCACCAGTCAGCTTCTTGCAGTCGGTGCAATGACAGGCATTGATCGCCAGTGGCCGTTCCTCCAGCCGCCAGCGCAGTTCGCCGCACAGGCAACCGCCGGTATAGGGCGGCTTGGGAATCGGCGGACGTTCGGTCATGGCGTTATCCCAACAAAAAAGGCCCGGCTGGGCGCCGGGCCTTTGATGGTTCTTTTCCCGGTGGGGAAAGAAAATCAGTTCTTGGCCGTATCCACCAGCTTGTTTTTCGCAATCCAGGGCATCATGGCACGAAGCTTGGCGCCGACTTCCTCGATCTGGTGGGCATCGCCCAGGGCGCGGGTCGCCTTGAAGGACGCTTGGCCGGCCTTGTTTTCCAGCACCCAGTCGCGGGCGAACTTGCCCTGCTGGATGTCGGCCAGCACCTTCTTCATCTCGGCCTTGGTTTCCGAGGTGATGATGCGCGGGCCGGTGACATATTCGCCGTACTCGGCGGTGTTGCTGATGGAGTAGTTCATGTTGGCGATGCCGCCTTCATAGATCAGGTCCACGATCAGCTTCACTTCGTGCAAACATTCGAAATAGGCCATTTCCGGCGCATAGCCGGCTTCGACCAGGGTTTCGAAACCACCGCGGATCAGCTCGACCAGGCCGCCGCACAGGACCACCTGCTCGCCGAACAGGTCGGTTTCGCATTCTTCCTTGAAGTTGGTCTCGATGATGCCGGCGCGGCCACCGCCGATGGCGGACGCGTAGGACAGGCCCAGGTCATGGGCATTGCCCGACGCGTCCTGGTGAACGGCGATCAGGCTCGGCACGCCGCCGCCCTTCAGATATTCGCCGCGCACGGTGTGGCCGGGGCCCTTGGGCGCAACCATCAGCACGTCCAGGTCGGGGCGGGGCTCGATCAGTTTGAAGTGCACGTTGAAGCCGTGCGCGAACAAAAGCGCGGCGCCCTGCTTCATGTTGTTCTTCAGGTCGTCCTTGTAGATGTCGGCCTGCAGCTCGTCGGGGGTGGCCATCATCATCACGTCGGCCCACTTGGCGGCATCGGCGACGCTCATCACCTTGAAGCCGGCAGCTTCAGCCTTCTTGGCCGACGCGCCCGGGCGCACCGCGATCACGATGTCCTTGACGCCGCTGTCGCGCATGTTCTGGGCATGGGCATGGCCCTGGGAGCCGAAGCCGATGACCGCGACCTTCTTGTTCTTGATAAGATTGAGATCGGCATCCCGATCGTAATAAACGCGCATTTTTACCTCATTTCCTTAAGAAACATTAGAGACGCTTTGAACACCGGGTAGTGCCAAAAGACCCGCTTTTATCTTCTCAACTTGCTGTGGCAAAGCCATCTCTTCGCCAGCCGCAAAATACGAACCCACGATAATGTGGCCAGGTACAACCTCAGTGACGGACCATATCCTTTTGGGTAGCACCGATTGCACAACCGCGAGGACGCGCGCGTGCGAGCTCGTAAGCTGCAGCGCATTATAACGAACCGAAAAGGAAATCGCCGCCGAGTACGCACCCGTCATGGGCGCAGCACCGCTAAAGTACGAAGAGGAAGCGGGAGGGGGCATCTCCGCCTGATATTCCAACTGGCCCACCCGAGCGCTCAGAGCTCGAATCTCTTCAAACAGTAACTGATCGCGAGGCGTGGCGCTGGCTTCCAATGCAGTGCGACCGCGAACATGGGTGACAGGGTTTTCCACGCGGTATCCCTCGGCCAATATTTCTTTGATCGCGTTCCTCAATTCCACTTTCGCGGCCTCGATTTCGCTCGGGTGTCGCAGGGAGAATTTGATGGCACGAAATCCGGCTACATCAAATGGAAGCGATTCACCTTTCAGCTGCATGTGAATGATCGGCAGTTCCGATACATGCCTGATGCCGATTTCATAAAACGCATTCGGATTGATGTTACTGAGATCGGCAATAACGAGATCATCAGCTAACAGGCGTTCGATTATCTGAGTATCGATCATTCCCGGCCGGGAGATCTTATCGGCTCTCGTTGGCGTTCCAAATTCCTTAAACTCAGAAACAACGGGCTGAACAATACCCTCAAACAACCAGTCAGCATGAATCCTGGCCGCATCCCCTTCGTCGCCAATGGGGCCAACGACAAAACAACTCTTTATAGCCTTGTCTTCACTTGCCATCTTACATCGCATCCGGGCCGCGGCTGATCGCAGCGACCCCGGTACGGGAGATTTCGACCAGGCCCAGGGGCCGCATCAGGTCGACAAAGCTGTCGATCTTGGACGGAGCGCCGGTAATCTCGAACACGAAACTGGCATGGGTGGTGTCCACCGGGCGGGCGCGGAAGGCGTCGGCCATGCGCAGGGCTTCCACCCGCTTGTCGCCGGTGCCGGCCACCTTCACCAGCGCCATTTCGCGCTCGATGCCGGCCTTTTGGCTGGTCCAGTTGGTGACCTTGTGGGTGGGCACCAGGCGGCGCAGCTGGGTTTCGATCTGTTCGATCACCGCCGGCGTACCGCTGGTCACGATGGTGATGCGGCTGGTGCGGGCCATCGGATCGACCTCTGCCACCGTCAGGCTTTCGATATTGTAGCCGCGGCCCGAGAACAGCCCGACCACGCGCGCCAGCACGCCGGCCTCATTGTCGACCAGCACGGTCAGGGTATGCCGCTCGATCTCGGCGGACAGCTTGATCTTGGTGTCGTGCATCTCAGACCAGCATCTTTCCGGCGTCGCTGATTTCGCCGCCGTCATCGGGCGACAGCAGCATCTCGTTATGCGCGGCGCCCGACGGGATCATGGGATAGCAGTTCTCGGCCGGATCGACGCGCACGTCGAACAAGACCGGCTTCTTCACCGCGATCATTTCGTGGATCTTGGCGTCCAGCTCGGACGGCTTTTCGGCGCGCAGGCCGACGCAGCCGAACGCTTCGGCCATCTTCACGAAATCGGGCAGCGCCTCCGAGTACGAGTGCGAATAGCGCTTACCATGCAGGATTTCCTGCCACTGGCGCACCATGCCCATATATTCGTTGTTCAGGATGAAGATCTTGATCGGCAGGTCATACTGGATGGCGGTGGACATTTCCTGCATGGTCATCTGCACCGACGCTTCGCCGGCAATGTCGACCACCAGGGCATCCGGATGGGCCATCTGCACGCCGACGGCCGCCGGCAGGCCATAGCCCATGGTGCCCAGGCCGCCACTGGTCATCCAGCGATTGGGTTCCTGGAAATGGAAGCGCTGGGCGGCCCACATCTGATGCTGGCCGACTTCGGTGGTGATGAAGACGTCATCACGGTGCCTGGTCAGCTCATACAGCCGGTCGATCGCATATTGCGGCTTGATGATGCTGTCGCTGTTGCGATAGCTGAGCGACTTCTTGCCCCGCCACTGGTCGATCTGTTTCCACCAGGACTTCAGCGCATCGGCCTGGACCGTGTGCTTCTGGGTCTTCCAGAAGCGGATAATCTCGCGCAGCGCCTTGGTGGCGTCCGCCACGATCGGCAGGTCCACGCGCACGATCTTGTTGATCTGCGAAGCGTCGATATCCAGGTGGATCTTCTTCGAATTCGGCGAAAAGGCACTGACCTTGCCGGTGACGCGGTCGTCGAAGCGCGCGCCCAAACAGATCATCAGGTCGCAATCATGCATGGCATGGTTGGCTTCCCAGGTACCGTGCATGCCCACCATGCCCAGCCATTCGGGACGGGCCGCCGGGAAGGCGCCCAGGCCCATCAGGGTCGAGGTGATGGGAAAGCCGGTCAGGTCGACCAGTTCGCGCAGCAGCTTCGAAGCTTCGGGGCCCGAATTGATCAGGCCGCCGCCGGTGTAAAACACAGGGCGCTTCGCCGCCGCCATCATCTCCACCGCCTTCACGATCGCCGACAGGTCCGGATCGGTCTTGGGCTTGTAGGTGCGGTGATGGATCGACTGCGGCCCATGATAGGCGCCGTTCTGGAACTGGACGTCCTTGGGGATGTCGACCACCACCGGGCCGGGACGGCCGGTGGTCGCGATCTCGAACGCCTCGTGCAGCACGCGGCTCAATTCATTGACGTCCTTCACCAGCCAGTTGTGCTTGGTGCAGGGGCGCGTGATGCCGACCGTGTCGCATTCCTGAAAGGCGTCGGTGCCGATCAGGTGCGTGGGCACCTGGCCGGTCAGCACGATGAGAGGAATGGAATCCATCAGCGCGTCGGTCAGGCCGGTGACGGCATTGGTCGCGCCGGGACCGGAGGTGACCAGCACCACGCCGGGCTTGCCGGTGGAACGGGCATAACCTTCGGCGGCATGGACGGCGCCCTGTTCGTGGCGCACCAGCACATGGGTGATGCCTTCGACCTTGAAGAGGGCGTCATAGATCGGCAGCACCGCGCCGCCGGGATAACCGAAGATGTGGGTAACGCCCTGGTCCTTGAGGGCGCGGATCACCATCTGCGCGCCCGTCATGGTCAGCGCAGCTTGCGTCGCCGTCAGCGTATCGTCCTTGTCCATCGTCCGTCCCTCACGTCCCAATGCTCGTAACTGCACCAAAGATAAAGGGGCGTTTCCGCCCCTTGTCCGCATGGCCGCTATGCCCTTCCCCGAAGTGTCAGCTTCGAGGGGCCAGCGGCCGGAATACTACGAGCAAATTCATCATGGCGCGGGAACCTAAAGATGCTGCGATGCGGCGTCAAGCAATTTCACGCAGAATTTTGCCTGTATTGTGTAATTAAATTGCTAACAAAAGGGTCATACCAGATATAATGTGGCATCCGGTGGCGAAACCACGTCATCTGGCGCTTGGCGAATTGCCGCGTGGCGGTGATGGCGGCATCCAGCGCCTCCTCCCGGGTCAGGGTTCCCGCCGCAAAGGCCTGGAGTGGGCGCAAACCCAGCAGTTTCGCCGCCGGCAAGGCCGGGTCGATGCCGTCCAGCGCCCGGGCCTCATCCAGCCCGCCTTCATCCACCATTCCTTCAAAGCGCGCGGCGATGCGGGCGCGCAGTTCGGGACGCGGCGGGTCCAGCACAAAACAGGCGAGCCGCGCATCCTTCAGCAGCGGCGCGCCGGGCGCGTCCTGCCATTCCGCCAGGGGACGGCCGGTGGCCTCGAACACTTCAAAGGCGCGCAACACGCGCTGGGGATCGGAAGGGCGCAGCTTCGCAGCCGTCACGGGATCGCGGTCGGTGAGCCTGGCATGCAGCGCTTCGACGCCGATGTCGTCCAGAAGCGCACGCGCCGCATCGCGGATTTCCGGCGACGTGGGGGGAATATCGGCCAGCCCTTCGGTCAGGGCCATGAAATACATGCCGGTGCCACCCACGAAGATCGGCACGCGCTTCATCGCGCGCGCCTCTTCCAGCGCCTGCGCGGCATCTGCCCGCCAGCGGCCCACCGAATAGACTTCGCGCGCGCTGACGTGGCCGTAGAGCAGATGCGGAACCTGTGCCTTGTCTGCTTCGCCGGGCTGCGCCGTCAGGATGGGCGCCTCGCGATACACCTGCATGGAATCGGCATTGATCACCACGCCGCCAATCTGCTCGGCCAATTCCAGCGCCGCCTGCGACTTGCCGCTGGCGGTGGGTCCTGCAATAAGCACGGCGTCAGGCGTCATGTTTCCTTCCTGGGCGGCACAATGTTTGTTCTGAATGTCATCGGCAAGGGCGCAGAACCGGGGATTTTCCGGGGGCTGGACAATGGCCCGGCGAAAATCCTGTCACCTGGCTTTGCCTTCGACCTGCCAGTGGCCAGCCAGAATGCGCTGGCCGAGGCGCGGGACCGCGTCACCGATTTCGACCTGGACATCAATCTGGTGCCCACGGAAAAACGCCGCAAGAAGCTGCTTCTGGCCGACATGGATTCCACCATCATCAATGTCGAATGCCTGGACGAGCTGGCAGACATGGCGGGCCTCAAGCCCCAGATCGCCGCCATCACCGAACGGGCCATGCGCGGGGAGCTGGAATTCGAAGCGGCGCTGCGCGAGCGCGTCGGCATGCTGAAGGGCCTCAAGCTCGACGCGCTGGAGCGCACCTATGCCGAGCGCGTGCGGCTCAATCCCGGCGCCAGATCCCTGCTGGCCACCATGCGCAAGAACGGCGCGCACACAATGCTTGTCAGCGGCGGTTTCGGCTATTTCACCCAGCGGGTGGCTGCGGCCGCCGGCTTCCATGCCGAGCGCGGCAACACCCTGCTGGATGACGGCACCCACCTTACGGGCGAAGTCTCCACCCCGATCCTGGGCCGCCAGGCCAAGCTGGAAGCGCTGGAAGAAGCGGTGAAAAATCTGAAGATCGATTTTGCCGAAACGCTGGCAGTGGGCGATGGCGCCAACGACCTGGCCATGATCCAGAAGGCCGGACTGGGCGTGGCCTATCACGCCAAGCCGGTGGTCGCTGCCGCCGCCGGCGCCGCTATCCAGTACAATGACTTGACGGCCCTGCTTTATCTGCAGGGTTACAGCGACGGCGAGATCGTCAAATCGGATTGAAATGCGCGAAGGGGTGCTTGGCTTCGGGCAGTTCCGCCAGCGGCACGAAATCCATCACTTCGCTCATGGCCTTCCAATGGGCGCCGATCTCGGCAATGGCGGGCGCGCCGCGCGATTTTTCCACGCTCTCCCATTCGAAGACTTCCACCAGCGCGCCATCCTGGGCCACGCCCTGCACCACCGGGCGGTCAGTGATCAAGCCATGCTCGCGCAGCAGCGGCACATGCGCCGCCATCAGCATCCGGGCTTCGTCTTCATGACCGGCATGCGGCCGGTAGGAACAGATCACCAGGATGCCCATGCGCGCCTTCCTAATTCAGTTTCAGGCCTACGTAAGTTAAGTCGCCGCCGCGATTGACCAGGATCAGCTCGCTTTTCTTGCCAGCTTTCACGTCGGCATCGACACGCTTGGCGACATCGTCCGGTGTCTTCACCGGCGCGCCGCCCACTTCCACGATCACATCGCCGGGACGCACATTCTTTTCGGCCGCGGGGCTGCCACCTTCCACCGCCGTCACCACAACGCCCTGCACGCCGGCGCCGATCTTGAACTTGCCGCGCGCGCCGCCGTCCAGCATGCCCAGCGACAGGCCCAGCTGCGCCAGCTTGCTCTGGTTCTTCACCGGCGCGGGCGGCGCCTTGGACGGCTTGTCGGGACGGGCATCATCGGCCAGCTTCAGCACCGTGATGCGCAGGGTTTGTTTGCGGCCCTTGCGCAGCACATCGATGTTCACCGTCTTGCCGATCGGCGTGTCGGCCACGATGCGCGGCAAGGTGCGGTCATCGGGCACCGGCTTGCCGTCGAAACCGGTCACCAGGTCGCCGTTGTACAATCCCGCCTTGGCGGCGGGGCCGCCCTTGGTGACATCGGCCACCAGCGCGCCCGCGGTGGAAGGCAGTCCCAGACCTTCGGCGATTTCCGGCGTCACCGGCTGGATGCGCACCCCGATCCAGCCGCGCCGCGCGATGCCGAACTGGCGCAGCTGGTTCACGACGTCGCGCGCCAGGTTGGCGGGGATGGCGAAGCCGATGCCGACGCTGCCGCCACTGGGGGTGTAAATCTGCGAGTTGATGCCGATGACATTGCCGTCGACATCGAACAGGGGACCGCCGGAATTGCCCCGGTTGATGGGCGCGTCGGTCTGGATGAAGTCGTCATAGGGACCGGCATTGATGTTGCGGTTGCGCGCCGAGACGATGCCGGCGGTGACGGTGGAACCGATGCCGAAGGGATCGCCGATGGCGATCACCCAATCGCCGATGCGCGCCTTGTCGCTGTCGCCGAAATGGGTGGCGGGCAACGGCTTTTTGGGCGTGACCTTCAGCAGCGCGATGTCGGTCTTGGCGTCGCGGCCGATCACCTTGGCCGGCATCTGGGTGCCGTCCTGCAACGCCACCGTGATCTGGTCGCTGTCCTCGATCACATGGTTGTTGGTGACGACATAGCCCGACGGGTCGATGATGAAGCCCGAACCCAGCGAGGTGACATGGCGCGGCGCGTTGGAACGCGGCCCCAGGAAATTCTTGAACAGGTCTTCCAGCGGCGAGCCGGGCGGCAATTGCGGCATGGCGCCTTGCGGCGGCGCCTTCAGGGTCTGGCTGGTGGAAATATTGACCACTGAGGGCAGCAGCTTGGCCGCCAGGTCGGCGAAGGAATCGGGCGCCGGCCGCGCAAGAGCGGGGGTCAGGCAGAGCGCCAGAATGGCACAGACCCAAAAGGCGGGAGTTTGAAAACGACGCATCTGTTCGTTCCTGGGAACGTGAAGAGGGGAATCGGGGGCCAGTTTAGGCACAAAATCCGCAGCTCGCAGGGCAAAAAGCCGCCTCTGACAGGGTTTTTACGCTTGGGCTGCACAGGGGTTCCCCACATGCATCAAGGCATAAGGCTTGAATGGGACCGGGCATGACCGCCCACCGCAAACTCGTGTCGCTGTTGTGCTTCCTGCTGCTGGCATCCGGCAGCTTGGTACTGCTGGCCGTCTGCGGCGGCTTCTTCCCCCCCCAGCAGGCCGCTGCCGCGCCCTTCCAGAACTATGACCAGGTGACGGAAGCTTATGGCCAGGTCGTTCCCGGCATGACCCAGGCGCAGGACCTGGCCAACCTGGGCTTCGATACCGCCCATGTCGAAATCCTGTCGCCTTCGAACATCGCGCGCCGTTTTGCCGGCCCGGACCATGCGAACCCTGTTGTGCAGGCCTGTATCCGCGCCGCGGACTATTGCACCGGATATGCCTTCCATCCCGGCCGCAAGCCCACGGGCCTTGCGCGCATCGCAGGTGGCCACTGGTCGGCCGATGTCGTCCTTTTGGTGATGAATGGCCGCGTCGTGCACAAGGTCTTCTCCGCCTAGTTTTTGACCGGCGCGGGGGCTATACCCCTGCCATGAGCGCCACCCGCGAAGAAGTCTTGCGCGCCCTGGACCAGGTGATCGACCCGGTCAGCGGCCGCACCGTTGTCCAGCAGGACATGATCCAGGGCCTTGTCGTCAAAGACGGCAATGTCGGTTTCGTGCTGGAAGTGCCGGCCGGGCGCGGGCCGCAGTCCGAGCCCCTGCGCAAGATCTGCGAAGCGATGGTGCTGGGGGTGAAGGGCGTGAAGTCCGTCACCGCGGTACTGACCGCCCATGAAGATCACCCGCACGCCCATAACGATCATGCCGGGCACGATCACAGCCACGCCCATGCCTCCAAGCGCGCCGCCGCCGCGCCGCGCCAGCCGCCCGCCGGGCCGGCAGGACTGCCGGGGGTCAAGAACATCATCGCCGTGGCCAGCGGCAAAGGCGGTGTCGGCAAATCGACCGTCGCGGTCAACCTGGCGCTATCGCTGTCGCGGCTGGGCCTGAAGGTCGGATTGCTGGATGCGGACATTTACGGGCCGTCGCTGCCGCGCCTGCTGGCCATCACCGAAAAGCCGGGCAGCACCGGCAACACCTTGCTGCCCATCGAGCGTCATGGCCTGAAGACCATGAGCATCGGATTTCTGGTCAAGGAAGACGAAGCCATGATCTGGCGCGGCCCCATGGTGCAAAGCGCCCTGTCGCAGATGCTGACCGATGTGGCCTGGGCGCCGTTGGACGTGCTGGTGCTGGACATGCCGCCGGGCACCGGCGATGCGCAGCTGACCATCGCCCAGCGCGTGCCGCTGAAGGGCGCGGTTGTCGTGTCCACGCCACAGGACATCGCCCTGATCGATGCCAAGAAGGGCATCGCCATGTTCAACAAGACCCAGGTGCCGATCCTGGGCGTGGTGGAAAACATGTCCATGTTCACCTGCCCCGATTGCGGCACGTCGCACGCCATCTTCGGCCATGGCGGCGCGCGCGAAACGGCAGAAAAGCTGGGCGTGCCCTTCCTTGGGGAAATCCCGCTGGTGCCGCGCATCCGCGAAACCTCCGACGCCGGCACGCCTGTCAGCGTTCTGGAACCCGATGGGCCGGAAGCGAAAGCCTTCCTGGATCTGGCCAAGAAAGTGGCCGCCTCGCTGGAAACCGCCAGCAAGCCTGCACCGAAAATCGTAATCGAGTAGCTAGCGTGTCAAGGTGACGTAGCTGTAGCGCAATCCATCCGGCGTAACGTGGCTTTCGCGCGCGGTTTCGGTCCAGCCGGTGCGGTTCAGTTCGAACCGCGCGTCACCATCGAACGCCCTGTGCACTTCGGTCAGCTCGATACGCGAGGCCAGCGGCAAGGCGCGCTCATAAATTTCCGCGCCGCCGATGATCATCACGGTGCCGGAGGTGCCTGCCGTCGCCTGCCCCAGGGAAGAGGCGGTCACCGCCCCTTCCGCGCGCCAATCCTGCTGCCGCGTCACAACAACATTCACCCGTCCGGGCAGCGGCTTCCTGGGCAGCGAGTCCCAGGTCTTACGGCCCATCACTATGGTATGGCCCATGGTCAGCACCTTGAAGCGCTTGAGGTCCTCGCTGATATGCCAGGGAATGCCGCCATCCTTGCCAATGACGCCATTGTCGGCGATGGCCACGACCAAAACGATCTCGCTCATGCCGCCAGCCTTTTCAGCGCGTCGCCCGTCAGGCGGTAATTGATCCAGCTGTCGCGCGGCCCCGCGCCCAGGCTTTGATAGAATGCGATCGAAGGCGCATTCCAGTCCAGCACCCGCCATTCCATGAAACCGCCTGCGCCGAGCGCCTTTGCCGCCAGATGCTTCAGCAGGGCCCGGCCAAGTCCCTTGCCGCGAAAGGCAGGCTGCACATACAGGTCCTCGACATAGAGGCCGCGCGCCGCGCCGAAACTCTTGTAGATCCAGAACCAGGCGGCGATCCCAACCGCCGCGCCATCCACGAACACCAGCTCGCTGTGACAGGCCGCACCCAGCATGTCGCGCGCCGCGGAGGCTTCATCCAGCAGGAAGTTGTCCTGCAGCTTTTCATAGCCTGCCAGTTCTTTCAGCAGCGCCACGATCGCGGGTACATCTGACAAGGTGGCTGTGCGGATGGAAAAGTCGCTCATCCCGTGACCTTAAGGTTGCACACAGGGAACCCAAACCGTCACCATCGGTTATACCCAAGCTATTTTCAGGAATATGCGATGCGCAATTTGTTGCTGACCGCCGCCGCCCTGGCTTTTCTGGCCCCACCGGCACTTGCCCAGCCCGATGGCCAGCGCCGTGTCCCGGGCCAGGGGCATTACGATCATCCGCCGGCCGGCGCGCAGCCCCAAGCCCAACCTCAGCCCCAACCGCAACCGCAACGCGGCGGCAATGGCGGCCCCACCAGCTTCACCAACCAGGTACCGCAGGGCACCCCGCCCAACGGCCAAAGCATGGCGCCCCAGGGCACGCGCGTTCCCGGCCAGGGCCATTACGACCGCCCGCCCGCCAATACCGCCCAGCCCCAGCAACAGGGGCGCGACGTCAATCGCGACCGCGGCCGCAATGACCGTGGCAACTGGCAGGGCCGCGACAATCGCGGTTACGACAATCGTGGCTATGGCAATCGCGGTTACGACAATCGCGGCGGCTACAACCGCCAGCGCCACGACTTCAGCAATTTCCGCGACTATCACCGCAACTTCCATGCCCAGCGCCGTTTCCGTGGCCCGCAATATCGCCGCCCCGCCGGCTGGTACGACCATCGCTGGACCTTCGGCGAATTCCTGCCCTCGGCCTTCTGGGCGCGCGATTACTGGCTGTATGACTATGACGCTTATGACCTGCCGCCTCCGCCCTATGGCGCGGTCTGGGTGCGCGTGGGCAGCGATGCGCTGCTGATAGACCAGGACAGCGGCGAGGTCATAACTGTGGAATACGACGTATTTTACTGAGATTCCTCGTTATTTTCCGTTTCCTGCGGCACCTTTGCCCTTACACCCCGGCGCTTAGCTGCTATAAGCCGCCACCGTGCCCGTGGCTCCCCATGGGTTGAGCAGCAGGGGTACGGGTTTTCGCATGTCCAACGTCACGGTGATCGGCGCCCAGTGGGGCGACGAAGGCAAAGGCAAGATCATCGACTGGCTGTCGAACCGCGCCGACATGGTGGTGCGCTTCCAGGGCGGCAACAATGCCGGCCACACCATCGTGGTGGGCGACAAGACCTATAAATTATCGCTTCTTCCGTCCGGCGTGATCCAGGGCAAGCGCTCCATCATCGGCAATGGCGTGGTGGTGGACCCGTGGTCGCTGCTGGAAGAAATCGCCAAGATCGGCGCTGCCGGATTGCAGATCACCCCCGACGTGCTGGTGTTGGCCGAGAATGCATGCCTGGTCCTGCCGCTGCACCGCGAGCTGGACGCCCTGCGCGAGGAAGCGGCCAGCCAGAAGATCGGCACCACCAAGCGCGGCATCGGCCCGACCTATGAAGACAAGGTCGGCCGCCGCGCCATCCGCGCCATCGATTTGAAAGACCCCGCCACCCTGCCCGGCAAGATCGAACGGCTGCTGGCGCACCACAATGTCCTGCGCCGCGGTTTCGGCGCTGCGGAAGTTGACGCCGCCGCCCTGCTGAAATCCCTCAACGAGATCGCGCCGAAAATCGCGCCGTTCCTGGGTTCGTCCTGGCGTGAGCTGGACGCCGCGCGCAAGGCCGGCAAGCGCATCCTGTTCGAAGGCGCCCAGGCGGTGCTGCTGGACATCGACCATGGCACCTATCCCTTTGTCACCTCGTCCAACACGGTGGCGGGCCAGGCGGCGGCGGGCGCCGGTGTTTCGCCTCGCGCCATCGGCACGGTGCTGGGCATCGTCAAAAGCTACACCACGCGGGTGGGCGAAGGCCCCTTCCCCACCGAACTGAAGGATGCCACCGGCGAAAAACTGGGCGAGCGCGGCCATGAATTTGGCACCGTCACGGGGCGCAAGCGCCGCTGCGGCTGGTTCGACAGCGTGCTGGTGCGCCAGACCTGCGTCACGGGCGGTGTGGACGGCATCACCCTGACCAAGCTGGACGTGCTGGACGGTTTTGAACAGATCAACATATGCGTCGCCTATGAACTGGACGGCCAGCGCATCGATTACCTGCCGGCCGACGCCAACCTGCAGGCGCGGCTGAAGCCGATCTATGAAACCATGGAAGGCTGGAAGGACACCACCGCCGGTGCCCGCAGCTGGGCCCAGCTTCCCGCCAATGCCATCAAATACGTCAAGCGGGTGGAAGAACTGATCGGCGCCCCCGTGGCCTTGCTGTCCACCAGTCCCGACCGCGACGACACCATCATGGTGCAAGATCCCTTCGTGGACCGGTGATGCGCAGGGTCCTGGCTGCCAGCTTGATTTTCCTGGGCGCCTGCACGGCGGCGCTGGCGGACAACAAAGCGGCCATCGAGCAGGCCTATGCCCGCAAGCTGGAAGCCCAGCGAATTCAGGACGTGGAGCAGCGAATCGCGGCGCGCCAGCAGCTGCTGGAAAATGCTTCCGCCTCGCCCGTGCTGGGCAATCCGGCAGGCAACGTGGTGATCGTGGAATTCTTCGATTATGCCTGCCCCTATTGCAAGGCGGTCGAGCCCCGGCTGGAAGCCCTGCTCAAGTCCGACCGCAAGGTGAAGCTGGTGCTGAAGGAATTTCCCATCCTGACGCCCCAGTCCATGATCGCCACCCGCGCGGCGCTGGCGGCGGTGCGCCAGGGCAAGTATCGGCCCTTCCATGAGGCGATGATGAACTTCCGCGGCCAGCTGCTGGAAGCCGACATCTTCGACATGGCCAGGGCGTCGGGCCTGGATATCGCCCGCCTGCGCAAGGACATGACCGCGCCGGAAATCTCCGACGAAATCATCGCCAACTTCAACCTGGCGCGCGGCATCCGCGTGTTTCAGACGCCGGCCTTCATCGTGGGTGGCAAGCTGATGAACTCGGAATCGGCGGCCATCGACTTCCCCAAGGCCGTCGCCGACGCCCGCCGCCGTTAACGCACGAACGCTTCTCCCAGCAGGGAAGCCGCCCCCTTGGTGGTGCCGGGGGCGGCCAGTTCGATCATGCGCACGCCTTCCACCACCACCAGCATCGCGGTTGCGGTCTTGCGGCGCAGGGCGCGATCTTTCATCTCCAGCCGCTTCTCGATCCAGTCCGTCCAGCGCGATACGGCGGCACGGGAGAATGCTTCGAACGGCACCTCGCCCCGCGCGCCGCGCGCCGAGACATCGGCCCACACCCGCAAGGTCCGGGCGATGTCCGGTTGCGCCATCACCATCATCAGCTTCTTCAAGAGCAGCGCCGGCGGCAGCGGCTTGTCTGGCAGCGCCCGGTCCAGCCGCTGGGAAAGCCGCTCCGACAGGCAGGACAATACTGCCGTAACCAGACCAGCCTGGGTGTCGAAATAATAGAGCAACATCCGGTCGGACGTGCCCAGCATCCCCGCCATGTCGCGAAGCGGGATCAGCGCCACGCCCTGGTCCAGCAGCGCATCGGCAATCTGCCCGGTCAGTTCGGCGCGGCGGGTACCAAATTTACCGGTCATGG
>JAXMEA010000011.1:0-99265 GCA_046348525.1 Alphaproteobacteria bacterium | reverse complement strand
TCACCGAAGGCCTAACGGCGCGTCCCATGGCCAAGGCGGTGCGCGGGGCGCTGGAAAAAGTGCCGCAGATGCCCGAATGGCAGGACCCCGCATTCGTGAAGCAGCGCAAGTGGCACGGCTTCGATACCGCGCTGGCCATGGCGCATGGGCCCGAACATGACAGCGATCTTTCGCCCGCCACGCCGGCGCGGCAACGGCTAGCCTATGACGAGCTTTTGGCCAACCAGCTGGCCTTGCTGCTGATCCGCGCCAATCTGCGCGGGGGAAAAGGCCGGGTGATCAGCGGCACCGGAAAATTGAAAGCCGCCGCCATCGCCGCCCTGCCCTTCACCCTGACCGATCCGCAGCTTTCGGCCCTGGCGGAAATCGAACAGGATATGGCGTCCGAAAAACGCATGCTGCGGCTGCTGCAGGGCGATGTCGGATCGGGCAAGACCGTGGTGGCTTTGCTGGCGATGCTGAAGGCGGTGGAAGACGGTTTGCAGACGGCGCTGATGGCGCCCACCGAACTGCTGGTACGCCAGCACCTGGCATCGCTGGAACCCTATGCGGCGGCCGCTGGCGTGCGGCTGGCCTGTTTGACGGGACGTGAAAAAGGCGCGGGACGGGAGGCCACCCTGGCCAGGCTGGCCGCCGGCGAGATCGACATATTGGTGGGCACCCATGCCCTGTTTTCAGACGACGTGACGTTCAAGGATCTGGGGCTGGCAGTGGTGGACGAACAACACCGCTTCGGCGTGCATCAGCGCATGCAGTTGCAGTCGAAAGGCCAAAAAAATCAACAAAGCTCCGCTGACGTGCTGGTGATGACCGCCACCCCAATCCCGCGCACCCTGGCGCTGACGGCCTATGGCGACATGGATGTATCGCGCATTACCGGCCGTCCACCGGGCCGCAAACCGGTGGAGACCCGGGTGATGGGCGCTGCCCGCATGGACGACCTGATCACCCATATGAGGACCGCGCTGGACCGGGGCGCCCGCGCCTATTGGGTGTGCCCGCTGGTGGAGGAATCCGAAAAGATCGACCTGGCCGCCGCCCAGGACCGCGCCGTGATGCTGCGCCAGGCGCTGGGTCTGAATGTCGGCCTGGTGCACGGCAAGATGAAAGCCGCCGAACGCGACGCCGCCATGGCCGCCTTCAAGGCCGGCGAAACACAATTGCTGGTCGCCACCACCGTGATCGAAGTGGGCGTGGACGTGCCCGAAGCCACCATCATGGTGGTGGAGCATGCCGAGCGCTTGGCCTGTCCCAGCTGCATCAATTACGCGGCCGGGTGGGGCGCGGCAGCGGCAAGTCCAGCTGCATCCTGCTGTGGCACGAACCCTTGGGCCAGACCGCCAAGGCGCGTCTGAAGACGATGCGCGACACCGATGACGGATTTGTCATTGCCGAGGAAGACTTGCGCCTGCGAGGTCCTGGCGAAGTGCTGGGCAAGCGGCAAAGCGGCATGGAGGAATTCCGCATGGCCGACCCGGCCGCCCATGCCGACCTGTTGGCGGTGGCCCATGACGATGCGCGGCTGGTGCTGTCGCGCGATCCGACCTGAAATCCACGCGCGGCGAAGCCTTGCGGGTGCTGCTCTATCTGTTCGGCCGCGACGAAGCTGTTCGCTACTTGCGGACAGGATAGAGCGACCGCGAACCCGAGCAATGCGAGGGCCTCGCGGCGCGACCCGCTTCGGCGGGCTTCTTGCTTTTATAATATCACGTTAGTTGGCGCGGACTTCGGCGCGGGCAGCCGCGGGCGCGGTCCAGCGCATTGGCGCTCGGCGGTCGTCATACATCGGCCTTGGCCTGTGCATTGCTCGCCTGGGCGGCAGCCGCATCGGCCGCCGTGGCCTGCGCCGTATCGGCCTGGGCCTGCGAAGCGCTGGCGTTGGCCTTGGCGGCGTTGGCCTGAAGCTGCGCGCTGGCCGCATCGGCGGCGTTGGCGTTGGCTTCCACCTGGGCATCTTCCTTCTGCATCTGGGCCTTCATGGCGTCCGACTTGGCCTGATGCAGATCGGCCTTGGCCTGTTCCCGCGCGACGGGATCAGCAAGCACCGGGGTGGCGGTCAGCGCGGCGATCGCCACGAGAGTGAGGAATTTCATTCTGCTTCTCCTGTGTGGATGTGCAGGAGATAAACCGGAGGCGCGAAAAGAAGTTGCAGATGTTCCTGCGGAACCACACGGAACAAAGCCGGGAACTATTTCGATTTTCCGGTGAGCCGGTAAGCCCACACGCCGATGGCTTCGTGCACCGCAAAATCGGTGATGGCGAGGTTGGGACCGATGTTGAAATCCATGCCGCCGATTTCCGGGCCGGTGATGTAGTCGCTGGGCCAGGCCACCATCGGCCAGTCATTCTTGCGCGCGATGGCCATGGCGCGCGGCATGTGAACGGCGGAGGTGACCAGCAGCCATGTCTCGCCGGGTTTCGGCTTCACCATCTCTTTGGAGAAACGGATATTCTCGTCGGTGTTGCGTGAGCGCGCTTCCAGCACCAGGCGTTTGGGATCCAGACCCAGCTGGAGCAGGACATAGCGCGCACTTTCCGCTTCCGACCAGTCCGTGCCGCCCAGCGCGCCCGAGCCGCCGCTGAATACCACCTTGGCGTCCGGATAATGACGCGCGGCACCATAAGCCTCGGTCAGGCGATAGGCGGCACTGTTGCTGGCAGGAGCATGGCGGGCGCGCAGCACATGGGTGTTGTAACCCGCCCCCAGGATCAGGATGCCATCGACATGCGCCGGCCAGGCCGGACGCGGATAGCGGTTCTCCAGATCGTGCAGGATATAAGAGTTGACCGGCAGCACTCCCGCCACCAGCAACAGTAGCGCCGCCAGCAGCGCCAAAATGCGGGCGATGCGCACACGGCCCAGCGCCAGGCACAGGGCACAGGCCAGCACCAGCGCCCCCAGCCAGTGGCTGGGCGCCGCCAGCATCCAGAACAGCTTGGAAATCGTGAAAAACATGGCCGCATAGCGTCATAAAAGATGGGCCGAGACAAGCATTGCCGCCGCCGCGATTTCGCGGCAGAACCGCATCCATGGAAAAGTTCGAGACCGATGCGGTGGTGATTGGCGCGGGCGCGGTCGGACTGGCCATCGCCCGCCGGCTGGCCCAGGACGGCCATGACACCATCATCCTGGAAAAGAACGAACATATCGGCATGGAAACCAGCGCCCGCAACAGCGAGGTGATCCATGCCGGCATCTATTACCCGCAAGGTTCGCTGAAGGCGCGGCTGTGCGTGACGGGCAAGCAGATGCTGTATGAATTCTGCACCAGCCATGGCGTGCCGCACAAAAGGCTGGGCAAGCTGATCGTGGCCAACACGGGCCAGGAAGCCCAGCTGGCCGCCATCGCCAAAGCCGCGGCGGACAATGGGGTGGATGACCTGAGGCCCCTCACTGCTTCGGATATCGCGGTGCTGGAGCCGCAGGTCAAAGCTGATGAAGGCCTGTTCTCGCCCTCCACCGGCATCATCGACAGCCATCAATACATGCTGGCGCTACTGGGCGACCGAACCCTGGTGCGCAGCAGCGAAGTAAAACGCGTGACACGCAGCGGCGATGGCTGGTCCCTGTCGGTGGACAGCGAAGGCGAAGAGATCGCGCTGGAAGCGCACATCGTGGTCAATGCCGCCGGCCTGTGGGCGCAGAAGGTGGCATCCCGCATCGAGGGCCTGCGCGACGTCCCGCAGCTGGTTTTGGCCAAGGGCAGCTACGCCAGCCTGTCCGCGAAGAGCCCCTTCACCCATTTGGTCTATCCGGTGCCGGAGCCGGGCGGGCTGGGCGTGCATGTGACATTGGACATGGGAGGGCGCGCTCGCTTTGGCCCCAATGTCGAATGGCTGGCAAGCAATGATCCCGCCGACATCGATTATACCGTGTCGCCGGGCATCGCCGCCGCCTTTGCGCCGCGCATTGCCGAATATTGGCCCGGCGTGACGGCCGAAATGCTGACCCCGGATTATTCCGGTGTGCGGCCCAAGCTGTCGGGCCCGGGCCAGCCGGCGGCGGATTTTCGCATCGATGGACCGGCGGCGCATGGGCTGCCCGGGCTGGTCAACCTGTTCGGCATGGAGTCGCCGGGCCTGACATCATCCCTGGCCATTGCCGATCATGTCGCGGGCTTGTTGAACTAGCTACCAGAGCGATGGGGTCAGCAGCCGCGCATCGTCCAGCGCAAAGCTGGACCAGTCGAGTTGCGGCAAGGGCGCGGTCGCGGCCGCCAGGATTTCTTCCAGCTCTTTCACAGAGGTGACGCCGGTCACCGCCACATCTACCTCGGGCCGCGACAGGACAAAGCCCAGAGCGGCGGCCAGCGGCGTAGCGCCGGAAGCAGCGATGCGCTGCCGCACGGACGCCAGCAGCGGCCCAGCCGCGCGCAGATTGTCGGGCAAGCTTTCCAGGAACAGCAGCCCTTGCAGGAAGACCGAGCGGGCATGGACTTCCACATCCAGATCCTTCAGCCGGTCCAGCGAGCCATCTTGCAGCAGCCGCTGGTCCAGCAGGCTGAACGGCACCTGCATGGCGTCGGGCTTGAAACGCGCCGCCAGCGCAGCCGGATCATCCACGACATAGGCGGAGATGCCGATGCCGCCGACAACGCCCTCGTCCTTCAATCGCCGCAGCGCGTTCCATAGCGCTTCGCCATCGGGCCCCAGCAGGTCCGACACCGCATGCACCAGCAGCAGGTCGACGCGCCCCAGGGTCGCCACAGACTGTCGGGCGCGGGCGATCACGGCCTCCACCCCCTGGCTCACGCTGATGGTCTTGGTGACAATGCGAAAGGCGCTGGTGTCCAGCTGGGCCAACACCTGCTCGGCTTCCCCGTAATTGGCGGCAGTATCCAACAGGCCCATGCCGGCTCGCGCTGCCCGCGCCAGGATGGCGCGCGCTTCCACCAAGGGCACCTGTCCGCGCAGGTTGGAAATGCCGTAGGCTTGGCCGAACTGGACCGTACCGATGCCCAGGCGCCCTGCACCGGCCACCCGTTCCACTTCGGTGAGCGGCTTCTGGCGGACATGGGCGTTGATGGCGCGAAGTTCAGAATCGCTGTCCAGCAGGCTTAGAACGTCGGGAAGGCGGGCTTCCCCGGCCCCCGCGCCCAGCCGGTCATAGACGGCGCACAGCATGTCCAGGTCGGCTTGCTGGTCGATGCTGATGTGATAGGGCAGCGGCCGCTCCAGCGGCGGATAAGCCGGCACATGCACCGTCTTGACCGCATCGGTGCGGCGCTTGAAATAGCTGGTGACATGCTCGCGGGCGATCTCGTCCTGGCCCGCATGGTTGACCAGCCAGTCCAGGGCGCGGCGGGAGAAAACATCGGCTCCTTCATGGGCGCACAGCGCGCCTTCCTGCAGCTGCACGAAGTCGTTGTCGCCAAGGCTTTCCACCAGATAATCGATCAGACCCGGATCGATCAGCGGCGCATCGCCCGTGATGCGCAGCAGGGTGCTCGCGCCAGTGGCTTCGGCCGCCAGGCGGTAGCGTTCCAGCACGTTCTGCAACGGCCCACGCACGCAGGTGACGCCCAGCCCCGCGCAGAAGGCTTCAATGGGGTCGTCGGAAGCATCCGTGGACGTGGCGACAGCTACCTGGTCCACGGTGCGGCATTGTCCCAGCCGGTGAATGATGTGCCACAGAAGCGGCTGACCGGCGACCGGCATCAGCACCTTCCCTGGCAGGCGCGAGGAGCCCATGCGTGCCTGGATGACGGCGACGACGGGCGAGCGCATCTAAGCCGGCGCCCAGCTTTCGCGCACGTGCCTGAAGGGGCGCAGGCCATCGGCCGGATCGGCGCGCCATTCCCGGTCGGGCAGTTCGGCCGGCACCGGCTCCTTGAAGCCCCGGCCATCGGCGGTCAGCGCCTGACGGATACGGGCAATCACAGGCGCAATCTCGTCCGGCAGCCAGCAATGGCCGGTATGGTATTCCTCGCCCGTGCCGTCCAGGTCCAGGTGCAGCTCGATCGTCTCGGCGTTCCAGTGATGCACAGCGCGTTCAATTACGGCGGGGCTGCGCGAATGATCCGACCAGCCCGTCTTGGCCCCGGTGGCCTTGCGGATCGCCTCGATGGCCGACAGGTTCGACTGTTCCGGCGGTGAGGGATAGGCGGAAACACAGTGCAGGACGGTGACGTCTTTGGCGCCGGCCTGTTCCAGCGTGGACACGGCAGCCTTGATCTCGGGCATGATCGCCATGCCGGTGGAGATGATCACTGGCTTGCCGGTCTTGGCGCAGGCCTTCAGCAGGTCGTTCCAGAGCAGCTCATAGGACGCCACCTTGTAGAAGGCGACATACGGCTCAAGTTCTTTGACGGCTTCCAGGTAAAAAGGCGTGCACGAAAACTCCACGCCCTTTTCCTGGCACCGCTTGGCCAGCGGCGCCAAATGCTCCAGCGGCAGCTCCCATGCAACACGCTTCCTGTGCTGCGGGCTCTTGGCCAGGATTTCCGGCGCGAACAGTTGTGCCACGCGGAACAGCTGGAATTTCACCGCATCGAAGCCGGCCTGGGCGGCGGCATCGACAAAGGCGATGGAGCGATCCAGGTCCTGGGCATGGTTGCTGGAAACTTCGGCGATGAATTTGACCATGTCAGGCCTCTGTCAGGAATTCGACATTCGCCACGGCACGTTCCGCCGCCGCCACCGCCTCTTCGCGGGTGGGGGCGCAGGAAATGACATAGCCGACGCGGGACGGATGGTTCTCCAGGGTGGCGACAGCATCGCCGGGTCGCGCCCAGACATCCACCTTGCGGATGTGATCGGCGCCCTGTGCGGCGGGCAACCCGCGGATTTCGCGGATGGTGCCCGGGGTGGGGAAGAAATAGCGCTGCGAAGTCGCCAGGTTGCGGGTCGGGGTGAAACGCGCCGGATCGACCGGGTTGCCCACCGCCATGTCGACCAGGATATCGACGATGTCCACGCCGGTGGACCATGGCACCTTGTCGTAACAGAAATTGCCGCCCGACAGGCGCGCCGCGATTTCGATCACATAGGGCTTGCCATCATCGCCAAAGATCATGTCGCCCTTGGCCGGACCCCAGTCGATCCCCAGGGCGCGCGCCGCCTTTTCGAATTCCACTTCCACGGCCTGCTTGTCGGCAGCATTCAGGACAGTTGGAATATCGCCGCCATCTTCAACCATGAAGGGCACGGCATCATCCAGCCTTGTGTAGTTGCGGTCGGCAAAACCGGTGCAATGGAACTTGCCGTCATGGAACAGGCCTTCGGTACTGATCTGCAGGCCGGAGATGAACTGTTCCGCGATCACCTCACCCGAATAGGCAAAGCTGCGCGAATAGTGAAAGGCCGCCGCGATATCCATCTCGGCGGTCAGGCGCTGCACGCCGCGGGCGCCGGAATTGTCCACCGGCTTGATGACGATGGGAAAACCGGATTTGGCGATGAAGGCCTCCAGGTCGGCCAGGCTGGAGATGCGCGCGAACAGCGGCACGTTCACGCCCGCCGCGCGCAGCTTTTCCTTCATGTGCAGCTTGTGGACGCACAGTTCAGCCACCGTCACCGGGATATGGCGCACGCCCAGCGCCTCGCCCGCCGCGGCGACCATGTGGGGAATGTCGCTGGCGATGGTCATCACGCCGTCGATTTTGGATGGATAGGTCTTCACGAAATTCAGGATGGCGTCCCTGTCGCGGGTGCTGACCAGGTGAAACTCATCCGCCAGGGCGCGGCCATCGGCCTTGGCGTTCATGTCCAGCACGACGGTGCGGATGCCCTTGGATTTGGCGGCGGCAATGGCGGCGACCTGTTCCTTGCCGGCGCCCAGGATGAGCAACGTCTTCATGACATCAACATCCCGCCATTGATGTTGAGGGTCTGGCCGGTGACGTAGGCGGCGCCATCGGAGGCCAGGTACAGCACGCCGGCGGCGATCTCTTCCGGTTCGGCGATGCGGCCGACCGGTATGGCGGCGGCCTTCTGCTTGCCGGCCTTGGATTTCAGCTCCTTGGCGATCATGTCGGTCGCCACCAGCCCCGGCGCGATGGCGTTGGCGGTGACGCCGGAGGCCGAATACAGACGGGCCAGCGAATGGGTCAGGTTGATCAGCCCAGCCTTGGCGGCGGCGTAATGGACCTGGCGCATGCCACCCCATTGCCCGCCGATGGAGGTGATGTTGATGATGCGGCCCCACTTCCTGGCCAGCATGCCCGGCAGGGCTTCCTGCGCCACGATGAAGGCGCCGCGCAGATTGACCGCCAGCATGCGGTCCCAGTCGGCGTCCGTGAGTTTTTCGAACGGCTTTTCCTGCACCAGCGCGGCGTTGTTCACCGCGATGGCGATGTCGGCCTTGAAATGCTTTTTCGCCGTGGCGACGGCGCGCTTGACGGAGGCGCGGCTGGCGATATCGATCTTGACGGCCAGCGCCCCGGCAAAGGCATCCTGAAGTTTCTGGGCGCCGGCGCGGTTGGAATTATAACCGCAGGCTACGCGGTAGCCGGCATCCAGCAGTGCCAGTGCCGCGGCGCGGCCAATGCCGCTGCCCGCTCCCGTCACCAGCGCCAGTTTCGGCCGCTCTGCCATTTCAAAATGACCATTCGGTGGACATGTCGTCCAGCGTCTTGCCGCCCAGCAGCATGGGCAGCAGGTCTTCGGTGGGATCGACCTGGCAATGGATCAGCACCGCGCCCTTGCGCGACATGGCATCGGCGATCTTGCCCGCCATGCCGTCCGCCGTATCGATCGACACCGCTTCAATGCCATAGGCCCGGGCGATGGCGGCGAAATCGGGGTTAAACTTGTCGCCGGTGGTGGGATGGGACTTCCAGTTCTGGCGCTGGAACTGCGCCACGATGGACAAGGCATGGTTGTCCAGCACTACAATCTTGATGTCGAGATTGCGCTCGGCGATGGTGGCCAGTTCCTGGATATTCATCTGCAGGCTGCCGTCGCCGACAAAGCAGATCACGCACGCGTCCGGGCGCGCAATCTTAGCGCCGATGGCGGCGGGCAAATCAAAGCCCATGGTGCCATGGCCCGAAGACGTCAGCAGCACCCTCTCCGGCGCATCGAAATCAAAATGGCGCGGCACCCAGCATTGATGCTGGCCGACGCCGGTGGTGGCGATCACCGGGCCGCCCTGCACCGCTTCGTTCACCGCGATGATGACATCCTGCGGCTTGGGCAGCGCGCCAGGCTTGCCGGTGACCAGCGCATATTGCTTTTTCCAGGCGGCGATCTGGGCCATCCAGCGGCCGGTCTTGCCCGAAGGTTTTGGCAAAGCGCGGTCCAGCGCCGTAAGAGCGGCGCGGGCGTCGGCGTTGATGGAGAGGTCCAGCGGCACCCGGCTGTGGTTCAGCTCGTTCATATCGAGGTCGATGCGGGCAATGCGGCCCTTCTCCACCGTCTTGTCGGGCAGGCTGCCGGTCTGGCGCAGGTGAAAGGTGGTGCCGATGCCGATCAGCAAATCGGACTTGTACATCGCCATGTTGGCATACTGGCTGCCGGCATAACCGCACATCCCCAGTGACAGCTCGCCCTGCGAGGGATAGGCGCCCATTCCCGGCATGCTCATGGTCACCGGAATGCGATGACGATCAGCCAGGGCGCGGAGCTCGTCCCAGGCACCGGCGGCGATGACGCCGCCGCCGGCCAAAATCACGGGCCGTTCGGCTTCGGCGAGCCACTGGGCCAGGGTTTCGATCTTGTCGGCAGGAACGAACGGCACCACTTCGGTGCGATTTTCGATCACACCGGGCGCGGCAATGGTGCCGCGCTGGATGTTCATCGGCAGATCCACCAGCACAGGGCCCTGGCGGCCACTGCGCGCCAGGAAGAAGGCCTGTTCCATCACATCCGCGAGGGTTGCGATGTCTTTCACGATGAACGCGGCCTTGGTCACCGGCTTCATCAGATCGACCGTATCCACTTCCTGGAAGCCGCGCTGCTTGATGGGCAAGTTGCCGCGCATGTCACCGGTCCCGACTTGGCCGGTGATCACCACCATGGGGACATTGTCGTAATAGGCGTCGGCAATCGGTGTCACCGCATTGGTCACACCGGGACCGGATGTCACCATGAACACGCCGGTCTGGCCGGTCATGCGGGCAAAGCCCAGCGCGGCATAGCCGGCGCCCTGCTCGGTGCGGGGACAGACGATCTGGATCTTCGAGCGCTTCTCGATGCGGTCCAGGATTGGCGCGATGGTGCCGCCGGGATAGATGAAGACATGGCTGACCTGGTGGCGCAGGAAGGCGTCCAGTACCAGGTCGGCGCCCAGCACTTCGCGCACGGGTTGCGCCTGGGGAATGGCGGGTTCGACTAGCGGCATAGGGCAACCATTTTCTGGCCGCTGTCGCAATCTTCGCTGAGGCGGCCGCCGGATTTGGAGGACAGGATCTTCACGCTGCCGAAATGACGCTCCAGGATGGCGCGCAGTTCGGACACCGAATATTCCTTGACGTGCCAGGGCACCACCGGGATGTCGCCATCGCTGTTCTGCGGCGTGGAGCAGACAAAGCTGCCGCCCGGAACGATCACGCGGCGCACTTCGCTGACGAACTGGTCCACCTTGTCCACCGGCAGGTGCTCGATCAGTTCCATGGCGGTGACGCCGGTCACCGCGCCGTCCTGCAGCGACAGCGCGAAGCAGTCGGCGACATCGTAGGCGATATTGGCAACCGTGTTGTTCTGCTGGTTGGCGGCGATCAGGGGCTGGTTGATGTCCACGCCCAGCACCTGGCCGGCCTTTTGCGCCAGGATGCGGCAGCCGTAGCCGTCGCCGCAGGCGATATCCAGCACCCGGTCGTCCGCGCCGAACTGGCCCTGTGCGAATTCATAGCTCTCGAACAGGCCGTTGGTGACCTTGCTGGCCTCTCCGGCATCCACATGCATGCGGTCGTCGGCGAAAATCTGCAGCGCCTGCTCGCGCACCTTGAGCAGGAAATCGCGGTCATATTTGGGCGTCTTTTCATAGACCCGCGCGCCCAGCAGCGCGCGGTTGTTCTCGATGAAGGCGGCGAAGCGCGCCAGGTTCATCGCCTGGTCCGGCGCGGCGGCGATTGTCGCGGCGGCCTTGTCCAGCACGCTGCGGCGATAGATCTTGCCCGCGAAATAGGGTGTGAACGCGTCGGGCAGCGACACGAAACTGGCGCCCGTCTGGTCCAGGAAGGCCAGCATGTCACCCAGCAGCGCGGTGTCGATGAAGCAATGCTGCCCCATCACATGCACGGCGGTATCGGCGCTCACCGCGTCCAGCGCGCCCATCATGCGTTCCAGAACATTCTCGCGGCTGCCAAAATGGCAAAGCACGCCGTGATCGCCCGCGATGTCGCGGAAAACCTGGTTGCCCGGATCATCGGGCACGGCGATGACGATGTCGGAAATCTGCGGCATGGATTGCAGCCGCAAAATCACCTCTTCGATGGCAAGCTTGCCGTCGACCTGTGACAGGGAGAAATCGCGCGCGCCGGCCCAGCCGCAGTGATGCGCCTGAATCAATGCGACAGTCTTCATGGATGCCTTCATGGTTTCTGGCCCAGGATGATGAATTCACGGCCGATGCCCTGCGCCATCCAGGATTTGGCCAGGGCCTTGATCTGCGCCTTGTCGTGGGTGAACAGCGCGGTTTCGAAGGCCTTGCGCTCGGCATGGCAGGCGCGGCCCACCACATCGTTGCCGACATAATTGCGCCCCGACAGGATGAAATTCTCCAGCGGATAACTGCCTTCCTGGTGAAGGGTCTTGAGGCCGCGCGCCGTGAAAAAGCGCCTGGCCGATTCATGGTCGAAATAGTTCAGGTGATGTTTGGGCACCACCCACCAGGGCTTCAGGCCCATCTTTTGCCACAGCACCATCTGCAGCGGATTGAAATCATTGGGCGAGGAGACGAACAGCAGTCCACCCGGCGCCAGCATGGCCTTGGCCTCTTCCACCAGCGCGATGGGATCGCGCAGATGTTCCAGCACCAGGTTCATCGATACCGCGTCGAACAATCCGCGGCCTTTCGCCTTGCCGGCCGAGAAGAAATCATTGACCACCGCGATGCCGCGGCCGGCGGTGTATTCGGCGGCGATGCGCGACGGTTCAAAGCCCAGCACATCCCAACCGCGATCCCTGCCCGCTTCCAGGAAGTAGCCGGGGCCGGAGCCGATATCCAACAGACGGCGGGCTTGGCCGGGCTTGGGCGCGTGCGCCTCCAGCAATTCGAAATAATGATGGTAGCGCAGCATCCACCACGCCTTGTCGGCCTCGGCGCGCGCGAAATAGTCGGGGCGTTCCTTTTCGTAGAACTCCCCATCGTAGAACTTCTTGAGCTCCTCATCGCTGAACAGCGGATCGATGTGGCGGAAACCACAGGCCCGGCAGTCGATCACGTCGAAGCCGTCCACCGTGGCCAGCACGGGTCCAAAATGTTCGGCGGTCTCGACCAGGCGTTCCGCGAGATTCATTGGTGGGTCCCAGCAATGTACTTACATCGCCGAAAGTACAATACCCCGGCGAACACCCCATTTTTGAATGATTTCGTTCATGAGTGATTAACGATAACCCGCTTTGATAAAGGCCAATTTTCAAAGAGCCCGATTATGGCCAAGGCCCTGCCCCAACCGACCCTGAACATGCGCGCCGGCGTCGATGCCCGCCTGGAGGCGATCGACAAGCTGGAAGCGCTGGTCAACGAGGTGGTCAAGGAAAAGGCCCGCCACCGTTCCAATACCTTCCTCAAGCGGGGCATCCGCACCTGGCGCAAGGGCGATATCGTCAAGGCCGGCCAGTGGGCGCTGAAGGCCACCGAGGCGGATCCGGAGAATTCCAAGGCCTTCCACGTGCTGGCCATGGCGCTGGAGCGCATGGGCCATCTGCACAAGGCGCTGGTGACCTATGAGCGCGCCTTCGAACTGGACCCCGAGGATCCCGAGCTGCTGATCAACCTGGGCCTGACGGCCTGGAACCTGAAGCTGACCGACGGCGCGGCCAAGATGTTCCAGCTTTATATCGCTTCCCAGCCCGACTCCCCGCTGGGCTACAACAATCTGGGCAGCGTCCAGGGCGACATGGGCCAGGTGGACGAAGCCATCGAAACCCTGCGCGCCGCGCTGTACCGCATGCCCGAAGAAGCCATGCTGTGGAATTCGCTGGCCACCGTGCTGGCCGAGAACAGCCGCGCCGAGGAAAGCCTGGTGTTCTATGAAGAAGCCGCGCGCCTGGCGCCCAACTTCGCCCGCGCCTATCACAATCTGGGTTTTGCCTATCAGCACCTGTCGCAGATGGACAAGGCGCTGGTGGCGTATGACCGCGCCATGGAGCTGGTGACCGACCCGGCCGAGCGCATCGAGACCCTGCATTCGCGCAGCATCTGCCTGATCGGCCTTGGCAAGATCGAGGAAGGCTTCCGCGAATACGAAATCCGCAACAATGAGCGTTTCCGCTGCTATTTCCACCACATGATCAACGCCCCGATGTGGAAGGGCGAGGATGTACGCGGCAAAAAGCTGCTGCTGGTGGGCGAACAGGGCCTGGGCGACGAGATCATGTTCTCCAACATCCTGCCCGATGCCTATGAGGCGGTGGGTGAGACTGGCCAGCTGCAGATCTGTGTCGATCCGCGCATGGTACCGCTGTACCAGCGCTCCTTCCCGCGCGCTTTTGTCGGCACCTATGACGACCGCACCCTGATCGACGATAATGGCAACAAGGCGCTGCGCCTGGTGCCGTTCATCAAGGACAACATGCCCGACTATTGGGCGCCGATGGGCAGCGCCCTGCAATATTACCGCAAGTCCCTGTCCGACTTCCCCCACAAGCAGTTCCTGTTCCCCGACGACAAGCGCATCGCGGACTACAAGGCGCAGATGGATGCCCTGCCCGGCAAGAAGGTCGGCATCTGCTGGCGCTCCATGCTAATGACCGGCAAGCGCGCCAAGTATTTCTCGCCCATCGACGCCTGGGGCGATCTGCTGAAGACGCCGGGCATCACGTTCGTCAATTTGCAGTATGGCGACAGCGCTCCCGACATCGCCCGCGCTGAAGAAAAATTCGGCGTCAAGATCCATTCGGTTCCGGGCCTGGATTTGAAGGACGATATCGACGGCACCGCCGCGCTGTGCAAGGCGCTGGACCTGGTCATCTCCGCCCCCACCGCTGCCGCGCACACCGCCGCGGCCGTGGGCGCCGAAGTCTGGTACCTGTCGGTCGGCCTGGGCTGGCCGCAGCTGGGCACCGCCACTTACCCCTGGTACGCCAACACCCGCGTCTATTGGCCGGAAAAGTTCGGCGACTGGGACGCGGTGATGCCGCGCTTCGCCGGCGACCTGGCGGCGTTTGCCGCTTCCTGACATGACTTGCGCGCTGTGCAAGAGCGCCGACCGGGAGGTCATCCAGACCCAATCCCTGGCGCTGATCAATCGCGCCCTTCCCTGTGACGTCACGTTTGCGGTCTGCAACGCCTGCGGCCACCTGCAGCAATGGCCGCCCGTGGCGCCGGATGTGATGGCGCATCACTATCAAAGCGTGGCCACCTATGAACTGTTCGGTGCGCCGCAAGAACTGCGCGCCGCCCCGCCCGCCCGCCATGCCAAACGCTTCCTGTCGCTGGTGGCCGATATCGGTCTTGCGCCCGGCAAGGCCTATGAGATCGGCTGCGCCTCGGGCGAGATGCTGAACCAGTTCCGCCGCATCGGCTGGGACGTGGCCGGTTGCGACCTGTCGCCGTCAGCCATCGACCAGGCCAAGGCGATCTTCGGCATCGACGCCGATTTGGGCGGCGAGGAAGTTACCCTGCCCGGCCGCAAAGGTCTGGATCTGGTCATGGCCTGTCATGTGCTGGAGCATCTGTATGACCCGCCCGCCGCCCTGGCGCGCATTCATGAAGCGCTGGCGCCGGGAGGTCATTTCGTCTTCGAAGTGCCCTGCGCCATCGCGCCGGACGCTTTGCCGCCCGGCTGGTTCACCTTCGAGCACCTGCATTACTACCAGCCCGCCATCCTGGAACGGCTGTTGAAAGACAGCGGCTTTGCGGTGGTGGAAATGCGCATCGCCATGACGTGCGAGCATTACCCGGTCGTCGCCATCGCCGCCCGCAAGGCCGCAGGCACGGCGGCGTTGTCACCCTTCCAGCCGTCAGAGGGCGCGCGCATGGCCCATCGCTATGCCGCCCGCGACGACGCCTTGTGGGCCGCCACCGCCAGCCGGGTGGAGCGTTACCGCGAGCCGGTCTTCCTGTATGGCGCCGGCATCCACACCGCCCAGCTTCTGGACCGCACGGCGATTGCGCCGCATGTGATCGCCATCGCCGACCGCGATTCCAAGAAATGGGGCCAGACCCAGGCCGGCAAGCCGGTCATCAGCCCGGCGCAGCTGCTGGCCCATCCACTACAGGCGCCGGTGATCATCTCGTCTTATGTCAGCGAGCGGCCTATCGTGAAGGCCCTGCGCGAAGGCGGCCTGGCCGCTGCGCGTATCGTGCCGCTTTATTCGGATTCGCCGGTGTGTTGAACGGCTTTGCCCTGTTTCACCTGAATCTGGCTTTTTCCTCCATCGAGGAAGAGCAGCGCGCGACCGTGGTGCGGGATTGCTATGGGCCTCTGCTGGACCTGGCGGAAAAGCACGGCCCCATCGGCATCGAAGCCACCGCCTATACGTTGCAGGCCATCGCCAAGTGCGATGCCGGCTGGATCGCGCGATTGAAAGATTTGATCGGGCGCGGCAAGTGCGAATTCATTGGCTCCGGCTACGCCCAGGCCATTGGCCCCCTGCTGCCGGCGGACATGGTTGCCGCCAACCTGCGGTTGGGCAACGACGCCTATCAAAAACTTCTGGGCATCAAACCGCGTATCGCGCTGGTGAATGAGCAGGCCTGGTCGGGCGGCTTGGTCGGCCAGTATCTGGATGCCGGCTATGAAGCTGTGCTGATGGACTGGGACAATGTCGCCAACTTCCATCCCGACTGGACGGCAGACATGCGCTATGCGCCTCAGCGCGCTTTGGGCAGCGATGACCGCACCATCCCCATCCTGTGGACCAACACCGTGGCTTTCCAGAAGCTGCAACGGCTGGCGCATGACGACATCACCCTGGACGATTACCTGGGCTTTGTTTCGGGCCAGCGCGGCTCGAACGATCGCACCGTCTGCCTCTATGCCAGCGACGCGGAGATTTTTGGCTTCCGTCCGGGGCGCTACCGCACCGAGGAAAGCAACCAGGGCGGCACCGAATGGGACCGCATCAATACCGCCTTTGCCGGTCTGGCCGCCATGCCCGATGTGCGGATCGTCTCGCCGTCCGATGCCCTGAAAGGCACGCAGGACACTGCACCCATCCGGCTGGAGACCGCCAACTATCCCATCCCGGTCAAGAAGCAGCGCAAATACAATGTCACCCGCTGGGCGGTCAGTGGTCGCGACGACATCGCCATCAATGCCGCCTGCCAGCGCATTCATGACGCGCTGAAAGCCGGCCATGGTTCCGACGACGACTGGCGCGAGCTGTGCCGGCTATGGGCCAGCGATTTTCGCACCCACATCACGCAAGGCCGCTGGGAACGCTATTGCCATGACCTGTCAGCCATGGAAGCACGGCTGGGAACCAAACCAGCCACCGCCTTCCACGCTGCGTCCGGCCAAACCATCACCGACCGCTATATCGAGATCGAAACGCCCGCCATCCGCGCTCGGCTTGACCGCCGCCGCGGCCTGGCGATCCAGCGCGCCGGTTTCGCGCCGGCCTTCACACCGCTGATCGGCGGCATTCCGCACGGCCATTTCGATGACATCGCCTTGCAGGCCGACTGGTACACCGGCGACTGCGTGTTCGAGGCGCCGGGCGAGCCCAAGGTCACCGACCTGGACTGGGCCACCACGCATATCTCCCGTGCCGCCGATGGCACAGTCACCGTGCATGGCGCCGTCAAAACGGTGCTGGGCCCAATCATCAAGGTCATGACCTTCCACGCCGATGCCCCGCGCATCGATATCGACCTGGAATTCCAGTGGCAGACCTGGGGGCGTGGCGCGCTGCGGCTGGGCCATATCACCCTGCTGGGCGAGGCCTTCGATGAAAGCAGCCTGTCTTTCACGACCACCAATGGCGGCGCGCCCGAACGCTTCGCCCTGGCCGGCCAGACGGTCGAGCATGGTGCGCCGGTGTCGTTCCTGGTGTCGGCGGCCTGCGCGCTGGGCATGACCGAAGGCTGGCTGGAGCTGGCCGACAAGTCGCGCAAAGTGCGTATAGAGGTGGACCGCGCCGTGGCGCCGCTGGTTGGCCTGATCAATCACCGCAGCACCGGCGGCAAGCTTTTCTGCCAGCTGCTGCTGTCGGCGCTGGAGCTGGACGACACACGCAAGCCCTCGCCCTATGGCGAAGGACCCCGGCGCTTCCGTTTCTCGAGTTCCGCTTAAGCCGTGGCGCGCTGCAGCGCTGCCGCAACCCGCGCCACATCGCTTCCGGTCATGGCCGGGAACATGGGCAGGGTCAGGATCTTGGCCGAGGCCGCTTCCGCCACCGGCGCGATACCCTTGGCATAACCCAGCTTGCGATAATGCGAGTGCAGGTAGACCGGCGCGTAATGGACATTGGCACCGATGCCTTCGGCACGCAGGCGGGCAAAGGCGCGGTCGCGGTCGACATGCGCCGCCAGCTTCACCACATACAGGTGATGGGCGTTGGTGCGATCCTTGTGGGTCTTGAGGGGGGTGATTTCCGCCACGCCTGCCAAAGCGGCGTCATACAGGGCGGCAATACGCTGGCGCGCCGCCACCCAGCCGGACAGGCGTGACAGCTGCGCCATGCCCAGCGCGCACTGCACATCCGGCAGACGGTAGTTGAAGCCCAGCTCGCTCATGTCATAGGCGTGCGCGCCCGAAGCCTCGCGGCTGCGATGGTCGCTGTCGATGCCGTGATTGCGGAAACGGCGCATATGCGCGGCCATATCCGCATCCTGGGTCAGCGCCATGCCGCCTTCACAGGTGGTCAGGTGTTTCACGGGGTGAAACGAGAAACAGGATATGTCGCCCAGTGTGCCGGTGCTGCGGCCTTTATAGGTCGCGCCGGGCGCATGACAGGCATCGGCGATAATGGCAATGCCCCTGCCCCGCGCCAGTTCGCGCAGCGCGTCGTAATCGGCGGGCTGGCCGGCATAGTCCACCGCCACGATGGCCTTGGTTTTCGGGGTGATCTTCATCGACACAGATACCGGATCGATCAGCAGCGTATCAGCTTCTACATCGGCAAATACCGGCACACCGCCCTCGTACAAGGCGGCATTGGAGCTGGCGGCAAAGGTTATGGCCGGCACGATGACTTCATCGCCGGGCTTGAGGTTGATGGCACGCATGGCGCAATGCAGGGCGGCGGTGCCGCTGTTGACGGCCACACCCTCCTTCGCACCACAATGGGCAGCAAAAGCTTTTTCGAACTCGGAAACACGCGGGCCGGTGGTCAGCCAGCCCGAGCAAAGCGCTTCGACGACCGCCTTGATGTCGGCATCGCCGATTTCCTGCCTTCCATAGGGCAGGAAAGCCTGGACAGGCCTTTCGTCGGGCGCGGCGCGATCAGGCATAGGCCATGGCGAGCAAGGTCTGCAGACCGCGCCCGTCCAGCTGTTCCGGGTTGCTGTCGCTGGAATAGCTGAAGCCGTCGGCCACCGGCTTGCCGCCGCGGTGCAGGTACGCATCGCGCGCCGCATGGGCAAAGCTCTGCAGGATCACATAGCGGTCGTCCAGTTCGACGGTGCAATGGGCGTCGTCGGCCGGGATCATGGTCTCGTGCAGCTTCTCGCCCGGGCGGATGCCGATGACGTGCTGCTTGTGGCCAGGGCTGACCAAAGTGGCCAACTGGGGAATGGTGGTGGAGGGAATCTTGGGGACGTAGATCTCGCCGCCCTTCATCATCTCCATGCTGGAGAGCACGAAGTTCACGCCCTGGGTCAGGGTGATCCAGAAACGGGTCATGCGTTCATCGGTAATGGGCAGGCTGTCGGCGCCATCGGCGATCAGCTTCTTGAAGAAGGGCACGACGGAGCCGCGGCTGCCGAACACATTGCCATAGCGGACCACCGAGAAGCGGGTGCCGTCAGCGCCCGCCAGGTTGTTGGCGGCAACGAAAATCTTGTCCGAGGCCAGCTTGGAAGCGCCATACAGGTTGATTGGATTGGCCGCCTTGTCGGTGGACAGCGCCACGACGCGCTTGATGCCGGCGCGCAGGCAGGCGCTGACGACATTTTCGGCGCCGAACACGTTGGTGCGAATGCATTCGAACGGATTGTATTCGGCCGTCGTCACCTGCTTCATGGCGGCGGCATGGACCACGAAATCCACGCCGTTCAGGGCCAGTTCCAGCCGGTCCTTGTCGCGCACATCGCCGATGAAATACCGGATGAAGGGATATTTCTCCGGCGGGAATTCCTGCTGCATTTCGAACTGCTTGAGTTCGTCGCGGCTGAACACGATCAGGCGGCGCGGCTTGTACTTGGCGATCACCGTCTTGATGAAATGCTTGCCGAAGGAGCCGGTGCCGCCGGTGACCAGGACAGCCTTGTCGTTCAGGTCCATCCAGGGCTGCGAGAAATCTCGCAGGCCGGTGAAGGTGGACACCGGCGCGGGAGCGATCTCGGGCGAGGCAATGGCGAGGGCAGCGGACGGACTCATGGTTGTTAACCCTATTTAGTTAGGGCCAGTCTGCGTGAAACCTCTTAAAATTCCTTACTGAGGCGAGTCTGGGAAACCATAAATATGGCGAAAGAGGGGGCGAGAATTACTACTAAGAAGTAAACGACTTCTGGATGCTGCGCCAGGCGACCGCCAGCGCAACAAGACCTTGTGCCCAGGCCGTTGGTACGCTCAGAACGCCCGCCCCTTCCAGCACCGGCAGGAACAAAAATCGCAGCCCATAAAGGTCCAGCCCCCGGAGCACAGTGGGCATCAGCATATAGAGCACCCCCAGAACCGCCAGCGCCGCGAAGTCGCCCTTGTTGCCGGCCAACGCCCGCGCCGCCACGAAGATCGCCACGTCGCGAACCAGGAAGCCGAGCATGGCCAGCGCCGCAAGCCCATAGCCGGTCTCTCCGTCTGACAGCAGCACCAGCGCGAGCAGCAGTCCCACGGCAAGCGCGGCTGCCGTGCTCAGCATCCAGCTGTCCAATGCCATGAAGGCTTTTGCGAACTGGCCGCCGCGGACCTGTTCGCCCAGCCAGCGCAGGCGCACCGGATCCTTGGGCTCCAGGAAGGTCATGCCATAGGCCGAGGACAGCAGCGCAAACGCCGCCAGCCCCAGCCGGATGGCCAGCGGCGACAGGCCCCGGCATACATCAGCAACACCGGCGGCGGCATGGCCGATTCAAATCCAGCGCTGTAGACGCACAGATAAGAAGATAGGCCAGCCACACGAAGGGGCCGTTGGCAAAGCGCAACTCGGCGCGCATCGCCCGCCAGCAGCCCACCAGTGCCCAGGCCAGGAACAGCAGCAGCGACGTCAGGTGAAAGCTGTTGAGGTCGAAGGCATGGCCCCACCACACCACGATGTCATCGCCATTGCGTTCGAAGGCGCGCGCCGAGCTCCACAACGAGTAATAGAGCAGGCCCGCGCCGATGCCCGCGACCTGGCAAAGAAATGCATCCAGCCGCCAGTTGCCGGTGTCGCGGCGGATCAGCACCAGCGAGG
Source organism: Alphaproteobacteria bacterium (assembly GCA_046348525.1). Lineage (GTDB taxonomy): Bacteria > Pseudomonadota > Alphaproteobacteria > Micropepsales > Micropepsaceae > Rhizomicrobium. The sequence goes on along the minus strand of JAXMEA010000011.1, from coordinate 78,661 downwards.
ACAGCAGCGCCACCGCCTGCGAGAACAGCCCCAGCGCCAGCAAGATCACGCCATAGGTCAGCGCCCGCGCCGGACCCGCGCCGATCCAAACCGGCAGGATGATGACGACCAGGCATGGCAAGGCGCCGAACCAGTTGGCGCTGGTGGCGCCCAGCAGCTTGCCCCACATCATTTCGCCCGGCCCCAGCGCCGACAATTTCTGGCCGTCCCAGGTACGTTCACGGATCTCGCCCACCACCGACATGGCCGCGCTGCGCGTGCCCCACAGCACCGCGAACAGCCAATACAGCGCCATCGCCGCCTGGTCCGGCGAAACCACCGGCGCCACCATGGTCAGGCCGAAAACCAGCAACAACAGCCCGACGACCTGCGCCAGCCGGAACGGCGTCGCCTCAAGCCAGATGTTGCGCAGCAGCTCGGGGTTCATGACCTGACCTGCGCGAAATAGACATCTTCCAGCGCCTGGGCGTCCTCAAAGAATTCCGCCACGGCAAAACCGGCACCCACCAGCGCCGCCAGCAGCGCGGCGCGTTCTCCCGCACCACCATCCAGCGCCACCAGCGCCTGGACATGATCGGCGCTTTCAATGCGCACGCCCCGTTCGGCCAGGAAATCCTTCAGGCCCGCATGGGGCACGGCCAGCTTGATGCGCAGCCTTGCGGTACCCTTCAGCGCGATGGCCTCACCGCCGGCGATGCGTCCATGGTTCACGATCACCATGCGGTCGGAATAATCTTCCAGCTCGGCCAGGATGTGTGACGACACCACCAGGGTCATGCCGCCATCCTTCAATGCCAGCAGAAGCTGCGACAGGTCACGCCGCGCCTGCGGATCCAGGCCTGCCGCCGGTTCATCCAGCAGCAATACCCTGGGCTGGTGCACGATGGCCTGGGCGATGGCCAGGCGTTGGCGCAAGCCTCGCGACAGCGCGCCCGCCGGCTGTTCCATCCGGTCGGTCAATCCCACGCGCGCCGCGGCGGCGGCAGCCGCACCGGCCGCATCCTTCGCCGCGATGCCATGGGCACGCGCGGCATAGAACAGGCAGCGCCGCACGCTGAGCGCGTCATACAGGCCAAAGAAATCCGGCAGATATCCCAGCAGGGCATGGATGGCGCGCGGGGCATCACGCGTGTCCAGCCCGCCAATTGCCACCTTACCTGCATAGGGTGTTTCCAGCGCAGCCATGCAACGCAGCAGCGTGGTCTTGCCCGCCCCATTGGGACCAACCAGCGCCGTGATGGCGCCAGGCGCGATGGACAGGCTGACGCCATGCAACGCCCGGTGGCCGGGATATTCGAACACCAGGTGCTGGATTTCGATCATCACAGACCTTGTAACCTATTGTCATGAAAGGGACAATTTGCTCACCGCCACCGCAAGCCCCTTGTATTTGCGCCTGCTTCACGCCAGAAGACGGCATATTTTCTCGGAGATTCCATGCGTATCGCCATGATCGGCACGGGGTATGTCGGGCTTGTGTCCGGCGCCTGCCTTTCGGAATTTGGCCATGAGGTCATCTGCATCGACAAGGACGCCGGCAAGGTCGAAACCCTGAAGGCCGGCGGCATTCCCATCTTCGAACCGGGCCTGGAGGACGTGGTGGCCACCAACGCCAAGGCGGGCCGCCTGTCCTTCACCACCGACCTGAAAGCCGCCGTCGCCGGTGCGCAAGCGGTGTTTATCGCGGTGGGAACGCCCAGCCGCCGCGGCGATGGCCATGCCGACCTGTCTTATGTCTTTGCCGCCGCCGAGGAGATCGCCGAAGCGCTGACCGGCTATGCCGTGGTGGTGACCAAGTCCACCGTGCCGGTGGGTACCAGCCGCAAGGTGGAAGAGATCATCCGCAAGAAACGTGGTGACGCCGAGTTCGACATGGCGTCCAATCCCGAATTCCTGCGCGAAGGTTCGGCGCTGGAAGACTTCCGCCGTCCCGACCGCGTGGTGGTGGGCTGCGATACCGAACGCGCCCGCGAGGTGATGCGCGAAGTCTATCGCCCCCTCTTCCTCAACGAGACACCCATCCTGTTCACCAGCCGCGAAACCAGCGAGCTGATCAAGTATGCCGCCAACGCCTTCCTGGCGACCAAAATCACCTTCATCAACGAGATGGCCGACATCTGCGAAAAGGTCGGCGGCAATGTGCAGGACGTGGCGCGCGGCATCGGCCTGGACGGCCGCATCGGCAAGAAATTCCTGAATGCCGGTCCCGGTTATGGTGGATCCTGCTTTCCCAAGGACACACTCGCCCTGGTGCAGACGGCGCAGGAGCTTGGCGCGCCCACCCGCATCGTGGAAGCGGTGGTCAAGGTCAATGACGACCGCAAGCTGGCGATGGCCCGCAAGATCGAAGCGGCGTTCGGCGGTGTGAAAGGCAAGACCATTGCCGTGCTGGGCCTGACCTTCAAGCCCAACACCGACGACATGCGCGATGCGCCATCGCTTGTGATCCTGCCCTATCTGCAAAAGGCCGGCGCCACCATCCGCGCCTTCGATCCGGAAGGCCACAAGGAAGCGGCCAAGCATCTGCAGCTGGATTATCGCGCCGACACTTACGACGCGCTGGAAGGCGCCGATGGCGTGGTCATCCTGACCGAATGGAACCAGTTCCGCGCCCTGGACTTTGACCGGGTGAAGGCGGCGCTGAAATCGCCGTTGATGGTGGACCTGCGCAACATCTACCGCCCCGCCCAGATGCGTGAAGCCGGCTTTCATTACTTTTCGGTCGGCAGGTAGCGTTAACCAAGTCTATTGGGCCTTCGGTAAGCCTTGCGCCCGTAAACTTGCGCCAGTCGTTAATGGGGCGCACGCAAATGTTCGGCAAAATCGCTATCATCGGTCTGGGCTATGTCGGCCTGCCGGTTGCCGCCGCCTTCGCGGAAAAGTTCCCCACCACCATCGGATTCGACATCGATAGCCGCCGGGTTGCGGCCCTGCGCGGCGGTGAAGACTGGACCGGTGAAGTCGGCAACAAGCGTCTGAAGGCCAGCGGACTGACGGTGACCAACGAACTGTCGCGGCTGAAGGGCTGCGACACCTTCATCGTCTGCGTCCCCACACCCATACACAAGGATCGACGCCCCGACCTTGGCCCCCTGCAGTCAGCCTCGCAAAGCGTCGGCCAGGTGATGAAAAAGGGCGCGCTGGTGGTTTACGAATCCACCGTCTATCCTGGCGTTACCGAGGAATATTGCGGCCCCATCCTGGCCAGGACTTCCGGCCTGAAACAGGGCAAGGATTTCAAGCTGGGCTATTCGCCTGAGCGCATCAATCCGGGCGACAAGGAACACAGTTTCGAGCGAATACTGAAAGTCACCGCCGGCGAGGACCCCGCCACCGCCGAGAAGGTCGCCGAGCTGTATGGTGCGGTGGTGACGGCCGGGATTCACAAGGCGCCTTCGATCAAGGTGGCCGAGGCCGCCAAGGCGCTGGAAAACACGCAGCGCGACCTCAACATCGCGCTCATGAACGAGATGGCGATCATCTGCGACGCCATGAAGATTCCCACCCGCGATGTGCTGGAGGCGGCTGGCACCAAGTGGAATTTCCTGAAATTCTCGCCCGGCCTGGTGGGGGGCCACTGCATCGGGGTGGACCCCTACTACCTCACAGCCAAGGCGCTGGAGCTGGGTTACAACCCGCAAGTAATCCTGGCGGGACGGCGCATCAACGACTCCATGGGCAACATCATCGCCCGCCGGGTGGTGCGGTTCATGGCGGCCGGCGAACGGCCAATACACAAGGCCAAGGTGGGCATCCTGGGGCTGACCTTCAAGGAAAACGTCCCCGACATCCGCAACTCCAGGGTGCCGGATGTGCTGGCCGAGCTGTCCACCTTCGGCATCACGCCCATCGTGCATGACCCCCTGGCTGAGCCGCGCGAGGTCAAGCGCGAATATGGCCTGGAGATCAGCCCAATGTCGGATTTCAAGAACCTGGACGCGCTGGTGCTGGCGGTGCCGCACGCCGAATACCTGAAAAACAGGGCGAAAATACCCGCCATGCTGCGCAAGGGCGGCATCCTGGCGGACGTCAAATCCGTCATTGACCGGAAAACGATCCCCGGCAATGTTCGGTATTGGAGTCTCTGAACAGGCCACACTTGGCGAAGATAATTGTCACCGGCGCAGCGGGATTTATCGGCGCCGCCGTCGCCAGGGCTCTGCTGGCGCGCGGCGATACTGTGATCGGGGTGGACAACCTCAACCCTTATTATGACGTAGCGCTGAAACAGGCCCGGCTGCAGACATTGACGCCGCACAGGGGATTCAGCTTCCTGCAGGCTGACATCGCCGACAAGTCCGTGCTGCCGGCACTGACCGCCACCGGAGCGCGCGCCATCATCCACCTCGCCGCCCAACCGGGCGTGCGCTACAGCCTGGAAGATCCTTTCGCATACGTCACCGCCAACATGATGGGCCATACGGTGATGCTGGAAGCGGCACGGGCGCTGAACGTGGCGCACTTCGTGTACGCCAGCTCCTCCTCGGTCTATGGCGCCAACAAGAAGACGCCGTTTGCGGTCGGCGATCCAGTAGATCATCCCAATTCGCTCTATGCCGCCACCAAGCGGGCCGATGAGATTTTCACCCAGGCTTATACTCATCTCTACGGCTTCCCCTGCACCGGCCTGCGCTTTTTTACCGTTTACGGTCCCTGGGGACGCCCCGACATGGCACCCATGCTGTTCGCAAAAGCCATTTCCGCAGGCGAGCCCATCAAGGTGTTCAATCACGGCGAGATGTGGCGCGACTTCACCTATATCGATGACATTGTCGATGGCGTTTTGCGGGCGTTGGACCGGCCGCCGCCGGGTGAAGTCCCCCACGCGGTCTACAACCTGGGCAACAACAGATCGGAAAAGCTGACCGATTTCATCGCTGAAATCGAAAAAGCGCTGGGCAAGAAGGCGCAGATGGTGATGTCGCCCATGCAGCCGGGCGACGTGGCAGCCACCTGGGCCGACATCGATGCCAGCACGGCGGCGCTGGGTTACCAGCCCACCACGCCAATCAGTGCCGGCGTTCCGAAATTCGTAGACTGGTTCTGGAGTTATTACCGCGCCTGAATGCGCGGAGGCGCTGAGACCAGCGTGAAGATGCAGGCCGCGACGCAGATCAGCAGCACGGCCACACCGGCGCCGGCAGCGAACGCCACCTTCCAAGCCCCGTGCGCAATGGTTTTGATGCCTGCCAGCATGGATTTGGTGTAATCCCATTTTGGCACAGAGGCCAAAAGAGAGTGCGCATTAAGATTACCCGTTAAGCGACGGCAGCCTTTAAGCCAGGAGTTTGGCCGCTTCCGGCCAGTCCTCCACCAGCTTTTCCGCGCCCGCTTCCAGCAGGCGCGCGCCCAAGGCATCATCGGCATGGCCGCCGCCCAGGAAGCCCCAAACCGTCATGCCGGCAGCCCTGGCGGCAATAACCCCATTCACGCTGTCCTCCAGCACCACGCAGTCGGCAGGCTCCACGCCCAGCGCCGCGGCGGCATGCAGGAACAGGTCGGGCGCGGGCTTGGCGTTCACCACATGGTCGGCGCCATAAACATGGGGGGCGAAGTAATCCCACAAGCCTGTCCGCTTCAGCTTGCGCTCGAGCCCTCCGACTGAGCCGGAGCTGGCGATGGCCTTGGGCAACTTGAGCCCGCCCACGGCGTGCCCCGCGCCGGGCACTTCCAGCAGTTCGGCCATCATGACCGCGCGCAGGCGGTCGGACTGGCGCACGGCTTCAGAGATGGGGCGGCCCAGGCGCCTTTGCGCCTCTTCGTCCAGCGCGGCGTGATAGGCGTCGGTGGAAAGGCCCATGAAACGGTTAATGTAATCGCTGCGCTCGAAGGTCAGGCCGTGTTCGGCCAGGATTTCCTGCTCGACGCGAAGTGCGATCACTTCGCTGTCGACCAGCACGCCGTCACAATCGAAGATAACCGCTTTAAAAGACAGAGTTAGGCGGCCTTGCGATTGGCCAGGAATTCTCCCATGCGCTCCAGTGCGCGCAGGATATTCTCCGCCGAATTGGCATAGGACAGACGCAGGTATCCTTCACCCAGGATGCCGAAGTCCGGGCCGCCGATCAGCGCAACACCGGTCTCGTCCAGCAGCGCATTGGCAAGCGGCTTGGCCTTCCACCCAGTCTGCTTGACGTTGGGGAACGCATAGAAGGCGCCCTTGGGAATGATGCAGCTCACGCCCGGCAACTTGTTCAAGCCTTCCACCACCAGTTTGCGGCGCTTGTCGAACTCGCCCAGCATGTGGGCGACCGCGTCCTGCGGCCCGGTCAGGGCGGCGATGCCGGCATACTGGGTCGGAGCGTTTACGCAGCTATGCAGGTTCACCGCCAGCTTGCGGGCATAGTCGTACAGCTTGCCCGGCCAGATGGCGTAACCCAGCCGCCAGCCGGTCATGGCATAGGTCTTGGACCAGCCGTTCAGCAGGATCAACCGGTCGCGGATGGAGGGATAGTTCAGCAGGGTGACGTGCTTTTCACCGTCATACAGAAGCTGGTCATAGATCTCGTCCGACATGATGGCCACGTTCGGCCATTTTTCCATGCCCTTCACGAACTTTTCGACTTCGGCTTTCGGAGTAACGCCGCCGGTCGGGTTGGCGGGCGAGTTGATGATGATCAGGCGGGTCTTGTCGTTGATCAGGGCCAGGGTCTCGTCGGCGGAGAAGGCAAAGCCATTCTCCTCGCGGATCGGGATCGGCACCGGGGTGGCGCCGGTATATTCGATCATGGAGCGGTAAATCGGAAAGCCGGGATCGGGATACATGATCTCCGCACCCGGCTCGCCGAACATCAGGATGGACATGAACATGGTGGGCTTGCCGCCCGGCATGATCATCACTTCCTCGGGCGAGACATTCACGCCGTAACGCTTGTGCAGGTCGGCAGCCACCGCTTCGCGCAGCGGCAGGATGCCGGTGGCGGGGGTATAGCCGTGATGGCCGTCGCGCAACGCCTTGGCGGCGGCTTCGACGATATGGTCGGGGGTGCGGAAGTCAGGCTGGCCGATCCCCAGGTTGATGATGTCGCGGCCCTGGGCAGCCAGCGCGGTGGCGCGGGCCAGAACGGCAAAGGCGTTTTCCTCGCCGATACGGTCGAAATTCGCGACGGTCTTCATGGTCATCCTGGGCTCTAGGGCGGCTTTTTGCGGGTTGCCATATAAAGCCTCGGGCCCCCGGATGCCAGTGGCGCCGAGCGGCCGACCTGACGGCCGCGACCATCAAATAAGTTACCCCCGGCCCAGCAGCTTTCGGGCCCAATTCTTGGCCTTTTCCTTGACCAACGGGGCATAGGCCAGCCCCCTGCCCTGGGCCACCCGCGCCATCTGCGCCTTGATATGGCCCTGGAAGTGCAGCGAGCGGAATCGGACCCATTCGCCCGATTTCAGGTTTCGGCACCAGGGCCGGCCGTCCCGGAAAACGATGTGCTTGCGGCCGAAGCGGGTTTCGTATTCGTCCTTCACCAGGTTTTCGGCGCCGTTGATGTTGAGATCGAACACCGCCCCGCCGATCGGCGCGGCAAAATTCACCACGTCGGTGCGGTCCTTGGCCCACAGATGCAACAGCGCCATGTCGCAGATGCCGCCGGCCGCGCCGGTCTTGCAATGCCAGTCCCATTTCTCGGTCATGGCGGGCAGCATGTTTTCGAACGAGGACACCAGGTAAGCGCAGAATTCATCCACCGCGCCGCGCGTCCAGTACGATGTCTGGGGCCCGTAGGAATAGCGGAAGCCGGGCTGGGCCAGCGGCATGTGCATCCCGCACGGCACGCCCCTGTCTTTCAGATGCTCTTCTTCAAAACCGTGCAGGTCTTCGAACAGCAGCACATCGCTGTCGACATGAAAGAAGCTGTCCAGGCCATTGTCCTGCATGAAGCGCTGCATCACGAAGAAGCGTTGGAAACAGCGCAGCTCGAAAATGTGCGGATGGGTGGACATGTGCTTGTAGGCGGCTTCAAATCGCGGCCCGCTGTCCGACTGGCGGTCAAAACCCAGGTGCGCGACGGTGTTGCCGGCCGCCCGCGCCCGCGCCAGTGCGGTCTTGAATGCTCTGGTCGCCGTCGTGGATGATCCCGGCATTGGGCTTGTCCGTCGTACGGCTTTCATGGCCCAGGCGGCGCGGCTTTGCAATGCCCGCCCCACCCCGACCATTCCGGTGATCAGCCGAGATAGCCCTTGTCGCGCAGGGTTTTGACGATCAGCTGGGCCTGTTCCTCCGGCGTGGATTCCACCGTCTTGAGGACAAGATCAGGCTGCTCCGGCGCCTCGGCTACCCAGGCTGTCGATGCCGGTAAAGTTCTTGATCTTGCCGGCCTTGGCCTTTTCGTACAGCCCCTTGGGATCGCGCTGTATGCACACTTCGATGGGCGTATCCACGAACACTTCCAGGAATTCGCCCTCGCCCAGCAACTCGCGCGCCATGCGGCGCTCGGAGCGGAAGGGTGAGATGAAGGCCGTCAGCACGATCAGGCCGGCATCCACGAACAGCCTGGCGGCCTCGCCCACGCGGCGGATATTCTCGACGCGGTCGGCATCGGTGAAGCCCAGGTCGCGGTTCAGGCCATGGCGGACATTGTCACCGTCCAAAAGGTAAGTGTGCTTGCCCTCCGCGGCCAGCGCCTTTTCCACCAGGTTGGCGATGGTGGACTTGCCCGAACCCGACAGACCGGTGAACCACAGCACCACGGGCTTTTGGCCCTTCATCCGGGCTCTGGCATCCTTGTTCACATCCAGCGCCTGCCAATGCACGTTTGTCGCGCGCATCAGCGAGAAATCGATCATGCCGGCACCGACCGTGGCGTTGGTGAAGCGGTCGATCAGGATGAAGCCGCCGGTGTCGCGGTTGTCGCGATAGGCATCGAAGGCCAGCGGCTGGGCAGCGGAGAAATTGACGCAGCCCGACTTCATTCAGCGCGGGAATACAGGCGGCATGGCTATCCAGGGTGTTGACGTCGATCTTGTGCTTGAGGCGGAAACCTGCGCCGGCACCGTGGCGGTGCCCAGCTTGGTGACCTGGCCGGGCAGCAATTCTTCGTCCGCCATCCAGAGCAGATGCGCCGCGAACTGGTCCGACACGGTGGGGCGGGCCTGCGGATCGCTCAGCACGTCGCCGCGGGAAATATCGACTTCATCGGCCAAGGTCAGGGTGATGGCATCGCCGGCCACCGCCTCGGCCTTGTCGCCGTCGACAATTCGGGCCGATGAAGTGCGGCCGACTTGGCGACAGCGATTGGATCGCCTTGCCCGGCTTGATGCGGCCGCCGGCGATGGTGCCGGCAAAGCCGCGGAAATTCAGGTCGAGACGGCTGACCCACTGCACCGGCAACGAAACGGCTTGTCGGCCAGCGCCGTGTCCACGTCCACGACTTCGAGGTGAAAAGGACAACGGACAGCCCGGTGTACCAGGGCGTTTCGTTCGATTTTCGATGACGTTGGCATGGCCTTTCCGACATGGGATGGCAACCTGACTGGTGAAATTCAGCCGCGCGGAGAATTGATGGAAGTCCGACACAATCATCGAAGACTTTACAAGCTGTAATCCACCAGTCAATCTTGTTCACCGCCAGAACGATGTGACGGATGCCCAGAAGCGACGCGATATAGGCGTGGCGTAGGTCTGGGTCAGCACGCCCTTGCGCGCTCGAATAGGAATAACCAGCCCCTCGCTATTCAGGCGCCGGTCGCCATATTGCGGGTATATTGTTCATGGCCAGGCGTGTCGGCGACGATGAACTTGCGCTTGTCGGTGGCGAAGAAGCGATAGGCGACATCGATGGTGATGCCCTGCTCCCGCTCGGCTTCCAGCCCGTCCACCAGCAGCGCGAAGTCGATGTCTTCGCCCGTGGTGCCAAACTTCTTGGAGTCCTTCTCCAGCGACGCCAGCGTGTCTTCGAACAGCAGCTTGGTATCGTACAGCAGCCGCCCGATCAGGGTGGACTTGCCGTCATCGACACTGCCGCAGGTGAGAAACCGCAGCAGGCTCTTTTTTTCCTGGGCGGCAAGGAATTGTTGAAGATCCGTGGGCGCGTTCATTTAGAAATAGCCCTCTTTCTTCTTCTTCTCCATCGACGCCTTTTCATCGCTGTCGATCAGGCGGCCCTGCCGCTCAGAGGTGCGGGCGGTGAACATCTCGGTGACGATACCTTCCAGCGTATCAGCATCGCTTTCGATGGCGCCGGTCAGCGGATAGCAGCCCAGGGTGCGGAAGCGGACCAGCTTCTCCTCGACCTTTTCGCCGGGCAGCAGCTTCATGCGGTCGTCATCCTGCATGATCAGGGTGCCGGCGCGTTCCACCACCGGACGCTTCTTGGCGAAATACAGCGGCACGATCGGGATATTCTCGGCCATGATGTATTGCCAGATGTCCAGCTCGGTCCAGTTGGACAGCGGGAAGACGCGGATGCTTTCGCCCTTGTTGATGCGGGTATTGTAGACGCGCCAAAGCTCGGGGCGCTGGTTCTTGGGATCCCAGCCATGATGCTTGTCGCGGAAGCTGAAGATGCGCTCCTTGGCGCGGCTCTTCTCCTCGTCGCGGCGCGCACCGCCGAAGGCGGCATCAAAGCCATACTTGTCCAGCGCCTGCTTCAACGCTTCGGTCTTCATCACCTGGGTGTGCAGGGACGAACCGGAATCGAACGGATTGATGCCGCGCTTGATGCCGTCCTGGTTGATGTATTCGATGAAATCCAGGCCGAGTCGTTTGACCGTCTCGTCGCGGAATTTGATCATCTCCTGGAATTTCCAGGTCGTGTTGACGTGCATCAGGGGAAAGGGCGGCTTGGCGGGCTAGAAGGCCTTCATCGCCAGGTGCAGCATCACCGCGCTGTCCTTGCCCACCGAATAGAGCATCACCGGGTTGGCGAACTCGGCCGCCACCTCACGCATGATATGGATGCTCTCGGCCTCAAGCCGGCGCAAATGCGATATTACAGGTTTATTGGTGGACAATTTTCTGTATCCCGAAACCGGGCTGTGAAATAAGCGCAATGCCCTACCATTGCAAGGCCGAACTGGTGTCTAACAAGCCCAGCAAGGGCCGGGGGACCTGGGCGTAATGCTCTTCAATTCCAGCATTTTCATCCTGGCCTTCCTGCCGGCCCGCCTGGCGCTGTTTTTTGCCGTGGGCCGGGTCAGCCCCAACGCCGCGGCCACCCTGCTGGGGCTGGCCTCACTGGTTTTCTACGCGTCCTGGAACATCCACTACCTGCCGCTGCTGCTGGGCTCCATCGGCGGCAATTTCCTGTTGTCCCAGATACTGGGCGACACAAGGCGCAAACCCGTCACCCGACGGGCGGTGTTTGTGCTGGCGATTGCCGCCAACCTCGCCCTGCTCGGCTATTTCAAATACGCCAACTTCTTCCTGAACAGCGTGGGCCTATCGCTGGGCGCCATCGTGCTGCCACTGGGAATCTCGTTCTACACCTTCACCCAGATTGCCTTCCTGGCCGACACTTACAGGAACCAGGCGCGGGAAAAGAACTTCGCCCACTACCTGCTGTTCGTCACGTATTTTCCGCACCTGATCGCGGGCCCGATCCTGCATCACGCCGAAATGATGCCGCAGTTCCGCAACAAGGGCCTCTACAAACCCAATTGGGAAAATTTCGCCATCGGCGTCAGCGTCTTTGTCATGGGCCTGGCCAAGAAGACCCTGATCGCCGATGAAATCGCGCCGGTGGCGCGCGCGGTCTTCTCCGCCGCCGATGCCGGCGTGCAGGTCGAATTCCTGCGCGCCTGGGGCGGGGCGCTGGCCTATGCCATGCAGATCTATTTCGATTTCTCTGGCTATTGCGACATGGCAATCGGCATTTCGATACTGTTCGGCGTGCGCCTGCCGCTGAATTTCAATTCGCCCTACAAGGCCACCAGCATCATCGATTTCTGGCGGCGCTGGCACATGACCTTGTCGCGCTTCCTGCGCGACTATCTCTATATCCCGCTGGGCGGCAGCCGACGCTCACGGCCGCGCCGCTATGCCAACCTCATCATCACCATGCTGCTGGGCGGGCTGTGGCATGGCGCGGCCTGGACCTATGTCGCCTGGGGGGCGCTGCATGGCTTCTACCTGGTCGTGAACCATGCCTGGAATTACCTGTGCAGGCGCCTGGCGCCGAATGCGCGGGCCGCCGGCGCCGTGCTGCGCGCCCTGTCGGTTGCCATCACTTTCGCGGCGGTGGTGGTGGCCTGGGTGTTGTTCCGCGCTTCAAGCTTTGCTTCGGCCTTGCGCATCCTGTCGGGCATGGCGGGGCTTCACGGCATCGATGCGCCGCACCGGTTCAAGGCGCTGGCGGCAAAGCTGGGCGTGACGCCCCTGTCGCATGCTCCCTACATCTCCAACACCGCCATCCTGGGATTGGCATTGCTGATGGCTATGTGCTGGTGGGCGCCCAATGCCTATCAGATCATGGGCACGAAAAACCCGGCCCTGAATGAAGTGGCACCTGGCACACGCTGGACTTGGCGGCCGTCCCTGCCTTGGGCCATCGGGCTGGGCGTACTGGGTGCTATTGCCTTCACCGGCATCCTGTCGGGACCGCCGTCCGAATTCCTCTATTTCCAGTTCTGACATGCGCACCATCTCCTTCCTGATCGTGGTTTTCGGTTCGGCGCTTGCAATGCTGGGCGTGATCGCGGTCTTGCCGCTGACCGGCGCGATCAAGACCGACCCGTCGGCGCCCTGGATCGATGGCCTGTACAAGCAAAAGATCGCCGCCCTGCGCGCGCAGGGCCCGGGCCGCATTTATGTTGTGTCCGGCTCCAGCAGCCTGTTCAGCCTGGACACAAAGGTCCTTTCCGATGCCGTGGGCCGCCCGGTCATCAACCTGGCCACCCATGCAGGCCTCGGCCTGACCTACATCCTGGACCGGGCGGAGCGGGAGATGCAGCCCGGCGACACCATCATCTTCACCCCGGAATATCCGCTGCTGGTTCTGCCGCCCGAGCCCAGCAACATCACCATCGACTATGTCAGCTTCTTCGACCGCGGCTATATCGCTACCCGTCCGCCCGCCGAGCAGATGCATTTCTATCTGGGCTACGGCTTCATCGATTCTGTGATCGAGACCATCAAGACCCTTCGCACCGGCAAGCAGGTGGGACGTGATGACCTGACCATCGATGCCCTGGGCAACGCCCGCGGCAATACGGTGGCCCTGTCCGTGAAAGAAAGCGCGCAGTTCGCGCCCGGCGGCGAGCCGTCCACCATCACGCCGCAAGCCGTCGCCGATCTGCGGAAGTTCGCAGACCTCGCACGCGCCAAACATGCACGCATCCTGACCTTCCCCATCGCCCTGATCCGCCTGCCAGGCTTTGAGACGCCGGGCCAGAAAGCGCTGCGCGACCATGTCCGCGCCCTCTTCCGCCAGATGGGCATGGTCACGCGCGGCGATGACGATACCGGCTGGCTCGATCGCTCCGGCATCTATGACAGCGCCGTCCATGCCAATGACGCCGGCCGCGCCGTCTACACCGCCCGGATAGCCCGGCTGCTATGCGCGGAAATCCCCTGTGCCCGGCCGCCGCGATAACTGCTATATTCACCGCCATGGCGAATGTCCTTCTGATAAACCCGTCCTACGTGCCCAGCTATGGCGGTGCGCGCGGCGGCATCATCAATCCTATTCACCCGACCTTGGGGCTGGCGACCATCGCCGCCACCGCGCGGGAGCGCGGCCACAAGGTTCAGATCCTGGACCTGTCTTTTCGCCCGTATGACGTGTCGTTGATCCGCGAGAAGATCGTCGCGGCCAAACCCGACATTGTCGGCATCACCGCCACCACGCCCTTGATGAACCAGCTGCGCGACATGTCGGTGCTGATCAAGGACATCTCCCAGGACATCCGCATCGTCGGCGGCGGCGCCCATCCTTCCGCCATGCCGCTGGAGACCTTGAACGAGTCCATGCTGGACGCGGTGTTCTTCGGCGAAGCCGATTATTCCTTCGCCGAGCTGTGCGACGGCAACGACCTGGCGTCCATCAAGGGCATCTATTACCGCAAGAATGGCGAGGTTATCGCCAACGGCCCGCGCACGCCCATCGACAATCTTGACGACCTGCCGATGCCGGCCTGGGATCTCTACGACATCAGCGACTACCGCCAGATATCACGCCTGTTGTGCCGCCGCCCACCCGTTACCATGGCGGAATTCTCGCGTGGCTGTGTCTTCAAGTGCGATTTCTGCGCCAGCAAGATTACCATGGCGCTGGGCTATCGCAAAAAATCGCCCGAGCGCTGCGCCGAGGAAGTACGGGTGATGCACAAGCTGGGCTTTCGCGAATTCATGCTGGCCGACGATATCTTCACCTCGGACGAGAACTGGGCCATCGAGGTGTGCGAGGCCATCACCCGCACCGGCATCGACATGGCCTGGACCTGTTCCAACGGCATCCGGGTGGAAAGCGCCAAGAAGAACCTGTTCGACGCCTTGCGCAAGGCGGGCTGCTACCGCGTCTCGTTCGGCTTCGAATCCGGCAACGACCAGGTGCTGAAGATGTTCGGCAAGGGCGGCCGCGCCAGCATCGAACAGGGCAAGACCGCGGTGCAGACGGCGCGCAAGGCCGGCATCGATGTCACCGGTTTCTTCATGCTGGGCCTGTCGCCCGATACCGAAGAAACCATGATGGACACCATCAATTTCGCCCGCGAATTGCCGGTGGACATGATGAAGTTCGGCATCTCCATCGCCTTCCCCGGCACCGCCATGTTCAACAATTACGTCAAGCAGGGACTGGTCAGGTCCTACGACTGGGACGAATACTTCATTTATACCAGCCAGCCCTTGTTCAACCACGCCAAGCTCAGCTACGCGACTATCAAGCGCTACATGGAAATCGCGCACCGCAAGGCGATCTTCCACAATCCCAAATTCTGGCTGCGCCGGCTGTGGCGCGGCATCCGCACCGGCGAATTCTTCTGGGACGCCTATTACGCGGTGAAGTATTTTTCCAAACCCACCATCAGCGACAAGGTCGGCACGGTCTATTACGCCAGGGACCGCTGGCCGGTGCACTCCTTCGTCCAGACGCCGCCCGTGCCGGCCCAGTACCAGACGGTGCGCAAGCAGCTGGAACGCGCCTGATTATTTCAGGATTCGCACGCCGGTGGCCGGGGGCACCGCCTGCTCTTCCACCGCAAACCGCACCCGGCCGACGGAGCGGCCATCACCGGTCAGGATATTGACCTGCCACTGGCCCGGCGTGGGCGCGGTCTTGGTGGTGTAATAGCGGAAACCATCCTCGCGCCCGCCGGTAATGGGCACCGAGATGCGCTGCTGCGATACCCAGCCCTTGCCCGGCTGCAGCCATTGCCATTCATGCACGATGCGGGTGCGCAGGCCCCGCGGCGCGAACACCGCATTGTAGAGATAGAGCTTGGCGCCCTTCTGCACATGCATGATGGCATGGGTGCCGAACAGCGCCTGCCATTCGGCCGGTTCTTCTTCCTGCCGGGCCTGGAAGTCGGCGCCCACCCGCTTGACCTCGTGATAGACCCCCGCATCGGTCAGCACCAACGGCAGGGGCGGCAACAGGCGCAGGAAATAGGCGGCGTTGAGGAAGATGGTGATCAGCACCATGCCGGCGAATATCTGCATGCGCGCGCCGCGATAGCGTTCATGTCCCAGCCGCGCCAGCGAGCGCATGAAGAAGAAGAACACGACCACGGCAATGGCGCCGCTGATCAGGAACGGGATGCGGCCGATCCGCCCGATAACAACCGGC
Organism: Alphaproteobacteria bacterium; assembly: GCA_046348525.1. Classification (GTDB taxonomy): domain Bacteria; phylum Pseudomonadota; class Alphaproteobacteria; order Micropepsales; family Micropepsaceae; genus Rhizomicrobium. Next base: position 62,945 of record JAXMEA010000011.1, on the reverse strand, counting down.
ACCAGCAGGATGGCGTAGGAATAGAGCGAGAAGAAGAACAGCAGCGCCGAGAACAGCAGCCGGGAGTGGTAGCGGCGCATATATTCGTTGCCGATGAAGATCGCCGCCATGGCCAGCAGGAACGGCCAGGAGGACGTGATCGAGGCGCTGCGGATATAGAAAACGCAGAAACCGGACAGCAGGCAGCCCAGCGCGAACTGGGTGACGGCGACCAGGATGGTGCGGGTCTGGTCGGACGGCTTCCTGCCATCGGGCCGCGATTCCAGCACATGCAGCACGGCGATGGCGATGCCCGCCACCAGCAGATAGACGATGAACACCGCCTGGGTCGCGGCATGGTCGATGCGCCCGAACGCCCAGCTGTCGAACGCGAAGCCGCCAGCCAGCGACAAGGCCGAGATCTTGCGCTCGTGCCGCCGGGCCCAGCCGATCGCGGGCTCGAAAGCCTTGGTGTCAAAGGTCCGCATGGGGTTCTTATGCTGTCCGGCCCCCTTCATAACAAGGCCGGATTGCGGCAAAAGCAGGGTTTGCGGTTATGATGCCGCCCAAGAAATGCTTCAGGGAGTTACATATGCGGCTGGTGCAATTGCGGGGCGCCGATGGCGCAAGGTCGGTCGCGGTCTTGAACGACGACGCCAGCGGCCGCGTGATCCTGGGCGTGACCACCACCCATGAGCTGGCCAGCCGCGCCATTGCCGAAAAACTGTCGCTGGAGGCGATGGTGGGCAAGCTCGGCACCGGGGACAGCATCGATGTCCGCGCCGCCCTGGCCGATGGCCGGGTACTGGCGCCGCTGGACCACCCCGATCCCGCGCACCTGGTGGTGACGGGCACCGGCCTGACCCACCTGGGCTCGGCCGAAGGGCGCGACGCCATGCACAAGAAGCTGTCAGGCGGCGAAGCCCCGCTTACCGACTCCATGCGCATGTTCAAGCACGGGCTGGAAGGCGGCAAACCCAAGGCCGGACAGGAAGGCTTCCAGCCGGAATGGTTCTACAAGGGCGACGGCTCCAGCGTGGTGGGGCCGGAGTCGGCTTTCTCGTCACCCGCCTTCGCGCAGGATGGCGGCGAGGAACCGGAGATTGTCGGCCTCTACCTGATCGGGCCGGACGGCACGCCGCACCGGCTGGGCTTTGCGCTGGGCAACGAATTCTCGGATCACGTCACCGAAAAGTTCAACTACCTGTGGCTGGCCCATTCCAAGCTGCGCCAGTGCAGTTTCGGGCCCGAACTGCGCACCGGTCCCCTGCCCGCCGCCGTCACCGGCGCCAGCCGCGTGCGGCGCGGCAACCAGGTCATCTTCGACAAGCCGTTCCTGTCGGGCGAAGACAATATGAGCCACACCATCGCCAACCTGGAAGCGCATCACTTCAAGTATCCGGGCTTCCGCCGTCCCGGCGACGTGCATGTGCATTTCTTCGGCACCGCCACACTGTCCTTCAGCGCCGGGATCAAGACCCAGGACGGCGATGTGTTCGAGATCGAGGCGGACGCCTTTGTGTTTCCGCTGCGCAACACACTGGGCACCGCGCCGGCAACGCCATTCCTGGTGGCGGCGCTCTAACTGTTGAAACGCCGTTCCCAGGCGATGGCCGAAGCGATGATGCCGTCCAGGTCCTCATGCGCCGGCTTCCAGCCCAGCTCGCGCTTGATGCGGCTGGGATCGCAAATCAGGGTGGGCGGATCGCCGGGCCGGCGCGGGCTTTCCTTGACCGGCAATTTGCTGCCGGTCACGCGCTCCACGCCGGTGATGACCTGGCGCACCGACGTGCCTTTTCCATAACCGACATTGTAGCTGGTCGAGGCCGCCCCGCCCTTCAGCGCGTCCAGCGCCAGGAGATGCGCGGCGGCAAGGTCGGTCACATGGATATAGTCGCGCACGCCCGTGCCGTCGGGGGTGGGATAATCGGTGCCGAAAATATCCAGGTGCGGCACCCGGCCCAGCGCCACCTGTGCCGCGCGCTTGATCAGGTGCGTCGCCTTGGGCGTGGACTGACCCGTGCGCCCCTTCGGATCGGCGCCCGCCACATTGAAGTAGCGCAGCACCATGTGGCGCAGCTTTGTGGCCTTGGACACATCCTCCAGCATCCATTCGGTCATCAGCTTGGAGCGGGCATAGGGACTGATGGGGGCCTTGGGTGAGGTTTCCGCCAGAGGCTGGGGCGCATCCTCCGCATAGACCGTGGCGGTGGAGGAAAAGATCATCTGCCCCACCCCGGCGCCGACACAGGCGGCGATCACCGCCCGCGACTTGACGACATTGTTGTCGTAATAGGCCAGCGGGTCGGCGACGGACTCCGGCACCACGATGGAGCCGGCGAAATGGATCACGCTGTCCACGCCATGGTCGGCGATGGTCTGGCGCAGGAGCGCAGTGTCCGCGACATCGCCCTGGATAAACTGCGCGTCTTTGCCGACCTGCGCCTTCACGCCGGTGGACAGGTCATCCAGCACCACCACCGCGTCGCCGCGGTCCAGCAGGGCGTGAACAGTGTGGCTGCCGATATAGCCGGCGCCGCCGGTGACAAGGATGGACATGGAATCGCCTTCAGGGTCGGGCCATCATGCCACGGCCCCCCAAAAGCTAAAGCGGCACCCGCAGCGCCACTTCCACCGCGCCCAGGAAGCCGTCGTGCGGCAAGGGCTGGTCGTCCTGGACACGGCCCGCCAGGTCCAGCCGGAAGCCGCGGCCGTTCATCACCAGGGGCAGCGACACCCGCGCCTCGGCCTGGTTGAGGGCCACCGGTGGGTCGCTGATGATGTTGCCATGGCCATGACGGTTGCCGATGGTGGCATGGTGCAGGCTGAGTTCGTAGAAGCGCCCGGCTGCGTCGCTCCAGCTGCCCTGCAGCGAGCTCAGGGTGGAATCGGTGTCCAGGCTGAAACCGATGGTGCGGCCGCGATAGCGCATGCCGTCCGGATACTGGCCGTTGGTGTAGGTATAGCCATAGATGAAGTTGCCGAAGCTGAACGGCGTGCGGGTGGCGATGCTGTCTGTGAATTCGGCCGTCAGCTTCACCGGACTGCCGGCGGTGGGCACGAAGATGCTGGCGCCGAAGAGGTGGCTGGAGCCGGAGCTGCTGGCGAAGGAGTAATCCTCGTTCATCATCTGGCCATAGACCTGGAACGGCAGCTTGCCCAGGACGCCGCCATACTTGATCTCGAACGATCCCTGCCCGTTGACGTTGTCAGGATGGTTGGAGAAATCGAAATTGGTGAAATAGTCGCGCAGCGGCGAACACGGATGGCCCTGGCCGCAGAATTGCTCGGTCTTTGCCACGCCCAGTTCCAGCCCCGGCAGCGGGCTGATCGTCAGGTGCGCACCATTGTAATAGACGTTCGACTGGATCTGGGGCCCGTCCATCTTGCTGAGGAAGAATTCGAATTGCCATGGCCCCAGCCAGCGCAGCACCGGCCAGCTGGACGCCGCGGTGCTGGCGCGCTCGAAACCGATCTGGGGCATGGGCCGGGCATTGTTGGACAATTGCAGGGACGATATCTGCCCGGGGCCCCACCAGTGATCCAGGTAACCGGCATAAGCCAGCACGCCGCCCAGCCTGGCGGAGAAATACGTGCCGTCCGGCATCAGCTTGTTGGGCTTGGAGCCGAAATTCTGCGTGATGGCGCCCAGCGATACCCGGCTTGAAAAGATTCCGCTGTTCAGGCCCAGCGACAATTGCGCCTGGGCATCGCCGCGCCCCATCCCGTCAAAGCCATAGATCACATTGTTGCGGTTGGTGGCGTCCAGATAGGCGGAGGCGGAAAAACCCGGCGCCGTGCCCGCCTGCGCCAGCGCCAGCAGACGCGAGGCCGCAGTGCGCACCGCCTGGGGCTGGCGCGAAAGATCCGCCCTCTGAAGCGCGGCTTGAAGCGATGCCCAGGGCAACGGCCAGGCGATGGTAATGTCGCGAATGACGCCGCTGGTTTCCAGCAGTTCCAGGTCGGCGCGCATCTGGGGATCGCCCACTTCGGCCCAAGGCGAAGCAGCGGCGGGCGCCACCGTCAGCAGCAGCGCAAATGCGGCTCCAAAGCCAAAAGTTCCGGCGCGCATGCGACTCCAGCCCGTGGCCCCTCAGCCCGAACCGACCTTACTGATTCCGCATGTGCTAACAAGCCCGCTCGGGCAAAAAATGACCGCCTGTCAGTCTCTTATGGGGATACAGGCCAGTCCCGCGGCCACCAAACTGTCACACAGGGCCTTCTGGCTCTGCCCTGCAGGCGGGCTGACACGGAGGCGGTAGTAGCGTCCTCTTTCCGGCAGATCGACCGTAACGACATGCGGACTGAGCGGCCCCAGCAGGCCGGGGGCCTTGGCCCGGGCCTTGTCCCAGCCGGCATCCGCTTCGGCCTGGCTGCGCCAGGCACCCAGCTGGACCTCGGGTCCGTTGGCGGCAACAGGTACATGCGAACGCTGGTCCAGCGCCGGACGCAGCGCCGGTTTTTTGAGGGGCAGCGGCGGCGGTGCGTTGCGCGCGGCGACCGGGCGCGGCTTGGCGCCCGGCGGGCGCAGCACGATATCGTCCGTGGGCGGACTTTCGGCCCGCTCCGTACGCGCGCTTCGCGCACGGGGCGGACGCAGCACAATGGTGCCGTCCGCTTCCTTGCTGGCTTCCGTCGCCACCTTGAAGCCGCGCGCCGCGTCGTTGGGCGCGGGCGCCGCAGAAGGGGCGCGCAATGTCACCCTGTCGGGATCGGCCAAGGTGCCCTCGGGCGCGCCGCCCAACGCCGCCAGCCGCTGCGCCGCCAGGCTGTAATCGGGATCGGCCGCGAGCGCCCTGGCATAGGAACTGCGCGCAGTCAGCGTGTCATGCAGTGCTTCGGCGACCTGGCCAAGACCGTAATAGCTGTATTGCGGCTTGCCGCCGCCCGCCGCCAGCGCCGCCAGATAATCGCGCCGCGCTTCCATCATCCGGTTCTGGCGGCGATAGATATTGGCGCGGTTGTTCAGCGCTGTGGCCAGGCTGTCGCCCTTCATGGCGATGACCGCGGTGTAATCAGCCGTCGCGGCTTCCAGCTTGCCCAGTCCGTCGCGCAGGAAGCCGCGTTGCAACAGCGCCTGGGCGCGCTCCTCCGGCGGCAAGGCGCTGCCGGTCAGCGCCAGGGTGAAATCGGACACGGCTGCGTCTGTGTCGCCAAGCAGTTCCCGCGCCAAGCCCCGGTACAACAACAGCCGCCCGTGTTCGGCGGGACCGGCGTCCTTCAGGCCGGTCTCGGCCAGGTTGGCGGCCTGGGTGGCGTCACCCTTGTCCAGCGCGGCCTGAACCTCGGCGATCAGGACGGAAGCCGGCGCGGCATGGACGGCCGGGGGCAACCCCGCCATCACCGCCCAGACGCCGATCCACGCAAACTTTGCCATTTCTGGCCCGGTTCCCTGCCAAATGCTTGAAACTGGACAATAATGGCGGGCCCGTGCCATGAAACAGGCCGTTTGGAAAACCATCCCCCGCTAAAATCGATGACCGCTGCAAAACCCGTCCGCAAAGCCGTTTTTCCCGTTGCCGGGATGGGAACCCGCTTCCTGCCCGCCACCAAGGCCATCCCCAAGGAGATGCTGCCGGTCGTGGACAAGCCGGTCATCCAGTACGCGGTGGAAGAAGCCCGGGAGGCCGGGATTGAGCAGTTCGTGTTCATCACGGGCCGCGGCAAGCATGTCATCGCCGACCATTTCGACCATGCCTATGAGCTGGAATCGCTGCTGGAGCAGCGCGAGAAGAACACCGAACTGAACAGCCTGCTGGAAATGCTGCCCAAGACCGGATCGGTCGGCATGATCCGCCAGCAGCAGCCGCTGGGCCTGGGCCATGCGGTGTGGTGCGCGCGCCACTTTGTGGGCAATGAGCCCTTTGCGGTGCTGCTGCCCGACGACCTTATGGTGGGCAAGCCGGGCGCGCTGTCCCAGATGATCACCAGCTACAACCAGGTTGGCGGCGGCATCATCGTGGCGGCGGAAGAAAAGCCGGTCGCCGAGGTCAAGCGCTATGGCGTGGTCAATCCCGGTGCGGTCAAGGGCAACGCCACCGAAGTCAAAGGCGTGGTGGAAAAGCCGGCTACCGGCACCGAGCCATCCAACCTGTGCGTCATCGGCCGCTATATTTTGCAGCCGGAAATCTTCTCCATCCTGGACAAGCAGGAGCGCGGCGCAGGCAACGAGATCCAGCTGACCGACGCCATGGCCCAGATGATCGGCAAGGTCCCCTTCCATGCCGTGAAGACCGACTGTTCGCGCTTCGATTGCGGCGACAAGGTGGGCTTCCTGCACGCCAATATCGCGGTGGGCCTGTCGCGTCCCGACATCGCCCCGCAGCTGTCGGCCATCATCAAGGCGCTGGTGTGAAACAGCTCGCGGCGCTGGCGCTCGCCCTGGGCTCGGCGATGGCCGTTGCAGGCTGCGGTTCAGCCCAGTCCGGCAATACCAACTATTCCCAGTTTCTGCAGATCGCGCGCCAGAGCTTTGCGGCCAGCTTCGGCAAGGTGCGCGTCACCCGCGAACAGGCCGCCTCGGTCCCTTACGCCAGCATGGGTTACATGCAGGATGGCGGCAATGAGAGCATGGTGATCCTGGGCACCGACCAGGGCGGCGAGCAACTTTGGACCAGCGCCGCCAAGGTGGTGATCGTCACCCGCGACGGCCGCATCGCGCGCACCCTGAACCTGGACCATGACCTTGCCGGCATGACCGCGCGGGGCGGCGTGTTGCCGCCGCCCTCGGCCGCGCTCCAAGCGCCTTTCACCAGCACCCGCCTGCAGGACTATCCCGAACTGGACCTCTACGGCGTCATCCTCACCTGCCGCGCCCATGCCGTGGCCCGCCAGACCATCAAGATCCTGGGCCAGGCCATCGCCACCATGCGGGTGGATGAATCCTGCCGCGCCCGCAAACCCGAATGGAGTTTCACCGACTCCTATTGGGTGGATACCGACAATGGCCGCGTCTGGCGCGCCCGCCAGCACATCCATCCCCAGGGCGGGATCATCGAAACGGAAATCTTCCGTCCGCCGGGCTGAGCAGCTTGCTTCCATTCAGGCAAAAAAAAGGGAGAGCCGAAAGGCTCTCCCGATTTTTTCGGATTGGAAACCCGTGTTACGGGGTGCCCGAGACCGAGGAGGTCGAGCTGGCCGGGCCGGCGCCATTGCTGGAAGCCGACAGACCGATGCCCAGACCCGCCAGGCCCAGACCGGTGACGATCAGCAACGCATTCGGAGCTTCCATTTGCGCCTTCTTCACGCCAGCCGGCTTGCCGGCGGGGAGCGGTGCCGCAAATGCGTTCGTGATCACAAAAGTCGCGGCCAGGATGGCTGCACCGAAAGTCCGCATCAGAATCTCCATAACACTAGAAATTGGGGCTCTTGAGGCCTGTTCTACGCGCGCTCGCGCAATGCTGTCAATTCACCAAGCGGACAGTGGTTCAGCCTTGGCGGGAAACAAGGATTCTGTGTTGCTGCGGCGCAACAACCCCTGGTTTGTGTCAAATTGTCAGGAACTCTACCCCCCTGCCCCGGCAGGCCATCTCTGATAAGTACAGCCCCCTACCAGCGAGTGGTTTGCCCGATGTTTTCCGTTCATCCTGTCATCCTGTCCGGGGGCGCCGGCTCGCGCCTGTGGCCGTTGTCGCGCAGCCTCTTTCCCAAGCAACTGCTGGCTTTGGCCGGAAAACAAAGCCTTATTCAGGACACCGCACTGCGCGCGGCGGGTGGCGATTTCGCCCAGCCCCTGATCATCTGCAACGTGGAACACCGGTTCCTGATTGCCGAACAGATGCGCGAAGCGGGCGTGGCGCCTCAGGCGATCGTGCTGGAACCGATGGGCCGCAACACCGCACCGGCCGCTGCCATCGCCGCCCTGATGGTGCAAAAGAAAGATCCCGACGGCGTGCTGCTGCTGATGCCGGCTGATCATATTGTGCGAAACCGTACTGCTTTTCTGGACGCCTTGGACCGCGCCGCAGCCGCTGCGCGGCAGAATCATCTCGTCAGCTTCGGAATAACCCCCGATTCTCCGGAGACCGGCTATGGCTATATCCGGCGTGGCGATGCTCTGCCCGGCCTCCAGAAGAGCTTCAAGGTGGCCCGCTTTGTCGAAAAGCCCGATGCCGCCACGGCAGCCGGTTATGTCGCCTCCGGCGACTATGACTGGAACAGCGGCATGTTCGTGTTCAAGGCCTCGACCTTCCTTGCCGAACTGGAAAAGCTGGAACCGGAATTGCTGAAGGCGTGCCGCGCTTCGCTGGACAGCGCCAGGAGCGATCTGGATTTCCTGCGCCTGGATACTGAGAATTTTGCCAAGGCCAAATCCATTTCCATCGACTATGCCGTGATGGAGCGGACCGACAAGGCCGCGGTGGTGCCGGTGGAAATGGGCTGGAGCGATATCGGCTCCTGGGATTCCCTGTGGAGCGTGGCCGAGCGCGACGAGGCCGGCAACGCCGTGATGGGCGATGTGCTGCAGCATGGCGCGTCCAACTCATACCTGCGCAGCGAAGGCCCGCTGGTGGCCGCGGTCGGCGTCGAGAATCTGGTGGTGGTCGCCACGCCCGATGCCGTGCTGGTCGGCCACCGCAATGCCGCCCAGGACGTCAAGCGCATCGTGGAGCAGCTCGAGAAATCCGGCCGCGAATTGCACAATACCCATCGCAAGGTCTATCGCCCCTGGGGTTCCTATGAAGGGATCGATGTGGGACCCACCCACCAGGTCAAGCACATCACGGTGAACCCGGGCGCCAAGCTTTCGCTGCAGATGCATCACAAGCGCGCCGAGCACTGGATCGTGGTGTCGGGAACCGCCCAGGTTACCTGCGGTGACAAGGTGTTCACGATGCGGGAAAATGAATCCACCTATATCCCGCTGGGCGCCAAGCACCGGCTGGAGAATATGGGTCCCGAACCGCTGCACCTGATCGAAGTGCAATCGGGTCCCTATCTGGGCGAAGACGATATCGTCCGCTTCGAAGATACCTACGGTCGCAGTTAAGCTTCGCGCTATTGCTTGGCGAGGATGGCCAGCGAGGCAGCCGTGACCGCAAACGAGCTCAGGATGCCCGTGACGTCCAGCAGGATCTGGCGGGCCGTGAGCGGCGCCAGGTCGCGCGGCACCACGATGGAGCTGCCCGGCGGCAGGCTCTGTGCATCGAAGCTCAACCATGAGGTTTCCATCCGCTTGGCCGAGCCGTCCGGCAGGACGATGAAGGTCAGGTCCTCGTCGGAGAACTGGGCATAGCCGCCGGCGCGCTTGACGTAATCGCCCACGGTCAGGCCCGGGCGATAGCTGTAGCTGCCGGGCTGCATGACTTCGCCCAGCACGGTGATGGTGGACGGACGCTGCGGGATGAACACCACGTCTCCCGCTTCCAGCAGCGGATCCTGCTGCGGGTTGGCGGCCAGCACGCTGGGATCGGCGGAGATGGCGATGCGGCCCAGGCCCTTTTGGGTGCGCAGCTGGGTGATGAAACCCTGGATGGCGGTGTAGCCTTCGCCGGTGATCTTGTCGCCGCCGATGCGGGCAATGCCGGCCAAAAGCTGGCTCTGGATTTCGTCGGCGGCGCGCTTGTAGCCCTGCTCTTCCACCTGGGCGGCAGATTTGCGCAGGAACACGGTGCCGGCCGGATAGGCGGTGGTGGTCAACCCGCCCACGCGCATCAGAAGGTCGGACAGATGCTCGCCGCGGGTGATGGGATAATTGCCGCCGAAACGCACTTCGCCTTGCACCGAGACCGAGCCGATGCCGCTGTCGGTGAAAACCTGGTTGAAATGAATCTGGTCGCGCGGGCGCACGACGTAGCTGGCCAATGTGCCCTGGCGCAACGGCAGGGTCTGGCGCTGGGTGGCGGCGCGGCCGGTGCGGCTGTCCACCGCCGTGGTCAGAAGCTCGACCCCGCTTTCATCGGCCCACTTGGCGGTGCCGCCGGCGGCGAGCACCAGGTCATTCAAGGTAGCATTGGGGCCTACGAAATAGGGACCAGGACCGTTCACCGCGCCATCCAGGCGGGCGCGGTGGTCGATCAGGAAATTGACCAGCACCAGCGGGTCCACGCCCAGCTGGCGGGACAATTCGCCGAAGGTATTGATTTCCCGGTTGCTGGCGAAGCCGGCGCTGCCGGCCGGCTGGTCCATATAGTTGGGCGCGGGCTCGGGTGTCGGGCCGGCATTCATGTTCTGATTTTGATTCTGGTTCTGGCCATTCTGGCCCTGGCCATTCATGCCGTAGCCGTTCTGTCCGCCGCCGCCGGACAAGTCGGCGCCGGGATCCAGTCCCTGGTTGGCCAGCAGCAGCGCCGATTGCTGGGACTGCTGTATTTGTTGGGCCGTCGGCTGCACACCGGTGGGTGAAGGCTGCGACGATTGGGTCAGCGCCTTCTGGTAGGCCAGCTCTTTCTGGGCGGCCAACGCGGTGCCTGGCGCAGCGGTTTCCAGCAGGGCGGTGATATTGGCGCGCTGGATGTCGGCGGGCACGCCGCTGAAATCTTCCTGGCCGGTCGAAGCCTGTTGCAGCACTGCCGGGTCAAGGCCGAAGGGATTGGAAGGCGTGACCTGGATCTTTGCCGGGTCAGGCACGCTGGGACCCTTGTTGGCGGCAATGGCGTTGGTGGCGGCGGCATCGCCGACGGCCTGAAGCGGGTTGCGGATGCGCTGCTGGTCCAGCGCCATCTTGTCCAGATAAGACTTAACGACAAAGGCCAGGAGCTGGGATTCGGCGACCGAGATCGGGCGCACCAGATCATCACTCTGCAGCTGAAGGTCTTCGTTGCCGTTCATCACCGCCACCGGCGTGAAGGCCATCAGCGAACGCAGCAGCGTGCGCTGGTCCTTGCGCACGATCAGTCCGAACAGGGTGTAGGGCGTCTGGCCCAGCGCACCGGGCGCGCGCAGGATGTCGGACAGGCGCGAGGCGCCGCCCACGGCATACTGGCCGGCAAGGCCGGTGCCGCCCGACAAGGTTGCCTGGGAGGTGGCAAGGTCGGCGCCCAGTTCGACCCGCAGGATTTCGCTGTCGCGGATGGGGCCCTTTTCGTCTGACAGCGGCACCAGATTGAAGCGGCCATCCTGTTCGATGCGCAGCACCGACAGACGGTAACGGCCGCGCACTTCCTGGCCCCCGGCCAGTTGCAGCAAGCTGCGCGCCGGCATGGAACTGGCGCGGGCGGGAAGTTCATAGATGCCCGGACGGCGCACCAGACCCGCCACGGCCACGGTTTGTCCCAGTGGCGGTACCACCAGGCGGTCACCGTCGGCCAGGCGCATGCCGCCACCAGCCACGGTCCCGGTCAGTGCGCCATACAGGTCCACCGTAAATTCGCGGCCGCCGCGCACGATGCGGATATTGCGGAGAGAACCCGTCTTCTTCACGCCGCCCGACAGCAGGAGCGCATCCAGCGCCGAGGACAGGCCGGTGACGAGGCGCGGACCGGGCACATTCACTTCACCGGCGACCAGCACGTTGATCTGGCGCACCTTGCCGATGGACACCTGCGCGGTGGTGGCGACATAGGCACGGTGCACGGCCGCATCGATATCCTGGCGGAAGCTTTCAAAGGTGCGGCCCGAAGCGGCAACCGGCGGCAGGCGGGGCAGCACGACATTGCCGTCGCGCGCCACGGTGGTACGGAAATCGCTGTTTTCCTGGCCGCGCAATGAAACCGAGATTTCATCGCCCGGGCCCATGATATAATCACCGGCCACCGCGCCAGTTTCCGGCACCGTCACGGCGCGGCCCACGCCCAGCTGGTCATAACCGAACTGGGTCAGCTTGGCGTTGGCGCGCGCTGACATGATCTGTTCCAGGCGCGAGGGCGGCAGGCGCACGGCCCGCATGCCATTCTGGGGCTGCAGCACCTGGCTGGTCGGCAGGTTGGTGGTGGTGTCGACGATGCCGTTGTTGCTGAAGCCGAAAAGGCCCATGCCGTTGTTGCGGCCGCCGGCGCCGCCCAGCAGCTGGGAAGCGTCCCCGCCCATGACCTGGGCCGAACCCGGATTGGCAGTCAGCAGGAACCCGGCAAGCGCCAGCAAGAAAGGCGCGAAGAAAGCCGCCATGGACACGCCGCGGCCAAGCCATTTGGCGCGGTTAATTTTCCTCTGAGGCACGTCGTCAAGTCCCGGGTTCGACAGGCCGGTGGCATAGCATAGGGCCGCAGAAGGCAGGAAGGAAAAGATTTTCCTTGCAAAGCTTAGTCGAAAGGCAAGGAAACCCCCAGGCGGGCAGATCGAAGGTCAGACCAAGTGAAGGACGGGCGCCGTTACCCGGCAGCGGACCAGCCGCCGCCCGGCGCTGGGGCCGGAAGGCGGCCGGCAAAGCCGCGCTCGCGGGCTCGACCGCCCTCGCCGCCTTGTTGCTGGCCGGGCCCGTGCGGGCCCAGGACGCCGATCCCGCCAACCTGTTCGGCAGCCGCGGCATCATCTCTACCCCCAGCGCCCGCATGGCCCAGGACGGCGAACTGTCGGTCGGCGCAAGCTTCTTCAAGAACAACCAGCACTATAATTTCGGCTTCGAGGTGCTGCCCTGGCTGGAAGCCACCTTCCGCTACTCGGGCCTGCAGCATTTCCAGAAGGAATATCCGGTCTATTACGACCGCGCTTTCGGCATCAAGGCGCGGCTGTGGGATGAAGACAGGAACGGGCTGATGCCGGCGGTGGCGGTGGGCATCGACGATATCATCGGCACCGGCGTCTATAACGGCGAGTATGTCGTCGCTTCCAAAAGGTTCGGCGCCATCGACACCAGCTTGGGACTAGGCTGGGGCCGACACGCCGGCACCGGCGAACTGCGCAACCCTATCGCGCTCGTCGTCAATTCGTTCAACGAACGCCAGTCCTTCTTCGGGCAAGCCGGCGGCGCCGACTTCAAGGCTTTCTTCCATGGCCGCAAGGTCGGGCTGTTCGGCGGCGCGGTGTGGCACACCCCGCTGGATGGCCTGTCGGTGATGGCCGAATATGACAGCGACACCTATGCCCAGGAACGCTCCTTCGGCAATTTCACGCCCAAAAGCCAGGTCAATTACGGCGTGAACTACGCCGTCTCAGACCGCGCGCTGCTGGGCCTGTACTGGCTTTATGGCCGCGTGGTCGGCGGCAGCTTCTCGCTGCGCATGGATCCGGTACATCCCCAATATCCGGTGAAGCTGGGCGATCCGCCTCCGCCGGTGGTGGAGCGCACGCCCGAGCAGCAGCATGCGGCGCTTGTCTCGCTTTTGGGCCAGCGCGATCCGAACATGGCCGTGCAGACCCGCCTGATGGACACGCGCAACGCCGACCGCAACGATTTCGTGGACGCGCTGTGGCGCCAGTCCAGCGACATCGCCGACATCCAGGTGCGCCAAAACATGCTGGACATCACGGTGACCGGCGCGGTGACCCAGCCGCGCTGCGCCGCCGTGGCCCGGCTGATGCAGGGCGTCTCCACCCATATCAGCCGCGTGCGCCTGCAGGCCGCGGGCGGCAAGCGCGGCGTTTCCTGCGACGTGCCGCGCACGGTGGAAGCCGCGCCAATCAGCGCCGCCTTCCTGACCGACCTGAAGGTCCTGCCACTGCCCGTGGTGCAGACCATCGACGCCACCGACGTCGTGCCCGTACCCAATCGCGCCCAGACGCTGCGCGCCATCAAGAAGGCAATCATTGCCCAGCAGATCGTGGTGGAAGCCCTGTCCTACGGCAATGGCGAGCTGGTGGTCTATTACCGCAACAACCACTACTTCGCCGAAACCGATGCGGTGGACCGCATGGTCCGCGTCCTCACCAAGGAAGCGCCGGCTGACATCGAGAAGTTCCGCCTCATCCCGGTCTATGGCGGCCTGCCGCAGAAGGAATTCGACGTGCTGCGCGCGCCGGTGGAGCGTAGCGCCAGCCAGAATGAAGGCGCCATCTTCGATCATGCCGTCAGCCTGTCGCTGGCGCCGATGGACAATCCGGTGCTGGAAGCGGCGGCCAAGGCCAGCTATCCGCGCTTCACCTGGGGCCTGTATCCCCAGCTGCGCCAGGCACTGTTCGATCCCAACCAGCCTTTCGGCATCCAGCTTCTGGCCGCCGCCAGCGCCGCGCTGGAAGTTGCGCCCGGCCTTTCCTTCTCCGGCTCGGTGGAAGCCAGCCTGTACGACGATTTCGATACCAGCCGCGCCAGCGACAGCACCCTGCCGCATGTGCGCAGCGATTTCCTGAAATACTTCAAGGCCGGCAAGACCGGCATCGGCCACCTGGAAGGCGATTACAGATTCCGCCTGACGCCCACCGTCTATGTCTCGGCGCGCGCCGGTTACCTGGAAAGCATGTTCGGCGGCGCCGGCGGCGAGATTCTGTGGCGCCCGGAGAATGCGCGCTGGGCGCTGGGTGCAGACCTCTACCAGGTGTGGCAGCGCGACTTCGACCGCCTGCTGGGCCTGCAGCACTATCATGTCACCACCGGCCATATCTCGCTCTATTACGACTCGCCCTGGTACAACCTGAATTTCCAGCTGCGCGCCGGCCAGTATCTGGCGGGCGATCGCGGCTTCACCTTCCAGGTGACGCGGCGTTTCTCCACCGGCGTGGAGATCGGCGCCTTCGTCACCAAGACCAACATTTCGGCGGCGCAGTTCGGCGAAGGCAGTTTCGACAAGGGCATCATCATCCGCGTGCCGCTGGGCTGGGTCGCCCCTCTGGAAACCCAGAGCCAGATCGCCATCGACCTGCGTCCCGTGCAGCGCGACGGCGGCCAGGCACTGAACGGCGACGCCACGCTGTACGAAGAAACCCGCGCCACCAGCGAAGGTGAACTGCTGCGCCAGCAGCCTGGCCTGAACTGGAACTGACCGCATGGACGCGGCCCCGAAGCATGATAAAACACGGCCCCAGCCAGCTGCGGCCGACGGAGCAATGACATGACCAGCCTGGATGAAGCGCAGTCCCGCGCGCCGACCGCCGTGATCCGCGACTTCCTGCGCAACTCCATCTCCCTTGCCGATGTGGCCGCGCAGATTTGGTCGGGCAGATTGATCGTGATCGCGATGCTGGTGCTGGGCCTGTTCTACGGCCTCTATCAGGCGCACCGTGCCGGCCCGCTTTACATGGCCTCGGTTGAAGTCCTGCCGGCGGACAGTGATGGCGGCGGCGGCGGCAGCAGCAGCAGCGGCGCCATCGGCCTGTTGTCCAGTCTGGCCGGCGGGGGCGCGGGTGGCGGCGCGGTGCCCAAATTCACCCAGTTCCAGTTCGCCATCGGCTCGGTCGGCGTGGCGCAGATGCTGGAGAAAAAGTACGACATGGTGTGCGTGATGTATCGCGGCCGCTGCGATCGCAAGACGCATACCTGGCGTCCGCGCACCGGCTTCGACGCCGCTGTGGCCGCCTTCCTGGCGCGCGTGGCCGGCCTGCCCGATCCTAACGGTCCCAATACCGTGGTGGATCTGGCGCATTACAATTTCAGCGCCATTTCCATCACCAAGGACAAAACCAGCGGCCTGGTGACGCTGAGCTATTACAACAGCGATCCCAAATTCGCTTCCGACTACCTGCTCAAGGTCATGGAAACCACCAACAATTATGTCCGTGAGCAGGACCGCGCCACAGCGCGCAACATGGTTGATTATGTGGCCCACCGCGTCGCCACCAACACCAATGTCGAGCAGCGCGCCGCACTGGACAGCCTGCTGCTGCAACAGGAACGCCGCCTGATGATGACCGAGGTCAGCGCGCCCTATGCCGCCACCATCCTGGACGGCCCCACTGTGACGCCGATGAACAATGTGCTGAAGACCATCGCGATCAACGGCTTCATGTTCATGGTGCTGGGCATGGCCATTGCGGTGTTCCGCAACCTGGTGCCGGTCCGCTGGCGTTTCTGGAGCCGCATTTGATCGGTTTGATGAACCGCAAGATCGATGTCGAAACCTGGCTGGTTTTCTCCACCATCGTCAGCGTCTTCCTCATCATCAAGCTGTTCCGGGCCGGCATCGACGTTTTCGCCGGCTATCCCATCACCATCCTGAACTGCGCCATCCTGCTGGCGCTGGGACGGCTGGTGATCCACAAGAACCACGCCATCCTGATCGCGTTGGTGGCGGCAACCAGCCTGCTGGCAGCGCGCTTCTCGCCAACGCCGGTGACATCGATCATCGCCCAGATCCTGGGCATCGTGCTGATGTCTGTATGTTTCTTCAGCGTGCTGCTGACTTCAGGCCTGACGGTGCCACGCTGGATCAATCTTTATTCGAGTGTCGCCTTCTATCTGGCGGTGTACGGCATCCTGCGCTTCATCGTGCAGCATGCGCTGCACCTGGACCAGGAAGGCGAACAGCGGCTGAAATCCATCTTCGCCGAGCCGTCACTGTTCGTTTACACCACACTGCCGGCCATCGGCTATTACCTGAACTGCTGGGTTAGTGAACGGCGCTATGGCTGGGAAACACTCATCTTCCTGCTGGCCTACATATTGGCGGATGCGTCGCTGGGCTTCATGGGGCTGCTGGCGCTGGGCATTCTCACCTATGTGAAGCGCTTCACCATCTGGCATGGACTGGCGGCACTGGTAGTCTGCGCCGGCCTGCTGGGCGCACTGTTCCTGATCAGCGATAACTTCGCGCTGCGCGTCACCGATACCGCCACCGCGGTCTCCAACCAGAGCGTTGCTCATACCAACGGCAGCACCTTCGCCTTCCTGACCAACGTCTATGTCGCCACCAACGCGCTGATCGATCATCCGGTGCTGGGCGTGGGCATTGGAGGCTATGGCAGCACATACGATTCCTACATTCACGAACTGAGCGAAGAGGACCTGAAGAACAACATCGTCGGCCTGAACAAAGACGACGCCAACTCGCTGTTCCTGCGCGTGGCCGCGGAATTGGGGCCTATGGGCCTGATCGCCCTGATCGGCTTCCTGGTCGTCTGCGCCCAGGTGGACGGCAAGCCCTACCGCCAGATCCGAAACGCGCTGCTGCCCTATTTCCTGATACGCATGTCGCGCTTTGGCGCCTATTTCTCGATGGAGCTGTATTTCTTCGTCGGGCTCTACCTGCTGAACTATCTGGACTATCGCCGGTCCCTGGCGTCGCCCGAGCCCGCGCAGATCACCCCCAGCGCGAGTCTGCACCCCGCCTAACACCCTCAAATCCCGTGATTTTTTCGCGGGGCCCCAGCATTGCCACTGGCATGGGGTTCGGGTATGCATCTGCCGCTTTTCGGGATGTGACGTTTATGCGCAAAAAGGCCCTGATTACAGGCGTTACCGGCCAGGACGGAGCGCTGCTGGCCGAACTTCTGCTGGCCAAGGGCTACGAGGTCCATGGCGTGAAACGCCGCTCCTCGTCCTTCAACAGCGAGCGCATCGATCACCTCTATCAGGATCCGCACAAGCCGGGCGCCAACTTCTTTTTGCATTACGGCGACCTGACGGACTCCACCAACCTGATCCGCCTGGTGCAGGAAACCCAGCCCGACGAAATCTACAACCTGGCCGCCCAGAGCCATGTGCAGGTCAGCTTCGAAACCGCCGAATACACCGCCAATGCCGACGGCGTGGGCGTGCTGCGCCTGCTGGAGGCCATCCGTATCCTGAAGATGGAACAGAAGGTCCGCTTCTATCAGGCGTCCACCTCCGAATTGTACGGCAAGGTGCAGGAAACGCCGCAGAAGGAAACCACCCCTTTCTATCCGCGCAGTCCTTACGCCGCCGCCAAGCTCTATGCCTACTGGATCACGGTGAACTACCGCGAAGCCTATGGCATGCATGCCTCCAACGGCATCCTGTTCAACCATGAAGGCCCCACCCGCGGCGAAACCTTCGTCACCCGCAAGATCAGCCGCGCCGTCGCCGCCATCCAGCTGGGTTTCCAGAAGACGCTCTACATGGGCAACATCGACTCGCTGCGAGACTGGGGCGATGCGCGCGACTATGTGAAGGGCATGCACCTGATCCTGCAGCAGGACAAGCCGGACGATTACGTCCTGGCCACCGGCGAGATGCACACGGTGCGCGAATTCATCGAACTTGCCTTCGCCGAAGTCGGCCGCAAGATCACCTGGCGCGGCCAGGGCGTGAACGAGGAAGGCGTGGACGACAAGACCGGCGATGTGCTGGTCAAGATCGACCCGCGCTATTTCCGCCCCACCGAGGTGGACCTCCTGCTGGGCGATCCCAGCAAGGCGCGCAAGGTGCTGGGCTGGAAGCATGAGATCACCTTCCCGCAGCTGGTGAAGGAGATGGTCGCTTCCGATCTCAAGAAAGTCGCCGACGAAGGCCGGCGCAATTCATGAGTTATGCGCTTGCCGGCAACCGCGTCTGGGTCGCCGGCCACAAGGGCATGGTCGGCGCCGGCCTTGTCCGCCAGCTGGAAAAGGAAAACTGCACCGTCCTGACGGTAGATCGCGACACGGTGGATTTGCGCGACGCCGGGGCGGTCTATGCCTGGGTCAAGGGCAACAAGCCCCAGGCCGTGCTGCTGGCCGCGGCCAAGGTGGGCGGCATCGTTGCCAACGACACCTATCCGGCGCAGTTCCTGTTCGACAACCTGGCGATCGAAACGGCCATTATCCATGCCTCGCACAAGGCGGGGGTGGAAAAGCTCCTGTTCCTGGGCTCGTCCTGCATCTATCCCAAGTTCGCGCCCCAGCCCATCACCGAAGATGCGCTGCTGACAGGCCCGCTGGAACCGACCAACGAATGGTACGCCATCGCCAAGATCGCCGGCGTCAAGCTGTGCCAGGCCTATCGCAAGGAATATGGCGCCGACTTCATCTCGGCCATGCCCACCAACCTCTATGGGCCAGGTGACAACTTCAACCTGCAGGCTTCGCACGTCATCCCCGCCATGATGCGCAAGGCGCACGAGGCCAAGCTGGCAGGTGCGCCGTCCATGACCATCTGGGGCTCGGGCACGCCGCGCCGCGAATTCCTGCACGTCGATGACTGCGCATCCGCGCTGGTCTTCCTGCTGAAGAATTACTCGGGCGACAGCCACGTCAATGTCGGCTATGGCGACGACGTCACCATCGACGAGCTGGCGCGCAAGGTGATGGCGGCGGTCGGGTACAGCGGCACGCTGGAGCATGATACGTCCAAGCCTGACGGCACGCCGCGCAAGCTGATGAGCAGCGCCAAATTGACCGCCATGGGCTGGAGCCCGCAGATCCCGCTGGAACAGGGCCTGGCCGAAACCTATGACTGGTTCCTGCGCCACCAAAAAGGTGACCTGCGTGCCTGAGCGGCAGGATCTCAGCCGCTTTGCCCTGCCGCCCAATTTCCGCGGCCGTTCCGGTCCCGTTATTTTCCTCTGGCAAATCGTGCAGGGCACTCTGTTCGCCTGCTCGCCGCAATTCGCCCATGGCTGGCGCTGTTTCCTGTTGCGGGCGTTCGGCGCCAAAATCGGCCGCAAGGTCGTCCTGCGGCCCAGCGCCCGCATCACATATCCCTGGAAAGTGACGATCGGCGACTATTCCTGGATCGGCGATCATGCCGAACTCTACAGCCTGGGACCCATAACCATCGGCGCCCATAGCGTTATTTCCCAGCGCAGCTATCTGTGCG
This sequence comes from Alphaproteobacteria bacterium, assembly GCA_046348525.1. Taxonomy (GTDB): domain Bacteria; phylum Pseudomonadota; class Alphaproteobacteria; order Micropepsales; family Micropepsaceae; genus Rhizomicrobium. Next base: position 43,465 of record JAXMEA010000011.1, on the reverse strand, counting down.
CGGGCACCCATGATTATCGCGATCCCACATTCGCCATCTCTTCACCGGCCATCACTATCGGCGATCAAGTCTGGCTGGCCACCGATGTGTTCGTGGCGCCCGGCGTTGCAATCGGCAACGGCGCGGTGGTCGGGGCACGTTCCAGCGTGTTCGACAATATCGAGGCAGGCATGATCGCCTACGGCTCCCCCGCCAAGGTGCAGGGCAAGCGTTAGCTGAAGCGGTGAAATATCTCGATCAGGTGATCGAGTTCGCCTTCGTAGGAAAATGCCTTGGCCCGCTCGAGACCTTGTGCGCGCAACCGGGCGCGCAAGCCCTCGTCTTCCAGGATGACGGTGATTTCCCGCGCGCAGCCTTCGACATCCAGGGCTTCGTAATAGCGTCCGGCATCGGCCAGGATTTCCGGCGTCGCGCCGGCGCGCGCCGCCAGTACCGGCGCGCCGCACGCCATCGCCTCGATCACGGTGCGGCCGAAGGTTTCGGCGGCACTGGACTGCACATCCAGGTCGGCGCCCGCATAGAGCGCGCGCAGTTGCTGGATGCCGACATCCTCCACCGCCACCAGCCGGTCGGACAGGCCGGCATCAGCCAGGGTTTTGAGGATCTGCTCGCGATAGGCATCACCCATGCTGTCGGTTCGCGAGAAGCTGCCCACCACCACCAGCTTGTGCGGCAGGCCGCGCGCGCTGACGGATTTGGCGAAGGCTTCGGCCAGGATGTGCAGGAGCTTGTAGGGATAAAGCTGGCCGACAAACAGCACATAGGGCTGGGTGACGCCTCGCGCCGCCAGCGGCGCGAACTCCTCCGCCGTCAGGGGACCGGGACGGAACAGATTGAAGTCCACGCCATGATGCACCACTTCCACCGGCACGCGGATGGCGTCGCGGTAATGGGCCAGCAGGAGGTCGCGGGTATAGGCCGAGTTGACCAGAATGGCGTCGGCGCGGCGCAGGCCGGGCCGGAACAGCAGACGTCGATAGAGCCGCTGCTCCCAGCGGATATCGGCGGCCGCAACATGCTGCATGCCCCAGATCGCCAGGACCAGCTTGGTCCGGCGTGGCATCACCAGCGGCGCGACGCCCGACGAGCCATGGAACAGGATGTCGGCGCCCAGCCGCTTCAACGCGGGACCCAGCAGGAAATGCTCGGACAGGATGCGAAGGATGCGGCGGCGATTGCCCCAACCGGCGCCTGCCACCGCCAGTGCCGGGTTCTTCTGGCGGTAGTAATCAACGTCGTCGTTGCCCGCGACATAGACATATTCGTTGGCCCGATCGCGCCCCGGGGCCAGGCGCGCGAACTGGGTGAACCAGCTGAGCGCGCCCGTGGAATGGGTGGGGCTCTGGAACAGGACGTCGACGGCGATCTTCAAGAAAGGGCTTTCCGCAGAGACGCCGCTTTGTAGTCGGCGCGGCCCAAAAGGCCAAGCGATTCGGTCCCTTAGGCGGTTTTGGCCCGGATTTGCCGCCCCGGCCCGGCCCGGCTAGAAGAAGCCCGGCGGCCCCTGTCCTCGCGCGATGCTCTTCAACTCGACCGTTTTCCTGTTCGGCTTCCTGCCGGTCACCCTGATCGTGTTTTTCGCCGCCGCCCGCGTGTCGGTGACGGCGGCGCGCATTTGGCTGGCCGCGGCATCGCTGTTTTTCTACGGCTGGTGGAATCCGCCCTACCTGATCCTGCTGGCCATCTCGATCCTGTTCAATTTCGGCGCCGGCTGGCTGTTGCAGAATTACGAGACCCTGCCGCGGCTGCCGTCCAAGAAGCTTATCCTGGGACTGGGGCTGGCCTTCAATGTCGGGTTCCTGGGCTATTTCAAGTATTCCGCCTTCATTGTGCAGAACATCGATGCGGCGACCGGCGCCGACTTCGTGGTCACACACATCGCCCTGCCGCTGGCGATCTCCTTCTTCACCTTCCAGAAGATCGCCTATCTGGTGGATTCCTATTTGGGCAAGGTCAAGGAACCGAGCTTCGTCAACTATGTCCTGTTCGCCGCTTTCTTCCCGCAGCTGATCGCGGGGCCCATCGTCCATTACAGCGAAATCTTTCCGCAGTTCAAAAAGCCGGAAACCTATCGCTTTCACTGGGACCGCTTCACCGACGGGATGACCCTGTTCCTGCTGGGCCTGGCCAAGAAGGTGGTGCTGGCGGACGAATTCGCGCGCTACAGCGACATGATGTTCAATGGCGCGCAGGCTGGCGCCAGCATCACCCTGGTGCCGGCCTGGGTGGGGGCGCTGTCCTACACCCTGCAGCTCTATTTTGATTTTTCGGGCTATTCCGACATGGCCATCGGCCTGGCGCGGATGTTCAACATCGAACTGCCGCTGAATTTCTGGTCGCCCTACAAGGCCGGCAGCATTATCGAGTTCTGGCGGCGCTGGCACATGACGCTGTCCCGCTTCCTGCGCGACTATGTCTATATCCCGCTGGGCGGCAATCGCGGCGGTGAAGCCAAACGGTACCGGAACCTGCTGGCCACCATGCTGGTGGGCGGCATCTGGCATGGCGCGGGCTGGACCTATGTGCTGTGGGGCGCCCTGCATGGCACGGCGCTGGCGGCCAATCATTTGTGGGACGCCCATGTCCACCGCCCCCTCACGTCGCGCCTGTACCGGGCCGCCGCGTACCTGGCCACCATGCTGGTGGTGGTGTGCGGCTGGGTAATCTTCCGCAGCCCCTCCCGGGATACGGCGGGCCGCGTCTTTTCCGGCATGGCCGGGCGCAATGGCGCGGCGCTGCCCGACCAGATCCTGAACTTGGTGCATCCGCTGCGCCATCTGTTCACTGGCATGGGCCAGGTGCCCTATCTGGGCGACTCCACCGTGATGGGTACTTTCGAGCTGCTGGTCATGCTGGCGCTGGGCGGAGGCATCGTGCTTTTTGCGCCCAACCTGTATCAGCTCAGCCAGCGCGCCAAGCTGGTGCTGGTGGCGCTGAGTTTCGCCTTTGTGCTGCAGAAGATCCTGTTCGCGGGCGGCATGTCGCCCTTTCTCTATTTCCAGTTCTAGGAGGGCATGATGCGCGCACTCCTGTCCCTCCTGGCCGCCGCCGCGCTCTCGCTGGTGCTGTACCTGGTGGTGTTCGGCTTTGTGGTGTCACGTCCGCTGGTGATCGACCAGATCAGCGATTTCATGGACAAGAAGCTGGGCTATGCGGCGGCCACGCCGCATCCCAAGATTTTCATCGTGGCGGGCAGCAATGCCCGCTTCAGCCACAGCTGCGCCACGGTGGAGAAAATCCTGCACCGGCCTTGCGTCAACATGGGCATCGCCGCCGACGTGGCGCTGGACTGGACCCTGGACAAGGTGCGCACCCAGCTTGCCCCGGGCGACCTGGTTTACATTCCGCTGGAATACAATCTGTATCCCCGCACCCGTTATCAGATGGCGACCGGGATGGACGCGGCCTGGCGCTTCCGCCACGACAAGGCCTCGCTGGTCTCGCGCGGGCCCGAGGGCATGATACGCGCTGCCTTCATGTTCAACCTGCCGGTGCTGGTGCAGTCGGTGGGCGAGATGAGCCTGCGGGCAGCCGGCGTACAGCGCCGCTATAATCTGAGCACCCTGGACGCGCAGGGCGATGAAACCGGCCATGACGGCGCCAAGGCGGTGCCCTATGAGGCCGTGATCGCCCGCACCCCCGCCGAGCTGCCCGATCCCGTTACCCTGATGAACAATCCGGACGGCATGCAGTCCATCCTCGCCAATTTCGTCGCCTGGTGCCGCGGTCATGGCGTGGCGGTGGTGGGCGGATTGCCCACCGTGTTCGACGACAAGCCGGTGCCGGACGCCGCCATCGCCGAGCTTCGCGCCTTCTACATCCGCAGTGGCGCGGGTTTCCTGGTCCTTCCCAACCGCAGCCAATATCCCCGCGCCGATTTCTACGATTCGGCCTATCATCTGCGCCAGTCGGTGCAAGAAAAGCATTCCGCGGCGCTGGCCGAAAGCCTGCGCCCCTTCCTGCCGAGGTCCCCGTGACGCTTCCCAAGATTTCCGTCGTCACCATCAACTACAACATGGGCAATGAACTGGGCGGCACCATCGAGAGCGTGCTGGGCCAGGACTATCCCAACCTGGAATATATCGTCATCGACGGCGGATCGACCGACAGCAGCGTCGAGGTCATCAAGCGTTACCCCAAAATCCATTACTGGATCAGCGAACGCGACAAGGGCCGCTATTACGCCATGAACAAGGGCGTCCAGGCCGCCAGCGGCGAATGGGTGATCTTCATCAATTCCGGCGACCGCTTCCATGATCCTTCGGTGGTGACCGATGTGTTCCAGAACCGCGATCACAGCGGCACCGACCTGGTCTATGGCCATGTGCTGCGGCGCTATCCCGGCGAAGGGGTTGAGCGCGTCATTCCCGCCCAGGACCTGAGCACCCTGCCGCTGCGCATGCCGTGCAGCCACCAGAGCCTGTTCGCGCGCCGCACCCTGCTGCTGGAGCATCCTTTTTCCTCCGAACTGTCCATCGCCGCCGACCATGACTTCATGCTGCGCGCCCGCCTGGCCGGCAGCCAGTTCAAGCGGGTGGAACGCACCATCAGCATCTTTTCCACCGGCGGCATTTCCGACCGCCAGCGCTATGAGGCGCTGCGCCAGATTCTGGACGTGCTGCGGCGCCTGAACCTGCTGACATGGCGCGTCCGGCTGATCCACGCCACCATGATGGGGCGCGCCCTGTTCGGCGCCCGCATGAAGCAGATCATTCCGCGGCGGCTGACCGCATGGATCCTCAAGCACAAGACCTTCGACTAAGCCGCGCATTTGCAGGCGGCGCTGGGCTTCTGGTAAGGCAGAAGCCGCTTTTTGGGGCAGGAAATGCTTTTCACGGACCGGGCGTTTTTCGTGCTTCTGCTCTGCACCTTCGCGGCCTATTACGCCCGCCGCTCCGCCAATTACCACATCGCGGTGCTGCTGGTCGCCAGCCTGTTCTTCTATGCCTGGTCCCAGCCATGGCTGCTGATCCTGCTGGGCTTCTCGGCCATGCTGTCCACCGTCACCAGCTATGGCGTGGAAAAAGCGCAACGTACCGCGACCCGCCGCGCCTGGGCGATTGCCGGCGTGGTGATCAACCTGGGTGTGCTGGCCTTCTTCAAATATGACCGGCTGGTCTTCACCAGCTTGGTGGGCCCCTTGCCGTCAGCGACCGGTTTCCTGGCCACCCTTCTGGCCATTCCCCTGCCCATCGGCATCTCCTTTTATACCTTTCACGGCATCTCGCTGGTGATCGACGTCTTCCGCGCGCGTGATGGCGGGCAAATGCAAAGCCCGCTCGGCAAAGAGCGCGGCTTCCTGGACCATGCGGGGCGCACTTTCTTCTACCTGACCTTCTTCCCGCAGCTGATCGCCGGACCGATCGTCAAGGCCAAGGATTTCTATCCCCAGATGGACGGCAAGGCGTTCGCCGACATCCATTGGTACGGCGCGGCCAAGGCGCTGATCGTGGGCTTTTTCCTCAAGTCGGTGGTGGCCGACAACCTGGCGCAACAGACCTTCGCGCTGGCGCCGCCCTATTGCTACCAGCTGTCCACCTTGAACCTGCTGTTCCTGCTGGTCGGTTATTCGCTGCAGATCTTTGCGGACTTTGCCGGCTACTCGCTGATCGCCATCGGCCTGGCGCGCCTGTTCGGCTATGCCTTGCCGGACAATTTCCGCTTTCCCTATATCGCCCAGACCTTCTCGGAATTCTGGACGCGCTGGCACATGTCGCTGTCGGCCTGGCTGCGCGACTATGTCTATTATCCGCTGGGCGGCAACCGCAAAGGCCCCAATCGCACTTACGTCAACCTGCTGCTGGTAATGACCTTGGGCGGGCTGTGGCACGGCGCCGGCTGGAGCTATGCCATCTGGGGCCTGTGGCATGGCACGGCGCTGGCGGTGGAGCGCGCCTTCCGCAACACGGGCTTTTACCTGTCGCAGGCGCGCACCATCAAGCTACTGCGCTGGGCGCTGGTGTTCACCGTGGTGACCTTCGGCTGGATCCTGTTCAAGCTGCCCGACTTCCACCAGGTCCGTGAATTGGCGGCCACCGCCTGGAACAACCGGCACCTGCGCTTCTCGCGCGGCGTGCCGTTCCTGCTGCTTCCCTACTTCTTGCCGGTCATCCTGTACCACCTGCTCTATCAGTTCCGTGACCGTCCGCCGCGCCCCATCGCCTTCCTGTGGAGCATGCGCACCGAAGCCATCGCGCTGGGTGTGATGTTGTGCGGCATCGTCCTGCAGGCTGGCAGTCCCACACCCTTCATCTATTTCCAGTTCTGACCATGCAGCGCCCGCTCCTTCCCATCGCCGTGACCGCCGCGCTCTGCTTCGCCGCTTACGCCGCCTTTGTGCAGTTCGCGCCTTTCACCGTGCCGGTGGTGCAGAACCAGGTGGATACCAACATGATGCGGGCGCAGAATTTCCTGCGCGCCAATCCCGATACCGTGCTGGTGGGATCGTCCCTCACCTTCCGCCTGCCCCCAGCCCTGCTGGAGCCGCAAGTCTCCAATATCGGCATGGTGGGCGGCAGCTCCCTGACCGGGCTTGCTATCGTCGATGGGTCGGGCAAAAAGCCCAAACTGGTGCTGATAGAGACCAATCTTCTGGAACGGCCGCTGGACCAGCCCACCGTTGACTCACAGCTGCGCTTCCCTGAGCGCTTCCTGCGCCAGCATTTGCGCGTGTTCCGCACCGGCTATGATCCGGCCAACCTGTTATGGTTCGGCCTAACCACCCTGACCCACCAGGTGAATGCGGAATTCGTGGTGACGCCGGAAGCGGCGAAAGCCTTCTATGCCGAACAGGAAAAGTTCAAATCCAAGCCGCCTGAAAGCGCGGCCTTCCACCAGAAACTGAAGCAGGTGGCCGCGCTGGTGGCATCTCTGCAGGCCAAGGGCATCAGGATCGGATTCTTTGAATTGCCCATCGACAAGAGGCTGGCCAACTCACCCGCCGACACCTTCATCCGCAGCGAAGTCGCCAAGGCGTTTCCGCCGGGCCGTTATTGCTGGCTGGACCTGGGCGTTCAGGCCGGCGCCCACACATTGGACGGCGTGCATCTGACAACCCCGGATGCTGCCATGGTCGCCAGGAAAGTCCTGGCACAGCGGCACAGCTGCCAATGAATTGTGGATGAACCTTACGGCTTGCGGCCCGCCGGCAGGATCACCGCGAGATAGCCGCCCCGCGCTTCCAGGAAGGCGCCGGTATAGCCGGGCGACAGCAGCCCGAACACGATCTGCCAGTAAGGCAGGTCGCCAAAGCCGATATCCTCGATCACCACCGCGCCATCGGGCTTGATCAGCGGCAACGCGAACAGCAGCGTGTTCAGGTTGGCTTCGGAATTGTGCAGCCCGTCATCAATGATCATGTCGAAGGATGCGGGCGCAAAGCGTGCCGCCAATTCGGCCAGCACCGCGGGCTTGGTCTGGTCGACATAGAAAGTCTCGATCCGCTCTTCGGCGAACAGCACGCGCTTGTCGACATCGGCGCCATAGATCTTGCCGCGCGGCGCCCAGTCGCGGAACGAGCGCAGCGAGGCGCCGGGCTTGCCTTCCAGGCCCATGTTGGACGGCACGTCGATATTGTTGGTGCCAAGCCCGATCTCCAGCATGGAGAAATCGCCCTGGCGGCGGCTCGACAGCAGCCAGGCATAGAGCAGGTGATAATTGTGGCCGGTAGACTTGTCCGAGCCGTATTTCTGGAACAGGGCGCGCAAATCCTCGGTATCGGCGCTCTGGGCGCTGGCGCCGACAAACTCTTCCACCGTGATGGGGGCGACCCTGGGACGGGCGACCTGGGACACCTGCGCCAGCGCGTCCAACGAATGGCGCAGCACCGAGACCTGTTCGCTCAGCGGCGTCTCATTGTATTTGACGTTGAGCAATTCGCTGCGCAGGAAGGTGAAGACCTTGCCCGGGTTGCGCAGCACGCCGGCGATGCCCCGGAGCGTGAAGGCCCGGCGCAACTGCGCCTGGAAAAAAGCCGAACGCGCACCCATCTGAAACACCCCGCCAACCGTGAAATTCAGGAAATCCGCCTTGCGTTACACCGGGGCCCACGGGGCGTCAACGGGCGCGGGCTGGCCCGCAAATCCAGCGGTTGACCCGCGGGGGTTTGGCGCGCAAAAGGCCGTGAACACACAGGATCCGGCACGATGAAACGCCTGGCGGTCACCGCCCTGAAGATCGCGGTTTCGGTGGCCCTGCTGTGGTTCCTGTTTCAACGTACCCCCCTGGCGCCGGTTCTTGCCGACCTGAAGCGGGTACGGCCGGGACCGGCCCTTCTGGTCCTGGCGCTGGGCTTTGCGCAGATATTCCTGTTCGCAGCCCGCTGGCAACGCGTCGCCGGGATTTGCCATGCGCCCCTGACGTTCGGCCAGCATTTGCGCCTGATCTTCATCGGCCTGTTCTTCAACCAGACCCTGCCCTCCAGCATGGGCGGGGATGCGGTGCGGCTATTCCTGTCGGTGCGCATGGGCGTGCCGGCAGGACGCGCCTTCACTAGCCTGGCGGTCGATCGCTGCGTGGCGCTGGTCATGCTGATGGCGCTCAGTATCGCCACACTGCCTTTGTTCATCCGGCTGGTCGGCGACGCGGCCTTGCGCCATGGGCTTTCGATTTTCCTGGCCGCCGGTGCGTTGGGCTTCATCATCCTGCTGGCGGTGGGACCGTTGCTCGCGCATCGCTGGCGTATCACCGCCCCCCTGGGCGCCATCGCCACCGGACTGCGCCGGATATTCCTGCATCCACCCGGCGCGGTGATCCTTCTTTTGTCGCTGGCCATCCACCTGATGTCGGTAGCGATCGTGCTGTTGATCGCCTCCGGCCTGGGCATCGTGCTTTCCCCCGATGCGGCATTGGTGCTGGTGCCGCCCATCCTGCTGGTGCTGGTGGTTCCCATCGCCATCGCCGGCTGGGGCTTGCGGGAAAGCGCCATGGTGGTCGCCCTGGGCCAGGTCCATGTCGCCGCGCCAGACGCCCTGGCCATTTCCATCCTCTATGGCCTGCTGCAGATCCTCACATCCCTGCCCGGGGCGGTGCTGTGGTGGCGCCGCGGCGGCAGGGATGCCGGCTGAATCGGGCCAAGACCCTCATGGTAAAGGCAAATCCGTCCCGCGGGTTGCCCCTGTGGCGCCGCGCCGCTAGTGTCCCTGCGATTTTGGAGGGCCGGCATGGGGGCGATGCCGGATGGCCCATCGGCGCCCAGCTTTTGACAGCATGATCGATCCCAAGCTCACCAACGCCAATGGCCGCCGCCCGCTGATCGGGGTGGGCACCTACACCACCAGCGCACGCGCCCGCGAGCTGGTCAACGAGGTGCTGGACAGCAACCGCCTGTCCTATGGCCCCATGACCCAGCGCTTCGAGAATGAATTCGCGCGCCTGCATGGCTGCCGCTTCGGCATCATGAGCAATTCGGGCACCAGCGCGCTTCAGATCGCGTTGCAGGCGATGAAGGAACTGCATGGCTGGGCGGATGGCGATGAAGTGCTGGTGCCGGCCGTCACTTTCGTGGCCACCGCCAATATCGTGCTGCACAACCGGATGGTGCCGGTACCCGTGGATGTCGAGCCGGTCTATTACGGGCTGGACCCCGCGCAGATGGAACGCGCCATCACCCCGCGTACCCGCGCCGTTATCCCGGTGCACCTGTTCGGCCAGCCATCGGACATGGACCCGATCCTGGCGGTGGCGCGCCGCCACAAGCTGCTGACCATTGAGGACAGCTGCGAGACCATGTTCGCCGACTATAACGGCCGCCGCGTCGGCAGCCTGGGCGACATCGGATGTTTCTCCACCTATGCGGCGCATCTGATCGTCACCGGCGTGGGCGGCGTCAGCACCACCAACAATCCCGATTACATGATCAAGATGCGTTCGCTGCTGAACCATGGCCGCGATTCCATCTACATCAGCATCGACGACGACAAGGACAAGGAAGGCGCCGAGCTGCACACCATCATCGAGCGGCGCTTCAAGTTCATCTCGGTCGGCCACAGCTTCCGCGTCACCGAGATGGAAGCCGCGCTCGGCCTGGCGCAGCTGGAAGAATGGGAGCCGATGATCCGCCAGCGGCGGCAGAATGCGGCGGCGCTGACCCAGGCGCTCAAACCGCTGGACAATGTGCTGCAGATGCCGGCCATCCGTCCCGGCAGCGAGCACTCCTTCATGATGTATCCCATCGTGCTGCGCCAGCAGACCAAGCGCGAGATGGTCAACTTCCTAGAAGACAATGGCGTAGAAACGCGCGACATGCTGCCCTTGACCAACCAGCCGGTCTATTCGCGGCTGCTGGGCTGGAAGGAAGGCGATTACCCGCAGGCCCGCCATATCAATGACAGCGGCTTCTATGTCGCCTGCCATCAGGACCTGAAACCGGGCGAGCTGGACTATATCGCCGACTGCATCACCCGCTTCTTCGTCGAACCGCGCGGCAGGAAGCAGGAAACAGCGTCGCTGGTCCTGCTGGCGGATGCCCGCAGCCCCATCAGCGAAAGCAGCATCGAGGCGCTGCCCTGGACCATGTTCGCCGAGACCATCGTGGTGGATGACGGCCTGCCGCCCGCCGCCAGGGGCGAGCTGGAGCGCCGCGGCGCCCGCATTGTCGATGCGCGCGGCCAGACCCAGCTGGACGCCGCCCTGGCCACGGCGCGGGAGGCAGCGGGCGATGTGGTGGTCTTCTACCCCTTCAACGGCCAGTGGGATGCGCGCGACATTCCCCGCCTGCTGATCGGCATGAATCTGGGACATGACATGGTGACGGCATCCCGCTTCATGGTCGGCGGCGACCGCCGCGCCCGCCAGGGCAATGTCCGCAGCCTGGGCAACCGGGTGTTCAACCTGCTGGCCAATATCGCGCTGGCCGGCAATCTCAGCGACTCGTTCAGCAGCTTCCGCGCCGTGCGCAAGGCGCGCCTGAAGGAAATACCCCAGACTGGCCGCGGGGATACCCGCCTGTTCGCACTGTCGCTGGAAGCGGTCAAGCGTGGCTGGCGGCTGCAGGAAATTCCCACCGTGGAAACCGCGCCGTCGGCGCGCGGGCTGGTGGCTTCGGGCATGGTCACCGCCCTGCCCGCGCTGGGCATTCTTTTGCGCGAATGGTCGTCGCGGCGCGGCTCCCGATGAAAATTCTTCTTTGCATGCTGGTGCGCAACGAGCGCGCCTGCCTGGAAGCCGTGCTGCCGACCCTGCCGCCACCGGGTGCGCAATCAGGCTACGACGCCATCGTGGCGGTGGACGGCAATTCCACCGACGGCACGGTGGAATTCCTGCAGGCGGCCAATATCGAAGTGATGCGCCAGACATCGAAAGGACGCGGCGCGGCCTGTATCGAAGTGATGGCGCGTTATCCCGCCGATGCCTACCTGTTCTTCTCGCCCGACGGCAATGAGGATGTGAAGGACTTTCCGAAGTTCCGCCAGCACCTGGAGGCCGGCGCCGATCTTGTGATCGCCTCACGCATGTGCCGGGGCGCGGTGAACGAGGAAGACCATGTCTTCTTTCTTTTCCGCTTCCGCAAGCTGGCCAACCTGGCCTTCAACCTGGGCGCCAACCTGTTCTTCCGCAAGACCGGCCCCTACATCACCGATTCCATCAACGGCTTCCGCGCCATCCGCAAAAGCCTGGCCGACCGCATCCAGCTGGATGCCACCGGCTATACCATCGAATACCAGATGACCATGCGATCGCTGGCGGCCGGCGCGAAGATCGTGGAGTTTCCCACCCACGAATATCCCCGCATCGCGGGCGAAACCGGCGCGCCAAGCTTCCAGACCGGGCTTCGCTTCATCCGCTGTTTCTTCCAGGAACTGGCGCGGAAGAAATTCTGATTATTGTGCAAACGCGATACGGGCGCCCGCCTGGTCGAAGCGGAATTCCACCGTCTTGAGCTCACCAAGCGCTTCGCGCACCGCAGCCTGTCTGGCCACCGGCGCATAGAGCAACAGGAAACCGCCGCCGCCCGCGCCCGCCAGCTTGCCGCCGATGGCGCCTGCGGCGCGGGCCTTGGCATACCAGTCATCGATGCGGGACTGGCTGATGCCATCCGCCAGGCTGCGCTTCATTTCCCAGCCCTCATGCAGGGCCGTGCCGAAACCGTTCAGGTCGCCGGCCACCAGCAGATCGCGCATGCGGTGCGCCAGATCCACCATGCGCGACATGGTTTCGAACTTGCTCTGGTCGGACTGCATCACCGCCATCTGTTTGGACAAAAGCGTGCGGGTGTCGCGCTGGCCGCCGGTGTAAAGGAGCATCAGGCCGGCTTCCAGCTCAGCCAAAGTCGCCTTGGACAGGGTCAGCGGTTGCACCGTGACACTTTCATCGGGATGGAATTCGATGAAATTGATGCCGCCATAGGCGGCGGCATACTGATCCTGCTTGCCGATCGGTTCGCCAAGGCGCTCGATCTCCAGCGCGCAGGCATCGCGCGCCAGGGTTTCCTTGGAGGCGAACACCGACTGATGCGCATACAGGGCATTGAGCAACGCCACGGCGAAGGAGCTGGAGGATCCCAGGCCGGTGCCCGAGGGAATATCGGCCACGGAGGTGACCTCGATGCCCGGTTCGATGCCCCGCATGCGCAGCGCCTCGCGCAGCAGCGGGTGCTGCACCTGGTCCAGCGAGTCCGCCAGTTCGGTGCGGGAATATTTGAGATGGTATTTCTGGTCGTTGAAATAGGGATGGACGATGGCAAAGCTGTATTGGGCGATGGAACAGGACAGTACCGCACCACGCCGCTGGCGGTAGAACTGGCCGATGTCGGAACCGCCGCCGGCAAAGCTGACGCGGAAGGGCGCACAGGAAACGATCATAGCGCCGCCACCGCATCCGCAACGCCATCGAATAGCGCATCAGGCTGCACATCGGGGAAGCCCGCGCCCGTCTTCACGCCAAAAATCTTGATGCCCATTGCCCGCGCCGCGCCGATGTCGCGCGGACTGTCGCCGATCATCACCGATCCCTGCAAGTCTATATTGAGATCCCTGGTTGCAGCCTCCAACATGCCGGGACCAGGCTTCCTGCAGCGGCAGGCGATCTTCAGCGCAGCGACTTCGCCGGCATGACCGGCCTCCGGATGGTGGGGACAATAATAGATGCGGTCCAGGAAGGCAGGCGCCAGCAACGTCTCCAGCCGGCCGAAAATGCGCGCCAGCCCTTCTTCGTCGTAAAAGCCCTTGGCCAGCTGTGGCCGGTTGGTGACGCCGATCACGCGATAGCCCTTTACGCGTGCAACCGTCAGCGCCGCGGCAGCGCCCGGCAGCAGGCGCACGTCATCGGGCTTGAGGACACCGTGACCGCCCGGTTCCTCATTCAATACGCCGTCGATATCGAAGAAGATTGCGGGACGCGCATGGTGAAGGTTCCGCCGCTCCACCCGACCGGCGCGCAAATCCTCTTCCGCGAGCGCGTGACGCGCCGGTGAGCCCACGTCGCGCAAATATTCGCAGCTGTCATAAACCCCGATCATGTGCCCCGCCGCGATGCGAGACGGCAGGACGTCATGGATCATGTCGGCTTTCGCACCGGCGGCCAGTCCGGCAAAGAAGGCCGGTGACGCCAGGTAGATTCCTGCCGGGACCAGGTTGCGCTGGTCAGCGGGACGCGAGGCCCCTTTGGGCAGGATGGCGCGCGCCAACCCGTCCCGCGCCATGACAAGATCGGAGGTCTGGGGATGGTCGTTGGGATGGGCCACGATGGTCAATTCAGCGCCGCTGGCGGCGTGGGCTGCTGCCAGCCGCGACAAATCCATGTCGAACAGCATGTCGCCATAGACGATCAGCATGTCCGCAGTGACGTTCAGCGCCGTCAGACAACCGGCGGTGCCAAGCGGCACCGCTTCGCGGATCACGCTGGCCGTCAGCGAAAGCCGCGCGGCTTCGGCCTGCAATGCCGGCTCGATCTGCTCGCCCAGATGGCCCGCCAGCACCGTGACATGGGTAACGCCTTCGCGCGCCAGCACGGCCAATTGCCGAAATAGAATGGGCGTGCCCGCCACCGGCAGCAGCGCCTTGGGAATGGCGTCGCCCGTCATGGCGTGGGCGCGCGTGCCCAGCCCGCCGGCGATAATGGCGGCGTGGCGCAGGCTAGAAGCCATTGGCCTTGATGCGTTCGGCGGTCAGGCGGATGGCCGTATCGGAGTCATGTTTGGGCACCCAGCCCAGGGCGCGCAGCTTGGCGGTGTCATAGGCAAAGCGCGGCACATCGCCCGGCCAGCCGCGGTCGCCCGCGCCATAGACGATCTTTGTGTCCGGCATTCCGAACATCTCGACAGCGGTCTGGGCAATCTTGCGCACCGAGGTCGCGCCCTCACCGGCCGCATGGAAAACTTGCAGCGGGCCGGTGGCGCGCGCGAAGGCCAGCTCGATGGCATCCAGCAAGTCGGCGACATACAAATACGGCTTGGTCTGGTTGCCATCACCCAACACCGCCAGTTGCGCCGGATTGGCCTTCAGCTTGCCGATGAAATCGAACAATGCGCCATGGGTGGCGCGCTCGCCCACAACATTGGGAAAGCGCAGCACCACGGCCGAAAGGCCGAAGGTGTGGGCATAGGTGGAGATGAAGGCCTCAGCCGCCAGCTTGCTGGCGCCGTAGAAAGAAATGGGTTGCAGCGGGCCATCATTTTCGGCCAGCGCATGCGCCTGTTCGCCGAACACCGCCGAGGTGCTGGCGAAGAACAGCCGTTTCACGCCATGGACCTTCATCGCCGCCAGCACATTGGTGGTGGTGAGCTGGTTCAGCTTCAGGTCCAGCGACGCATCGCCGTTACCCGCTGCGATGTCTGAATTGGCGGCCAGGTGGAACACCGCATCGAACTTGTGGACGGCGAACAGCGCGTCCAGCGCGGCAGCATCCAGCACATCCAGCACTTCAAAATGAAAATTCCCGTTACGGTCCAGGTGGGCGATGTTGCGGCGCTGGCCCAGATGAAAATTGTCAACCCCGATCACGGCATGGCCGCCCGCCAGCAGGCGGTCGCACAGATGGCTGCCGATGAACCCCGCCGCCCCGGTGACCAGCACGCGCATGGGTCAGGCCTTGGCGGCCGTCTGGGGGACCTTGAGCCCGCAGGCGAAGTCCAGAATGGCATGACAGATCGCCAGGTGCCCGATCTCGACATAGCCATACTGGTCGCTGGCCAGGTGGAAATTCACATCGCCCAGCCGGCGTAGCGGATTGTCACCGCCAAAGCCGCTGAGGGTCACCACCCGGCAGCCACGGCGGCGCGCGGCGGCGACTCCTTCCAGAATGTTGGCGGAGCGGCCGCCGCTGGAGATGGCAATCAGCATGTCGCCGGCTGCGCCATGCATTTCGATCTGGCGGGCGAAGACCTGGTCATAACCCAGATCGTTGCCCAGGCAAGTCAGCATGGCGCCGTCGTTGAAGGCCAGGGCGCGCAGATTGCCCGCCTTGGAATAATCGGTGGCCATGTGGCTGCAGATACCGGCGCTGCCGCCATTGCCGATGAACATCAGCTTGCGGCCCGAAGCATGGGTGGCACGGGCCCAGCCAATCACGGTCGTCAGCGCCTCGCCCTGCGACAGGGCCGATCCGTCCTGGGCCGTGACTTCCACCCGCTTCAGGCTGGCGGCCAGATGGTCGTAATAGGCCAGCACATCGCCGGTCTCGACGACGGGGTCCTTTTCGACGGCAGCGTCGGCCTGGCGCACGGGGTTGTCCTTGGGAGTACCGCCCTCCTTTAGCACCAAGCCGATGAAATGACACAGTTTTCTGGCCAACTGCCGTTTCGCGGCAATATTAAACCATACAATTCAAATACTTACCCGTAACTGGACGCGCCGGGCCCGTCATTATAGGCAGGGCCATCAAGGGGTCTTTCCATGCTTGGGCGCATCGCACGCAAATCCGCCAACCTGCTGCTGGGCCCACTGGGTCTGGAGCTGACACGGCCGGCGCGGGACCTGGAAGATTTCCTGGAGCCCGGCAAATTCCGCGACCGCATCTTCCGCCAGGCGGCACAGTCCGCGGATGGCTGGCTGAAGACCCAGAACTTTGCCCCGCAGCACCGCAGTTTTGACGTCGAACAGGAAGTGCGCGCCTTCTTCGATGATTATTGCGCCTCGCCCTTCCGCGATCCGTTCGGCGGCAGCCGGATCGGCAACCTGTTGTGGCTCAATCTTCTGGCCAAAGCTTTCGCCCCCGCGGTGATGGTGGACAGCGGCACCTACAAGGGCGCCAGCGCCTGGGCTCTGTCGCGCGGCAATCCGGGGGCGCGGCTGATGAGTTTCGACATCGACATGTCGCACCTGCTGCTGCGCGTGCCTGGTGTGGAATATATCCAGGCCGACTGGACGCAACATGCAATCGAAAGCGCGGATATCTTCTGCTATTTCGACGACCATGTGGACCAGTGCCGGCGGGTGCGCGAAGCCGCCGCGCGCGGTGTTTCGCTGGCGGTGTTCGACGACGATTACGATGTGACCCAGTTCCCGCCCATGGCGCATGGCGGCTTCTCGCTGCCCAAGCTGAGCTTCTGCTTCGACGACGGCCTGGCCGATGGCGACGTCATCGCCTGGCGCGAAGGCGGCAAGCGCCATGCATGGCCGGTGCCCAAGGCAGAACTGGATGCGGTGCGGGCCCTCGTCACCCGCTATGAGCGCCTGCCCGATATCAGCGTGCCGTTTGGGGTGGACCAGATGCCCTATTCCATCGCCGCCCTGAAGCATCCGGCCTGAAACAGATGGCAATTCAAGGGCTTCGTGCTATAGCCAGCGGGACATGGGGAGCCCGGGAGCAGTGGTGAATTCGAACGCAGCGCGGCCGCGCCTGCTGGTGCCCGATAACGACTGCGCCGATCCGGTGATGACCATCCTGGTGCCCACCCTGGATGAAGAACGCACCATCGGCATGTTTATGGACTGGTGCAACGAAGGCATCGCCAAGGCCGGTCTGCCGGTCGAGATCATCATCGCCGACAGCTCCGGGGACCGCACGCCCGACATCGCGCTGGCCAAAGGGGCGCGGGTGGTGGTGACGCCCAAGCGGGGGCTGGGCCGCGCCTATATCGATACTATCCCCTTTGCCCGTGGCCAGTTCATCCTGATGGGCGATGCCGATTGCACCTATGACTTCCGCGACATCCGGCCCTTCTACGATGCCTGGAAGGCCGGTGCCGAATTCGTGATGGGGTCGCGCTTCAAGGGCATCATCGATGACAATGCGATGCCAAAGCTGCACCGCTATTTCGGCACACCGGTGACCACCTTCATCTTGAACGTGATTTTCGCCAGCCGTTTTTCGGATATCCATTGCGGCATGCGCGGCATTTCCACCGCCGCGCTGAAGCGCATGAAACTGCGCAGCCAGGGCTGGGATTACGCGTCCGAGATGGTGCTGAAATCGGTGCGCATGAAACTGCCCACCTCCGAGGTACCGATCCATTTCCACAAGGACCCGGAAGGCCGCCTCAGCCACATGAAGCGGCGCGGCTGGCTGGAGCCATGGCGCGCCGGCTGGTCCAACCTCAAGGGCATGTTCATCTACGGGGTGGATTTCTTCCTGGGGCGTCCCGGCGCGCTGCTGTTCGCGGTGGGGCTGGCGCTGCTGCTGGCGCTGCTGGGCGGGCCGCTGGACGTGGGCCGCTTCCGCCTGTCCACCAACTTCATGCTGCTGGGCTTCGGCCTGGCGATCCTGGGCCAGTCGATGCTGTTTTCGTCAGGGCTGGCCAAGATCCTGTTCGATTATTCCGGACAGGTGGGCCCGCGCTTCCAGCGCGTCTTCTCGCATAACCGCACCATCCTGTTCTGCCTTGCCGCATGCCTGGGCGCGGTGGTGGCAGTGACGCCGCTGGTCCGCCGCTTCCTGGACAATGGCTATGTGCTGCCGGCGATCGGGGTGGAGACCAACTGGGCGATCTTCGGGGTCTGGCTGGTGATTGCCGCTTTCCAGACCTTCATCTTCGCTTTGATGATCCGCGCGCTGGGCGCCATGCTGCCCGCGCCGGATGCGGGTGATACGGCGTGATCCTGGCCGCGGCGACCCTGGCGGTGCTGCTCATGGTGGCCACCGGCCTGGTGCTGCTGCACCGCCTGGCGCGATTTCTCCTGCGGGACGAAGCAATCGCCGGACAGGAATTTCTGCTGATCGGCATTCTGCCCGGCCTGGCGCTCACCGGATTGGTGGTCACGGTGCTTGGCCTGGTGCACCTGCTGTATGGTTGGGCGCTGTTGCTGGCGGCGGCTGCTATTTTCAGCCTGCTGTGGCGCGACACCCGGGCCGTCGCCACCGCCCTGCGGGAAAGCCTGCAAGCCATCTGGGCCAGCGCACGCAGCCGCGATGTGTTCCCGCTGCTGGCGCTGCTGGCGGGCACCGCGGCGCTGTCGCTGGGCATCCATATCAGCCTGCTGCCGTCCGGGATCGAGGACGTCTGGTCCTATCACCTGCCCATCGTGCACAGCTTCATCGCCCATCACGGCATCATCGCCCAGCAGGTGCCGCATCCCTTCTATGGCAACAATCCGCTGCTGTTCGAGCTTCTGTTCGCCGTGCCCATGCTGGCGGTCGATCACTTCGCGGGCGCCGGCATCGTCAATGTCGCGATCTATTTCGGGCTGATGCTGCTGATCCTGTCTTTCGCAAGGGCAGCACGCGGCTTCTGGTTCCTGGTGCTGCTGGCAGCGCTGGTCTGGGCCAGCCCCTTCTTCCTGCTGGGCGCGGCAAGCCCGATGATCGATGTGCCGCGGTCCTGCTTCTCGGCCGCCGCCTTCCTGTTCGCCTGGCGCTATGCGCAGGACTTTCGCCGCTTCGATCTTGTCATGTCGGCCCTGACCGCCGGCACGGCAGTGGCCGGCAAATACACCGAGCTTGTGACCCCGCTGATGATATGCGCCACTTTGGTTCCCCTGATGATCCCGCGGCGCCGGACCTGGATGGACATGGCGCCGGCAGCAGTTGGCTTCGCGGCGATTTCCAGCTTCTGGTATTTCAAGAACGCCATCCTGTATGGCAATCCCATCTATCCCTTCCTGTTCGCCCATCCCGGCCTGTCGGATGCCTGGATGGCCGATCTCGTCGGCAGCCTGCAGACATCGGTCCATGCCGAACAGCAGGCTTATTCGCGCAACCTGACGAGCCTGCGCGGCTGGCAGGATTTCGCCAGCGCCTGGCTGGTGAATTTCCACCGCCTTCTGCCGATGGCGTTGCTGGCCAGCCTGGGCCTGTTCCTGCCGCGCCGCCGCCGCTGGATGCTGTGGCTGTGGACCTTGCTGCTGTTCGTGATCTGGTACGCGGTGTTCTTCAACGGACGGCGCTGGGCGATCACCGCCACCCTGCTGCTGTTCGCCGCCGCCTTCATCGCCGGATTCTGGATTCTCGAGCGCGTGCTGAAAGCCTGGCCGCAGCGTGCCCGCTGGCTGACGCCGGCGCTGGGCGGCGCAATGGCGCTGGCGCTGCTGCTGGCCGCCATAACCGGCCGGCTGCTGCCGCGCTGGGTCGATGGCGATCTTGCCAGCACCCTGGGCGGCGGCGATGCGGTGGCGCACCAGCTTGCCGCCACCCGTCCCGGCTATGCGCTGTACCGCTTCATAGCCGGGCATAACGTGTCGATGGTGCTGATGCCATCCTCGCCAACTGCGTTCCAGGAAGTGTCGGCCTATAATGACGGGCGCGACAATAGCTGGATCCTGCCGCATGCCAGCGGGCCGATCACCAACACTTTCCTGCGCCAAAATGGCGTGCGCTATTTCGTTGTTTCCCGCCATGCGCCGGGCCAGATCCCCGAACACCTGAAATCCGGCGCGGTGTTGATGCTGCGCGATCCCACCGGTTTCGACCTTTACCGCATCGATCCCACGGTGCTGCGGTGAAGCTGCTGGTCACAGGCGCCTCCGGCTATATCGGCCAAAGACTGGCGCAGATGGCGCAGGTGCGCGGCCATCAGGTGACGGTGCTGGGGCGCGCGCCTTTGCCCGGCTTTGATTTTGTACCGTGGGCTTTGGGCGAGGCGGTGCCCCAGGCGGCACTCTCCGGCGCCGGCGCCCTGGTTCATCTGGCGCATGACTGGAGCCTGGACACCAAAGGCGGCGATGCCAATGGCGCGGCAACCGAGGCGTTGGCGCGCCAGGCGCTGGAAGCCGGCATCCCGCGCTTTGTCTTTGCTTCCAGCACCTCGGCCCGCGCCGATGCCGCCAACGCCTATGGCCACAGCAAGCTTTCCAGCGAAGCGCGGCTGGCAGCGTTGCCCGGTGCGAAAGGCCGCATCGTCAGCGCCCGCATCGCGCTGGTCTATGGCGGGCCGCCGTCAGGGCAGTATGGCCAGATGCGGCGGATCGCGGCCCTGTCGCCCGTGCTGCCCATGGTCGGCCTGTCGCGCCAGGTCCAGCCGATCCATGTCGATGAAGTCTGCGCCGCGCTGCTGGCACTGGCGCAAAACCCGAGACTGGCCCGTCCCGCCTATGTGGTGGCGGGCGAGACGATGACGTTTGGCGCATGGCTGAAGTTGCTGCGCCGGGCGCAAGGCAAAGGTCCATTGCTGCTGGTCCCGGTGCCGGTTTGGCCGATGCTGCTGGCCTGCGATCTCACCGACTTGCTGCCCGGCATTCCCACGGTCAGCCGTGAGCGCGTCCTGGGCCTGACCCGCGCCAGCGCCATGCCGCGCGGTGACGACATGACGGCGCTGGGTATCGTCCCGGGCGATCCCCTGACCCTGCTCAGGCAAAGCCCATGAGCGACGCCGAATTCATCGTGATCGGCAGCGGCCCGGCCGGTGTGTCGGCGGCATGGGCGCTCATCGATGCCGGCCGCACTGTTCTGATGCTGGACGGCGCCACGGATGATACCGCCGATGCCGTGCGGCAATTGGGTCCCGATAACGGGCTATCGCCCAAGCTGCGCACCCCGGAAGCGCGCCGCATCCTGTCGCGTTTCACCGATGCCAATTTGGTCACCGGAGAGAATTTCCTGGCCGCCGGTTCGCTGGCGCGCGGCGGGCTGTCGCGCATCTGGGGCGGCTTCGCGGCCGAGTTCGATGCCGATGACATGGAGGGCTGGCCCATCGGCAGCGCCGCACTGGCCCCATCCTATGCAAAAATAACCGCGCGCATCGGCATCAGCGGCAGCAACGACGATGCCATGGGCAGCATGCTGGGCGGCAGCGGTGTTTTGCAGCCGCCCCTGCCGCTGGGCGCGGCCACGGCACTGCTGATGCGACGCTACCAGGAAAATCCCGGCGGCTTGCGGCTTGGGCATGCGCGCAACGCCCTGTTGAGCCAACCGCTGGACGGACGCAGCGCGTGCGACCTGCGCGGCGCCTGTCTGTGGGGTTGTCCTGTAGGCGCGATCTATGGCGCACGCCAGGATTTGAAACGGTTGCGCGCGCGCGCCGGCTTCCAGCTGGCCGATGGCGCCATCGTCACGGCGCTGGCGCGCGATGGCGAAGGCTGGCGGGTGGATATCAAGGATGGCCGCACCTTCCGTAGCCGCCGCGTGTTGCTGGCGGCGGGCACGCTGGCCAGCAGCCGGCTGGTGGCCCCCCTGTTGCCACAGATCCCCGCCTGGCGGCTGCTCAGCAATCCCACCCTGGCGACACCGCTGCTGGTGCGCGGCGCGCGAACGGCGGCGGCCGTGCCAAGCCATGCGCTGGCGCAGCTCGCCTATGCGCTGCCGGGTTTGGATTTGCTGGGCGCGGTGTATGAGACGCGCAACCTTCCTGCCGCGGGCTTTGCCGGACAGATGCCGCTGCCGCGCGCCATGGCCGAAGCACTGTTCCGCTTCCGTCGCCGGCCTTGCTGGTGGCGGTGACGAGCTTTCCCGGCCGCTTTCAGCCGCAATTGCCTGTCCTTCGATGGCAGGCACTTGAAGGTCCAAGGTGGCTTTGAACCAGCGCTGGATGCGGCTGAACAAGAGGCCAGGTCAAAGCTGGCGCGGGAATGGCGCGCTCTGGGAGCGCATGTCTTGCCCGGTTCGCGCCGCGCCATGCCCGGCACCGATGCGCATTTCGCCGGCACCCTGCCCATGGGCGGCACGGGCGCGAACGGCACTTCGGTGCTGGGAGAAATCGCTTCTTACCCCGGCCTGCATGTGGTGGATGGATCGGTGCTGCCGTCTCTGCCCGCCAAACATGCGACCCTGACCATCATGGCCAATGCCGACCGTATCGCCACGGCGCTGGCGCGGGAGACAGCGTGATGCGCCGGATCCTGATGCTGGCGGCCGTGCCTGCCGCACTGCTTGTCATCGGACTGGTCACCACCGCCATGATGGGCGGTCATCCGGCGGACCCCGACTATGCCTATTTCTTCAACGGGCTAGAGATTTTGGACCTGCATCCGCCCAGCTATTACGATCACCCGGGGGCGCCGACGGAAGTGCTGATCGCAGTCATCGCCCTAGCGGCCTGGTTGCTGCGCCTGCCGGTTGACGGCGCCTCCATCATTGTCTCGGCCGCGGCGCATCCGGAATTTTATCTCAACGTCATAAACGCCGGTTTGGTGGCCGCCGCCGCCGCCATGCTGGCCTGGCTTGGCGAACGCCTGTATCGCGCCACCGCAAGCATGACCGCCGCGCTGGCGGGCCAGGCCAGCATCCTGATCTTCTACCCCGCCATGATCGCACTGAGCCGGGTAACATCGGAGCCACTGCTGGTGAGCGAGAGCATAGCACTGGCCGGGCTTCTTGTTCCTTTTGTGCTGGGCCAGGCCCAGGTCACGCAGCGCACTGCACGCATCCTGGGCCTGCTATTGGGCTTTGCGCTGGCCACCAAATACACCGCCTTGCCGCTGCTGCCGGCCATCCTGTTCCTGGACCGCAAATGGTGGCGGCAGGCGGCGCTGTTCGCGGGGCTCGGCTTTATCCTCTTCACCCTGCCCAGCGCGCACCATTATCCGCAGATGGCGCGGGGCTTCTTTCTGTTTGCGACCCGCAAGGGCGGTTACGGCAGCGGCGCGGTGGGCGTGCCCGGCGTAAGCACACTGCTGGAGCATGGCGCGGCGCTGCTGCGCCAATCGCCGGAAATCTTCATCGCCGCCGCCCTGTATTGGGCGGTCTTCGCAGTGGGGCCGGTACGCGCCCGGCGCCTGTTCGGCGTTTCGGCGTTGATCGTCACCCTGCAGATCCTGATGTGCCTGAAAGCCTCCGAAGCGCGCTACCTGACGCCGGTGGTGGGGATCATGGCGCTGGCCAATGCCGGACTTGTCTTCCATGCCCGGACCCGGCGTCTGCGCCTGGCGGTGGCGGGCCTGCTGGCCGCCGCGCTGGCAAGCAACGGCCTGTCTATCGCCGCCTGGGCCCGCGACATGAAGACCGTCAACGACAAGGACCAGGCACTGCTACGACGGATGACGGACCAGGGCTGCGCGCTGGTGCCATTCTACATGGTCAAGATGCCCGCCTATAACCTGGATTTTGGCAACCAGTTCACCAACAACCATTTCAGCGCTGCGCTGGGCCGGTTGATGCCGCATGCCGTCAGCTATGACATTTCCCGCAAGGAATTTTCCGTCTTCGGGGAGGCAGTGACGATAGATCAGGTCAAGGCAAGGCTGGCGCATCCAGGCTGCGTGCGGCTGGTGGGATGGCCGGTGGAGCGCCATGGCGCCGCGCTGGGCTTGAAGCGGGAATGGCTGACGCCGGTGGGACGATCCAGCCATGCCGGTTACGAAATCGTGGTGTACGACTACCGCCCGTTCCAGTGATCAGCGCAGGATGATGGCCGCCGCCAGGTCCAGGCCGGCGGCGGCATGGTCCGCGCCCATGGCTGTGTCCGCGATGGCAATGGTGCGCACGCCCGCCGCCTTGCCGCACAGAATGTCGGTGTCTCGGTCGCCCACCATCCAGCTTTGCGCCATGTCCAGCTTGTGGCTGCTCTTCGCCTTGTTCAGGAAAAAGGGCGAAGGCTTGCGGCAGTCGCAGGGGCCGGACAAGGACGGCTCCACGCCCCTGGGATGATGGAAGCAGTAGAAGAATTCCTGGATGCGAATGCCCACTTCGTCCAGCGCCGCTTTCAGTTTGATCTGGATGGCATCGTGATCGGCAGCCGTGGCCTTGCGCTTGGCCTGGTTGGGCTGATTGGAGACCAGGAAGAGGAGATACCCGGCGCCCTGCAGCCGCTGCATCGCTTCCAGCACGCCCGGCAACAGGGTGAAGTCGGCCGCGGTGCGCGGTGCTTCCACCTCGCCCGTATCGGCGTAAAACACATTGGCGTTGATGACGCCGTCCCTGTCCAGGAAGACGGCCTTGGCCATCAGCGGGTCGATTCCCACTTCATGGCGTTCTTCTTCAGGTCGGGATGGGTGACGATCAGGTGCCACACCACGGCATGGAAGGCTTCGGTATGCGGGGTGATGGTCTCGCTGTTGACCGTGGGAATGATGACGCAGGCATCGGCCACGGTCTTGGTGTAACCGCCGTCGCGGCCGACCACGCCCACCACGCGGGCCCCGGCCGCCTTGGCGGTCTTCAGGCCTTCGACGATGTTGGCGCTGATATTCTTTTCGGCATTGCCGCCGCCGACCGAGAACACAAAAATCACGTCGTCGGCGCGGACATGGCTGGTTTCCAGCCAGCGCGAAAAGATGTGCTGGAAGCCGTCGTCATTGGTGCGCGCGGTCAGTTCCGAGACATTGTCGGTGGGGGCATAGGCTTCGATGCCGGCAATCTTGCGGAAGTCGTTGACCGCATGACTGCAATTGCCGGCGCTGCCGCCCACGCCCAGGAAGAACAGGCGCGCCTGTTTGGCGCGGCAGTCGGACAGGATGGCGACCATCTTGTCGATCTGGCCCTTGTCCAGGCCGTCGATCACCTGATGGGCTTCCTTCAGGAACATTTCGGTATATTCGGAAGCCATCTCAACCTTGTCCTTTCAACAGTCCGTCCAGCCCGGCCAGGCCCTCGCGGGAGCCGATTTCGTGGAATCGCCGGGCGGTCTCATAGCCTGCCATGCGGCCCTGCTCAACCAGGGAACCATAGACCGCGGAAAGGTCGAATTTCCGCCCCCTTGGCCAGCCGTCCAGGGCCTCGGCTTTCAGCACCTGAAGCCCGTAGTCGATGTGCTTCATGGCTGGGGTCAGGTTCACCTTGTCATAGCGTTTCAGGCGGCCGTCCTCGAACTCGATATTGCTGGTGTCGTAGCGGCCCTCGTTGCGGAACACCGTCATCAGGCCAGGCTGTCCGCTGGCGTGGAAGGCGTCCACGATGGGCCCGAAGGGCTCGTCCAGATAGCTGTCGCCATAGGTGACGATGAATTCCTCGCCCAGAAGTGGCAGGGCTCGCATCAGGGCGCCACCGGTACCCAGCAACTGATCACCGTCGAACGACCAGTCGATATGCAGGCCCCAGCGCGAACCATCGCCCGCGAAGTCCTGCATCTGTTCGCCCAGGAAACCGGCGCAGATCACCACGCGCTTGATGCCCTGCCCCGCGAACAACTTCAGCTGATGATCGAGAAACGGCTTGCCCGCCACATCCAGCAGCGACTTGGGAATCGTTTCGGTAAGCGGCCGCATGCGTGTGGCAAGGCCGCCGGCCAGCAATGCGAGGGGCGGCAACCCACTCATACGACGATCTTGGTGCCTTCATAGTCGAAGCGGAAGCGCACTTCGCGCATCCCCGCCCCGATCATGGCATGGCGCAGCTTGGCCTTGTCGCGTGCGTGGAACAGCAGGAAGCCGCCGCCGCCGGCGCCGATCAGCTTGCCGCCGGTGGCGCCCGACTTCATCGCCAGCTCATACCATTCGTCGATCTTGGGGTTCGACATGCCGCCAGAGCGGCGCTTCTTGTGCTGCCAATGCTCGTCCATCAGCTTGCCGAAGCCGTCCAGGTCGCCCGATTCCAGCGCATCACGGCTGCGCAGGCCCAGATCCTTCACGAAGTGCAGGTTCTGCACCATATCGCTGTCGGCTTTCTTGGTCTTCTCGTCCTGTTCCTTCAGGATCGATCCGGCCTTGCGCGAATAGCCGGTGAAGAACATCACCAGGCTGTCTTCCAGATTGTGCTTGGTTTCCTCATCAATCTTCAGCGGCGAGGCATCGACCGTGCCATCCTTGCGGAAGTTGAAGCAGGTCACTCCGCCGAAAGCCGCGATATACTGGTCCTGCTTGCCGATCGGCTCCTTCAGCAGGTCGATCTCGATATGGCAGGCCTGTTCGGCCAATTCGCGCGGATGGATCAGGTTGCGCTTGAGGGCATGCAGCGCCTTGAGCAGCGCGGTGGTGAAGCTGCCCGAGGAGCCCAGGCCGGTGCCGGCCGGGATGTCGGCCATGCTGGTGATTTCCAGCCCGGTCGGCGACTGGTCTACCAGCTTAAGCGCTTCGCGCACGATGGGATGCTCGAGCTCCTCGAGCGTCATCACCTTTTCCAGCTTGGAATATTTGACAATCAGCTCGTCGATAAAGGTCTGGTGGATGGTGATGTAGATGTAGCGGTCGATCGCGGCGGCGATCAGGAAGCCTTCATGCTGCAGGTAATAGGACGGCAGGTCGGTGCCGCCGCCGCCCAAAGTGATGCGCAGCGGGCTGCGGGTGATGATCACGGGTTTGCTCCCTGATAAGCCGCGGCAATGATCTTGTGCATGGCCAGCGCGTCTTCGATGTCGCCGGTGGCGCGGCGCTTGCTGGCGATGGCGTCCGCGAAATCGGCGAACTCGGCATCCCAGCTGAGATCGGGGCCGGAAAAATCGAACACGCTGGTTTCCGGCGGGCCCATCTGGGGCAGCATCTTGAAGTAGGTCAGCTTCTCGGGCCCGTAGCTGCCGCCCAGCCCGTCGATCATCAGCTTGCCGTCGCGGCCATAGATTTCCAGGCTGAACATGTTCTTCCATTCCGACCAGCTGGCATGCAGCCAGGCGATGTTGCCGGACCCGTTCTTCAGGCCAGGAAGCAATTGTCGTCCACTTTCATGTCCCAGAACAGGGTGGGCGTGGCGGCAAAGGCGAGCTCCAGGTCGCCCAGGAACCAGCGCGACAGGTCGATCAGGTGCGAGCCCTGGTCAATCAGCTCGCCGCCGCCCGACAATTCGGGGATCGCGCGCCATTCCTTTTCCATGCCCAGACGGCCGCCATGGCCGTAGCGGCCGCGCACGAACATCATGGGGCCCAGGGCGCCAGAATCGACGATCTCCTTGGCCTTCCAGATGGCGGGATGGAAGCGGTGGTTGAAACCGACCTTGCAAACCTTGCCCGCCTTTTTCGCGGCGGCGGCGACGCGTGCCACCTCGTCCACATTCATGCCGGCGGGCTTTTCCACCAGCACATGCTTGCCCGCTTCCAGCGCGCCGATGGCGATGGGCGCCAGGCTGCCGTGCAAAGTGGCGATGATCACGGCATCGATGTCGGCGGCAACCAGTTCCTGCCAGTCCTTGGCGACCTTGGCGCCGGTCTTGTCGGCCAGCGCCTGTGCGCGGCCGGCATCAAGATCGGTGACCAGAACCACGTCATGGCCTTTGGCGGCGGCGGCGCGCTTCTGGCCGATCAGGCCGCAACCCACGATGCCAATGCGCATCAATCTTTCCCCCAGGTCTTGCCGCGGTCCTTGGGCGTGATGCGGCGCAGGGCATAGATATCGCCGCCATCCAGGTCGGCGGCATGCTGCGGAAATTCCTCGTACGGATCCCACTGCGCCGCCACCAGCTTGCCGGTGATGCCGTTGGAGGCCTCCGACGCCAGCCAGACGCAGCACTTGGCGCCAACCGACAGCGGCGTGCCGCCACTGTCTTTCAGTTTCTGCATGCGCGCCATGAAGGCGTCACCGGCGGCGGAAGGCTTGGCCTCCAGCAACTGGTCCATCATGCGCGTCGCCAGCGCGCCGGGCGCGACGGCATTCACATCGATGCCGAAGGGCTTCAGTTCGAGCGCCAAGGTCTCGGTGAAGCGCACGACGGCGGCCTTGGACGCGGCATAGGCGCTGATGCCTGGCAGCGGGTTTGTGGCGCCGCCGCCCGACAGGTTGATGATCTTGCCGGACTTCTGCGCCTTCATGGCAGTCAGCACGGCGCGGCAGGGATAGACGGTGCCCATCAGGTTGATGTTGATGGCGTCGGTCCATTCCTGCCAGTCCACCTCGTCAATGGCGCCCATCGGGCCATAGATGCCGGCATTGTTGACCAGCACATCGATGCGGCCGAACTGTTTCAAGGTTTCCGCGACGAGAGCGTCGACAGACTTGGGATTACCGACATCGCAGCGCATGGCGCGCGCGTTGCCACCAAGCTTGGCCGCCACGTTCTTCACCGCCGCCTCATCACGGGCGCACAGCATCAGCTGCGCCCCGGCAGCGGCGAAATGGGCCGCGATCTCCGCGCCCAGCCCCTGGCTGGCGCCGGTGATCAGCGCGACTTTGCCCTTCAAGCTCATGCCGACCGCCCGGTGGTGACATATTCCAGCTTGCCGGAAAGCTGGGCATTCAGGAAGCGCGACTGATCCAGCACCAGAGTGCGGGCCATGCCCTTGAAATCGTCGGCGGACAATTCACGGAAGTCCGGCCATTCGGTGGCGATGATGGCAGCATCGGCGCCTTTCAGGGCGTCCTGTGCCGAACCGGCAACGGTTGCTTTCAGGTCGGACGGCAGACTTTTCACCTTGGGATCGAAGGCGGTGATGATCGCGCCAGCACCGGTGAGCAGCCGGATCAAATCGACCGCAACGGAACGGCGGATGGCATCGGTGCCCGGTTTGTAGGACAGGCCCAGCAGCGCGATGCGCTTGCCCTTCAACCCACCCAGCAGGTTGGTCAGGCGATTGAACGCCCAATGGCGGTGCGCCTCGTTACTATCCAGCACGCTGCCCAGCACCCGCAGCTTCACGTCCTGCTTTTCCGCCGCCTGTTCCAGGTAGCGCACGTCGCGCGCCAGGGTGCCGCCGCCAAAGCCGAAACCGGCGCGGACATAGGACTGGGTACCGATGCGCGGATCGGACTGGATAGCCTTTTCCACTTCGCTGGAATCGGCGCCCACGCGCTCGCAGATGGTAGCGATCTCGTTGGCGAAGGTGATGGAGGTGGCCAGGAAGGCGTTCAGCGCATGCTTGGTCATCTCCGCTGATTCCACGCCGATCCAGAAGATGGTGTCGCAGATCGGCTTCAGCAGCGGTTCCAGCCTGGCGCGGGCGACGTCACCGCGCACGCCGACGATGATGCGGCCCGGATTGGTGAAGACGCCGATCGCCTTGCCCAGCCGCAAGTTCTCCGGCGAGCAGGCGAATTCCACCTGGCGGCCATTGGCGACCTTTGCGAAAGCCTGTTCCAGCTTGGCCATGCTGCCCACCGGCATCTGCGACGACACCAGCACCACGGCGCCGGATTTCAGATACGGGAAAATATCGCGGGCAATGCCGGCCTCGACATAACCGACATCGGCCACGTCATCGTCATTGACTGGCGTGTCGATCGCCACCCACACCACATCGGCATCACTGACCGCGGACTTGGCGTCAGTGGTGAAGCGCAGCTTGCCGCTCTTCAGCCCCTCATCCACCAGCTCGGGCAGGCCTGGCTCATGCAGCGGCGGGACCGCCTTGCTAAGATTGCCAATGGTGGCCGCGTCATTGTCCAGCCCCACCGTGTCCACGCCATAGCGCGGCAGGCAGGCGGCGGTGACCGATCCCAGATGCCAAAGGCCGTAGACGCAGACTTTCACGCTCAGCCCCGTTGTTCGTAAACCCAGTCATTGGCCTTCAGCCAATTCAGGGTATTGCGCACGCCCTGCTCGATGCTGAACTGCGGCTTCCAGCCAAGGCTGCGCACCTTCTTGGTGTCCAGATAGATGAAGGGATTGTCGCCGATCCAGCCACGCTCCCCGCCGGTGTAGGAGAGCTTGGGCTTTACACCCATTTCCTCGCAGATCCAGCCAATGGAATTGACGATCTCGCAATATTCGTCAGTACCGAGGTTATAGACACTGACCTTGTCTTTCGACTTTTCCACCACCGTCAGCATGGCGCTGATGCAGTCGTCGATGTGCAGATAGCTTTTCTTCTGCTTGCCGTCGCCCAGCACGGTCAGCTGCGAGGGATCGGCGCTGAGCTTGCGGTAAAAGTCATAGACATGACCATGGGTGTAACGCGGGCCCAGGATCGAGACGAAGCGGAAGATGAAGGTGCGCAGTCCGAAACCTTCGGTATAAGCGGCCAGCATGCCCTCACCCGCCAGTTTGGAGGCGGCATAGAGCGAGGTCTGGATGGGAAATGGCGCGTCTTCCGGCGTGGGAATGACGGTGGCTTCACCGTAAACCGAGCCGGTGGAGGAAAAGGCCAGGCCCTTGGCGCCGCCCAAACGCGCCGCTTCCAGCACATTGAAGGTGGCGATGGTGTTCTGTTCCAGGTCCTTGCGCGGATGCTGGGTGCCGAAGCGCACATCGGCGTTGGCGGCCAGGTGGAAAATGAAATCCACGCCCTTGGCGGCGGCCTGGATCGCGGCTTCGTCCAGCAGGTCACCTTCGACCAGCTTGTAATTGGGGTTCTTGCGGGCGTTTTCGACAAACGGCTGCAGGCCGGTGGAGAAGTTGTCGAAAGCCGTGACGGTGTGACCCAGCGACAAAAGCCGGTCCACCAGGGAACTGCCGATGAAGCCGGCGCCGCCGGTGACCAGGTAATGCATCAGATCGAAAAGCCCGCGGCGGTGGCATCGCGGTAGAACATCTCCACCGTCTCCAGCGAATATTTCGCCAGGTCCTTGCCTTTCAGCGCCAGCTTCTTGATCAGGTCCGGCGTCACCGTGATGATATGGCAACCGATCTCATCGGCCTGGTAGATGTTCAGCACTTCGCGCGGAGAAGCCCAGAGCAGCTCGGCCTTGGGCTTGGCGGCGCAGATCTTCAGCGCTTCCTTCATCAACGGCACCGGGTCCTGGCCCGTATCGGCGATGCGGCCGGCGAACACCGACACCACGGCCGGCACATTGGCATCCAGCGCGTTCACCACTTCGCGAACCTGGTCCAGAGTCAGGATGGCGGTGACGTTCAGCTTCACGCCTTCCTTGGCCAGCTTGGTGATCAGCGGCGCGGCGGATTCGCCCTTGGTGTTGGTGACCGGAATCTTGACATAGACGTTCTTGCCCCAGCTCGCGATTTCGCGGCCCTGTTTTTCCATGGTGGGAAAATCATCGGCGAAGACTTCAAACGAGATGGGAAATTCGGTGATCTTGGACAGCACGTCCTTGGCGAAGGCGACATAGTCGGTAATGCCGGCCTGGCGCATCAGGGTGGGATTGGTGGTCAACCCGCTGATATTGCCGCTTTTGGAAGCCGCCAGCATGTCGTCCAATTTGGCGCCATCGGCATAAATCTTCACCCGCATCAAACCGCTCCCAACTGCCTTTTGGCCCGAAAAAACAGGGGGTCCCGCGGGCGGCGAAGCAATAAGCCAAGCCAAAGCCCGATACCAGCCGTTTTTGCCCCTTTTGCGCGGGTTTCTGTGGGCAGCCAAAGCCCCAAGTTCTTGACTTTAATGGCTTAACTGGCAAAGGGTCGCAGCGCCTTTGCGAAGCCTGCCGTATCCCGCGGAACCTGCCCTGAAAACACGATGAAAATCTTCGTCCACGACTATCCCGGGCACGCCTTCCCGGTGCAGCTGTCCCGCGAATTGGCCCGCGAAGGCCACATCGTGGTGCATGCCTTTGCCGCCGCGCTGGAAGCCCCGCGCGGGGCGGTGGAGGCGCGGCCCGATGATTCGCCGAATCTGACCATCCTGCCCATCGTCACCGGCGCCGCGATGGACAAATATGCCTTCGTTCGTCGCGTTCTGGATGAGCGCGCCTATGGCGCCATGCTGGCAAATGCCGTGACAGAGGCGGCGCCCGACCTGTTCATCACCTGCACCACGCCCAACGACGTGCTGGATGTGCTGCGCGAACGGCTTCCCAAAAGCCTGCGCATCGTGTGGTGGCTGCAGGACATCTACAGTGTCGGCATTCGCAGCGTGCTGAACCGCAAGCTTCCCTTTTTCGGTTCGCTGGTGGGATGGATCTACCGGGGCAAGGAAAAGCGTTTCGCGCGCCGCGCCGATCACATCGTCTCCATCACGCCGGATTTCCTGCCCTTCCTGCGCAAGCTGGGCGTAGCGGCGGACAAAGTCACGGTCATCGAGAACTGGGCGCCGGTGAACGAGATCACGCCCCTGGCCCATGACAATGCATGGAAAATCGAACAGGAGCTGAGCGGCAAGACCGTGATCCTGTATTCGGGCACATTGGGCCTGAAGCATAATCCCGCGCTGCTGTCGCGCACCGCCCTGCACTACCAGGCGCAGGGGCGCGAGGATGTGGTGATGGTGGTGGCGACGCAGGGATTGGGCGCCGACTTCCTGCACAAGGAAGTGGAAACGCGCGGCATCCGCAATCTCAAGGTCCTGCCTTGGCAGCCCTATGAACGGTTGCCCGAGGTGCTTTCGTCGGCCGACATCCTCACCGCCATCATCGAGCCCGATGCCGGCCTGTTCTCGGTCCCTTCAAAAATCCTGTCCTGCCTGTGCGTGGGCCGCCCCGTGGTGGCCGCGATCCCGCACGACAATCTGGCGGCGCGCACCATAACCCAGGCCCGCGCCGGGCTGGTGGTGGAACCCGACGATCAGGCGGGCTTCATCGCCAGGCTGGACCGGTTGCTGGATGACGCCGTTTTGCGCACCCAGATGGGCGCCAATGGCCGCGCCTATGCGGAAGAGAAGTTCGATATCGCCAAGATCGCCCCGCGATTTCTGGCCCTGGCACAGCCAAAGCCTTGAAAAGACAGGGCTTTGCCCCGCCGGCCGCGTTATTTGTTTGAACTGGCACAGGCGCGCCGATAAACAGTCCTAAACCAGGGGCTTCAGTATCATGAAAGCGGTCATCTTGGCGGGGGGCATGGGCACCCGTCTGAAGGAAATCACGGAGATCAAGCCCAAGCCGCTGGTCGAAGTCGGCGCCCATCCGATCCTGTGGCACATCATGAAGCTGTATTCGCATCACGGCGTGAACGATTTCATCATCTGCCTGGGCTACAAGGGCTACCTGATCAAGGAATATTTCGCCAATTACAGCCTGCACAATTCGGACGTCACGTTCGACATGCGCAGCGGCGAATGCAAAGTGCACCAGAACAATTCCGAGGATTGGCGCGTCACCCTGGTCGATACGGGAGAGCAAACCATGACCGGTGGACGCTTCAAGCGCGTGGGCCATCACCTGAAGGGCGAAGAAAATTTTTGCGCCACCTATGGCGATGGCGTATCCGACGTGGACATCAAGGCGCTGATCGATTTCCACAAGTCCCATGGCAAGCACGCCACCCTGACCGCGGCGCGCCCGCCGGCGCGTTTCGGGGCGCTGGAGATTTCCGATACCGGATCGGTGCGCTCCTTCCAGGAAAAGCCCATTGGTGACAACGCCTATATCAATGGCGGATTCTTCGTGCTGTCCACACAGGTGCTGGATTACATCGAAGGCGATGCCACAATATGGGAACGCGAGCCGCTGGAAAGGCTGGCGCGCGAGGATCAGCTGAAAGCCTTCCGCCATGACGGCTTCTGGCACCCCATGGACACGCTTCGCGACCAGCAGCACCTGGACGAGTTGTGGCGCAGCGGCAAGGCCGACTGGAAGGTCTGGAAATGACACCGGCCTTCTGGCGGGGAAAGCGCGTCTTCCTCACCGGCCATACCGGCTTCAAGGGTTCCTGGCTTTCGCTATGGCTGGCTGAGATGGGCGCGGCCGTGCATGGCTATGCCCTGGCCCCGCCAACCGAACCCAGCCTGTTTGACCGCGCCAGGATTGCGGATCGCATCGCCGGCCACATCATCGCCGACGTGCGGGACCTGGGCGCGCTGCGCGCCGCGATGGCCGATGCCAAACCCGACATCGCCATCCACATGGCCGCGCAGCCCCTGGTGCGTTATTCCTACGAGGCGCCCATCGAGACCTATGCCGTCAATGTCATGGGCACGGCGCATTTCCTGGAAGCGGCGCGCAGCGCGGGCGACATCGGCGCCCTGCTCTGCGTCACCACCGACAAATGCTATGAGAATGTCGGCGTCACCCGCGGCTATGTCGAAAGTGATGCGCTGGGCGGGCATGACCCCTATTCCAGCAGCAAAGCGGGTTCCGAGCTTGTTGTATCGGCTTATCGCCGGTCTTTCCTGCAGGCAGCCGGCGTGCCGCTGGCCAGCGGCCGCGCAGGCAATGTCATCGGCGGCGGCGACTGGGCCAGGGACCGGCTGATCGTGGATTTGATGAATGCCTTCATGATCGGTGAAAAGCCACTGATCCGCGCGCCCAAGGCCGTGCGGCCCTGGCAGCATGTGCTGGAACCGCTGTCGGGGTACCTGACCCTGTGCGAAGCCCTTTGGGACAAGCAGGACGGCGCGGATAGCGCCTTCAACTTCGGTCCCGCCCCGGATGACGCCAGGCCGGTGGAATGGATCGCCGACCGCATTTCACAGCTGTGGGGCGATGGCGCGAGCTGGACCCTGGACAAGACCGCCAATCATCCCCACGAGGCGCATTACCTGTACCTGGATACGTCCAAGGCACAGGACGAACTGGGCTATCGCCCGCGCTGGAACCTGGACGACGCACTGGCTAGTATCGTGACCTGGTACAAAGCCTTCGCGGCCGGCGAAGATGCCGCCACGCTCACCCTTGGGCAGATCGGCGCCTTTCAAGCCGCCCGCAAACCGTAACGAGAATCGCATGACCACCGACGCCGAAGCGCTGCGTGCGCGCATCCTGGACCTGTCCGAGGAATATGCCCGGCTGGTGCATGGCCCCAAGCCATTCTCGCCCGGCCAGAGCAATGTGGCGGTGTCCGGCAAGGTGATGAGCCCGGCCGACATGCGCAACCTGGTGGATTCCTCGCTGGACATGTGGCTGACGGCAGGGCGCTTCTCCGACGCATTTGAAGCACGCTTCGCCGAATTCTTCGGCACCAAGTATGCCTTGCTGGTCAATTCCGGCTCCTCCGCCAACCTGGTGGCATTTTCCGCCCTGACCTCGCCGCTGCTGCGCGGCAAGCGGCTGAAGCCGGGCGATGAAGTCATCACAGTGGCCACCGGCTTTCCCACCACCGTCAACCCCATCATCCAGAATGGCTGCGTGCCGGTGTTCATCGACGTGGACATCCCCACCTACAACGCCGACGTGTCGATGCTGGAAGCGGCGCGTTCGGACAAGACGCGGGCGGTGATGTTCGCGCACACATTGGGAAACCCGTTTGACCTCGGCGCAGTGAAAGCCTTCTGCGACAAGTACGATCTGTGGCTGATCGAGGATTGCTGCGACGCGCTGGGCGCGACCTATGACGGCAAGCCGGTGGGCACCTTCGGCCACATCGCCACGGTCAGCTTCTATCCTGCGCACCACATCACCATGGGCGAAGGCGGCGCGGTGATGACCGAACGCGCGGCGTTGAAAAAAATCCTCGAAAGCTTCCGCGACTGGGGCCGTGATTGCTACTGCCCGCCGGGCAAGGACAATACCTGCGGCAACCGCTTCGGCTGGAAGCTGGGCCAGCTGCCCAAAGGCTATGACCACAAATATACCTACCGCCACATCGGCTATAACCTGAAAGTGTCGGACATGCAGGCCGCGGTAGGCCTGTCGCAACTGGACCGGGCGCCCGAATTCATCGCCGCCCGCCGCGCCAACTTCCAGTATCTGACCGAAGGCTTGAAGGACATTGACAGCCTGATCCTGCCCAAGGCGACGCCAAACAGCGATCCGTCCTGGTTCGGCTTTCCCGTCGCGGTGCGCGAGGGGGCGGCACGGGATCGCGACCACGTGGTGCGCCACCTGGAAGATCACAAAGTGGCGACGCGGTTGCTGTTCGCAGGCAATCTTCTACGCCAGCCCGCCTATCAGGGCATCGAATGCCGTGTCATCGGCGAGATGACACGCGCCGATACGGTGATGAACAGCGTGTTCTGGATCGGCACCTTCCCGGGCCTGGACAAGCCGCGGCTCGATTACATGATCGAGACCCTGCACGACGCCGTCAAACCGGCCTGATGGCGCGGCTGCCCATCCTTGCCGTGTTGGGCGCCACCAGCCGCATGGCGCAGGACCTCGCACCCCTGATGCAAGGCAGGGCCGAGCTGAAGCTGTTCGCACGCAATGGCGCTCTGCCCTACGCGGACTTTGCCACCGGCGCATATGACGCGGTGATCAACTTCGTTGGCGTGGGCGATCCTTCGCGCGCCAAAAGCATGGGCGACACTATCCTGTCGATCACGCAGCAGTATGACGAGATGGCACTGGACTATCTGGCCGACCATCCGGGCACCCGCTACATCTTCCTTTCCAGCGGAGCGGCCTATGGGGGCGATTTCCAGTCGCCGGCCCGGGACGGCGGAGAAACAGTGGTGGCGCCGGACGGGCCGCAGAATTATTACGGGGCGGCCAAGCAACAGGCCGAGACCCGCCACCGCGCCCTGCCCGGCCAGATCATCTTCGACCTGCGCGTTTTCAACTATGTCAGCCGGGCGATGGACTTGTCGGCGTCCTTCCTGCTGTCGGACATGGTCCGCTGCGCGCGGGACGGCACGGTATTCAGGACGTCTGACCGGCCCATGGCGCGCGACTTCCTGCATCCCGCCGACTTCGCACAGATGGTGGAATGCTGCCTGACAGCGGACGGCAATATGGCGCTGGACTGCTATAGCCAGGCGCCCATCACCAAGCGCGAACTGTTGGAGCTGATGGCGTCGCGGTTCGGAATGCGATACGAGGTCACGCAAACCCCGCCCACCGCCAACATCACCGGCGAGAAACCGCTTTACTATTCGCAGAGCCGCCGCGCGGCGGCGGTCGGTTATGCACCGGTCTATTCTTCGCAAAGCGCCATTGCCACTGAAGTGGGCGCTATTCTGGCGGGAAGTTGATCCGCTCGCGCTCGATCACCATGGGCTTTTTACGCACCTGGCCATAGATCGCCAGGATATATTCGCCCAGAAGGCCCATGAAAAAGATCTGGATGCCGGCAAAGAAGAACAGCGCCACGATCAGGGTGGCGATAGCTCCGGCTCCGCCAACTTGCCATGGGCCAACAGCGCGATCAGCAGGGTGACGAAAGCGTGACGCATTGAGCATGAAAATCGCCGTTCCCAGGAAGAGCGCCGACGCGCAGCGGCACGGTGGTGAAGCGATAATGCCGTTCAGCCCCTGGTCCACCAGGTTGAAGAAGCTTCTGCTGAAAAACCCTTCTTGCGCGCCAGCCAATGATATCGCACGCCCACCGAACGAATCCGATCTCGAACGTCATCATGCGCATGAAAGGATAGGCATCTTCGGTCTTGCGCATGGCGTCCAGCACCTTGCGGTCCACCAGCTGGAAGTCGCCCACGTCGGGCGGGAAGGCGACGTAAGAAAACTTGCTGATGATGCGGTAATAGACCCGGCGGATCGAGCGCATCACCCAGCCTTCGGAACGGGTGGCGCGGATGCCGTAGACGATCTCGTAGCCCTGCTCCCACAGCTTGACGAATTCGGGCAACAGCGACGGCGGGTCCTGCATGTCACCGGCAGGAACAACAGGATGGCGTCGCCCGAGCGCTCAGCACTGCGTTATAGGTGGACCTGCAGCGGCCCAAAGTTGCGGGCGATTGACGATGACCTTGACGGCCGGGATCGGCGCACGCGATCTCGCGCAGGATTTCCACCGTGCGGTCGGCGGAGCAATTGTCGGCAAAGACATGCTCGCGGGCGTAGCCGGCCAGCGGGCCGTCATCGAACAGCGCCTTCACCGCGTCGTAGCAGTCTCGCGCATGATTGGCTTCTTCGTTGAAGCAGGGCGTGGTGATGGAGATGGTTTTCATGGCCTGCGGAACACGAGGAGCTTGTTGAGGACAAAGGTCAGGATGACCATGATGGAAGCATTATCGCCTGCGCCAGCAGCGGTGACAATCCGGCACCCGTCAGCCGGTGCAGGGCCAAAAGGTTGGAACCAGGAAGGCCAGACCATGGTGACCGCGCGCGAAACGCGGAAGCTCGCCCGATGCCGCTGGAGGCGAACACCAGCCGGTAGGTGGTAAAATAGTTGAAGATCACTCCGGCAATGGTGGCGATGGCCAGCGCGATGCCAGGCTCCAGTTGGGCCAGCACCAGGATGCTGAACACGCCATAGCCGAACAGGGTGATTGCCACCCACCGCCAGGAAACGCAGGAACTGGCGATCACCCAGGCTCAACAGCGTCACCGGAGCGCCGCCAGCAGCGCCGCGCGGTCCAGCCCATGATAGGTCAGCAGGTGCGCATAGCTGCCGCATTCGCCTGAGAAGCGTTCGGCGATGCCGATCCGCTTGATTTCAGCAAGCAGCTTTGCCTGCCAGCGCCTCGATACGATGGAGCCAAGGCCGCCATGCAGCGAATGCTCCTCGATCGTGATGATGCGGGAATAGCCCTGCGCAAACCGCCAGCAGCGCCTCCGGCGCTCATGTCCTTGAGCCGGAAGACCGACGCCAGGTCGCAAGCCAGACTGTTCGCTTCGATCACGTCCTTGGCGGGTTTGACCATCGAACCCGTGGCAAGGCACAGGCTGCCACCCTTGCCGGTAATGATGGGGCTGAATGCATCGCCGGAATTTGGGGAAAAGCCGTGATGCACATCGCCCAGGTCCGCCTTGCCCAGACGCAGGTAACTGGCCGAGGATGACGCGCTGGCCTCGCCAAAGCACCAGTCCAGCTCAGCGCGGTCGGCCGGCGAATAGACCGAGATGTTGGGCAATGCGCGCAGCGCGGCGACATCTTCGAAACATTGATGGCTGCTGCCAAGGGTGCTGTAAACGAACCCGGCGCCGTCGCCCAGGAACATCACCGGCAAATCTTCCAGGCAGACATCGATCTTGATCTGCTCCAGTACCCGGATGGGCACGAAGGCCGCCAGGCCATAAACGATGGGGCGAAAGCCGGCCTTGGCCAGGCCTGCCGCCACACCCACCATGTTCTGCTCGGCCACGCCGCAATTGATGTATTGCGCCGGGCAGTTGCGGCGGAATTCGTCGAACAGCGCGTATCCATGATCTCCGGTCAGGAGCAAGGTGCGGCTGTCGTTCTGGGCACGCCGGGTCAAAAGCCCGGAAAGCGTGGGACGCATCAGTTCGCCCCGATTTCGCGCAAGGCGGCGGCATAGGTGTCATCATTGAGCCGCGTATAGTGCCAGATGTTGTTGCCCGCCATAAAGGACACGCCATGGCCCTTCACGGTCTGGGCGATCAGCGCCTTGGGCTTGCCGTTCTTGCGCGATACCAGATCGCTGATGGTCTTGTGCAATGCGGCTTCGTTATGGCCGTCCACCGGCTCGGTCTCAAAGCCAAAGGCACGAAACTTGGCGACCAAATCGCCACCGTCCATCACTTCAACCGTCGAGCCCATCGCCTGGAAATCATTCTTGTCGATGATGACGACCAGGTTATCCAGCTTGAAATGGGCGGCGAACAGCATCGCTTCCCAAATCGGACCTTCATTGGCTTCGCCGTCGCCGACAATCGCATACACCATTTGGTCGCTTTGCTTCAGCTTTGCCGCCAGCGCCAGGCCCGTGCCCACCGATAGGCCATGGCCCAGTGAACCGGCGGTC
The DNA here is from genome assembly GCA_046348525.1 of Alphaproteobacteria bacterium. Taxonomy (GTDB): domain Bacteria; phylum Pseudomonadota; class Alphaproteobacteria; order Micropepsales; family Micropepsaceae; genus Rhizomicrobium. Next base: position 3,996 of record JAXMEA010000011.1, on the reverse strand, counting down.
ACTTCCAGCCCGGGCACATCCACTTCGCCCAGCCCGCGCAGATGGGTGCCGTCCTTGAAATAGTCCGCCATCGCCGCATCGCTCAGCCAGCCGCGTTCATGCATGCAGGCATATTGCGCCATCACCCCATGGCCCTTGCTGAGCACAAGGTAATCGCGTGCGTCATGTTTGGGATTGTTGCCCGGATAACGCAGATGTTCGCGGTGCAGGACCGACAGGATTTCCACGATGGAAAAGGCGCAGCCGATATGCACCGACTGGCCGTGAAAGGCCATGTCCAGGATCGCCTTGCGCAGCAAGGCCGGGTTGAATTTCTGCAGATTATGCATTTGCCGGAAACGTAAGGGGTGGAGTACTGCTTACACCAGATTGTAAGCTATATTATAGGGCGGCTTACGCCAATTTTTTCACATACCCAAGAGGGATCATGGGGCGCTCCAACCAGGACGACATGCAGGGCCCGGCGCCGCAATTGCGGGACGGCGCCGTCATCGCGAGCCTTGCCACCCTCTTGGCCTATGGCGCGATCTTCCTGCTGCGGGGCGGACTGGAAGGAACCATGGCGCAATATGCCGGCATGGTGGGGCTGGTACTGCTGCCGATCTGGCTGTCGACATGGGCGGTGGGACGGTTCGGCACCAGCGACCTGAATGCGGCGCTGGCGCTGCTGATCAGCCTGTTCGCCGGCATCCTGTTTCCGCTGCTGGGGCTTGTGGCCGGGACGGCCGCGCTGTGGGCCGCGCTGGCGCTTTTGCTTTTCGTTTTGGGCGCGTCCGTCCTGCAGCTTCGAATCGGCGGCAAGCTATGGGGCGTCATGGTCATGGCGGTGGTGTCAGCCGGGCTGACCGTCATGCTGGGCGGCGCCATCCGACTGTTCATGCCTGAAGCCCTGACGTTGGGGGTGGCGACCTCCGATGCCTATTGGCACACCGCCATCATGCAGATGATCGGCCGGCACTGGGTGCCGTCCATCGGGGGCGATGGCCTTTACTTCCAGAATTATCATTTCCTCTTCCACATGGTCACGGCCGGTACCGCCAAAATGACCGGCGCCAGCATCCCGCTGGTCTATGGCCTGTGGACTGGACTGGGTTTGAAGATCCAGCTGGTATGGTGCCTATTCAGCGCCGGCTGCCTGCTGTACCGCGCCGAAGGCATCAACGCCGCGGCATGGCGCTTCGCCTATGTCTGGATCGCCGCCCTGCTGGCCTATGGCTTCGAAACTGAAAGTTATGTGCTGGGTGTTGCATTGTTTGCGGCCTGGTTGCCGTCGATGCTGCTGGTGTTGCGCGGCAAAGATCGCAATCCGGTGGTGAGTATCGTGCTACTGTGCCTGGGAGTTTTTCCAATCGCGTTGGGCAAGGCGTCGGTCGGCTATTTCGCTGTCATCGCGTTGTTCCTGCTGCTATGGCATTGTCGCGCCAAGCCGTTCCTGGCCGCCCTCATCACCGCCACAATTATCGGCGTCGCCGCCTTTGCCGAACATCTGCTAATCCCAAAGGAACTGGTGCTCACCGATTCTGGATTGGGCATTCTGGTCAATTCCTATCTTATGTATTTTGCGCGCGGCGTGGGACTGCACTACCTGCTGCCTCCCTTTCTGGTACTCGTCTACCTGTTTCGTCCGCGCGCCGCCCTGTCACATGCCAATGGCGGCGCCTGGTCGCTCAAGCTGGATGCAGCGGCGGGTCAGGACATGTCGCGGCCCCTGCCCGGCTGGATCGCGCGCGGCAATGGCATTGCCGCGCCGCTGCGCTTTTTCGCCCGTGCCGATGTGACCGCGCAACTGCTGTTCCTGATGTGGCTGGGCCTGGTGTTCCTGCTGCTGGTCATGCCGATCGGAGATAATATCTGGGACTTTTCCGCGCCCATGTGCGCCATCTCATTGTTGCTGTTGCCAGCAGCGACCGGCGAAACCGTCGGCCTTCTGGTCACCAGTCGGGCAATCAAATGGACGGCGGCTCTCCTGCTGGGCCTTTACGTCTTTCAGGCGGCAATCTTATTCATCTTCAACCCGCAGGGAGCCTGATCACGTCACCGAGCTGTATCGCAGCATGTCGGGCGGCGCGAGAATTGGAGAATCGGTGGGTGCGCGCCGGGGCATTCGCGAGTCGTTGGCTCGGACGCACAAGCCTTTCACCAACCTGCAGGCCCGGATCGACGAATTCCCGGTTGCCCGCTTCCAGCGCGAGTTGGCTGCTAAGGCAGGCGGCCAGTCCATCGCCGTGCAGATTCCACCCGAGGCTGATGAGGTCTGGCATTTCTTCGCCGCCACCGCGCCTACAAAATGGTGCATGTTTCCGCACCTGATGGTGCCTGCCACCACCGGCGTGTTCGACCTGCGCTCAGCTCCGCCCCGCAACATACAAGTGCAATGCGCGGCCGACGGAATGGTATGGTACGGCTTTGGCAAGTATCAGGACCAGCATCGTACCGGCGATTTTACCTCGGCCGATCTGTGCCGGATGGCAAGACCGCTACGGATCAGCAAGGTCTACCGTTTGGTTTCGTATTCCGACCTGTCCAAGAATTCCGTCATTTCCTGCGAGTGATGGAACGCCTATTGGCCTTTAATCCACAAATGATGTAATCCGACGCAATGGCTTTTGGCATTAATTATCTGCGCGAACGCTGGCCGCGTGTGCGCCGGATGGTCTACGAAGCGTTCGGGTCGGATCGCTATTCGCACCTGGCGATCTTCGAGCTTGATCACAAGCTGAAGAAGTATCTGGACTTCGAAGGCGGCAGCTTCATCGAAGCCGGCGGCAATGACGGCCTCAGCCAAAGCAATACCTACTGGTTCGAGAGTTTCCGCGGTTGGCGCGGCATGCTGGTGGAAGCGGTTCCCGACCAGGCACGCCGCTGCCGCCGCAACCGGCCACGGGCCGAAGTGATCAATGCTGCGCTGGTGGCTGATGGCAGCACCAAATCAATACGCATTAAGGCGGCGCGGCTGATGGCCTATATCCCTGGAGCGCGGTCGGCCGAGGAAGAGGCTATTCACCTGAAAAATGCCATGGCCGTACAGCACATGACCAGTGTGCCGGAGATCGAGGTGCCCGCCATCACTCTGGCCGAGCTTCTGGACAAACGCCGCGCAAGGCTTGGCGAAAAGCCTATCGACCTGTTTTCGCTCGACGTCGAGGGCTATGAAATTCCGGTTCTGAAGGGCATGAACCCGGACACGCACCGTCCCCACTATATCCTGGTGGAAACCAAGGATCTGGATGGAGTGCTCGCGGCGCTGAAAGGGCATTACCACTTGGTCGACCAGTTGAGCTTTCACGATTATCTGCTGGTCACCGATTTTCCTCTATAGCCAAGCACGGAAACGGGCAGGCACTGATTAGGTTCTTAGCCGCAAGGCCAGCTAAGACTTCAGCAGAGATTTGAAATAGCGCTGGTTTTCCGCGACCTTCGCAAAAGCTGCCGCGGCTCCCATGACAAGTATAATCGATGCACCAGCGACGATCCATTGTCGCTGAAGGTTCCGCCCGACCCAGTTTTGCGTGAGAGAAAGGATCATCAGCAGCAATGGAAAGTGCAGAATGTACAAGCTGTAAGAGCAATTGCCGGACGCAATCAAAAGCCTGGGCAAATGCCGGTTGCCAGCGGGCGCACGCCAGTTCAACAATGCCGTAACGCTTCCTAGTGCCCAGACTGCGCCCCACGCTGGAATATCTTTGAGGTGCATCAGCGCTGCCAGGGCCAATATGGTCGAGCCGACCGCTGCCAGCCGCCCTCCCCGCAACCAGCAAGCTATGCACATCGCCACGAGGTAAAGCTGGAACTCAGCGTAGAGGGACCAAAGGGGGCCGTTTACTGCCCCCAGCCCGCCCGTCATCGCCAAGGCGCCGATCACATCTGAAGGATGAACTGTAAGTTGGGTGCGTACCGCAAATAGGTCGCCCGGCACACCATAGGGAATCTGCCCTCCTGGCAAATACAGTGCCCATACGGCTGAAACGACCGCCAGGGAGACAGCGATGGCTCCAA
>JAXMEA010000010.1:0-102064 GCA_046348525.1 Alphaproteobacteria bacterium | reverse complement strand
AAACCTGGCGGCCGTGGTGGCGCAGATGGCGCTGGATTCCAAGGAATTCCAAGTGGCGCTGCAGGTGCTGATCTATCCCATGACCGACCAGAGCCGCGAGTATCCGTCGTACCAGCGCAATGCCTCCGGCTACATGCTGACCACCGCGGCGTTGCACTGGTTCATGGACAATTACATTCCAGACCATGAAGACCGGCTGGACCCGCGCGCCTCGCCCATGCTGCGCCCATCGCTGCAGGGCTTGCCGCCGGCACTGGTGATCAGCGCCGAGTTCGATCCGCTGGTGGACGAGAATGAAGCCTATGCCAAGCGGCTGACCGAAGCCGGCGTGCCATGCGACTATGTCTGCTTCCCCGGCATGATCCACCCCTTCTTCACGTTGGGCGGGGTGGTGGAAGACACCGCCAAGGCCGAGAAGCTGGTGGCGGACGCGATGCGCAAGCTGGCCTGATGAAAAAGCTTGTCTTCGCCATGGCCCTGCTGGCCGCCATTCCCGCACAGGCGCGCGAGTTCGCCAGCACCATCACCGAAAGCGACAAGGTCCCGGTCCTGCGGCCCGAGTTCAAGACGCCGGACGAACCCAACCAGCTTTTCTATGTCCAGCGCTCGCCCAATTCCAACACCGTGATCTATGCCGCGGTGCCAGATTCGCAGGGCAATCCCCAGGATGTCGAAGCCTTCTGGCGCAAGTTCAACATTGACGGCAGCAAGCAGGGCCTGAACTTCATCGAGCGCGCCATGGCCTATGGCGTGAGGGTGCAAAAGGGCAAGTCGCCCATCACCTTCACAATCGCCGCCTTGCCCGAGCGCAAGCTGACCTTGTGCCTGGACGCGCAGCACAAGCCCCAGGCGTTGATGCAGATCGGCACGCACACAGTGAAGGTGGCCTATGTCTATCTGCAGGTGGTGGAAGGCGGGCTGATACCCAGCGTGCCGTCACTGGACGTGCTGGGCACCGACATCGCCAGCGGCAAGGCGATTCACGAACACCTTATTCAGAAGTAGCAGCATAGTAGGGCGTATCCGCAAGCGTAGCGCCAAGACCGCGCCGCTTCTGAATCACAAAGACCGCCCGCAGCACAGCGCCGATCAACAGCAGCGGCGCCAGCCAGCCGCCGAAAAAGGGCGCGATGTAACCGAACTCGCCCATCAGTTGGAACGCCTTGCTGGAAAAATGCGCCAGATAGCCGGCCAGCAGCACCGTCACCAGCGCCAGCCACCGCGTCTGATAGGCGAAATAGATCATGGAAAGGGCCGCGCCCAACAAAGCCATGGCGCAGGTGAACAATGTCTCGCCGAATACGATCTGCAGCCGCGTCTTGTAGCCGGACAAATCGCGCGACATGATTTGCGCCTTCGACAGTTGCCGCAATTCGCTCAAATACAGATATTGCGGCGAAAGACCCAGATTGTGCAGCCATCGCGGGTCCAGCACCATCGTGACCTGGCGGGTGTCGAACGGCGTCTCGATTTCTTCGCCGGCCGATTCGGTACTCAGCACCGTGCCCTGGTCGGCGCTGGTGGCGTGCCAATAGCGCCCCTGTTCCAGTTGCCAGGTGTTGCCGCCGATCGGCGTTGCGGTGGCGGCCGTATCGACCTCGAACAGGTGACCGTCGCTGTCCATCTTGTAGATGGTGACATTGTGGAGCTTCAGCGGCGGGCCATATTCGATTTCGGCGCGCAGCAAGCCATCCGGCAACGCAATCCAGTGATTGCCCCCGCTTTGGGCACGGTCCAGGCGGATGCCTTCGCGCCCAAGCTTTTCTTCGATCTGCACATGAATGGCGGCAGGGCGCAGCAGCGCATCCACGCCAAAGAGAGTCACCGCCATCACCAGCCCCGTCATCAAGGCCGGCACCAAGCAGTAAAGCGGCGAACGGCCGCTGTTCCAGATCAGAAGCCGTTCGCGGGATTCGGTGAAGGCGCTTTCGCTCCACACCACGCCCAGGAAAGTGGCAAAGGGAATGAAGGGCGGCAGGAGATCGGGCAGGCGCAAAACCGCCAGCCGTGCCAGGTTCCAGATCACCGAGACCGGATCGCCGGAGAACAGCGCCACCTGCGGCCACAGGTCGATGGTCAGGGCAATCGTCATCAGCGCCGCCGACACCATCATGATGTGCCGAAGATAGGCGCCCAGCATGTAGCGGGAATAAAGTCCCCAGGGCGTGAGATATATGGCGCGCGCGCCTTTGGAGACAGAATTCATGAGCGCGCCAGTTGCGGGCGCACCACGTCATTGTGGCGCCACAAGATCAGGTTGAAGACAATCACCGCGACCGCGCCATAGAGCAGCAGCACCGGCAGCAGCGCGCCCATCACGCTTACGGGGGCGCTGGTGGTGATCACCCATTCGCAGAACAGGTTCACCGACATCAGGGCCAGGCAGGACAGCGGCAGGGCGAACCAGTTGGTCAGCCGATTGGTCAGGCCCACGCCCAACAGGGCGACCAGCGGCGCCAGGAACGACAGCAGGCTGCGGGAAAAACGCTCGGCCAGCAACCGCATCTGCGCGGCACGGGAATCCTTGGTCTGGTAATCGGGTTTGAACAACTGCTCGAAAATCGTCTGCTCGACCGTGTTGCTGCCGCGCGCGCCAAAGGGCAACAGCTGGTCCACCATCATCAGCTGGCTCATGTCGCGCACCTTCATGCTGATGGGCGGCCCATCCTTCAAAGGTTCTGCAGCTTTCAGCGGGTCCTTCGCCGGCGTCCCATTTTCGCTGGCCATGGGATTGGCGTCCGCGAAGGTGTGCGAAGTGAAGTCGTTCAGGTTCAGCACGATCTTGCCGCTGCGGTCGGGCCCCTCCAGCCGCGCCTGGGCCGCCGTCACCACGCGCGAGGTATGCGGCCCGATCTGCTGATAGACGAACAGGGTACGGTCGGGTTTGGGCTTGATGCTGCTGGCATCGATCACCTGCACTTCACCCGGCGGCGGGGCCCCGCCCGTCACATGGTCCATGGCGTAAGCGACATAGGACGGGAAATAAAAAAATTCGTTCTTGGCCACGCCCTTTTTCAGAGACCGCAATAACGAACTGAACAGGATGGAGCGCTGGGCATAGCGCGACATGGGATCAGCGATGCCGGACCCCACGGTGCTGACCAACTGCCCCGTCAGCGCCACGATCAGCACCAGCACCCCCAGCTGATACGGCCCCAGGCCCGATGCGAACAGCACCAGCAGTTCGCGGTTCTCGCGCATCCGCAGCAGCGCGACATAGGCGGCCATCAAAATGGCGATGGCCAATGCCAGGTCGAAAATCTCGGTCGAGGTGAAGACCAGCACCAGCGCGATGCCCGACAGGTCGGCATTGTGGCGCACGGCATCGCGGAAAACCCAGGTGAAATGTTCGGCCAGGAAAATCGCTTCAATCAGGATGATCACCGCCAGCGCCTGGGACGCAACCTTCCTAAAGAATCCGCGCGCATAGTCGCCGCGCAGGAAATTGGTCAAGGTAACGGTCAAAGCCGGAATTCCTCGCCCAGATAGACGCGGCGCACATCCTGGTCGGCTACGATGCCCGCGACATCGCCTTCGGCCAGCACCCGGCCGCTTTCGATGACATAGGCGCGGTCCACGATGGCGAGCAACTCTCGCGCCTTGTGGTCGGTGATCAGCACGCCGATGCCGCGGTCCGACAGATGGTCGATCATCTGGCCGATTTCATCGGTGGCATGCGGGTCTACCCCCGCGAAGGGTTCGTCCAGCATCGCGAAGCTGGGTTCGCAGGCCAGCGTGATGGCGATCTCGCAGCGGCGGCGCTGGCCGCCGGACAGTTCGCCCACTTTCTTCCTGCGCAGTTCGCCCAGGCGGAATTCCTCGATCAGCTCGGTCATGCGCGCCTTGCGCGAGGCGACATCCGGCAACCGTGCTTCCAGCACCAAGGTCAGGTTCTGCTCCACCGTAAGCCCGCGCGGCACGAACGGCGCCTGGGGCAGATAGGCGATGCCGAAACGGGCGCGATCATAGAAGGGCATGGTGGTGACACAGTGCCCGTCCAGCTCGATGGCGCCGGCATCAGGCGTGACCATGCCGGTCAGCATCTGGAAGGTGGTGGTCTTGCCGGCGCCGTTGGGACCAAGCAGGCCCACCACTTCGCCGCGGTCCAGCTTCAGAGTCACGTCTTCGATGACCCGGCGTCCGGCGAAAGACTTCACCAGATGCTGCGCAGAAAGCATGCCTTGCTCTTCGAATCTCTTTGGGATTGGCGCCCGTATACAGCCATGCCCGAATCGGGTCCGACAGCGCTTTTGGTCCGTAGCCGGATACTATGACGCAGCTTTTGGCCTGTACAGGCGCGCTTCAGGGCACTCATGGGCTTGAAGAAATACTACCGATTGTTACTTGAGCAACCATCACGAACCCGCCAAATACCGGGATTTTTCCGCCCGGCCCATTGAAACCAGTGATGTTTTTTCCAATGCCAACGATGCGAATTTAGAAGGCAAATATAGGGACTTACCGTGGTGGCGAAGGTTGTGGCATAGAGATTTCTGGTTATGCTCCTGTGATGCAGCCGAACGGTTGCGGGGCAATTCTTGAGACCAGCACCTGAGGGGCTATGACGACCCATTCCGCGGCCGCCGAGCAAAAGGCTATTGAGGCTGAAATCCCCGAACGCAAAAGCGTCGTGGACGACTTTGCGCCTTATCGCGCGCTGCGCCGCCGGATCGAAGATGTCGAGAATAGCGGCCAGGAAGTCCCGTTCTTCCAGCCGCGCGACGGCGTCAGCCACAGCATCATCCGCCGCGGCGGCAAGAGCCTGATCAGCTTCTCGGGCTACAATTATCTGGGCCTGAACGGCCATCCCGCCGTCACCGCCGCCGCCAAGAACGCCATCGACAAGTATGGCACCTCCGCTTCGGCCAGCCGTATCGTGGCCGGCCAGATCGATCTGCATGGCGAACTGGAACGCAAGCTCGCCAACTTCCTGGGCACCGAAGACGCGCTGGTCTTCATCAGCGGTTACCTGACCAATGTCAGCGTCATCTCCCACCTGCTCGCCCGCCCCGATGCGGCGATCTACGACTCGGGCGCCCACAACAGCATCATCACCGGCGCGCGCCTGTCGGGCGCCAAGACCTTCACCTATCCCAATGGCGACTGGGACGGGCTGGATGCGCTGCTGGAAAAGGAACGCAAGGGCTTTCGCCGCGGCATGATCGTGGCCGAAGGCGTCTATTCCATGGACGGCCAGATCCTGGACCTGAAGCGCGCCGTCGAAACCAAGAAGAAGCACGACCTTCTGCTGATGGTCGACGAAGCGCACAGCTTCGGCATCATCGGCCAGACCGGGCGCGGCGTGTGTGAAGCCTCCGGCCTGCCGGTCGACAGCATCGACGTTTACATGGGCACCCTGTCCAAAACCCTGGCATCGGGGGGCGGCTATATCGCCGGCGACCGCGGCCTGATCGAATATCTGCGCTTCCTATGCCCAGGCCTGATCTTCAGCGTCGGCCTGTCGCCCGCCGACACCGCAGCGGCCATTGCCGCGCTGGACATCCTGGAACGCGAACCCCATCGCCCCAAGCGCCTGCGCGAGCGCGCCAAATTCTTCCGCAAGATCGCGGCGGAGAATGGCCTGACGGTAGGCGGTGACGAGGAATCCCCCGTCGCATCGCTGATCGTGGGTGACGACAAGATGGCCATGATGCTGTCACACAATCTTCTGGAACGCGGCATCGAGGTGCAGCCCATCGTGCGCCCGGCGGTGTCGGCAACCACGGCGCGTCTGCGCTTCTTCCTGACCGCCAACCACACCGAGGAGCAGATCCAGGAAACGGTGCCGGCTGTGGCGCAGGAACTGGAAAAGCTGCGCCGCCTCGTCGGCTAACCAGACCGTGACGCCGCCACTGCGCGTCGCGCTTGTCACCAGTTCATACAACTTCATCGCCGACGGCGTGGCGCTGACGCTCAATCGCCTGGTCGGGTATCTGGAAAGCCAAGGCGTGGAAGTACGGGTGTTCACGCCCACCGCTGCCGTGCCGGCCTTTGCCCATCAAGGGACCGTCATATCGGTGCCGTCCATGCCCCTGCCCGGCCGGCCCGAATACCGCCTGGCGCCCGGCATGGCTGGGTATGTCAAACGCCAGCTGCTGGATTTCAAGCCCGACATCATCCACATCGCGGTACCGGACCTGCTCGGACTGGCGGCGCTGAAGCTGGCCAGGGCGCACAACATCCCAGCGGTTGCGACCTATCACACCCGCTATGAGACTTAGCTCAAACATTACTGGTACCTGGCGCCGCTGGAAAATGCGCTGAAGCGCTACCTGCGCTGGTTCTATGGCCAGTTGCGCGAAGTCTATGTGCCATCCGATTCCACGCGCGAGGCGCTGCTGTCCGACGGCCTCAAGGACAATTTCAAGCCTTGGCCGCGCGGCATCGACACGGCGCGTTTCGATCCAGCCAAGCGCAGCGCTGCGTGGCGCGCCAAACTCGGCATCGGGGAAAATGAACTCGTGGTTCTGCATGTCTCGCGCCTGGTGCGGGAAAAGCGGCTGGATACGCTGACCGGTGCGTTGAACCGGCTGGCCCTGCCGCATCGTGTGGTGATCGTGGGTGATGGCCCGGACCGCGGCTTTGCCGAACAGGCAGTACCGCACGCCCTCTTCACCGGCTTTGTGGGGGGAGAGGAGCTGGCCACCGCCTATGCCTCGTCCGACATCTTTGTCTTCCCCAGCGACAGCGAAAGCTTCGGCAATGTTACGCTGGAAGCGATGGCCGCGGGATTGCCTTGCGTCTGTGCCGATGCCACCGGCAGCCGCTCGCTGGTGGTGGATGGCCAAACCGGCTTCCTGGCCCCGGCCGATGATGCGGCCGGCTTTGCCCGGCACATCACTGCCCTGGCCCAAGATGTGGACTTGCGGTCCCGCATGGGGCAGGCAGCAAGGGCCCGGGCCCTGACTTTTTCCTGGGATGGGACATTGGCCCGCATGCTGGGCTATTATCGCGCGCTTCTTGGGACTGCTTCGCCGTGAAAATCGTGGACGTTTGCGAATTCTATTCGCCCACCGGCGGCGGCGTGCGGCGCTACATCAACCAGAAGCTGGCTCTGGCCAGCAAGTTCGGCCATGAGCTGACCATCATCGCGCCCGGCGCCTATACCCGCACCGAGCAGGCCCATGGCGGCACCATCGCCTGGATCAAGAGCCCGCACCTTCCCTTCGACCGCAATTACCGCATGTTCTGGAACCACCAGCAGGTATGGCGCACCCTGGACCGGCTGGCGCCTGACCTGGTGGAAGGCTCTTCGCCCTGGCGCGGCGGCTGGCTGGCGGCGCGCTGGCCTGGCAAGGCGGTGAAGGTGTTCTTCATGCATGCCGATCCGGTGGCGGTATATCCGCAAACCTTCCTGGGCGGCCTTCTGGGCCCGGAGCGCGTCGACCGGCTGTTCGGGTTTTTCTGGCGCTATCTCAACCGGCTCAACAGCAACTACGATGCGGCCATCGTCACCAATCCAGCGCTGAAGGAACGCTTCTCGGGCTTTGGACTCGAAAATATCCAGGTCGCGCCATTCGGGGTGGAGCGCAAGAATTTTTCGCCAGAATTTCGGGATGAAACCGCGCGGCGCGAAATGCTGGCGACCTGCGGGCTGGATGCCGATGCCAAACTTCTGATCGCGGTGGGCCGTCATCACCCGGAAAAACGCCTGCGCACCATCATCCAGGCGGTCACACGGGCGCAAAAGGAACGCAAGATCGGGCTGTACATCGCCGGCGACGGCTTCCTGCGCGCTTCGGTCGAGCGCTGGGCGCTGAACGCCCAGAATGTCTATGTCGCCGGCCAGATCAACGATGCCGAGCAACTTGCCACCGTGATGGCGAGCGCGGATGCGCTGATCCACGGCTCGGCGGCGGAAACCTTCGGGCTGGTGCTGGCGGAAGCCTTGTGCTCGGGCACGCCGCTGATCATCCCCGACGCGGGCGCCAGCGCGACATTCGCCGGCGTGGGTTACGCGGAAACCTACAAGGCCGGCGATGCGGCCGACGGCGCCACTGCCATCCTGCATCTTCTCAGCGGCGACCGCGCCGAACAGGGCCGCCTGGCGCTAGCCGCCGCCAACGCCCAGGTCTTCAATGTCGAACAGCATTTCGAAAAGCTGTTCGAGATCTACGAGCGGATCGTGGCCGAACGCACTAGAGCCTGATTCCGATTTCTTAAAATCGGAATCAGGCCCTGGATTCCTGTTTGGTCGCGCAATTTACCGGAAAATCGATTCCGATTTTCCGGATCGCGTTCCACGCGATAGAGCGTGTACCAATAAAGTGGCAACAGTTTCAGAAAGCGATGACGGGCGGCGAAAGCCGTATAGCCCGCGATGTAATCTGCGCCGGCCTGGCCAAAACCGAATCGCGTGAGCGGAAATTCCGAATAGAGCAAAGTCGCCTTCATGCCGGGCGGCGGCAATGGCGTTTCCGTCATCACGGTGACCGGGCCCTTTTCCAGCAGCGCATCCAGCTGCGCCATGTCCTTCAGCCGGGCGATGATGAAACCAGCCGGCCGATACATGGGATAGGAATCAAACGGCTTGCCGAAACTCCAGACCGGGCCCGGATAGTGGCGATACAGATAGCGCGCCATGGGCATGTGCGGCCGCACGCCGAAGGGATAGAGCGCGAAATAGGCCATCGCCAGCACCGAGATGGCAGTGACGGTTTTGGCCGCCCCGCTCTTCCGCCAGCCCCAGATCCGCGCGAACGCGTTCCGCCAAAGCGGCAGGCGCGGCGAAAAGCCCAGCACCGGGAACGACACCGCCAGGATCGCCAGCGGGAACAGGAAGCGCGCTTCCTTATGGGCGATAGCGACGTGCGCGAGCACAAAGGGCAAGCTGGCCCATGTCACCACATGGCACGGGTTGCGCAGCCACATCGCCACCATGCCCGCCATGACCACCAGGGTGATGGCGAAAAATATCTGTGCTGGCAGCAGATAGAGATAGGCGATGACCGGTTCGCGCCCAAACTGGTGCGCCGCCACGCCCTGGACAAGATTGACATCGACATAGCCCAGCGGCGGAAAAGTCCAGGCGCCATAGCCCCAGCGGTCGGCCAAGGCGCCGATCGCCAGCGCCGCGATGCCGCCGGCAAGAAACGCAGCCAGCGGCGCAATCCGTTCGCGCGCCACGACCGCCAGCCACCCAAAAAGGCCAAGGCCCAGAAGACCCGTCTGGTAACGCGATTCAAAAGCCAGTCCGCACAACAGCCCGGCCAGCGACAAACGCGACGCCGTGCGCGGCTGCAGCGCCACGGCCAGTCCCAGCGCGAAGAAGGCCGCCGAGAAGGTCTCCGAAGACGTGCGCACAAACAGATAGGGAAGGAATCCGAACAGCGGCAGATAGCGGACAAAGGCGCGCTTTTCCTCTTCGCCCGCCATGGTGGGAAGGATGGCGCGCGCAAACAGTGCCAGCGCCGCCAGTGAGAACAGTCCGGTCAGCAGACGCAGGATGAACACGATGGTGAACATGTCCGTCACGCCCAGGGCGATAAACGGCCTGGCGATCAGGAAATAGATGCCCGGCTGGAACCAGGGCCGGATGCGGGCGCCAAATTCCCAAGGCAGGCTGGAAGCCGGGGTGATACCCAGCTTGAAGGACATGAATTCCAGCACCTGGAAATGTTCGTCCGGGAAATAAAACGTCACACTGAACCAGGCGGTGACAATCGTCACCAGCGCCAGGATCGCAAGACTGCGGCGAAGATCTTTATCCATGCAGGCCATCGAACCAGTCGAGATAGGCCTGTGCCCGCGCGCGCGGCTCAAATGGCGCGGCCAACTTCTGTAACCTGTCTGGCGGGCGGGGCGCAGCGCAGACCTCTTCAAGCGCTACCGCCAGCGCCCTGGGGTCACGCGATGGCACGATGCGGCCAGCCTCCGGCAAGCAGATCAGGTCATGCAGCAGGAACGAACAATCGGTGCTGACGACCGGCACACCGTGCGCCAGCGCTTCCACGGCAACGGCCGGCCCGCCTTCGTATCGCGAGGTGATCAGCAGCGCGTCGGCCTCCGCAAGGTATGGTTCAATTTTTGAGACATAGCCGGCCAAGGTGACGTTCGCGCCTGCCTGGCGCCGAACATCCTTCATCAGGGCGCCGTCGCCCAGCATGGTGAGTTTCCCATCGAAATGGCGCATTACATCCAGCGCCAGCGCCGGGTCTTTCTGCGGCTCCAGCCGGCCGATCCAAAGAATATTGCGGCCCGGTCGCCGCGCGCGCAGCGGCGCGGCTTCGACATGTACCGGATCATGCAAGGTCACGATCTGGCGGCCCGGCAACATGGACGACAGCTGGCGCGCCAGCCCGCTGTTCATGGCGGCAAAGCCGGTGACGCCGCGTGTGAGGAAGCGAAAGATCATCGGAGCAAATGGCGCATCCGGAACCGGCGGATTGGAAATCTTGAGGACGATGGGCGCATCGGTGCCGCGCCGCAGCCCGTTCGCCAACAGGGCATGGAAATTTCCGGGCAGGAAAATCACATCGGGTCTGAGTTCGGCCAAACGCGCCGCCATGGCGCGGGCCAATTGCCAGCGCGACAGCAACCCGCGCCGCACCGGCGGATCGAGCGCCACCACCTTCACCCGCGCATCCACCATATCGGCCAAGCCGCCTTGAGTGCTGCCGCACAGGATGGTGACCTCGCGCCCCGCATCCGCCCAGGCCGCGGCCAGCCCGATGGCGATACGCTCGGTGCCGCCGCGGGAAAAATCGTGCAGGGCGATCAGGATGCGGTGCGCCGTCATGGCACCCGCTCGAATATCCACACCGGCTCGTTCAGGCTGTCATGGATATGCACCGTCGGCCAGAATGCGTTGGGCGAGGACACATGCACCAGGCGGTACGGCAGGCGCCCCGCCACCAGGCCGCTGAAATACATGTGGGCGTCGGAATTGCGGAAATCCAGCCATTGCAGGATGGAATAGGTGTGCCCTGCCGGCAGCGGGTTGCGCAGCTTCAAATCACCCTGCCCCACCCGCGTCACCACCGCCTGTTTGGGGAAGCGCGGCAGGAAGCAGTTCTGGCCATAGGTTTCGATGGTTTCGCCCGGGCGCACATGCGCGGACATCCAGGCTTCGGCGTCATAGCGCGGGTCGAACAGCATGGCGGCATTGATCGCGATGGCCTGATGCAATGCCAGCAGCGCGGTCACCGCAACCCACCGGCGATCCAGCGCAGCTCGAGACGGGCTTGCCGCACCTGGTCGACTGCAATGCCAATATAGACACAGGCCAGCACCGCCTGCGGGCATCAGGGAAACGATCGTCGGTGCGCAAGGCGGCGAAGTTAAAGCAGATGGTAAAGGAGATGATGGCCAGCAGCGGCAGGAGATCCTGCAACATTGCGCGCTTTCAGGCCAGCCACACACCCATGGCGCCCAGCACCAACGCCACAAGGCCATAGCCGCGGGCGTAATAGCGCAGCATAGTCGCCCAGCAGCGCCAGCCCCAGCCCGTGCGCGCCCCCTGCAGATATTCCGCATACGTCTTGCTGGCGGGCCCGGTGAGGAAGGCCAGGCGCTTGAGAAAGCCGGACGGATTGGTGATGGCGCCATCCAGCAGCAGCACCGCCAGCAGCGCGACAGCCGCGGCAGGCAGCAGCGTCCATGCGATCTTCTTGGCGTTGGCGCGGCTCCAGGCATCCAACGCAAAAACAAGGATCAGGAACAGCGGCAGGCTCAGCAGGAACAGCGCATAAGCCTGGTCCTTGGTCGCCACGGCCGCGGCGGCGAACAGCGCCGCGCCCCACCAGCGCCGCACATGCTGCTCGCTCACCGCGCGCATCGCCCATAGCAACGACAGCGATCCCCAGAACAGGTAGGGCACGTCCAGGTTGCCGACCTGGCCGTAATAGGTCAGCCCAAAGCCCAGCGCACAGGCGGCTGATGCGAACCATCCGGCGCGCATGCCCGCCACCAGCCGCGCCATTTCGCCCACCGCCCAGATAATGCCCAGCGACATCACCAGGCTGACCAACCGGCCGGTGATCGCAAACCAGGTCATGTGCTCGGGCTTGATGAACTCGTTGATCACGTCCTGCTGGTGCAGCGACGGGGCATGCAGCAGCGCGATAACGATGCTGGGCAGGTTCAGAACTGCCAGCCAAATCGCGTGCAGCGGCGGATAGGTGAAATAGGAACCGGTCTTCCAGGTCAGCGCCAGGGCGGTGAGGAAATTGCGCGGCGTGAAGCCATCGTCATCCCAGCCATCCGACGCCGGCAGGCCCCAGAACAGGCCGGACAGGCGCAAGCCCGTTGCCGCCAGCAGGATCCAGAACAAAGGACAGCGCAGCCAGTTTTTCATGTCACGCGGGCCCGTTTTGCGTCGATCAGCCAGGCCAGGCTGGCCACCGTCGCCGCCAGCACCAGGTCCGCCGCCGCCAAGATCACCAGCACCATGGCCACCGGTGTCACCGAGACCCCGGCGATGCCCGCGGCCGCGATCCCCGCACCGACAAAGATCAAATCCTTGTTGGGGATCAGCGGCAGGCGCGTCACCACCAGCCGCAGCGCCACAAATTGCAGACACGCCACCGCCGAGGGCAGCGCGCCAGACAGCTCCCACAGTCCGAATTCAACGGCCAGCACCAGCAAACAGCGCGTGAAATGGATGCCGAAGGTCGCACCGATCTGGCCGCGGCTGAGTGCGGTGAACCTGCGATGGCCCAGCACCAGCGCGATGCACAGCAGCAGCGGCACGGTGCCGATCACGGCATACAGCCAGGCATGGGCGCCCACCACGGCCGGCAGCGCCAGCCCACCGGTCAGCAGCAGCATCAGCAGCATGATGTAGACCATCGCCAGCCCCGCCCCACCCGACAGGAGATTGGAATCCTTGATGCTGTGCACCAGCATGCCGGGCGCCAGCTTCACCTTGTTCTGGGCCCAGAAGAAGAAATAGGCCTCGCCGGAATAATCCAGCATGAAGGTGTTCATCAGCCGCTTGCGCAGGATCACCGACATGGGCGGCGTGTTCATCCCGCCCCACAAATTCCAGTAGACGAAATAATCCCCGAAAGGCTGCAGGAAGAACTGCGCTACCAGCAAAAGGTAGAAACCGGGATTGGACGGGCGCGCCATCCAAATTTCATGCCATCCCAGTTCGCTGAGCCGCCGGCCGATGATCACTAGCAGCGCCAGCGGAATGCCCCAACGCAACAGCAGGATGCCCAGCCGCCCCGCCGGGCTGGCAGACAGCCTTGCCAGCCAGCCAGCCTCGGGGCCGATGTCAGGCGCCACTGTCATGTGCGCGACAGGATTCCGCGCAAAAGGGCGCGCGGCAGAAGATTGGCGATGCAGCGGACCACCGCGAACTGCCACGGCACCACGATGGTGCGTGCGCCCGCTTCGATCTTGCGGATGATGATGGCGGCGGCATCCTCGGCGCGCATCAGGAAAGGTTTGGGCTCGGTCACCGACTGGCTCATGGGCGTGTCGATGAAACCGGGCGACACCAGCGTGACCATTACGCCGTGCTTTTCCATTCGAATGGAGAAGGCTTCCGCGAACATTTTCAGCCCGGCCTTGGTGGCGGCATAGGTCGGCGCCATGGGCAGCGGGAAAGACTCCGTAATGGAGCCGACCAGCACGATATGTCCCGCACCCCGCGCCGCCATCGCGGGGGCTATCGCATTGGCGCCGACGATGGGCGCGGTGAAATTGACATCGGCGATGGCCTGCGCCGTCCCGGGCACTTCGGCGGCGGCATCGTCCGGCGCGGTGCCGCCCAGCCCGGCATTGAAGATGGCGATGTCGATGGCCGGCGCGGCGGACAACAACCCCGCGAACCCCGCCCCGTCGCGCAGGTCGAAGACTTGCGTGCGTATTTCGGCGCCCTTTGTGCGGCAATCGCCGGCCACCGCTTCCAGCCGCGCGCCATCCCTGCCCCACAGCAAAAGCGTCACGCCGGGTGCGGCATAGCCGCGGGCCAGGGCTGCGCCGATGCCGCTGGATGCGCCGGTGATCAGGATGGTTTTTGCAGGCATAACTCTCGCGCATAAGCCCCGGAAATAGGGCTTTTGTTACTATCAAATACCGGGGTCCGAGGCTATGGTGCCCCGCCCCGCGCAGCCATGGAATCGCACATTGTCGCTCACGATTGTCCCGGTCCAGACCAGCCAGCAATGGCACGATTTCCATCACCTGCCCTTCAAAATCTACGCCGATGACCCGCAATGGGTTGCGCCCCTGCTGCTGGAGCGCAAATTCCATTTCCAGCCCAAGCACAATCCCTACTTCCAGCACGCCCGCGCCGCATTCTTCCTGGCCTATCGGGACAAGGAGCCGGTGGGCCGCATTACCGCCCAGATCGACCAGTTGCATCTGGACCGCTATCACGACGCCACCGGCCATTTCGGTTTCATCGAGGCGATCGATGACCAGGCGGTGTTCGACGCGCTTCTGAAAGCAGCGGAAGACTGGCTGCGCGCGCAAGGCATGAAGCGGGTGATCGGCCCCGTCAGCTTTTCGCTATGGGACCAGCCCGGGCTTCTGGTCGAAGGTTTCGACACCCCGCCCTATGTGATGATGAATCATCACCGCCCCTATTATCAGAATCGCATCGAAGCCGATGGCTACAAGAAAGCCGAAGACCTGATCGCCTATCGCTACGGGCCCGATGCCTCGCTGGCCAAGTGGGACAAGCTGATGGCGCGCGCCATGCGCGGCGGCGAAGTCACCTTGCGCAACATCCACATGGACCACCGCTTCAAGGATGAAGTGGCCATGTTGCTGGACATCATCAACGACGCCTGGTCGGACAATTGGGGCTATGTCGAAATGACCAAGGCGGAAATCGACGAACTGGCAGGGGTGCTGAAATTGCTGCTGCGTCCCGGCGATGTCGCCATCGCCGAATACCAGGGCAAGCCGGCCGCCTTTACCGCCATCTTCCCCAACCTGAATGAAGCCATCCGCGACATGAACGGCCGGCTGTTCCCGTTCAACTGGATCAAGCTTTTGTGGCGCATGAAGGTGAAGCGGCCCAAGACCGCCCGCATGCCGATGATGGGGGTGCGCAAATCGCTGCAGGCCACGCCCATCGGCGCCGCCTTGGCGCTGTCGGTGATCCGTTCGGTGCGGGAGTTCAACTTCTCGCGCGGGGTCGAAGACAGCGAACTGTCCTGGATCCTTGAGCGCAACGACCGGGTGCGCCACGTCATCGAGATGGTGGGCGGGGTTCCCTACAAGACCTACCGGGTCTACGAAAAGCCGCTCTAGAAGGTTTCCGGATCGAAGCCATGGATGGCGCAGACCCGCTTGGCCAGCTTCAGGAACCTGGGGTTGTGATGGCCCCGCGCGGTACCGGTTTCGTCTTGGTACAGATGAATCATTTCATGCGCCATGGTCGAGATCAGCACATCGGTACTTTTGACCATGCCGGCGGAAATGGCGATCTCGCTGAAATCATCGCCCCGCGCCTTGCGGTGGCGGCCGCGGAAATGGCCAAAACGGTCCTTGGCGCCCATCACCCGGAAGCTGACATGGTCGGCATGCGGAAGGTTCCATCCCGAAAAGGGCTGGCTGACGCGCAGATATTCATAGGCGCTTTCCAGCATTTCAGGGGTCAGGGTCAGGCGGGCCATGGCAGGCCTTAGATAGGGACGCAGAGACAACGCGCAAGGGCCCGGAAAGAGCGGCGTGGCGGGGTGCCGCGGTCCCGAATAAGGCTGATTTTGCTGGCTTTTTTTCGCGCTACCCGCGGCGATTAACAGTGGTTATAAGACCGTCGCAAATCATGGGCCGCGGGGCCCTTTGGGGAGACATTTTGATGACGCACGACCGCATGGCAGTTCTGCAGGCGATGATGAGCCAGGGCATGATCCCGGTGTTCTTCCATCCCGATGTGGAGGTCTGCCTCAAGGTGATCCAGGCCTGCGCCAATGGCGGCGCCAAGTGCATCGAGTTCACCAATCGCGGCGATTTCGCCTCCCAGACCTTCCTGGACGTGGCGCGCCACTTCGCCAAGGCCGATCCCAGCGTGATCATGGGCGTGGGTTCCGTGGTCGATGCCCCCACCGCCGGTCTTTACATCGCCAATGGCGCCAAGTTCGTGGTCGGCCCCATCCTGAACGCCGACGTCGCCAAGGTCTGCAACCGCCGCAAGATCCCGTATAGCCCGGGCTGTGGTTCCGCCTCGGAAATCTCCGCCGCCGAGGAACTGGGCTGCGAAATCGTCAAGGTGTTCCCCGGTTCCAGCGTCGGCGGTCCCGAGTTCGTCAAGAACGTGCTGGGCCCCATGCCCTGGACCCGCATCATGCCCACCGGCGGTGTGGATGCGTCCGAAGAGTCGCTCAAGAAGTGGTTCGGCGCCGGTATCGTCGCCTGCGGCATCGGCTCGAACCTGATCACCAAGGAACTGCTGGCGGCCAAGGATTATGCCGGCATCGAAAAGAAGGTCGCCGAGACCATCGCCCTCATCAAGAAGATCCGGGGAAAGTAAGCCATGACCGATATCCTGAAGATCCGCCCCGCGTCCGACGTGAAGTGGGACTGCCTGTCCTTCGGCGAAGTGATGCTGCGCCTGGACCCCGGTTTCGGCCGCGTCCGCACCGCCCGCCAGTTCCAGGTGTGGGAAGGCGGCGGCGAGTACAATGTCGCCCGCGCCATGCGCAAATGCTGGGGCAAGCGCGCCAGCGTCGTCACCGCTCTGCCCAAGAATGACCTGGGCTGGCTGGTCGAGGACTTCATCTGCCAGGGCGGCGTGGACACCTCGCACATCATCTGGCGCGATTTCGACGGCCTTGGCCGCAACACCCGCGTCGGCCTGAACTTCACGGAAAAGGGTTTCGGCATTCGTGCCGCCCTGGGCTGCTCGGACCGCGGCAACAGCGCCGCCTCGCAGATCAAGCCCGGTGAAGTGAACTGGGAAAAGATCTTCGGCGAGGAAGGCGTGCGCTGGTTCCATACCGGCGGCATCTTTGCCGCATTGGCGCCCAACACCTCCGAAGCGGTGATCGAGGCGGTGGAATGCGCCCGCAAGTACGGCACCGTCGTCTCTTATGACCTCAACTACCGCGCCTCGCTGTGGAAGAGCCAGGGCGGCAAGGAAGGCGCCCAGAAGATCAACCGCCATATCGCCCAGTATGTCGATGTGATGATCGGCAATGAGGAAGACTTCACCGCCTGCCTGGGCTTTGAGGTGGAAGGTCTGGACGAGCACATCTCGGCCATCGACCCGGCCAATTTCAAGAAAATGATCCAGACCGCCGTGAAGCAGTTCCCCAACTTCAAGGTCGCGGCCACCACCTTGCGCAACGCCAAGACCGCCAGCGTCAACGACTGGTCCGCCATCCTGTATGCCGGCGGCGAGTTCTATCAGTCGATGATGCGCGAGAACCTGGAAATCTATGACCGCGTCGGCGGCGGCGATGGTTTCGCCAGCGGCCTCGCCTACGGCTTCCTGGAAGGCAAGGGTCCTCAGGCGGCGGTGGAATATGGCGCCGCGCATGGCGCGCTGGCCATGACCACCCCGGGCGACACTTCCATGGTCAATGTCGCGGAAGTCGAAGCGGTGATGAAGGGCAAGGGCGCCCGCGTCATTCGCTAACGCCGATCTTCAAGACTCACGAAACGGCCCGGGGCGACCCGGGCCGTTTTGTTTCTGACAGCCAGAAAAACAGGAATTCTCCCGGTTTGCAGCAGGTTTTGCGAGTCAGTTGCAACAGCCGCCCTATTTAAAACCAAAAGCTGGAAAAGGCTTGAACTCCCAAACGGCGGCCGTACTAATCCAACCCAGCGTCACAACCGGTTGTCCGGTCAGTGTTTTTTCCTGGAAAGGAATACAATGAAGATCAATCCCCAAAAGTGCGTCGCCTGCGGCAACTGCACCTATGTCTGCCCGATGGGCGCGATCTATATCGATCCCGAGCTCAAGCGCGCCACCATCAACCGCGACGAATGCGTCGAGTGCTATGCCTGCTACAACGGGCTGAGCAAGGAAGTGCTGCCGCCGGCCACCGTGCGCTTCGTGCGCCGCACCCTGGCCAATTTCCGCGTCCGCTTCGAGCCGGAGCCCGATGTGTGCCCCACCACCGCCTTCGAACCGGACCAGCTGGAATGGCCGCGCGTGGTGCGCCGCGCCTTCTCCGACCCGCGCGTGCCCCATGAATCCACCGGCGTTTCAGGCCGCGGCACCGAAGAGGTCAAGACCAACGACGTCACCGATCGCGTCGGTATCGGCCAGGTCGGCTTCACCATCGAGCTGGGCCGCCCCGGCATCGGCGCCCGCTTCCGCGACTTCCAGGAAATGAGCCGTGAGCTGGCCAAGGCCGGCGTGTCGTTCGAGAAGAACAATCCCATCACCACGTTGATGAGCAATGTCGAGACAGGCGACATCCGTCCCGACATCCTGAATGAAAAGGTGATGAGCGCTATCATCGAGATCAAGGTGGACGTGGCGCGCACCGAGGAAATCATCCGCATCATCTGGGACGTGGAAAAGCGCATCAACACCCAGGTGGTGATCGGCGTGGGTGTGCGCTGCGACGAGGATGGCGAGGAACGCATCGTCCTGCCGATCCTGGAAAAGCTTGGCTACAACCCCCAGCGCGCCAAGACCAATATCGGCCTTGGCCGCAAGGTAATCCGTGATTTGACCGGCGCCGCGCCCATCGCGCAGACCAAGGAAATGGTGAACGCATGACCAATACACTTCATCGCTACGGCAAGGCCGAAAGCTTCGTCGACGACTACATCGTCTTTTCGCTGCCCGCCAAGTCCAAAGCCGCCGGCCAGACCGGCGACGCGCTGGCAGCCCAGAAGCGCTTCATGCAGATCGCGGCGGAATACAGCCCCTGCAGCCTGGGCGATGCGCTGCATGGCGGCTCGCTGCGCCCGACCAAGTCCAAGAGCATCTTCGGCCACTGGGGCAAGCGCAACAAGCCGAACTTCAAGAAGGTGCTGGAAGGCATGAGCAAGGCCGGCACCATGGCGGCAGTGTTCGACAGCCGCGAAAAGGCAGAAGCCTTCGTCAAGCGCATCAAGGAAGAGGATCTGGGCCTGTCGGTCAACATCTCCTCCTCGATCGAGAATGCCAAGAATGCCTGCAAGCATGCCGGCATTCCGCGCCACTCGGTGGCCTATTCGCTGGGCTTTGAGGAAGTGGGCGACAACACCCCTGGCAAGCAGGCCATCATGCTATCGACCATGTGCGGCCATGGCATGCTGTCCATCAACCTGGCGCAGAAGATGATGAGCTTCGTCAAGGAAAACCGCCGCACGCCGAAGGAAGCGGCCGAAACCATGGCGCGCTTCTGCTCCTGCGGCATCTTCAACACGACGCGTGCGCGCCGCATCCTGGAAGATGTCCGGGTGGGCGTGAAATAGACGATCCCGTCATCGCAAAGACAAAAGGCCCGCTGGTTCAGCGGGCCTTTTTCTTTAAGGGATCCTGGCCGCGTCCGCTTCCTTGACGATGCGGGCGGCGTCTTCGGCCAGCATGTAGCGCCCTGCCACCAGCTTGTCGGCCTGGGCTTTGACCTTGGCCACGTAAGCCGCATGGCTGGGATAGCGTTCTTCCAGAGAGGGCCGCGGATCGCCCTTGGCCAGGCGTTCAGCCTTCGTCGCGGCAAACGGGATATAGCCCCCGATATTGTTGCAGAAGCGCCCCTTCTGGAATCCGCCGGCAAACACATTCCAGCCGACATCGGTGCCAAGCGGCGCGGAGATCAGCGGCGAGCGGATGCCGTCCGTCTCATTGCCGTCGGCATCGATGCGCGGCATCCATTGCGGGATTTCGCGAACAATGCGCGGCGGCACCACACTGATGGTTCCGCTGAGGTCCGGCATGTTGAACCCCGGCCCCAGTTCATACTGATAGGTGGGCGAATAAGCCGGCCGTGGTACCCCCGGGATTTTCGGAAACGCCTTGTCATAAGCGGCCGTGCTGATCAACGCGCCCGACGCCAGGGTGGGATAGGCGCTGGCAGGCGGCTCGATCCCCTTGGTTACCCAGTCCACCAAGCCCGCAAACACCGCCCTGCTGGTGTCGGACGCCGGGGTGGGGTTGGAGGAAAGGACGCAGGCCTGGGTCGGCGGCGTCAGGTGATCGAAGCCGCCGCGGCCGCCATTGTGCGGCGCCCCGGCATTGAAATAGCGCCGCACATTGGTCGGCAACGGAATATCGGCGCGGCCCTCGATGCCGACGAAATCCAGGCTGGCATGCAGGTCCCAGAATTCGGTTGAGCCGAAGATTTCGGTGATCTTGGGGCAGGTCTTGTCCTTCAGACAGCGGTCGAGAAGGCTGTGCTTGCCCTGCCCGCGCGTGGCGTCATCATAGGTACTCCACCAGTTGGGACCGTCGCTGCCAAGTTCGTAAAGTCCCACCAGGCCCCCAGGCGTTGAAAACCGGTAGTTGATGGGCAGCTGGCGCGGACCGACCACCGGCATGACGCCGTCGAACACGATGCGGCCATCTTCGGCCGTGTTGAATCCCAGCTGGATGTGACTGCGCAGGTAATTGCCCGATTGGGAGACGCCGCGGCCGATGGCCCAGCGCACCTTGCCGGCCAGTGGATTGGAGCTGCTGTTGTCGTAGCGCAGGAATGCCACCAGGTCGCGCGTCGCGGCCAGGCCGATGCCGAAGACTTTCGGATTCTTGGCAGTGAAAGCCAGGGTATAAGCCAGCGCCGGATTGAAGCCGCCCTTCACACAGAGTTTGGTCAGGTCCGGCTTGCCGGGAAATGGCATGGAGTTGCAGTCGGCGAAGGCCCAGTCCGTTTGCGGCACTTCCTTCTGCTCGCCGGGCCGGTCATCGGAAGCACCGGTATAGAGCCGCGCACCGTCGGCGGTTGCCACATCGAAGGTGCGTGCCGGATAGGCGCCTTGGGGCCCGCCCCGGACTGGCATGGTGGTGGTGCCGGCCGGCATGTCCATGAAACGCACCCAGGCCGGGCCAGTGACCGGCGCCGCGGGCAGGTCGATCTTCTGATGAACTTCCGGCCGGTCGTCCAGGTCGCCCTGCCAGCCGCTGAGGACATCAATATGGCCATTGCCCAGGGCTTCGGCGGCGCCGCGCCCGCGATTGGACACGTCATAGACCAGCACACCCGACGCGGCTCCGGTCGGGCGGGCAATGGCGAAGGTGGCGGAATATTCGACTTTGCCGGCGGCATTCTTCGGCGCCAGCTTGATGTCTGTGATGATGGCGTTGTGCCGTCCGGCAGGGTCCAGCGCGCCGCTGAAATGACCTTCCAGCAGCTCATAGCCGCCGGCCATGGGGGTGGTCTTTTCCACGGTCAACTTGGTGACGCCAGCGGACGCCGGAGACGCCAGCGCACAGGTCAGCAGAAAAATCCTGAGCTTCATGTCCCACCCCATTTTATGAGGCAAGCATAGCTCAGCGGCGCTTGCGGTCCAGCGCAGCGAACTCTTCATCCGTCAAAGTGATGGCGGCGGCGGCCACATTCTCTTCCAGATGGGCCACTTTCGAGGTGCCCGGGATGGGCAGCATGGCGGACGAACGCTTGAGCAGCCAGGCCAGCGCCACCTGCCCCTGGGTTGCCCCCTTTGCCCTGGCCAGCTTGTCCAATGCCCCGCCTGCCCGGGTCAGTTCGCCCGAACCGCCCAGCGGGTAATAAGGAATGAACCCGATACCGTTCGCGGCGCAGTAATCCACCACGTCATCGCTGTGGCGGTCGGCCAAGTTGTAGCTGTTCTGCACCGTGGCGACGGGGAACACCGCAGAGGCGGCCTTGATGTCGGCGACCGAGACTTCGGACAGACCGGCATGTGCGATCAGGCCATCGTCCAGCAACTGCTTCACCGCGCCGAACTGGTCGGCGCGCGGCACGCGGGAGTCGATACGGTGCAATTGCCACAGCGGGATCTGTTCCAGCCCCAGCTTCTGCAAACTCTTTTTAGCGCTGCTGATCAGGTGATCGGGGCGGCAATTGACATGCCACATGTCCGGGCCGCTGCGGGTGAAGCCGGCCTTGGTGGCAATCGTCAGGCCTGTATAGGGATGCAGCGCCTCGCGGATCAGGTTCTCGGACACATCGGGCCCATAGGAATCGGCGGTGTCGATGAAATTCACGCCCAACTCCGGCAACCGCTTCAACACGCGCAGCGCCTCGGCCCTGTCCTTCGGCGGCCCCCAGACACCCCTGCCCGTGATCTGCATGGCGCCAAAGCCCATGCGGCTCACTTCGATCTTGCCGCCGATCCTGAAGATGCTGGTCATGAGTACGCCTTATGAATTGAGGCCGCGCGGTTCCTTGATGACTTGCCGTGTCTGGAAGGTGCGCGGTGTATGGCCGCTGATCTCGGTGCCCGCATCGTGCGCGAAACGCCGGTTCCAGAAGGTTGCGGTCAGTGACACCGCCGCCACCGTCCAGAAGGCGGCGGTAAAATCGGGAAACTGCGGCACATGATGGCCGCGCAACACCATGGCGCCCTGGAGCGCCGCGGCGCCCGCGCAAATGCCCATGGACAGCATCAGCTGCTGGAAGGTGGTATAGAAACTGGTGGCCGGGCCCATGCGCTGCTGGCTGACTTCGTCATAGGCCACCGTGTTGAAGCCGGTGAATTGCAGCGACATGAAAAAGCCGCTCAGGATCATGATGCAGAACATCACCGGCAGCGGCCAGCCCGGGCGGAACAGCCCGCACACGGCATAGCCGGCGCTGGCGAAAAAGCCATTGACCGTCAGCGTGTCGCGGAAGCCGTAGCGGCGCAGCAGAAACGGCGCCACCGGCTTGGCGGCGATCGAGCCCAAAGCCGTGGCAAACGTCATCAGGCCCGACTGGGCGGCGGTCAGGCCAAAGCCCAGCTGCATCATCAGCGGCAGCAGATAGGGATGCGCCCCCTGGGTCAGGCGGGTGATGGCACCGGCGATCACCGAAGTGCCGAAGGTCGGGATCTTCATCAGGGAAATATCGAGAATGGGATCTCTGGCGATCCGTGCATGGCGGATATAGAGCCAGCCGCACAGGGCCCCCACGGCCAGGAAGCACAGCGCCAGCAGCAGCAAGCCGTCATGGCTGATCAGTTCAAAGCCGAACAGGAACAGGCCCAGCGAAAGGCTGGAGAGAAGAATGCCTTTGTAATCGGTCTTTTCCGGCACCTCGCCGCGGGTGTTGGCGATGAACAGGCTGACCAGCACAATTCCCAGAATGCCGATGGGCAGGTTGATGTAGAAGATCCAGCGCCAGTTCAGATAGGTGACGAAAAAGCCGCCCACCGGCGGGCCCAATATCGGTCCCACCACGGCGGGGATCAGCACCCAGCTGGTCGCCTGGATCAGATCGCGCTTTTCCACGTTGCGCATCAGGACAAGCCGGCCCACCGGCATCATCAAGGCCCCGCCCACGCCCTCGAAGAAGCGGGCGACCACCAGGGAGGCGACATTGGGCGCGTTGGCGCAAGCGATAGAGCCGCACAGGAAGATGATGATGGCGCTGCGAAACACGGTGCGGGCGCCGAAACGGTCGGCAATGCGTCCCGACACGGGAATGAAGATCGCCAGGCTGATCAGGTATGAGGTCAGGGCGATGGACAGGCTGGGGGCCGACACGCCCAGTTCATGCGCCATGCTGGGCAGGGCCGTGGCGAGCACGGTGCCATCCAACTGCTCCATGAACATGGCGGCGCCAACGATCAGGGCGATGGTGCGGAAATTGGCCTTGGGACCCTGGTTGGGGGGACCGTCTGGGGGAGCACCGGATTGCGACATGGCAGAACCCGTTTAGGCCCCGCCCTTGCGGGGCGCAAGAACCGCCCCGCAATTTTAGAAGCCACCCCGCCATGCGGGGCGGGGCCGAGGCCAAGGGCGGGAATTTGGCCGGATTTGCAGCCATTTCGCCTGCATGGGGGCCCGGCTATAAAGGCCGAATGAGCGTGACCATCCCGCAAATTCCAGCCTCCTGGGGCGAAGTGATCGACAAGATCACCATCCTGGAGATCAAGGTTGAAAGGCTGCAAAGCCAATCCGCCAGGGCCAATGCCGCCAGGGAGCTGGGCCTGCTGTCCGATATCGCCGGGCCCGTGCTGACGCGCGGCGAGATCGCACCGCTGGCGGCAAGGCTGAAGTCCTTGAATCAGGCGCTGTGGGAAATCGAGGACCGCATCCGCGAGCATGAACGGTCAAGGACTTTCGATGCGGCCTTCATCGAACTGGCCCGCGCGGTCTATCACCGCAACGACGAACGCGGCGCGGTGAAGCGCGAGTTGAACCTGATGCTGGGTTCGGAGCTGATCGAGGAAAAGAGCTACCAGCCCTATTAGGAAAAAGGCCCCGGGGGAACCCGAGGCCTTTCTCGTCAGTAGCCGTAACCGGTGCGGCCATAATAGGCCGGCGGCGGAGGCGGCGGAGGACCGTAGTCATAGCGGTCATAGTAGCGGTCCTCGTAGCGATCGTGGCTCGAAGCCGCCGCGATGGCGCCCAGGGCGAACAGGCCGATACCCAGGCCAACCAGCGCGCCTGTGTTGTTGCCGCGGCCATGCCAGCCGCCGCCATGGCCGTAATGGCCGCCATAGTGGCCGCCATAACCGCCACGATAACCCTGCGCGGAAGCCGCGGTAGCGCCCAGCAGGGTCAGGGCCAGAGCGGCGGAAATCAGGCGTTTCATGGTTTTGTTCCTTTCATCAGCGGCGCAAAACCTGCGTCGTTGAGGAGCACCATGACAGGATGTCCATGAACCGGTTCTGAGGCCGGAATTTATCTCCCGTTCATCTGGGAACCGCGGAAATCAAAGAAAAAGGGCCCCGTTTTCACGGGGCCCCGATTCTTGAAGGTGGCGTTTCTCTTAGTTCGAGAAGCGGACGCCGACGCGGTACAGACGGCCAATAACGTCATACAGGGTGTTATTGGCGTTCTGGCCACCGGTATCCGGCGGACGGATGTTGGTGACGTTATCAACCTTCGCGTACAGGTTGGTCTTGTCGCTGACATTCCAGTTGGCGCCGATATCCAGGTACAGGATCGAGTCAACCTTGTTGAAGTTGATCGTCGGGCTCTGGGTGGTCGAGGCCGGGCAGGTGCCAGGCGCGCAGACCACAGCGTTGCGGTTGGCGCTGAACACGCCGCCCGAGTACCAGCGTTCGGTCAGGGTGATGCCCCAGATGTCGTTCTGGTAGCTCTGGGTCTCCTGCAGCTTCCAGTTCAACACGTTGAAGTTGGAGTTGTAGCTGTTGGAGTTACCGCCGCCGCCGAGCGCGCCAGCCAGTTCAACGTTACGCTGTGTACCGGGGATACCGGAGTCGTTGATGAACTTGCTGGTGTGGGTGGCCAACGAACGGAAGTTGAAGGTACCGGGGACATCATAGTCCTGGAGGTCGAACGTATAGCTCGCTTCCAGGTCAAAGCCGTCGGTCGTCAACGCCGCGAAGTTGAACACCTTGGAGGCAACCGCGGTGATGCCGGTACCCGTGGCCGGGTTGGCAACGCTCTGGTTGACACCGTTGGCGGTGGTGATGGCGTCCTGGTTACAGAACGCCGCCGCCGAGGTCAGGCCCTGGGTCTGGTTGAAGAAGCACAGGTCTTCCACCTGCTGCAGGCCAAGGGCGATGATCGCGCCCTTAACACCGATGCGGTAGTAGTCGACCGACGCCTGGAAGCCGGGGATGAAGTCCGGCTGCCACACCAGGCCCACTTCCGTGGTCTGAGCGGTTTCCGGCTTCAGCTGGCCGTTGCCGACGTTCAGCTGGCGAACCTGCTGGCCGTTACACTGCGCAGCGGCGCCGCCGTTGAAGGTGCAGAAGCGGTTGTTGATCGAACCGTTCAGGCCGGCCGGCGGGGTGAACAGTTCCGACAGGTTCGGCGCGCGAACGTCGCGGGACTGCAGGGCACGCAGGCGGACGCCGGGGATCGGCGTTTCCCAGGTGACACCCACCTTCCAGGTGTTGGCGTCCTTGCCGGCCAATTCGCCCGGCGCACCCGGCAGAACATTCAGGCCGGTGTAGGGGTTGACGCCCAGGCCACCGATACCGTTCTGCGCATTGTAACGCGCATGACGGCCGGCGATGTCCAGGTCCAACTTGCCCCAGAACTGGTCGTTCAACAGCGGGATACCGATTTCGACGAACGCTTCGTTCACGTGATAGGTACCGATCGCGTTGTGATAGTTACCGGCGTTCCAGGCACCCAGACCCTGCGGCGCGGCGGAGTTCAGGCCGCAGTCGATGAAGGGATCGGTGCAAGGCTCGTTGGCCGTGGCCGGGGTCGAACGGGTCAGACCACCGGAATACGGATCGGCACGTTCCGAGAAGTGCTCTTCGCGGTATTCGTAACCCAGGGCAACGGCGACCGGGCCAGCCCAGGATTCAATCGGCGAACCGTTGACCGTGAAGCTGAAGGCTTCCTGGCGAACGGTCTGGATCGCGGTCGGTCCAATGGTGGTGCCGCCGGGGCCGTTCTGGCCGTCGAAATAGGCGATCTGGCCGGCATTCAGGGTGGCGCCGCCGAAGGGATTGAAGGGCACGCAACCAAAGGCCTGGGCAACGGTGTTGCGGCAGACGATCTGGCCGGACGAGTTCAGCACCGCATCCTGCGCCAGGTTGAAGCGCGAGAAATTGCCGTTGGTGGTGCTGGTGCCCGGAATGAAGGGCGCGCCCGACAGCGGCATGTTGTAGATCTTGATGCTGGTGTCGGTTTCACCGTGCTGGAAGTAGGAATCCCAATTCCAGCTCTTGCCGAACAGGTCGAAGCTGCCGTCACCGCCCACAACATAGCGGCGCATGGTGCGCATCAGGAACATCTGCTGGTCGGTGGGGATATTGGCCCAGTCCGAACCGTAGGGAATGTTCGCCGTGCTGGCGACGTTGATGAAGTTGTTGGTGCCCGGAGCGTTCTGCGGCAGACCCTGATTGAAGCCCGGGACGATGGCGGCAACGCAAGCCGCAGTCGACGCGAACAGGCCCGAAGCGAGCAGGTAGGGGTTGTCGCAATGGGCGTTCATGCCGTTCTTCGACGAGTTGCCCTGCGCCGGGGTGTTCTGCGTACGGCTGACGCCGTAGTTGAACGTGGCGTAGATTTCGGTCGAAGGCGTCAGGTCGTAGGACGCGCGCATGTAGATGTTGCCGCGGGTCAGCGGATCATACAGGCCCTGGGTGAACTGCTTGGAGTCGTTCTGGTTGCCCGGATCGGATTCCGTCCCAATGCAAGTGCCGTTGAGGGCGCCGGCCAGGGCCGTGCCGTTTTTGAAGCAGGTGCCGGCCAGGTCATACGGAATGGCCTTGCCCTGCTGGTCGAAAGTGGTGAAGGCATAGGGCGAACCGGCCTGCAGCAGGCCGTAAGCAGCCGACTGGGTGGGCTGCACGATCGAAGTATAGAAAGTGCGAGGCTGGCCAGCCGGCGGGCCGCCCGTCTGGCCGGTGTCGGCGGCGAAGGAGGCCTGGCCCGACTGGCGGGCGATGGTGCGGCCGCCGATGTTCGGCTGGGCGGTGTGCTGCTGGGCCACCGGGTAACGGGGCAGCAGGCCGTCGTTGTAAGCATATTCGCCGGCGATTTCGAAGTGACCGCGGCCACCAGCAAAGCTGGTACCGGCAGCCGCCTGGAACAGCGTCTGGCCCATGTCACCATAGGTCGAGATACCGGCCTGAGCGTTGGCCTTGAAGCCTTCGAACTTCTTGTCGGTGACGAAGTTGATGACACCGGCGACGGCGTCCGAACCCCACGAAGCCGACGCACCGCCGGTCACAACGTCAACGCGCTGGATCAGCATCTGCGGCATCTGGCTGACGTCAACCGCACCGTTGAAGTTACCGCCGACGACGCGCTGGCTGTCGAGCAGCACCAGGGTACGCAGCGGGGACAGGCCGCGCAGACCCAGCGAGGACAGGCCGATCAGGCCGGTGGTGGTCGAACCGGTGTTGTAGCCTTCGCCCGACGAACCCTGCAGGGCCGGCAGCTGCGTGATGGCTTCGAACACGCTCGGCTTGGCCTGGGCTTCCAGGTCAGCGGCGCTCACGACGGTGGTGGGGGTGGGAGCGTCGAATCCGGCGCTCTGCAGACGAGTCGAAGAAACGACGACCTGCTCGACACCTTCCTGCGCCATCGCGCCGGCGGCGCTCAGAGCAAGAATGGCTGCGCCGCCAGCAAGGCGAACGCGAGTCTTCGTCAAACCATAGTGCATAGGCATAGTCCCCCTGGACGGTTGTTCTACCGGCGTGATGCCGGCTTCTTGGGCGGTTGGATAGCAGAGGGGCCAAGCGCCAAGCGAGAGAATATTCGACAAAACAGAGGCATACAGGCGCGGAAAGGTGCGAACGTCACATTATTGCAACGTCGCGAAACCCTTGCTTAAGATTGTGCGCCGCACAAAAAAACGGCTTCAAACCGCCTGTCAGGCGCAAAAATCCCGCTTTCCGTACATTTTGACAAAGTGTCGGGGGCCACAACTTGCGAAGCTGCAATAATATAAGTCATGCCCGAAATTTTATCGCGTGACCGGCGCGCGGATTTCACCGGCCGCCGTTTGCGCTGATCGCCGCGCGGGTGATTCTAATTCGTGAAGGCGCGTTCAGAAAATTGAACGTCGTGCAGCGCACGACGCATCGCTTCAAAAACACTCTTCCAGTCGCCCGGCGCGGCTTGCCGGAACAAACGCATCTGCGGATACCAGGGCGTGGAATCTGTTGCCGGAAACCAGCGCCAATCCGGTGCGAATTTCAGCGCCAGCCATGCGGGCTTTCCCAGCGCGCCCGCCAGATGGGCCACGGAAGTATCGGCGGTGATGACCAGATCCAGGCTTTGCAGGACCGCGGCGCTGTCGAGAAAGGCCTGGTTTTGCTGGTCAAAACCATCACCCAGGCTTTCGATCCATGCCGGCGATTCGCGGGCGCCTTTCTGCAGGCTGATCAGCCGCACACCCTTCATGTCCGCAATCGGCGCCAGCAGCGCAGGCGGGAAAGAGCGGTTCGCGATACTGGCGGCACCCTGCCAGCAAACCCCGATCCGAAATCCCTCAACACCGATGCGGGCGCACCACTGTTCGATGCGCGCACCCTGCGCTTTCAGATAGGGGACAGGCGCTGGAATCGTCTCGTGCGTGATGCCAAAGGCCAGCGGCAGGCTCATCAGGGGCACGTGATAATCAAAGCTTCTGGGCACATCAGCGCTGCCGACAATTTCCACCCCGCTGCCGGCATCGCGCATCAACTGCACGATCGCATCCTGCACTGCCAGAATCACGCGCGCCCCGCGCTGATGCGCCATCAGGGCGAAACGGAAGAACTGGATTGTGTCGCCAAGGCCCTGCTCGATGTAGCAAAACAGGATCTTTCCGGAAATATCCTCTGCCCCGGTCCAAAGCGGCTGCGGGTAATTGCGCGCTTCGATGGGCACGTCCAGATGCTTGCGCCACTCATACAGGCGCAGCCCCTCGGCAAGATCGCCCTGCATCAGCCTGACGATGGCTTTGGACCAGTGCGCCAGTGCATTGCCGCCGTCCTGCGCCAGAACATGGTCGAAATCGGCCAAGGCGTGATCGAATTGCAGCAGGTCGCGGTACGCGGCGCCGCGATTGATCCGCGCGTCGCTGTAATCGGGATCCAGCGCCAGCGCGCGGTCATAAGCCTGTATCGCCTCGTCCTGGCGGTTCATGTCCTGCAGGATGTTGCCGCGCTCATTGAGGGCCTGCGCGTGGGAGCCTGACGCCGCGGCCAGCGCCTCGTCCAGCCGGCCAAGCCGGCGCAGCACATGGGCGCTGGCGTCACGGGCCTGAATATCCGCCGGATTGAGCGCCAGGGCGCGGTCATAGCTGGCCAGCGCTTCCTCCAGCCGCTTGAGCCCTTGCAGCGCATTGCCCCTTGTTTTCCAGGCCTGCGCGAAATCCGGATTGATCGCGACCGCGCTATCAAGATCTACCAGCGCTTCCTGGAAATGCCGCTGGCTCACCAGCAAAAGGCCCCGCGCATTGCGCAGGTCGGCATGCTGCGGATACAGCGCGATGGCGCGGTCATAACTGGCTAGGGCTTCGCCGCCGCGCCCCATCGCCGCCAGCACATTGCCGTGATTGAGCAGCGCCAGGTCGGAATCGGGATGCACGGCAAGGGCTGCGGTCAGCAGTTCCAGCGCTTCGGGGTTGCGGCTCTGCTGGCTGAAGAGAATTCCCAGCAGCAGCCGGGCGTTGAAGTCGCCCGGCACCGCGCGCAGCACGTCCCGATACAGTGGTTCCGCCTCGGCCAGGCGGCCGCCCTGATGCAACGCAAAAGCCCGTTCCAGCACGGCCCCGATATCCATGGCGCGAATATCCGGCATCGCCTGCGGACACGCAACTTTGCTAGCCAATCCGGGGGCTTGGCGTTATCGTGCCGGCCATCAGAAAGACCCGCTCCAAGGATCTCCCATGCATCGCCCGCTCCTGCTCGTTTCCGCCGTCCTGTGCGTCGCCGCGGCGCCCTTCGCCCTGGCCCAGGCCGCCAAGCCCGCGCTTTACACCGATGCCCAGGCCACCCAGGGCGCGCAGGTCTATGCCTCGTCCTGCGCCGCCTGCCATGGCACCCAGCTGGAAGGCGTCGCGGCCCCTGCCCTGAAAGGCGCGGCTTTCGGTGAGATGGCCACGGCGCAAAGCCTGACCGCGGCGACCTTGCTGGACGTCATCGCCAACACCATGCCGCAGTCCGATCCCGGCTCGCTGAAGCCGGAGGATAACGCCGCCGTCACCGCTTATATCCTGCAGCAGAATGGCTACCCGGCGGGCGCGACGACGCTGGCCAAGGATTCGGCCGGCGCCGCCGACACCAAAATCACGCCGTAACGCATTTCGGAGTTCGCCATGAAGAAATCCGCGATCGCTTTTTTTGCGGCGGCGTGCCTGGGCCTTTGCGGCAGCGCCTTGGGGCAGGCACCCAAACCGGCTTCCGGCACAGTCGGTACCGCGGGTGAGGCTGCACCGGCGGTCGGCACAAGCGCACCGCGCACCGAAAGCTTTTTGAACAAGGCAGCGAGCCAGAATGTCGACATCACCGACGCGATGATGCTGGATGCCGATCATTCCGACGGCTGGATCCTGCACGGGCGCACCTACGACAACCAGCGCTTCTCGCCTTTCACCGACATCAACCTGTCCAATGTCGCCAAACTGCGCCCCACCGCCATCCTGCAGACCGGCGTCACCAAGAATTTCGAGAACACCGCCATCGCGGTGGACGGCGTGCTCTATATCAACACCGCCGACAACAAGGTGATGGCCTATGACGCGGTCACCGGCAAACAGCTCTGGTCCTATATTCCCACCCTGTCCTATTCCAACCTGTGCTGCGGCCAGCTTTCGCGCGGCGTGGCGGTCGCCTATGGCAAGGTGTTTTCCGCCCAGCTCGATGGCCATGTGGTGGCGCTGGATGCCAGGACCGGCAAGCTGATCTGGAAGACCCAGCATGCCGACATCCTGCCCCAGCCTGCCGTGTTCTATTCCTTCACCATGGCGCCGATCGCCTTCAACGGCCTGATCCTTCTGGGCAATGCCGGCGCCGAGTGGCCCACCCGCGGCTTCCTGCAGGCGCTGGACGCCAATACCGGCAAGCTGGTCTGGCGCTTCAACACCACCGCCGCGCCCGACGAGCCGGGCGGCAAGACCTGGAGCGGCGACAGCTGGAAATATGGCGGCGGCTCGGTGTGGAACACCCCTGCCATCGATGTGAAAAACAACCTGATCCTGTTCGCGGTGGGCAATCCCAATCCCGACCTGGACGGCACCAGCCGCAAGGGTGACAACGCCTATACCGACTCCGTCGTCGCCATCGACAGCCGCACCGGCAAGCTGCGCTGGTGGTACCAGGAAGTGGCGCATGACATCTGGGACCTGGATGCCTGCGCGCCGGTCGTGCTGTTCGACACGGTGGACGAAAAGGGCAAGATGGTCCCGGCCGCGGCCCATGCCGGCAAGACCGGCATCGTCTACATCATGAACCGCCTGACCGGAAAGCTGATCCGCAAGTCGCCGCCCTTCGTCGATGTCAGCGCCAATTTCATGACCCCGTTGGGGCCGGAGCCCAAGACCATCTGGCCGGCCAATCATGGCGGCGCCATGTGGCAGCCGCCGGCCTATTCGCCCCAGACAAAATATCTCTACCAGCTCGGCATCAATGAGGCGCACGACTATACCGTCAAGCAGCCGCTGACCGAGGTCTACAAGCCCGGCACGCCGATCCGCGGCCAATATGCGGGCGGCGACATGGCGCTGAACACCAAGGTCTTCACCCCCAGCGGCACCTTCAGCGCCATCGACGTGGCGACCGGAAAAATCGTTTGGCAGGTGAAGAATGAGCGGCCCTATTTCTCGGGCGTGGTCGCCACGGCTGGCGGCCTGGTCTTCACCGGCGAGATGAATGGCGACTTCGTGGCGCATGACGCCAAGACCGGCCAGAAGGTCTGGTCCTATCCGTTGGGCGCCGGGGTCTGCACCCCGCCCATCACGTATAAGGTGAAGGGCGTGCAATATATCGCCGTCGGCGCCGGCGGGTGCCATGGCGGAGAGATTTTCATGGCGAATGAAGGCAAGGGCATTTTCGGCGACGTCTTCGCCATCTTCGCCTTGCCGAACTGAAACTGAAGGGGCTCATCATGGACGCTGGCACCAGGAAAATTCTGGAAGGCATTTCCACCGCCACCCTGACCACGGTGCTGCTGAAGAAAGGCCTGCGCAATGTCTGGCTGCGCGGCGCCTTTCCCAAGCAGCCCGGCCAAAAGCGCGTGGCGGGCACCGCCTTCACCTTGCGCTTTGTCCCGGCGCGCGAAGACCTGGCCACCCCGGCCAGCTGGGCCTCGCCAATCTCCACCCGCGCCGCCATTGAGGCGATGGAAGAAGGCGTGATCTGCGTCGCCGACGCCAATGGTGTCACCGATGCCGGCATCTTCGGTGACATCCTGTGCGCCCGCATGGCCAAGCGGAAAGTCGGCGCCCTGATCACCGATGGCGTGATGCGCGACATGGAAGGCGTGCTGGCGACCGGCTTGCCGGTGTGGTGCGCCGGCGCCGCGGCGCCCGCGTCCGTCGCGGGCCTGACCTTCATCAACTGGCAGGAGCCGATCGGCTGCGGCGGTGTGGCGATCTTCCCGGGCGATGCGATCGTGGCTGATGGCGACGGCGCGGTTGTCATCCCACAGGCGCTGCTGGCGGAAGTAACCGAAGCCGCCGCCGAACAGGAAGCCCAGGAAGCCTGGATCATGGGCGAGATCGAAAAAGGCGTTCCGCTGCCCGGCCTGTATCCCCCCAACGACGAGAACAAGGCCAAATACGCCGCCTGGCGCAAATCGCAAGGCAAGTAGTTGCCGCCGGTCAGCGACCTGTTTCGCTTTCCCGGCGCCCAGCGCCACGATCCTGCGGTAGCCGCATGGTTCCAGCGCTCCGAGCCCATGCGCGACCTCGCCCAGACATGGTTCGACAAGATTCGCGGCTGCGGCGATGACGTGCGCGAACTGCTGCATGACCATATGCCGACGGCCTGCGTCGGGGATGCGGCTTTCGCTTATGTCGGCGCTTTTGCCCAGCATGTCAGCATCGGGTTCTTCCAGGGCGCGAGCCTCAAGGACCCCGCCGGCTTGCTGGAAGGCAGCGGCAAGCGGATGCGGCATGTGAAGCTGCGCTGGGGTGAGGCGGTAGACGGCGCGGCAGTGGAGACGCTCATCGAAGCGGCCTACCGTGACATGAAGCGGCGCGCGGGCTGATAATCCTTCTCAGTCGCGCAAATTCTGCGCAAACGCGAAGCGGTCTCAATGTTCTTCGCTTTTTTGCGCGCGAGCCAGTCGCATGAGCACAAGCGTGCTTCGATGCATGGAATGATGACCTCCGTTGAGCGACTCACACCGTGAGTTCAGCCGCCTTCCTTCGGAGCGGCAAAAAGTGCTGGGGTTCGCATGACTATCGTCCGCAAGTTCACCGCCGCCGCCCTTCTCGGCGCCATGGCATTTGGCCCGGCCACCGCCAATGTGCCGGCCGCAAAGCGCGCGATGACAGTCAAGGAAATCCCGCTGAACTTCGAAAGCGGCAGCACGGGCGAGCCCATCACCATCTATCGCCACAAGGGCGAACTGGCATTCGTGGTGATCGACTCCGTCGCCGGCTCCAAGGATTACAGGATCAATATCGGCAGCATCGCCAGTATCGACGGCAAGACCCGTTC
This sequence comes from Alphaproteobacteria bacterium, assembly GCA_046348525.1. GTDB lineage: Bacteria > Pseudomonadota > Alphaproteobacteria > Micropepsales > Micropepsaceae > Rhizomicrobium. Next base: position 68,014 of record JAXMEA010000010.1, on the reverse strand, counting down.
GCTGGGGGCCTATCTGCCGCTGCGCAACGGCGAAGGCGTCACCGTGCAGCTGGCCAAGGACAGCACCCTGAAGCTGCGCGCCCATGTGGTACTGGTGTCCGGCTACCTGAACGGCTGAAAATCAATTCACCATGGGCGGGCTCGACCCGCCCATCCAGGGCAGCCGGCCATATATGAGCTTGTGGCCCTGGATGGCCGGGTTAAACCCGGCCATGGCGGGTGTGGCTATTCCTTTATGAAATCCCGCAAGCGGCCGTAAGAGCGCTCGATGTGGCGGCGCATGGCGGCTTCCGCCTTCGCCCCATCGCGCGCATGGATGGCGGTGATGATCGCATCATGCTCATGCACCGCTTCTTCCGTGATCTCGCTCCTGAAGCAGGAGCGGAAGATGTGGACATGGATGTGCAGCCGCGCCAGCGAGTCCGCGATCAGGTGATTGCCTGCGCCCTGGGCGATCAGGCGGTGGAATTCGGTATCCATGTCGGCAAAGGCGTCATGGGACGGCGCGGTGTCTCCGCTGGCCAGCTGTTTCATGTCGCCATCGGCCATGGCTTGCGCTGCCTTGCGTGCGGCATGCGGTTCGATCAGCAGGCGGAATTCAAACAGTTCATCCAGCTGTGCCCGGTCCATGCGCGGGCTGGTGGCATATCCGGCGAAGTGGCGCTTGGAGACCAGTCCATTGGCTTCCAGCATCGACAGCGCCTCGCGGATCGGGGTCTGGGATACCCCAAGCTCCCGCGCCAGGCTGTCCACCGACACCCGGGTGTCGGGCGGAATCTTCAGGGACATGATGTCGGCGCGGACCCGGCGATAGACCTCCTCCGCCAGCCCGGAGGGGCGGACAATGGTCCGGTCGTCAGCCAGGGCGGGAACTTTGCTCACAGAAAGGCTGCCTTTTTCGCCTTGACCCGAAACAGTCTACCCCATACCCTTCCAAAATCCTATAGGATATTTGATCTTGAAGGTCGCCGTCGAAGACGTCCGCAAGCTGGCCGAAGGCATCCTGCTCGCCAATGGTGTGCCGGCGGACCATGCCGCGACCCAGGCGAACCTGTTCATCGAAGCGGAGATGCGCGCCATCCCAAGCCACGGCCTGCTGCGCCTGCGCCGGGTGATCGAGCGCATTCATTCCGGCGCGACGGTGCCGGGTGTGACCGGCGTCCAGGAATGGACGGCGCGCAGCTTCCTGTCGGTGGAAGGCCAGCGTGGCCTGGGCCCTGTCGTCGCCATGGCGGCGCTGGACGCCATCATCCCGCGCGCCCGCGAAGATGGCATCGCCATCGCCGCCATCCGCAATGCCAATCACCTGGGCGCGCTGGCCTATTACGCCGAGCATGTCGCAACGTGCGGCCTCACCTGCATCGCCCTGACCATCTCCGAGGCGCTGGTGCATCCCTGGGGCGGGCGCAAGGCGATGATCGGCACCAATCCCATCGCCATCGGCGTGCCGGCCGATCCCACCCCCATGGTGTTGGACATGGCCACCGGCCTTGTCTCCATGGGCAAGATTCATGACCACGCCAATCGCGGCGCGCCCATTCCTCTCGGTTGGGCGCTGGACGAAAATGGCGATCCCACCACCGACGCCTCCGCCGCCAAGAAGGGCGCCATCGCGCCGTTCGGCGGCCCCAAGGGTTATGCGCTGGGCATCGCCTTTGAAGTGCTGGTTGCCAGCCTGGCGGCATCCGCCATCGGCACCGGCGTGAAAGGCACGCTGGATTCGGTGAATCCCTGCAACTAGGGTGACATCTTCATCGTCATCGCCCCGCCCCATGCCGAAGCGGCCAAGGAGCTGGTCACCGGCTATCTCAACGAAATCCGCGCCGCCGCGCCGTCCGATCCGGAACATCCGGTGCTGGCGCCGGGCGACCGCGCCCATGCCGTGCGCGCCCAGTCGGTCAAGCGCGGCATGTTCATCGATGACGGCCTGTGGGCGGACCTGCAGAAGCTGTCGCAAGAATCCAGGAAGGAATAAATATGACCCAATTGTTTGGCGCCCTGCGCTTGCCCGCTTCGGTGATCTTCGGCTGCGGCCAGCGCGCCGCGCTGGGCATGATGACGGCCCAGATCGGCAAGCGCGCCCTGGTCTGCACCGATGCGCGCATGGCCGGCGATGCCCAGTTCAAGGCCATTGTGGCCGACCTGGAAGCCAATGGCGTCGCGGTCAAAGTCTATGACCGCACCGAAGCCGACCTGCCCATCGAAGGCATTTCCGGCTGTGTCGCCGAATGCGCTTCCTTCAAGCCGGACGTGGTGCTGGGCATCGGGGGCGGCAGCTGCATGGACATGGCCAAGTGCGTGGCTGTGTTGCTGCAGCATGGCGGCAGCCTTCGCGACTATTACGGCGAGAACAAGATTCCCGGTCCCGTCGCGCCGGTAATCGCGGTGCCCACCACCGCGGGCACGGGCTCGGAAGTGACCCCGGTTGCGGTTATCGCGGACACCGAGCGTGGCACCAAGGTGGGCATTTCCAGCCCCTATCTGATTCCGCGCGTGGCGTTGTGCGATCCCGAACTGACCCTGACCTGCCCGCCCGGCCTCACCGCCGTCAGCGGCGCCGATGCCCTGACCCATGCCATCGAAAGCTTCACCGCCGCGCCGCGCGAGCTGACCCCCGACCTGACGGTCAAGAATGTGTTCGTGGGCAAGAATGCGCTCAGCGACACGTTCGGCCTGCTCGCGCTGAAGAACATCTTTGCCGCCCTGCGCACCGCGGTGAAGGACGGCAAGAACATCCAGGCGCGCGAGCAGATGATGCTGGCGTCGCTGGCCGCCGGCTGCGCCTTTGGCGCGGCAGGCACCGCGGCGGCCCATGCCATCCAGTATCCGGTGGGCAACGAAACCCACACGCCGCACGGCATGGGCGTGGCGCTGTTGATGCCGTATGTGATGGAGTTCAACCGCCCCACCTGCGTCGGCTGCTTTGCCGAGATCGGCCGCGCCATCGGCCTGTCGGGCACGGATGAAGAACTTTCGCACAAGGTGATCGACGAAGTTGCCAGCCTGCTCAAAGACATCGGCATTCCGGTGACCCTGCGCGACCTGGGCCTGCCCGAAGACAAGCAGGACTGGACGGCGGAAAGCGCCATCGGCGCCGCCCGCCTGGTCAACAACAATCCCCGCAAGCTGGACGTGGACGCCATGAAGGCGATCACCCGCGCCGCCTTCTCCGGCGACCGCGCCACGCTTGCTTCCTGATCCATAGAGAGAGCCATGACCCACACCTTCACCATCCCCGATCCCAAGACCGGCCCCAAGCCCTTCCCCATCCCCACCGACCTGTGGATCGGCGGCAAGTGGGTGGAAGCCGCCAGCAAGGCGCGCGTCGATGTGTTCGATCCGTCGACCGGCAAGAAGCTCTGCGACGTCGCCGATTGTGATGCCGCCGATGCGCTGGCCGCGGTGGATGCCGCCGACAAGGCCGCTGCCGCCTGGGCTGCGACCACGCCGCGCTTCCGCGCCGAGATCCTGCGCAAATGCTATGAGAAGATCGTCGAGAATATCGAATGGCTGGCCTATCTGATCAGCCTGGAGAACGGCAAGGCGCTGCCCGACGCGCGCGCCGAAGTTCTTTATTCCGCTGAATTCTATCGCTGGTATGCCGAGGAATGCTGCCATGTTCTGGGCGAATTGGCGCTGGCGCCTGCCAGCGGCGCGCGCATCCTGGTGCAGTATCAGCCCATCGGCATCGCGCTATTGATCACGCCGTGGAATTATCCCGCCGCCATGGCCACCCGCAAGATCGCGCCCGCCTTGGCGGCCGGTTGCACCGTGGTGCTGAAGCCCGCCACCGAAACCCCGCTCACCGCCTTTGCCGTCGCCCAGATCATGCATGACTGCGGCGTGCCGGCCGGCGTTGTGAATGTGGTCACCACCGGCAAGGCAAGCCCGCTCTCCAAGGCGGTGCTGCACGATCCGCGCGTGCGCAAGATCTCCTTCACCGGCTCGACACCTGTTGGGCGCGCCCTGTTGCATGAAGCGGCCGACCAGGTGATTTCCTGCGCCATGGAGCTGGGCGGCAATGCCCCCTTCATCGTCTGCAAGGACGCCAACCTGAACGACGCGCTGGACGGCGCCATGCTGGCCAAGATGCGCAACAGTGGCGAAGCCTGTACCGCCGCCAACCGCTTCTATGTCCACCAGGACATCTACAAGCCCTTCACCGAGGGCATGGTGCAACGCATGTCGGCGATCAAGCTCGGCGAAGCCACCGATCCGGAATCCACCCTGGGCCCGATGGTCAACGAAAAGTCCGTCGCCAAGATCGCCGAGCTGGTGGACGACGCCGTCGCCAAGGGCGCCAAGCTGCTGCTGGGCGGCCAGCGCCTGAACCGGCCGGGCTATTACTATCCGCCCACCGTGCTGTCGGACGTGCCGGACAATGCCGCCATGATGAAGGAAGAAATCTTCGGACCGGTCGTGTCGCTGCAGTCCTTCACCGACGAAGCCGAAGCCATCCGAAAGGCCAATGACACCGAATATGGCCTGGCCGCTTACGTCTATACCCAGGACCTCAAGCGCGGCATGCAGATCTGCGAGAAGCTGGAAGCCGGCATGCTGGGCCTGAACCGCGGCCTGATGTCGGACCCCGCGGCGCCTTTCGGCGGCGTCAAGCAGTCGGGGCTGGGCCGCGAAGGCAGCCACCACGGCCTGACCGAGTTCTGCGAGATCAAGTACGTCTCGACCAACTGGTAGCTAGCTCGAACAGCTCACTTCCAGATTGCAAAGTTCCGGCGGCGGCGGCGCGGCGAAAGCTTCGTCGCCGTCGTGCTTTTCGAACGGCGATTGGACCAGCTTGAAGATGCGGTCCAGCGTCGCCAAGTCGCCGCGGTCTTCCACGGCGCGAATGGCGGTTTCCGCCACCCAGTTGCGCAGCACATATTTCGGATTAACCTTGTCGATCTCCAGCACCGGCTCGCTTTCGGTGCGGACCCGGTAGCGTGACAGCCAGGCTTCGGCATCGCTGCCATGCGCGCCGAACAATGCGATCCAGCCCGTGTCTTCGCCGCTGAGATTGCGGAATGACAAAGTGTAATCGGCCCGCGCCTTGGCCATAAGGTTGAGCAGGTCGGCGATAAGCCGGTCGTCGCCCTCGCCTTCCATCACCAGCCCCAGCTTGGCTCGCATCAGCGTACGATAGCGGGCGCGATAGATGGATTCATAGCTGTCCAGCGCCTTGATCAGCGCTTCTTTCGGAATGAGCTCGCTCAGCGCGAAAGCCAGCGCCCGCAAATTCCAGTGCGCGATGGCCGGCTGCATGTTGAAAGCATAGCGGCCCTGTTGGTCGGTGTGGTTGCAGATGAAGCCTGGGTCATAGGCTTCCATGAAACCGAACGGGCCGTAATCCAGGGTCAGGCCCAGGATGGACATATTGTCGGTGTTCATCACGCCATGGGCGAAACCGACCGATTGCCAGGCGGCCATAAGCTCGGCGGTGCGGCGCACCACTTCGCCGAACCAGCCGGCATGATCGGCCACCAGGGTCGGGAAATACTCCTCGATCACATGGTCGGCCAGCTGGCGCACCTGGTCATGCTGACCCTTGTGGAAGAAATGCTCGAAATGGCCGAAGCGGATATGGCTGCGCGCCAGGCGGGTCAGCACCGCGCCGGGTTCGGGTGTTTCGCGGATCACCTGTTCGTTGGTGGCGATGATTGCCAGCGCCCGCGTGGTGGGGATGCCCAGCGCCGCCAACGCTTCGCTGCACAGATATTCGCGGATGGTGGAGCGCATCACGGCGCGGCCATCGGCAAAACGCGAGTAAGGCGTCTGGCCCGCACCCTTCAATTGAATATCCCACAAGGCGCCGCCGATGCCGCGCACCTGCCCGATCAGCAGCGCACGTCCGTCGCCCAGCTGCCCCGCCCAGACGCCGAACTGGTGTCCGGAATAGACCATCGCCAGCGGCGTAAAATCGCCCAGCGGCGCATGACCGGAGAACACTTGGGTGAAAGCCGGATCGTTGAATGCCGCCGGATCCATGCCGATCAGCACAGCGGCCTTTGGGTTCGCATGCAGCAGGCGCGGCTGCACGCCCACCTTCTCCGCCGGCATCAGGGTGTAAAACTCGCCCGGCAGGCGCGTGTAATGGCTTTCAAGCTTCAGTCCGAACATGGCTTCAACGCGCGCGCTTCAGTGACTGAATACAGTTTTCCAGTTCGCCCAGGAAGCGGGAACGATCCTGCTTGGAAAAAGCCGCATGATGCGACTGGCCACCCGGGGTCAATTCGCGCAAATGGCGGCTCAGTTCCCGCATCCCCAGCGCCATGCCGATACTGTCTGTGGTGAACGGCTTGCCATTGGGGCCCAGCACCCGCGCACCCTTGTCCAGGCAGCGCGAGGCCAGCGGGATGTCGGCGGTGATGCAGATATCGCCGCTCGCAATGTGATCGACGATCCAGTCATCAGCGGCATCCGCCCCTTCGGCCACAGTGACAAGGCGCAGGAGCGGATTGGCCGAAGGCCGCAGGCCGCCATTGCTGACGATGGTGACGGCCAGGCCATGCCGGGCCGCCACCTTCTCAACCTCCGCTTTGACGGGACAGGCGTCTCCGTCAACAAAGATCGAGATCAAGCCGCACTGCCGCGTGCTTTATCCTTGTTACGGTGCCAGTGCGGGCGCGAGCCGTTGCGCTTCTTGGGCGCATGCGGGTTGTCGCCATGTGCCTGACCATGGGCTTGGCCACCATCACGGTGACCGCCGCCATGACCACCACCATGCTTGTGACCGCCGCCTTTATGGCCGTGCGGCTTGCCATGGCGATGGCCGTGCGGACGGCGCGGCTCTTCCATCTGGCGCTTCTGCTCCTCGGTCAGGTCGGGCAGGTCGTGGGCGACCAGCTCGATCTTCATGCGGATGATGCGCTCGATGTCCTTCAGGTAGCCGCGTTCCGACGCGTCGCAGAAGCTGATGGCGATGCCTTCGCCGCCAGCGCGCGCGGTGCGGCCGATGCGGTGGACATAGCTTTCCGGCTCGTTCGGCAGCTCGAAGTTCACCACATGGCTGATATTGTCCACGTCGATGCCGCGGGCGGCGATGTCGGTGGCCACCAGCACACGGGCCTTGCCGGTCTTGAACATGTCCAGCGCCCGCTGACGGGCGTTCTGGGACTTGTTGCCATGGATGGCTTCGGACACCACACCGGAACGCGACAGGTATTCTGCCACCTTGTTGGCGCCATGCTTGGTGCGGGTAAAGACGATGACGCGGTTCATCGCCACGTCTTTCAGCAGTTCGCCCAGCAGCTGGCGTTTCTGCGGCGCCGGCACGAAATACAGCTTCTGCGCCACGCGGTCGGCGGTCTTGCTCTGGGGCGTGACTTCGATGCGTTCGGGGCTGCGCAGCATGTCATGGGTCAGTTTGACGATGTCGTCGGGCATGGTGGCCGAGAACAGCATCGACTGGCGCTCCTTGGGCAGCAGCGCGACCAGCTTCCTCACATCGCGGATGAAGCCCATGTCCAGCATGCGGTCGGCTTCATCGACGATGAAGGTGTTTACCGCATTCAGATGAACCTGCTTCTGCTGAACCAGGTCCAGCAGGCGGCCCGGTGTCGCCACCAGGATATCAACACCCTTGGCCATGTTGCGGATCTGGGTGTTCTGGTTCACCCCGCCCAGGATCACGGTCATCTTCAGGTTCAGGAAGCGGCCATAGGTGCGCAGGCTCTCTTCAATCTGCACGGCGAGCTCGCGGGTCGTCGACAGGATCAGCGCCTTGGCCTGCTTGGGCTGGGGCGGGACATGGCCGATGGACAGCTTCTGCAGCAGGGGAATGCCGAAGGCAGCCGTCTTGCCGGTGCCGGTCTGGGCGATGCCCAGCAGGTCGCGGCCCGACAGCAGCGCGGGGATCGCGCGGGTCTGGATGGGAGTGGGGGTGGTGTAATTCTCCTGCGCCAAAGCGCGCAGGATCGGCTCGGCAACGCCAAGCGTCTGGAACGTCACGTCAGTCACAAAAATCCTAAATACCGTGGGACGCGCCAAAGGGCGCGGGTTTACGGCTGTTGCCGTCTTCCACGCACACTGGAGGGAACGGAGGTCTAAGCTGAGATCCGGCGGTGGCAGCGCTCAAAAGCGCCTTGTGCGGTCGCCCGGATGGCGGGTGTATCTGCCTGTTCGGCCCCGAAGTCAACCCATTTTTGCTGCAGTGCAGCAATAAAGACCATAACATTTGTGCCATTAACCCCGTTGCGGGGTACGGCTTTCTGTAGTCATCATGTCGCAGTCTCTTCCGCACAGCCGGGGTACGGGGGAGGCTTGGGGTTAGCAAACCGGCTTTTGGGGCAGTGCGTCGGTTCAATGGCATACGGTAATGACGGGCCTAAGCCCATTTCGCAGGCTTCTGCGAAGGGCAAGGTGAAGTGGTTCAACGCCACCAAGGGATACGGTTTCATCACACTGGACAATGGCGGTGACGCTTTCTGTCATGCCAGCGCCTTGCAGGCGACGGGGCACAGCGATGTGCAACCGGGCACTACGATTGTCTGCGATCTGGCCGACAGCCAGCGCGGGCTTCAGGTGGTGACGGTGCACAGCGTCGACACATCGACGGCCGAAGCGCCCAGCCGCGGTCCGCGCGGCGACCGCTTCGGCGGTGGTGGCGGCTATGGCGGTGGTGGCTATGGCGGCGGCGGTTATGGCGGTGGCGGCGGTTACCGCGACAACAACGCGCCCTCCGGCCCCATGGTTGAAGGCAAGATCAAGTTCTTCAACGACCAGAAGGGCTTTGGTTTTGTGATGCCCGACAGCGGCAGCGGCGACATCTACCTGCATGCCAGCGCGCTTCGGCGTTCGGGTGTCCAGGCGGTGGAACCCGACCAGCGCATTCGCTATTCCACGCGCCAGGGCAACAAGGGCGTGGAAGTCGATCGCGTCGAAATCATCTGACATCAATCGAAATTTCAGGACGCGGCGCGCTGATCGGCGCGCCGCGTTTTTCTTTGCCTAGACCGGCGCGGCCTTGGCGACGCCCGGCGCGACGTCGGGATCGTTCTCGACTTCCTTGAGCTTTTCGCGGGCGGCGGCGGCTTCGCGCTGCTTGTTCCACATTGCGGCGTAATGGCCGTTCTGCGCCAGCAGCTCGGAATGACGGCCGCGCTCGATGATCTGGCCATGATCCAGCACCAGGATTTCATCGGCATCCACCACGGTGGAAAGACGATGTGCAATCACCAGGCTGGTACGATTGCGCGACACAATGTTCAGCGCACTCTGGATTTCGCGTTCGGTGCCCGTGTCCAGGGCGCTGGTCGCCTCGTCCAGCAGCAGGATGGGCGGGTTTTTCAGAATGGTACGGGCAATGGCGACGCGCTGCTTTTCGCCACCTGACAGTTTCAGGCCGCGTTCACCCACCATGGCGTCATAGCCCATGGGCAGTTCGACAATGAACTTGTCGATCTGGGCCAGGCGCGCGGCTTCCTTGATTTCGGCCTCGTTGGCGCCGATGCGGCCATAGGCGATGTTGTACTTGACGGTGTCGTTGAACAGCACCGTGTCCTGGGGAACGATGCCGATGACACTGCGCAGGGATTCCTGCGTCACGTCGCGGATGTCCTGGCCGTCGATCGTCACCGACCCGCTCCTGATGTCATAAAAGCGGTAGAGAATGCGGCTGATGGTGGATTTTCCGGCGCCCGATGGGCCCACGATCGCCACCGTCTTGCCGGCCGGCACCGTAAAGCTGATGCCTTTCAGGACAATGCGTTCGGGATCATAGGCGAACACCACATCATCGAAGCGGATCTCGCCGCCCGCGACCACCAGGGGCTTTGCATCCGGCTTGTCCTGCACTTCGCGGGGCTGGTGCAGCAGGCGGAACATGGCTTCCATGTCCACCAGCCCTTGCGTGATTTCGCGGTACACCGTGCCCAGCAGGTTCAGCGGCTGGTAAAGCTGGATCACGATCAGGTTGGCGGCCACGAACTGGCCCAGCTTGACCTCGCCCGACTTGACCATCATGGCGGCCAGCATCAGCACCACCCCCTGCCCGATGGCGATGATCACCGCTTGGCCGGTATTGAGAATGGACAAGGATGTCTGGGACTGGATGGAGGCCTTGGAGTATTTCTCCATCGAGACGTCATAGCGGCGTGTCTCGTGCTTTTCGTTGTTGAAATATTTTACGGTCTCGAAATTCAGCAGGCTGTCGACCGCCTTGGTGTTGGCGTCGGTGTCGCTCTGGTTCATTTCGCGGCGGAAGGCGACGCGCCAGCGCGTGACCGCGACGGTGAACCAACTATAGGCTGCCACCATGACGATGGCGGTCAGCGCCACCCAGATGTTGAAGGTCCAAAGCAAGAGCCCGGCATAGATCAGAACCTGGAAGATGATCGGGAATACCGAGAACAAGGCAAAGGACAGGATATTGTCGATGCCGCGGGTGCCGCGCTCGATGATGCGCGACAGGCCGCCGGTCTTGCGCTCCAGGTGGAAGCGCATGGACAGGGTATGGACATGGGCGAAGGTCTCCACCGCCACTTCGCGCATGGCGTGGTACTGCACCTTGGCGAAAACGCCATCGCGCAGCTGGGCGAAAGCCTGCATCAGGATGCGCGACAAGGCATAGGCCGCGACCAGCGCGATCACCACCCACAACACCGCCGTCTGCGGCGTGGTACCAAACGCGTCCACCGCCGCGCCCAGGAATTGCTGCGACACGGTGGTGGCGATGATGCCCGCCATCAGGAAGACGATGCTCCACACCACCCGCCATTTCAGGTCGGGCCGCCCCTGCGGCCACAGATAGGGCATCAGCCGCCAGAGCGGCTTGAAGGATGGGGCGCCGCTGCCGTCTTCCAGGGGATGGGCCACGCTATTGCCCCATATTGCCGCCGCCGAAGGTGATGAACCCGGCGATCATGGCCAGCAGGGCCACGGCCCCCAAAATCAGCAACCAGCGCGGCAAAATATTCTCCGTGGCAAGGGCCCAAAAACCCGTCTAGGAAGGACCCACGTTTAAATAAGTATCACGAACCTGCGCAACCCTGCCGGCAACATGGAAAAGAAAAAAACAGCGATCTGCGTGTTCTGCGGTTCCTCTTTCGGCACAGATCCGGCCTTTCGTGACGCGGCGCGCGCCATCGGGGCTGGAATCGCCAAAATGGGCGCCAGGCTGGTGTTCGGCGGCGGCGGGCCGGGCCTGATGGGCGATGTCGCGCGCGCGGCGCGGGACGCCGGAACACAGGTGGAAGGCATCCTGCCTGGTTTCCTGCGCGATGTGGAACCGCCGTTGACCGAGGGCGAAACCACCGAAATCGTGCCGGACCTGTTCGAGCGCAAGCAGAAGATGATCGATCGTTCCGACGGATTCATCGTGCTGCCGGGCGGGCTCGGCACCTATGACGAATTCTTCGAAGTGGTGACCAGCGTCCAGCTCAGCGTCATCGCCAAGCCGATCATCCTGGTCAATGTGAACCGCTATTTCGATCCGCTGGAAGCCTTGCTGCAGCACTCCGTCAAGAACGGTTTTGTGCGCCCGGAAAATTTGAAGCTGTACCGCATCGCGCCCGACGCCGAAGCGGCACTTGCGATGATGGCCGAAGCGCTCGCCTAAACAGGGGCGCTATCCTTATACAGCTTGTAGATGATCGAATCGGTCAGCGCTTCGAAAGAAGCATCGACGATATTCTCCGACACGCCCACCGTGGACCAGCGATTGCCCTTGCCGTCGGCGGATTCCACCATCACGCGCGTCACCGCTTCGGTGCCGCTGGTGAGGATACGCACTTTATAATCGACCAGCCGCAGGTCGGCGAGGAAGGGCGAGTATTTGCCCAGGTCCTTCCGAAGCGCCGCATCCAGCGCATTGACCGGGCCGTTGCCGGTGCCGGCATTGCGGATTTTTTCCCCCGCCACCATCAATTCCACCGCCGCCTTGGAACGCGACGCCAGGTTGCCATCGGCGCCCTTGATGCTTTCCACCGTCACGCTGAACTGTTCGACGGTGAAGTAGCGGGGCAACTTGTTCTGCTGGCGCAGCGCCAAGAGCTCGAAGGACGCGGCAGCATCGTCATAGCTGTAGCCTTCGAATTCGCGGCGCTTCACATCCTGCAGCAGGCGGGCCAAATCCGGTTTAAGATCGGCGCCTTCGGTGCCCAGGTTCGCGGCGACATTGGCCCGACCCGACTGGGCCGACACTGGCATGGTGCGCTTGTTGCCCACCGCCTCCGGCGGCACATGCTCATAGGTGTGCGGGTCCTTGACCACGGCCGAGACATGCAGCCCGCCTTTGTGGGTGAAGGCGGACGCGCCGACATAGGCGGCATAGCGGTTATGGGCGCGGTTGAGGATTTCATCCAGCAACCGCGAAACATGGGTCAGTCGCGCCAGGCTTTCCTTGCTGACGCCGGTCTCGAACTGCGAGGCGAACGGCTCCTTCAGCATCAGGTTGGGCAGCAAGGCGCAAAGATTGGCGTTGCCGCAGCGTTCGCCAAGCCCGTTCAAGGTACCCTGCACCTGGCGGGCGCCGGCCCGGATCGCGGCCAGCGATACCGCAACCGCCTGTTCGGTGTCGTTATGGGCATGGATGCCCAGGATTGCGTTCGGCAAAGCCGCCTTCACCGCGCTGACGATGCGAAACACATCTTCCGGCATGGAGCCGCCATTGGTGTCGCACAGGACCAGCCACTTGGCGCCGGCGTCCTGCGCCGTTTTCAGGCACGACAGCGCATAGTCCGGATTTTCCTTGTAGCCGTCGAAGAAATGCTCGGCATCGAACAGGGGCTCGCGGCCCTTGGCGACAATCGCCTCCATCGAGCGGGCGATATTGTCCAGATTGTCTTCCAGCGCGATCTCCAGCGCCACTCGCACCTGATAGGCGCTGGTCTTGCCCACCAGGCACACCGCATCGGTGGCCGCATCCAGCACGGGCGCCAGCGACGGATCATTGGCGGCGCTGCGGCCGGCCTTCTTGGTCATGCCGAAGGCGGTAAAACGAGCATGTTTCAGCGGCGGGCGCTGGGCGAAAAATGCCGTGTCTGTGGGATTGGCGCCGGGCCAGCCACCCTCGATGTAATCCACGCCAAGCTGGTCAAGTGCCAGCGCGATCTGGCGCTTGTCCTCGACCGAAAAATCCACGCCCTGGGTCTGCGCGCCGTCGCGCAAGGTGGTGTCAAAGATGTACAGGCGTTCCTTGGGCGCGGTCACTTCTTGACCTCCCAGGTGGTGCCTTGCGGGCCATCCTTGAAGACGATGCCCTTGGCCAGCCATTCGTCGCGGATGCGATCGCTTTCGGCGAAATTCATGGCTTTTCGGGCGGCATTGCGGGCATCGATGGCGGCCTGGACCGCCGCGGTATCCACATCGGCCTTGCGCGCGATCTTGAGCTGCACATTCGAGAAGCCCAAGAAACCCAGCCCGCCGGCCAGCGCCATTTCATCAGCCTGGTGCAGGGATGCGATGGCGGCCGGCGTATTGAGATCGTCCGACAGCGCCTCGAAGAAAGCGGCGTTGGGCGCCGGATCCACCAGGGGTTCGGTGGTTTCATACCAGCGCTCCAGCGTCTTCCAGCTTTCCTTGAGCCCTGCGACCGTAAAGTCGATGGGCTGGCGGTAATGGGTGCGCAGCATGTTGAAGCGCAGCACCTCGCCCGGCCAGTCGGCCAAGAGATCGCGGATGGTGAAGAAGTTGCCCAGACTCTTGGACATCTTCTCGCCTTCCACCTGCAGGAAGCCGTTGTGCATCCACACTTTCGCCAGCGGCGCACCGTGATGAGCGCCCTCGCTTTGGGCGATTTCGTTTTCATGATGGGGAAATTGCAGGTCGATGCCGCCGCCATGGATGTCGAAGGTGTCGCCCAGATATTCCCCGGCCATGGCACTGCACTCAATGTGCCAGCCCGGGCGCCCGCGGCCCCAGGGGGAGTCCCAGCCCGGCAAATTGGCTTCCGACGGCTTCCACAGCACAAAGTCCATGGCGTTCTGCTTGTACGGCGCCACTTCCACCCGCGCGCCGGCCAGCATCTCGTCGACGCTGCGGCGGGACAGCTTGCCATAATCGCCCTTGGACGAGACATTGAACAGCACATGGCCTTCGGCCGCATAGGCATGGCCGGCGGCGATCAGCTCCTCGATGATGCGGACCATCTGGGCGATATGTTCGGTGGCGCGCGGCGTGACGGTCGGCGGCAGGTTGCCCAGCGCCGCGACATCTTCTTCGTATATGCGCGCGGTTTCCTCGGTCAGTTCGCGGATCGAGATGCCGCGCTGGGCGGCGCGTTCGTTGATCTTGTCATCCACGTCGGTGATGTTGCGGACATAAGTGACATGCGCGTCGCCGTAAGTGTGGCGCAGCAGCCGGAACAGCACGTCGAACACGATGACCGGCCGCGCATTGCCGATATGGGCATAGTCATAGACCGTGGGGCCGCACACATACATGCGGACATTCTTCGCATCGATGGGCGAAAAATCGTCCTTGGTCTTGGTCAGGGTGTTGAAGAGGCGCAGGGACATTGGAGGGCTCGTAAAAGATGGAATGGATCAGGCGAACGCAAACGAACGGCAGCAATTAGCCGCTAATTCGAATTCGGGTCTGACACCGCACCATCACGCCATTTGTCCTTTGAGCCGCGCCAGGGACCTGTCGCGCCCAATCAGGGGTAACAGCTTTTTGAGTTCGGGTCCATGCTCGAGGCCCGTCAAAGCCAGTCTTAACGGGTGAAACAACCCCCGACCCTTGGCCCCGGTTTCCGCGGAAACCGCCTTGGTCCAGGCGCCCCAGGTGGCTTCATCCCAAGGTTCGGGCGGCAAAAGGGTGGCAGCCTTTTCGGCCAGGCCAGCATCCTCGATCACCGGGGTCACCGGGCCGTTTACCAGCCGGGCCATCTCCGCCACATCCGACAGCTTGGTCAGATTGGGCTTGATCGCATCCCAGAAGGCTTCGCCATAAGGAATGCGCGCGGCCACCGCGCTGAAGGGCATGGCGTGCAAGGTTTTGGCGTTCAGCGCGTCCAGTTCTTCGGGAACAAAATGCGCCGGCGCCCGGCCGATCTTGGCGAAATCGAATTCGGACGCCAGTTCACCCAGCGACTGGCGCGGCTCCACCGGATCGGACGTGCCGATCTTGGCCAGATAGGCTGCCACCGCCATCGGCTCGATCCCCGCATCGCGCAGGCTTTCCAGCGACAGCGAACCTAGACGCTTGCTCAGCGCCTCGCCGCCAGCGCCGACCAGAAGCGGGAAATGCGCGAACTTGGGCACCGGACCGCCCAGCGCTTCAAAGATTTCAATCTGCGCCGCGGTGTTGGTGACATGATCCTCGCCGCGCACCACATGGGTGATCCCCATGTCGATGTCATCGGCCACCGACGGCAACGTATAAAGAAACGCGCCATCCTCGCGCACCAGCACCGGATCGGACATGGTGGCGGTGTCGATCTCCACCGGCCCGCGCACCAGGTCGGTCCAGCTGACCTTGCTGCGCGACAGCTTGAATCGCCAGTGGGGCCTTCGCCCTTCGCCCTCCCACTTGGCCTTGTTGGCAGGCTCCAGCGAAGCGCGATTGTAAATCGGCGGCAGCTTGCGTGCCGCCTGCAGCGAACGCTGACGGTCCAGCTCCACTTCGGTCTCGTAACAGGGATAGACCAGCCCCGCCGCCTGCAGCTTGTAGAAAGCAGCGCTGTACTTGGTCAGACGGTTGATCTGGCGATCGGTGCCGTCATGGCTCAGCCCCAGCCAGCCCAGGTCGCGGTAGATCGCCTCTTCGAACGCCTTGGTGGAGCGCGCCGCATCGGTATCGTCGATGCGCAGCAAAAAGCGTCCGCCCATCTTTTTTGCGAACAGCCAGTTCAGCAGCGCGGTCCGGGCGTTGCCGGCGTGCAGCAGCCCGGTGGGCGACGGCGCAAAGCGAACGACGACACTCATCGGGCGTCCCGAAACGCATTGGTGATGGGATACCGCCGGTCGCGGCCGAAATTGCGGCTGGAGATCTTCACCCCCGGCGGCGCCTGGCGGCGCTTGTATTCGGAAATATACAGAAGATGCTCCACGCGCTTGACCGTGGCGGGATCAAAGCCTTTCGCAACCGTCTGCTCGAAGCTGCATTCCCGTTCGACCAGGCATTCCAGGATGCCGTCCAGGATGTCGTAAGGCGGCAGCGAATCCTGGTCGGTCTGGTTGTCCTTCAGTTCGGCGGTGGGCGGCTTGGTGATGATGCGCTCAGGTATCACGATGCCCTGCGGCCCCAGTGCGCCGGTCGGCGAATTCCGGTTGCGCCAATGACACAGGCGGAACACCTCGGTCTTGTAGATATCCTTGAGCACATTATAGCCGCCACACATGTCGCCATAGAGGGTGGCATAACCCACGCTCATCTCGCTCTTGTTGCCGGTGGTCAGCACCATGGGGCCGAACTTGTTGGACAGCGCCATCAGGATCACGCCGCGCAGGCGGGACTGGAGATTTTCCTCGGTGGTGTCGGCCTTGGTGCCCGCGAAAGGCGCCGCCAGGGTTTCGCCCATGGCGGCGACGGCGCGCTCGATCTCGATGGTTTCGTATGTCACGCCCAGGAGACGGGCGCAGGCATCGGCATCTTCCAGGCTTTCGCGGCTGGTATAGCGCGAGGGCAGCATCACGCAGCGCACGCGATCCCGCCCCAGCGCATCCACCGCCACCGCTGCCGACAGCGCGGAATCGATCCCGCCCGACAGGCCCAGCACCACGCCGGGAAAGCGGTTCTTGTTCACATAGTCCCGCAGCGCCAGCATCATGGCGTTATAGACCTGGGATAAGCGGTCCTCGGCTACGAATTTTTCGCCCGGCGCGCAAACCCACTTGCCATCGGCATCCCGCGCCCAGTCGGTGATGACCACCGCTTCCTTCCATGATGGCAGCGCCACGGCGATCTTCTCATCGGCATTCAGCACAAAAGAGGCGCCGTCATAGACCACCTCGTCCTGGCCGCCCAGCTGGTTGAGATAGATCAGCGCAATGCCGGTCTCATGGATGCGGCTGGCGGCCAGCTGCAGGCGCACATCTTCCTTGCCGGCCTCGAACGGCGAGCCGTTGGGGACGCAGAAAATCTCCGCACCCGCATCGGCCAGCCAGATGGTGACGTCCTGTTTCCAGATGTCTTCGCAAATGGGAATGCCCAGCTTCACGCCGCGCACCGTCACTGGTTCGGGCGTGGGGCCGCGATGGAAGACCCGCTTCTCATCGAACACCCCGTAGTTGGGCAGCTCGTACTTCAATGTCACGCCCTGGATCCTGCCCTCATCCAGCACCGCCACGGCGTTGAACAGTTCGCCATGCTGGGCCCAGGGCGTGCCGATCAGGATGGCGGGGCCGCCATCCACGGTATCCTTCGCCAGCTCTTCCACCGCGGCGCGTGCGTCCTGCTGCAGCGCCGGCTTCAGCACCAGGTCTTCCGGCGAATAGCCAACGATGAACAGTTCGGAAAACAGGATGACATCGGCGTCCATCGCACGCGCCCGGGCGGCGCGGGCGCGCGCCAGGTTGCCGGCGATGTCGCCCACCACCGGGTTCAGCTGGGCCAAGGCGATGCGATAACGATCCATGGACCGTTGTTTACAGGGCTATGGGAAACGGTACTAGCGGGCCGCGGCGCGGCGCTGGGCTGTGCGGCCGACAAGGCCCGCGGCTTCCTCGATCCACAGCGCGCTTTCCAGCGCCTGGGCAGCCTGTTCGGGGGTCACCAGCGCATCGGTGCCGGCCCGCGCGGCGGCGACGAAGCCGGCCACGGATTCACCCAGCGGATCGCCCAGTTCCAGCGCGCCCAAGGGACGCGGCGTGGTGTTGGTGACGGGGTGCGGGAGAGGAAATCGATTTCCACCACGCCATCCCGGAATAGACGGCGCGCAGGCCGCGCTTGCGCTCATTGGCGACGCGGCTGGTTTCCAGCTTGGCGATGGTGCCGCCGGCAAAGCGCAGGATGGCGAAAACTTCGTCGGCATGGGGACCATATTCAACCAGGCCTTCGGCGCGCACGTCCGACACAGGGCCCGGCACCAGCGCATGCACCAGGTCCAGGTCGTGGATCATCAGGTCCAGCACCACGGACACATCGTCGCCTCGGCCGGTCCAGGGACCCTGGCGCCAGCAGGTGATTTCCTGCGGCACTTCGGAAACATCCAGAAGGCCGGTGCGGGCGAAAACAAAGCGCTCCTGGTGACCGACGGACAGGACACGGCCCACTTCGCGCGAAAGCGCCACCAGTTCGGCGGCTTCTTCCTTGGTGGTGGCAATGGGCTTTTCCACCAGAACATGGGCGCCGGCCTTCAGGAAGGCGCGCACGATTTCGGCATGGGTAATGGCGGGCGAACAGATGCTGACCAGATCGACCTTGCCCAGCAATTCGCGCCAGTCGGACACGGTCTTGCAGCCATGATGGGCGCGGGCCTTGGCCAGCATCTCGGCATTGGGGTCAGCGATGGCGAATAGAGTGACGTCCTCACCCGACTGGGCAAGCGTCTTGTACTTGGTGGCGTGATGATGCCCGAAAACGCCGGCGCCGATGACGGCAGCTTTCAGCGGTCCACTTTCGGGCACGCGGCGGCGCAGAAACAAGGCTTTGATTTCCCCGGGCAAAGTCGAGGGCAATTAGGGCCCGCCCCTCTTCGAGTCGCCAGCAAACAAATGTTGCGACATGTTACCATGCAAGCCATTGAAAAGGCTTGTTATTTTTCGGGCGCGGATGCCATCAAAGATGCCAGGGCAGCGACTATCAAATAGGCAAGCATCAGGGGGGCCAGCCCGATCAGCAGGGCGCCGGTGACATCGGCAAAGGCGCTGCAATTCAGCCAGGGATAGGCCGAGCCCACGAACAGGAACTGGATACCCACCACCGCCACAATGCCGAACAAGAAGGCGCGCAAGGTCGGCCCCAGCGCCTGCGGCCGGTCACCGGCCTCCAGGCGGATCAGCCCGGCCTGCAGCTTCAGCCGCGACGAGGCGCTGGCCAGATATATGACGGCCAGCAGCCAGGCGAAAGCGGCGGCGAAGATGCGCCCGCCGTCCATGGTGCAGGCCTCAAGCGAGGTGACCAGCGCCCGCTGTCCCGGCACCACGAAATAGATGGCGTTGCGCAAGGCCTCGATCGGCCCGTGATCGATGTTGTTGGGCGCGACAAAAGCCTGGTTGAGGAAACTGAGCGTCACGAAAAGCAGGAACACCGCTTCGTTGAAGCCCGGGAGCAGGTGATGGGGACGAAAGCGCGACAGCCAGGGCGCGCCGCTGACATGGGCCGCCGAAACCCCAAAGCCCCCCACGAACAACAGGCCCATCGCGGTGAACAACAGGGCGCAGATGCCGATGCCGGCCAGCGCCGCATCCAGCGGCATGCCCTGAAGCACGGCCAGGTGCAGGGCATGGGCGCCCGCGAACAGGCAGAAAATGATCCAGCCTTTCGCAAGAAGACGCGCAATACCCATGGGCGATCAGGCCGAAGCGGCCAACCCGGTCTGTTTCATCCGCTCGTCGCGGATGCCCTGGGCGATCAGGAACGCCAGTTCTAGCGCCTGGCTGGCGTTCAGGCGCGGATCGCAAGCCGTCTGGTAACGGTCGGCAAGATCGATCTCCTTCAGGCCCTGCGCGCCGCCCAGGCATTCAGTGACGTTCTGGCCCGTCATCTCGAAATGCACGCCGCCGGCATGGGTGCCTTCGGCGCGGTGGATGGCAAAGAAGCTGCGCACTTCTTCCAGCACCCGCTCCACGGGCCGCGTCTTGTAGCCGGACTGCAGCTTGATGGTGTTGCCGTGCATGGGGTCGGACGACCACACCACGGATGCGCCTTCGCGCTTCACCGCGCGCACCAGAGCCGGCAGCTTGTCGGCCACCTTGTCGGCGCCGAAGCGCGCGATCAGGGTCAGCCGGCCGGGAATATTCTGCGGATTCAGCGCCGCGATCAGGCGCAGCAGGTCATCCGGCTCCAGCGACGGACCGCATTTCAGGCCGATCGGGTTCTTGATGCCGCGCATGAATTCGACATGGGCGCCGTCCAGCTGGCGGGTGCGGTCGCCGATCCACAGCATGTGGGCGGATGTGTCGTACCAGTCGCCGCTGGTGGAATCGACGCGCGTCATTGCCTGTTCGTAAGGCAGCAGCAGCGCTTCGTGGCTGGTGTAGAACTCCGTGCCGCGCAACTGCGGCACCGACGTGGACGTAATGCCGATCGCGTCCATGAATTCGAGCGTTTCGGAAATACGCTGCGCCAGACCCTTATATTGTTCGCCGGCCGGCGAGTCCGCGATGAAGCCCAACATCCAACGATGGACATTGTGCAGGTCGGCGTAACCACCCTGGGCGAAGGCACGCAGAAGATTCAGGGTCGCCGCCGACTGGGCATTGGCCTGCAGCAGGCGCTGCGGATCGGGAATGCGCGCTTCGGCGGTGAATTCGGTGCCGTTGATGTTGTCGCCGCGATAGGAGGGCAGCTTGACGCCGTTCTGGGTCTCGAAATCGTCGGAACGCGGCTTGGCGAACTGGCCGGCAATGCGGCCCACTTTCACAACCGGCACGCCGGCGGCAAAGGTCAGCACCACCGCCATCTGCAGCAGCACGCGAAAAGTGTCGCGGATATTGTCGGGATGGAATTCGGCGAAGCTTTCGGCGCAGTCCCCGCCCTGCAGCAGGAAGGCCTTGCCTTCGGCCACCTGGCCAAGACCAGCCAGCAGGTTGCGTGCCTCGCCGGCAAACACCAGCGGCGGATGGGTCTTGAGCTGGGCCAAGACGCGGTCCAGCGCTGCCTTGTCCGGGTATTCCGGCATCTGGCGCGCGGTCTTTTCCTGCCAACTGTTCGGGGTCCAACTCTGGGCCACGGTCGAAAACTCCAATAACGGGCGCTGGATATAAGAGATTGGGGGCCACTTTACCAGACGCGCGCGCCGCATGGGTGAACGGCGGCCCTAAAGACAAAGTTCAATAAAGTTAAAGGCTTACCGCCTGAGGCGGCGCCTCCGGGATGGGGTATAATGCCCGCGGGCGGAAAGACGGGGGTTCTTGCGTGCGCACGATTGCAGCCTTGGTGTTTTTGTTGGCGGGCGCGGAAGCGGCGCAAGCGGCGACCGATTGCAAGCTGAACATGTTGGGGTCAGTGGACATTCAGGTCACGCCGGAGAACCTGACACTGCCTGTGACCTTCGCCAATGGCACCCAGAAGACCTTCGTCCTGGATATCGGCGCCGGGCTGAACATGATCGCCCAGCCCGATGCGGAGGAGGCCGGTTTTCACTTCCGCTCGATCGATCCCAATATTCACATCAGCGGCTATGGCCAGAAGGCGGAACGCCTGGGCAATTCCCCAAAATTCCACATCGGGACGTTGCCGGGCGATGACGTCGAATTCTCCGTCGTGCCGCGTACAATCGGTGATGGCAGCATCGCAGGTCACCTGGGCAATCGCCTGTTCGAGGGCGTGGACTTCGAACTGGACATCGCCCAGCACAAGCTGAACGTGTTCGCCACCGACCATTGTCCGGAAAAAGTGGTCTATTGGACCAGGACCGGCTTTGCCGAATTGCCGATCCGGCGCGAAGGCACCGTCACCAGCGCGACGATGAACCTGGACGGCCAGCCGCTGCACGTGACGTTGAGCACACAGCAGGGCTCCCTGATCGGCATGAACGCGGTCCGCGGCCTGTTTAACCTGGATGAAAACTCGCCGGGAATGAAGCTGGTCAATACGATGTCCGATGGGCGAAAGCTTTACCAGTATCCCTTCAAGACGCTGACTGTTGATGCCCTCACTATCGGCAATCCCAACATCCTCATCTATGACGAAGCGCCCCAAGCGGGCTGCACCAACCAGCCGCGCATCCGGGACATGAACGCGCCCCAGGGCCATGTGGTGGACAAGCCGCAGGCGTATGTCACCTGCTTCAGTCCCGACATGCGGATCGGACTGTCGGTACTGAGCAAGCTGCACATCTATTATTCGACCAGGGAAAAAATCATTTACGCCACTGGCGCAGGCGCGCGTTAGGGCGCCTTGCTGTAGCTTTTGGTGCGCATCGTCACCAATTCTTCGGCGGCGGTCGGATGCAGCGCCATGGTGCCGTCGAAGTCTTTCTTGGTGGCGCCCATCTTCAGCGCCACCGCCACGATCTGGATGATCTCGGCGGCATGGTCTCCGAAGATGTGGCAGCCCAGCACCTTGTCCGTCTTGCTGTCCACCACCAGCTTCATGTGGGTGCGCACGCCCCGCCCGCCCAATGTATGCAGCAAGGGCTTGAAGGTCGATTTGTAGACATCGATGGCATGGCCTTTCATCAGCGCCTTGCTTTCGCTGTAGCCGACACAGGCCAGTTCCGGTGTGGTGAACACCGCGCTGGGCACATGCATGTGATCGGGCCTGGTCGGATTGTCCTTAAAAGCGGTTTCGACAAAGCACATGGCTTCGTGGATGGCGACCGGCGTCAGCTGCACCCGGTCGGTGACGTCGCCCACCGCATAGATGTGAGGATTGGAGGTGCGGGAATATTCGTCGACCTTCACCTCTCCCTTGGGACCCAGCTCCACCCCGGCCTTTTCGACATGCAGCGCGGCTGTGTTGGGCATGCGGCCGATCGCCAGAAGGACCTGGTCGCATTCGATCACCGCGCCCTTGTTGGTCTCGACATGCAAACAGTCGCCGCGCTTCTCCACCTTGGTGAATTCGCAGCCCAGCAGCAGCTCCAGCCCGCGCTCCTGCATGGAGGCGCACAGGGCATCGCGCATGTCGTCGTCGAAACCGCGCAGCGGCTTGTCGCCGCGATACAGGACGGACACCTTGCTGCCAAGGCCATGGAAGATGTGGGCGAATTCCAGCGCGATATAGCCGCCGCCGGCGATCACGATGCGTTTGGGCAGTTCCTTGAGATGGAAGGCTTCGTCCGAGGTGATGCACAGATCGGCTCCGGGCACGATATGGCTGGTGCCCATGTCGCGGGTGGGCCGGTTGCCGGTGGCGATCAGGATTTTCTCCGCCGTGACCGTCTTGTTGGCGTTGACCAGCCGCAGCGTGTGTTCATCCTCGAACACGGCGCGGTCCTGGATGATGGTCACGCCGGCCTTGCCGACATTGGTGGTGTAGATGGCTTCCAGCCGGTCGATCTCGCGGTCCTTGTTGGCGATCAGGGTGGGCCAGTCGAATTTGGCGGCGCCGAAATCCCAGCCATAGCCGGCCGCGTCCATCACATTTTCGGAAAACTGGCTGGCATAGACCAGCAGCTTCTTGGGAATGCAGCCGCGGATGACACAGGTGCCGCCCATGCGCCATTCCTCGGCCAGGGCCACTTTCGCACCGGCCAGCGCCGCCATGCGGCTGGCGCGCACGCCGCCGGAGCCGCCGCCGATGACGAACAGGTCGTAGTCGAATTTTGCCATGACGGTCTTCCGAAGGTCCCAGCCGAACTTCGCCGGGGGACCGCAGATGGTTACACGCGGTTGATGACTTCGATCTCGCCGTCGGCCGCGATCAGGAGCGTGGTGGCGATGCCGATGAACAGGCCATGGTCCACAACGCCGGGCACGGCGGAGATCGCCGCCGCCAGCTTGGGCGCGCTCTGGATCACGCCAAAGGCACAGTCATAGATGACATTGCCGCCATCGGTCTTGAAAGTGGCGCCGTCGCGCTGGCGCAGGGTCATGGGCACATTGGCATAGCCGGCCGCCGTCAGCGCCGCATTCAATCGCGCGGCGATGGACTTGTGGCCAAACTCCACCACTTCCACCGGCAGCGGATACTTGCCCAGCCGGGGCACCAGCTTGGACTCGTCAGCGATCACCACCATCTTGCGCGAGGCCGAGGCGACGATCTTTTCCCGCAGCAGCATGCCGCCGCCGCCCTTGATCAAGTCCAGGTTGCGGTCCGCCTCGTCCGCGCCGTCGATGGTCAGGTCCAGCGGCGCCAGGTCGTCCAGCGATGCCAGGGTGATGCCCAGCTTGCGTGCCAGGGCGGCGGTCTTTTCGCTGGTCGGCACGCAGAGCAGCTTCTCGCCGCCGCGCACCCGGGGCGCCAGCATCTCGACAAAGATTTCCGCGGTGGAGCCGGAACCCAGCCCCAGCTTCATGCCGTCTTCGACATATTCGAGAGCCTTGGCGGCGACGGCGCGTTTGAGGGCGTTCTGATCGGTCATGGGCGCGACCTTACTGGTCCGCCCTTCCCCGGCCAAGCCTATTCCACTGTGACAGATTTCGCGAGGTTTCGCGGCTGGTCCACATCGGTGCCTTTTGCCAAGGCCGCGTAGTAAGCCAGCAGCTGCACCGGAATGGCATAGAGCAGCGGGGTGATGAAACTGTTGGTGGTGGGCACCTCGATCGAGGCCCAAACCTTGCCCGCCTTGGCGATGCCGTCCTTGTCGGAGATCAGCAGCACCTTGCCGCCCCGCGCCATCACTTCCTGCATGTTGGAGATGGTCTTTTCGAAATGGGCGTCGTGCGGGGCGATGACGATGATCGGCACCGCCTCATCGATGAGCGCGATGGGGCCATGCTTCATTTCGCCGGCGGCATAGCCTTCGGCATGGATATAGCTGATCTCTTTCAGCTTCAGCGCGCCTTCCAGGGCCAGGGGATAGCTGGCGCCGCGGCCCATATAGAGAATGTCGCGCGCCTTGGCGATTTCCTCGGCCACGGTCTTGATGGCCGGTTCCTGCTTGAGGAACTCGGCGATATGGCGCGGCGCTTCCAGCAGCGAGGCGCAGAGGGTCTTTTCCTCGCCCTTGGAGATGGTGCGGCGCGCTTCCGCCGCGGCGATGGCAAAACAGGCCAGCGCCGCCAGCTGGCAGGTAAAGGCCTTGGTCGAAGCGACGCCGATTTCCGGGCCCGCATAGGTGGGCAGCACGATGTCGGCTTCGCGCGCCATGGAGGATTCCATGACATTGACCACCGCAATGGTAGTCTGGCCCTTGGCCTTGGCCTCGCGCATCGCCGCCAGGGTGTCGGCGGTTTCGCCAGACTGGGAAACAAACAGCGCCGCGCCATTGTCGGGATAGACCGGATCGCGATAGCGCAGTTCCGACGCCACATCGGTTTCCACCGACATGCGCGCCAGCTTTTCAAACCAGTATTTGCCGACCATGCCGGCGTAATAGGAGGTGCCGCAGGCACAGATGGTCAGGCGCGACGCCTTGACCAGCGCATCGCGCAGGCCCTTGCCCTGGCGGCGCACATCGGGGCCGGCAGGATCCAGGTAATGGGCCAGCGTATGGCCCACCACTTCGGGCTGTTCGTGGATTTCCTTGGCCATGAAGTGATTGTGGCCGGCCTTGTCCACCAGCGCAGCCGATGCCGACGTGATCTTGATCTCACGGTTGGCGGGACGGCCCGCCGCGTCGAAGATCGCCACACCGGCGCCCTTGATCACCACCACATCGCCTTCTTCCAGATAGGCGACACGGTTGGTGAAGGGCGCCAGCGCGAAAGCGTCCGACCCGATATAGGCTTCGGTATCGGCATAGCCCACCGCCAGCGGCGCGCCGCGGCGCGCGCCCACCAACAGGCCTTCATGGTCCTTGAAGATCATGGCGATGGAATAGGCGCCGGTCAGCCGCGCCACCGCTTTCTTGGCGGCTTCGTCGGGCGGCAGCCCTTCGCTCATCAACTGGGTGACCAGGTGCGCGGCGGCTTCACTGTCGGTCTCGGAAGTGAAGACATGGCCCTTGGCGGTCAGTTCGGCCTTCAGCTCGCGGAAATTCTCGATGATGCCGTTGTGCACGATGGCGACCTGCGCCGTGGCATGGGGATGGGCGTTGGCTTCGGTGGGCGCGCCATGCGTGGCCCAGCGGGTATGGCCGATGCCGGTTTTGCCGTGCAGCGGCTTGTCATGCAGCACCGCGCCCAGCATGTTCAGCTTGCCCGGCGCGCGGCGGCGATCGATCGTGCCGTGATCCAGGGTGGCGATGCCGGCACTGTCATAGCCGCGATATTCCAGGCGCTTGAGCGCTTCCAGGATGATGGGTGCCACGTCGCGCGTGCCCGCAATGCCGACAATGCCGCACATTATTTCTTCTCCAGCTTCTTCTTGTCGCGGAAGGCCTTGGCCCAGCCCGCTTTCTGGGATTGCGTGCCGCGCGCGATGGCCAGCGCGTCCGCGTCCACATTTTCGGTGATCACCGATCCGGCGGCGGTGATGGCGCCGTCGCCGATCCTGACCGGCGCCACCAGCGCGGTGTCCGAACCGATGAAAGCTCCGGCGCCGATTTCCGTCAGCGCCTTGGTAAAGCCGTCATAGTTGCAGGTGATGGTGCCCGCGCCGATATTGGCATTCGCGCCGACCCTGGCATCGCCCAGATAGGTCAGATGATTGGCCTTGGCGCCATCACCGATCACCGCATTCTTCACTTCGACGAAATTGCCGATATGGGCGTTCGCCCCGATCTGTGCACCCGGACGCAGGCGGGCAAACGGCCCGATGATGGCGCCGGACGCCACATGCGCGCCTTCCAGATGCGAATGGCTGCGGATGCGCGCGCCGGTCCTGACCGTCACCCCTCCTGCGAACACCACAAAGGGCTCGATCTCGACATCATTCTCCACCACGGTGTCATGGGCGAAGAACACGGTCTCCGGCGCGGTCATGGTGACGCCATCGGCCAGCAGCCGGGCGCGCACCCGGTCCTGGAACTTGCGTTCGGCATCGGCCAGTTCGGCACGGCTGTTGACGCCAGAGACCGACACTTCATCCGCCACCGCGATGGCGCACTTGGTCCCGTCGGTGCGCGCGATGCTGGGCACGTCGGTCAGGTAATATTCCTTCTGGGCATTGTCGTTTTTCAGCAGCGATGCCCAATGGAAGAACTTTTGCGCGTCGGCGGCATAGCAGCCGCCATTGCACAGGGTCACGCCGCGCTCGGCCTCGCTGGCGTCCTTGAACTCGACGATGCGGTTCAAAAATCCGTCCGGCGTCAGCAGTACGCGGCCGTAAGAAGCCGCATCGGCCGGCTCGAACGCCAGCAGCGCCAAGCCGGTGCGCGCCTGGGCGCGCAGGCAATCCTCGATCACCGCGCCGGTAACCAGCGGCATGTCGCCATTGACGATCAGCAGGGTGCCGGAAAAATCCGCCAGCGCGTCACGGGCGCAGGCCGCGGCATGGCCGGTGCCCAGTTGCTTGTCCTGGATGGCGCTGTCACAGCCCATGGATTTGGCATAGTCGCGCACCACCTGCCCGGCGGCGGAGGTCACCACCACGATGCGTTCGACACCGGCGCTGCGCAGTGCGCCGATGACATGGCCCAGAAGCGGCAGCCCGGCCACCTTGTGCAGCACCTTGGGCAGCGACGACTTCATTCGGGTGCCTTGCCCTGCGGCAAGGATCACAGCAGCCTTCGACATGGCGGTTGGGTAGAACCCTGCAGGAAAAAGATGAAGTGACGATTTGCGACTGTATATTGCCTCGATTCTAGGGACTATCCGTTAATTCATGCCCCCCAAACCCGCCCTGATTTTCGACCTGGACGGCACCCTGGCCGACACCGCCCCCGACCTTCTGGGGGCGACCAATGCTGTGCTGGCGGCCAGGGGACGGCCCCTGCTGGATTTGGGGCATCTGCGGCACATGGTGGGGTTCGGCGCCAGGGCGCTGATCACCCAGGCGATGGAAGCCAGCGGCGCCCCGGTGACCGAAGCCGAGCTGCCGTCCCTGGGCGAAATCTTCCTGGCCCATTACCGCGACCATATCGCCGACGGCACACAGCTGTTTCCCGGCGTCGCCCAGACCCTGACCGAGCTGAAAGCCCAGGGCGCGCGGCTGGGCGTGTTGACCAACAAGCCGCAGGAACTGACCGATCTTTTGCTGCCGCGCCTGGGGCTGGATGGCGTGTTCACGGCCGTCTATGGCGCGGGGCGCAAGGAATACACCAAGCCAGACCCGCGCATCTTTCATGAAGTGGTGGAAGATGTATTGCAGCAAGGCGGGGGCGGCCCCGCAGTGATGATCGGGGATTCCATCACAGACCTGAACACCGCGCGCAATGCGGGCGCGCCCTGCGTATTGATGTCCTATGGCTTCACGCCCGTGCCGGCCAGGGATCTGGGCGGCGACATCGTGCTGGATCATTTTGCGCAATTGCCGCAAGCGCTGCGCGAATTGAAGCTGTTCTTTTAGTACCCTGCTGCGGCAGCGCCAGAAATCTAAAGCTCCCAGACGCCGGAACTGGCGGCGGGGGTTGCCGCAGGCGCGCTCCACACCATGGCGCTGGATTTCACCAGCCGCATCACCCTCTCCAGCAAGGTGTCGGGATTGAACGGCTTGACCATGTAATCGCTGGCGCCGCCGGTCATGGCTTCCATTACGGTTTCGGGATTGCGCTCGCCGGTCAGCATCATGACCGGCAGCTTGGCCATACGGGGATCGGCCTTGATTTTGTTCAGGGCCGAAATGCCGCCACCACCCGGCATCTGCACGTCCAGGATCACCGCCACCGGCTCCTGCGCCCGCACCATGTCCAGCGCGGAGACCGCGTCGTTGGTGGCCATCACGTTGAAGCGGGCCAGCCCCAGGCGAAGCTTCACCAGGTTGATGATCGTGGGATCGTCATCGGCGATGACGACACAGCGCTGCATGAAAGGCCCCCGCCTTTGCGATTGTTCAAGGCCGGCGACCATGCGTTGCGGGAACTTAACAAATCGCCAATGCAACCTATTGGTGTTATAGGCGGAATTTGCGCTGAAATGTTTTTACAAAGCGCCTGATTTACCGTATTTGGGCAAAATCATGTTTTCCGTGCCTACTCCCCGACTTGTCCGGATTGCAACCGTCACCTTGCTGGCCGCCATTGGCTTCTTCCTGCTGGGCTTTGGCGCCATCCGCCTGACACCACACGGCAGCCCCATCGCTGTCATCTGGCCGGCCAACGCCTTCGCCCTGTGCCTGATGCTGCGCTATGGCCGCGACTGGCGCGATTATTCGATCATGCTGGCCGGCATCATGGTCGGCGACCTGCTCGGCAATAGCCTGGGGGCCGGATCGTCGGCGCTGCTGACGGTTGGCTACAGCATTGCCAACATGCTGGAGTTGGCGGTGTGCCTGGCGCTGATCGGGCCGCAAAAGGTGCTGCGCTTCACCACGGCGCGCGCGGCCATCCTGTTTGGCTTGAAAGCCGGCCTGGTGCCGCCGCTGCTGGGTGCTGGCATCGCCATGCTGGTGACCATGATGGGCGGTGCGCCCGATGCCTTTGCCGCCGGCCGCAACTGGGTGTTCGCCGATGTGCTGGGCTTCTGCATCGTCTTTCCCATCGGCATGACCATCTCCTGGCGCCAGATCCAGAAATTGCAGCTTGGCCGGCGCCTGCCATGGGTGGTGGGAAGCACGGCCCTGCTGGTGGCCATGACGGTGCTGGTCTATCCCCTGCAGCATTATTCGTTGCAATTCCTGATCCTGCCCGCGGCCCTGATCATGACCAACCGCTTCCGCATCCTGGGTGCGGGCGCGGCCATGCTGATCATCATGGCGGTGATCCTGGCCGATCCCATGCATCCCAAGTCGCTGGATCCCATCGTCCGCATCCAGTATTTGCAGCTGTTCGTGGCGGTCTGCAGCATCGTGTGCGTACGCGCCGCCACGCTTTTGAACCAGCGCGACCTGCACACCGCCATCATCGAACGGCGCCACCGCCGCGCCGTACGCGCCAGCCGGTTCAAGAGCCAGTTGCTGAGTCATGTCAGCCATGAAGTGCGCAGTCCGCTGTCGGCCATCATCGGTTTCTCATCCATGCTGGAATCCGGTTCGCTGACCGCGGCGCGCGCGCCCGAATTCGCCGCCATCATCGCCCACAATGGCGAACTGCTGCAGCGGCTGCATGATGACTTGCTGGACCTGTCCCGCGCCGAGGCCGGCGCGCTGATCATCTCGGCGCAGCGCGTGCCAGTGGCGCCGACCCTGACCACCTGCATCAGCGGCATAAGGCTGGACGCCACCCTGGGCGGCAAGGATGTGCTGATCGAGAATGTCGAGGATGCGCTGGCGGTGCAGGCCGATCCGGTGCGCCTGGCCCAGATCCTGAACAACCTGATCGCCAATGCCTTCAAGTATGGCGACAATTTTTCGCCCATCCGGGTCAGCGCCCATGCCCGGGACGACGGCTTCGGCCGCATCGAGATCGCCAATACCGGCCCCGGCATTCCCGCCGCCGAGCGGGGGGCGGTGTTCCTGCCCTTCCGGCGCTCGGAATTTGTGGGCCGCTCGGTGCCGGGCGCCGGGCTGGGCCTGTCCATCGCCAAGATGCTGGTGGAAGCCCAGGGCGGCCGCATCGATTTCGAGAGCGAGCCGGGCCGCCAGACCCGCTTCTGGATCGACCTGCCCTTGGCTGCCTGACGGCAGCCAAGGCCCATTTTTCGGCTTTTTGGGCCAACCGCTTGACGGGTTTGGGGGCCTTCCTTATAGCCCTGCCCTCCGTCGTTGGACGGGCGCGTAGCTCAGCGGGAGAGCACTCCCTTCACACGGGAGGGGTCACAGGTTCAATCCCTGTCGCGCCCACCATTTAAAATCGCAATGCAGTTTGAAATGGTGCCCGAAGCGGCGCTAGCGACAGCGTCGCGAGGGCGCCACGGAATTAAAGCAGCAAACTCGAATTGCGGCGCGGGGCCCTGTCGCGCGCAACGGTGCTGGGCACTTGCTGTTCAAACCGGCGCAGTCAGGTCTTCCACTTCGTGCACGATGTATTGCACGAAGCCCTTCTCATCCAGGATCGGCCAGTTCACCGGTTGCCAGAAGCGGGTTTCGAATCCGCCGCCGGAGCCGGCGGGACGGCGCAGGTCATAGCGCTGAGTATGCATCTGATGCGGCCGGCGGCTGTTCAGCACTTCCACCAGCGACTGGCGCAGGTTCACCACGCCGTCCGCAGCGGCATGGTCTGGATTATCCGGAAAAACTTCGAACAGGTAGTGGCCGACAATGTTTTCCCGGCGCGTCATGGTCGCCGCCAGATAGTTGTCTGTCACCGCCAGGATGATGAAGCTGGGATCCAGCAAAAGCTGCTTCAGCCGTGAGCGCTCGAATACGAAACGGAAATCAATCTTGGGAAGCGACTTGCGTGTCAGTGGCATGACCGCGTCTCGACCTGATGCCCCGCACCAGAATAATTCGCTGGCACCAATTCGCAATCCGTTCGCCATGCACTGACAAATTGCCAGCCGTGACCACCGGAAACATTCAGAAGCCGGTCCACCCGGCCTGGTATTCCGAAAACTCCACTTTGGCACCTGTACGGGCGGCGAATTCTGCGACCAGGCGGCCCTTGCCACCGATGATGGGCGGCGACACGAAGTTCATGGTGTTGCCCTCCGCGCGCACGAAGTAACCCGTGGCCGGACTATCATCTATCACCACCAAGGTATTTTTCCTGAGAATGCGCGACACGGCGCACAGCTCCATCAGGTGATGTGCGGCCGAGGGAAACCAGTAATGCCAATCCACATCATGTGCATCCAGATAGACCAGGTCGGCGGTGCGGCCGCCTGCCGCGAAATCGGCCGCCAGCCCGGCCAGGTATTGGACGCTGTCGCCGGTGGCGATGGAGGTCTGGGGGCCCACCAGCGTCTTGGCGTAATCGGTCGCAACCTTGTTGATATCGACGGAATATAACCGCGACCCCGCGGCATGAAGGCTGACATACCGGTCAAACAGCATGGTGCTCTGGCCATCGGTCCAGTCATCCTTGGCGCGGGCGCATCCTGTTTCAATGACGTTGACCGGGGCGTCGAAGCGGTCCAGATGCTCGAACATCCTGCGGAATGTATTGGCACGCACGGCCAGCCGAGGCGCCGCCTCGGCATCGAAGAAATTCCAGAATTGCGCTGACCTGGCCATGGTTACCTCCGCATCGGTTGCAGCTCGGCATCGGGCGGCAATGCCGGATAGGGCGCATGCGCACCCTGCTGGTACCAGAAAGCGACCGAAGAGATGTTTTCCTGGATGGGGCGATAGACGCGCGCCTCGCCATCCTGCTGCCAGCCAAGCCCCTGGATGGTGACTTTCAGGTCGGACTGGAAACGCACGGGGTCGGTGATGTGCCAGCGATACAGGCCAAAGCGCGTATCGGCCTCCCGGTCCTCGGGCCGCAGCACCTGCACCAGCCCCGTATAGGGGCCGGAAAAAGGCTGGTATTCGCGGTTCAGCGGGCTGACAAAATCATACGAGCCGTTGAAGTAATCCTCGGTTCCCGTGCCGGCGATGGTGGGAAATTCCTTGTCGCCATCCATAAAGAACTTGATCTCGCCTTCGCCCCACCAGCCGGAATGGGCGATGCCATAGGTCATGTAGGTACCGACATACTGGCCCTTGCCGCGAACGCCATCCAGGATGGTGTCGTCGGTCTTGTCGGGCAGCGGCCGCACCTGCCGGAACTGGGCGTGGAAAGTGCCGGCATCGGCGGGCACCGCGTCCAGCGCGTAGTCGATCTGGTAGTAAAGAGTCGCGTTCGTCTTGGCGCGGTTCTCCACCTCGATCCGCATGTGCTTGCGGAACGGCATCACCCAATAGCTGTTGAAGGCGCTGCCCGGATTGACGGTGACCGACAGGGAGTTCACCTGGGCATACTGGCCAAGGCCCATGGCGAAGAAATCGCCCAGCGGCACTTCCACCGACGGGTCCTTCTCGCCATCCCACCAGATGCGCAGGATCAGGCTGCGCCAGGTCGTGGTGGCGGCCACTGCCGGGGTCAGCCAGATATGCTGGATGGCGCCCTGTCCATCGACATTGGCCAGGGTAAAGCGCTCGCCCGCATTGACGCGGACGGACGGGCTGACCTTCCAGCCGCGGCCCAGATACTTGGCCGGGCCCGCACCGGTGCCGGTGGTGGCCATGGCGCCCTTGCCCTTTTCGCCGGTGAAATTCTCCGGCGAGATGGAGCGGGTCTGGGCATTGGAGGTGCGGTACAGGGTGGACAACGCGTCCTGGCCGAAGCCGGGCGCCACGAGGGCGGCGCCCATCAAGGACGCCAGCAGGATCCTGCGGATCATCAAACCTCCCTGTTGGCTTTTTTGATCGCCAGCAGCACCAGTGTGCCGATCGCGGTCCAGGCGGGAAAAATCCAGAATACCGGCGGCCAGCCGCCGGCCTGCACCAGCGGCATCACCACCGCCAGCACCGCCATCACCACCGCGCCGACCACGCCGATCACGACCACTGGGTTGGATGCGGCCACCACGTCCGCGCGCGCACCTTGGCGCTTGCGCAAAACCGGCAGCCCGATGCAGCAGATGGCATAGCCGAACACCAGGCTGATGGTGATGGCGTCCACCAGCATGCCCACTGCGCCGCGGCCCAGCGGCAGGCCGGCGACATTCATGGCCAGGATCACCAGGATGATGGGTCCGGGCACGCCGGAGCGGCCATGCCACTTGTTCATCCATTGCGGCATCAGGCCTTCGCGCTGTAGGGCGATCAGTGTGCGCGAGGCCATCAGGACACAGCCATTCCAGGTCTTGAGCAGCGACAGGATGGCGATCACCAGCACCAGCGGCACCAGGACATTGCCGCCGGGCAACAGGCGCGCGGATTCGACAAAGGCCAGGCTGTGCGGCGGCAGGGTTTGCCACGGCATCATGATGGCGGTGCCCAGCACCACCACGCAGTAAAAGCCGCTGGCCGCCACCACGGTCAAAACCAGGATGCGGAACAGGGTGGAGAATGGCAGGCGGGCGGATTTTTCCTCCACCACCTGGCTGACCGCCTGGAAGCCGCAAAGCAAAAAGGCGCAATTGGCGAAGATGGCGGCAGCGCCTTCCCACCACACCGGATTTTGCGCGGGCAACAAGGGCACCCAATTGGCGGGCGCGCCATGGCCCAGCATCAGCATCACCATGGCCAGCGCCACGGCGATGAAGGTATAGGTGAGCAGACTGTGGAAACGCGCCAGCAGCTGGCCGCCGCGCCAGTTCAGGAACGCGATGGCCGGCGCCACGGTCCCGCCGATCAGCAGCGCATTGCGGGTCACGGTGGTGTCCCCGACCGTATAGAGCGCCACGTCCGGCACGCCGGTGTTCAGCCGCTCGAACAGCCAGGCGATGGCCAGGCCTTCAAAGATCGTCACCAGTATCCAGGCGAAGGCGATGAACCAGCCGACATAGAAGGCCAGCCCGCGGCCGAAGATATTCAGAACGAACGTGAACTCGCCTCCCGTCACCGGCAGGCGCGAGGTCAGTTCGGCGTAACAGGCGCCAATGCAGGCGACCACGATGCCCCCCAGCGCAAAGCCGATGAAGGCGCCGCCGGGACCGGCCGAGCCGATCCAGCTTCCCGCCAGCACGCACCAGGACGAGCCGATGATCGAGCCGAAGCCGAAGGCGAACAGCTGGAAGCGGCCGATATTGCCGCGAAGGGCGGGCGCGGATTCGGACACTAGACCGGGACTTTGAAGGGCTGGGGCTCCGAGAACCGTTTCAGCACATTTGTGGTGATGCGGGCGATATCGTTGTTGAAGTTGTTGTGGTTCAGCGCCCCGATATAGGCCATCGAGCCCACCGAGAAGACCGCGCCGCCCGACCTGGTTTCAAAGAAGGTCAGCGAGGCATAGCTCTTGTTGTCATAATCATCGCGCATCTGCGCCGCCAGCTGGGCATTTGCCCATACCGGGATCGGCGTGCCTTCGGACTTGGCCAGGTGCAGGGCATGGCGCGGCGTGCCGGCGTCATAATCCACTCGGTCGAACTCATCGCCGGCCGCCCCGCCGAAATGGGTGCCGTAGTCGCCGATGATCTCGTTGTGCACGCCGGCGAAGATGAAGGCCGCGCGCGGGTTCTTCGAATCCGGCAGCACCCGGTAATAGGTGTTACCCGAACCAAAGGTGGTGCCGGCATAACGCACACCCAGATTGTGGGTCAGCCAGCTGTGGTCCCATTCCAGATTGTCCACGCCGTTCAGCTCAAAGCGGCGTTCGCCTTCGAAATTTTGCGGCGTCCAGTAGACTTCGTTCAGGCGGCGCAGCTCCACGGCGGGAATGCCGTCGTTGCGCCAGGCGGCAGGGTTCTGGAAGCCGTTGCCGCCCAGGTACATGAAGCGGCCGCCGGTATCGAGATACTCCTTCACCGCGGTGAAGATTTCGGGCGACTGGTATTCGGGATGCTGGCCGGTGATGACGGTGCGATAGCGCGACAACAGCGCCTTGCCTTCCTTGTGCACCAGGTCATCGGTGATGATGTCGTAGGGCAGCTTCTCATGTTCCAGCCAGTCCACGATCTGGCTGTCGGAATTGACCAGGTGCAGCCAGGTCTTGAACGTGACGGTCAACAGCGGGCGGCGCCACGAAGAGCGCGTCACCAAGGTGCCGTCTATATGCTGATCATACAGGCCGCGCCCGAATTCGGGATGCTGCATCAGGAAATCGATGTCGTCCGCATTGAAGTGGAACGCCGGATAGCGTTCCAGCTGGGCAAAATTGCGCGTCCAGTTGGTGTAGGCCAGATAGGTGGTGGTCGGGATCAGGAACGCGGTCGGCGCTGTCGCGGTGCCCTTGGGCGGGGCAACGAAGAAGGGCACATAATGTTCCGACTTGCCCTGCTGCAGGTGCACCGCATAGATGCCGCTCTTCAGGCCAGACGGTACTGTATAGGTAAAGCTGGGCTTCCATTCCGCGTCGAGCAAATCGTCTTCGCGGAAATAGATGGCGGAGAATTCGCCCGGCTCCTTGCGCCAGTCCTTGCTGGCGGTCCAGTGGTAACCCTTCATGGCGCGCTGCGGCCAGTTCACGCCGCGCCCGTTCCACGCCGCCTGCGTGGCGTCATGCACCGTCAGCGTGCCGATGCCCTGGCTGAAATCCCAGAAGCCGCGAATGTCATCGCCCGCAACTTCGCTCAGCTTGGTCGCGGTGGCGACGCGGATCATGTCGGTGGGATGCAGCACCTTGCCCGACAGGCGCACGCCGTCGATGCGGCCATTGAACAGCGCATAGGGCGCCGGCTGGCCATTGGCCATCATCTCGCCGCAGCCGGCGGCGAAACGCATCGGTGTGCCGGACGCGATGGCCCAGTCCTTGGCCAGGCGGCGGGTGCCGAAGATGTAGTGCCAGGGATCGCTGGTCGAGGCCAGGGTGAAATTGGGATCGGTCAGCAGCACGTCATAGACGCGCCACTCGCCGGTGGCGGCGTCGAACGAGGCGCCCAGCATGGTCCAGTGACCATGCTGGATATAGCGGGAGGTGCGCAACTTGAAATACTTGCCGCCCCCTTGCCCAACCCACAGCGCGCCCTCACCGCGCTCGTCGATACCGATGGCCCAACCCAGCTTTTTCGTATTGTCCCACTGCGAAGCGATGAATTGCGGCCCCTTGCCCGGCAAGGTCGGTTTGACCAGCGCGACAACGGAAAAATCCTTGCTACTGCTGGTGATGCCGGACGGCGAAGCGGTATCAAAGGTCACATAAGAACCGGCCCACACTTTCTGTTCGCCGCCCGCATAGCTCTTCGCAAAATCGGCCGCCACCGGATCCATGCGGAAGCGTCCTGCCCCCGACAGGCTGTCGCCATTGATCACCTTGACCAGCGAGGCCTTGTAGTCGCCCGGGGCATAGGTGCTGACATGGAAGGTGATGGTCTCACCGGGCCGCACCGTGATCTGGTCGCTGTAGCCGACGATGGTCTTGTTGGATTTGGCCAGGGTCAGGGCATGGCCCTTGTCGGCGTCTGTGACGGCGCGGCGCGGCCGGGCCGTCAGGCTGGTCAGCGCCATGGCGGGCAACTTGGCCATGGCGGTGAAGACCGAAGCCACCCCCATCATCAGCATGGTTGTGCGGCGCGAAAAATCGACCATGACGAAAGTCCCCCAGACTCTTTTGGCAATTCAGGCACAGAAGGAAGGGGCTGGCAACCGAGTGCTACGGTTTGGCTGCCGAAAGCGTGGGAAACTCCAATGGCCCCGCATAACCAAGTTCCTTGATCTGCCTGGTCATCCTGTCCATCAGCGCCTGGAGCGGGCGCGGCTGGCGGCTGTAGAGATTGACCTCGGTCATCTCCGGATTGGCGATCATGAACCAGTCATCGCCATGATCCAGCACCCAATATTCGCGGTGAACCGGAAACAGCCCGCCCAGGATGCGATAGGCGACATCGACCTTGGTGTTGGTCCCTGGATTGAGGATTTTCAGCGTACCACTGAGCGCCTGCTCCTTGCCGTCCGGCGTCTTGTCATGACAGGCGTCACGTTCGGTGATGGTGTCTTTTGTGGCCGTGTAATCCGTCACGCCCGCGACGCAGCCGGCATTGAAGCTTTTGGGCGTGCGGGCGAATTCATACCAGCGGCCGCTGAAGACGCTGGCGGCATCCACCGGCCTGGCCGGTTCCGGCGCCTTGGGGGCGGCGGCCAAGGCGGATGTGGTCATGGCCATAAGGGCCAGCAGAATGGCGGCTTTCATGCGGTTCCTAGCGGCTGTGCCGGGTGGACAGCGAACCGGGCCGCGAGACAAAGGTCAAGGTGGCGGCGTCATCGCGCTTCAGGCCTTGGCCATAAAAACGGAAGACCTGGATCGCCCGCTCGGCGGCGCATTGCTGCAGCACCAGCTTGCCGTCATCGCTCCAGGCCAGGCCCTGTGCCCAATGACAGGAATCGGCCTGCGCCACAGGCGTCAAGGTGCCCGGTCCCACCGCATAGATTTTGATGATGCCGACCAGGCCATCATATTTGGGATCGGTCTTCACCGTGGCCGCGCCGTTGGCCAATACAACTGCCGCATAACGGCCGTCCGGCGACAGCGCCACATGCTCGGGCACCTTGCCCACTTCCATGTTCAGCGCCAGCTTGCCGGTCTTCAGGTCGACCATAGTCAGGGTGCCGGCTGTCTTCTTTTCCAGCGCGCCGCCGACATTGGTGTTGATCAGCCAGTTGCTGTCCGGGGTGACAGTGGCGCCATAGGGATTGATCCCCGTCGCAACATCCTTGCCCGTGCGGGTCACTTCCGCGCCGTCAACAGCCAGTTCCATGATCTTGTTGGCGCCCCAGGCCGTGGCATAGGCGTGGCGGCCATCGGGCACGAACACCACATCGGTGGGGGCCGCGCCCTTGCCCAGCTCCACGGTGCCGGCGGGGGCTAGGTGCGTGCCGCTGAGGCGGAAGACGCTGATGCTGTCGCTGGTCTTGTTGGCCACCAGCACCAATGTTCCGGCGCGGTTGATGGTGACGCCGCCCGGCGTCAGCCCGGCATGCACGGTCTGCAGCAGCCTGGGATGGGCGGGGTCCTTCAGGTCAATCAGCGACACCGTGTCGTCCGGGGCGGGATTTTCCGGATCGGCGTCCACATATTTCTGGGCCGCGGTGATGATGGCGTATTTTTCGCCCGCTCCCACCGCAATGGCGTTGGGCGAGCCGATCATTGCGGCGGGAATACGGACACTGCCGATCACCTTGGGCGGATAGTGTCCCATGTCCAGCACATCGACGCTGTCGGGCGTGCGCTGGGTGGGATCGCCCTTGACGATCTGCTTGCCGTCATTGGCCGACAGCATGATGCCCGCCTGGGCGGCGGTGGAACAAAGCAACAAAGCCAACGCAACACGCCGCATCATTGTCCGGGACACCCGCTGCCATATTCGTTGAACGCCATGATCGAGGCATTCATCCGGTCTTGCGCCTTCTTCTTGTTGTTCTCGCTGACCAGGATGCGGTGGTTCTCGATGGTCACCAGCGCCATCGCCACCGGCCGGTCGGCGCCGGGCCGCGACTGGCGGGCGGCGACGAAATCGCGGATGCAGCGCTGATAGGCGTCGGAGGCGGCGGCATAGCGCTTGATGGCCGCCATGCCGGCCACGATTTCCTCCCGGCTGGCAGTGAGCCCATTAATCTGCGCGGGCATCTGCGGGGCTTCACAATTGTCGCGGGCAAAGCTCTTGCCCACCCAGGCCGGATCGGGGCGGCTGTCCACCACCTCACCCGACTTGCAGATGGCGGCGAAAGGCTTGCCTGCTTCCGGCGCGGCCTTCACCACCGCTACAGGCTGGGGCATGGCTTGCGCCACCAGCAGCACGCCGGGCACGGCAAGCGCCGCGAAAAGCCCGGCGCCGATGGCAATGCGTTTCACCATGAGACCGCCTTACTGACTGACAGGGCCCCCGGCATTGATGACGCTGCCGGCGACAACCTTCTGGTTCAGCAGCGTGCTCAACTTCACCATGCCCTTGTAGACGAACTTCTGCACCCGCTGACCGCGATAGGTCTCGGTGGTGTAGATGTTGCCCTTGGTGTCGGTGACGATGGAGTGCACCGCATAGAACTGGCCCGGACCACGGCCGCCGCCACCGAAGGAATAAAGCTCCTTCATGGTCGCACGATCCAGCACATGGATCTTCTCGTTGGCGCCGTCGGAGATGTACATGAACTTCTGCGCCGGATCGCGGCTGAAGGCCATCTCCCAAAGCGAACCGTCGCCCTTGGTGTTCACCTCCAGCGCGAACTGCTTCACATAGGTGCCATCGGTCTTGAAGACCTGGATGCGGTTGTTGGTGCGGTCGCAGACATAGATCAGCCCGTCATTGCTGGGCTGGGCGCAATGCACCGGGTTGCCGAACTGCGGCGAGTTCACGTCGTAATGCGGGATCGGCGTGTCGTCCGGCTTGTGGCCATAAGCGCCCCACATGCGTTTGAACTTCATGGTGACCGAATCCCACACCGAGATGCGCTTGTTGCCATAGCCGTCGGCCAGCACCATCTCGTTGTTCGGCAGGAAGCGGATCTGGGCGACGCCGCGCACATTCTCGGTGTCCAGGCTGCCCTTGCTGCCATTGGCCTTGCCGATCTGGCCCAGATATTTGCCGTCGGGTGTGAATTTCAGGATGAAGCTGTCGTGATACTGGCCGACCCCACCGCCGGCATAGAGCGGCGGCACCACATTGGGCGGGGCGGAGAATTGCGCCGCGCTGCCCGGCGGCGGCATGGGCTGGTAGGCGCCATTGCCGCCCAGCCAAATATTGCCGTCCGGCGCCACGGTGATGCCATGGTTGGAGCTGGGCCAGTCATGGCCATTGCCCCTCACCTCGTCGCGGCCCCAGTGGCGGATCAGGTTGCCGGCGGGATCGAAGGCCAGCACGTCCGGGGCGGCGGTGCAGCAGGTTGCCTCGCCGCGGGTGGCATAGGATTCCTTTTGTTCAAGCGTCTGGGGGCGGTGGACGATCCAGACATTGTCCTTGGCATCCATGGACAGGCCGATGACCATGGCCAGGCGCCAGTTGTTGGGCAAGGGCTTGGGCCAGAAGGGATCGACCTCGAACTTGGGCACCATGATGTCGCCGCCCTGGGCCTGCGCAGCCTGGAAAGCGGACGGACCGGCACCAAATCCGGCCACCAGCGCGGCAGCGCCGGCGGCAAGCAGAAACTTCCTGGAAAAACGCGTCATGACCTTACCCCCTTTTGGAGGGCGTTTTTAAGCGTGCCCTCATCCCTTATGGGTCAGCGTGTCATGGGCCAAAGACGGGCGCAACCCGGTACAGGCTTGTCGCCCGCGCCATATTTCCCTTTAGATGATCCGCCGCAGCGCCTGTTTCGTAAGCAGCTGCAACAAGGATTTTGCATGAGCTTCGCCACCGCCGCCGCCAGCCTTGCCGAACGGGCCCCGCTGCCCGATTTCGTGATCCGCGCCGGGATGCGCCGGGTGATCGCAGCCAATGACAGCGCCGTCACCCCGCCCGGCACCGACGAGGCCTTCGCCCGCGCCATGTCGGCCCACGCCATCGCCGAACATGCTGACGCGGCCAACCGGCAGCATTACGAATTGCCGCCGCAATTCTTCACATTGTTCCTGGGGCCGCACCGCAAATATTCCAGCTGCCTGTATCCCAAGGGCACCGAAACACTGGGCGAAGCCGAAGCCATCGCCTTGGCCGAAACCGTGTCCCATGCCGGGCTCGCCAACGGGCAAGACGTATTGGAACTGGGTTGCGGCTGGGGCTCGCTGTCGCTGTACATGGCGGAAAAATTTCCCGGCGCGCGTATCACCTCGGTGTCCAATTCCGCGCCGCAGCGCGGCTATATCGAGGCGCAGGCGCGGGCGCGCGGCCTGACCAACCTGACCGTCATCACCTGCGACATGAACGACTTCACCACCGACAAGGTGTTCGACCGTGTCGTGTCGGTGGAGATGTTCGAGCATATGGCCAACTGGCAGGCGCTGCTGTCGCGGGTGAAGACCTGGCTCAAGCCGGATGGCCGGCTGTTCATTCACATCTTCACCCACCGCCACCGCCCGGCACGGTACGATTGGCGCGATCCGGAAGACTGGATGGGCCAGCATTTCTTCACCGGTGGCATCATGCCGACCGTGGGACTGATCCGGCAATTCTCCGACCTTTTCACGGTGGAATCCGAATGGCGCTGGAGCGGCAGCCACTACAAGCGCACCGCGCTGCAATGGCTGGAACTGTTCGACGCCAACCGCGCGCCGATCGATCCCATCCTGAAAGACGTTTACGGCGCCGAGGCCGGCGTGTGGCGGCGTCGCTGGCGCATGTTCTTTCTGGCGACCGCCGAAAGCTTCGGCTTCAAGGATGGCGACGCCTGGGGCGTCAACCATTACCTGCTCAAGCCTAGTTCTTGAGCGTAAAGGCCGCGCCATTCTCGCGGCCATTGCCCCATAGCGAGAATGGGCTCTCGGACAAAGTCTGCCCCGGCTGCGGCGGTGC
This sequence comes from Alphaproteobacteria bacterium, assembly GCA_046348525.1. Lineage (GTDB taxonomy): Bacteria > Pseudomonadota > Alphaproteobacteria > Micropepsales > Micropepsaceae > Rhizomicrobium. The sequence continues at coordinate 26,486 of JAXMEA010000010.1, read as the reverse complement.
CGTGGAGACCAGGTTCAGATCCATCACCAGCACCTGGTTCGGTCCCACCGAGCCATTGGCCGAGCCCTTGGGGCCAAAGGCCAGGTTGGGCGGGATCACCAGCTGCCAGCGATCGCCTTCATGCATCAGCGGCACCGCCTCGGCCAGGCCGGCCAGCGAAATGGTGCTGACCTGCACCGATGCCGGCAGCACCGGCGTGGTGCTGTCCACTAAGGCGCCATTGATCAGCTTGATGACATAGGCGATGCGCGCCACGTCATTGGCGGTGGGCCGCTTTCCGGTGCCGCTGCGCAACACGCGGTATTGCAAGCCGCTGGGACGGGTGATGGTGCCGGGCTTTGCCGCGTTGGCGGCGAGGAAAGCCGCATTGGCTGCCGGGCTGAGCGCCTCATCGGCCGCCAGCGCCGGCGCGCAAAGTCCCAAAAACAGAGACAGCAACAGAAAACGCATCACGCTATTTCATGTCTTTCATGTCGTGCATCACCGGCATGGTCAGCGTCGCGCCAGTGGGCGCCACGAATACCGCCAGGATGCTGGCCGGCTCGGTGGCGCTGGCATTCTCGCTGACCAGATGGGTGCTGCCCTGCGGCTCGAAGAAGGTTTCGCCTGGGCCATAGATCTTCTCCGGCCCGCCCGTGGACACCTGCGAGCGCACCTTGCCGCTGATGACATAGACAAAGACGCTGCCCGGATGCCTGTGGGCCGACGACTTGCCGCCGGGGGGATAATTGACCGTCACCGCGGTCAGGGTCTGGCCGGGCGCATTGGCCAGCGCCTGCGCCATCAGCGGGCTGACTTTCGCAGGCGGCGCCTCGGCCGCCAGCGCAGGTGCGACAAGCAACAGGCAAACGGCAATCAGCGCTTTCATCGGGATCATCCTTTGATGAAGGCCAGAAGATCGGCGTTGATGGTGTCGGCCTGGGTGGTGATCATGCCGTGCGGGAAATCCTCATAGGTCTTGAGCGTGCCATTCTTGAGTAGCTTGGCGCTATTCGGTCCGGAGGCGACATAGGGCACGATCTGGTCGTCCTTGCTGTGCATCACCAGCACCGGCACGGTGATCTTCTTCAGATCTTCGGTAAAGTCGGTCTGCGAAAAGGCCACGATGCCGTCGTAATGCGCCTTGGCGCCGCCCATCATGCCCTGCCGCCACCAATTGGCGATGGCGGATTCCTGGGATTTCACGCCCGGCCGGTTGAAACCATAGAAAGGCCCTTCAGGTATGTCGCGGTAGAATTTCGAGCGATTGGCCGCCAGTTGCGCCTGCAGGTCGTCGAACACGGCCTTGGGCAGGCCGTCTGGGTTCGCTTGTGTCTTGACCATCAGCGGCGGCACCGCGCTGATGATGGCTGCCTTGGACACGCGGCTTTCGCCATGACGGCCCAGGTAAGCCACCACCTCGCCGCCGCCGGTGGAATGGCCGACATGCACGGCGCCTTTCAAGTCCAGATGCGCCGTCAGCGCTGCCAAGTCGGCGGAGTAATGGTCCATGTCGTGACCATCGGCGGTTTGCGTGGAACGGCCATGGCCGCGCCGGTCGTGGGCGATGACGCGAAAGCCCTTGCCCAGGAAGAACAGCATCTGCGCGTCCCAATCGTCGGACGACAGCGGCCAGCCATGGGAAAAAACGATCGGCTGACCCGATCCCCAGTCCTTGTAGAAAATCTCGACGCCGTCCTTGGTGGTGATGCTGGGCATGGGTAACTCTCCTCGGCTGGGCGGCAGGATGGCGTGGGCATGTGACCGTTTTTGTCACCATGCGGTCAATACGGGCTTTGACCTTGCCGCCCCGGACCCGGCATCATGGCGGCAAAACAAATGGGGATGGACCATGCGCAGGATTTTAGGCATTGCCGCTGCCGCTTTTTTAATCGCCGGCACGCCCGCACAGGCCCAGGGCCGCGAAAAGATCATCATCGACGCCGATATCGGCGATGACATTGACGACGCCTTTGCGCTGGGCCTGGCTCTGTCCAGCCCGGAATTCGAAATCCTGGGCGTCTCGGCCGCCTTTGGCGACACGCCCACCCGCGCCAGGCTGTTCGACCGCATGCTGGGCGAACTTGGCCGCAGCGACATTCCCGTGGCCATGGGTGCGCAGACCAACGTGAACCTGAGCGGCTTCAGTCAGCGCCGTTATGCCGAAGGCGGCAATGTACCCGCCCGTCCGCATCTCAATTCGGTGGATTTCGTGCTGGGCCAGGCGCGCAAATATCCGGGCCAGGTGACATTGGTCGCCATCGGCCCCTTGCCCAATGTGGGCGCGATGATCGACAAGGACCCGGTAGCGTTCAAGATGCTGAAACAGGTCGTCATCATGGGCGGCTCGATCCGCACCATGAACGATCCTTATGGCGTGGCCCCGCCGATCGCGCCGCACCCGGAATGGAACATCAAGAAAGACATCGCCGGCGCCAAGAAACTGTTCGCCTCCGGCGTGAGTTTGAAAGTGATGCCGCTGGATTCCACCGCCAACCTGAAATTCCAGGAAGCGGCGCGCACCGCCCTGTTCTCCCATGGCAGCATGCTGACCAACATCCTGGCCGGGCTGTATTATGAATGGCGCGCCGGCACCCGTTCGCCCACGCCCATTCTCTATGATCCCATGACATTGGCGTCGTTGCTGCAGCCCTCACTGTGCCCGCTGACGCCGCTGCACATCACGGTGGATGATGCCGGCAACACGGTCGAAGGCCCGGGCGCGCCCAATGCGCAAGTGTGCCTGCATTCCGACGCCGAAGCCTTTGCGCAATTCTATGTGCGACGTGTTACGGGTCACTGATGAGTCAGGAACTTTACAACCGGGCCATGGCGGCCCAGCGCGCCGGCAATCTGGCCGAGGCCGAACGGCTGTACCGCCAGATTCCGGGCCAGATACCCGAAGTGCTGGTGAACCTGGGCACAATCGTGGCGCGCCAGGGCCGCCCCGCCGAAGCCATGACCTTCCTGGACCAGGCGGTGGCGTCGCGGCCCAATTTCTTTGAAGCCCTGTTCAACCGCGGCAACTTGCTTCTGGAGCTGAAACAGTTCGAAGCGGCGCTGGAGAATTACGAACAGGTCCTGGCCACGCGGCAGGATTTCGCCGGGGTTTGGAACAATCGCGGCACGGCGTTGCGGGGACTGCACCGGCTGGACGAGGCGCTGGCCAGCTTCCGCCAGGCCGCTGCGCTGGCGCCCGGTCATTACAATGCCCTGACCAATGCCGCCGTCGTCCTGTGGGACTTGAAAAAGCTGCCCGATGCGCTGGCGGGGGCAAACCATGCGCTGGCGGTGCAGCCCGGCTTTGCCGAGGCGCTGTATGTGAAGGCCAATGTGCTGCGCGACATGGGCCGGCTGGACGAAGCGCTGGCGGCCTATGAAGCCACGCTGGCATCCAATCCCGCACACCCCCATGCCCTGAACGGCGCCGCCCAGGTGGCGCGCATCCTTTGCGATTTTGCCCGCGTCCAGGCGCTGACGCCGCAGGTGATCCAGAACGCGCCGGGCGGGCGCAGCGTGATCCAGCCTTTTGTGCTGATGGGCTATAGCGATGACGCCGCCCTGCAGCGGCGCTGCGCCGAAAGCATGGTGCGCCGGTTCGTGCCACAACGTCCCGCCTTGCGGGATGGAAAACGCTATGGCCATGACAAGATCCGGCTGGCCTATCTGTCGGCCGACTTCCATGAGCATCCTACGTCCAGGCTGATGGTGGAATTGTTCGAACGTCATGACCGCAGCCGCTTCGAGGTCACCGCCATCGCCTTTGGTCCCGATGACGGCAGCGCCATGCGCGCGCGGCTGAAAAAAGCCTTCGACCGCTTCGAGGATGTGCGCGGCAAAAGCGACGCGGAAGTCGCCAACATGCTGCGCGCCATGGAAATCGACATCGCCGTGGACCTGAATGGCCATACCGCCGAGGCGCGGCAAGGCATTTTCGCTTGGCGGCCGGCGACGGTGCAGGTGAATTACCTGGTCTATCCGGGCACGACCGGAGCGGAGTTCATGGATGTGCTGCTGGCGGACCGCATCGTCCTGCCCAGCGACCAGCAGGCCCATATCCGCGAGAAGATCATCCACCTGCCCGACACCTACCAGGTCACCGATACGACCCGCGCCGTGCCGCCGGCGCCGTCACGTGCCGAAGCAGGCTTGCCCAAAAAGGGTTTTGTCTTTTGCTGCTTCAACAACAGCTGGAAGATCGCCGCGCCGGTGTTCGACATCTGGATGCGGCTGCTATCGCAGGTCGAGGACAGCGTGTTGTGGCTGATGGATGGACCGCATGCCGCAAACCTTCGCAAGGAAGCGCAAGCCCGCGGTATCGATCCCAACAGGCTGGTATTCGCGCCCAAACTGTTGGCAGAGGCGCACCTGGCGCGGCACCAGCTGGCCGACCTGTTCCTGGACACCCTGCCCTACAACGCCCACACCACCTGCAGCGATGCGCTGTGGGCGGGGCTGCCCGTGGTCACCTGTTACGGCAAGGCGTTTCCTGGCCGCGTCGCCGCCAGCCTGCTGAAGGCGGTTGACCTGATGGAACTGGTCGCGGAAACCCCGCAGAGGTATGAGGAACGGGCGCTGGAACTGGCACGCAATCCCGCCTTGCTGAAAGCCACCAGAGAGAAGCTGGCCCGCAACCGCCTGACAACGCCGCTGTTCGACAGCGAACGTTTCCGCAAGGCCATCGAAGCCGCTTACGAAGCGATGCTGGGCTAAAGCGCTTTTGGGCGCTTCTTCGGATCGAAGCCGTAAAACGTTTCCGGATTCTCCACCAGGATGCGATGGCGCAGCGCGGGCGAAGGCGCCCATTTGGGCATCAGGTTCAGCAAGGTGACGTCGTCGGGCATCGCCACCGGGTTCAGCTTCTTGGTGGCGTCGGGATGCGGCCAGTCGCTGCCCCAGACGCAACGCTCCGGCGCGGCTTTCAGGTAACCCATGGCCGCTTCGCTGGCGCCGGCATAATCGGGCGCGGTGCCCCCGCCATACAGATAGGCGCCCGACAGCTTGACCCAGCCATGACCGCTGTCCAGCAGCTTGCGCACGGTGACATATTGCGGACCCCTGGCATCCACCGCGCGGCCCAGGTGATCGACGATCACCGGACACGGCAAGCCGAGCAATGTGGACTCCATTGCCACCAACTGCTCCGGCGGCATGTTGGTCTGGATGTGCCAGCCCATGGCGGCGATGCGCTTGGCCAGTGGCATCACTTCATCGGCGCCCACAGGATTGCCCAGGCCGAACTGGATGCGCACCCCGCGCGTACCGGCGGCATGCAGCTTTTTCAGTTCCGCATCGGTGACCGAGCTGTTGACGACGCAGACGGCGCGGGCGTTCTCGCCCATCTGCGCCAGCACATCCAATAGGCAGCTATTGTCGGTGCCATAGGTGCTGGGCTGGACCATTACATTGCGGCTGGTCCCCAGCCGCTTCTGCAGCGCCCTGTAGTCGCTGACCGTTGCGTAAGGCGGTGTCAGCACCGCATTGGGATTGTAGGGAAAGCGCGGATCATAGATGTGATGATGGCTGTCGCAGGCACCATCCGGGACCGTGAAATTCACCTTGGCATCCTTGGCCAGCGCAGGCGCGGCGGCCAGCGCCAAACCCGAAGCGATGACGTTGCGGCGGTTCTGCATCACTTCTTCCCCGTATAACTGACTTTCCAGATGGTCTGGCCCTGGTCGTCGGCAACCAGCAGGCTGCCATCCTTTGCCACCGCCAAACCGACGGGGCGGCCCCAGGCCTTGGGCGGATTTTTCGAAACGCCATCCCAGAAGCCGACCAGGAAATTGTCATAGCCGCCGACGGGACGGCCATTCTTCATGCGGATGCGCACCACCTTGTAGCCATGCGGCTGGCTGGTGTTCCACGAGCCATGCAGCGACACGAAGGCGTCGCCCTTGTAATCGGCAGGGAAGGAATCGCCGGTATAGAAAGCCAGTCCCGTCGGCGCGCTGTGCGCCGGAAACAGCACGTCGGGCGTGATCGCCTTGGCCACCATGTCGGGCCGCTTGGCGCCCAAATCGGGATCGGGCATCTGGCCGGTATAGCTCCAGGGATAGCCATAAAAGCCGCCCGGCTTCACATAGGTGAAGAAGTCCGGGGGCAGGTTGTCGCCCAGCCCGTCACGCTCATTGGTGGCGACGAACAGATCGCGCGTGCCCGGATAGAAGGCGATGCCCACCGGGTTGCGGATGCCGCTGGCATAATCGACCAGCTGGCCATCCTTGATCTGGAAGATCTTGGCGCCCGGCTGGAATTCCGAGACATTATCGCGGCTCCCCATCTCCACGAACATCGAACCATCCGGCGCGATGGCGAAGTTGCGGGTGCCGTGCATGCCGAAATTGCGCAGGTCCGGCGCCTTGGTCACCTGCTCCAGCTTGCCCGCCTTGGTGGCGCCCGCCACATAAGGCGTGCGCCAGATGGCGATCTGGTCGCTGATATACACAAAACCGTCATGAACGGCGATGCCGGAGGGATTGTGCAGGCCTTCGGCGAAGGTGAAGCGTTCACTGGCGACGCCGGTGCCCTTGGGATCGCGCAGCAGAGTGATCGCGCCAATCTTGCGCTCCGAAACAAAGACATCGCCATTGGGCGCCACCGCCAGGAAGCGCGGGATGGTGAGCTTGTCGGCATAGATCGAAACCTTGAAGCCCTTGGGCGCGCGCGGCATCACGCCGGCCGGGCGCGCAATCACTTCGTTGTTGTTAGCCACGGCCGGGCTGGCATAGGGCTTGGGCAGGTCTGACGGCTTGAGCAGGAAATGCTGGCCCGGCTGGTCCACTGCTGCCCAGGCGGTGCCGGACAGAAGCAGCAGCATCGTTACGGCACGGAATTTCATGTCCCCTCCACGCGCCGCTTTTGCGGCCTTTTGTTCGGCGAGAATGGCGGGGCGCGACCTCAAAAACAATGGTGCGGGCACCCGGGACCGGCTAAAAGCCCCGGCATGAGTGAGATGGAAACCCGCAAAGCGCAGGCGCGCGCCTGGTTCGAGACTCTGCGCGACCGCATCATGGCGGCGTTCGAGGCGCTGGAAGACGTGGCGCCCGCCCATCTCTATCCCGGCGAGGCCGGACGGTTCGTCAAAACCCCCTGGTCGCGCGGCGAAGGTGAAGGCGGCGGCGTCATGGGCATGATGCGCGGCCGGCTGTTCGAGAAGGTAGGCGTGCATACCTCCACCGTGTTCGGGGCGTTTTCGCCCGACTTCGCCAAGCAGGTGAAAGGCGCGAACGAAGACCCGCGCTTCTGGGCCAGCGGCATCAGCCTGATCGCCCATATGAAGAACCCGCGGGTGCCTGCGGTGCACATGAACACCCGCATGATCGTGACCACCGAACATTGGTTCGGCGGCGGCGCGGATTTGAACCCGACCCTGGATGCGGCGCGCACCCCGCGCCATCCCGACACGGTGGATTTCCACCAGCGGCTGAAGAAAGCCTGTGACGGTTTCAACACCGAATGGTTTCCCAAGTACAAGAAATGGGCCGACACCTATTTCTGGCTGCCGCACCGCATGGAGCCGCGGGGCGTGGGGGGCATTTTCTATGACCACCATGACAGCGGCGACTGGGCGCGCGACTTCGCTTTCACGCAAGCGGTCGGCGAAGCCTTCCTGGACATCCAGCCCCAGATCATCGCCCGCCGCATGCCCGAAGCCTGGACCGAGGAAGAGCGCCACGAACAGGCCAAATGGCGCGGCCGCTATGTCGAGTTCAATCTATTGTATGACCGCGGCACCCATTTCGGCCTGAAGACCGGCGGCAATGTCGAAAGCATCCTGTCGTCCATGCCACCTGTTGCGGAGTGGAAATGAAGCTCGGCTCCCGCGGTTCGCCCCTGGCGGTGGCCCAGTCGCGGCTGGTGGCACGGATGTTGGGGCTGGGCGAAGACGCGATCCAGACTTTCATGACCAGCGGCGACAAGATTCAGGGCCGCTTGCAGGACCAGGGCGGCAAGGGCCTGTTCACCAAGGAACTGGATGAAGCCTTGCTGGACGGGCGCATCGACATCGCCGTCCATTCCATGAAGGACCTGCCCACGCGGATGCCGGAGGGACTGCTGCTGGCCTGTGTTCCGGCGCGTGAGGATGCGCGCGACGGTTTCATCGCCACGCGCGCCAGGACACTGATGGAATTGCCGGCCGGCGCCACGGTCGGCACCGCTTCCCTGCGCCGCCAGGCCCAGACACTGCACGCCCGCCCCGACCTGAAAGTGGAATTGCTGCGCGGCCGGGTGGAAACGCGGCTGGCCAAGATCGAAAGCGGTGCGTTCGACGCCACCTATCTGGCGCTGGCCGGATTGAAGCGGCTGGGCCTGGAAAAGCACGCCGCCTCCATCGTCGATGCCGAAGCCATGCCGCCCGCGCCGGGACAGGGCGCGCTGGCGATCACCTGCCGCAGCGACGATGCGCAGACCATCGCGCGGCTCGCCCAGATCAACATCGCCGAACACGCCGTCACCACCACCGCCGAGCGCGCCTTCCTGGAAGCGCTGGACGGTTCCTGCCGCACGCCCATTGCGGCGACGGCGCATATCGACGGCGGCACCCTGCACTTTCTGGGCGAAGTCCTGACGCCGGACGGCCAGCATCGCTGGCGGCGGCAAGACAGCGTGGCGCTGGGCACCGACCACATCGCCAGCGCACGCGCCCTGGGCCTGAAGCTGGGCGCCGAGATCAAGGCCGAGGCCGGACCACTCTATACCTCTCATTTTGGCGACAAGGGCTGGTAGCGTCTCGCTGTTGCAGCACGTTTAGCCTCTTTGCTTCCCTCGCCTTTTGGACCAGCATCCCCGCCAGAAAAAGCGCACAGCGCAGGCAAGGGGAAACAATATGCTGAACAAACGCACCTTCATGACGGGCACGATCGGCGCCGCGCTGGCCAGCGGTGCAGCCATGGCGCAACAGGCGCCGGCCAACGGGCTGAACCCCGAGCGCAAGATTCCGCATTACATGATGAAGACCACGCGGATGTTCAAATATCCGAAGGGGTACGGCAACGGATTGGCGGTGGCGCCGGAAGGCCTGTGGATCGCGCAGCAGAAATTGTCGGGCGAAGGCGCCAAGCGTTACGGCCTGCCCGAGCCGGATGATCTGCGCGAAGCCGCCTGGCTGGTGGACTGGAACGGCAAGCTGCTCAAGACCGTCATGACCAACTGCCGCAACTGTTCGGGCATGGCCTATGGCGACGGCTATGTCTGGATGATGGCGAACCAGGCACCGCAGGGCTGCTTCCAGGTCGACATGAACAGCAAGGAAATCAGCCACCGCCAGATTCCGCTCGCCCTGCCCGGACAGGACGGCGGCGGCAGCCATGGTGCGCAATGGCATAACGGCAAGCTGTGGATCGCGGCGCTGCGGCCCAAGCTGTTGATGCGCGTCGATCCCAAGACCTGGACGCCGGAAGTGGCAATTTCGACCTACACCTCGCCGGACAAGCCGCGCACCCATGACCTCACCATCGACGACAAGGGCGATATCTGGCTGGTGCTGGGCAATGACAGCCGCAACTACAAGGAAGGCAAGCCCGGCCTGGTGCGCTATGACGGCAAGACCGGCCAGATCGCGGCGACCTATGACTTCCTGCCCGGCTCCTGCGATCCGCATGGCCTGGAATTCCACAATGGCACTTTGATCAGCTGCGATGCCGGCATCCATCCCGGCTGGCCCAATGGTGACAGCCCGCATGCGGGTTGGGTTTTCAAGATCGAGCCGGCGTAAGGAGCGAATGATGAAACGCAGAGATTTCCTTACCGCCGCTGCCGTCTCGCCGGCCGCCGCCTTGCCTGCGATGGCGCAGGCCGCGCATCCGCCGTGCCTGCCCGCCTATGGTGCGATCAAGACGCGTGCGGCCAGCAAGATCGAGATCCTCTACAAGACCAAGCACGGCCAACCCAACGGATTGGCGCTGACAGACAATCCGGATCAGATGTGGATCGTGGACCAGGGCGCCGAACACTGGATCACCCTGATCAACATCAAGGACGGCTCGACCGTGCGCGAGTTCCAGGCCGACGTGGTGGGCCCAAGCGGGCTGGTGCAGGACGGCGAGACGATGTGGATCACGTCCACCCACAATTCGCTGATCGTGCATTGCGACCTGAAGGGCAAGACCATCGCCAAATACATCACGCCCGGCGCGGGCCGCATTTATGAGCGCGAGGATGATCCCAAGGGCCGTTCCTCGCCGCTCAAGCCCGCATGGCCGGACAAGCCGCGCGGCATCGGCCCGGCCATGACCGGCAATGTCGGCAACAACACCGGCAAGGGCCTGCCGCCGGGACAATTGCCGCTGAATGCCGAGGAAGGCTCAGGCGGCACCGGCGCGCATGCGATCCTGGTGGACGGCGATTATCTGATCACCGCCGTGCCGCCGGCACGCGCGATCTTCACCATCAACAAGAAGACCTGGAAGGTGAGATCGAGCTGGCCGGTACCGGGCAACCGCACCCACGGCATGAGCTGGGGCGCGGGCAAGAAGACCATCTGGTCATCGGATTCCAACCTGAACGCCTTCTTCCACCACGACGCGGTGACGGGAAACATCTTCGAACGGGTGCAGCTGCCCGACGACTCGCCGGTGATCCATGGCGCCAAGCTGGTGGGCGACTACATGTATGCGTGCGACGACATGGGCTGGATGTGGCGGTTTAAGATTTGAACCCGCCCTTCCCTTGAGGGAGGGATGGGATTAGTCGACGCGGAAACCGGGACGCAGGGCGATATAGCTTGGATCCAGCGCCGAAATGCTGGGGCAGCCCAAAAGCTTAAGCGTGCGCACGATGTCGGCGCGGAAAATCTCGATGGCGCGTTCGATGCCGGCATCGCCGGCCGCCGCCATGCCATAGGCATAACCGCGCCCCAACAGACACGCCTTGGCGCCCATCGCCAGTGCTTTGACCATGTCGCTGCCGCGGCGGATGCCGCCATCAAACAGCACTTCGGTCTGGCCGCCCACCGCTTCCAGGATGCCCGGCAACACGCGCAAGCTTCCCGCCACACCGTCGAGCTGACGACCGGCATGGGTGGAGACCACAATGCCCTGGGCGCCATGATCCACCGAACGCTTGGCATCCTCGATGGTCATCACGCCCTTCATCACGATGGGGCCATCCCACAATTCGCGAATCCACTTCAGGTCGGTCCAGGACACCTGTGCCGATTCCAGCGCTGCCGCCACGTCGGTCGCAGCCAGCGGGCCGGAGCCCGGCACCACGATGTTGGGGAACGGCCGTGTCATGCCGTCGGCGATGAAGCCGGCCAGCCAGCACGGATGCGCCAGGATGTTGGGGACATACTTGGCCTTGGCCAGCCAGCTTCTGCCCATCAGTTCTTTCATGCCGTTGCGGAAGTCGCGCTCACGGTTGCCGGCCACCGGCGTGTCGATGGTGACGAACAGGCCCTTGTAGCCGGCCGCCTTGGCGCGGTGGATCGCGCCCTCGGCGGCGGCGCGGCCGCCGGCGAGATACAGCTGATAAAAGGTCGGGCCACTGGATTCCGCCTTCACATCTTCGATTGTGTGGCCGGACATTGTTGAGAGGATATAAGCGGTGCCGTTTTTGCCAGCGGCGCGCGAGGCCGCCAGCTCGCCGCGCGGATGCATCAGGCGGGAATAGCCGATCGGCGCCAGCAGAAACGGCAAGTCCAGTTTCTGGCCCAGCACCGTGACCGAAAGATCGCAGGATGGGTTGGCCACCGCGAAGCGCGGCTTGAACAGCACTTCCTGGAAGGCCTTCTCGCTGTCTTTCAACGTGACTTCATCGTCGGCGGCGCCGTCCAGGTAATCGAACACCCCGTCGGGCAGGCGGGCGCGCGCCAGGCGGCGCAGGTCCTTGATATTGACGACGCGCGGGGAAGACAGGCTCATGGGAAGACCTTGGGAAATCGGGGGCTTTATGCCCGCAAATCCTCCGCTCTGCCAGAGGTTCAATAACACCTCCACCATGGCCGGGCTTGACCCGGCCATCCAGGGCCGACGGGACAATCTCGCCTGTTGCTCTGGATGGGCGGCTCAAGGCCGCCCATGGTGAAATCAGAAAGCGGAAATACCCGTCTGGGCCCGGCCCAGCACCAGGGCATGAATGTCATGAGTGCCTTCATAGGTGTTGACGGCTTCCAGGTTCAGCAGGTGCCGCACCACATGATAATCATCGGCCACGCCATTGCCGCCATGCATGTCGCGGGCGGCGCGCGCGATGTCCAGCGCCTTGCCGGCATTGTTGCGTTTCAGAAGGCTGATGGCTTCGGGCGCCAGCCTGCCCTGCTCCATCAGGCGGCCAGCCTGCAGGCAGGCGTTCAACCCCAGCGCGATTTCGGTCTGCATGTCGGCCAGCTTCTTCTGATACAGCTGGTTGGCGGCCAGGGGCCTGCCAAACTGCTTGCGCTCCAGCCCATAGCTGCGCGCCGCATGCCAACAGAATTCCGCCGCGCCCATCGCGCCCCAGGAGATGCCGAACCGCGCATGGTTGAGGCAGGCGAACGGCGCCTTCATGCCATCCGCGTTCGGCAGCATGCGGTCCGTGGGGATCACAACATCATTCATCGCGATCTGGCCGGTAACCGATGCGCGCAAGGAGAATTTCCCGTCGATCTTGGGCGTGGTCAGGCCCTTGTCACCGCGTTCCAGGATGAAGCCTTTGACGCGGCCATCCAGCTTGGCCCAGACCACAAACACATCGGCTACCGGCGCGTGGGTGATCCAGGTCTTGGTGCCGTTCAGGACAAAACCGTCTGCCGTCCTCACGGCTTTAGTTTGCATCGCGCCCGGATCGGAGCCGGCTTCGGGCTCTGTCAGGCCAAAGCATCCGATCCAGTCGCCCGCCCCCAGCTTGGGCATATACTTCTTCTTCTGCGCGTCGCTGCCGAATTCATGGATGGGATGCATGACGAGACTCGACTGCACCGACAGCGAAGAGCGGAAGGCCGAATCCACCCGCTCTACTTCCCGCGCGATCAGGCCATAGGCCACGGGCGAGACGCCGCCGAATTCTTCCTGGGTGCTGCCAAGCAGTCCCAGCGATCCCATTTCTTTCAAAATCCCCCGATCGAAGCTTTCGTCGCGGTGCATGTCCCGCACCCGCGGCATCAGGCGCGACTGGGCAAAGCCGCGCGCGCTGTCGCGCACCAGCTTTTCCTCCTCGCGCAACGAGGCTTCCAGCAAAAGCGGATCGGCCCAGTCAAAGGTGGGCCAGATATGTGGCATGATCCCCAGCCATAAAAACGGGGAGGCGAAATGCTTCCCGCCTGGAAAGCATATCGCCATCCCCGTGCCGCCCGCAAAGGCGGACTTAGCTGATGGCCGCCCTGGTGGGCGGGAGTGGTTCGTTAGTTGGACTTGGTGACCTGGCCCTCGGCAACGCCGGCCTTGCTGCCTACGCCCGGATTGACTGCATGCTGGTTCGCAGGTTCGGTCGGCATGACCTGATCGGTATGACCCGGCAGCTTGGCATTGGTGTTGCCGTCGCCGCCGGGGCGGCCATTGCGCAGGTCGTTGGTGGTATTGGCCATGTATTTTTGCTCCGAAAGGGTTCCGAAGCGATAACGGCCAAAGCGCCTATTTGTTGCCGCTGCTGGTTCCCTGAGCGGACTTTCGCGCCAGAACCCAGTCCACCACATCCTTGTGCACCAGCGCGCGGTCCAGGTCCCGCAGCAACATGTGATAACCCTGCGGGTATTTGTGCACCCTGGCCCTGGTTCCCAATGCCGCGATAACCGCCTCTGTCGGCTTGGCCGGGATGATCTGGTCATTGGCGCCATACAGGAACAGGATCGGCGGCGCGGCTTTGATCTGGTCGGGGGCACTGCGCGCCTCGTCCATCAAATTCACCAGCCCGAACAGGGTGGCGGTGCGGGTACGTTTCTGGAACAGCGGGTCCTTGCCCAGCGCGATCAGCATGGGAATGTTATCGGATGGTGTGATCTTCACCACCGAGCTGGCGGCATTGTTGGACAGGATCATGTTGGGGAGCAGATGCGCGCCCAGGAACAGCGCCACGCGATACAACATCGGCATGTCGCCGCGCGACCATACCGCCGGCGCCACCAGGATCGCGCCATCGACCGCAGGCGGTGTCGCGGAGGCCAATGAGGTCAGTACTACCGCCCCGCCCATGCTTTCGCCCAAGGCATAAACCGGCACGCCGGGATAGCGGCTGCGCGCCGCCGCCACCGCGTCGTTCAAATCGCTGCGCATGGTGTCGGCGCCGGCCCACACGCCCGGATTGTCGTTGCGGCCAAAGCCGCGCTGGTCATAGGCCAGTGTCGTGATGCCCGCCTTTGCCCATTCCCGGCCCGGCATGTCGAAGGCGTTGGAATAATCGCTCATGCCATGCAGCGCCACGATCACGGCGCGGGGCGCCACTTCGGCTTCCCATCGGCGCAAATGCAACTGCGCGCCGTCACGCGCGGTCAAAATCTCGTCACTCAGCACAGGGGTCACGCGCGCCTCGATGGCTGGCCCGAAATTGGGGGCGCATCCGGCCAGCACGAACAGGAAAAAAGCCAGCCAAGGGCGCATGGCGCGATTTTAAGCGGCTCTCAGAAGGGCAGCAACCCAATCATGGCGCCCGACAGGCCGCTGGCCATGGTTCCCGCCACCAGCGCCTTGAGCGACAGGGAAACAACTTCGTTGCGGCGGTCGGGGATAAGCGCGCTCATGCCCGCGATCAGGATGCCGACACTGGCGAAATTGGCGAAACCGCACATGGCATAGACAATGATCTGGGTGCTGCGCGCATCCAGCGTCCCGGCAGGCAAACCCGCCAGCCGCAGATACGCCACCAGCTCGGTCAGGATGATCTTGATGCCCATCAGCCCGCCCGCCGCGCCCGCCTGGGACGCCGGCACGCCCAGGAGCCAAACAAAAGGCGCGAACAGCCAGCCCAGCATCCTTTCCAGGGTCAACGGCGCGCCGCCCACAGCCGGCAGGTGGCCCAGAATGGCGTTGGCCAGCGCCATCAGCGACGTCATCACAATCAGCATTGCCAGGATCTGGAGATAGATCTTGAGCCCGTCCTCTGTCCCCTGCGCCATGGCGTCCATGGTGGAGCGGTAATGCACGCTTTCTTCTTTCTCGCTGAGGTCGGTGTCTGCGGGGCCCGGCACCATGATGCGCGCGATCAGCACGCCGGCCGGCAGCGACATCAGCGAGGCCACCAGTATGTGTCCCAGCGCGCCAGGCAATACATCCTTCAGGATGGTGGCATAGAGCACGAACACGGTGCCCGCGATCACCGCCAGGCCCACCGTCATCAGGATGAACAGTTCGGTGCGGGTCAGCCGCGCCAGATAGGGCCGGATCACCAGCTGGCCTTCGATATTGCCCAGGAACACCGTGGCCGCGGCGCTGAGGCATACCGCACCGCCCAGCCCAAGGGTCCGGCGAAGCACGGCCGCCAACGCGTGGACGATGGCTGGCAATATCCGCCAGTGCCACAGGATGGCCGACAGCGCGCCGATCACCATCACCAGCGGCAGGATGGAGAAGGCCAGGTTGATCATGTTGGCCGGGTTTGTGACGGTGAAAGGCGCCGGCCCCCCGCCGATATAGCCGAAGATGAAGCTGGTGCCCGCGCCGGTGGCGGTGGACAGCGCGGTCGCCACGCCATTGAGCCGGAACAGGGCATCCCGCAGCACGGGCAGCTTCAGCATCACCAGCGCGATCCCGGCCTGCAGGGCAAGGGTGCCCAGCACCATGCGCCAGGAAAATTTGGCGCGGTCCTCGGACAGGGCCCAGGCCAGCGCGATGATGGCGCAGATTCCCAGCGCCGATTGCAGATGCGGTAACACGCGGCCCCCAGCCAGCAGATCCCGCCGCCACGCTACACGATTTTTCGTAACCTGCGAGCCCGCATGACAGCAGCACGCGCTGGGGATACTGTCACAAACGGGGGAAACAACGTGACCGGAAAAACGGCAGGTTCGGGAAAAATTGGCGCGCTTGCGGGCGCGCGCGCCTTTCCGCCGCTGGTGGTGGTGATGTTTCACTTCAGCGAGGGCCATCATTACTCCGGCTGGCGGCCGCTCGATTTCCTGGCCACCCGCGGTTACCTGTGGGTGGAGTTCTTCTTCGTCCTGTCCGGCTTCATCCTCACCCACGCCTATTGGCCGCGGCTGAAAGACTTGCTGCGCCGCTCCGGCTATATCGCGTTCCTGCGGGCGCGGTTGATCCGCCTGTACCCCCTGCACCTGTTCATGCTGCTGCTGCTGCTGGCGATGGTGATCGGCTTGCGCGCGCTGGCGGCGCATGGCGGCTATTATTCGATCTTCGACGCCAAATATCACCAGGATGTCAGCATCAGGGGATTCTGGCTCAGCCTGTTTCTGGTCCAGGCCTGGAACACGATGGGCTCGCTGACCTGGAACGGCGTGTCCTGGTTCGTCAGCGTGGAGTTCTTCCTGTGCCTGATTTTCCCTGCCCTGCTGTGGCTGGCGGAAGGCAGGCTGTGGCGGGGCTTTGCGCTGATCGCGGCCGGGTTGGCCGGCCTGACCACGCTGCTTCTGACATCGAAACACGGATTGGACATCACCTTCCATAATGGCGTGCTGCGCGGCCTATCGGATTTTTCCATCGGCATGGGCATGGCAGTGCTGTTTCGCCGCCTCAAGGCGCGCGACCGGCTGCCGGAATGGGGCCATTCGATCCTGCAACTGCTGCTGCTGGCGATGCTGGGATATATCGTGATGAACACGGGCTGGTCGCACACACGTATGGATATCTTCACCGTGCTGCCGCTGATGATGCTGGTTCTCGCACTGGCTTTTGACCGCGGTCTTCTGGCGCGCCTGCTGCAGATGAAATTGCCGCAGCAGCTGGGGGAATGGTCCTATGCCATCTATCTGGGACAGACCGCCTGGCTGCTGGGCATTCGCTTCCTGGAACAGCGCGTCTATCCCGCGCCGGATGCGGTAGTGCTGGGTACGCGCTTTTCGGACCTAATCTGGTGGCTGGAACCGCTAGGTCTTGTCATCGCCTGCGTGCTGTGGGGCGCCTTCCTGGCGGAAGTCATCGAATTGCCCACCGCTGCCAGGCTGCGCCGGCATTTTGGCCGCCGCCTTGACCCGCAAAGCATCCCAACGCCATCCTGAGCGTTCATATGGAGCGTCGGCGTGAGCCGGAGCGACCATCAGACAAGACTTATTTGGGAGCTTCGCCATGGCCATTTCCTTCAAGGACAAAGTCGTCATCGTCACCGGCGCCGGCGGCGGGCTCGGCCGGGCGCATGCATTGGCCTTCGCCAGACTGGGCGCCAAGGTGGTCATCAATGATTTGGGCGGCTCGCTGGACGGCACCGGCGGCAATTCGGCGGCGGCCGAAAAAGTGGTGGCCGAGATCAAGGCGGCGGGCGGCGAAGCCATCGCCAATGGCGCCTCGGTCAGCGATGACGCCGGCGTGGCCCACCTGGTCAAGCAGACCATGGATACATGGGGCCGCATCGATATCCTGATCGCCAATGCCGGCATCCTGCGCGACAAGAGCTTCGGCAAGATGGAACTCAAGGATTTCACCGCCGTGATGGACGTGCACCTGCTGGGCACTGTGAAACCCTGCAAGGCGGTGTGGGACATCATGAAGGCGCAAGGCTATGGCCGCATCGTGGTCACCACTTCCTCCACCGGCCTGTACGGCAATTTCGGCCAGACCAATTACGGCGCCGCCAAGCTGTCGCTGGTGGGCTTCATGAACTCGCTGAAGCTGGAGGGCGCCAAGGACAATATCAGGGTCAACGCCGTCTGTCCGGTCGCCGCCACCCGCATGACCGAGGCGCTGATGCCGCCGGCGGTGCTGGAAATGCTCAAGCCTGAATTCGTTTCGCCCGCCGTGGTCTATCTGGCGTCGGAAGACGCGCCCACCGGCATGATTCTGACTGCCGCCGCCGGCGCCTTTGCCGCCGCCCAGATCATGGAAACCGATGGCGTCAATCTGGGCAGGAATGCCAGCGCCGACGACATCGCGGCGCATTTTTCCCAGATCGCCGACTGGTCCACTGCCAAACATTACGGGCAAGGCGGCGAGCAGAATGCGAAATTCCTTGCCCGCGTTCAAGATAAGCCCATCCTGGGGTGATTGTGGCGTTCTGGCGGCGCAGCCTGCTTCGTTGAAACATCAAGTCATAAATTTTTCGCTTTGCGGCGAAATGACTCTTGCGGCGCCCAAATGTTTGCCGCACGCTTGACCCATGAACGAACTCGCGCTGAGTGTTCGTACCGCGCGGCCTGATGATGCCGCAGACCTGGCGCGCATCTACATCGAATCCTGGCAGGACACTTACGCGGGCGTGATTTCCCATGCCCTGCTTGCCGCCATGTCGCACAAAAGCCATGCCGCGCGCTGGCAAAACACCATCAAGGGCGGCGGCACGGTGCTGGTGGCGGAAGACGCCACGTATGGCGCCATCGGCCTGTGCAGCCTGGGCGCGGCGCGCGACGGCGGCGTCGGTTTTGAAGGCGAAATCTACACGCTCTATGTCGATCCCAGCTTTGTGGGCCGTGGCGCCGGCCGCGCCCTGATGGCCGGCGCATTCGACGCCTTCAAGGAACGCAAGCTGCGCTCCTGCCTGATCTGGGCGCATGCGCGCAACAATGCCTGTTTCTTCTATGAAGCGATGGGCGGGGCGCGCGTCGCCACCCGCACGACGCGGCTGATGGGCGAACTGACGCCGGAAATCGGCTTCGGCTGGAAAAAGCTGGCGACCCAGAAGCAGAAGCGGACGATTCAGTCCTGATTCTGGCCTAGTCGTGGTCCGGCTGGGCCGTGCCGCAATCACACACAATTTCCGGCGGCAAACTCAGCGGCAGGCGCGCGCGGCGGTGAAAGCCCGGCGACAGCGCCAGCAGCGCCTTTTGCCCGGTCTGGGTCGCTTCCCAGGTGGCCATGCCGGTGCGAAAGCATTTGCGGCACCGCAGGACCTTTTCCAGATGAACGTCTTGATCCATGGCGCAAGGTTAGACGTAAAAGCCAAACCATCGGTTTGGCCGCCACCCCGAATTTTATTCAATTGGTGGGTGCGAAAGCGCGCTTACAGGTCTTTGGGGCGCACGAATTCCGCCAGCTTGCCGCTGCCCTGCGCCACGTCGCGCCAGCGGCCGACATCGAAATCCAGCACCGCCAGGGCGCAGGTGGGGAATTTTTCTTCCAGCGCCTCATGCCGCGCCCGTTCCTTTCGGCGCACCGGCTCGCGCGCGAGCAGGCCGGCGCAGGCTTCCAAACCCGGATTGTGGCCCACGATCATCAGTGACGATACCGCAACCGGCGCGCCGCGCACCGCCGCCACGATCCTGGCGGCGTCGGCCAGGTAGAGATTCTCGCGATACTCGATCTCGCTTTCCAGCTGCTGCAGCACCAGTTCGGCGGTCTGGGTGGTGCGCACCGCCGAAGAGCACAGGATCAGGTCTATCTTGTAGTCGCTCTTGCGCAGGTAACGCGCCATGGCGCCGGCATCCTGCATCCCCACCAGCATCAGGGGCCGGTCGAAGTCTTCGGTACCTCCGTCGGCCGGCTGCGCTTTGGCGTGCCTGAGAAGGAATAGCCTCTTCATTTAATGGCCGCTCCGGCTCACGCCTACGCTCCTGGTGCCACCATCCTGTGGCTGGGCCTTGGCATGGCGCAGCAGAAACAGGCGTTTCATGGACCTTCCTAGCCCTGCGAATCCCGCATGAACCTTATGTTCTTGACCCCCTACGGGCAACCGCGCGACAACGGCCTCAAGTAGCAAAGCGGTAGGCCGATCAAATAAGTCGGGCCAATAAGGACAAGGACTTATGGCGACCAACAAGAAACCGGGCAAATGGCGCAAGCGCACCTTGGCGGTGCGGGGCGGACAGGTGCGCACCAGCTTCCAGGAAACTTGCGAGCCGCTGATCTTCACCGCCGGCTATGCCTATGACGCGGCAGAGGAAGCCGAGGCCCGCTTCAAGGGCGAAAGCCCCGGCTATCAATATACCCGCCTGGCCAACCCGACCATTTCGATGTTCGAGGAACGCATGGCGCAGCTGGAAGGGGCGCCCGCCGCGCGCGCCACCGCCACCGGCATGGCCGCCGTCACCGCCGTGTTCCTGGCCGGATTGAAGACGGGGGATCATGTCGTTTCCGCCAGCGCGCTGTTCGGCTCCTGCCGCTATGTGCTGGAAACGGTTTTGCCGCGCTTCGGCATCACCACCACCTTCGTCGAAGGCAGCGACCTGTCGGCCTGGGCGGCGGCGATGCGCCCGGAAACCAAGCTGCTGTTCGTCGAGACACCGTCCAATCCCACGCTGTCCATCGTGGACATCGCCGCCGTGGCCAAGATCGCGGAAAGCCGCGGCGCGCGCTTGGTGGTGGACAATGCGTTCGCCAGCCCTGCCCTGCAGCGGCCGATGGAGTTCGGCGCCCACATCGTGGTGCATTCCTCCACCAAGTTCATCGACGGCCAGGGGCGCGCCATGGGCGGCATGATCCTGTGCCGTCAGGATTTCCTGGACGAGAATTTGCAGCAGTTCCTGCGCAACACCGGCCCCACCATCAGCCCCTTCAATGCCTGGCTGCATCTCAAGAGCCTGGAGACTCTGGAGCTGCGCATGAAGCAGCATTGCGAGAATGCGCAGACCGTCGCCGACTTCCTGGCCAGCAACAAGAAAGTGACGCGCGTCCTGTATCCTTTCCGCCCCGACCATCCCCAACACAACCTGGCCAAGACACAAATGGATGGCGGCGGCGGCGTGGTCGCGTTCGAAATAGCCGGCGGCAAGACGGCGGCGTTCAAGCTGGCCAATGCGCTGGGCCTGATCGACATCTCCAACAATCTGGGCGATTCCAAGAGCCTGCTGACCCATCCCGAAACCACCACCCACCAGAAGATGACGCCCGAGGCGCGCGCCGCCGCCGGCGTCACCAGCGGCATGCTGCGCCTGTCGGTGGGGCTGGAAGACGCGCAGGATCTTTGTGAAGACCTAGATCAGGCCCTGAAGGTGGCCTGAAGGATTAAATAGGATGGCCGAGCACAAGATTCGCCTGACCTGGAATGATGGCGGCAAGCCCTTCACCTATGAAACCTATCCGCGCGAGCACCAGATCCTGTTCAAGGGCGCGCAGGATGTCGGCGCCAGTGCTTCGCCCGCCTACAAGGGCGATGGCAAGCACGCCGATCCGGAAGACATGCTGGTGGCGGCGCTGTCGTCCTGCCACATGCTGAGCTTCCTGGCGATCTGCACCAAGAAGAAGGTCACGGTACAATCTTACGAGGATGATGCCGTAGGCTTTCTGGAAAATGACTCCAAGAATGGAAGTGGGGGCAAACTCTGGATCACCCGCGTCATCCTGCGGCCAAAGGTGGTGTGCAGCGCCGATGCCGCGACCCTGGAACAAATTCACCATCTGGCGCACGAAGCCTGCTTCATCGCCAATTCGGTGAAGACCCAGGTGGCGGTCGAACCCCGGTAATTCCTGACATTTTTGGCCGTTCACCATTGTGCGCAATTGCCGCTTGCGCAGCCTGTCCCCCCAAACGATAATTGCCGCATGTTTTTCGCCGAGCATACCGAGTTGGAAGAAGCCCTGGGCCACCAGTACGCTCTGGAGACCCGCGCCATTCGTGTGTCGGTGCGCCCGGCCTATCTGGACGACCAGTCGGACCCGGAAGACGACCGCTATGTCTGGTCCTATACCGTGACCATCGAAAATCGCGGCAAGGAGACGGTGCAGCTGCTGTCGCGCTACTGGAACATCATGGACGGCGCGGGCCGGGTGCAGGAAGTGCGCGCCGACGGCGTGGTCGGCGCCCAGCCGGTGATCCCGCCGGGCGAAAGCTTCCAGTACACGTCGGGTTGCCCGCTGGAGACCGCATCAGGCACCATGAGCGGCCATTACCAGATGATGACCGTCTCGGGCGAAAGCTTCGAGGCCGAAATCCCCGCTTTCCTGCTGGAAAGCCCCTACGAACGTAGGCAGATTCACTAAGCCTCGGCGTGAGCCGGAGCGACTATAAAACACTTCGCCATAACGAGCTTACGGTTGAAACGCCCGCGCGCACGGGCGAAACTTCGCCATGAGCAAGCCAACCCGCGAAGAGGCCGAAAAGGCCGTCCACACCCTGTTGCGCTGGGCCGGCGACGACCCGTCGCGCGAAGGCCTGGCCGATACCCCCGCCCGCGTCGCCAAGGCGTTCGAGGACTGGTTTTCGGGCTACGGCCAGGACCCGGAGGAGTATCTCACCCGCACCTTCGAGGAGATCGAAGGCTATGACGACATGGTGATCTTGCGCGATATCCGCTTCGAGAGCCATTGCGAGCATCACCTGGCACCCATTATCGGCCGCGCCCATGTCGGCTATCTGCCCACCAACCGCGTGGTCGGCATTTCCAAGCTGGCGCGGGTGGTGGAAGCCTATGCCCGCCGCCTGCAGGTGCAGGAGAAGATGAACGCCCAGATCGCCAATACCATCGAAAAAGTCCTGCGCCCCAAGGGCGTAGCGGTGGTGATCGAGGCGGCGCACCAGTGCATGACCACCCGCGGTGTGCATAAGACCGGCGTCACCATGGTGACGTCGACCATGCTGGGCGCCTTCCGCGACAACTCCGACACCCGCCGCGAATTCCTCAACATCATCGGCAATCCGGCGAGCAAGCAGGACCGATGAGCAGCCTGGATGTCGTCAAGGACCTGATCGCGTTCGACACCACCAGCCGCGACTCCAACCTGGCGCTGATCGATTACGCACAAGGCCTGCTGGAAAAAGCCGGCGCGCGCTGCCGGCGCACCTATGATGCCAGCGGCGCCAAGGCCAACCTGTTCGCCACCATCGGCCCGGACGGCGATGGCGGCTTTGTCCTGTCAGGCCACACCGATGTGGTGCCCGTGGACGGCCAGGACTGGTCATCCGATCCCTTCAAGCCGGAAGTGCGCGGCAGCAAACTGTTCGGCCGCGGCGCTTGCGACATGAAAGGCTTTGTCGGCACCGCGCTGGCGCTGGCGCCGGAAATCGCACGGGCGAAACTGAAAAAGCCCATTCATTTTGCGCTGTCCTACGATGAAGAAGTCGGCTGCGCCGGGGTGAAGGGGTTGCTGGACGATCTGCAGGCGCGGAACCTGAAACCGGCGCTGGCGATCATCGGCGAACCGACCCTGATGAAGATCGTGGGCGCGCACAAGGGCGGCGCCAAGCTGGTGACCCGCTGCTGCGGCCGCGAGCATCATTCCAGCGGCCCCGAAAAAGGCGCCAATGCCGTAATGATGGCGGGGGAGTTCGTCACGCTTCTGGACAAGGTGTGGGACGAGTTGCGCGCCGACACCGATCCGCGTTTCGATCCGCCCCATTCCACCGTGCAAGCGACTGTTATCCATGGCGGCACCGCGGTGAACATCCTGGCCAAGGAAGCGGAAGTGACCTGGGAATACCGCGCCCTGCCCGACCGCGACGCAGGCGCCATCATCACCCGCGTGAAGGAACGCGCCGCCGCAGAAGTCCTGCCCAAATACCAGCGCCGCGCGCCGGAAGCGGCCTTCGACACCGTGCTGCACGCCCAATATCCCGGCCTGGTGATGGACGAGGATTCCGCCGCCATCCGCCTGGCGCGCGAGCTGACCGGCGCCAACCAGGTGGAAGCGGTGGCGTACGGCACCGAGGCCGGTCACTTCCAGAATTACGGTATCCCGGCCGTGATCTGCGGCCCCGGCTCCATCGACCAGGCACACCGGCCGGACGAGTTCTGCGAACTCAGCGAACTGGAAGCCTGCGAAAGCTTCCTGCGAAAAGTGATCGCCAAAGCCGCTTCCTGACATCGGGCCGCTTGCGCAGTTCCGTCCAGGCCAGCAGCAAGCCTTCCGCGATTACGGCCGCCAGGAAGCCGCTGGGCACGAACCGCAACAATCCCGCGCGGCGCAGCACCCGTCCGGTTATGCGGCGGGCGGCAAAATGAGCAACGGCGCGGCCGGCCTTGCTCATGCCAGCGCCTCCGGTCCGATCTCGTGCGTCTTGCCGCAAAACTCGCAGCGCGCGCGAATGATTCCGTCGGGATCGGCCAAGCCGGCGCGGTCGTCCGGTGCGTAAGACTTCAGCACCGTGGTGATGCGGTCGGCGTTGCAGTCGCAGCGGAACACCACCGGCTCGGGCGGCTGCACCCGCACTTCGTCCTCGTGGAACAGGCGCCACAACAGGGTTTCGGGCGCCAGACTGGTGTCCACCAGTTCCAGGTCTTCGACGGTCTTGAGCAGCAGCGACAGCCGGTCCCAATCGTCGGACTGTGTTTCCACGCCCTGTTTGGCCGCATCCGGCGTCATCTGCAGCATGATGCCGCCCGCGCGCCAGTGCGGCAGGGGATCGCCCGCCACATAAAGTGGCGCGGCCGCCAGCTTGATGACGGTGGGCAGCTGCTCGGACTGGGCGAAATAGGTCTCTGCCGATGCGGCGATGCCGTCCACCGACAGCTCGACAATGCCCTGATAGGTCTTGCCGCCGACTTTCGGTTCGATGGTGATGGCCAGTGCGCCCTTGCCCGCCAGCGCGGCGAAATCCTTGTCCGCCAGTTTTTCGAACCGGTCATTGTCCAGACGGGCATAGCCGCGCACGCCGCGGGCGCGCACTTCATCGGCGCCGTAATAGTCGGCGGTCACCAGGTCCAGCGGGCCATCGCCCTTGGTCTGGATGGTCAGCCGGCCGTCCAGCTTCAACGCCGTGCCCAGCAATGCGCCCAGCGCCACGGTCTCGCCGGCCACCCGGGCAGCGGCTTCCGGCAGGGCATGGGCGCTCAGGGCGCGCGCGGAGGCCGCGTCCAGGCGCACCAAACGCCCGCGAACGCCGGCCTTGGCGATATCGAACGGCAGGACAAAGTCGCCATAAGGCGACGCAGGTTCCATCTTGTCAGGCATGAACCGCTATATGGCGCGGCCCTGCCCCGTTTTCAAGAAAGCGCCTTAGGACAAGGCCCAGGCCAGGATTGCCTTCTGTGCGTGCAGGCGGTTTTCCGCCTCGTCGAACACCACCGATTGCGGGCCGTCGATGACCTGGTCGGTGACCTCGTCGCCGCGATGGGCCGGCAGGCAGTGCATGAAGATGGCGTCTTTTTTCGCCAGCGTCATCAGCTCGCTGTTCACCTGGAAGGGCTTGAGCAGGTTCTGGCGCTTGGTGGCATTGTCGTCGCCCATCGACACCCAGGTGTCGGTGACGACGCAATCGGCGCCTTCGGCGGCGGCCCGCGCATCGGTGGTGAAATGCACCAGGCCGGAGGACGCTGCCCAGTCGCGGGTTTCCTGGTCCACCGTCAATTCGCGGGGGCTGGCCACGTTCAGGGTGAAGCCGAACTTCACCGCGGCATGCACCCAGGACGTCAGCACATTGTTGCCGTCGCCGGTCCAGCACACCTTCGCGCCCGCGATGGAGCCCTTGTGCTCCTCATAGGTCAGGACGTCCGCCATGATCTGGCAGGGATGCGACCACTTGGTCAGGCCGTTGATCACCGGGATGGAGGCATGGGCCGCCAGGTCCTCGACCATCTCATGGTCCAGCAAGCGGATCATCACGGCATCGACATAGCGCGAGATGACCCTCGCGGTGTCGGCAATGGTTTCCTCGCGCGCCAGCTGCATTTCATTGCCGGTCAGCATCAGGGACGAACCGCCCAGCTGCCGCGCCGCCATGTCGAAGGAGATGCGCGTGCGGGTGGACTGCTTGTCGAAGATCATCGCAAGCGTCTTGCCATTCATCGGCTGGTCGGCATCGGGCGCGCCCTTGGACTTGCCGGCGCGCGAGGCCTTGCGCTTTTTCGCATCGGCGATGATGGCCGTCAGGGTGGCGCTGTCATGGTCCGACAGGTCCAGGAAGTGCTTGGGCTTGGTGATGTGGGGCGCGTTCATTGGGCGGCAGCTTTCTGCGCTTCCACCTGGGAAGCGGTCTTGTTCAACAGGTCCAGGCCCTCGCGGGCCTCCTCTTCGGTCAAAGTCAAAGGCGGCAGCAATCGCACGACATTGTCGCCGGCCGGCAGCACCACCAGCCCGTTCGCGCGGGCGGCGGCAATGAAGGCGGCAGCGTCGGTCTTCATCTTCAGCCCGATCATCAGCCCCTGGCCGCGCACGCTTTCGAACACGCCCGGATGGGACGCGGTCAGCGCACCCAGCTGCTGGTGCAGGTAGCCGGCAACCTTGTTCACATGGTCCAGGAAGCCCGGCTCCAGGATCATGTCGATGGCCTCATTGCCCACCGCCATGGCCAGCGGGTTGCCGCCATAGGTGGTGCCGTGGGTACCCACCGTCATGCCTTTGGCGGCTTCGGCCGTGGCCAGCACGGCGCCGACGGGAAAACCGCCGCCCAGCGCCTTGGCCACCGTCATGATGTCGGGCGTGATGCCCAGCCAGTCATGGGCGAAGAACTTGCCGGTACGGCCCAGGCCCGTCTGGATCTCGTCGAAGATCAGCAGGATGCCCTCATCGTCGCAAAGCTTGCGCAGGGCGCGCAGGAAATCGGGCGCGATTTGCTTGACGCCGCTTTCGCCCTGCAGGGGCTCGATGATGATGGCGGCAGTCTGCGGACCGACAACCTTCTTC
>JAXMEA010000009.1:0-115360 GCA_046348525.1 Alphaproteobacteria bacterium | reverse complement strand
TCCCATTCCGAACTCGGCCGTCAAAGCCTTCTGCGTCCATGGTACTGCGGCTCAAGCCGCGGGAGAGTAGAACGCTGCCAGGTCTGCCAAGGACTGAAAGACAAACAGAGACCCGCCAACACAATTCACGAAAAGCCCCGCTGGAGAAATCCAGCGGGGCTTTTTGCATTTCAAGCTTTTCAGTGATCGAGCAGTGCTGACAAATCCGCTGGAAACAATTTCTTCAGCATGAAGTCCGGTAGCAGATACTGCGGGAAGCTCTTGGACATGTTGTCGGTACGCAGCACGTGCAGGCACAAGCCCTCGCGATCCGCGAAATGGTCCAGCCGGCAGCCTTTGTCCCGGGCGGCTGCGACGAATCCGAAGTCGGAGGCGTATTTCACATGCGGGAAGGGTGCAGTTTCCCACATCGACTTCTTGAAGACATAGCTGAAGCCATAGCCGGCGTAATTGTTCTTCATGGTGTCCGGCGCCGTCTGGTTGAAGAAAGCGTTCAGCATCGGCTCGGGCCCGAAGGTGAAATGCAGTCCCAGCGTGTTGGCGGTGTCCCAATAACCCAGGCGCTTCAGTTGCGCCGAATAGACGAACCAGCCCGACAATTTGGTGATGTCGGCGCCGGTTGATTCCAGACGCGCCAGCATGGTGTCCAGATAACCGGGCGCGTAATAGTCGTCATCATCGAACTGGGCGATCACCGGCGCCTTGGCCCGTTCGCACAGCCAGTTGCGCTTGGCCGATACCAGCATCGGCGCTTCGCCCAGATGGGTGTAATGGATGCGCGGATCTGAGAGTTGCTGGAAAAATTCCGATGGCGAAGGACCGTCATCCAGGATCAGCCACTCGAAATCCTGAAAGCTCTGCGCATTCACGATGTCGTATTGCGCGCGCAGCAGCGCGTGGCGGTTAAAGGTCGGCGTGATGATGGAAACCTGGGGCCCGGACATGCCCGAACTATAGGGCAAAACCGCGGATCAGTCGCGCGAGGCGGTCGTCAAGCCCTTGGCGATGAAGCCGCTGATGGCATAGACGTGGCTGCCAAAGCCCTGCGAGCGCATATCCCAGACCCGCACCCGGCTCCAGTCATTGGCTTCGCTGACATCCAGCACGGGGGTGGCGTGGTCGATCTCGCCCTTGTTCTGCCAGTTGGCCTGGTCGACGATGATCTGGCGGGGGCTGACGATATCGGTCACCACCGCGACATGGCCGCGCTTCAGCCGCTTGGAGCCGGAGAACACCATCACTGCTTCTTCGACCGGATGGGACATGCGGGCATAGATGTTCTTGGCTCGCTCCCACCAATGTTTGGCGTCGCCGAACACCGCCAGGCCGGAGCGCATGCGGGCATATTCCACGCAGAACAGGCGGCGCAGCGGTGTTTCCACCGACGGGGCGGTCGCGGCCACGGCCGCCAGGCGCGGCGGCGCGGCTGCGTCGGGCAGCACGGGCATCGACGGGAATTCGCGCGCCATGATCTGGGTCTTTACCGGAGCCTGGGGCGCTTCGGCCACGGGCTGCGGCGCGGGCGTTTCGGCGACCGGCTGGGGATCGGTGGGATTGTTGGCCTGGCTTTCGCCAAAACCAAAGAAGCTGATCACATCACGGGTAACGCCACGCGCCAGCTCGGCGGCCTGGGGAGTGAAGTTGGAAACCGGCCTGTCTGTATTGTTGGCGCCAGCCTGGGCGCAAAGCGGCGCCATCACAAAAGCGGCAACGGCAAACTTCAGGAAAAGGCGTTTCACAACTGCACCCGGCTTTGCGTTTCACGTACGTGCCGGTGCTTTCCACCGGCGGCATTGTCGGACACAGCTTGTTCGGATCCCCTCCGCTTGAGCGCACGCCCGCTTGAACTAGAGCAAGAGTCACGCCTGTCACAAAGACGTATCTGGGTCACGCCGGCGTGATATTTCAGCAACAATAAGGCATTGATATTACTGTATTTTTACCGAATATTGCACCGCAGCATCATTGCGTGTCAACATCGCCACAGCACACGGCGGGAACAGGCTGTTCCAGCCCGGGGCGCGGGGGTGTCATGGAATTGCTGGGCTCACCGGGGCGCACCCTGGTGTCCATCATCATCTTCATGGGCGCGGTGATCGTGCTGGCGACGCTGGCCTATATGGCCGCGGGCTGGAGCCTGGCCGATGCCAGCTACATGGTGCTCCTGACCGTCTACACCGTCGGTTACGGCGAGGTGCATCCCATCAATACGCCGTACCTGCACGCCGTGACCGTGGCGCTGATGATCACCGGCTGTACCGGCATGATCCTTCTGACCGGCGCCCTGGTCCAGTTTCTCACCATCAACCAGCTGCAACAGATCTTCGGAGGCCGGCGCGTGAAAGCGGAAATCGACAAACTCCAGAACCATGTGATCGTGATCGGCTTTGGCCGCATCGGCGCCATGCTGGCCAAGGAGCTGAAGGCGGGGGCAGCGCCCTTCGTGGTGCTGGAAAGCGATGAGAAGCGGGCGGTTGCGGTGCGCGAGCTGGGTTACCTGTGCCTGGTGGGCGATGCCACCAGCGAAAAGTCCCTGATCGAAGCCGGGGTTGAGCGGGCGCGGACCCTGGCCAGCGTGCTGCCCAACGACGCGGCCAATGTCTTCATCACCCTGTCGGCGCGAGCGTTGAATCCGGGGATCGAAATCATCGCCCGGGGCGAGATGCCTTCCACCGAAAGCAAGCTCTTGCAGGCTGGCGCCAACAAGGTGGTGTTGCCCACCCATATCGGCGCCGAACGCATTGCCGAACTGATCCTGTTCCCGGAAACCGCGCGCATGTTGCGGTCCTCCGAAATGTTCAGCGCGCTTGAACGATCGCTGCGCGGCATGGGGCTGGACATGGCGGTGGTGGTGGCGCCGGAAAAAGGCGCGTTGACCGGTCTTTCCATCGAACAGATCGAGCGGCGGGCCGAAGGCAAGTTCTTCGTCGTGCAGCTCAACCGCCAGAGCGGCGACAGCATCAACTCCCCGGATCGCAGCCTGACGGTGAATGGCGGCGATGGAGTGGTGATTGTCAGCCGCAGCGGCCAGGCGGCGCGGGCGATGTTTGAAGCGCCGGCCGAAAAAGTCCGGGCGGGACGTTCAACCTTCTGAACAAACAAAAAGGCCCGGCGCGAAAGCCGGGCCTTTTGCATTTGGGCTCGTACTTACTTGGCCGAAACCATTTCCAGCGACTTGGTGACATGCTGGTCGGGCGACAGGCCGTCCGCCTTGGACGACATCACCGCCATGATCTTGCCGTCCTTGCCGATCACATACGTCACGCGCTCGATGAAGGCGTGATTGATCTCGACCTGGTTGACGTCCTTGGCGCCGGCGCGGGGCGGAGTGACGTTCAGGGCATAGGACTGGGCGATCTTGGTGTCGGCGTCGGACGCGATGGGGAACTTGCCGGCGCAGAAGGCCGGATCGGCCGAGAATTTGTGCAGGCGGGTCAGGTCATCGGCCGATACGCCGATGATGCTGGCGCCGGCGGTTTTGAACTTGTCGGATTCTTCCGCGAAAGTATGGGCTTCCAGATCGCAGCCGCCGGTGTAGGCGCTGGGATAGAAATACACCACCACCGGGCCCTTCTTCAGGGCGTCCTTGAGATGGAAGTTGAAGGGCTTGCCGCCCAGGCTGCCCTGCGCGGAAAAATCCGGGGCGGTGTCGCCGACCTTCAGGGCGGCAAAGGCGGGGCTGGCGCAGAAGGCGGCCATCAGGGCAATCACAAGCTGCTTTTTCATGGGGTGTGTCCTCGAAATTGGGCGCCCGAACGCTAGCATGGGGTTCTGGCCGGGGTAAGGTGCCACTGCACCCGGCGACCGGGCTTTGGCCGTAAAAGGAATGAAAATATGGGCGTTCTGGCTCTGGAGCATGTCACCATCCGCTGCGCGCATCGCCAGCGTACCCGCGATTTTTATTGTGACCTGATCGGCCTGACCGAAGGCGATCGCCCCGATTTTCCCTTCCGCGGCCATTGGCTGTATCTGGGCGGGGTGCCGGTGATCCATCTGGTGGAGGCCGCCGACAAGGGCAGCGCCTGGGGCGGCGAGCCGGGATCGGGCGGCACCGATACCGGGCCCTTCGACCATGTGGCGTTCCAGGGCGATGATTTCGATGCGATGAAGGCGCGGCTGACCAAGGCCGGCACAAACTTCCGCGAGCGCGTGGTGCCGGGCGGCGGGATCAAGCAGCTGTTTGTGCCCGATCCCGAAGGCGTGCTGGTGGAGATCAATTTCCGCTAGTGTTTCAGGCCCTGAACCGCCTTCAGCGTCTTGCTGACATGGCCTTCCGGATCCAGGTCGCTATAGGCAAAAGCGATCTTGCCATCCTGTGACACGACATAGGATGTGCGGCTGGCATAGGACAGCAGCATGCTCATGGTCGCGTCATAGCTTTTCATCACGCGGCGGTCCTGGTCGGCGGCCACGGGGAACTTGCTTTGGCATTCGCTGACGGAAAACTTGTTCAGGGTGCCGATATCATCATGGCTGACGCCGATCACGCTGGCGCCCAGCGCCTGGTATTGGGGCATGGCGACGGCGAAATCGTGCGCCTCGACGGTGCAACCGGCAGTGAAGGCGGCGGGATAGAAATACACCACCACCGGCCCCTTCTTCAGGGCATCGGCCAGATGGAAGGTGAATTCCTTTCCGCCCAGGGTAGCGGGCACGGTGAAATCCGGCGCCTTGTCACCGACCTTCAGGGCCGCGAAGGCGGGTGTGGAGAGCAGCAGCGCGGCACAGATCAGCAGGCGTTTCATGTCAGTCCTCCGTGTCGGGGCCACGCCGCCGGATGTCCGTATAAGGCGTGCCGTCCGTGTGTGTGTACATCGCCGGCACGCCATCGGCAGGATGCGCCAGATCGATGCCAGGATAGGACGCGCCGTCGCCTTCTACGCGCGTACCGACCTCCAGGATCACAGCGTCGGCGCCTGAACGGTTCTGCAGGTGGTGGCCGTCTTCGTCGCCGGCCTTGAATCCAGCGCAGTCCCCGGCTTTTAGGATTTCCTCGCCCGCGTCGGAGACCAGCACCACTTCGCCTTCCAGCACATAAATGAACTCGTCCTGGCGGAAATGCCAATGGCGCTGGCTGGACCAGGCGCCGGCGGGCAGCCGCAGAAGGTTTACGCCAAATTGCGTCAGCCCGGCGGCATCGCCCAGCCTGCGCCGCTGCCGCGCGCGGCAGGGTTGGTCATAGGGCGGCGGATAAAAAGTGCCGGTGACGAACGGCAGGGTTTGCGGGTCGATGCGTTTGG
This sequence comes from Alphaproteobacteria bacterium, assembly GCA_046348525.1. Classification (GTDB taxonomy): domain Bacteria; phylum Pseudomonadota; class Alphaproteobacteria; order Micropepsales; family Micropepsaceae; genus Rhizomicrobium. The sequence goes on along the minus strand of JAXMEA010000009.1, from coordinate 110,120 downwards.
CCATGGCGCCCTCAAAACAAAACGGCCCGCAAGCTTAGTGCGGGCCGTTCCGGAAAAGCCATGCCACTTCGGAATTAGTCCTTCGCCCGTTCCACATAGGAGCCGTCCGCCGTCATCACCACCACGCGGGTGCCGGTGGTGATGTGGGTGGGCACCATGGTCTTGACGCCATTGGACAGCATGGCCGGCTTGAACGAGCCGGACGCGGTCTGGCCCTTCACCACCGGTTCGGTGTCCACGATCTCGAACGTCGCGCGCTGGGGAATTTCGATGGAAATGGCGTTGCCTTCGAACAGCTGCAACTGCACGTCCATGTTTTCGGTCAGGTAGGGCGCGGCATCGCCCACCACATCGGACCCGACATGCAGCTGGTCGAAGGTTTCGGGCTGCATGAACACATATTGTTCGCCGTCCTGGTACAGGTACTGGAAGTCCTGGTGCTCGACAAAGGCCTTCTCGACACTGTCGGTGGTGCGCAGGCGTTCCACGGTCTTCACGCCGTCGCTGATGCGGCGCATTTCCAGGTGGGTGACGGGCGTGCCCTTGCCGGGATGAATATTCTCGGCGGTGATGACGAGATAGAGCTTGCCGTCCTTCTCCAGGACATTGCCTTTGCGCACAGAGCTGGCGATAACCGAAACCACTGGAAACCTCTCAAATCGGCGGATTTGCCGGGGGCTATAGCAGGGGGGGCAGGAGAGGTCAAAATGCCTTGGTGGAGCCCGCAAACCCATGCCGACCGGCGGCCCCTGCTGCTTCAGCGGGGGCGGGTAAAGGCCGCTTTCCGGGCCCATTTCGAGACCCAGGGCTTTACCGAAGTGGAGTGCGGGGCGCTCGTTCGGTCCCCGGGGAACGAGACCCATCTGCATGCTTTTGAGACCCGCCTGACGGGCCCCGATGGGGAAGGGCAGGCGCTGTACCTGCACACCTCGCCGGAGTTTGCTTCCAAGAAGCTGCTGGCGGCGGGGGAAGAGAAGTTTTTCGATTTCGCCCGCGTGTTCCGCAACCGCGAGCGCGGCAGGCTGCACGCCCCCGAATTCACCATGCTGGAATGGTACCGGGCGCGGCAAGATTACCAGTCCGTGATCAAGGATTGCCTGGCGCTGCTGTGGCTGGCGGCCGATGTGGTGGGGGTGGAAGCCTTGCGCCACCGCGAAGCCCAGTGCGATCCGCGCGCGCCTGCCGACCGGCTCACGGTGGCGGACGCTTTCACGCACCTGGCGGGCATCGATCTTCTGGCGACGCTGTCCGAGGATGGCGTGGGTGACGCCGATGCGTTGCGCAGCCGCGCCCGGCGCGGCGGCATTCCGGTGTCGGACGACGACGACTGGTCGGACATTTTCGCCAAGATCCTCACCCTTCGCGTCGAACCCAGGCTGGGTTTGGAGCGGCCCTGTATCCTTTACGAATATCCGGTGTGTGAAGCGGCGTTGGCGCGGGTCAGCGCGCGCGACGCCCGCGTGGCCGAACGGTTCGAGCTTTATGCCTGCGGCGTCGAACTGGCCAACGGCTTTGGCGAGCTGACCGATCCTGTCCAGCAGCGCGCCCGTTTCGAAATCGAAATGGCCAAGAAGGCGCAGCGTTACGGCACCCGCTATCCGCTGGATGAGGATTTTTGGCGGCATTGGCGCATATGCCGCCGGCCAGCGGTGTCGCTTTGGGCTTCGATCGGCTGGTGATGTTAGTGACTGGTGCTCCCAACATCGACGCGGTGTTATGGACGCCGCTTGCCTGAGGAAATGCGGGTGACACGGCCCACGCTGGTGTCGCCGGAATAAAGATTGCCGGCCTTGTCCCAGGCCATGTAGGTCGCTTCGATGAACTGGCCGGTGCCGATCCCCGATCCGCGCCCTACCGCGCTCAAGACTTTTCCATCCCGGTCCAGTTTCAGAAGCTGCCCGTCGCGGCCGGTGGAAATCCAGGGATCGCCGTTGGGGTCGAACGCGATGGCGCAAACCAGGTTGGGCATGGCGATGGTTTTCTTGAACTGGCCATCATGGCTGTAGATCACCAGGCGGTACTCCTCGCGGTCGCCGATCCACACATCGCCATTCTTCGGGTCCACCGCGACGCCGTGCGCCATGCTGAATTTTCCCGGCCCGATCTGGTTGCCATACCATTGGCCCAGGAATTTGCCGCTGCGGTCCAGGTGCAGGATGCGCGCCGCGCCGATTTTATTGTTGGGCTCCAGCCCAGCATCATTGGGACTTTCGTTGGCATGGCCCTGGGCGATGTAGATGTCGCCGGCCTTGCCGAAGGCCACGTCCAGCGGCTGCCATAAAAGCTGCTGGCGGCTGTTCCAGTCGCCGCGCTTGCCGCGCACTCCGATGGTGCGCAGCAGGTTTCCTTCCGGGCTCAGTTCCAGGACGATTCCGCCATTGGCATCGCTGATCCAGACATGGTCCTGGGGATCGACCTTGATGCCATGGCCTTTTTCCAGCCGGCCGATCACGCTGTCGGGTACGGTGCGCACCAGCTTGAACGCGGCATTGAACTGGAACAGCTGCGGCTGGCCGGCGGCCGCGCGTTGCAGCACCCAGATGTTTCCTTTGGAATCGATGCCCACACCGGTGGCGCCGCCCCCGCCCATCGGCAGGTCGAAGGGATAATCGTAGGTGGTGCCCGCATCCTGGTCCCACAGCACGCGCTTCAAGGATTCGCGCGTGGGACCAAGGCGGTTGTCGCACACCGGCGAATGGCTGCAGGCCGGCACGCTGGACGGGGGCAGGGCGGCAAGGTCCACCAGGCAACGCTGCGACAGGTGGCCCTTGTTTTCGGACAGGCAGGCGCGCGCCGCATAAAGGCCCGATCGGCCCTTGCACATCCTGTCGATGTCGCGGGAACAAGCCGCCAGCACGCTGGCAGGCGAAGAGCCGGGCGGCAGCACCTTTCCGCCATGGGCCACCGGCGCACGCCCGCCCGTGTCAGGCCAGGTGTCGGCCAGCCGCCAGCCGGGCGCGGCGGCCGCCGCGGGACAGGCCAGGATGCAGAGCGCGACTATCAGGCGGATCATGCGGTTCTCCCCACGCTTTTTTGCCACCTTGCCCGGGCCCGGAGGGGCGGCGCAACCACGCATGTCCGCCTTGCGGGAAAAAGGCTTTTCAGGGGGGCGATAATCGCTAGGCTCCGCGCGCCATGACCGATACGGCCGTCAAGATCCATACCACCAGCTTCATCGTGCTTCTGGGCATCGGCCTCAGCCACATGCTCAACGACATGATGCAGGCGGTGCTGCCGGCCATCTATCCCACTCTGCAGCAGGAATTTCACCTGTCCTTCGCCCAGATCGGGCTGATCACCCTGGCGTCCCAATTCACCGCCTCGCTGCTGCAGCCGGCGGTGGGCTATGTCTCCGACAAGAGGCCGCGGCCCTATTCCTTGGCGGCGGGCATGGTGGCCACGCTGGTGGGGCTGCTGCTGCTCTCGATGGCCGGCAGCTATCCGGTGGTTTTGTTTGCCGCCATGCTGGTGGGCGTGGGCTCGTCGGTGTTCCACCCCGAATCCAGCCGCGTGGCGCGCATGGCGTCGGGCGGGCGTTATGGGCTGGCGCAATCGCTGTTCCAGGTTGGCGGCAATGTCGGATCGGCACTGGGGCCGCTGTCGGCCGCGCTGCTGGTCGCCACCTGGGGCCAGCGCGCCATCGCCTGGTATGCCGGGCTGGCGCTCTTGGCCATCGTCATCCTGTTCAACGTCGGCAGCTGGTACAAGCATCACGGCCTGGCGCGCATCAAGAGCCATCACGGCGAGCGCCATTCCGACCTGTCCAGGAACAAGATCATCGTGTCGCTGATCGTGCTGTTGCTGATGGTGTTTTCCAAATTCGTCTACCTGTCCAGCATCGGCAGCTATTACACCTTTTACCTGATCCACCGGTTCGGCCTTTCGGTGCAGTCGGCGCAGATCCATCTGTTCTTCTTTTTGGGCGCGGTGGCGTTCGGCACGTTGTGCGGCGGCCCGCTGGGTGACCGCATCGGGCGCAAATATGTGATCTGGTTTTCCATCCTGGGCGCGCTGCCTTTCACCCTGATGCTGCCTTACGCCAACCTGTTCTGGACCGGCATCCTGTCGGTGGTGATCGGCATGATCCTGGCGTCCGCCTTCCCCGCCATCGTGGTCTATGCCCAGGAGTTGCTGCCGGGCCGCGTCGGCGTGATCGCGGGCCTGTTCTTCGGCCTGTCCTTCGGGCTCAGCGGCATCGGCGCCGCGGCGCTGGGCGCGCTGGCCGATCACACCTCCATCGCCTATGTATACAAGGTGTGCTCGTACTTGCCGGCCATCGGCTTGCTGGCGGTGTTCTTGCCCAGCTTCAAGGCGAAGAAAAAGTGAGCCTGGACGACGTAGCGCGCAAATACGCGGTGGCGGTGTCGCCCACCCTGTTGGCGCTGGTCGATCCGGCTGACCCGCACGATCCCATCGCGCGCCAGTTCCTGCCGAGCCTGGAAGAGCTGAATACGCTGCCGGAAGAACTGGCCGATCCCATCGGCGACGGTGCGCATTCGCCGGTGCCGGGCATTGTGCACAGACATAAAGACCGTGTGCTGTTCAAGGTGGTGGCGGCGTGCCCGGTCTATTGCCGCTTTTGTTTCCGCCGCGAGATGATCGGGCCCGGACAAGACAACGCATTGTCGAAAGACGATTTCGAGGTGGCGCTGGCGTACATCGCCGCGCAGGACACAATCTGGGAAGTGATCCTGACCGGCGGCGATCCCTTCATCCTGTCACCACGCCGGGTCGCCGAAATCACCGGGCGCCTCGCTGCGATCCCGCATGTGAAGATCATCCGCTGGCACACCCGCGTGCCGGTGGTCGATCCGGGGCGCGTCACCGACGAACTGGTGGCGGCGCTGCATGCCCCGGGCGCCACCAGCTGGGTGGCGGTGCATGCCAACCACGAAAGGGAATTCGCGCCCGCTGCAAGGGCCGCCATCGCGCGGGTGGTGGATGGCGGCATCGCCCTGGTCAGCCAGTCGGTGCTGCTGAAGGGCGTGAACGACACGGTGGAAGCCCTGGCGGCGCTGATGCGTGCCTTCGCGGAAAGCCGCATCAAGCCCTATTACCTGCACCATCCCGACCTGGCCCCCGGCACCTCGCATTTTCGCATCGGGATTGATGAAGGGCTGGCGCTGGTGCGCGAACTGCGGGCGCGGTTTCAGGCCGGGCGATGCCCACTCTATATGCTCGATCTGCCTGGAGGCTTCGGCAAGGTGCCGCTGAATCGTAAAATGTCGAAAAGACGCCAAGCGGCCACCGCATTCGCGATGGGCGTGGCATCTGGCACGACTATCCTTTCTAGAAGATCCCCACCGCCAGCTGCGCCCACACGGTCAGCAACACAAAGGTAAGACCGGCGCCCACCGTCATGCGCCACGTGCGGCTGGCCAGGTTGCGGGTGACCAGGACATAGGTCGCGCCTGTTCCGAACAGCAAAGCGCACCCATGATGAGAAAATCGCCGGGCCCCCAGTTCACTTCTTCGTGAACAGCATCGCCACCCCCGGGATCGTCAGGAGCGCGGTGGTTATCACGGCTACGCGCAGGATGGCGCGGGTCACGGTCACATCTTCTCCTGCGCGGCCTGCCGCGCAGCCGCTTGAAGAAGGCGCTGACACGGTGGCGGAATCTGTTCGCGCTTGACCACGCCCATGTCTGTGACCCAGTTCAGCTGGATGACCCGGCGCGGGCCTTCAAAGGCGTGGAATCCGTGCCAGGCATTGGGCTCGTTCTTGAAGATCAGCAGGGTGCCTTCTTCCGGCGGCACTTCGGCGATCACATCTTCCAGGTCATTGGGTCCGCGCAACAGGCGCAGGCGCCCGGTCTTCGCCTCCCAGGCATTGTTCATGTAGATCAGCACGGTGATGACCTTGGTGCGGGAGTCCGTGTGGATCTGTCCGTCCCGCGCCGCCGATACGCCGCGCGCCGTCACCATGGTGGGCGCCCCTTCAGGTCCACGCCCAGCTTCTTTTCCACCGCGGCGGTGAATTCGGGGCCCTGGATCGCGCGGATCAGCTCCGGCAGCGGCCGGGCCGTATTTCAGGGTCGGCAGCGGGAAGGAGCCGGATGGGAGACCAGCGGAAAGTCCGCGTTGATTGCCGCCATGGCCTGGGCCTTCACGAAGTGCGGCACCATGGCGAAGGCGAACGGCTCGCGCGTGACGGGCGCGGCGTCAAAGGCTTCCAGGTCGATGGGCAGGGCGGACATGGCGCTCAGATACTATCTCGGCCGGCAAAGGCAAAATTGCGCTGGCGCAAAAAGGAGGGACGGGCGCGTGTCCGGCGCGCCCGTCCCATACTCCGGGAACTCTAATTTTGCCCCTTAGAATTCCGGGAGCATTTCTCGGAGTTAGTTGGTGTTGTAGTGGATGATCTGCGAGGTGTTGCCGATCGCGCTGGAAGACAGGCCGACGCTGCCGCCCGCGTTGAAGATGTTGGAATTGATGTTCGACACCACGCCCGAATTGTTCAGCTGGCGGGGCGAGAAGATCGGCATGTTCGGGGCGTTGAGTCCGCTTCAAGCTAAGCTACTTCAGCGCCGAACCCATGATCACCGCATTGCCGGCCAGGTTGGAGATGTTGGTCTTGATCGAGGAGTAGGGATCGGTGGCGTGGCATTCCTGGTTGGAATTCACCGCGGTCAGCACGGGATCGGTCGAGACGCTGGCGCCGTTGCACAGCACCTGGTTCTGGATGCCCACGCTGCCCCAGACATTGTTGGTGTCCAGGTTGATGTTGGAGCCGATACTGGCGGCCGGACCGACGATCTGGCTGTTCAGGACACGGGTGTTGTTCATGGTGGTGATGTCCACCAGGCGTTGCCGGCAGAACCCTGGGCCACCACGTCGCCGCCGACCAGGTCGACGCTGGCATTCATGCGTTGGACCAGTTGTTCTGCAGGTTGATCTGGTTGTTCAGGATGGCCGCCCATGCCGCCATCGGCCTGGGCGCATCTGGTCACCCCAGCCGTTATACTGTCGCCGACGCCGCCGGCGATGGCCGAGGTGGCCGAGAGGGCAAGGACGGACACGGCGACAAGGATCTTGAAGGACTTCATGGTGGGGCTCTGATTATTCGGTCTGTGAAACTGGGTTGAGAGAATTTTAGGTCTTAGAGGCCGCGCAGAAAGCCGAGCATTCCGCCCGGGCGCCGCCGGCATATCCGCCGTAGGACGAATGCGGCCGGCATCGCTTTGTGGTGGCCTGGAAGGTCGGCTGGGCGTAGTAGAGCGGGCTGCGGATAGGGGCATACGGGGCCGGCGCATAGGGCGCGGGATACGGCGTGCGTAAGCCACCTGGGCGGGATAGTAGGGCTGCTCGCCATAGTCACGCAGCGGATCGTCGCTGGTGCCCAGGTTGATCGAGCAGGAACCGCCCGGCGCGCGATAGATGCGGGTGATCATTTCCAGGGTGGCGCGTTCGATCACCGAACGGACCGCCAGCTGGATCGGCTCCAGGGCGCTTTCCCCGACGCTGACGTCGAAGAAGTTGGTGCCCAGGAAGTCGAACACGCCGGCCGAAACCTGGCGGCCGATGATCTGCTTCTGGTACGAGATCACGTCCGCCACTTCCAGCGTGTTGGTGTTGACCAGGCGCATGTCCAGGCCGACGTTCATGACGTACATGCTGCCCGAAGCGGTGCCGGTGGTGGCGTTGGTGGCGGTGCCGCCGCCATTGCCGTTGGCGTTTTCGCTGCGGATGTTGAAGTTCAGCTCGGTGATGCCGCCCACGATGTAGTAGTCGGAACCGGGGATCGAGCCGGCCAGGATCTTGCGGAAGTCGCCGGCCTGCGGGTTGGGATGCTGGTCGTCGCCGATCAGCTTGTTGTTGGCATACTTCAGCTCCATTTCGGCAACCGAGGTATCGAAGCGTTCCACCATGTGGACGCCGGCCTTGTTCAGGGCGCTCATCGCCATCAGGGCGGCGCCGGCGGTGACCTTGCGGCCCGAGCCATCGGCTTCGGTCTTGCCGGTATAGTCGGCGATCTGGCCCACCGCGATGCGGACCGGGCGCTGGCGGACGAAACCGCCCATGCAGCGCAGGGCCGCGGAGTAGGGGGTCTCGTTGGAAATCACGGGCGCACCGCCAATCGGGCTGGTGTAGCGGCCAACCGAGTCCGGGGTCGGGCTGATGCAGCCTTCCAGGGCAACGGCGGCCAGCATGAGAACCAGCGGCTTGAGGAGATGTTTACGGGCGCGAGTCATGGGAGGGGCTTCCCTTTTCCTAATTCAGAATTCAGTGACGGTTGACGTCGGCGGTGGCGGTCTGGTTGCCGTTGTTGATCTGCTGGCTGTCGATGATCGTGGTGTTGTGGCTTCCCAGGACAACGACGCTCAGCTGGTTGCCGATGGCGCTGGCCTGTCCGTAGGTCTGGCTTGCACCGCCCATGCCAACTCCGCCGCCGGCATACTGGGCGCCGGAGCCCTGCTGGTAGTAAGAGGAGGTGACCTGGCCGTTCACCATGGTCAGGTTGCCGTTGGCGTCGCGCATCGAGTAGCCCGAGGCCTGGTTCTGCGAGTAAGCGCCATACCCGTTGTACATCGACGAATTGGTCCAATCGCCGGCCTGCGCCGCGGTGGCGGACAGTGCGAGGAGCGACAGGGCAATCAGGGTCTTTGAACGGGTCATGGCGGACTTTCCAATTTCAGTTGACCCGAACAGAGCAACCGCCATGCCAGTCCTTAAGCGCTGTTAGGATTTGTCCGTGCCGTCCCGGCACAGGGGCGCGATAAAAGCCGCGCAAATGGCGGGCTTTTAAGTCCTGCTCCGCGCCATCCGTCGGCGCCGCGCGGTCGTCTTCTCCGCGGGATTCCCAAAATGGCACAGGCCCCAAAAGCGGCGCGGGACGTGTTGGGTACGGCGGGATGTTCCGCGGCGGCACAGTTGGAACGCCGCGCAAAGCACCCTAGATAGGCCTATGGCCTTCCTGCAGCCCCACGCCCCGCGCCAGCCCATCTTCCGCGCGCCCCCCATCGTGCTGTGGCTGATCGCCGGATTGGCCGGCGCCCATGCGGCGCGCGTCTTCGCCCCGCCGGCCCGCGCCATTGACATGGTTTACGAATATGCGCTGGTCCCGGCGCGCTACAGCCGTGCCTTTCTGGAAAGTAATCCCGCCTTCCATGTGTCTTGGCCCGGCACAGTGTGGGACCGCATCCTTCCCTTCTTCTCCTACATGGCGCTTCACAATGACTGGACCCATCTGGTCATTAACTGTCTCTGGCTGCTGGCTTTCGGTCCGGTGGTGGCGCGCCGGCTGGGCACGGGACTTTTCCTTGTCTTCTTCCTGGTCTGCGGTGTGGCCGGCGCGGCCGTGCACCTGGCGCTCAACTGGGGCAGCCCGCTGCCGGTGGTGGGGGCGTCCGGCGCCATCTCCGGCCTGATGGCGGCTGGGCTGCGCATGCTGCCGGGCCAGGCGCCTTGGGCGGCGCCGGGGGATGAACCTTTGGCGCCCATCTTTTCGCGCCAGATCCTGATCTTCAGCGCGATATGGGCCGCCCTCAATCTCGTGTCCGGCCTGACCGGACTGAGCATGGGCGGGCAAAACGGGCTGATCGCCTGGCAGGCGCATCTGGGCGGTTTCCTGGCCGGGCTGCTCCTGTGCGGGCCGTTCGACGCCTTGCGGCCACGCACGGTGGGCACGCCCCTCGATCGCTGAACGCGCACCATTAAGGTTCTTGCCGTCCGCTGGCGGCGGGATTACCCTCTTACGCGTGTAGTAGCAGGATTGGCGCGGTGGCATTTCCCAAACTCAGCAAACTGGAACTGCAGATCATGGAGGTGCTGTGGGAGAAGGGCCCTACCGCCATCCGCGACATCCAGGAAAGTTTCGGGCCCAAGCAGCGCCCCGCCTACACCACGGTGCAGACCATGGTGTATCGCCTGGAAGCCAAGAAGGCGCTGCGCCGCGCCCGCAAGATCGGCAACGCCCATATTTTTGAAGCGGTGATCACCCGCGACGCCGCCAAGGCGCGGCTGGTGGATGATTTCCTGTCGCTGTTCGGCGGCCGCATGCAGCCGGTGATGGCCCAGCTGATCGAAGCGGGCAATCTGTCCTCCGCCGACGTGGCCGATGCCGAGAAGCTGTTGAAGGAGCTGGCCGCCAAAAAGAAGAAGGACGCATGATCGCAGGGCTCGCCGATCATCTGTGGCAGTCCACCCTGTTCGCCGCCGCGGCGGGGTTGTTGACCTTGATGCTGCGGCAAAACGGGGCGCGCACGCGGTTCTGGCTGTGGTTCGCCGCATCATTGAAATTCCTGGTGCCGTTTACCTTCTTGGCGCTGGCGGGCGAGAAGCTGGCGCAGCTGCTGCCGGGGGCGCGCACCGCGCTGGTCATTCCCGCCGCGGCCGAACGTTTCTCCGCGCCCGCCCGCACCCTGGCCGGGCCCGATGCCCCCAACCCGATTCAGGGGCCGGACCTGTTGCCGTTGCTGCTGGCGTTTTGGCTGCTGGGCGTGGGCGTCATCCTGGCTTGGCGCCTGGCGCGCTGGTGGAAGCTGCGCGCCGTGATAAACGCCGCGCACGACTTGCCGGTTTCTGCACCGGTCAAGGTCAAGGCGTCCACGTCGTTGCTCGAGCCGGGGCTGGTGGGCGTGTTCAAGCCGGTGGTGCTGCTGCCCGCCGGGCTGATGGCGCGCCTGTCGGACAGCGAGCGCGATTCCATCCTGGCGCACGAGCTGGGCCACCTGGCCCGCCGCGACAATGTCACCGCTGCCATCCACATGGCGGTGGAAGCTTTGTTCTGGTTCTACCCGCCGGTGTGGCTGATCGGGGCGCGGCTGATCGCCGAACGCGAGCGCGCCTGCGACGAAAGCGTGCTGGAAGGCGGCCATGATCCGGAGGTTTATGCCGGCGGTATCCTGAAAGTCTGCAAGTTCTGCATCGCCTCGCCGCTGGCCTGCGCGCCCGGCGCCACGGGCGCCGATCTCAAGGGCCGGGTGCGGCTAATCATGACGGGCGAAGCGGCGCGGCGCCTGGGCCCGGGCAAGCGGGCGCTGCTGGCCGGTGCGGCGGCGCTGGCGCTGGGCTTGCCGGTGGCGGCCGGCTTTCTGAACTCCCCGCTGGCGATCGACATGCAGCGCAAGGTCGCCGTGCTGCGCAGCCAGGTGACGGAAAAGATCGTGCGCAATGTCGAAGTGGTCAGCGAAACCATTGGTGTCACCCCGGTACAGGTGCAGCCGCGCCGCCTGCCGCGCATGTTGGTGACAGTGGCTGCCAAGCCGGCGCCGTTGCCGGAATTTGTGGCGCCGACGCCGGCCCCGGCCACGCCGCCGCCTGCGCCCAAGCCGGATATGGCTGCCAGGGCCGATGCGGCCCCCGCGCCCGCGCCGGTGCGCGAAACCACGCGCGAGGCGGTGCTGGCGCTGTATCCCAGCGGCGTGGGCGATCCCGAGGCCATTACCTGCCGCACGCCACAGCTGTTGCCGGGCTCGCGCCTGGCCGGTCCCGAAGTGTGCAAGGTCAACCGCGTCTGGGCCCAGTTGCGCGCCGAAGGCAAGGACATCAGTCCCGACGGCAACGCCATCATCGCCACCCTGTCGGGCGCTCGCAACACAAGCCTGGCGGGCGGCTGCATCGGCGGCTTGCCGATGCTGGTCACAATCAGCGGCCAGACGACATCCTACGCTTGCCGCTAGTGCGTGCTGGCCTGATCGCCGCGCTGTTCTGTATGGCGGCCGGCGGCGCATCCGCCGAGTCCGCCTGCGGGCCTCTCAAGCTTTTGTCCGTCCAGCAGATGGCGCACTTCGGCGCCACCGACGTGATGGTGGTGCCTGTCACCATCAATGGCGTGGACAAGGGCATGGTCCTGGACACCGGCGCCGATACCACCCAGCTGTCGCGCGCGGCGGCCGAGGAATTGAAGCTGAACATCCACCCTTCGCGCGACCGCATGCATGCCGAAGCCCGCGATGTCAGCGGCAATATCTCCACCAGCGCCGCCACGGTGCCAAGCCTGCGCTTTGGCAAGGTCGGTATCCAGGATATCGAGTTGCATATCTGGCCTGACCCGGACTTTGCCCGCCAAACCCCACTGCTGGCGGGCATGCTGTCGCGCGATCTGCTGTTCGACTATGACGTGGACGTGGATTTCGGCACCGGCATCCTGAAGCTGTTCTCCCAGGACCATTGCTACGGCGCGGTCAATTACTGGCAGCCCAGGACAATCGCCGCCATGCGCATCGCCCTGCGGGGCGGCCAGATCCATATCCCCGTCAGCCTGGACGGCCACACACTGGATGCAGTGATCGATACCGGCTCGCAATATACCATCCTCAGCATGCCGGTCGCACGGCGGCTGTTCGGCCTGTCGCCGGATTCGCCGGGGGTGACACCGCTAGGGGTGGTGAACAACGATCCCGCCCTGAACAGCTACATGCACACCTTCGCCAGCCTGTCCTTTGGCGGGGTGACGGTGCTGACGCCGGACATGATGCTGCTGCCCGACCGCATGGCGCGCGGCGGCGACCGCACCCAGCAGACCGGTAACCGCGCCTTGTTGAACACCGGGTTGCCGGACCTCACCATCGGCATGGACGTGCTGCGGCACCTGCACATCTACCTGGCCCCGGCGGAGCACAATTTCTATGTCTCCGAGGCCGGCAAGGCGCCTTGAGCCAACGACTTATCCGGTGTTATAAAACCTACATAAGTAGTAGAATAAGGCGGGGCATGAAACGCATCGCAATCCTGTTGCTTGCAGCGTTGACGGGGGCGAATGCGCAGCCCGCAAAGCCACCGGCTGTGGAAAGCGTGACGGTCACGGGCCTGAAAGACGCGCCGCAGGCGGTGGTGGACCATTTCGTCCAGACCTTTTCCAAGCCGTCCTATCTCACTGGCAAGATGGGGCGCTGGGAGACCGGCGTCTGCCCGCAAACGGTAGGCTTGGGGCCCAAATACGCTGCTTTTATCAGCCAACGCATCCGCGGCCTGGCCACAGAGGTCCATGCCCCGGTGGACAAGGATGGGACGTGCCGGGCCAATATCGAGATTGTCTTCACCACAACACCACAGGACCTGCTGGACACGGTACGCCGCAAGCACCGCATGTATCTGGGCTACCACGCCGGCCCATCCCAGGCCGACAAGCTGGCCATTGTCACCCGGCCGATCCAGGCCTGGTATCTGACCGCGACCAAGGACCTTGATGGCAAGGTGGAGGTGGATTCCTCCAGCGCGCTGCCGATCGATCCCGTTGGGGCGCTCGTCGAGGACCTCAAGAGTGGTGGATCGGGTGTCGGAACTCGCAATGGCACGCGCAAGGTCACCGGTGGGCGCCTGAAGGATGGCGTCCGCACCATCTTCCAGAATGTGATCATCGCCGCCGATCCGGACCAACTAAAAGATTATGAGGTTGGCACATTGGCCGATTACATCGGCATGCTGGCGCTCGCTCAGTTCAATTCCCTGGACGCATGCCAGAAGCCGCTGCCCAGTATCATCAATCTGCTGGCCAAGGATTGCGCCGACGCCCCCGTCCAGCTCAGCGAAAGCGATCTTGGTTTCCTGAAGGGGCTCTATTCCATGAGCGCCGACGGCAATCTCAAGACCCAGCAGGATGGCATCGCCTATCAGATGAAGCAGACCTTCAAGGGGAACTGACTACTCCGCCGGCATTGCGGCCGCACTGCGGCGGCGGGCCTTGCGCTGCTGCAGCCCGGTCGAGAACCGGTCCAGGTAGGAATAGATCACCGGCGTGATGTACAGCGTCAGCAGCTGCGACAGCAGCAGGCCGCCCGCCACGCACAGGCCCAGCGGGCGGCGCGATTCCGCGCCGGCGCCGGCGCCAAACGCGATGGGCAAGGTGCCCATCAGCGCCGCCATGGTGGTCATCATGATGGGACGGAAGCGCACCACGGCGGCTTCATAGATCGCCTGTTCCGGGGTCACGCTGGCGTCACCGCGCTGACGATTCAGCGCGAAGTCGATCATCATGATGGCGTTCTTCTTCACGATGCCGATCAGCATGATCATGCCGACAAAGGCATACAACGTCAGCGACATGTCCGAGCGCGTCACCCCCGCCAGGAACAGAAGATGGGCGAACCACAGGGTCAGAAGGCCGCCCACGGCCGCGCTGGGCAGGCCCGACAGGATGGTCAGGGGGTGAATGAAGCTTTCATACAAGATGCCCAGGATGATGTAGACCACCACCATCGCGATGATCAGAAGTCCGCCCATGCCCTTGGTGGATTCCTCGAATGCCGCGGCGGTGCCCTGGAAATTGCCCTGGATGGTATCGGGCATGCCGATCTCTTCGCTGGCCTGGCGGATGCCGCTGACCGCGTCCGACAGCGCCTTGCCCGGTCCCAGGTCGAAGGAAATCGTCACCGCCGGGATCTGGCCGGCATGGTTGACCGACAGCGGCACCGTCGACGCTTCCATCTTGGTCACCGCCGTCAGCGGCACCAGCTGGCCACCCGTGCCGGTGATGTAGAGCCGGTCCAGCGCCGAGGCATCGCGCTGGAAGCGCGGCGACAGCTCCATGATCACTTCATACTGATTGGACGAGGTGTTGATCTGCGATATCTGCTGGCCGCCAAAGGCCGAGCCCAGCGCGGTCTCGATCTGGTTGGGGGTCACGCCGAATGCGGCGGCGCGGTCGCGGTCGATCTTGACCTGCACCGAAGGCATCAGCGCGTCATTGTCGGAATTGACTTCGACAAAGCCGGGCGTGGCCTTCAACTGGTCCATCAGCTTGGCGGCATATTCCTGCAGCTGCGGCAGGTCCAGACCTTGCAGCGTGTATTGGTAGGCGGAACGGGCCATGCGCGCGCCAAGCCGGATGGCGGGCGGATTGGTGACGAAGGCATTGACCCCGGCGATGCGGCTCAGCTTGGGCCGCAGCCGGCGGATGATTTCGTCGGGCCCTGACTTGCGCTCGCTCAGCGGCTTGAGCGCGATCATCATCAGGCGGGCCTGGTTGGTGCCGGCGCTGCCATTGGCGCCGTCCATCTGGGCCAGCACGCCTTCCACGTCGGGATCGGACGCCACCACCTTGGCGACCTGCTGCACATAAGCGGCCATCTGGCGATAGCTGGTGCCGTTGGCGGCCTGGATGCTGCCCTGCAGCCGCCCGGTATCGTCGGACGGCAGGAAGTCCTGCTTCATCACCATCATCATGGCGACCGCCACCACCAGCGAGGCGAAGAAGACGCCCAGGATGATGCGGCTGTGGGCGATGCTCCAGCGCAGGGTGCGGTCATAGAAGGCCTGCACCGCGTTGAAGCTGTTCTCGCTCCATTCATAGAACTTGTTGTGCTTCTGGCCATGCTCGTCCTTGAGGATGCGCGCGCACAGCATGGGCGTCAGGGTGATGGAGATCACGCCCGAGAACAGGATCGCCAGGATGATGGTGACGGCGAACTCGTGCAGCAAACGGCCGACAATGCCGCCCATGAAGACGATGGGAATGAATACGGCCGCCAGCGAGATGGTCATGGACAGGATGGTGAAGCCGATTTCGCCCGATCCCTTCATGGCGGCGTCATACGGCTTTTCGCCCATCTCGATATGGCGGACGATATTTTCCAGCATCACGATGGCGTCATCGACCACGAACCCGACCGACAGGGTCAGGGCCATCAGCGACAGGTTGTCCAGGTTGTAGCCGAACGCCGCCATGCCGGCGAAGGTGGCGACCACGGCAATGGGCAGCGCCAGCGACGGAATGATGGTGGCCGACACACGGCGCAGGAAGACAAAGATCAC
This sequence comes from Alphaproteobacteria bacterium, assembly GCA_046348525.1. GTDB lineage: Bacteria > Pseudomonadota > Alphaproteobacteria > Micropepsales > Micropepsaceae > Rhizomicrobium. The sequence continues at coordinate 94,427 of JAXMEA010000009.1, read as the reverse complement.
CCCGATGACCAGCGCGCCGGCGATCAGAAGGGTTTCCTGCACGTCGGCGATCGAGGCGCGGATCACCTGGCTGCGATCGAACACGATGTCCAGCTTGACCGCCGGCGGCAGGTTGGCCTGGAACTGGGGCAGCACCTTCTTGATGGTGTCGGTGACCTGCACCACGTTGGAGCCGGGCTGGCGGAACACCGCCAGCACGATGGCTTCCTGGCCCTTGTACCAGCTCTTGGCATAGGGATTTTCCAGTCCGTCAATGACCTTGGCCACGTCCTTCAGGCGCACCGGGCTGCCATTCTGGTAGGTGACGATCTGGTTGTTGAACTCGGCGGCGTTGTTGAGCTGGCCGCCGGTGTGGATGACGGTGGACCGTGTGGGCCCGTTTAGCGCGCCGGTCGCCAGGTTGACGTTGGCGTTGGCCACGGCGCTGACCAGCTTGTCGATGCCGATCTGGCGGGTGGCCAGCGCCGCGGGATCGGCCTGGATGCGCACAGCATACTTGGCGCTGCCGAACACGCCGACCTGGGCCACGCCTTCAATGGTGGACAGCTGGCGGGCCAGCAAGGTCTCGGCATATTCGTCCACTTCCGACGGCTTGAGCGTCTTGGAGCTCATCGCCAGGAACATGATCGGCAGGTCTGCGGGGTTCTGCTTCCTGAAGGTCGGCGGCTGGGGCAGGGCCTTGGGCAGGTTGCGGGTGGCCGCGGAAATGGCGGACTGCACGTCCTGCGCCGCGCCGTCCAGGCTGCGATCCAAAGAGAACTGCAACTGGATCTGCGTCGAGCCCTGGGTCGAGGTCGACGTCATCTGGTCGATGCCGTTGATGGTGGAGAACTGGTTCTCCAGCGGCGAAGCGACCGAAGAGGCCATGGTGTCGGGATCGGCGCCGGGCAGGGACGCGTACACCGAGATGGTGGGGAAATCGATGTTGGGAAGATCCGAAACCGGCAGCTTGGCATAGCCAAAGGCGCCGAAGATCACGAGCGCCGCCATGACCAGGGTGGTCATCACGGGACGTTCGATAAAGGGCTTGGACAGATTCATCGGCTAAGCCTTCGTGTCGGCCTTTCAGCCTTCATGGTCCTGGGCGTGCGGCACGCGCCGGCGGCCGCTGGTCATCTGGCCCTTTTCAATGCCGGCCTTTTTCTTGGCGCCGGAAATGGTCACCTTGGCGCCGGGAATAACGCGCAGCTGGCCGTCGACGATTACCTGGTCGCCCTTCTTCAGGGCGCCGGAAACCGCGTCACTGGTGCCGTCATCGAACAATACCTTCACCGGCACCTGCTGGGCCGTGCCGTCCTTGACGGCATAGACATACTGGCCTTCGGGACCGGTGTTCACCGCTTCGCGCGGCACGACGGTGGCGTGGGGAATTTCCGACAGCGCCACGGTCACATCGACCAGCTGGCCGGGGACCAGCGCCATGTCCTGGTTGGGATAGCTGCCGCGCAGCTCGATGGTGCCGGTGGTGCCAAGCACCGCGTTGGAGATGAAGTTGACCGGCACCTGGATGTCATTCTCGCCGCCCGCGTCATGCAGCGCCACGGTCAGGGTCAGGCCCTTCGTGCGCTGCATTTCCTGGATGCGCGGCAGGTCCGACTGCGGCAGCGCCAGCGAGATCTTTACCGGCTGGATTTCGTTCAGCGTCACCAGCGGCACCGCGCTGGTCGAGGCGGTGCTGGCGGCGACCATGTTGCCCGGCTGGACCAGCATGGGGCCGGTCTTGCCGTTCACCGGCGCGCGGATGGTGGTGAATTCCACATTCAGGCGCGCCGACTCCACCGCGGCCTTGGCTTCCAGATAGGCGGCCTGGGCATCGTCATATTCTTGGCCGGCGATGGCGTTCTGCGCCTTCAGCCGCGCATAGCGGTCGGCCTTGGCCTTGGCGGTGGCCATCGAAGCCAGCGCATTGTCGTATGTCGCCTGGTAGGGGCGCGGATCGATCTGGAACAGGATGTCACCCTGTTTCACCATCTGGCCTTCCTTGAAATAGGCCTTGATCATCTGGCCCTGGATGCGGGCGTTGACCGACACGGTCGAGTTGGCCAGCACGGTGCCGATGGTGCGTTCGATCACCGCCATGTTGCGCACATCGACGGTGCCCACCTTCACCGGGGCGGCGGCGACACGGCGCGCCTTGGGGGCGCTGTCATGGGTGAAATACCAGAAGCCGCCCAGCACCACGGCCAGCGCCGCGGCGCCGATCAGGATGATCCGGCCACGCCCGGCCGGCGCATCATCCGGGCCGGCGTTGCGCACCGGCGGGGTGTTGAGCGGGCTGATCTGGACATTCATCGACTTAGGTTCCTGATGCGGGGGCCCGGTACGGGATTGGGCCCCCTGGATGACAGTATATACTTTGCCCCCGCCGCACCTCGGGCGGGTCTGACAGGCCGATTCCCCGATGCTGGAAGGTCCTTGAGGTCCTACAGCCGGAGCCGCAGGCCTTGGATTTCGCTCTTATGGCCCCGTCTATAGGCCAAAACCCTCTCACAAGTGTGGCGAAAATCCCCATCGCGCGCCGCCCAAATGCCCGGAAATGCTGGGAAAAGGGGTTAACCCTGACAGCCCGGCGCCCCGTCCGGGGCGTCGCCATGTTGCTCCGCAGCAGCGCCAATGCCATAAGCCCCGCCAATTCCGGCCCTCTCTTCTTGATTCTGGTTCCCATGCAGATCCGCAACATCGCCATCATCGCCCACGTCGACCACGGCAAGACCACGCTTGTCGACCAGCTGCTCAAGCAGTCCGGTTCTGTGCGCGAGAACCAGCACATGGCCGAGCGCGCCATGGACTCCAACGACCAGGAGCGTGAGCGCGGCATCACCATTTTGGCCAAGTGTACCAGCGTCGAATGGAACGGCGTGCGCATCAACACCGTCGATACGCCAGGCCATGCCGACTTCGGCGGCGAGGTCGAGCGCATCCTGTCGATGGTGGACGGCGTGGTGCTTCTGGTGGACGCGGCCGAGAGCGTCATGCCCCAGACCAAGTTCGTCCTGTCCAAGGCGCTGAAGCTGGGCCTCAAGCCCATCGTGGTCATCAACAAGATCGACCGCTCCGATGCCCAGCCCAAGGAAACGCTGGAATCCATCTTCGACCTGTTCCTGGCCCTGGAAGCCAACGACGACCAGCTGAATTTTCACTATCTTTACGCTTCGGGCCGCTCGGGGTGGGCCGTGCGGGAGCTGGAAGACGAGAAAAAGAACCTCGACCCCCTGTTCCAGCTCATCGTGGACGATGTTCCCCCGCCCAAGCCCCAGGCGCTGGCGAGCGAAGAACACCCCTTCAAGATGCTGGTCACCACGCTTGAAGCCGACAACTTCCTGGGCCGCATCCTCACGGGGCGCATCGAATCCGGCATCATCACCACCAACCGCAACATCAAGGCGCTGAACGCCGCCGGCGAGACCATCGAAAAGACCCGCGTCACCAAGCTGCTGGCCTTCCGCGGCTTGGCGCGCGTGCCGGTGGACCGCGCCGAAGCCGGCGACATCGTCGCCATCGCGGGCCTGGAAACCGCCACCGTCGCCGACACGCTGTGCGACCTGACGGTGGAAGAAGCCATTCCGGCCCATCCCATCGATCCGCCAACCCTGGCCATGACCATCTCGGTCAACGACTCGCCCCTGGCGGGCCGCGAAGGCGACAAGGTGCAGTCCCGCGTCATCCGCGACCGCCTGCTGCGCGAAGCCGAAGGCAATGTCGCGCTGAAGGTACACGAGACTGGCGAAGGCAATTTCGAAGTGGCCGGCCGCGGCGAACTTCAGCTGGGCGTGTTGATCGAATCCATGCGCCGCGAAGGTTTTGAACTGTCGATCTCGCGTCCGCGCGTGCTGTTCAAGACCGAGAATGGCGAGAAGATGGAGCCGATCGAGGAAGTCACCGTCGATGTCGACGATGCCTATACCGGCGTGGTGATCGAGAAGATCTCCAACCGCAAGGGCGAAATGGTCGACATGCGCCCGACCGGCGCCGGCAAGACCCGCATCGTTTTCCACGGCCCGGCGCGCGGGTTGATCGGCTATCACGGCGAATTCCTCACCGACACCCGCGGCACCGGCGTGATGAACCGCATGTTCCTGGACTATGCCCCGCACAAGGGCCCGGTCGGCGGGCGCATCAATGGCGTGCTGATCTCGACCGAGAATGGCGAAGCGGTGGCCTATGGCCTCTGGTACCTGGAAGAGCGCGGCAAGCTGTTCGTGACGCCCGGCACCAAGGTCTATGAAGGCATGATCATCGGCCAGAACGCCAAGGACAACGACCTGGACGTCAATCCGACCAAGGCCAAGCAGCTGACCAACATCCGCACCACCTCCAAGGACGAGGCCGTGCGCCTGACCCCCATCGTGCCCATGACCCTGGAACAGGCGATGGCCTATATCCAGGACGATGAGCTGGTGGAAGTGACGCCGCTGAACATCCGCCTGCGCAAGCGCGAATTGCTTCCTCATCTGCGCAAGCGGGCGAAGCAGGCGATGGACGCCTAAAAGGCCAGGCACTGCCGGAATCCCGCGCGTCCCGATCCGCCTTGGTCTAGGATCGGGGCCATCATGAACCTGATTCTGGCCGGCATGGTGGGATTGTTGGTGGTGGCCATCTTGGTGGCGCTGCTCGCCCGCCGTCTGCGCATGCCCTACACGGTGGGGCTGGTGGCGGCCGGAATCGCCTCGGCGCCTTTCACCAGCAAGCTGGGCCTGACGCTCAGCCACGACCTGATCTACCTGGTCATCCTGCCGCCGCTGTTGTTCGAAGCCGCCATTGCCATCCACTGGCGCGAGCTGCGCCGCGACCTGGTGCCGGTGCTGGTGCTCAGCACCGTTGGCGTCGTGATCTCGGCTGTCGTCGTCGCGGCGGGCATGGCGGGCCTTCTGGGCTGGCCGCTCTCCGCCGCGCTTTTGTTCGGCGTCCTGATCGCCGCCACCGACCCGGTCGCCGTGATCGCGCTGTTCAAGGATTTGAAGGTTGAAGGGCGGCTGCGGCTTTTGGTGGAAAGCGAAAGCCTGTTCAACGATGGCGTGGCGGCGGTGCTGTTCGTGCTGGTGCTGGCATGGGCGCAGATGCCGGCGTCGCCGCCGGGCATCCTGGAGGTGGCGATCAAGCTGGCCGCGATATCGGGCGGGGGCATCGCCGTGGGTTTGCTGGTCGGCGCGCTTGTCCTGCTGCTGGCGGGGCGCACCATGGATCACCTGGTCAGCGCCGCACTGACCACCGTGGCGGCCTATGGTGCCTTCGTGGCGGCGGAGTATTTTCATTTCTCCGGCGTATTGGCCACCGTCGCCGCGGGCCTGTTGATTGGCAATGTTGCCGTGTTGGGCCAGGCCAGCCGCAACCCGTTCTCCGCCCAGGAACGCGAATTCGTGCAGGGCTTCTGGGAATTCGCCGCCTTTATCGCCAATTCGCTCATCTTCCTTCTGATCGGCGTAACGGTGGCGCAGGTGCCGCTGCTGGGGCTGGGCTGGAAATCCCTGGTGGTAGGGATCGGTTTTGTCCTGCTGGGACGGCTGCTGACGGTCTATCCCCTCTGCCTGTTGTTCGCCCGCTCGCGCTGGGCGATTGCTGCGCACGACCAGCATGTCCTGTGGTGGGGCGGCCTGCGCGGCGCGCTGGCGCTGGCCTTGGCGCTGTCCTTGCCCGCCTCGCTGCCGTTTGCCTATGAAATCCGCATCGCGGCGTTCGCGGTGGTCATCTTCTCGGTCCTGTTCCAGGGCCTGACCATGCCGTTGTTGTTGCGTAAAACAGGGCGCGCATGATGCACCGGATGCCGCTGCTTCTGATCCTGGCGATCGCCGCGCTGATGGAGGCTGGCGGTGACGCCCTGCTGCGCAAGGCGCTGCTCGACAGCGCCGGGGCTGCGCGCATCGCGTGGTTCCTGGCCGGTGCGGCGGTGCTCGCCGGCTATGGCACCTTGCTGAATCTTGCGCCGCTGGAATTCGGACAGGTTGTGGGGCTGTATATCGCCACCCTGTTCGTGATGTGGCAGCTGATCAATTTCGCCGTGTTCCGCAGTGTGCCGAACGCGCCGATCCTGGCAGGCGGCGCGCTGATCGTGACCGGTGGCCTGATCGTAACGTTCTGGAAAAGCGCATGATCGTCGAAGACAAAATGATCGCCTTCGCCAACCGCCTGGCCGATGCGTCGGGCGCGGTGATCCGTCCCTATTTCCGCCAGCGCATCGAGGTGACGCACAAGCCCGGTGTACATGCTTTCGATCCGGTCACCGAAGCCGATCGCGGCGCCGAACGCGCCATCCGCGCCATCATCGACCGTGAAAGGCCCCAGGACGCGATATTGGGCGAGGAGTATGGCGAAAAGCCCGCCGGCCTGTCCGCCAACAAGTGGCGCTGGGTTCTGGATCCGGTGGACGGCACCCGCGCCTTCATCACCGGGCGGCATGAATGGGGCTCGCTGATCGCGCTGGAGCATGACGGGGTACCGGTATTGGGCATCCTCGACCAGCCCGTGCTGGGCGAGCGCTTCATGGGCGTGAACGGGCGTTCGATTCTTTTGGAAGGCGAAAGGCGCACGGCGCTGAAAGTGCGCGAATGCCCGTCGCTGGAAGACGCCACTCTTTGCACCACCGATCCATCTACCTACATGTCGCAAGACGAGCAGGCAGCGTTCGCGCGCGTCAAGGCACAGGCGCGCCTGACCCGCTATCACGGGGATTGCTACATCTTCGCCATGCTGGCGATGGGCTTTGTCGATGTGGTGATCGAGGGTCCGCTGCATCGCTGGGATGTCGCGGCGATGATCCCTCTGGTGCAGGGCGCCGGCGGCATCATATCCGGGTGGGACGGCGAACCGTGGCGCGAAGGATCGCGCACTCTGGCGTGCGGCGATGCGCGGGTGCACAAACAGGCGGTTGAACTTTTGTCCGCCAGGGCTTGAAAAGCTTCCAGCAGCATCTTTCCATGATGCTGCCACAAAGTCCCTGAAACCCAGTATTTTCCGGCGAAATTCGATCGTCGATTGCGGCGGCACCGCACACAGTTGCCGCATTTTGCCTTTGTTCCCGCGGCACGAAACCGTGCGGGTGAATTCACGTTGTCTTACCGAAGCTCAACAATTTCCCTTGGAGGACAGCATGTCTTTGCGCGACTTCAATTCGCCTTCCGATGACCCCATCGCCCTGCACAACAGCCCGCTGGGCAATGGCACGGGCCTTGGCAACTTCCACACCACCAATCCGGAAGACCGCGAACCCAACAACACGCCCAAGATCGTGGGCGCGCTGGCGGTGGCTCTGATGATCGGCGTGGCCGGCGTGGGCCTCTATGCTTATTCCGGTTCGTCCTCGAACAAGCCGGTGATGGCGTCCAACACCCTGCCGGCCCAGCCGATCCCGCCGGCTTCGGCGCAGCCTGCGCCTGAGCCCGCTGCCCAGCCTGCGGCCATGACGCCGGCGCCCGAAGCGACACCGGCTCCGATGCCGGCCGCTTCGACCGACACCGACAGCAAGCCCATCGCGCCGGTGAAATCGGCTTCTTCATCTTCGAAGCGCACCAGCACTGCTTCGGCGGTGCCGGTGGAAGCGGCTCCGGTCCAGCAGGCGGCGGCCTCGCCCGAGCCGACCCCGCCCAGCCCTTCGCCAAACGATGTCGCGGCTGCCAATACCCAGCCGGTCGTGACCCCGTCGCAGCCCACTACGGCGTCGGACGTTCCGGCCACCACTACGGCTGAGGCCAACACCACGGCGCCGCAGCAGCTGCAGTCGTCCACGCCCCAGGCCAGCAACACGGCCCCGGCCCAGGACCAGCAGTCTGGCGCCACCCCGGCCCCTGCTGCACCTGCCGCCGCCCAGTCGGCTGGCCAGGCTGCCCAGTAATCCTTGAAGTCTGAAAGGATCGCGCCTCGGCTGAAATGCCGGGGCGCGATTTTTTTTGGCCTGCTGCTCGCAAGCTCGCAGCGTTCGCTTCTCGAACAGGTCCACTGGACCTGTTCGCGCGCCCTGCGCGCCGAAGCTAACGGGCGCGTTGTTTTTCCATGAACGCATCGAACGCGGCCCAGAACTGGGCGCGGATTGGGTTGCGCTCCATCATCAGCTCATGTTCGCCTTCATGGATTTCGACATAATCGGCGCTGGGAAGGCGCGCCGCGAAGGCCTTGGTCTGTGGCGTCTGGCAGATACGGTCCTTGCCTGCGCCCACCACCAGCAGCCGCGTGGTGATGGCTTCGGGACGTCCCGGCTCTTTCAGCCAGTCCATCGAGCGCAGCGCTGCCGCCAGCCAGCTCCAGGTCGCGCCGGCCAGCCGCAGGTCGGGCTGCTCGCGCAGCAGCATCTGGGTGCGCTCGAAACGCTGCGGATCGGAGGTGACCAGCTGGGAGGCGAAACTGACACGGTGGGGATCGCGCGCCTCCATGCCCCACACCCAGTCGCCGCGGCGTCCGCGCCACACCTGGAACGCCGTGACTGCCCGCACCAGGAATTCCTTCTGGCCGCGAAAGGAAATCGCGATCATGGGCGCGCTGAGCACACAGGCCGCAAAGCGGTCCGGATTGCGCACCAAAGTCCGCAGCAGATTGTGCGCCCCCATGGAATGAGCCAGCGCCACCGGCTTTTGTCCCTCCGCCAGCATGGGCTGGACGATCCAGTTGAGCAGCGTGTCCAGGTCCTGGTCGTATTCGGAAAAGTCCCCGACAAAGCTTTTGCGGGTGTCCTGGGTCATGCGGCCAGAGCCGCCCTGGCCGCGCCAGTCCATGGTGGCCACGGCAAAACCGCGGCCGCGCAATTCGTCGATCACCTCGAAATATTTCTCGATGAATTCGGTCTGGCCGTTTAGCAGCACGCATACCCCGCGGGCCGCCACGTCGGGGGCGGCCGGGAACCGGGCGGCGCGCAGTTCCGCCCCCACGGCCTTGATGGGCAAGGGATCGAAAATCACGGCGGCGGGGATCATTTTTTTGCTGAAAAGGCGCTTCCCTAGAAAGTTAAGCCCGATTTTCAAGCCCCCGAAAAGCCTTGAAGCCGTTTTTTGCCGGCCTAAATCCTGGGTACCGGCCGCCGTTTCGGGGCCGGGTCGAAACCACAACGCTTTTAGGAGGTTGTCCCATGCGTATCGATTATTCCCCGTTTTTCCGTTCCACCGTCGGCTTTGACCGGCTGATCGGTCTTCTGGAGTCCGCGTCCGAGCAGGGCTACCCGCCCTACAACATCGAACGCAGCGACGAGAACAACTACCGCGTCACCCTGGCGGTCGCCGGCTTTGCCGAAAAGGACCTGTCGGTTGACGTGAAGGACCGCGTGCTGACCGTATCGGGCAAGCGCGACGAGGCTGAAAAGCCCGCCGGTGCGGTTCTGCACCAGGGCATCGCCGGCCGCGCCTTCGAGCGCAGCTTCCAGCTTGCCGAGCATGTCGAGGTCAAGGCCGCGCGCCTTGAGAACGGCCTGCTCCATGTCGACCTGGAGCGCATCGTGCCGGAGGAAAAGAAGCCGCGCCGTATCACCATCAATGCCCCGGCGCTCACCACCATCGAAGGTTCGAAAGCCGCTTAAGGCGCCGCTTTAACCAGAAACGGGGGCTTCCCTTTGGGAGGCCCCCGTTTTTTGTTAATCTTGTCAGCGCAGCGCTGCTTCGGTTTTTCATGGCGTTCTGGCCCCAACCACAAGCCAAACCCCTGTCGGGCATCGAAGATGTGCGCGCCCGTTACGCTGCGTTGTTCGCCAAGTTCGGCCCAGGCCCCGAAGCGATGGATTATTCCCCCGGCAAACTGGGCGCCATTCCCGGCGAATGGGTCGGGGCGGTGCATCGTGAATCCGCCCGCACCATCCTGTATTTCCATGGCGGCGGCTTTGTCGCCGGATCGCCGGAAACCCATCGCGCGCTGGTCGGCAAGCTGGTGGAAGCCAGCGGCATTGGCGCCTTCAGCGTGCAGTACCGGCTGGCTCCGGAAGCGTTCTTCCCGGCGGCGGTGCGCGACGGCATCGATGCCTATCGCGCGCTGCTGGCCAAGGGCGTGCCCGCGTCCGCCATCATCCTGGCGGGCGATGAAGCCGGCGGCGGTTTGGCCTTTGCCGTGGCGCTGGCGGTGCGCAATGCCGGGCTCGAACTGCCCGGCGGCATCCTGGGCCTGTCGCCCTGGGCCGATCTTTCGCTGTCGGGCTATTCCATGCTGGGCAACCGCAAGGCAGACAACTGGCTGGATTGGGACCTGCTGTTCCTGTCGGCGCGCCATTACCTGCGCAAATCCAATCCCTGCGATGCCTATGCTTCGCCCGCCTATGCGCCTTTCACCAATTTCCCGCCCATCATGGTGCATGCCGGCGCCAACGAGATTTTGCGCGACGACGCCTCCAAGCTGGGCGACCGCGCCGCCGATGCACAGGTCCCGGTGAGCGTGGAGATCTATGACGGCATGGGCCATCTGTTCCAGCTGGACGGGTCGAAGAACGAAGCGAAAGTCTCGCTGGGCCGGCTGGCGCAATTCATCCGCGCTAAAAGCTCGACGCCGGTCGCGGCCTAGCCTGTCTATGCAAAGTACAGGCTTTCTTCCCCCACAGTGCGAAGCACTCGGCGGGGGAAGATGTCCGCTAGCGGGCTTGCCCGCGTGGCGGACAGATGGGGGAAAAATTAAACAAGCTGCCGGCGTTTAAGCGGAAGCCGCCAAGGCTTCCGCGAAACGTCCTGGCAGCTTGGCGCCCGAAAAATCCACGCCGTCCGTTTCGCTGTCGCGCATGTCGGCGTCGGCCAGGTTGGCATAGGACATGTCGCAGCCGGACAGACGCGCGCGGCGCAAATCGGCGCCGCGGAAATCGGCATAGCGCGCCTGGGCATTGTCCATGCGGGCGGGCAGCAGGCGCGAACCGCCGATCATCAAGGGGCCCAGCTTGGTGTCGCGCAGGTCGGCATGGTTGAGCTGCGCGCCGGAGAAATTCACGCCGCGCAGATCGGCGCCGCCCAGCTTGGCCGAACGCAAATCCGCGCCCGCCAGGTTTGATCCCTGCAGCGAGGCGCCTTCCAGGTTCAGGCCATACATCTGGGCCTTGGGCGCGATCAGGGCGGTCAGGACGCGGTGCGACAGCTTGCTGACATGGCGCAGGTCCATGCCGGTCAGATCGGCGGGTTTGCCTTCGCGGCCATCGGTCTCGGCCCAGCGCGAATGGCTGAGCAGCAGGTTCTCGATATTGGCGACCTGTTCGGGATCGACTGACTTGGCTTCCTTCAGGCTGCCGGCCATGTCGGCGCCATGGGTGGTGGCGAAATCCATCTTGGCGCCGATCAGGATGCAGCCGGCCATGTCCGCGCCGGTCAGGTTGCAGCCCGACAGGTCGGCATTTTCCAGGTTGGCGCCGGTCAGGCGCGCCTGGCGCAGGTTGGCGCGGGTCAGGCGGCAGCCTTTCATCACCGCATCGGTGAAGTCGGCCTGGACGGCGATGGCGCCGGTCATCTTGGCGCGCTCCAGGTTGGCGCTGTTCATCATGGCGGCGGGCAGTTCGGACGGGCCCAGATCGTGCTGCAGCACGCGCAGGTTTCCGTATTTGTCCTTCTCGGCGATGGTGCCTTCGCGCAAGTCCGCCTCGAACAGGTCGGCGCCGATCAGGTTGGCGCCGCGCATCGAGGCGCCGCGCAGGTCGGCGCGGCGCAGACTCGCACCCTCCAGGTTGGAGCGGCGCAGGTCGGCGCCGAAGAAGGAGCTGGAATCCAGTTTGGCGCCGGCGAAGCTGGTCTCTTCCAGGATGGCGCCGGTAAAGTCGGCATCGGCCAGATTGTGGCCGGCCAGATCCAGGCCGGACAGGTCGCAAAAAGCGAAAACCGCCCGCGCGCCCCCTGGGCGTCCGGAATACAGCATCTCGTGACGCGCCGCCGATGCGCTGACCTCTTTCTGGGTCAGGCGGGCAAAACCGGTGTGCCGGGCCTTGTTCATGGGGACAAAATCGCTGGTTAAGGCTTTTTCACGGGGCCGATTTTGCCAGCAACCCCGCTAACACTGGATTAAGAGGGCCGGATTTGGCCGGGAATGGAGGCTTTGGGGCAAAAATTGCTGTTGAACCGGGACGATAGCCGGGTACAAAGGCGCTGCTGAGGCCCCCCAGCACCCCAACCGGGGCGGGGTGCCAGGGCAAAAGGGTAAACGGTGCAAGGCGGCCAGGGCGTGGCGCGCCGAGGTCCGTGAAGGACCTGAAACTGAAATGCCGAGACTGGCGGCACGGCCGCCCGGCGACATTTTTAAGAGGCTGCGTTTGATCAAGCACCGTTTGATGCTTTCTGCCGCTGCGGCTGCCATGCTGGCGGCGGCCCTGGCTGCGGCCCGCGCCGATACCGAGATCAGCACTTCGACCTCGACCGCCCTCAACACCATCACCAGCGGCAATATCATCATCGACAGCGGCGGCGGCGTGGGCATAAAGCAGGCCAACACCGCAGCGGTGACCCTGGCCAACAACAGTTCGGTCCTCAACAACGGCTTCATCGCCAATACCGGCACCGACAGCGCCATCGGCGTGCAGATCGATACCAGCCTTGGCAATCTCATCCCGCCCACCACCGGCTTTGCCTCCACCGGCAGCATCGATCTGGGCGGCAATGGCAGCAACAAGCGCGGCATCATCATCACCGGCGGCAACACCTTTTACGGCGCCATCTCACTGACCGGCCTCAGCACCACCGCGCTGACCGGCACCACGGCCGTCACCCAGCAGTCCTCGATCATCCTGCAGGGCGACAGCTCTGCCGCCTTCCTTCTGGCGCAGGGCACCAAGGTGACCAGCAATATCCTGCTCAGCGGCGGCGGCATCATCCAGAACGGGGTGGTCAATTCCACTGCCTCCAACAGCATCGTGGTGGACCTGGACGGCACGGTGAACGGCAACGTCATCCTGGGGGGCGGCATTTCGGGCGTGGGCGGCGGCCTGATCGGCCTGACCACCTTCGGCGGCATCCATTCCTGCGCCAGCGACACCGGCGCGCCTTCGGGCTTCAGCTGTCCCAGTTCCTCGGGCGGCAGCCTGGTCAATGCCGGCGCGATTTCGCTGATCGGCACCTCCAGGTACAATACCCGCGGCGGCAATCCCGAAGCCGGCAGCGCCGTGGTCATCGCCGGCAATATCGATGGCGGTTTCCTGAGCACCGGTCCTGGCACCTCGTCCAATGCCGGCCAATCGCTGATTTCCTCGTCCGGCCTGGTTCTGTCCGGCGTCACCAACCCGACCTTGCTGATCGATCCGTCCCGATCCATCACCGGCTCGCTGACCGCGCCGCGCGGTCCCGTGATCCTGGGCCCGGTGACCGCGGACATCGATCCGATCAATCCCGGTTATTCCTTCATCAACCGCGGCACCATCACTGCCCAGCCGACCGACCCGGACCTCAGCACGGCGGCCATCGTTATCCAGGGCAACTCCCCGACCTATTTCACCTGCCTCAGCAGCGTGGCCGCCAACTGCACCACCACGCCCACCGCCAGGACCGATAAAGTCAGCACCACGGTCAACGGCGCCACCACCACCGCCCCGGTCAGCTACACCGCCACCGGCGGCTTGCTGAACACGGGCAACATCACCGCCACCGCCACCACCAACACCCAGACGGTGAGCACCAACGGCATCACCACCGCCACCGCCCTGTATATCGGCCCCTATGCCACCGTGCCGCGCCTGGACGTGCAGGCCCAGAGCATCAGCGGTTCGGCCACCACCCCCGGGACGATCAGCGGTACGGTCAGCGGCATCGGCCAGGGCAGCGCCTTTGGTGTGATCATCGGGCCCAATGCCAACGTGCCGGTGATCAATATCGGCAAGGGCGCGAAAATCACTGCCGAGGTGAACACCAACACCATCTCGCCCACCAAGATCATCGCCACCGCCTCTTCGCCCTTCTCGCTGGTTTCGGAAGCCATTTCCGACCAGTCGGGCTCGCTCAAGACCATCAACAATGCCGGCAGCATCAGCGCCGCCAACACCATCCTGTCGCCGGCCACCGGCGCGGTGGCGAGTTCGCTGACCAACGCCATCGATCTGTCCAGCACCACCACCGGCGGGATTGCGATCAACAACTCCGGCACCATCCTGGGCAGCGTGCTGTTCAGCTCGGCCGGCAACAACAATGTGCTGAATGTGGGCAATATCGGCGCCGCCGGCACCGCCAACCCGGCCACCGGCCTGGTCAACACCGCCACCAGCTACGCTGTCGTCGGCCAGGCCATCCTGGACAATACGCTGGGCCTGGTGCCGATCACCTCGCCCACCACCATCAGCTTCGGCTCGGGTTCCGGCCACCAGCTGCATGTCGGCGGCTTCGGTTACGTCAATGCCGTGATCAATTCGGGCGTGAATTCGCTGGCGGTCCAGGTCGATCCCAACGGCTACCTGTATGTCGCCAACACCACCACCTCGCTGCAGGCCACCACCTTCAATGTCTCGGCGAACGGTACGTTGGGCCTGGCGGTGTCCCAGTCCAACCTGAACAGCCTCAATCCGGTGGTGCAGGCCCAGAGCGCCAATATCTCCGGCGCCAACCTGGCGCTGCAGTTCGGCACCTATATTTCCTCGGGCTTCACCGCCGCCTCGACCACCAGCCCGACGGTCCAGAACATCACCCTGATCCGCGCGCCGGTAATCAACGACACCACCATCGCGACCCAGAATGCGCTTCTGGGCCAGAATACGCCCTTCCTGTTCGAAACCCCGACGGAAAGCGGTATCACGGCGTTGACCAACACCATCGACGCCACCGGCCAGCAGGTCCTGCAGCTGCACCTGTTGCCGCGCTCCACCGGCGCCAAGAATGCCGATGGCTCGCCGGGCCTGAACCTGAGCGGCAACGCCCGCATGGAGTTTCCCTTCGCGGCCTCCGCGCTGGCCACGGATAACGAGCTGGGCTCGTCGATCGCCACCGCGCTTACCGTCTACAACACCCCCGGCGTGCCGGGCAGCGGCATCAATGTGGCCGCCTCGCAGCAGCAGGCCCAGCAGGTCTTCTCGCAATTCTCCCCCGACGTATCGGGTGGCACGCGCGAAATCGCCATCCTCCTGACCGACCAGGCCAGTGGCCCGGTGGCGGCGCGCCAGCGGCTTCTGCGCAGCTATGGCCGCACCGCCGGCGACACAACTTTGTGGGGCGAGGAATTCACCGGCCAGATCAACAACAAGGGTCGCACCGCTTCCGATGGCACGCTGACCGCCTACAAGGATCACGGCTTCGGCTTCACGCTGGGCGTGGATGGCGGTTCCCCCGCAACGGCTGGTATGGCGGCGCCTTCACCTTCTACACCGGCGATGTCACCCAGCAACTGCCGCGCGCCACCCGCACCAACACCCAGTGGTTCATGCTGACCGGCTATACCAACTGGCGCGGCAAGCATGTCTTCCTGGATACCCAGATCAGCGCCGCCTATGGCGATTTCCAGGAAACCCGCTCGCTCGCTGTCGGCGGCCTTTTCCGCGAAGCCTCTTCCAAGCGCCCAGCCGCGATGCTGGCGCTGGGCGCCAATGCCGGCACCATCCTCAACTACTCCGGCATCGAGGTTGATCCGCATGTGAGCCTGGACGGGCTGACCCTGCGCGAGGAAGGCTATCTGGAAACCAATGGTGGCCCGGGCCTGAACCTGGACGTGGCGCCGTATTTCGCCAGCTCCCTGCGTGGCGCCATCGGCGCGGACCTCAAGAAGACCGTCCATGTGTGGAATTTCGACCTGTCGCCAGAGCTGCGGCTTGGCTACCGCTACGACCTGCTGCAGCAGGCGGTGAAGATCAAGGCGGCGTTCCAGTCCACCGGCGGGCGGTCCACGGCCGGCAACACCATGACGTTTGTCGGCCCCGATCCGGACAGCGGCAACGCTATCCTGGGCTTGGGCGTGGGCGCCGGCACAGATACCTGGCACCTGGGCGTCAATTACGACTGGATCCGCGGCAACAACGGCTCCACGACCCAGGTCGGTGTCCTCACCGTGCTTGGCCGCATCTAGGACAGGCCGAAAATCAGGCACTAAAACCCCGCCTTTGCAGGCGGGGTTTTTTGTTTCTACCAGCTGCCAGTGTTGGGCATCGAGGCCCAGGGCTCCTTGGGTTCCAGATGACCGTCCTGCAGCAGCTCAATAGAGATGCCGTCGGGCGAGCGGATGAAGGCCATGTGGCCGTCGCGCGGCGGCCGGTTGATGGTGACGCCGGCCGCCATCAATTTTTCGCACAGCGCATAGATGTCGCTCACCCGGTAGGCGAGGTGCCCAAAATTACGTCCGCCGGTATAGCCCTTCTCGTCCCAATTCCATGTCAGTTCGATGACGGGGCTTTCCGCGGCAAGCTGGGTATCGGCCTGTGCCTTGATACGCGCCGCGTCCTCGGGCGTGGCCAGAAACACCAGGGTGAAGCGGCCCTTGTCATTTTCCATGCGCCGCACTTCGACCAGCCCCAGTTGGCCGCAGTAGAAATTCAGCGATGCGTCCAGGTCGGAAACACGCACCATCGTATGGAGATATCGCATAAGTATTATCCTTGAATGCCGAGCGGTTAGCGGCCCGCAGCATCGCCAATTTTTCCACTGCGAAAAAGCAAAGATGTCGCAAGGGAACCCTTGAGAGACACGGTCTTTGCGGCCGCCCTGTCCGGGGCAATGTGCGGCTGCTGTCTTTGCAATCGGGCCGGAGTGATTTTGACCGGTTCTAATTGGGTTTAACGGCCCAAAATGCCCATGCTGCATATGCGAAGTGTAAAGACGATTGCTGCGAACCTGTCATTGCTTGAGCAGGTGTGCGCATCTTGTGTGCAAGCCGGAAGCGAAGGGGCCCGGCTGCGACAGGAGTGATACCCCTTGCAAAGACCTTAAGCGATTGCTTTAAAAGATGCCTGAAGGCGCCAGTCATACGGCGCCCGCGTTGGGTTAGAGTTGGTCCCGAACAATTTTGCTGGACCGGGCACGCACGGTGCTCCGGTCTTTGCCTTTGAGTGAGAGCGCATGGAACGTCCAGGTCATCTACACGTCGAAAAGAAAACTGCGGCGAACAAGGCCACCAGCCTTGCCATCGTCATCGCCATTCACATTGCCGGCATCGCCGGTCTGGTTGCCGCTCTCTCGTCCGGCGCGCTGATCAAGCAGCTTCAGGAAATCAAGGCCACCGTCGATACCCAGAAGACGCCGCCCAAGGCGCCGCCGCCGCCGCCGCCGGATCTGGTCAAGCCGCCGCCGCCGGTCGCCATCGTTCCCGAGTTCACCGTCGCCACCGCGCCGCCGCCGCCGGTCACCACCGTCGCCAAGCCGCCGCCCGCGCCGCCCAAGGCAGCGCCGGTCGCAGCCTCCGATCCGCTGCGCCCCATCATGCGCACGCACACCCTGCCGCCTTACCCGCCGATCTCGGTGCGTTTGAACGAACAGGGCACCACGCTGATGGAAGTCCACATCACCACCGAAGGTAATGTGGACGACTGCAAGGTGGTCACGTCTTCGAGTTCTGAGCGTCTGGATTCAGCCGCTTGCGACTATGTGAAGAGCCGCTGGCGCTGGCAGCCGCCCACCAACCAGGGCACGCCGACCGCCGTTTCCACCCGCGTCTCGGTCAAATGGGACCTTAAAGACGCCAAGTAATTCAGTTCCACGTCATTCATCGGTTTACCACGGAGTAGAAAAATGAACTTCAAGAAACTGACGATCGCTGCCGCCATCGTCGCCATGACCAGCCTGAGCGCCGTTGCTCCGGTTTACGCCCAGGCCGCCCCGGCCCCGGCTGCTGACGCCAACGCCGCTCCGGCTGCTGCTCCGGCTGCCGACGCCGCCGCCCCGGCCGCTCCCGCTGCCGAAGGCAGCGCCGCCGCCAAGGTGAACGCCGCCGATGCCTCGACCCCCTACGGTCTGAAGCACATGGTGGAAAACGGTGACTGGATCTCGCGCACCATCCTGGGCGTGCTGATCATCATGTCGGCCGGCACCTGGTACATCTTCTTCACCAAGTTTATCGAACAGCAGCGCATCATGGGCCAGGCTGCCCAGGTCGAGAAGAAGTTCTGGACCTCCGCCACCCTGAATGAAGGCGTCGACAAGCTGCCGAAGAACTCGATCTTCCGCGGTATCGCCGAAGCCGGCCTGAAGGCCTCCACCGGCGGCACGACCCTGGTCGGCCTGTCCGACTGGATCGGCATGACCCTGACCCGCCAGCTGGAAGACGCCAATGCCCGTCTGCAGGGCGGCATCGCGTTCCTGGGTTCGGTCGGCTCGGTCTCGCCGTTCGTCGGTCTGCTCGGAACCGTTATCGGTATCTTGAACGCGCTGATCGGTATCGGCGTCGCCGGCCAGATGTCCATCGACAAGGTCGCTGGCCCGGTGGGTGAAGCGCTGCAGATGACCGCCATCGGTCTGTTCGTGGCGGTTCCCGCGGTGCTGCTGTACAACTGGCTGATCCGTCGCAACAAGGTCATCACCGAAAAGCTGCGCGCCTTCGCGGGCGACTTGCAGGCCTATCTGATCAGCAAGAGCAAGTAGGCTGGGGCGATAGCCTCACGGAGATAGAACCATGTCCGTCGACGTCCAAAATGCCGTAGAGCATGACGAGCAGGAACTGAACGTCACGATCAATACCACCCCGTTGGTGGACGTGATGCTCGTGATGCTCATCATCTTCCTGGTCACCATCCCGGTGGTGCTCAAGACGGTGCCCGTCACGTTGCCGACCTATCGCAATATCGTCACTCAGACCAAGCCTGAGAATATTGTGATCGCGGTGACGGAAGACGAGACGACCTACTACAACAATGTGCCTGTCGATCAGGCCCAGATGGTGCGTAACTTCGTCGATGCCCTGAAGCGGGCGCAGGCGACCAACAAGCCGTTCCCCGAAGTGCATATCCGCGGTGACCGCGGCGTGCGCTTCGAGGCAATCGGTCGCGTCATTCTGGCCTGTCAGAAGGCCGGCATCCAGAAGGTGGGTTTCATTACCGAACCCCACTCTCTCGATGCCAGCAGCTATTGAGGTAATCCGCCATGGCAATGAGTGCTGGTACTGCTGAAGGCGAAGTCATGGTGGAGATGAACACCACGCCGCTTATCGACGTGATGCTCGTTCTCCTCGTTCTTCTGATCGTGACTCTGCCGATCCAGACCCATGCGGTGAAGCTGGACATGCCCGCGCCCAATTCGACCCCGCCGACGGTTATTCCCGAGACGGTGGAACTGGGCGTGGACTTTGACGGCACCATCACCTGGAACGGCGCGGCGGTCGATCGCGCCACGATGGATGCGTATTTCGAGGATGCGGCCAAAAAGGACCCGCAGCCCGAAATCCACGTCAATCCCAACCGGTTGGCCAAGTATGACGCCGTGGCCCGTGTGCTGGCCGATGCCCAGCGCCTGGGTGCGACCCATATTGGTTTTAGCGGAATTGACCAGTATAATTAGGCTGTGAGGGTCACAGCCGTGGGTTCAAAGCGCGCGGCAATCCCGCGCGCTTTTCCTTTTTTTGGATGATCAAGAGGTCTTGTGTGATGACTGTCCGTAAACTGCATGCCGCCCTGACAGCGATCCTGCTGGGCACTGCCACCGTCGGCGCCACTCTGGTCCTGGCGCCCGCAGCCCAGGCCGCTACCGTCAGTGCCAAAGTCGGCCCGCTGCTGAAGGAAGCCCAGTCCATGATTGCGGCGAAGAATTTCGCCGGCGCCAAGGCCAAGCTGAATGAAGCGGAGGCCGCTGCTTCCACCCCGGACGATCACACCATCATCGCCCAATTCAAGGCCGCCATCGCGGTCTCGTCGGCCGATCCCAATACCCCTGGCGGCGCCAAGGCCAAGTTCGCGCAGGACTACAATGCCGGCAAGTTCAAGGACGTGATCGCCGACGCGGAGTATCTGAAGAAGAACAACGTGTTCGACGCCCAGTCGCAGCTGATCGTGGGCCAGGCTTATTACAAGTCGGGCGACTATGCCGGCTGCGTGCGCTACACCAAGAGCCTTGGTGGCAGCGACACCTCGCTGGAACTCCAGGCGCGCTGCGCCTACGAAATCGGCGACGAAGCCACCCAGCATTCGGCGCTGGAACAGCTGGTCGCCCGCTCGGGCAAGACGGAATACTGGAAGCTGCTGCTCAAGAGCAGCGAGCGTACGCGCGGCCTGTCGGACCACAACACCCTGGATATCAACCGCATCCGCTACATGGTGGGCGCGATCGAAACCAAGGACGAGTACACCCTGCTGGCGCAGCTGGCGCTGCAGCTGGGCAATGCCGCCGAAGCCCAGTCCATCATCGAAAAGGGCATAGCCGCCAAGGTGCTGAATGACGACCGTTCCACCCGCTTGCTGAACCTGGCCAAGACCCAGGCGGCTGCGGCCGCCGCCAATCAGGCCAAGACCATCGCCGCGGCCCAGGCCGCTCCGATGGGCGACGACCTGGTCAAGGCCGGTGAGAACATGATCGGCCAGGGCAAGGCCAAGGAGGCCATCCCGCTGATCCAGGCCGGCCTCAAGAAGCCCCTGAAGGATGCGGCCAATGGCCAGATCCGCCTGGGTCACGCCCTGCTGGCCGCCGGCCAGAAGGCCGACGCCATCGCCACCTTCAACAAGGTCAAGGCGCCTGAGAAGGATGCCAACGTCGCCCATCTGTGGGCGCTGGCCGCCCGCAAGTAAGCGAGCAAATTGTTCGGAAAAGGGCGCCGCTTGCGGCGCCCTTTTTCTTTGTTCGGGGCTGGAATCAGTTGGCGCGCGCCAGGAAGGCGGTCGCATCGGTATCAGGCACCGCCGCCACGCCGCCACGTCCCGCTTCCAGTTCGTCCAGTGAAAAATCCATCCGCGCCTCATAGGTGCGATCGATCTGGTTACGCAGCCGTTGTTCGGCGTCATACCAGCGCCGCTTGACCGCGCCGTCGCGGCAACTGGCCAGCTCGGCACCGGACGCACCCCAGCGCCGTTCCACGCAGTGATAGGGGTCGAAGGACATGCGAAACAGCCGCCGCCGCGCTTCTTCGTAGCCGAAGCTCACCTTGCTGCCATCGCTGCGAACATAATCGATGCTGCAGGTGGCCGCAGCGCGGTCATGGGTGCGCGCCAAGTCTGTGGCCAGGTCGCGCCCGGCATAGACCAGGCGCGGATCGCGGGTGCGCCACAGCTCCAGGAAGCGCTGGACCGTGTCGCGCACTTCCTTGAATGCCGTCTTGAGCCGGGCATCGCGCGAGGGGGTGGAGAAGGTCTCCCAGTCGCCCTCGGTGCCATAGATGTTCGGCGGCAGGCGCGGTGGTTGCGGCTGATTCTGGATGCCGGCTTGCAACGCGGCCACCACCGCATCGGCGCGATAACCCAAATCGGCGCAGTTGGACGCAACCATGTCTGCCACTTCGCGCAAGGGATCGAACCGCAGCTTGCCTCCGCCCAGCCGGGCGCGGACATAGTCGTAATAGTCCATCGCCTGGCCGTTCAGTTCGAACACGCCGCTCTTCCAGTTGCGGTCTTCACCGGCCGGCCCGGTGCCGAAATACTGGGTCAGGGCGAAATCGGCGATCTGGCTGTTGGCCGCCAGAACCACGCGCCCGCCCACCAAGGCGCCATCCGGCGCCCGGCTGGCGCCCGCCAGGCGGCTGGGCCGCCAGTTCTTGAAACCCGCCCCCATGCCGGGCGACGCGCGCACAAAGCGCAAATCATAGGTCCCGCGGGTCAGGCTGTTGTCGGGATGGGCGTCGATATAGCGGATGCGGCCATCACCCTCGATCTTCCAGATCAACGCCAGATGGCCGTTGGGATCATAGATCACCGTGCCGGGCCGGATGGTACCGGGCGCAATCGCCGGCGAATACAGGTCATCGCCATCCAGCGCCGGGTGGATGCGATAGGTGGCCGAGGATATTTCGTCCCGCAAATGGGCCATGACGCGCAGCGCATCCTCTCCGGTCAGGACATCGCGGCGCGCCTCCACCACATTGCCTTGCGGGCTGTAGCGGATGTCACGGCTGCGAAGCCGGGGCGAGACATCGCTGACATAGGAAAAGGGCAGGCCGCGCTTCCAGGCGTAATAGAAGCGCAGGAAATAGGGCAGGTCGGCGCAATCGGCCTCGAAACGCAGGCCTTGGGGATCGCTGGCGCGGAAAGGGTTGGCGGCGTTTCGCAGGCACCCATCCACCGTGCGGCAATTGCTGGCGCCTAGCCGTGCGATGAATTCGCCATAGCCGCGCTCGTCGGCCGCCGTCCAGCCTTCCTGCCGGATGCGCACCATGGTGTCCGCACCCGCCGCCGCGGGCCATGCCAGCAGCAGCACCAGGGCGGCCGCCCAGGTCCTAGACATAGATCATCTTGACGGTCATGCCGCCGTCCAGCACCAGGGTCTGGCCAGTCATGAAGCCGGCATCCTCGGCGATGTATTGGCAGGCCCTGGCGACGTCTTCGGGGACACCGACCCGGCCGACGGGATGCTGTTCGCGGTCGGCTTTGGAATGGTGCGGCGGTTTTGCCTTGCCGGCTTTCTGCCAGTCGCTGGTCTCGATCCAGCCTGGGGCAATGGCATTCACCCGTATGCGCTGGGAGCTGAGGCTGATAGCCATGCCATGGGTCAGGGCGACGATCCCGCCCTTGGACGCGGTATAGCCTTCGGTGCCGGGCTCGGACATGTAAGCGCGGGTGGACGCCAGGTTGATGATGGCCCCGCCTTTCCCGCGCCGGGCCATCATCTTCGCGGCCGCCTGCGCACACAGGAAGGTGCCGCGCAGGTTGATGGCAATAACCTTGTCGAACTCCGCCACCGAGAGTTTCAGCACGTCCTTGCGGATCATGATCCCAGCATTGTTGACCAGGACGTCCGGCACGCCCAGCCTGTCTTTCGTGGTTTTCAGCCAACGGTTCACGTCAGCAGGCCTGGAGACATCGCCGGGAACGAAGATCGCCTTGGTGCCCGCTTCTTTCATCACCTGCAGGCATTCCTGTCCGGCGACCTTGTCGGCATCGGTGATGGAAACGCCCCAGCCGGCGCGCGCGAAATGCCAGGCAATGCCGCGCCCGATTCCGGCGCCGCCGCCGGTGATGGCGATGATCTTCATCAGAGGGGGCCTTTAAACTGGTCGCTTTGACTTGCGCCAACGCTCCTGAACACGACCTTCCTGGACAAGGTGAAGTTGAACACCAGTCCGACAAGAACGCCACACATCAGCGCGATATAGGGGTTGTTCAGCGGCGCCGGTCCCCAGTTTTTCAAGGCGATGGAAGTTCCGACATTGAACGCCCCGCCGATGGCATTGGCGGCCAGGAACTTGCCCCACTCTCCCGCCGCACCAAATATCCCTCGCGCCCGGGCATGGCGGAAGGTGAAATAGCGATTGCCCAGCCAGGTGAAGGTGGCGGCAAAGAACCAGGATACCGGTCGGGCGACGAAATAGGGCGCATGGCCTGCGTTCAACATCAGCCAAAGCACCCCCGCATCCACCGGCATGCCCAGCGCGCCGATCACGGCAAAGCGCAGGAAGGAGAGTTTCTTCAGGCGGGCCAGCAGGCTCACGTCAGGTCGGACGGGCCGGGGATGGCCAGATAGGCCATGCGCTTGGCTTCCCAGCGGCCGCGTGTGACCGTGTCCAGGATCAGTCCGCAGGTCAACGACAGGAAGGCGATGACCATCAAGCCGGTGGCCAGCACGGCGGTGGGCAGGCGCGGCACCAGCCCGGTGTGCAGGTATTCCGACACCACCGGCGCACCGATCAAGACGGCCACGGCGGCGAACAGGAAGGCGATGGAGGCGAAGAACACCAGCGGCCGCTCCTCCCGCACCAGGTAACCGATGGTGCCCAGGATGCGAAAGCCGTCGCGATAGGTGTTCAGCTTGCTCACCGAACCCACCGGGCGCTCCTTGTAGCGCGTGTCCATTTCCGACATGGGCATCATCAGCCGCACGGCGTGGACCGTCAGTTCGGTCTCGATGGCGAAGCCTTCGGCGGTGAAAGGAAAGCTTTTCACAAAGCGGCGCGAGAAGATGCGATAGCCGCTCAGCATGTCCGACAGGTGGACATTGAACAAAAGCGAAGTCAGGCCCGTCAGCATCCGGTTGCCCAGCACATGGCCGGGGCGATAGGCGGCGGCATCGGTATGGATGCGCCGGGCGGTGAGAAGATCGGCGCCTTCGCCGATCATCTGGGAAATCATGCGCGGCGCGGCGCCCGCGTCATAGGTGTCGTCGCCGTCCACCAGCACATAGATGTCCGCCTCGATGTCGGCGAACATGCGGCGCACCACATTGCCCTTGCCCTGGCGGGTTTCCAGACGGACCACCGCGCCGGCTTCCCGGGCGCGGGCCGAGGTCTGGTCCTTGGAGTTGTTGTCGTAAACGTAAATGGTTGCGCCCGGCAGGGCGGCGCGAAAGTCCTTCACCACCGTGGCGATGGCGGCTTCCTCGTTATAGCAGGGCACCAGGACGGCAACCTTCACGACTTCCTCGCAAGAGGGCACCACTGATAGGTGCCGATCAGGTTTGTATCGAATTGCTGGCATTCCGGCCAGCGGATGGCCAGGTGATAGTCGGCCAGGGCGTTGCGGGCGCGGCCCATGTCGGTGGCATCGGCCATCAGGTAAAGATCGCCCCCGCCCGCCATGTGCGCCGCCACCCGGCGCATCATGTCTTTGGTGATACGGGTGCCGTCGCGCGGTTGCACCATCCAGCCATCGATCCGCAGCACCGGGATCTGGGGCGGCAGGGTGGTGGCGATGAAGCCCATCGGCGCATCACCGGTCATCACCACCATGGTCTTGTCCGGGTGGGGAATGGGCGGCAGGGCCGCAGCGACATAGGGTTCCTCGATCGGTGCCCGCTCCAGGAAATCGCTGCGGGCGGTCAGAAGGCAGGCGGCGCAGATCCCGCCCAGGACCAGATAGCGGCTCTTGCGCGAAATGGGCAGCAGCCCGACCGCGGCGATGATGAGCAGCGGCGCCATCATCTCGTAGATGATGATGTAGCGGTAGATGGCGAAGAATTTCAGCCACGCAAAATAGCTGGCGGCGAAGAACACGATCAGCACCAGTGCGGTGCGGTTTTCCAGCAGGCTGTCGCGGCTCTGGCGGCGCAGCAGCCACAGCGCGCCCACCGCCAGGGTCAGCAGATAGGCGATCATCACCCGTATGTCCTGGAAGCCCAGGTCGTCGGCGACGTGCCAGTCGATCGTGAACAGGACCGGGAAGAAGATCTGCTGCCACCAGGGGCGGAACGCCGGCACGAAGCGCAGGTCACGGTAAGGCGCTTCCAGCGCCAGCGGCGACTTCCAGTAATCGTTGAAATAGGGGAACAGCGGATTGCCGGTGAGATGATAGATATAGATCATCCACGGCGCGCTGAAGATGGCCGCGCCGATCACCCCCGCAATGCCGCCGGCCAGCAAGCGCACCAATTGATGTTTCCAGCTGCCGCCCAGCGCCAGCAGCGCCGCGGCAAAGCCGACGCAGAACGGCATCTCCGGCAGCTTCAGGCCCATCGCCATGCCGGTGACCAGGCCTGCGACACCGGCGATCAATCCCGCCTTGCCCAGCGGGCCTTCGCGCAAGACGTCGCGTTTCAGCACCAGGATGGCCAACCCCGACAGCACGAACACGCTCATCACATTGTCATAATAGGTGGTGCCGAACTCGGTCAGGGTCAGCGCCCCCACCATGCCCAGCAGCGACAGGGCGCCTGCCATCAGCTTGATGTCGGATTCGCTTGCCTTCACCCGCAGCGCCGAGCGCGCGATCAGGTACAGCGGGATCATGTTGGCGCCCTGCGCCGCGCCCAGGACGCCCAGCGCGATCCAGGCGCGGGTGTGGGTGGCCAGCCAGTAGAAGGGAATGTCGAGATAGGGATTGTAGTAGCTGGCCTGGTGGGCCACCGCCATGTCGATGCCCATGCGGTGGTTGAACAGCGCATAGGGGCCGTACCAGTGGTAATTGCGGAAGTCCCAGCTGGTGTCCTTGCCCAGGGCGATCACGAAGCCCGCCCAGAACAGCAGCCCCAGGCCGAGGAACGCATATTCGCGGGCCGTGAGGCGGTTGGACGGGGACATGCGGGCTGGGAACCTGGGCTTTCGGTTCCGTTCTAGCCTGTCTCAAGCCCGCCCGTAAGGCCTTGCCCCAAAGGGGTTAATCCAGATCGGGCTCGACGGCGATATTGCCGAGGAATTGGAGGGTACAGGACCGCCAGGAATGGCTTTCGGCAAAGGCCCGGGGGGTGGTGGCTCTGGGGCTTTGGGCCAGCGCCAGCGCCCCCAGGCAGGCTGTCGCCAAGTCTTCGTCCAGCACCGCCACATCGCTGCCGCCGGGCACGTCCGGGCCCACCACGTCTCGGGGGCCTTCCACCGGATAGGCCGCCACCGTCAAACCGCAGGCCAGCGCCTCCAGCGTGACCAGGCCGAACGTATCGGTGCGGCTGGGGAACACGAACACATCGCTGCCGGCATAGGCGCGGGTCAGCGCCTCGCCCGACAGGGCGCCCAGGAATTTTACCGCGGGATATTTGCGCGTCAGGGCCTCCCGGGCCGGGCCGTCTCCCACCACGAGCTTGGTGCCGGGAATATCCAGCGCCAAAAAAGCTTCGATGTTCTTCTCCACCGCCACCCTGCCGACATAGATCCACACCGGACCTGGCCAGGGATGGCGGAAGCCGGGCATGGGATGGAATTTCTCGATATCCACGCCGCGCGACCAGATGCGCAGATGCGGGAAGCCGTGGCTGGCCAGTTCGCGTTTCAGGGTTTGTGTGGCCACCATCACCGCGGTGGCGGGATGGTGGAACCAGCGCAGCCAGCGCCAGATCACGCGCTCGGGCACCATGCGAAAGCGGGCGTGCACATATTCTGCAAAGCGGGTGTGGAAGGCGGTGGTGAAAGCAATACCGTGCTTCAGGCAAATGCGCCGCGCGGTCAGGCCCAGGCTGCCTTCGGTGGCGATATGCACGGCATCGGGCGCGAATTCGGTGATCTCGCGCGTCATCGCCGCGCGCTGGAAAAATGCCAGGCGGATTTCCGGATAGGTGGGCAGTGGAAATGTGCGCCGGCCCAGGGGCGTGATGTAGCGCACGGTGTGATCCAGCGCCGCCAGGTCCTTGCCCAAAATCTCCAGCGTGCGCACCACGCCGTTCACCTGCGGCGACCAGGCATCGGTGACGATCAGGATTTTCAAACGGGCCGCCACGCCGGGAATGGGTCCCGGCTGCAGGCGCATCGTCCTACGCGGGTACAGCCTGGGCCTTGGGCCGGCCGGCCACAGCGGGAACGGACGCGCCGGGACGGCTGCGTCTCTGTGAAGGATCTGCCCAGCGAAGAATCTCCATAGCCCCGTGGGCATCTTCGACAAGGGCACTGCAGCTTTCAACCCAGTCTCCGTCATTGTGATAGATGATGCCGTCGATCTCGCGGATTTCGGCGTGATGGATATGGCCGCAAACCACCCCGTCCACGCCGCGCAGGCGCGCCTGCTGCGCCACGATCTCCTCGAAGCGGGAGATATATTCCACCGCGTTCTTGACCTTGTGCTTCAGGAAGGCCGACAGCGACCAGTAAGGCAGGCCAAGCCGCTTTCGAATCGCAAACAGCGTGTCGTTCAGGTGCAGTGCCATGCCGTAAGCCCAGTCGCCGGCATGGGCCAGCCACTTGGCGTAGGAGATCACGCCATCGAAGCGGTCGCCATGCAGCACCCATAGCCGCTTGCCGTCGGCGGTTTCGTGGATCGCTTCCTGGATCACTTCCACGCCGGCGAACAGGCGGCCGGCATATTCGCGTGCGAACTCATCATGATTGCCCGGCACGAAGATCACGCGCGTGCCATTGTCCACCTTGTGCAGAATTTCGCTGACAACCCTTGTCTGTGCGTCCGTCCAGAACCAGCGGCGCTTCAGTCTCCAGCCGTCAACAATGTCACCCACCAGAAACAATGTGGCGCAGTCATTGTGCGCCAAGAAATCGGCCAGGGCTTCGGCCTTGCAGCCGCGCGTGCCCAGATGCGTGTCGGATATGAAGATCGTGCGATGCCGGACGAAGCGGGCCGTGTCGATGGCGGTGGCGATGGGAGCCTTTGCGCGGGGCGGAAGGAAGCTTCCCAGCGCATTGTCGAACCACGCAACTTCGGCCATCGGGTGTCTCCAGCCTTTTCTGAGGCGGGAAGTAGCTGCTTCGCGCGAATCTTTTGTTGCGCGCTTGCGACGGTGTGATGAATCCGCCCCGTTAAGCCTGCTGCCTCGTGTTGCGATGCACATATGCCGCAAGAGGCAGCAGTCCGGTTATGAAATGGGCAGATGTGACAGATTTTTCCAGCATTTCTGCGGCGTTTTGTCTGGAATGATTATAGTTCTGTGCTTGCGGACAAGGCCGAGTTTCTTCATATTGTTGCAGCGCGGTATTGCGATCTTCGATTGCAAGGCCGCCGCCCTTCCTGGGCGTTTCCTCCCTGAACTTGGCCGCTCTTCGGAGCGGCCATTTTTTTGGCCTAGCTTTTCTTAGTGAGCGGTAGCGAACTTAGAAAAGCTGGCCCCGCACCGAGCCGCATAGCGGCGAGGGCGGTAGGCCGCAGCGCGAACCTAAGTCACAAAATCCCTCGCCAAAATGGCGCTTAATTTGAAGCGACGCGGGCGGCGCTTAGCGCGGCGATCTGGGGCTGGTCGTTGTCGGCGACCAAAACAGAACCATCGAAACTGACGGCGGCGGCGCTTATCACGACGGTGCTGCCATTGGCGGCCCGGAAGGCCAGGGCAGACGGCTTGCCGTATTGATCGGTCTGGATTGCCGTGGCCTGGCCCAAGGGGCGGCCGTGCTGGTCCATGACCTTGGCGGTGGCGGCGCCGGACGGGGTTGATGACAGGCTGTTCAGGGCGATGGGCGCCATTTCCTCGGCGCAGGCGATGGCGGGGGCGCCGATGAAAAGGGCGCACATCAGGAAGGTGCGAAAACAGGACATGGAGGACATCTGGGAACCCTGCATGGAACCGCATCTTGAAAACGCGATGCGGGCCCGCAGGGTTGCCGGCCCGGCCAAATTCTATTGCGGCAATTATTCGGCAGCTTATTCGGCCGCCTGGGGCAACTGGTCCGGGCCGCCCAGCTGGGACAGCGGGATGGCGGTCAAGAATTCCATCGCCCGCGTCAGGCGCGCGCGCACCGATTCAAACACCGGCCGCTTGGTGATGCGGTCTTCGTCCAGGTAGAGCGCGCGGTTGATCTCGATCTGCAGGGCATGACAATTCGCGGCCACCTTGCCGTACCGCACCGTGGTATGGCCGCCGGCATAGGGTGTGTTGCGCGCCACCGAAAAACCTTCGCGGGTGAAGGCGGCTTCGGCGCGCGCGGTCAGCGCCGGCGCGGCCGACGCGCCATAGCGGTCGCCCAGCACGATGTCGGGCACCGAAAGCGCGGACGGCATGGAATGGCAATCGATCAGCACCGCCATGCCGAAGCGCGCGCGGGTTTCCTCCATCAATGCCGCCAGCGCGGCGTGATAGGGACGATAGAGCTGCGCCAGCCGATCATCGGCTTCCTCGCGCCCCAGCTTGCCGCGATAAATTTCGGCCCCGTCGCGCACGATGCGCGGGATGACGCCCAGCCCGGCCGAGACGCGCGGCGACGGCGCATCCACCGGCACCCCGATGGCGCCGTCGAACATGCCCACATCCAACTCGGCCATGCCGCGGTTGACGTCCAGGAAGGCGCGGGGGAACAGCGCAGCCAAAAGGGGCGCGCCCAGGCCCACCGCCCCGGCGAACAGCTCGTCGACAAAGGCGTCCTCGGACCGGCGTAGGGTGACGGCGTCCAGCCGCGACCGTTCCAGCAGGCTGGCGGGGTACTGGCGGCCCGAATGGGGCGAGGCAAACAGGAACGGCACCGTCTGGCGCACGGGGCGGTCCAGGCGGAAAGGCGCGTTTTCTGGGGGGTCCTGCGACAAGGCCATGGGGTTAAGACTCGCTATGGGCCACAGGGTTGCACCCGGGGGCGGGGCTGGCAAGGTTCGCGAAGGTTCCCGGGGCGTTAACCGCAGTTTACAGCTTTGCCCTGTATAGGCTTTTATACGGGACGGGCAGGTGGGCTGGCATGGCACATATCCTTTTGGCGGAAGACGATGAATCGCTGCGCAAGTTCCTTGCGGCGGCGCTGGTCAAGGCCGGCCATGCGGTCACCGATTTCGGCGATGGCGGCGATGCGTATGAGTGCATCAAGGGCTTCACCTTCGATCTGCTCCTGACCGATATCGTGATGCCGGGCATGGACGGGATCGAGCTGGCCAAGCGCGCCGCCGAACTGAACGCCGCCCTGAAGATCATGTTCATCACCGGCTTTGCCGCCGTGGCGCTGCATCCCGCATCGGGCGCGCCCAAACAGGCAAAGGTGTTGTCCAAGCCCTTCCACCTGCGCGAGATCGTGGCGGAAGTGGACCGGATGCTGGCCGCCGCTTAAGAGCGAGCCTTTTCGCGAAAAGCAGAGCCGAAACACGCGCCCGCCGCGCCCTTTTGCGTGGGCGCACAACAAGGCCGTTCCAGAAGGCGCATATCTGCGCCAGGAGGGCACTGACCCTTCATAATAGCCATAAACAACGGGCCTTAAAAGATGTAACATTTCACATGTCCGGACATTTTCCGGGCTTAAAAGGAGGAAGTATGGAGCGTCCTTCACACATCGAAATGCTTGCACATCAATCGCCGCTGCAACGCCTGCCCATTTTGGCGTTGGCCATCAGCCTGCAAGTCGCGATCGCCTGGTTGTTTACACAAGGTCTCGTAAGCCATGTGATCACCGTGGGCGGCTACATCATCGAATTGACGCCGCTTAAACCGGTCGATGAAAAGCGCGCGATTCCGCCGCCTGCGCCGCAAATGCCGAAACTGAAACCGGTGACGGCGCAACTGCCGATCTTCACCACCCGCACGGAGCCGGGTGACAAGGCCATTACGGCGACTTTGCCGCCGTCCAATACCGGCGGCAGCGGCACGGCCGCCGGCGTGGACCGCGCGCCGGTGAGCATCACCGCCACCCACACCACACCGCCCTATCCGGCCGCGGCGCGGCGCGCAGGCATGGAAGGCAATGTCACCTTGCGCCTGACCGTGCTGGCGGACGGCCATGTGGGCGCGGCCCAGGTGGCGGTGTCCAGCGGCCACGCGCTGCTGGACGAGGCGGCACAGGCCTGGATCGTGGGGCACTGGATCTACAAGCCGGCGCTGAAGGACGGCGCCCCGGTGGCCAGCCAGACCACCGCCCTGGTGACCTTCGCCCTGGAAAACGGTCGCTAAGCTCGCGAGGTTTTCCGCCCGGGACCGGCGAGGGGGCCGGTCCCGGCGGGGGCCCGCTTGCCCCCCGGACAGGCGGACGATATACACGCCCCCTTCCTGCAGGTGGGGCGGCTAGCTCAGCGGGAGAGCACTTCCTTGACATGGAAGGGGTCACAGGTTCGATCCCTGTGCCGCCCACCATTAAACCGATCACACCGTGATCGGTTTAATGACAAGCGGCCCGCGCGCCAGCGACTTGAGGGCCGCGCGTCAGGGCGCCGGTGTCAGCATAATAATTCCACGCCCCTCGGACTGCGATCAGTTCGACGCAACCATCGTGCTGGTGTTTTGCAGGTGCAGCGTCTGGCTGTTTTCGCCGGCGGTGACTTCGAACTTCACGCGGTTGAAATCCGGCTTGGACAGGATCGGCTTTGCGTCGCGCGAAAAGCCATATGGCTCTTTGGGCACGCCCAGGAAACCGGTGTCCATCTTGCCGTTGCTGTTCAGGTCCTGGAACACCTGGATGGCATAGGTGCCGGGCGTGATGTTTTCCAGGGTCACGATGGTTTGACCCGCCACCGCCTGCACATCGGCGGATGCAACCGGTTCGGACTTGTCATCCGGATAGGCGGCCTGGTCATAAAGGCCCAGGCGCACAATGCCCTGCGGCGCCACGCCGTCGATATGAATGGTGAGCGTCGCGGCGTCCTGGCTCAACGCCGGAATGGTCCATAGCGACGTCAGTAATGCTGCCGCTGTCCACAAAGGTTTGCGCTTGAAAACACTGATCATTCCCATCTCCGAACTCCTAGATGGGTATGGAAATCAGCCCTGCAAGCCCAAAAGTTCCCACCTCGCCAGACCGTGGCGCAACCCTGCACCTCGTGTCATGCAGACGATTCAGCGGCGCTGATGGCGGCGATCATGAAGTCCGCTATACGAAGTGCGTCTTCACCATCGTCTTGTTGATGTCCGCCAGCTTGCTGCAGCCGGCGGCGGCGCAGGTTTGAACGAGTTCGGCTTGCAGGATTTCGATCAGCCGCTGGGCGCCGGCGGTGCCGAAAGCCGCCAACCCCCATCGGGTTGTCCGGCCGAGCATGACGGCGTTGGCGCCCAGCGCCAGCGCCTTGAAGATGTCGGATCCGCGGCGGATGCCGCTGTCGAACAGGATGGGAATCCGGCCGTTCACGGCGGCGACGATTTCCGGCAACACCTCCAAGGTCGAAGGGCCGTAATCCATCGAACGGCCGCCATGGTTTGAAACGATGATCGCATCGACGCCATGCTCGATCGCAAGTTTGGCGTCTTCCGGCTCCAAGATCCCCTTCATCACCAGCGGGCCTTTGACCATTTTGCGCAGGTCATCGATATATTGCCACGTGTACCAAAGGCGCCCGCCGGCCAGCCGGTATCGGGCCGCGCCGGTCAGCGTCGCATCCGCGTTCCTGGTGCCTGTGCCAGCATTGCGGACACGCCCGCCCAGATTGCGGTCCTGTTGCGTGCGCTGATAGTAGGACGCCTGCTGATCCACGGTGACGACGATGCCGGTCACGCCGGCTTTCTCGTACGTGTCCATCGCCCGTTGCGTGGTGGCCCTGTTCTCCACCGGATAGAACTGTCCCCACAGCGTACCGTTGGGGGCGGCGGGCGCGACCTGGGCCGCGGGCGTGCTGGTGTTGATGCTCAGGATCATCGGCGTGTTCGATGCGGCGGTTGCCGCCTTGTACATCCCGATTTCCCCGTCCGGGTTCAGGGGCACCATCGCCGCTGTCGGCGCAACGATGATGGGATATTTCATCTTCACGCCCAGCAGATCCGATGACAGGTCGACCTGGGATGCGGAGATGCCGGGCCGTGCCGGCATGATGTCGACCCAGTCAAAGGCCTGGCGATTGCGCCGAAGCGTGAACTCTGAGCCGTCTCCGTGCGCGGTGTAGTCATACACGGGCCAAGGCACGTTGCCGAAAAACAGCGGTTCGAAGTCAAAGGCGGTCTGGATTTCCGCCAGGCTCAGCGCGCGGCGGTGTTCGGCCAGGGGCCTGGGGTCTACCTGGGCGACAGCGGCGGCCAACGGCGAGGCCGCCATGAATCCCGCAACGCGGGCAATTGCTTTGCGCCGGGAGGGTTTAACGAGCCACGAATGTTCGATGTCGGCCATAGCGCTGCTGTCTCTCGAAGGATGCGGGGAACAGGCACGGGGTGCCGTTCATGCGAAATGCGTCTTCACCATTGTCTTGTTGATGTCCGACAGTTTGCTGCAGCCGGCGGCGGCGCAGGTCTGAACCAGCTCCTGCTTCAAAATCTCGAACACGCGCTGGGCGCCGAGCGGGCCATAGGCGCCCAGGCCCCAGCGGGCGGCACGGCCCAGGCTTATGCCGTTGGCGCCCAAGGCCAGCGCCTTGAAGATATCGGCGCCGCGGCGGATGCCGCTGTCGAACAAGACGGGGATGCGGCCGTTCACGGCGGCCACGATTTCCGGCAGCACTTCCAGGGTTGAAGGGCCATAATCCATCGATCGGCCGCCATGGTTGGACACCAGGATCGCGTCGGCGCCATGCTCGATAGCCAGTTTGGCGTCTTCCGGGTCCAGGATGCCTTTCACGATCAGCTTGCTGCGCGCGACTTTGCGCAGCGCATCGATATAGGCCCAGCTATACCAAAGCCGCCGGTCGCTGACGCGATAGCGCACCGAACCAGGCACGGCCGGGCCGCCGGCTGCTGCTTTGGCTGCTGCTGCTGCGGCGGCTTCGGCGGCGGCATTGCCGCCACCGCCGGCAGCGGCGCGGGTGGGACGGCCGCCCAGGTTGCGGATCAACAAGGTGCGTTCATACACCGACGCCTGCTGGTCCACGGTGACCACGATGTTGGTCACCCCCGAATCCTGCACCCCCGACAGCGCCGTCTGCATGGTGGTCAGGTTTTCGATCGGATAATGCTGCGCCCACAGCGTGCCGCCGGGCACCGCGGCCACGGCGGTCTTGGCGGTGCTGGCGGTGGCGCCGGCCAGCACGTCCACCATGCCGGCGGCGGTGGCGCCCTTGAACATGCCCACTTCGCCTTCGGGATGCAGCTGGTTCTGGCCCGATGACGGCCCCACGATCATGGGGAATTTCATCTTCACGCCCAAAAGCTCTGACGACAGGT
Source organism: Alphaproteobacteria bacterium (assembly GCA_046348525.1). Lineage (GTDB taxonomy): Bacteria > Pseudomonadota > Alphaproteobacteria > Micropepsales > Micropepsaceae > Rhizomicrobium. Next base: position 60,192 of record JAXMEA010000009.1, on the reverse strand, counting down.
CGACCTGCGATTCCGGGATGGGCGCGCGCGTGGGCACGATGTCCACCCAGTCGAACGCCTGGCGGTTGCGCCGCAAGGTGAACTCCGATCCGTCGCCATGGGCGGTGTATTCGTAAACCGACGGCAGCAGATTGCCTTCGAACACCGGCTGGAAGTCGAACGACGTCCGCATCTCCGCCAGGCCCGGCACGCGCCGCACCGCGCTGAGCGGTTTGGTGGGATCCTGCTGCGCCACGGCGGCGATGGGCGAAGACGCCACGAAACCGGCCAGGCTGGTCAGCGCCTTGCGTCGCGATGGGCTCAGCGCCCATGCTTTCTCGATATCAGCCATGATTTTTTGCCGGCGGTAGGGCGGCGTGAATGCGCACCAGGCTGTCATTGACTGCCGCCAGGTTGACCCGGCCGCACATCGCCATGATGCGCGCCAGATCGGTCTGCAGCATTTCGACCACACCCTGCACGCCATCGGCGCCATACGCGCCCAGGCCCCACATGACGGGCCGGCCGATCAGCACGCCCTTTGCGCCCAGCGCCAGGGCTTTCAAGATGTCCGCGCCATAGCGGAAGCTGCCATCGGCCAGCACCGGCACCTGGCCGCCCACCGCCTGCGCCACCGGCGCGATCATCAGCAAGGTGCCTTTCAGCGCCGCGGCGCTGCCGCCGCGCCAGTTCGACACCACCACGCCCTTGGCGCCGCGCGCCACCGCTTCCTTCGCGTCCGCCGGATGGGTGATGCCTTTCACGATCACGGGCAGGGTAGTCGCCTTCACCACCGCATCGACGCCGGCCCAGTCGATATGGTCTGACGCGGCCGCGCCGGAGGCGCCGGCATTGATCGTCACGATCGCAGCCTTGGCTTTGGCCGAGCTCGCCTGCGCCAGCACGTCCTTGTTCCTGGGATTGCCTGCAAACACCTGCAGCCAAAGGGGCTGGGTGGTGGCCTGGGTGATGGCGGAAAGCGGCATGCTGGACTGGCTGCTCACCACCATTGCGGCTTTGGCGGCCGATGCGCCGCGCGCGGTGGCGACTTCGCCTTCGGGGTGGAAGCGCTTTTGATCCGCCATGGGCCCCACGATGATCGGCGTGAAATGCGCATCGCCAAACAGGGTGGTGGTCAGGTCCAGGTCGCGGGTGGGGATGTTCATGCGCGGCCGCAGCGTGATGCGGTCGGTGATGGTGCGGTCGCTGCCGGTGACGGGTGCCATCTTCGCCGCGCCCTGCGCCAGCTTCGCCTGCTCTTCATATTCGAACACATTTACCAGCTCGCCGCGCGGGGCAGGGGCGGGCGGGGGCAGTGTCTCGCGCAGCGGCACGCCCACCGCGGCCTGTGCCGGTTGGTGCGCCGCCAGGAGGCCTGCGCCCATCGCGCCGGTGCCCAGCACCGCGCGCCGTGTCGTCCTATTCGTGTTGTCTGGCATGATTTCCCCGCCGCTTTTGGCCCTTTGTATACAAGCCAAAAGCGCGACCTTTCAAATCCCCCGGTCCTGTTCCATGCTCGGTCCCAACCAGAACAAGGTTGGGGAGTTAAAAATGCGCAATTTCATCCTGGGCGGCCTGTTGGCCGCCGCCGTTGCCTCGGCCGCGCTGGCACAGTCCACGCCTGCGCCGCAGATGGTCCCCAAAGTAGGCCCCGTGACCAAGGGCCCGTACCAGCCCCAGGCCATCCTGCCCGGCGGCATCGTGATGCCGCTCTATCCGGCCGGTTCTCCCTTCCTGAACGCCAAGCGCGTGGCGGAAGCAGAGAAGTACACCATGGACCCCCTGGTGCCGGGCCGGGTGTCGCGCATCGTCAATATCCACAACCCGTCCATCGAAGTGCACCTGGCCGGCGCCAACAACACCGGCACCGCCATCATCCTGGCGCCCGGCGGCGGCCATTCCACGTTGGTGATCGGGCTGGAGGGCGCCGATCCGGTGCCATACTTCTTCCAGTACGGCATCAACACCATCATCCTGCGCAACCGCCTGCGCAGCGACGGGTATGAACCCAAGACTGATGGTGTTTACGATTTGCAGCAGGCGATCCGCCTGGTGCGTGCCCATGCCGCCGAATGGAAAATCGATCCGCACAAGATCGGCGCAGTGGGCTTTTCGGCCGGGGCGGAGCTGACCATGGCATCGGCCATCCAGTATCCGGAGTTCAACGCGAAGAACGCCGGCGACCCACTGGGCAGCGTTAGCGCGCGGCCTGATTTCGTCGGTTCGATCTATCCGGGCCCGTCGCTGTTCACCCCGGCCTGGACGACCAAGAACGGTGTGCCGCCGATTCCCAAGGACGCGCCGCCGTCCTTCATCGCCGGCGCCGGCTGGCAGGACAAGGTGCATGCGGTGTGGGCGTCCGAGTATTTCGCCGCCATGCTGAATGCCGGCATCCCGAACGTGGAAATGCACATCTATGCCCGCGGCACCCATGGCAATGGGTTGCAGTATCGCGACTTCACAGCTGAAGGCACCTGGCAGGACCGCTTCATCCATTGGATGCGGGACCTGCGCTTCTTCGGCAAATCGGGTGAAGAGACCCTGGCGGCCAGGGACAGCGCGGCGTTTGTGAGCGCGCCTCCGCCCAAGCCCTAGCTTGCGGAGGTCCGGACCGGCATAAACCGGTCATGGACTTTGACGTGATTGTCATCGGCGCCGGGGCGGCGGGCATGATGTGCGCCGCCGCTGCCGGCGCGCGCGGCCGCAAGGTGATGGTGCTGGAGGCGAACAAGGCGCCGGGCGAGAAGATCCGCATCTCCGGCGGCGGGCGCTGCAACTTCACCAACCTGGGCGCGTCGCCGGCCCAGTTCCTGTCGGCCAATCCGCATTTCTGCATCTCCGCGCTCAGCCGCTATACCCAGCGCGATTTCCGGGCGCTGGTGGAGCGGCACCGCATCGCCTGGCATGAAAAGACGCTTGGCCAGCTTTTCTGCGATGATTCCGCCGCCCGGATCATCGACATGCTGCTGGATGAAATGCGGCGGGCAGGGGTGCAGCTGCAGCTGAAGACAAAGGTGCAGAAGGTCGAGAAGACCGAAGATATTTTCACGCTGCACCTTGAAGACGGCAGTGCGCTGACTTGCGCCGCGCTGGTGGTGGCCACCGGCGGAAAATCCATTCCCAAGATGGGCGCCACTGATTTGGGGTATCGCATCGCGCAGCAATTCGGTTTGCGGCTGACGGAAACGCGGCCCGCGCTGGTGCCGCTGACCTTTGGTCCCGACCTGCTGGAAAAACTTGCGCCGCTGGCAGGCGTGGCGGTGCCTGCGCGTGTGACGTGCGGCAAGATCAGTTTTGACGAAGCCTTGCTGTTCACCCACCGCGGTCTCAGTGGGCCAGCAATTTTGCAGATTTCATCTTATTGGCGCGAAGGCGAAGATATCCGCATCGACCTGCTGCCCGGTACCGATGCCTTGGAAGCGCTGCGGACCGCGCGCCAGGAAAACGGCAAACAGGCGGCGCATACTTTTCTGTCCGTCGCGTTGCCGCGCCGGCTTGCCAAGGCCATTGCGCCCGATGATGGCCCGCTTGGCGGATTGTCTGATGCCAGGCTGAAAGTGCTGGCCGATGCGGTGAATGACTGGCGCGTGCAGCCGTCGGGCACCGAAGGCTATCGCACCGCCGAGGTGACGCTGGGTGGCGTCGATACCCGCGATCTGGATTCGAAAACCATGCTGGCCCGCAGCATTCCTGGCCTGTACTTCATCGGCGAAGTGGTGGACGTGACCGGCTGGCTGGGCGGCTATAATTTCCAATGGGCCTGGTCGTCGGGATGGGTCGCCGGACAATCCGTGTGATAGGATCGCGGCATGACCAAGGATGAAATCACCGCATGGGCGCTGGCCAATGGCTGGCAGATGATTGATGGCGCCCCCAGCCTGACCAAGCCCGCCAAGCCGCATCCGGCCATCGTGCGGCTGGTGCTGAAGGCCACCATCGCCCAGGTCGAAATCAAGAAGCCGGCCGGGAAATGGGAAAAAGTGGCCAGCGAGAGCTATGCGAAGATCGCGGCCGACCCGGACACGGGCATGCCAGGCGGGCTGGGTTTTGCCACCATTTCCGGCTTGGGCCAGCTGATGCAGGACAATAAAGACCGCCAAATGATGGCCCGCATAGGCGCTATGAAGGGCTGAAGCCCGGTTTCCCTATCTTTTTGGGGGAATAGGGATAAAGAGGGGCCGCCAATCCCCGCCTGAAAGTTCCCCGTGACCTTCCCCGCCGTCCATCCCGCCCTGTCCCGCGCCCTCAGCGAGCGCGATTACACCACCGCCACCCCTGTGCAGCAGGCTGTTGTCGCGGAGGAAACCGAAGGCCGTGACCTGTTGGTCTCCGCCCAGACCGGTTCGGGCAAGACCATTGCGTTCGGTTTGGCGCTGGCCGAGACCTTGCTGGAAGGCGCAGCTTCGATGGGCCCGGCCGGTGATCCCCTGGCGCTGATCATCGCGCCCACGCGCGAGCTGGCGTTGCAGGTGCAGCGCGAGCTGAGCTGGCTGTATCATTATGCCGGGGCGCGCATCGTGTCGTGCGTTGGCGGCATGGACCCGGGCGCGGAGCGGCGCGAACTGTCGCGCGGCGCGCACATCGTGGTGGGCACACCGGGCCGTTTGCGCGATCACCTGGAACGCCGGGCGTTGAAAGTATCTTCGCTGAAAGCGGCGGTGCTGGATGAAGCCGACGAAATGCTGGACATGGGTTTTCGCGAGGACCTGGAATTCATCCTGGAAACCACGCCGGAAGACCGCCGCACCTTGCTGTTTTCGGCGACCCTGCCCAAGGCCATCGTCACACTGGCGCAGCATTACCAGAAGGATGCGCTGCGCATTGCCACCCGCAGCGACACCCAGGGCCATGCCGACATCGAGTATCGCGCCATCCGCATCGCCGGCAACAAGATCGAGCATGCGGTGGTCAATCTGCTGCGCTTCATGGATCCGCCCGGCGCCATCGTGTTCTGCAACACCCGCAACGCTGTGCGGCACATGGAAGCCCAGCTGACCGAGCGCGGCTTTGCCTGCGTGGCGCTGTCGGGCGAGCTGTCGCAAAGCGAACGCAACCACGCGCTGCAGGCGCTGCGCGATGGCCGCGCCAGGGTCTGTGTCGCCACCGATGTGGCGGCGCGCGGCATCGATTTGCCGGGCCTGGGCCTTGTCATTCACGCCGACCTGCCCAATGACGCCCAGGTGCTGCAGCATCGCAGCGGCCGCACCGGCCGTGCCGGCAAGAAAGGCGTCAGTGTTTTGCTGGTGCCGCCGTCGCGGCGCCGCCGGGCCGAGGAAATGCTGGGCCGCGCCCGGGTCAACGCCATCTGGGGCAATCCGCCGTCGGTGGGCGACATCATCCAGGTGGATCACGAACGCCTGCTGAAGAATCCGCTACTGGTTGAACAGGCCAGCGAAGACGAATTGGCGATGGCCGATGAACTGCTGAAATCGCACGATGCGCGTCAGCTTGCGGCCGCGTTCGTGAAGCAGTACCGCGCCGGCTTGCCCGCGCCCGAAGAGATCGAAGACGAAGGTCCATATCATCAGAAAGACAGGGGCCATCGGAAGGACCGTGGACCCAAGGATCACAAGGACCGCAAACCGCGCGAAGATCGGGGTCCGCGCGAAGACCGCAAGCGGCCGCATGCCACCGGCGAGCGCCAGCATGCGCCGACCCATGAACGCGGCGCGGCGCCGGGTGCGATGGAAAACGGTGTCTGGTTCCGCCTGAACGTGGGGCGCGAGCGCAATGCCGATCCCAAGTGGCTCTTGCCGGAAATCTGCCGCCAGGGCGAAGTCAGCAAGAAGGATGTCGGCGCCATCCGGGTGTTCGAGATGGAAACCCTGTTCCAGATCGCGCCGGAAGCGGCGCCGAAGTTCACGATTCTGGTCAGCGAACGCAAGAAGGGCGGCGTGCGCATCTCGCCGGCGCTGGACCAGACCGGTGAAACCACTGCCCGTTCCCATGGAAATGGGCCGCGCGAACAGCGCGAAGAGCGCCCCCGCCAGGACAAGCCGCGCGAGCGGCTGTCCCATGGCGATGCACCAGGCGATGCCCCGCCACGAAAGCCGGGCTTCAAGAAGAAGTTCGGCGGCGGCAGGAAGTTCGGCAAAGGCGGCTACAAAGGCAAGAAAGCGAAGCCTGCTAAGGGGCCCGCCTAGAACAAGGGCTTTCCGTCCGCGTCTGGCAGCGACACGTTCATTATCTTCGCCAGAGTGGGCGCGATATCGCGCATGTACACTTCGCCCAGCGAACCGCGCTTGCTGATCGATGGTCCCGAAAGGATCAGTGTGGCGCGCATTTCCGGATGGGTTGGGAAATAGCCGTGGGTACCATTCACCGCGCCCGGTCCGACCGGTGGCGCGGCGGGATTGGTGCCCATGGTGTAACCGCCCTTGAAGTCCACCCAGAAGGACGCCATTGGCGTGCCGCCCATGCGGGCGATCTCGCTGGCATCGATCACCTGTGCGATGCCCAGTTCGGGCTTGGCGGCCAGGTCCTTCAACAGGCCTGAGACTTTCGCTTTCAGCGCCGCATCATCCGGCCGCGCCAGCACAATGGCGGCGGACGCGCCGCCCCAGGGCTCGGCTTCCCAGCTTTTGACCTTGGCCCCGTCCATCGTGATCAGCCCGGCCTGGATAAAAGGCCCGATCAGATTCACAGAATGTTCGATCTTCTCGAAGCCATGGTCAGACACGATGGCGACGACCATGTCCGGCTGGGCCGCGCGCGCCGCATCAACCAGCTTGCCGACCGCGGCATCCAGCGTTTCCAGCGCCGCCTTCGCTTCTGGCGAACCGGGGCCGCTGCCATGTTCGACATGATCCAGCCCACGCAAATGCACAGTGGTGAATTGCGGATGCCTGGCGGTGATCAGCGCGGCGGCAAAGCGGGTGCGGCCGACATCTTCTTCCACGCTTTCGCCGTCCGCCTGGACCAGCGGCAGGCCGGTCTGCTTTTCAAGTTCGGCAACCAGTCCCGGCGTGGTCAGGGCCCGCACCAGCTTGATGTCTTCGTCATGCAGCTCGGGCACGCGCCAATATTCGGGCACATTATAGTCGATGGCGCGCGCGCCGACGCTGACCGGCCAGGACAGGCTGGCGACCTTGCCGCCCTTGTCATGCACCGCGTCCCAGAGCGTGCGCACCTTGATGTCCTGGCTGTACCAATACCAGCCGCCCATATTCTTCTGCAGCGGATCAAAAGTCGGATTGTTCGGGATGCCGTGTTTGACCGGCCACACACCCGTGATCAGCGTGGTGTGGTTGGGATAGGTGACTGTGGGCAGGGCATTCCTGACGCCACTGGCATAGGTTCCGTTCGCCATCAGTGCGCGCAACGCGGGAATTTTCAGGCCCCGCGCCGGCGCATCGATCACATCCCCAGGGCGCAGTCCGTCAATCGAGATCATCAGCACGGGCGCGGCTTGTGCCGCCACTGGCGTGACAAGCAACGCCGCCATCAGAAATGTTGCACGCACCCAACTCTCCTTGCTGAAAAACTGTTCACTATCCGGCGCATTCGACAGTGCGATGACAAAGCGCCGCGCATCCACCTGTGCATTTCACAAATCCGCAACGCGTCTGTTTTCGTTCCGTATCGCGCCGCACCTAGGTAACCCCGCGCGCCAACGCGCAAACAAACGGGGATTCCATGTCGCTGCGTCACTCTTTCAAGCATCTGTTGTTCGCCACCACCGCGCTTGGCGCGCTGACACTGTCAGCCTCGGCGCAATCCATCGTCAGCAATGATGACGGCGGCAGCGTGGAGAGCGTGATCGTCAGTTCCGACCGCGAAAGCACTCATTCGGCGGTGGAAATTAACACCGTCCAGGCCCAGAAGATCGTGCCGGGCATTTCGCCCCTGAAGGCGATCCAGACCTTGCCGGGCGTGGTGTTCAACACCGCCGATCCCTGGGGCAACAATGAACAGAATGAATCGCTGGTGGTGCACGGATTCACCACCCAGCAGCTGGGTTTCACCATGGACGGCATTCCGCTGGGCGATCAGCAGTATGGCAATTACAACGGCCTGTCGCCGACCCGCGCCATCACCTCTGAAAATGTCGCCCGAACCACCCTGTCGTCAGGCGCGGGCTCCTTGGGCGTGGCCTCGACCAGCATGCTGGGCGGCGCTATCGAGACTTTCTCCCTCAATCCGCGCGATACCATCGGCGTGGATATACGGGAAACCGGCGGCAGCTATGACACCAGCCGCACCTATGTGCGCGTCAATTCCGGCGACCTTGGCGATGGCCTGGGCGCGGCCTATCTGTCCTATTTGCACCAGAACGCGCGGGCCTGGGATTTCGACGGCTATCAGCGCGGCGACCAGCTGAATTTCAAATACGTCAACCAGACCGATGCCGGCCGTTTCGTCTTATATGCCGACTGGGACCGCAAGGTCGAGCCGAACGAAGACTCCACCTCTTATGGCAACCAGCAGACGGCGGCGGGCCAGGCGTACCAGCCCTATACCCGCCCCTTCGCTTACCCGAACCTGGCGGCGGAAACTGCGCTGCTGGGCCCGACCGGCACGCCGCCGGCCAATCTTGGCAACAACTTCCCCAACTATCACAGCGCGGCCCAGCGCGAAGACGCGCTGACCTATGCCCAGTATGACTGGAACGTGTCGCCGGACATCACCTGGTCCAACCAGATCTACTATCACCACGCCACGGGGCGCGGCGTGGTCGCCGGCCCGACCAACAATGCCGGCCTGCCGGCGCTGTTCGTGGTCTATTTCCCCCAGCTGGTGGTGGGCGGCTCGTCCAGTTCCACCGGTACCCTGGTCAACATCAACAACGCCTTTGGCGGCCAGGGGCTGGAGGTGCGCACCACAGAATACCGCATCAACCGCTTTGGCTGGCGCTCGACGTTGAACTGGAAGCTGGGCGACCATGACATCGAGTTTGGCGGCTGGTATGAGCGCAACGCCTCGCGCACGGGGCGCCGCTGGTATCCTTTCTCGGCTGCCAACAATGACCTGACGCCCTATGACGTGCCGCGCAACCCGGCCTTTACCCAGTATGACGTGTCGCTTCGGACCGACGATTTGAACCTGCACCTGCAGGACAGCTGGCACATTACCGACACCCTGACCCTGCAGGCCGGCTTCAAAAGCATGTTCCAGACGGCTGGGAACAATGTCATCACCAACCAGCGCAATGCGCCAGGCGCCGCGGTGCCTGTCGTGTTCCCCACCGGCACCATCAGCAGCAATGGCTGGTTCCTGCCACAGGTGGGCGCCACCTGGGACGCGGACGAGAACTGGCAGGTCTTCGCCAATATCCAGGAAAATTACCGCCAGACCATTCCCTATGCCGCGGGCAGCAACTTCTACGGCTCATCGCCCTTCAGCCTTGGGACCCAGGCGGCGTTCGACCAGTTCAAGGCCACCGTGCATCCGGAACGCTCCTGGACCTATGAGCTGGGTGTTCGCACCCATTACGACCTGGACCTGGGGCCCATCACCGGCATCGAAGGCCAGGCAAACTACTATCACGTGGATTTCCACAACCGTTTGTTCAACGTGGCGCCGTTCAACCTGTTCAATCCGCCGCCGTCCGTGCTGGTCAATGTCGGCAGCGTGACCACCGACGGCGTGGACGTCGCCTTCACCCTGCACCTGGGCGAGCATTTCCAGTTCTATGACGGCATCTCCTACAACAGCTCGGCCTACAGCTCGAATTATACCCAGGGCGCGACCGCGGGTGGTGCGCCGGTGGTGGTGCCGATCGCCGGCAAGCAGGTGCCGATCACGCCGGACTGGCTGAACAAGTTCATCGCCAGCACCACCTGGGGCAATTTCGAAGCCCAGGTCAGCGGCGATTATGTCGGCCGCCGCTACGCAACCTACCTCAACGATCTTGCCATCGGCGGGCAGTTCCAGCTGGGTCTGGAAGCCAGCTATACGTTCGATGATATCGGCATCGACGAAATCAAGAAGTTCAAGATCAGCGGCAACATCCTGAACCTGACCGATACCCAGGGCATCTCGACCATCAACGTGCCCGGCTCGCCGGCGTCGGGCGGCTATTCCGCCTATCCGCTCAGCCCGCGCATGTTCTTCGTCACGGTCGGCGCGTCGCTCTAACAGAACGTCCCTCAACTGGAAAAGGGCGGTGCCTTCGGCATCGCCCTTCTTTTTGCTTCGGCTTGCGTGCCGGTGTCGTCGCTTTTAAAGTGACGCCAGCAACATGGGCGGGATCCGATGACGCAGGCAGAACCAAAAGTCGGGCGCGCGCTGATCTCGGGCCGCGAGCTCTTCATCTGTGACAATTTCATCGAGCCGGCGATGGTCCAGACCATTGGCGGCATCGTCCAGACCCTTTGCTATCGCCGCAAGGAGAAGAGCCGCCCCGACGTGCCAATCGCCGCGTCGTCCGCCGATATCGCCCAAGCCGCGCTGACCAGCGAACCTTTTTTCCTGCGCCTGAAAAGCGTGGCCCAGGAGCTGATCGGCGAGACCCTGCGCGACCAGCGCGCCTATGTGAACAGCAGCGTCTATGGCGATTCCTATTTCACCCATCGCGACTGCTCGGCGCACCGCAAGCATGTCACGGCGCTGTACTATGCAAACCTGGAATGGCAGCCCGACTGGGGTGGCGAGACGATCTTCTACAACGACAATGAGGACGCCGAAGTGGTGGTATCGCCCAAGCCGGGACGGCTGGTAGTGGCGCGCGGCGCCATCCTGCACCGGGGCACGGTGCCGACCCGCTCTTGCCACACCGAGCGGTATACCATCGCCTACAAGCTGCTGTCCGGCGATCCCAAGGACGATCCGCCGCCCTTTACCGGCCAGACATAAAAAAGGGCGGCGCAAGCGCCGCCCTTTTTATTTGCCCAAACTCAGTCCCGCCTCCCCCTTTGCGCGGAGCGTAGCAAGGGGGAGGTGGCCGTAGCATCGCTTGCGATGCGTAGGCCGGAGGGGGGTGGACCTTAGTTATGAATGATGCGGTGGACCTTGGCCAAAACCGAGTCCGCCATGAAGATCATCTTCTGGTCCTTGGACACGGCCATGTAATGGCCTTCGCCGACATCATGGCTGTCACGCTTGTCGCCATGCTTGCCGAACCAGCCCTGCACCTTGCCGTCCCAGCCCATCTTCAGAACCATGCCGTGACGGCCGGTGGACATCCAAAGCTGGCCCGTGGCGTCCTTGTAGAAGCCGCAGGTCAGGTTGCCGACCTGGATCTCGCTCTTGGGCTTGAGGTTGGAATCATAGACCACGATCTTGGTGGAGGCGCGGTCGCCGACCCAGACATCCCCGTTGGGCGCCACGACGACCGAATGGATCACTGGCAGCAGGCCGTCGGGATGGGCCAGGCTGGCACTGGCCAGGAACTTGCCGTCCTTGTCGAACTTCATCACGCGCGGATCGCCGCCCGGAATGGCCGGCGGATGCACGAACACGCCCTTGGGATGGGAATTGCGCACCTGGGGAATGTCATAGGTGGCGCAGAAGGTGCAGTCGGCCGGCGGCGAGGTGCCACCATGGCTCTGCACCACATAGAAATTGTCATCCTTGTCCCAGGCGATGTCGAGCGGCTGGTTGAACATGCCGTTCCACTTGCTGTCGTCCCAGTTGGCGTTCTCGCCGCGCACGCCGAAGGTGCGGATCACATCGCCATTGGGGTTCAGTTTGAAGATCACGTTCAGGAAGCTGTCCGAAACCCAGATGTTGCCGTGCGGGTCGATGCGCAGGGCATGGGGATTCATGGCGATGTTGGGATTGAAAACGCGAAGCTGCTTGGTGCCGGTGGGATCATATTCCACCATCATGATGGCAGGGTTGCGGTTGAACACCAGCAGGTTGCCGTTGGGGCGAATGGCCACGGCGGCGACATTGCCGAATTGCTCGCCATTGGCGCCGGTGATCTGGTCGCCGAAGTGATAGGGCAGCTCCGGCGCGTTGGGGATCGGAACCGGGCCGGGCGGTTCGGGCTGCTGCTTGGGGGCGGTCTGCGCCCAGGCGGCGGTCGCCAGCAACAGGCTGGCGGCGAGTATGGCGATTTTCTTCATGGTCGTTCCTCTTTGAAGATCAGTAACGGGCAATGCCTTTGATTTCCACACGTCCCGCATCTGCGGCGAGACGGCGAACTTGATGAAGGCCTCGGCATTGGTCTTGTCGGCGCTGCGGGTGGAAACACCGGTCGCCATGTCCATGTGCATGCCCAGTTCGGCGGGCAGTTCGCCCACCAGCCAGGGGCTGCCGGTTTCGGTGTTCGTGGGATTGTGGGCAACATGGATCAGCCCCAGTCCCAGCGCATTGGCATCGCCTTCGCCGCGCTTCAGCGCCGGCTCGGCATCGCCTTTGACCGGCACGCCCTTGATGCCGGCAAAGTCGGGACGCTTGAGCAGCCGGTCGCTCATGCCCGCCTGCATGCTGCCCGAGACGGGATCGGAATACATCACCGAGGACGCGCCTTTCAGCACCGCGATCAGCTTGGGCACGGTGGTGATGTCGGGGCGGGGCGCATCGGGTTTCTTGAACAGTCCGATCTCGGCGCGGCCCAGCGGGGTGAAATCGCTGACGGCGCCCGACAGCACCATGGTTCCCATCAGGTCCATGGGCAGCATCACCACATCGGCCGCCGGGTCCTTGGTGCGGATGTCGTTCATGATGGTACCCATCCCGTCCACCTGGATGGTCACCTTGACGCCGGTCTTCTTTTCAAAGGCGGCCGCGACCTCGGTCAGGCCGGAATTGGAGATGACACCGGGGCTGATGACGCGGATCTCCGCGGCCTGCGCCGAAAGGGCGGTCAGGCATGCAGCCAATGCCAGTCCCAGAACGCGCATCCATCCCCCAAACCTTGTTGTTGGGCCTAGGAAACGCTGGATTTTGCCCCTTGGCAAGCCAAGGACAATCTCAATCCTGGCGCGCACCCGCAGGCGCCGTGGCCGGGCCGTTGCCCAGGTCCGCCACCGTGGATTCCCACGGAAAAGACAGGCTGGGATCGTTGGCGAAACGCTTCATCCTGATGGTCAGCTTCGCACCTGCACCCGGCGCCAGGCGCACCGGGAAGCTGGCGCCATCCACGGCGGTGGTCGCCTTGCCATCCGACACCGAGACGATCTGGTGTTCGCCATAGGCGCCGCCCTGCACGATGACGCTGCGCGCGGTGCTGGGGCTGATGTTGATCAGGTTGACGGTGACATGATCAGGGCCCCAGCTGTCCACCAGCGCCGCCACATCCGGCGGCATGCCGGCGCGCCGGCGTACCGGATCGAAGTAGCGCAGGCGGGTGAAGAGCAGCGTGCCGCCCTGGCTGGGCGAGGTGCGGGCCCAGCTGCCATGCTGAAGATAGAGGCCGCCTTCCATCAGCTGGGTCAGCGCCATGATGGCGGCGGGGTTGAACTCCAGCGCCGAGTCCGCCAGCCGCATGTCGGCGGCAGTGGTGTCGGCGTCGACTTCCGCCATGCGCGAACGGATGCGCGCCAGGCCCGCGCGCAATGCCTTGACCGGATAGCCGGGATTTTTGCCTTCCAGATAATCATACCATTCGGTGTCCTCGCAGCGGGCGCGATCGGATGGCTTCATCGACAGGGCATAGATTTCCAGGAAGTTCAGCCGGTACTTGCCCGGCTTGAAACTGTAAAAGCCCTGGTCGCCGAACATGGTGGGCGCCTGGAACTTGCCGTCGATGGTCTTGCCGGCGGCATCGAACTTGTCGGCGGTCTTGCGCCACACATCCAGGTATTTGTCGTCGCCGCGCGACAGGAGATAGGCGTTCATGAACCCGTTGATGCACCATGGCACGCGGTTGCGGTCGGCCGGCTTGCCGGTCATCGGCACGATGGGACTGAAGCCCCAGCCATAGGTGCCGCCATACCATTTGCCGTCCGCTGCGCCGCCGATCTTGCCGTCCAGCCCGACATTCGACGGGATGATGCCGCCATTGTCCCTGGCGCGCTGCGCCCAGGCATCGCAATAGCCCAGCACCCATTCCTTGTACTTGGGTTCATGCGTCAGCATGTAGGCGTTGGTGGCCAGCTGCGTGGACGCCAGGTTCAGCGGATGGTCGCCCACCACGTCGGTGTAGCCCTCGAAGTGTGCCAGCATGCCCTTGTAGGCGCCTTCGCCATGGCCCAGGGACGGGAAGCGGTTCTCCACCTCGATGGGATCGCCGGTCCAGTCCAGCGCCGTGGCCTTGCGCAGCATCGGGCCGCGCGAACCGTTCATCAGGCTTTTGATCAGCTTCAGCTTGGGATCGTAGTTGGGTGCGCCCGGATCCTCGTCCATGTAGAAGCCGGCGAAGCGCTTCACCCGCTCGCGGTACAGCCGGCTGTAGGGATCGGCCAACGGCATCAGGTTGAACACCGTCAGGCCTTCGCCATTGTGCTGCCAGTCGAACTGGCTGGGGAATTCCTTGTAGTACATGCCCAGCCGGCCGATCGGCACATCCACCGTCTTGGCGGCGCTGTACTGGCGCACATGGCCTTCATAAGCCTTGGTGTACATTTCCTTGATGATCTCATCGCCGCCCAAGGCATAGAGATGCGGCCAGTCATTGACGTTCTCGATGGCGTCGTCGGGACCGTCGTCGCCGCCGAAGCGTTCGGTGGTTTCCAGCCAGCCATTGGCCGGGTTGAAATAGCGGCGATAGAATTTCACGCAGGCCGCGGTATGGGCGCGCAGCAATTCGCGCTGCAGCAGCGCCCATTCGGGCGGGTCCATGGTCTGGGTGATCGAGATGGTGGCTTCGGCCATCGCGGGCAGGGGCGCCATGGCAACGGCCGCGGCGGCAGCCGTGCCCATCAGGAATGCGCGGCGGGAATTGATCATCGGATTGTCCTTCTTACGGATTCAGCGAGGCCAGATAGGCGGCGATATCCAGCCGCATGTCGTCGGTCATGCCGGCGACTTCCGGTTTCATCATGGCGGCGCCCGGCCCATTGCGCGTACCGGCCTTGAAGTCATACAGCTGGCGCACGATCTGGGCGGGCGAGCGGCCGGCCAGCGCCGGCACATTGCCATTGCCTTTATAGTCGGGACCGTGACAGGCGGCGCAGGGGAAAGCGCCTGCGCCCGATTCCACCAGCGCCTTGCCGCGCGCGATGCTGCCCTTGGGCACATAGGCGATGAAGCCGGATTTGGAATCGCGCCATTCGGTACGTTCCAGGTTGACCGGCACTTCCAGGATGCGCTTGCCGATTGGCTCTTTGCGTCCCGGCAACACATTCATCATGTTGCGGTCGCCCACCGTGGTCCGGGGGACAAGATCGGCTTCCACCACCCGAATCCATTTGGCGTACTTCAGTTTCGAGAAATAGTCCGCGGCAATCTTCACTTCGGCATCGTTGGATGCCTTGGCCACCGCCATCATGGCGTTGATCGAGCCCATCTTGTCGGACGAGGATTTGCGGCGGCCGGATCGCATGTCGGCAACCTGCTGCACGATATACGCGGCGGGCTGGCCGGCCAGCGAGGCGTTTTCGGGACGGCCCTGGCCGTTGGGCAGATGACAATAGCCGCAGGCAAAGACACCGGGCTTCCGGCCATGGGCGACGATATTTGGCATCTTGGGGTGGGAACCCGGATACCAGTCCGGCGCATTGAAGCGGTCGTTCACGCCCGCGCGGGTGAAGGTGACCTTGGTGCCGGGCAGATGGCCCACCTGGGCCGGATCGGTGGCAGGGAATTTCTTGTCCGTCACCGGATAGGCCCAGAGCGGCAGGTTTTTTGCGCCCTGCGCCAAGGCCCCACCCGCAATGCCGCACAGTGCCAGCACCATCAGAAGTTTACGCATGCAACGTCCCGCCCTGTTGTTTTGCGGCAAGTGGCGCATGTCTGCCGCCGCCTCGCAAGGGGGGCATTACGCCTTTGCGAAGAGCTGGATCAGCGCCACCCCCGCCATGATCGCCGCGCCTCAACCGCCTTCTGCACCAGGTTGCGGGCCGACAGATCCTCACGCCGATCACAGGAAGAACAGGGTGAGCAGGATTCCCGAACAGGAGAGGTAGAAGAACGTCGAGGTGGCCGAGATGGCCGACACCAGCCCCACCGGCGCCAGCAGCGAGGCGTAACGCACGCCCAGCCCGCCGCCCAGGTTGATCAATTCATTGGCGCCGTTGACCCCGACCACCGCGCCCGGATTTTTGCGGAACAGGTGCCAGAACTGCTTGCGGTATTTCGGCACCGAAAGGATGGCGACCCCAAACAGGCCTTCGCCGGCAAAGGTCCAGAAGGCGGTGCTCCAGAACTCGTCATGCACGGCGAAGAATTTGAACACCACGCTGGACAGCGCCAGCACGAAGGTGGCGGTGCACATCAGCAGAACCAGCCTGGGCTTGAAGCTGCCAAGGCGCAGCTTCTTGTCCAGTGACAATCCCATTGCCCCCATCACCACCAGCGCCGCGCCGGCCAGCTGCTGCCAGCGCGGCAATTCGTGCAGGAAGACCAGGCCAAGGATCAAGGTGAAGACCGTGTTGGCCTGGAACAGCGGCGCCACAACGGATGCTTCCTCGCTCTGGATGGCGCGCAGATAGAACAGCATCGCGCCCATATAAAGGATGCCTGAGACCGTCATCACGCCGGTCGCCATCCAGGGCAATTGCAGGACCTTCGGTTCGGCCAGCCAGATGGCGGGCAGGGCAAGAAGGCCAAGCAAGGCGGTGAACACCATCAACACGGCGGTGTCGCTATGACGGAAGTATTTGTCGACCAGGTACTTGTCGATATGGGTCGACACGGCCCACAGCAGGGGACCGGTGAAGGCATAGAGCAGCCACATACTGACATTTTGCCATTACTGACACGGCGCGCCAACCGGCTTGCTCCTGCTGCGCAACCAAGTCAGGCTGGGACATCACGGCTTGGGGAGGTCTTGATGAAAATTCTGGTGGCGGGCCTGGTGGCCCTTGTTGCGCTTTGCGAAGCGGCACAGGCGCAGAGCATGCGGGCGCACGAACCATCGCCCAGCTATTTCTCAATCTTCGGTGAGTATGACTATTACGCCGACACCTCCAGCAACTCGCAGAGTGGCGGCGGCGCAGGTGTAGGCTGGACGATTAACCGCTATTTCGGGCTGCAGGGCGGCGGCCAGTTCCTCAGCAAGTCCGGCATCGACCTGACCAATCTTTATGCTGAGGCCAAGCTGTCCTGGCCCATCACCCCGAATTTCTCGCTCTATGCCTCGGCGGGCGGAGCCTATGCGGACGCTTCGGCCACTGTCACCTTGCTGACCGCGCCGCCGACCACCATCACGGTGTCCACCTCGGCGACCGGCTATCGCGCGGGCCTTGGCGCCGAATACTGGCTGGGCAAGCACTGGGGCCTGCGCGCCGGCTGGCATCGGCAGAATGCCGGCGGCGTCGCCGACGATATCGGCGTGGGCGTCGCCTTCCGCTTCTGAAAGAAAAAAGGCCGCCCGTTGCAGGGCGGCCTTTTTCAATAGCAATGCGTGCCGAAACCTATTTCGGGATCAGCACATCGCTTACCGGGGTGCGGGGCGGCGTGCCCTTGTCGATCACCAGGGTCACCGACAGGTACCGGCTTTACTGCCAGAGCTGCGGGCAGCATGCGGCGCCTCGCGCGGGATCGGGAAGCTTTCGCCGACTTGACGGTCATCACGGGCTGGCCCTTCACGTAGCATTCGAAAGTGCCTGAATTGACCTGGGTCATCTCCACGCCGAAATGCATGTGCGCCGATGTCGTCTCGCCATCCTTCAGATCGCGGGTGGTGATGATGACGGTCTGGGGCTTGGAGCCCGCCGGCACGTCGGCATGGTACGAGGTGTTGCCGCCCTGGGCCACGGCCGGCCTGGCCTTGATTGTGCGAAAGCGGTCGCTCCGGTCGCCAGCATGGCAAGGGCCGCGATAGCGCCGCCCACGATGATTTTTTTCATGTTGTTCACTCCCCAAATTCGGGCCGCAGCTTGGCCGGTCCGAGTTCCGAACGCAAACCCCTTTGGCGCGTTATGGCTGGATAAGGGGGCTTTTCCCCGCAAAAGCAGATTTCTCATGCCCGCCCTTCGCACGCGTATTTCGCCCTTTTTCGTCCTGGCCTTCTTTTTTGTCGTGATGTTCGCCGGCCATGCCCTGGCCGCCAGCCATGGGGCGGCGGCCGGCAACGGCTCCAGCGGCAGCGGCCGCGCCGAGGGCATCCTGGTCGCCCAGATTTTGCTGCTGCTGGTGGTGGGCCGTGTGCTGGGCGAAGGCATGCAGCGCATCGGCCAGCCGGCGCTGATGGGCACCTGCTGGCGAGGCATCATATTGGGGCCCTCGCTGTTCGGCTGGATCTGGCCACAGGCGCAACACTTCATCTTTCCCCAGGACGAAGCGCAGAAGGGCATGATCGACGGGCTGTCGCAGGTCGGCATCCTGATGCTGCTGCTGCTGACCGGGATGGAGACTGACCTGTCGCTGGTGCGAAAATCCGGCTGGGCGGCGATTGCCATCGCGCCGCATCGCTTTTCCTTTCGCCTGCGGGTTGCGCTGGGCGAATACGGGCCCGCCGCCATGCTGGGCGGCGGCGGCAACAAGCTTGCGACCTCGCTGTTCCTGGGAGCGGCGCTGTCCGCTCCTCCATCAAGATCGTGGCCATGGTGCAGGAGATGAACTTCATGCGCCGCAACCTGGGCCAGGTGATCGTGGCCACCGCCATCATGGAAGACACGGTGGGCTGGGTGATCATCGCCATCATCTTCGGCATCACCGGCGCCAATGCCGGCGGACATGGGGTGGAGGGGGCGGTGGCATCGATCTTCTGGATCTGGCCCAAAGACGGTGGAAGATGGTGCTCTTCCTTGGCTTCTGCTTCACCGCCGGGCGCTGGCTGGTGTTCTCGGCCATTCGCTGGGTCAACGACAATTTCCGCAGCGACTTTCCCGTCATCACCACCATCCTGGTGATCACCGGCGTCATGGCCATCATCACCCAGCTGCTGGGTGTGCGTACCGTGCTGGGCGCGTTCATGGCCGGCGTGCTGATCGGCGAATCCCCCATTCTCACCAACCACATCCAGGGCCAGTTGCGGGGCATGATCACAGCCTTTTTCATGCCGATTTTCTTCTTCGGCATGTCAGGTCTGGCGGCGGACCTGACCATCCTGAAAGACTGGAATCTGGCGGCGCTGACCGCGCTTCTGGTGGCCATTGCGTCCATCGGCAAATTCTCCGGCGCCTTTGCCGGCGCCATGCTGGGACGGCTGAAATGGCGCGAAGGCATTGCCCTGGGCTGCGCCATGAATGCGCGCGGATCGACCGAGGTGATCGTGGCGTCCATCGGGCTGTCGATGGGGGCGCTTGCCAGATCTTTACACCATGATCGTCACCATGGCGGTCATCACCACCATGGCGATGCCGCCCATGCGCGCGGCGCTGCGCGGCATTCCCATGAGCAAGGAAGAAGAAACGCGCATTACGCGCGAGGCCATCGACCAGAAGGGCTTTTTGCCGCGTCTCGAAAAGATTGCTGCTGGCGGTGGATGACAGCTGTGGGCCGCATGGGCGCGCGGCTGGCAGGCCTGATCGCGGGCGCGCAGGGTATGCCGGTCACCATGCTGAAGCTGGCAAGCGACCTGCGCCAGGCCACGCCGATGTTTCCGGACGCTTCCCCCGCCAAAAGCAGGATCATGGTGCGCTGGGTGCGCTGGAGCGGCAGGGCGAAAAAGCCCGCGAAGGCTCGATCGATCACGCCGAACAGAATGTCGCCAAGGACGCCGAGCACAAGAAGATCACCGGCGCCCAGTCGCGCGAGGAAAGCGCCGCCGACCTGAAAGCCGATCCCTTGGCAAAGGCGGTGAAGGCCGGCGCCAAAACCAGCGCCGCCAAGGTGCTGGCCGACGAGGCCGAGCCGGATCCTGAAAAAGTCCATCTGACGGCGCGGGTGCCGCTGGATGCCCCGGCCGATGTGGTGAAAGACGAAGCACGCAAGGGCTATGACCTGATGTTCGTGGCGCTGGACGCCAGCATCGAGGAGGATGGCGGCTTCGCCCCCAAGATCACCCAGCTGGCGGCGGGATTCGATGGCCCGCTGATCGTGTTCGCTGACGGCCCCACGCCGGCGCCGCTGAACAGCAGAAGCCGCGTCCTGGTGCCGGTGAACGGATCGCCCCAGTCGCGCCGCGCCGCCGAGATCGCCTTCGCCCTGGCGCGAGCCACCAGCGCCAAGGTGCATTGCCTGTTCGTCTCCCAGACGGACGGCCACAGCCGTACCCGCAGCCGCGAGGAAAGCGTGCTGAAGGATATGAGCGAGCTGGGCGAACGCTATGACGTGCGCGTGACCACGCGCATCTCGGCGCGCTCGGCGGCGGCCGAAGCGATCCTGAAGGAGGGGGCGCGCGGCGCCACCATGATCGTGATGGGCGTCAGCGCCCGCCCGGGTGAAGAACTGTTCTTCGGCAACACCGCCACCGCCGTGCTGAAGGGCTGGCAGGCGCCCATTCTGATGCTGGCGTCTTGATCCCTTCGCATCCGACGGCGTACGGCCACCTCCCCATATGCGAACGCGCTAACGCGCGTGCAGGGCAGGTCAGCGCGATTCCAGCCAGTGCACCGCGAACAAGCGCTCTTCGTCGGTCCACACTGCGCGGGGGTTGAAGCCGGCGCGGCAGGCCATCTCGCGGAAGCTTTCGATGGTGTATTTGTGGCTGTCCTCGGTATGCACCGCCTCGCCCTGGGCGAATTCGATGCGTTGGCCGCACAAGGTCACGCTCTGGCGCTTCAGGCTGACCAGGTACATCTCGATCCGGTGCGCCAGGGCATTGTAGGGCGCGTAATGGGCGAAGCCATCAAGATCGAAGTTCGCGCCCAGTTCGCTGTTGGCGCGCGCCAGCAGGTTCTTGTTGAACTGGGCGGTGATGCCGGCGGCATCGTTATAGGCGGCATGCAGGCGCACCGGATCTTTCACCAGGTCGACGCCGATCAGAAGGCCTCCGCCGTTCAACACCCCGCGCATCCGCCGCAGCAGCGCCATGGCGGCATCGGGCTGGAAGTTGCCGATGGTGCTGCCGGGAAAGAATCCGGCGCGGCGCGGCGCGCCGGGCAGTTCGGGGATATCCAGCGGCAGGGTGAAATCACCGACCAGCGGCCGCAAGGTCAGCGCCGGATAATCTGCCGCCAGGGTGCGCACCACCTCGCCCAGATAACCGCCGGAAATATCCAGAGGGCTGTAAGCGCGCAGATCCTTTGCGGCATCCAGCAGGATACGCACCTTGCGCAAACTGCCGGCGCCGAATTCCACGATCTCCACATTCGGCCCCATCAGTGCGGCGATCTCCGGCGCATGGCGCGCCAGAAGGGCCATCTCGGTGCGGGTCTGGTAATATTCCGGCAGTTCACAGATGGCGTCGAACAGGCGCGAGCCCGTCTCGTCATAGAAAAACTTGCAGGAAATTTCCTTGGGGCTTTTGCGCAATCCTGCCATCAGGCTGTTGGCAAAGCTGTCGGCCGCGACGGGCGTAATGGTTTGAACGCGCGCCAGGTTGTTATCCATCAGATGTCCTCGGCCAACCGGATGCCGCTGAACTGCCAGCGCGCCGATGGTGGAAAGAAGTTGCGGTAACTGTCGCGGACATGGCCTGGCGGCGTGGCGAACGAGCCGCCGCGCAGCACCATCTGGCCCACCATGAACTTGCCATTATATTCGGCGGCAATGCCTGCAAATGGCTTGAAGCCGGGATAGGGATCATAGGACGAGCGGGTCCATTCCCACACCTCACCGCGCTGGAGCAGCGGGGCTGCGGCTTCCCATTCAAACTCGGTGGGCAACCGCTTGCCGGCCCAGGCGGCAAAGGCGGCGGCTTCATAGAAGCTCACATGCGCCACCGGCGCATTGGGATCGAGCGGCTGCACGCCATTCAGCGTAAAAATGCTTTCACTGCCGTCATCGTCCTTCAGCCAGTAAAGCGGGGCTTCCCACTGCTCGTCCTGCACCCGCTGCCAGCCGTCCGACAGCCAGAATTCGGCGCGGCGATAGCCGCCATCGGCGATGAAGGCGCGATATTCGCCGTTGCTGACGGGGCGCGATGCGATGCGGAACGGACGCAGCAGCGCCTGATGGCGCGGCAACTCATTGTCAAAGCAGAATCCCGATCCGTCATGGCCGATCAGTGCCGCGCCGCCGGCAATGGAAATATACTCCACCGTCTGCGGCGCATGCGCCGCCGGCGCGTCGCTGCGGTACGCGGGCAGCAGCGGATTGCAGAAGAAGGCATGCTTGATATCGGTCAGGATCAGTTCCTGGTGCTGCTGCTCGTGATGCAGGCCCAGGGTGATGGCATCGCGCAGGCTTTCATCACCACAGACATCGCCCATCGCTGCATCGACATGGGCGCGCCAGGCCAGGACCTCCTCCAGGCTGGGACGGGTGAGAAGGCCGCGGCGCGGGCGCGGATGCCTGGGCCCCAGCGCTTCGTAATAGGAATTGAACAGATAGGCGAAGCGCGGATCGAAAGGCTTGTAGCCGGCCCGCTGCGACAGGATCACGGTTTCAAAAAACCAGGTCGTATGCGCCAGGTGCCATTTGACCGGGCTGGCATCGGGCATGGACTGGATGGTGCAGTCTTCCGCCGACAGCGGCGCGGCCAGCGCCTCGCTGTAAGCGCGCACCGCCGCGTAAGCCTGGGCCAAGGACTGAGAAGGCAGAACGGCGGCTTGCATGCTGGTTCCGTTCGACAGGATCTGGGGAAGGTTACGCCGCCCGACAAGGACGGTAAGCCGCCAGACCGGACTAAAGTTCCCAATTTTGCCCCAAATTATGCCAAGTACATGAAAAGTCTGGGTTTTCAGCCGGTTTTGGGACTACGGCAGGGGTGCGACATTTCGGCATTGTTAGGAGCGGCTGTGACCGGAAAGCCGCAGAAAAAGCCTTGTTTTCCTTGGACCGGAACCGCCGGGGCTGGTATTTTCTTGCCACTAACAGAGGGGCCCCGCTTTCGGGGTTGGTGATGGGTAAGTTCAAGCACGCTGCGGTCCTGGCCGCGGGGCTTGCCGCGATCTGCGCGGCGGCGCCTGTGCGTGCCGCCGCCCCGCCGCCCAGCCTGCAATCCTTCGGCGCATCGCGCGCCATTTCCGCTTATGAACTGTCCGCTCCCGCACTGTCGGGCGGAGCAGTGCAGCCCATTGTGGCGGCATCGCTGTCCAGCAGCACGCTCAACTTCAGCGGCGCCTCTTCCTTCGCCAACAGCAGCTTGCTGGCGCCCAACCTGGCGCTCGACAGCGCCGCCGGCGTCGACCTCGCCGCACGCTTCACCAATTACGGCGCCGCCGCTTCGCCTTTCCTGTCGGCGGTGAATGCGCCCTATCTCGCCCTGGCCAATGGCGGCCGGTACACCGGCGTTACCTATGTGCCTTACGACAATCTGCGCCTGCGCGCGGGCCTTGCCGTCAGCAATGAGCGGCTGGACCGTTTCCGTTTCGACACCGGCGCGCCCACCGGTCCTCTGGCGCTGACCTATGACGCCGCCCAAAGCCAGTCGCTGCTGGGCGGGCTGTCGATGAATATTTCCAGCGCATTGGGCCTGGATTTCACCGCCATCGCCTCGCAGCGCACCGGCATGCCGCTGGGGCTGGCCAATCCGAATATCTCCCCGCGTTCGCAGACCGGCGCGCTCAGCGTCGCGGCGCATGTCGATGTCGGCAAGGGCTGGGTCACCACCGCTTCGTTCAGCGAAGGCATGACCCAGCTGGATCCGCGCGCCAACTTCAATGTGGGCGGCAACACGGTGCGCGAGCAATCCTATTCATTTGCCATCGCCAAGCATGGCGTGTTCGGTGATGACGCGCTGGGCGTGGCCTTCAGCGCGCCGGCGCCCAGCCTGGCCGGCACCTTCTCCAGCCTGACCTCCGCCGGCGACATGCCGCTGGTGATCGCGCAAGGCGCGCCGGCGCTGAGCCGCGTGCAGGAAACCGACGTCCAGGTGGGTTATGTCACCAACTTCCTGGACGGCGCCGTGGCGTTGCAGACCAACGCCGCTTACCAGACAAACGCTCAGGGCCAGCGCGGCGCCACCGCGGTGTCGTTGCTCAGCCGCGTGAAGTTCAAGTTCGGAAATTAAGCGCGCCCGCGCTGTTCCCTGCCACCACAACATGATTGCGGCTGCCCGCCCCGCCGGGTAAAAAGCCCCGGCTTTCCGCGACTTTCGAAGGATTTTCCCATGGCCGGTCCGCAATTCGTCTATTACATGAAGGACCTGTCCAAGACCTATCCGGGCGGCAAGCAGGTTCTCAAGAACATCTACCTGTCCTTCTATCCGGGCGCCAAGATCGGCATCGTCGGCGTCAATGGCGCGGGCAAGTCCACCCTGATGAAGATCATGGCGGGCATGGACAAGGAGTTCACCGGCGAAGCCTGGGCCGCCGATGGCGTCCGCACCGGTTACCTGTCGCAGGAACCCCAGTTGGACCCCAGCAAGGACGTGCGCGGCAATGTGATGGAAGGCGTCGCAGCCAAGCAGGCGCTGGTCGACCGCTACAACGAGATCGCCGCCAACTATTCCGACGAGACGGCTGACGAGATGGCCCGGCTGCAGGACGAGATTGAAGCCCAGGGCCTGTGGGACCTGGACAGCAAGGTCGACCAGGCGATGGACGCGCTGCGTTGTCCCGATGGCGATGCCAAGGTGGAAAGCCTCTCGGGCGGCGAGCGCCGCCGCGTGGCCTTGTGCCGGCTGCTGCTCGATGCGCCCGACATTCTTTTGCTGGACGAGCCCACCAACCATCTGGACGCGGAATCCGTGGCGTGGCTGGAGCAGACGCTGCGCGAATACAAGGGCTGCATCATCCTGGTCACCCATGACCGCTACTTCCTGGACAATGTAACGGGGTGGATCCTGGAACTGGACCGCGGCAAGGGTATTCCGCACGAAGGCAACTATTCCAGCTTCCTGGAAGTGCAGGAAAAGCGGCTGAAGCAGGAAGCGGCCGAGGAAGCTGCCCAGCAGCGCACCATCGCGCGCGAACGCGAATGGATCCAGCAATCGCCCAAGGCCCGCCATGCCAAGAGCCAGGCGCGCATCAGCCGCTATGACGAGCTGGTGTCCAAGAGCCAGGAGCAGCGGGCCGGTACCGCCACCATCATGATCCCGGTTGCGGAGCGCCTCGGCGGGGTGGTGATCGAGGCGGAGAATCTCGCCAAAGGATATGGCGACCGCCTGCTGTATGAAAATGTGAACTTCAAGCTGCCGCCGGGCGGCATTGTCGGCGTGATCGGTGCCAACGGCGCTGGCAAGACCACCCTGTTCCGCATGCTGACGGGGCAGGAAAAGCCCGATGCCGGCACGCTCAAGATCGGCGAGACGGTGCAGATGGGCTATGTCGACCAGAGCCGCGATGCGCTGGATCCCAACAAGACCGTCTACCAGGAAATTTCCGGCGGCACCGATTTCATCGAGTTCGGCAAGACCAAGATCAATGCGCGGGCCTATTGCGGCCATTTCGCCTTCAAGGGCGGCGACCAGCAGAAGAAGGTCGGCCAGCTGTCAGGCGGCGAACGCAATCGCGTCCACCTGGCCAAGATGCTGCGCTCGGGCGCCAACCTGCTGCTGCTCGACGAACCCACCAACGACCTGGACGTCGACACTTTGCGCGCGCTGGAATCGGCGCTGGAAGAGTTTGCCGGCTGCGCCATGATCATCAGCCATGACCGCTGGTTCCTGGACCGCATCGCCACCCACATGCTGGCCTTTGAAGGCAATAGCCATGTGGAATGGTTCGAAGGCAACTTCCAGGATTATGAGGCCGACAAGAAGCGCCGTCTCGGCGTGGACGCCGACCAGCCGCACAAGATCAAATATAAAAGGTTTGCGCGGACCTAAGCGCTGTCGAGCGCGAGGGTTTTGGTCGATGAGCAGGAGCGCGCGCGGAGCGTGCTTCACGCACGTGAGCACGCGCGACGCACTCAGCGGCCAAAAGACCCGCGCGATGATCAGTTTATGGTTTTGCCGAGGTTGGCGGCCATGTCGCTGAGCGCTGTGATCAGCGCGCGCATGTTGCCGCCATTCTGGTCCAGCACCGAGACGAACTGTTCGCGTTGGGTCTGGGACAGCCAGATATTCTCGTAGCCGACATCCATCAGCAGCGGCTTGCCGGAGTCCGTATAGACGCGGAAGTCCACCTTGGCCGGCGCCTTGCCCGAGCCAGGATCGACCAGCAGCGTGTGCACCGTATAGTCGGTGGGTGAATTCTGGGTCGAGCCCATCATCTTCAGGGTCTGGTCGGTATATTTGGCGAAATACAGCTGATAGGCCGCGCCCGCATAGCCGCGATAGGCGCCGATGAAGGCGTCGGTGTCCGCCGGCGAAAAGGTGCGGCGATACTTGCCAAGGGTGAACAGGGCGACGCGGCGCAGGTCCACCAGCGAGAAGAGCAGGGACTCGAACTGGTCGCGGCGCTGCACGGTCGAAAGCTTCTTGTCCTTCAGGATATTCAGGCCCTTCTGGATATTGTCGTCCACAAAGGCTTCCGCCGGATTGGCCGCGGCGGCGGCCGGGCGCGACATCACCAGGGGCGCGGCGGCCAGGACCAAAAGCGCAAAGAAGGCGCGGCGCATCAGGGGCATTGAAAGCTGCATAATATGTCTTTCCCGTTTGGGGGGGATGTTCGCGGTTTGCCGTGGCAAGTTCAAGGCAGCCAAGGGCCCTATTTTCGTAACAAAAGCACGCTTTTCCCGTCAAAAGTCCGGCAAATCCGCATCTGCTTTGCGGCCATTGCGGATCTGGTCGGCGCGCAGCTGGCGGTAAAAGCTGCGCAGGGAGGAATAATAGTCCACCGAGCTGCGCTGGATGTCTTGGACGGTTTGGTACGTCTGGGCCTTCAGGTCCAGCAGTACGAAGAACTCCCGGCCAGCCGACCACCACAGATGCTGCTTGAAATGAATCTGGTTGGTGGGATCCATCGCCAGGTCCACCGCCAGCCCGGTCGCATCGCGCGGATTGCTGGGACCCAGAATCGGCAGGATCAGGTACGGCCCTTCACCCGCGCCCCACACCGCCATGGTCTGTCCAAAATCCTCGCCGTGCGCCGGAATGCCCATTTTGCTGGCCGGATCGAGCACACCGCCCAAACCCACGCTGGTGTTGATCGCCAGCCGCCACATGGATTGGCCGGCGCGCGACACCTGTCCCTGCAGCATGTCGTTCACAAAGATGGTGGGCAGCTGCAGGTTGCCCAGCACATTGTGAATCCCCCGGCGCCCCGGTTCAGGCACCAGGAAGATGTAGGCATCCAATACGGGCGTGATCAGATACTCGTCGAAGAACAGGTTGCGCTTGAGAGCATCGCGGTTGAAGGATTCATAGGGGTCATTGGCGGCCAGCGCCTGGGGCGAGGGGGCGGCGCAGCCGGCCAGCACCAGCCCGCACAGTCCCAACAGCAATCCCGCCACCCGGCGCATTCGACCAAAACCCGGCAATTTCCCGGGGTTTTGCCGGGTTTCGGCCGGCAAATCCAGACCCCTTGCAGCCGCAGCAAAACTAAGCATATAAAGATATGTTTATATGTAGGAAGGCCATGGACAGGCTGGTTTCCATGCTGCGTGCCGCCGGCGACCCCACCAGGTTGCGCCTGCTCCTGCTGCTGCGCCAGGCGGAACTGACGGTCAGCGAGCTGATCGAGATCGTGGGCCAGTCCCAGCCGCGCGTGTCCCGGCATCTGAAGCTGCTGGGTGAAGCCGGTCTGGTGGAGCGGTTCAAAGAAGGCAGCTGGGTGTTCTGCCGCGCCGCCGACCGCGGTGCCGGCGCCGAACTGACTCGCGTGATCGCCGCCTTGGCCGATCCGGTTTCGCAGGAAGCCGACAAGGCGCGGCTTGCCCATGTGCGTTCGGTGCGCGCCAGTGCGGCGGCATCCTATTTCAAGTCCAATGCAGCGGAATGGGAGCGCATCCGCGCCCTGCATGCGCCGGAGAAGGATGTGGAAGACGCAATCGCGCGACACCTGATCGCCGGACCGATCGATAATTTCCTGGATGCCGGCACCGGCACCGGGCGCATGTTGGAACTGATCGCGCCGCATGCGGGGCGTGCCGTGGGCATTGATGTCAGCCCGGACATGCTGGCCATCGCCCGCGACCGGCTGCTGCGCGGCAATATCCAGAATGCGCAGGTGCGGCTGGGCGATACCTATCGCCTGCCGTTTCCCAATGGCGTGGCCGGCGCGGGTTTTGATGTGGTGCTGTTCCACCAGGTGCTGCATTACCTGGACGATCCGGGCGCGGCGGTTGTCGAAGCTGCGCGCGTCATGGCGCCGGGTGGACGGCTGCTGATCGCCGATTTCGCGCCCCACAAGGAAGAATTCCTGCGCGATGACTTCGCCCATCGCCGGCTGGGATTTTCGGACCGGGAAGTGGAAAGCTGGTTCGCCGCGGCGAGCCTGGCCAATGCCGGCAGCGAGACCATCGCGCCCACCGGCGAAGGCGAAAAACTCACCGTCAAGCTGTGGCTGGCCACGGCGAAAGCAAAAAGCAAAAAAGAAGCTGCATGAGCCTGGAAAAGTTGATTACCGACCCGAGCCCGCTTCAGGTCTCGTTCGAATTTTCGCCGCCCAAGACGGACGAGGCGGAAGCCAATCTGTGGCTGGCCATCCGCCGGCTGGAGCCGCTGGCGCCGTCATTCGTCTCGGTCACCTATGGCGCGGGCGGCTCCACGCGCGAGCGCACCCATGCCACCGTCAAGCGCATCGTGGAAGAGACCTCGCTCAAGCCCGCCGCGCACCTGACGTGCGTCGGCGCTTCGAAAGGCGAAACCGATGACATCCTGCGCGCCTATTGGGATGCGGGCATCCGCCATATCGTGGCGCTGCGCGGCGACATGCCGGGCATGAGCGGGCCTTACACACCCCATGCCGAGGGTTACAAGTCCACCCTCGAGCTGATCGCCGGCATCAAGAAGATTGCGGACTTCGAAGTCAGCGTGTCTTTCTATCCCGAACGCCATCCGGATTCGCTATCGCACGGCCACGACATCGAACTGCTGAAGGCCAAGATGGATGCCGGGGCGTCGCGCGCCCTGGGCCAGTTCTGTTTCGACAACGACCTGACGGCGCGGTTCCGCGATGACGCGGCAAAGGCCGGCATTACCATTCCGGTGGTGCCCGGCGTCATGCCCACCACCAATTTCAACGGCATTGCGCGCATGGCAGCCAAGGCCGGTGCGTCCATTCCCGCCTGGCTGTCCAAGGCCTATGAAGGGCTGGATGAGGATGTGGAAACCCGCCGCATTGTCGCCTCTGCCGTACTGGCCGACCAGGTGCAGCAGCTGCGCGCCAAGGGCTTCAGCCAGTTCCACTTCTACACCCTCAACCAGGCCAACCTGACTTATGCGGCCTGCCGCATTCTCGGCATTCGTCCCAAGGAATAATTATGAGCACGCGTGACGCCCGCATTGCATGGATGAAACAGGAAGCGAAGAAGCGCCTGCTGCTGCTGGATGGTTCCTGGGGCGTGATGATCCAGGGCTTCAAGCTGGGCGAGGATGATTTCCGTGGCACTCGTTTTGGCAATCATCCGTCCGAGCTGAAGGGCAACAACGACCTTCTGACCCTGACCAAGCCGGAGATCATCCAGAATATCGGCCGCCAGTATCTGGAAGCAGGCGTCGATTTCATCGAAACCAACACCTTCAACTCCAACTTCACCAGCCAAGAAGATTATGGTCTTGGCCACCTGGTGGGCGAGCTGAACGAAGCCGGCGCGCGGCTGGCGCGTGGGCTGTGCGACGAATATTCCACTGCAGAACGCCCGCGCCTGGTCGCCGGCGTGCTGGGTCCGGCCAACCGCACTGCCACCATCTCGCCGGACGTCAACGATCCGGCCTTCCGCAACATCACCTTCGACCAGCTGCGCGAAACCTATCGCGATGGCGCCCGCGGTTTGATCAAGGGCGGCAGTGACGTGCTGATGATTGAAACGGTGTTCGACACTCTCAATTGCAAGGCCGCCATCTTCGCCATCGAGGAAGTGTTCGAGGAGCTGGGCGTGCGCCTGCCGGTATGGATTTCCGGCACCATCACCGACCTGTCGGGCCGCACCCTAACGGGCCAGACCCCCACCGCCTTCTGGCATTCGGTGCGCCATGCCGATCCGTTTGCCATCGGGCTGAACTGCGCCCTGGGCGCGCGCGAATTGCGCCCCTATATCGCCGAGCTGTCCGGCGCCTGCGAAACCCTGGTGTCGGCGCATCCCAATGCCGGCCTGCCCAACGAATTCGGCGGCTATGACGAAACGCCCGAGCAGATGGCGGAAATGATCCGCGAATTCGCCACCTCCGGCCTCGTCAATATCGTGGGCGGCTGCTGCGGTACCAAGCCCGAGCATATCGCCGCCTTTGGCAAGGCAATTTCCGACGTGCCGCCGCGCCAGATTCCGGAAAAGCCCAAATACCTGCGCCTGTCGGGGCTGGAGCCTTTCACCCTGACGCCGGAAGTGAATTTCGTGAATGTGGGCGAACGCACCAACATCACCGGCAGCGCCAAGTTCCGCAAGCTGATCACGGCGGGCGACTATGAAGGCGCGCTGGCCGTGGCGCGCGACCAGGTCGAGAACGGCGCCCAGGTCGTGGACATCAACATGGACGAAGGCATGATCGATGGCGAAGCGGCCATGACCCGCTTCGTCAATTTGATCGCGTCGGAACCTGACATCTCAAAAGTGCCGCTGATGATCGACAGTTCCAAGTGGAACGTCATACAGGCCGGCCTGAAATGCTGCCAGGGCAAGGTGATCGTCAACTCCATCTCGCTGAAGGAAGGCGAGGAGCTGTTTCTCAAGCACGCCACGGAAGTGCGCCGCTTCGGCGCCGCCGTGGTGGTGATGGCATTCGACGAGGTCGGCCAGGCCGACAGCAAGGAACGCAAGATCGAGATCTGCAACCGCGCCTACAAGCTCCTGGTCGAAAAGCTGAACTTCCCGCCGGAAGACATCATCTTCGATCCCAACATCTTCGCGGTGGCCACCGGCCTGGAAGAACATAACGAATATGGCAAGGCCTTCATCGAGGCGGCCGCCGTCATCCGCGAGCAGAACCCGCACGCCCATATCTCGGGCGGCATTTCCAATTTCAGCTTCTCGTTCCGCGGCAATGAAAAAGTGCGCGAGGCGATGCACTCGGTGTTCCTGTTCCACGCCATCAAGGCGGGCATGGACATGGGCATCGTCAATGCCGGCCAGTTGCAGGTCTATCAGGATATTCCCACGCCCCTGCGCGAAGGCATCGAGGATGTGCTGTTCAACCGCCGCGAAGACGCGACCGAACGCCTGCTGACGCTGGCGCAGGAGTACAAGGGCGGCGCAGGGCAGGCCAAGGTCGAGGACCTGGCCTGGCGCAGCCTGCCAGTGAATGAGCGCATTTCCCACGCCATGGTGCAGGGCATCGACGCCTACATCATCGAGGACACTGAGGAAGCGCGCGCCGCGGCCGAAAAGCCGCTGCAC
This sequence comes from Alphaproteobacteria bacterium, assembly GCA_046348525.1. Classification (GTDB taxonomy): domain Bacteria; phylum Pseudomonadota; class Alphaproteobacteria; order Micropepsales; family Micropepsaceae; genus Rhizomicrobium. The sequence goes on along the minus strand of JAXMEA010000009.1, from coordinate 28,857 downwards.
GTCATCGAAGGTCCGCTGATGGACGGCATGAACGTGGTGGGCGACCTGTTCGGCTCGGGCAAGATGTTCCTGCCCCAGGTGGTCAAGTCGGCGCGCGTGATGAAGAAGGCGGTGGCGTATCTGCTGCCCTTCATGGAAGACGACAAGTCTGCAGCCAAGGAGTCTGCCGGCAAGATCGTCATGGCCACGGTGAAAGGCGATGTCCATGATATCGGCAAGAACATCGTGGGCGTGGTGTTGCAGTGTAACGGCTATGAAGTGGTCGACCTGGGCGTGATGGTGCCGCCGCAGAAGATTCTGGACGCGGCGCGCGAGCACAACGCCCAGATCATCGGCCTGTCCGGCCTGATCACCCCGTCGTTGGACGAAATGGTGTTCGTCGCATCCGAGATGGAGCGCCAGGGTTTCAAGATCCCACTGCTGATTGGCGGGGCGACCACGTCCAAGGTGCACACCGCGGTCAAGATCAATCCGGCCTATGCCGCGGGCCAGACCGTTTATGTCACCGACGCTTCGCGGGCGGTGGGTGTGGCGTCCAGCCTGCTCAGCAAGGATTCCGGCGGGGCGTATGCCGCCGATATCCGCGCCGATTACGAAAAGATGGCCAAGGCTCACGCTGCCCAGCGCAGCACCGCCAAGCGGCTCAGCATTGCCGAAGCGCGCGCCAATCGCGCCAGGCCCGATTTCAGCAAGATCGCCCCGGCGCCGAAATTCTTCGGCACCCGGGTGTTCGACAATTACGACCTGGCGGAGCTGACGCGTTACATCGACTGGACGCCCTTCTTCCAGACCTGGGAACTGGCCGGGCCCTATCCCGCCATCCTCACCGACGACAAGGTGGGCAAGGCTGCCACAGACCTGTTCAACGATGCCCAGAAGATGCTGAAAAGAATTGTGGACGAGAAGTGGCTGACCGCCCGCGCGGTGATCGGTTTCTGGCCCGCCAACAGCGCCGAGGACGACATCCTTGTCTATGGCGACAAGGCGCGCAAATTCCCGATTGAGACGTTGCACACCCTTCGCCAGCAGATGGCGCGGGAAGCGGGCCGCCCCAACCTGGCGCTGTCCGACTTCATCGCGCCGGTAGGCACCGACGACTATATCGGCGGCTTTGCCGTCACCGCCGGCATCGGCGAGGAAAAGCACCTGGAAGCCTTCCGCGCCGCCAAGGATGACTACAGCGCCATCCTGTTGTCGGCGCTGGCCGACCGCCTGGCGGAGGCCTTTGCCGAGCGCATGCATGAAAAGGTGCGCAAGGACTATTGGGGTTATGCCGCCGAAGAGCAGTTCAGCAATGACGAGCTGATCAAGGAAGCCTATACCGGAATCCGCCCGGCGCCGGGCTATCCCGCCCAGCCGGAACATTCGGAAAAAGCCACCCTGTTCAAGCTGCTGGACGTCGAACACAAGATCGGGGTCAAGCTGACCGAAAGCTATGCCATGTGGCCGGGCTCCTCGGTGTCGGGCTTCTATTACGCCCATCCCGAAAGCCGCTATTTCGGCATTGGCAAGATCGAACGCGACCAGGTGGAAGATTACGCCCGCCGCAAGGGTTGGGACATGGCCACCGCCGAACGTTGGCTTGCGCCGTTATTGAATTATAATCCGCGGGAATTCAACGCAGCTTAGTCATGTCCGTCTGGGGTAAAGTCAGTGGCGCGGCGGCCGGCCTGTTCGTGGGCGGGCCGGTGGGCGCTGTCGTTGGCGCGGTGGTCGGTCATTTCTTCCTGGACCGCGAAAGCGATCCCGGTGTCACCTTCACCATCGCCATCATCGCGCTGGCCGGAAAGATGGCGCGCGCCGACGGCGTGGTGACCGAACAGGAATTCGAGATATTCCAGCGCGTGTTCGGCGTGCCGCCGCAGGAAGAGAATAATGTCCGGCGCATCTTCAACCTGGCGCGGCAGGACATGGCGGGGTTCGAGCATTATGCCGGCCAGATCGCGCGCCTGTTCGTGGGCAATCCCGCCATGCTGGAAGACATTCTCGACGGGCTGTTCGAGATCGCCAAGGCGGACGGCGTGCTGCATCCCTGCGAGGCGCGCTTCCTGGAAAAGGTGGCCGAGATTTTCGGCTTTGCGCCCAATGAATATCGCCGCATCCGCGCCAGCCATTTCGCGCCGGAACTGACCGATCCCTATGTCATCCTGGGCCTGTCTTACGTGGCCGATGATGACGAGCTGAAACAGACCTACCGCCGGCTGGTGCGAGAGAACCATCCCGACAGCCTGATGGCGCGCGGCGTGCCGGCCGAATTCCTCAAACTGGCCAATGACAAGCTGGCGGCGATCAACAGCGCCTATGAGAAAATCCGCGCCGAGCGGGGCCTGGCGTGATCCAGCGGCCATCGCCCAATCATGACAGCCGTAACGGTGCGCCCATCGATATGCTGGTGCTGCACTATACCGGCATGCAGAGCGGGCTGGCGGCAATCGACCGGCTGTGCGATCCAGCGGCCAAGGTGTCGGCGCATTATACCGTCGATGAAGACGGCACGGTCTACGCCCATGTCGATGAGGCGCAGCGCGCCTGGCATGCCGGCGTGTCGCATTGGGCGGGGGTGGACAATCTCAACGCCCGCTCCATCGGGATCGAGATCGTCAATCCGGGCCATGAGTATGGCTATCGCGCCTTTCCCGATAAGCAGATCGCATCGGTGATCGATCTGTGCAGCGGCATTCTTTCGCGCCATCCCATTCCGCCGTCGCGCGTGTTGGGCCACAGCGATGTCGCGCCAGCGCGCAAGGATGATCCGGGCGAATTGTTCCCCTGGGCGAAGCTTGCCGCAGCGGGCATCGGTGTGTGGCCAAAGGCAAGTTCAAGCGATCTCGGCGCTGAGGCTTTAGCCCGCTACGGCTATGATCCGAACGCGCCCCGGGACAAGGTGATCACCGCCTTCCAGCGCCATTTCCGCCCCAAAAGCCTGACCGGTCAATGGGATGAGGAATGTGCAGGATTTTTGGCTGACCTATTGTCACGATTGTAGATCACGCGCCCGATCAGATAAAATCCCCTGCAATGGCAGGGGCAAACATGCGGCTCAAAATACTCGCACAAATCTCGCTTTTTCTGTTGTGCGCCTTCAACGCCGGTTCGATAGCCGACGAGGAGTTGCCGGCCGTGCGAACGCTGCCCTGCATAACCCCCTGCGCCAATTCTACCCCGGCCGTGGGGCTGACTCAGCCGCTTCCGCCTTACCCCCACGAATTCCTAGTTTCCAATGAAACGTATGTGGAGGGCTATGTCCGTCTTCTGTTCAAGATCAAGACGGATGGCCATGTCAGCGACATTTCAGTTCTTTCAACGGTTGGCCCGCAGGTTTTCGCCGACGTGACCGTTAAAGCCGTCAAAGATTGGATCTACAAACCTGCGACCCTTAATGGAAAAGCTGTTGAGACCTGCCGCAATTTTGTGATGACATTCACCATGCAGGGCTTTGGGCGTGGCGGTCGCCCCGCGATCGCACAGGCCTACCGGGACGCCATCGAAAGCGTAAAGGGTGAAAAGTGGGATGACGCGCAGGCAATTTTGACCACCGCCTCTTCCATCCCAAAGCTGAATCTGTACGAGCGCGGCATGCTCGCGAACCTGGCCTCGCTTATTTCACTGAAGAAAGCCGATTACTTTGAAGCGCATCGCATCAGTACGGTGGCGTTGAGCTATACGAGCGGTGAGTTGCCGCTTTCCGTGCGTCGATCGCTTCTCAAGACCCGGATACAGTCTGCGTTGATGTTGAGCGATATCGTCGACGCCCAGGAAGCCCGGGACAGATTGAAGTCACTGGGCGGGGTGGACGACGACGATCCGGTCATGAAAGCGGTGGAAGAGGTAAAATCAAAGGCCGATGCCATGCCACTTTTCGCGGCATCGGCGAAAATTCCGGAGGTCAGCGACGGCCAGAACACGTTCATCGGCCTGTACCGCCGCACCTTTGCGTTTCGGGACATCAAGGGCTCGCTGTCGGATTTCACCCTGGCCTGCAAGCAGCAAGCCGTGGAATCGAAGATCACAGACACTGCGGAATGGCATGTACCCAAAAGCTGGAGCGACTGCCGGGTGGCGGTGCACGGCGCGCAGGGCACCACCTTCAAGCTGGTTCAGGCAACGGACTAGGTTTGCCCATTGGTGAATACCGGCGTATAACCGCCGCCGTCAGATGGCCGGGTGACCGCGGGTCTCGCAAGAGGCTCGAGGAAAGTCCGGGCTCCACGGAAAAACGGTGCCGGATAACGTCCGGCGGGGGCGACCCCAGGGATAGCGCCACAGAAATGACACCGCCTACCGGCCTAAAGCCGCGGCAAGGTTGAAATGGTGCGGTAAGAGCGCACCGCGTCTCTGGCAACAGAGGTGGCAAGGCAAGCCCCACCGGGAGCAAGACCAAATAGGGACGGTAAGTGGCGTTTTCCGCGTCACCGTCCGGGTCGGTCGCGTGAGGTGTGGGGTAACCCGCATCCCAGAGGAATGGTCACCCCTTCGCAAGAAGGACAGAACCCGGCTTACAGGCCATCTGACGCTTTATTCCTAAACCCCTCCGGCTTTCGCATCGCAAGCGATGCTACAGCCACCTCCCCTTTATGCGCTTCGCGCAAAGGGGAGGCGGGTCTGTGTGTGCTGAGGGTCGCTCGGCGAAATGCCTCGCTCGAGTTCAAGCAAGCTTTTGGAGAGTCGCTTCGTCGGCATCGCCGTCGAAGTATTTTTCCAGCAGGTTGAAGAACAACAGTTCGTCGGGCGCGGCTTCCGCAAACAACGTCAGGCTGGAGCAGAGTTTCATGTCGTCCGGCGCGCCGAAGATCTCGCGGGCGCTTTTTCCGCGTACATTCATCACCGCCTGGCAGCATTCGCGATAGCGTGTGCCCAGCACGGGATGGGCCAGGTAACGTTGCGCTTCGTCCAGCGAGATAATGCCGTATTGCCGCGACATGGCGCTTTGGCCCAGTCCGATCAGCTGCGGAAAGATGAACCACATCCAGTGGCTTTGTTTCTGGCCCGCGCGCAGCTCCGCCAGTGCCTGGGCATAGACTGGCGCCTGGGCGGCGACGAAACGCTCCAGGCTCATACGCCGGCCTTTTTCGCCGAAACTTCGCCGATGGCGGCCCAGTCCTTGTCCTGCCAGCCCCATTCCACCGCCTGGTCGAAGTGTTTCTTCAGCAGTTCGGCGGTGGGCATTTCCACGCCCAATCCCTGCGCCGCGCTGCGCGCCAGGTTCACGTCTTTCAGGCCCAGGGTGAGCGCAAAACCGGCCGGTTCATATTGGCGGTTGAGCACCATGGCGCCATAGCCCTTGAACACCGCGCCGGTGAAGAGCCGGCCGGCCAGCACGTCATGGAAAACGTTGGCGTCCACACCGCCTTTGCGCAGCAGGCTGAAGGCTTCGCCGATCGCTTCCAGTTCGCTGGCGATCATGAAGTTGGCGGCGATCTTGAACAGGTTGGCTTTTTCCGGTGCGTCCATCGCCACGGTGCGGGCGCCGATCTTCTCGAACACCGGCGCCATAGTTTTGAGCGCGACCGCCTCGCCGCCGGCGATCAGCGCCAGCTGAGCGGCTTCGGCCATGTCGGGACGGCCCATCACGGGGCAGGAAATGTAGGAAAGACCGGCTTTTTTGTGCGCCACCGCCAGTTCCCTGGCGAATTCGACCGAGATGGTGGCCATGTTCACATGGATCAGGCCCTTGGCGGCCTTCGCGAGCAACGGGCCGGCCAGCCCGACTTCGCGCATCACCGCGTCGTTGGACAGCATGGAGAAGGCGGCTTCCCCCTGCAGCGCGTCTTCGGGCGACTTGGCCGCCACCGCGCCCTTGGCCACCAGCGCGGCAACCGGCTCTTGCGAGCGGTTCCACACCGTCACGCTGTGACCGGCCTTCAGCAGGTTCGACGCCACGTGATGGCCCATGCGGCCCAGGCCAATGAATCCGATTTTCATGCGTGCTTCCCGGTTTGTGCGGCGAACAGAGTCAGCATCGTTCGCGAACATGTCCAGACCGGTCGAATCATCCGGTGGTGGTGGCCAGCGCCAACCCTCGCGACCACAGCTTCTGGTAGTCCTGGCGGCCAAATCGTTAACGGCCTGTTTACCCCCGTCACCATAGTGTTACCGCGTTCGTTAATCGTTCTTCTGGACTCCACCCGTGGGGCTCCAAATAGTTAACGATACTAGCCAAGCCCCTCAAATAACAGGGTTTTTGGTTTGACGGGGCATTCCGTCCCATGCTATCCCATACTGTCCCAAAGGGCCCATGTGGCCCGCCTGCGCGCGCGGTCCGATCCGGCCCGCGGAAGGCACTCGGGGGCAGGGGGTATCAGGCGCCATGACCGGGTTGGTCCAACCGTTCATTTCGACGGTGGCAGGCTCGCTCGACAGCAAGGGGCGGGTTTGCATCCCCGCCACCTATCGCCATCTCCTGGCCGCGCAGAACACCAGCGGCGTTTTCATCTGCCCCAGTTTCATCGATCCGGCCCTGGATGCGTTCGGCCAGGATCTGCTGGATCGCATCAATGCGCGGCTGGCAAACCAGGATCCGTTTTTCTCCGCCAGCTTCGACGACGAAGCCACCGCCGTGATCGCGCGCACGCAGAACCTGCCGATCGACGAGAATGGCCGCATCCGCATTCCCGATACGATGATCGAACATGCCGGCCTGAAGGACAAAATCGTATTCGTGGGCAAGGCGCAGAAGTTCCAGATCTGGGACGAAGCGCGTTATGCGCCCATCGAGGCGGAAGCACTTGCGCGCGTGAAGGCCAAGATGGAACGCGCGCGCGGGGAGGGCCAATGAGCGGCCACATACCCGTCATGCTGAACGAAGTGCTGGAAATTCTCAGCCCGCGCGATGGCGCGTCCTATGTCGATGGCACCTTCGGCGGCGGCGGTTATTCCAGCGCGATTTTGGAAGCGGCGGACTGCACGGTGCTGGGCATCGACCGCGATCCCGACGCCATCGCCCGTGGCCAGGAACTGGTGAAGCGTTTCGCCGGCCGCCTGACCTTGGTGCAGGGCGAGTTTTCCAACATGGACCAGTACACCCAGGCGTCCGATGGCGTGGTGCTGGATTTGGGCGTCTCGTCCTTCCAGTTCGACCAGCCGGAACGGGGCTTTTCGTTCCGCGAAGACGGGCCGCTCGACATGCGCATGAGCCTGTCGGGGGAAAGCGCCGCCGATTTCGTGAACACCGCCGATGAGCGCACGCTCAGCCTGACCATCTCGCGTTATGGCGAGGAAAAGAACGCCCGCCGCATCGCCCGCGCCATCATCGCCGCGCGCCCCGTCACCGGCACCGCGCAATTGGCGGCCATCGTGTCGGAAGCGCAAGGCCCCGCGGCCCTGCGCCATGCCATCCATCCGGCCACCCGCACCTTCCAGGCGCTGCGCATTCACGTGAATGACGAGCTGGGCGAACTGGAACGCGGGCTCGATGCCGCGCTAAATATCCTCAAGCCCGAAGGCCGCCTGGTCGTGGTGTCGTTCCACAGCCTGGAAGACCGCATGGTCAAGCGCTTCCTGTCCGAGCGTTCGACGGCCGCGCCGCGCGCCTCGCGCCATGCTCCGGCGGATACACGCGCCCATGGCGCGGCGTTCCAGCTTCTCACCACCCGTCCGCGCATTCCTTCGGACGAAGAACTCAGCATCAATCCGAGAGCCCGGTCCGCCAAGCTGCGCGCCGGCCTGAAACTGGCGGCATAGGAGAGCATCATGGTTCGTATCCTGAACTTCTTCTGCGTGGCGTTGATGGGTTTCTCGATCCTGGCGCTGTACCACGTTTCCGAAAAGACCCGCGTCGCCCACATGGAGCTGAACCAGACCAAGGCGAAGATCGCGCAGGAACGCGCCGCCATCGGGGTGCTGGAAACCGAATGGCAGCATGTCGCCTCGCCCGACCGCATCCAGCAGCTGGCGCAGGCGCGGTTGGGCATGGCGGACACCGCCTCGGTGCAGCTGTCGTCCTTCGACCAGATTCCGCGCCGCGGCGCCGATGCCCCGCTGAACAACAGCCCGGTCCACAATGCCAGCGCCCAGGTGCCCGCCGCGGCGCCGGCGCCCGCGCCAACCGCCCCCAATATGTGAGGATATGAGCGAGACCATCCACCAAAGGCGCATCATTATCGGAGCGGTGCTGTGTGTCGCCGCTTTCGCGCTGGTGGGAATCCGTCTCGTCCATGTCACCTTGCTGAAGAGCTGGGAAGGCGGGCGCGCCGCCACTGCCGTGGTGGCCCGCGCCGACTTGACCGACCGCAATGGCGAGCTGTTGGCGCGTGACCTGCCGGTCAAGGATCTCTACGCCCGCCCGGCCGTGTTCTGGGACAAGCGCGAAGCCGCGCGCGACCTGGCTGCCGCCACCGGCGCCGATGAGCGCCGCCTGCTGAACGGCTTCAACAACGCCAAGCATCCCTATGTGCTGGTGGCCCGCCAGGTCACGCCCACCGTCGAAGCGCGCGTGATGCATCTGGGCCTGCCGGGCCTGGAGTTCGAAGCCGGCGGCAAGCGTTTCTATCCGGACGGGCGCAGCGCCGCGCAGGTTGTCGGCGTGACCGATGCCGACAATGCCGGCGTATCGGGTCTGGAGCTGGGCCTGCAAAACCAGATTCAGGCAGCGGCCGGCGGCAAGGTCGCCACCTCCATCGACATGCGCGTGCAGTACATCCTGTCGCATGAGGTCAAGCAGGCGCGCGATACTTTCACCGCCCGCGCCGCCGGCGGCATCGTGATGGACGTCAACACCGGCGAAGTGCTGGCCATGACCTCGCAGCCCGACTTCGATCCCAATGTCCGCCGGCTGGGCGAGCATGACTCCACCCGCAACATCATGGCCCAGGACGTTTACGAGCTGGGTTCGATCTTCAAGATCCTGACCTTCACCATGGCGCTGGAGGATCGCACCCTCAAAAGCCTGGACGAGGTGTTCCCCATCGGCCAGGGCATGAAGATCGGCAAGTTCACCATCCATGAAGCCGAGCACATGCCCGCGACGCTTCCCGCGCGCGATATCCTGGCCCAGTCCTCCAACATCGGCACCAGCCAGATCGCGATGCGCAGCGGCCCCACCCGTCAGCGCGAGTTCCTGACCCATCTGGGCATCATGAAGCCGATGAAGAGCGAGCTGCCGGAAACGGCGCGCCCGCTTTTCCCGCCCAGCAGCAACTGGGGCGACATCGCCACCGCCACCATCGGTTTCGGCCAGGGTATTTCGGTGACGCCACTGTCTTTCGTCGCCGCGGCGGCGCAGGTGGTCAATGGCGGCCGCCGCATCACCCCGACTTTCCTGAAGACGGAAAGCCGCGACCTGCGCGGCGAACAGATCATCCGCCCCGAAGTGTCCGAACAGATGCGCGGCCTGCTGCGCTATGTGGTGACCAATGGCTCGGGCAAGCGCGCCGACATCGCCGGCTATGACGTGGGCGGCAAGACCGGCTCGGCCCAGGTGCCGGGCCCCGGTGGCCGTTATATCCCCCACGCCCTGCGCACCAGCTTTTATGGCGTGTTCCCGGCGCACAATCCCCGCTATGTCGTCTATATCCTGCTGGACCAGCCGCACGGCACCAAGGAAACCGCCGGTTTCGCGCTGGCCGGCTGGACCGCCGCGCCGGCCGTGGGCCGTGTGATCAGCCGCATCGCGCCGCTGCTGGGCGTGCCCAATGTCGCGCCGCCGACCAAGCTGGCCTCGCAATGACGCCACAATCGGAATCGACAATGGCGGGCATGAAAGGCGTTACAGGCCTTAAAATCACAGGCTTGGCCAGCGACAGCCGCAAAGTAAAGCCGGGTTATCTGTTCGCCGCCTTGGCGGGCACCAAAACCGATGGCGCGAAATTCGTGAAGGACGCGGTCGCGCGCGGCGCGGTGGCGGTGCTGGGCGCACCGGCCATCGCCGACGACGTGGCGGCGCTGGGCGTGCGTTTCATCGCCGAGGAGAATCCCCGCGCCGGTTTGGCGCGCTATGCCGCCGCCTTTTTCGCCAGCCAGCCCGACATCGTGGCGGCGGTGACCGGCACCAAGGGCAAATCCTCCATCGTCGCGTTCTTGCGCGAAATCTGGACGGCGCTGGGCAAACCGGCCGCCAGCCTGGGCACCGTGGGCGTGACGGGTCCCAGCGGCACCATTCCCCTGTCGCACACCACGCCCGATCCGGTGGAAATCCATGAATTGCTGGCGAAGCTGAAAGCCGACGGCGTGGATCGCCTGGCGATCGAAGCTTCCAGCCATGGGCTGGACCAGCATCGCCTAGACGGTGTCGTCATCAAGGGTTGCGGTTTCACCAACATCACCCGCGACCATATGGATTATCACCCCACCTTTGAGGATTACATCACCGCCAAGCTGCGGCTGTTCACCGAAGTGGTGGCCGACGGCGGCGTGGCGGTGGTCAATGCCGATGCCGATCATGCCGAGCGCTTCATCGCGGCCGCGCAGGCGCGTGGTTTGAAGCTGATCACGGTAGGCAAGAAGGGCGAGACCATCCATCTGGATCGCCGCGAAGACCGCGGCGGCGCCCAGGCGCTCACCCTGCATTACCAGGGCAAGATCTATTACGTCGAACTGCCGCAGGCAGGCGCCTTCCAGGCTTCGAACGCGCTGGTGTCGGCTGGTCTGGCGATTGGCCTAGGTGAAGACGCCGCGAAAGTCTTTGCCGCGCTTGAACACCTGAAGGGCGCACCGGGCCGGATGGAAAAAGTCGCCATCGCTGCCTCGGGCGCGCCGGTCTATGTCGATTACGCCCATACGCCGGACAGCCTGGAAAAAGTTCTGGAAGCGCTGCGTCCTCACACAGCCAACCGGTTGCACGTTGTGTTTGGGTGCGGCGGTGACCGTGACAAGGGCAAGCGCCCGTTGATGGGCGCGGCGGCCGTAAAACTGGCCGATGACGTGATCGTCACCGACGACAATCCCCGCACCGAAGACGCCGCCACCATCCGCCGCGAAATCCTGGCCGCGGCGCCGGGGGCGCGCGAAATCGGCGACCGAGCCGAGGCCATTCGCGCCGCCATGGCCGATTTGAAGTGCGGTGACGTGCTGATCATCGCCGGCAAGGGCCATGAGACCGGCCAGTACATAAAGGGCGAAGTCTTCCCCTTTTCCGACCGCGAGCAGGCCATTGCCGCCGCCCAGGCTTTGGGAGGCCGCGCGGCATGAGCCTGTGGTCGCACCTCGAAGCTGAAGCCGCGACCTTGGGCAAGGCATCCAAGCCGTTTGCCGTGAACGGCCTTTCCATCGACACCCGCACCATCAGGCCCGGCGATTTGTTCGTCGCGCTGAAGGGCGACAATCGCGACGGCCATGACTTCGTGCGCGCGGCGTTTGAAGCCAAGGCCGGTGCGGCGCTGGTCACCCACACGCCCGAAGGCGTGACCGGCGCGGTGCTGACGGTGGGCCACACCCAGCGCGGCCTGGAAGATCTGGCGCGCGCGGCCCGGGCCCGCAGCAATGCGAAAATCCTGGCCGTGACCGGCAGCGCCGGCAAGACCACCACCAAGGAAATTCTCCGCCTGGCCTGCAATGCGCTGGGCCGTACCCATGCCAGCGCCGCCAGCTACAACAATCATTGGGGCGTGCCGCTGTCGCTCGCCTCGCTGCCGCGCGATGCCGAATACGGCATCTTTGAAGTGGGCATGAACCATTTCGGCGAACTGCGGAACCTAGTTGGCTTTGTGCGCCCGCATGTGGCGCTGATCACGACGATTGCGCCGGCGCATCTGGAATTCTTCGGCAATTGCGAATCCATTGCCGACGCCAAGTCGGAAATCTTCGAGGGCCTGCTGCCCGGCGGCGCCGGCTTGATTCCCGCGGACAGCATCTATGCCGATCGCCTGAAAGCCCGTGCCAGGCAGGCGCAGGTCTCTCGCATCGTCACCTTCGGAACCAAGGGTGAAGCCAAGCTGGTTTCTTTCGCGCCGGACGGCGAAGGGATGCGGGTGAAGGCCGACATTCTGGGCGTGGCGGTGGATTGCCATGTCGGCGCCCCGGGCGAGCATATTGCGCAGAATGTGGTGGGTGCGCTGGCGGCCGTGGCGCTGCTCGACGGCGATGTGTTGAACGCCGCTGCCGCGCTCAAGAATTTCACCGCCCTGAAAGGCCGCGGCGCGCGGTTCGAGGCGAACGGCATTGCGGTGATCGATGAAAGCTATAACGCCAATCCCGCGTCCATGGCGGCGGCGCTGGCGCTTTTGGGAAATGCAGCGGGACGCAAGATCGCGGTGCTGGGCGACATGCTGGAAATGGGCGAGGGCGGCATCGCCCACCATGCCGGCCTGGCCGCGCCGATCGAAGACAACAAGGTCGACCTGGTGTTCGCCAGCGGCGCCCAGATGAAGGCGCTATGGGATGCGCTGCCGGCCTCGCGCCGCGAGGCTATGCCGAAACGTCCACGGCGCTGCTGCCGCTGGTGAGCAAGGCGCTGGCCCCTGGCGATACGGTGCTGGTCAAGGGCTCCAACGGCGCGAAGATGTCCGTGATCGTGGAAGCCCTGAAGGGGAAGGCGGCCTAGATGCTTTATTACCTGTCGCTGCTGACCCATACCGACCAGCTGGCCTTCTTCCGCCTGTTCAAATATCTCAGCTTCCGCGCGGTGGGCGCCATCGTTACCGCGCTGATGATCGCCTTCATGATCAACCCCATGCTGATCCGCTGGCTGAAGGTGAAGCAGGGCAAGGGCCAGCCCATCCGCGCCGATGGTCCCCAGCGCCATATCCTGGAAAAAGCCGGCACGCCCACCATGGGCGGGCTGCTGATCCTGCTGCCATGGGTCAGCTCCACCCTGCTCTGGGCCAGCCTGTCCAACCGTTACGTCTGGATCGCGCTGATGGTGACGGCCAGCTATGGCCTGCTCGGCTTTCTGGACGATTATTACAAAGTGACCAAGCGTACCTCGGACGGCCTTTCGGGCCGCAGCCGCTTGCTGATCGAGTTCGGCGTCGCGGCGCTGGCCACCTGGTTCATCATGCAGTCCGAAACCCCGGCGCTGTCAGGCGCGCTGGCGGTGCCCTTCTTCAAGGCCGCGCTGCTGCCGCTGGGCATCTTCTTCATCGCGGTCGGCGCCTTTGTCGTGGCCGGCGCCGCCAATGCGGTGAATTTCACCGACGGGCTGGATGGCCTGGCCATCATGCCGGTGATGATCGCTGCCGCGACCTTCACGCTGATCGTCTATCTGGTGGGCAACGAAAAGTTCGCCGCTTACCTGCAAATTCCCTACATCGAATATTCCGGCGAACTGGCCATCTTCCTGGCGGCGCTGGTCGGCGCGGGCCTGGGCTTTCTCTGGTACAACGCCCCGCCGGCCGCCATCTTCATGGGCGATACCGGGTCCTTGCCGCTGGGCGGCGCGTTGGGCGTGGTCGCGGTGGCCGTCAAGCACGAGATCGTGCTGGGCCTGGTCGGCGGGCTGTTCGTGCTGGAAACCGTCTCCGTCATCGTGCAGGTGGTGTCCTTCAAGCTCACCGGCAAGCGCGTCTTCAAGATGGCGCCTATCCATCACCATTATGAACAGCTGGGCTGGACCGAGCCCACCATCGTGATCCGCTTCTGGATCGTGGCGGTGGTGCTGGCCCTGCTTGGCCTTGCAACCCTGAAGCTTCGCTAGATGATCCCAAGCCGCGCCTTCGCCAATCGCACCGTCGCCATCTTCGGCCTGGCCCGCACCGGGCTCGGTGCGGTGCGCGCGCTGGTGGCCGGCGGCACGCGCGTCATCGCCTGGGACGACAACAGCAATGCCCGCGACCTGGGCGGCCAGGAAGGCGCCGAGCTGATGCCCTGGCGTGAATGGCCTTGGGAAAATATCGCCGCCCTGATCCTGTCGCCCGGCGTGCCCCTGACCCATCCCAAGCCGCATGGCGTGGTGGAACATGCCAATCGCGCCGGCGTGAAGATCATCGGCGATGTGGAGCTGTTCGCCCATGAAATCCGGCCCGATCCTAATGGTACGGCCAAGGCGCCGGTCATCGCCATCACCGGCACCAATGGCAAGTCCACCACTACCGCGCTGGTGGGACACATCCTGAATGCCTGCGGCTTCGATGCCCAGATCGGCGGCAATATCGGCAAGTCGGTGCTGGAGCTTTCGCCGCCGTCTGCCAAGACCGTCTATGTGCTGGAAATGTCCAGCTTCCAGATCGACCTGGCCCCGGGCCTGACCCCGGATGTCGGCATCCTGTCCAACCTGTCGCCCGATCACATCGACCGTCACGGCACGATGGAAAATTACGCCGCCATCAAGGCGCGGCTGATGCGCCAGACCGCCAAGGACGGCCAGGTGTGCATCGGCGTGGATGACAGCTATTCCTCCGCCATCTTCACCCAGCTGTCGGCGGCCGGTGGCGCCCAGGCCCATCCGGTTTCGGTGGGCAAGATCCTGGGCCGCGGCATCTTCGTGGTGGACGGCACTTTATATGATGCCATGGGCGCGCGCGCCGTGAAGGTTATGGACATGGCCGCCGCGACGCGGTTGCCGGGCGCACACAATTGGCAGAATGCGGCGCTGGCCTATGGCGCGGTGCGGCCTTACATCTCCGACACCAAGGCGATTGCCGCGGCCATCGCCAACTTTCCTGGCCTGGCGCACCGCATGGAAGATGTCGGCCATATCGGAAAGGCCAGCTTCATCAATGATTCCAAGGCGACCAATGCCGATGCCACGGCGCGGGCGCTGGCAGTTTATCCCGATATTTTCTGGATTGCCGGTGGCAAGCCCAAGGAAGGCGGCATCGAAAGCCTGGCCGAATATTTCCCGCGCGTGCGCAAGGCCTATCTGATCGGTGAAGCCGCACCGGCCTTCGCCCGCACCCTGGACGGCAAAGCGCCGTATGAGATGTCTGGCACCCTGGAAATAGCAGTTGCCAAGGCGGCTGCCGACGCGGCGTCCTCTTCAGCGCCCGCGCCGGTGGTTCTGCTGTCTCCGGCTTGCGCCTCCTACGACCAGTTCAAGGATTTCGAACAGCGCGGCGATGTCTTCCGCACCCTGGTGTCCAAGCTGCCCAAAGACGTGAAGGTGGCGTGATGCTGAACCGGTCCGACAGAAGCGGCTTCGCCAACTGGTGGTTCACCGTCGACCGCGTCGCCCTGCTGTGCATGCTGGTGCTGGCCGGAATCGGCCTGATGCTGGCTTTCGCCGCCAGCCCCGCCATTACCGGCGGCCCGCTGTCGGCCGGTGATTTCCGCTATACCGCGCGCCAGGTGGTGTTCGCCTTCATGGCCATCGGCATCCTGTGTTCGGTATCGCTGCTGTCGCTGCGCCAGATCCGCATCCTGGCGGCGGTGACTTTCGCCTGTGCCCTGATCGGCTCGTTCCTGGTGTTGTTCATCGGCGCAGACGTTTTGGGCGCGCGGCGCGAACTGGATCTGGGCCCGTTCGCGCTGCAGCCGTCGGAATTCCTGAAGCCCAGTTTCGCCATCCTTGCCGCCGCGGTGCTGGCCGACCGCCAGCCGTTGGCGATCCCCAAGCCGCTGGTGACGTTCCTGCTGCTGGTTCCCGCACTGCTGATTCTGGTGCGACAGCCCGACGTGGGACAGACCGGCCTGCTGCTGTGCCTGTGGGGCGCCATGCTGTTCTTCTGGGGCATGTCGTTCGTGTGGGTCGGCGCCGGGATCGGCGTTGCCGGCGTGCTGGGCTTTGCGGCGTACGAAATCTTCCCGCACGTGCATCACCGGGTGGAGCAGTATCTGAGCGAGGACGGCACCGGCTACCAGGCCGGGCTGGCGCTGAAGGCGTTCGCCCATGGCGGCCTGACCGGCGTGGGCCCGGGCGCGGGCACCATCAAGTATCGTATCCCCGACGCCCATTCGGACTTCATTTTCGCGGTGGCGGGGGAGGAATTCGGCTTCCTGCTCTGCGGGCTGATTGCGCTGATGTTCTGCATCCTGACCGTGCGGCTTCTGCTGCGCTCGGCCGCCAGCCGTGAGCCGTTTGCGCAATTGGCGGGCGCGGGCCTCGCCGTGGTCACCGCTGTGCAGGCGTTCATCAACATGGGCGTGGCGGTGTCGCTGCTGCCGGCCAAGGGCATGACCTTGCCGTTTATTTCCTATGGCGGTTCGTCGCTGTTTGCCGTGGCGCTGACCATGGGCTTTGCCCTGGCCGTGACGCGCCAGCGTCCCAATATCCGCCTGGCCACGCGCGATGACCCCAGCTTCTTCATGGTGCGTGCATGACGACAGTGGTCCTGTCAGCGGGCGGCACCGGCGGGCATCTGTTCCCCGCCCAGGCGCTGGCGGGCGAGCTGGCCAAGCGCGGCTGCAACATCGTGGTGATGACCGACTCGCGCTTTGCCAATTACGCCACCGCCTTTCCCAGTGCGCGGATCGATACGGTGCCGTCTTCGCCTTTCAACGCCATTTCCGCGCCGTTCAAGATCGCGGCGGGGATCGTCATCGCCCTTGCCAAGCTTTTGAAGCTGAAACCCGATGCGGTCATCGGGTTTGGTGGTTATCCGTCGGTGCCGGTGATGGTGGCCGCGAACATTGCGGGCCTTCCCACCGCCATCATCGAACAAAATGCCGTGGTCGGCCGTGCCAACCGGCTGGTGATGAACAAGGTGCGCAAGGTGGCGGCGGCCTTCCCCATCGCCCGCTTCGCCCCCGCCGACAAGTCCAAAATCGTGCTGACCGGTAATCCGCTGCGCCCGGAAGTCGAGGCGCTGTGGGCCACACCTTATAATGTGCCGGAGACCGGCGGGCCTTTGCGCCTGCTGGTGTTCGGCGGCAGCCAGGGCGCCCGGGCGCTCAGCGAGATCGTGCCCGCTGCCCTGACCCGGCTGCCCCACGACATGAAAATGCGCCTGTCGGTGGTGCAGCAATGCCGCCCCGAAGACATCGAGGAAGTGCGCACCATCTATCGCAATGCCGAGATCCGCGCCGAGCTGCAAAGCTTCTTCTCCGACCTGCCGCGCCGCATGGCCGAGACGCACCTGGTCATCGCGCGCTCTGGCGCCGGCACGGTGGCCGAACTGATGGCCATCGGCCGTCCCGCCATCCTGGTGCCGCTGCCCGGCGCGCTGGACGACAACCAGACGCCCAACGCCGACATCCTGGCCCGGGCCGAGGCTGGCTGGCGGGTGGCGCAGCGCGATTTAAGCCCGGATTCATTGGCCCAAATGCTGATCGGGATTTTCGCAGATCCGCTTGCGCTGGCTCGCCGCGCCGCCGCTGCGCACGCCTTGGCCACGCCCAATGCCGCCGGCAAGCTGGCTGACATGGTGCAGTCTCTCACGGCGAGGGCGGCATAATGGCCACCGTGACAACCCGGGTTCCGCTGGACATCGGCGCCATCCATTTCATCGGCATCGGCGGCATCGGCATGAGCGGCATCGCCGAGATCATGCACAATCTGGGCTATAAGGTTCAGGGCAGCGACGCGGCCGAGAACGCCAATGTGAAACGCCTGCGCGGCATGGGCATCACCGTCCATGTCGGCCACAATGCCGACAACCTCAAAGACGCCCATGCGGTGGTCTATTCCTCCGCGGTAAAGCCCGGCAATGCCGAGTTTGACGCTGCCCGTCTGCTGGGCCTGCCGCTGGTGCGCAGGGCTGAAATGCTGGCCGAGATCATGCGCCTGCGCTCCTGCATCGCCATCGCCGGCACCAACGGCAAGACCACCACCACCACGCTGGTCGCCGCGCTGCTGGATGCGGGCAACATGGATCCCACCGTGGTCAATGGCGGCATCATCAATGCCTATGGCACCAATGCACGGCTGGGCGCGGGTGAATGGGTGGTGGTCGAAGCCGATGAAAGCGACGGCACTTTTCTCCGCCTGCCCGCCACCGTGGCGGTGGTGACCAACGAGGATCCCGATCACCTGGATTTCTACGGCACCTTCGAAAATATGCGCGACGCCTTCCAGCGCTTTGTCGAGAATGTGCCCTTTTATGGCTTTGCGGTGCTGTGCATCGACCATCCCGAAGTGCAGGCGATGGTCGGCCGCATTACCGACCGCCGCATGATTACCTACGGCTTCAGCCCTCAGGCCGATGCGCGGGCGGTGAATGTCAGCTTCTCCGAAGGCGCTTCGCATTTCGACGTGGTGTTCACCGACCGCCGCAAGGGCACCGAAACCCGGCTGGACGGCATGAGCCTGCCCATGCCGGGCGAGCACAATGTCCAGAACGCCATGGCCGCCATCGTGGTGGCACGCGAACTGGGCGTGGCGGACGATGTGATAGCCAAGGGCCTCGCCGAATTCCGCGGCGTAGGCCGCCGCTTCACCAAAGTGGGCGAAGTGAATGGCGCCGCCATCATCGACGATTACGCCCATAATCCCTTCAAGATCGCCGCCGCCGTGCGCGCCGCCCGCCAAGCCTATAAGGGACCCATCGTGGCGGTGGTGCAGCCGCATCGCTATACCCGCCTGCGCGATACCTTCGAGCAGTTCGCCACCTGCCTGAACGACGCGGACGTGGCGGTGATCGCGCCGGTCTATGCCGCGGGCGAGCAGCCGATCGAGGGCATCAGCCGCGACAGTTATGCCGAAGCGCTGCGCGCCCATGGGCATCGCAATGTCATCACCATCGACGGCGAAGATGATCTGGCCGCCGCCGTGGCGCCTTATGTGAAGCCCGGTGCCGCCATCGTCGGCACCGGCGCGGGCTCCATCACCGGCTGGATGTACAACCTTCCGAAAAAGCTGGAGGGGCTGGTTTGATGATGGCTTCTCATGCTTCTGGCCCCTGCGACATGCTTCCGCCCGTACGCGGCTCGCTGACGCACGATGCGCCATTGAAAGACCTTGTCTGGTTCCGCGCCGGTGGCCCGGCCGAGATTTTGTTCCGCCCTGCCGATGCCGATGACCTCGCCGCGTTCATCGCCGCCAAAGCCGCAGAGTTGCGCCTGTCGGTGATCGGCGTGGGTTCCAACCTGCTGGTGCGCGATGGTGGCATTCCCGGTGTGGTGGTGCGGCTGTCGTCGGCGTTCGGAAAAATTGAAACGGACGGTCTGCGCGTGCGCGCCGGCGCCGCGGCGCTGGATGGTGCGGTGGCGCGCGCCGCCGCTGATGCCGGGATCGCTGGCCTGGAATTTTTGCGCGGCGTGCCCGGCACCATCGGCGGCGCGCTGAAAATGAATGCCGGCTGCTATGGCAGCGAGATCAAGGACATCTTCGTCGAAGCCACCGCCATCGACGAAAAAGGCAACAAAATCAGGCTTTCCAGCACCGACATGGATTTCGTCTATCGCAAGGCGCAGGGCGCCCGCGATGGGCTGATCTTCATCGAAGCGGTGTTTGAAGGCCGCAAGGATGAACCGGCTGCGATCCGCGCGCGGATGGAAGAACTCTCCGCCAATCGCGAAGCGGCCCAGCCCATCAAATCCAAGACCGGCGGCAGCACCTTCAAGAACCCGCCCGGCCACAAGGCCTGGCAGCTTGTCGATGAAGCCGGTTGCCGCGGGTTGAAGATCGGCGGCGCGCAGGTCAGCGAGAAGCACACCAACTTCCTGATCAATACGGGCGATGCCACCGCCGCCGAGCTGGAAGCGCTGGGTGAAGAAGTGCGCAGGCGCGTCAAGGAAAAATCCGGCGTCACCCTGGAATGGGAAATCAAGCGCGTGGGGCTGGCATGACCGCCTTCCGCAAGATCGCTGTTTTGATGGGCGGCATGTCCGCCGAACGCGAAGTCTCGCTGTCTTCGGGCAAGGGCGTGGTGGCTGCATTGAACGAGGAAGGGTTCGATGCCTTCCCGCTCGATCCCGGTCCCAATCCCGGGCAGCAGCTTTATGAAGCCAAACCCGATGCGGTCTTTAACGCTCTGCATGGCCGCTTTGGCGAAGACGGCACGGTACAGGGTCTGCTGGAGCTGATGCGCATTCCCTATACCCATTCCGGCGTTCTTTCCTCGGCGCTGGCGATGCACAAGGAACGCACCAAGGACGTTTATCGCGCTGCCGGTCTGCCCGTGGTCAAGTCCATCGTCGCCGACCGCCGCGAGGTGGCCAAGGCGCACCTGATGGAACCGCCTTACGTCATCAAGCCGGTCAATGAAGGCTCATCGGTGGGCATCTACATCATCCGCAAGGGCGACAATCGCCCGCCGGCAGAACTGGGCACCGACACCTGGACACTGTCCAGCGAGATGATGGTGGAAGAATTCGTGCCCGGCCGCGAACTCACCGTCAGCGTCATGGGTGACCGCGCGTTGGGCGTGACCGAGATCACCACCGAACTGGAATTCTACGACTACGAAGCCAAGTATGCGCCGGGCGGCTCCAAGCATGTGATCCCGGCGCAGATACCGGCAGCCGCCAGCGAAGAGGCCATGGAACTGGCCATCGCCGCGCACAAGGCGCTGGGCTGCCGCGGCGTCACCCGCACTGATTTCCGTTATGACGATACGGGCGGCAAGCCGCGCATGATCCTGCTGGAAACCAACACCCAGCCGGGCATGACGCCGACGTCGCTGGTGCCCGAACAGGCCGCCCATGTCGGAATGTCTTACGCCAAATTGTGCCGCTGGATTGTGGAGGACGCGTCATGCGATCGGTGAATGTGGAACGCAAGAGCCGTGGCCGCACCCAGACATCCCGTCCGGCCAGCGCGCGCGGCAAGCGCGATCTTCCCTCCGTGCAGCCGGGCAGCGCCCGACGCGGCAAGGACAGCGGCGCCATGGGCGATCTGGGCGCGCGCCTGTCCTTGTTCGCGCGCCGTCCCATCACCATGATGTGCGGCCTTCTGGTGCTGCTGGTGCTGCTGGGCGCGCTTTTGGCCAGCGGCGTGATTGGCCGCGGCTTCCATGCCATCGGCCGCGGCATCGATACCATTACCGCCGATGCCGGCTTCGGCATTTCGGAAATCCACATCACCGGCAATCGCCGCACGCCCTATCCGCAGGTGCTGGAAGTGCTGGGCATGAAGCCGGGTGAATCCATCTTCGGCGCCGACCTGTGGGGCGCGCAGAACCGCCTGAACCGGCTGGAATGGATCGCCTCGGCGGAAATTCATCGCCGCTATCCTGACGCCATCTATGTCACGCTGGTGGAAAAGCGTCCCTTCGCCCTGTGGCAGCCGCCTGCCGACGCCAAGGGTGAGGCGCCCATCACGGTGGTGGAGCGCAGCGGCAAGCCCATCACCAGCCATGACGTGGAAAAGTTCCGCCGCCTGCCCAAGCTGGTGGGCGCCGGCGCGCCGCAGGCCGCCGCCGACCTGGTGGACGCGGTGCAATCGCGCCGCGCCATCGCCGCGCGCATTGCTGCATACAGCCGCGTATCGATGCGCCGCTGGAACCTGATCCTGGATGACGGGGTTGTCGTACAGCTGCCCGAGACCGGCTGGCAGAAGCAGCTGGATGCGCTGGACCACCTGATCATCGACAATTCGATCCTGGAGCGCGATGTTGTGCAAATCGATTTGCGTTCGCCGACTCATTATTTCTTCGTCCTCAAGAATGGCGACAAGAAGGACGTGGAACGAGGAAAAGAGACATGAACCAGACGGTCCGCTTGCGCGTGAACAATGAAATCCCCGCCTACCGCACCGGCCTTGTGTCGGCGCTGGATGTCGGCACGTCCAAGATCGTCTGCGTCATCGGCCAGGCCGAAGCCGGCTCGCTGAAGGTTTTGGGCAGCGCGCTGCGCGAGTCCTCGGGTTTGAAAGCCGGCACCATTACCAGCCTGGAACAGGCCGAGGAATCCATCCGCGACTGCGTTGCCGCCGCCGAGAACATGGCCGATGCCCGCATCCAGAATGTCCTGATCAGCGTCAATTGCGGCCAGCCGGTCAGCGTCACCTCCCGCACCGTCATGTCGCTGGACGGGGCGCTGGTGTCGGACAATCACCTGCGCGCGCTGCTCAATGACGGCCGTGCCCGCGCAAAGCTGGAAGGGCACGAAATCATCCAGTCCGCGCCCACCGCCTATGTGGTCGATGAAGCGCGCGGGGTGAAGAACCCGCTGGGCATGTTCTGCCAGCGCATCGGCGTCGCCATGCACGCCGTGGCGGTCAAGCCCAGCCCCTTGCAGAACCTCAAGCTGGCGGTGGAACGCTGCCATCTCAATGTGATCGGCACCCAGTTCGGGGCTTTTGCCTCGGGCCTTGCCACCCTGACCGAAGACGAAAAGCAGATCGGCGCCACCGTGATCGACATGGGCGGTGGCACCACTTCCATCGCCGTGTTCCTGGAGGGCCACCTGGTGCATGCCGATGTCGTGCCGGTGGGCGGCTTTGCCGTCACCAGCGACATTTCCCGCATGCTCGCCGCCTCGCTGGGTGCGGCCGAACGGGTCAAGACGCTGTATGGCGCAGCGATGGGCGAGATGGACGGCGGCGCCGATGTCATCTCCGTCGCCCAGATGGGCGAGGAGGGCGAAGACTCGGCCCTGCGCGTGCCGCGCTCCATGCTGACCCGCATCATCCAGGCCCGGCTGGAAGAAATTTTCGGCGAGGTCCAGACCCGGTTGCGTGCCTCGGGCTTCGACGTGGCGGCGGGCCGCCGCGCCGTGTTGACCGGCGGCGCCTGCCAGCTCGCCGGCACCCGCGAGCTGGCCGCCCGCATCCTGAACAAGCAAGTCCGCATCGGCCGCCCGGCCGCCTTCACCGGTTTGGCCGCCGCATCGGCCGGTCCGGACTATGCCACCGCCATCGGCCTGTTGATGGCGGGGGCGACCATGCCCCCCGAACTGCTGAACCCCGATATCGCCCTGGGTCACCGCCAGGAGAAGAATGAAAGCTGGCTCAGCCGGTTGACCCGCAGGTGGCTCTAATGATTCAACAATACAACAGCGAATCAGTTGGGAATTCTGGCGTGCCGCAAGGTGATCGAAACATCTCAATGAGGAGAATCTAAAATGGCGATCAACCTGAAAATGCCCGAGACAAAAGAACTGCGTCCCCGCATCACCGTGCTGGGCGTGGGCGGCGCCGGCGGCAATGCCGTCAACAACATGATCGAAGCCGGCCTTGAAGGCGTGGACTTCGTGGTTGCCAATACCGACGCGCAGGCCCTGGCCCAGTCCAAGGCCACCCGCCGCATTCAGCTTGGCGTGTCCACCACCGAAGGCCTGGGCGCAGGCGCCCAGCCGGAAGTCGGCCGCGCCGGCGCCGAGGAATCCCTGACCGAGATCATGGAGCAGCTTTCGGGGGCCCACATGGTGTTCATCGCTGCTGGCATGGGCGGCGGCACCGGCACTGGCGCCGCGCCCGTCATCGCGCGCGCGGTGCGCGAGGCCGGCATCCTGACCGTCGGCGTCGTCACCAAGCCCTTCAGCCTGGAAGGCGACCGCCGCATGCGTGTGGCCGAACGCGGCATCCAGGAACTGCAGCAGTTCGTGCACACCCTGATCGTGATCCCCAACCAGAACCTGTTCCGCGTCGCCAATGAACGCACAACCATGGCCCAGGCTTTCGCCATGGCCGATGAAGTGCTGCATGCCGGTGTGCGCGGCGTCACCGACCTGATCGTGATGCCCGGCCTGATCAACCTGGACTTTGCCGACATCAAGTCGGTGATCTCCGAGATGGGCAAGGCGATGATGGGCACCGGTGAGGCCGAAGGCGAAGACCGCGCCAGCCGCGCCGCCGACATGGCCATCTCCAATCCCCTGCTGGACGATGTCACGATGAAGGGCGCCAAGGGCGTTCTCATCAACATCACCGGCGGCCCGGACCTGATGCTGTTCGAAGTCGAGCAGGCCGCCAACCGCATCCGCGCGGAAGTGGATCCTGACGCCAACATCATCTTCGGCAACACCATCCTGGACGACATGGAAGGCCGCATCCGCGTGTCGGTGGTCGCCACCGGCATCGATGCCGAACAGATGCGCATGCCGCTGCCCGAAAAGGTGCGCCCGCTGCATCCGCACCTGAACCTGAAGTCGCCGGCCCGCGTCGCGGCTCCGGCGCCTGCCCCGGCGCCCATTCCGGTCCCGGCCCCTGTTGCCAACCCGGTCCATGCCACCATGGACGCGCTGGCCACCGGGATAGGCGCGGAGCGCAGCCCCGTCGAGGACATGATCCTGGGCGGCGACGAAGCCCCGGAAGTGGCCGCCGAGCCGGTGCCCATGTCGGTCAAGTATCCGGCCACCGAAAGCTACCGTCCGGTGGCCGAACAGCCGCTGGCGCGTCCCCAGGAAGAAAGAAGTCCGGCTGGGGCTTCTTTGGCCGCAAGAAGGCTGCGGCCGACCTGCGGGCTGAACCGGCGCCCGAACCGCGTATGGCCGCGCCCCGCGCCACCGCGCAGACCATGCCGGCCATGCCGCAGCCCCAGGTGGAAGCCCCGCGCAACAATGCCGACGACCTGTTCCCCGATCACAAGCGGGATGAGCAGTTCGAGATTCCGGCCTTCCTGCGCCGTCAATCAAACTGATCCGATTGCAAGCAAAATGAACAAAGGGCGGGCTTCGGTCCGCCCTTTTTCGTTGGGGCATTTGGCCTTAACGTTCGATCATGCGCGCGACTGTTTTAGCCCTGTTGCTGACCGCAGGACCGGCCCTGGCCGCGCCCTATGACGTTGTCGAAAAAGACATCACCACGCTCCAGGCCGACCTGGCGGCGCACCGGGTTACCTCGGTCGAACTGGTGCGGGCTTATGAGGCGCGCATCGCCGCGCTGGATCATGCGGGACCGCATCTCAACAGCGTGCTGGTGGTCAATCCCGATGCGATCGCACAAGCCCAGGCGCTGGATGCTGAGCGCGCGGCAAAAGGCGCGCGCGGCCCGCTGCACGGCATCCCCATCCTGATCAAGGACAATATCGAAACCGCCGATCCCATGCCGACCACGGCCGGTTCTCTGGCGCTGGCGCACAACATGACCAGGCGCGACGCGCCGGTGGTGGCGCGGCTGCGCGCGGCCGGCGCCATCATCCTGGGCAAGACCAACCTCAGCGAATGGGCCAATATCCGCAGCACCCATTCCATCAGCGGCTGGTCCGGCATCGGCGGGCTGACGCGGAACCCCTACGTGCTGGACCGCAACACCTGCGGCTCCAGCGCCGGCAGCGGCAGCGCCATCGCCGCCAGCCTGGCCGCGGCGGCATTGGGGACCGAGACCAACGGCTCGCTGGTATGTCCCGCCTCGTTCAATGGCCTGGTGTCGATCAAGCCCACGGTGGGACTGGTGTCGCGCACCCATGTGGTGCCCATTTCCCATACCCAGGATACGCCGGGCCCGATGACGCGAAATGTCGCCGATACCGCCCTGCTGCTGGACGCGATGGCGGGAAGTGATCCCATGGATGCCGCCACGGCGAGCGCCGATGCGCACCGCAAACCCTATGCGGCCGCGCTGGCGCAAGGCGCGCTGGCAGGCAAGCGGCTGGGCGTGATCGTGCCGCCCGGCACCACACCGACTGACAAGCTGTTCGACCGCGCACTGTCGGTGCTGCGCGCGGCAGGAGCCCAGATCGTCTTTGTGCCGGATTTCGAGAACCCACCGGATTCAAACCGCAACCAGTCCACTGTGCTGAACTATGAGCTGAAGGCCGACATGGCGGCCTATCTGGCGGCCCTGCCGCCCGGCGGGCCCCAAAATCTTCCAAAGACCCTGGCCGACCTGATTGCCTTCAATGCCGCCAGTCCGCGCGAACTCATCCTGTTCGGCCAGGAAAGGTTCGAGATGGCGCAAGCCACCACCGATCTGTCCGATCCCATCTATATCAAGGCGCATGACGTGCTGGGGTCCGCCACCCGCACCCTGATCGACAGCACGTTGGCCGCATACCGGCTGGACGCGCTCATCCGCCCGACCTCCGATCCGGCGTTCCGTGTCGATACGGTGCGCGGCGACAATTTCGGCACCAGCGCATCGGGTGTGCCAGCCCAGGCCGGCTATCCGCACCTGACCGTGCCGATGGGCGATGTGAAGGGCCTGCCGGTGGGGCTGTCCTTCATCGGTCCGGCCTGGTCGGAAAGCCTGCTGCTGGCGCTGGGCGCCGATTACGAGCGCCACGCCGCGGCGCGCACGCCGCCCCGGTTCCTTCCATCGCTGGAACCCAGCGCCGCGCTGGAGCCTGTTTCTGAACGCTAGGTCAGCTATTCCAGTCCGAATTGGACAGTCGCACTTGCGCCGATGCGCACTTGCCCTGGCAAAATTGGTGCTGCGCAACGGGTTTGCACTGACAGTCACCATCTCCACACCGTAGCTGACATTGCCGGTTGTCATGGCTATTACCTTCGTGACCTGGCGCCTTCCGCTGCTGCCATGACCTCCGCCTGGTGGCGCGCGCGTTCTTGACGGCAGCGGTCTTGGCCTCATCTTCGAGTGCCATCGGTCTTTCACGCCAAATTCAATCGACGATCGTATTGGCGCCGGATTGGGTCGCTGCGTCTATCACCTTCGCCAGGTTTGCCATATTGGAAACATTGACGGTTACCTTGTTCGCGACCTGATAGGCGAGCGTTTTGCTCCTCATCCTCCTGGCCATTCGCAGTGCGCGGGTGAATCGCTTCGACATTGTATCTGGGTTGCACATCCCGGTCGGGAACATTCAGGCGCGCCAACGCGCTGACCACCGAGCCATCAGGGCGCTATTGTCCTGCGCGGCTTGGGCCACGGTTTTTGCCGTGGATACGACTCCCATATCGATGGATGCATGGTCTGGTGTGGCCATCACTTCCGCTTGTCCCTGTACAGTTATGGTATGGGGTGACAAGCCCTGTGCCGCAGCGATGCCGACCGAACTCATCATCGCCAGTGCCGAGAAAATCGCGATACGCATGTGCCCTCCCTTTTTATTCCATCCTGGGCAGATGCTTGCGACCGGGCGCCAGCAATAGCTTTCGTGCCCTGTGCAGTCCGGGCTACAATAGCCCCATGACACCCCGCCGCACCATCGCGCAGAACATCTCCGTCACCGGCACCGCCCTGCATGCGGGGGTGCCGGTGACCATGATCCTGGCGCCGGGCGCGTCCGGCAGCGGCATTGTTTTTCGCCGCACCGACATCGGGGCCGACATTCCCGCTTGCTACGACCAGGTCAGCGAGACGCGGCTGGGCACGGTGATCGGGCAGGGCAGCGCCAAGGTGGGCGTGGTGGAACACCTGATGGCCGCCGCCGCGGGGCTGGAGATCGACGATCTGCTGGTCAGCCTGGATGGGCCAGAGCCGCCGATCCTGGACGGCGATGCGCTGTCCTATCTCGACCTGCTGGAGGGTGCGGGGCTGGCCGAACAGCCTCAGCCGCGCACGGTGGTGAAAGTATTGAAAGAGGTGACGGTAGAGAGCGGCGACGCCACTGCCTCGCTGCTGCCGGACGATGCGCTGTCTTACAGCTATGAACTCAGCTTCCCGGTGATCGGCGAGCAATTTTACGCCTTCGCTTTCAGCCGCGCCGGCTTCCGCGCCGAGATTGCGCCCGCGCGTACCTTTGGTTTTCTGAAGGAGCTGGATGCGCTGAACAAGATGGACCTGGCCAAGGGGGCTTCGTTGCTGAACACCCTGGCGCTGGACGATACCGGCGTGGTCAACCGCGACCGCCAACGCTTCGCCGACGAATTTGTGCGCCACAAAATCCTGGACGCCATCGGCGACATGGCGCTGGCCGGCGCGCCGCTGGTGGCGCGTTTCGAGGGGCGCAAATCCGGCCACACCACCAACAATGCCCTGCTGCGGAAGCTGTTTTCCGACCCGTCCAATTATGAACGGGTGGAACTTGTCTAAAGGGACACTTTCCTGAATCGGGGCGGTCACGGTATATAAGGCGAAAGCGGCGCATATCCGCCCCCACGGCCACGTTAAGCCATTGTTTTAACGTGATAATTGCGCCAAGGACCAGAACATGACGCCTGCCCGGTTGAAGACTTTCGCACGCGCCGCCTTTTTGGGGGCCAGCCTGGCTCTTTTGGCCGGCTGCTCGATCTTCGGCGGCAAGGACGACGAGACCAACAATGCCAACAAGGACGCCGCCAATTATCGCGAGCGCAGCGTCGAGCAGATCTATGCCGATGGCTGGCGCGCCATCAATGCCGGCGCCTGGGACCTGTGCGCCGCCCAGTTCAACGAAGTGGACCGCCAGCATCCCTATTCGGTGTGGGCGCGCCGCGCCATGCTGATCAGCGCCTTCTGCTCCTACCAGGCCAATGCCTATACCCAGGCCATCGCCACGGCCGACAATTACATTTCGCTGCATCCGGGCAGCAACGAAGTGGCCTATGCCTTCTACATCAAGGCGATTTCGCTCTATGAGCAGATCGTCGATATCGGCCGCGACCAGTCCAACACCGAAGGCGCGCTGGTGGCGCTGCAGGATGTGGTGCAGCGCTTCCCCGACACCGAATATGCCCGCGACGCCACCCTGAAGATCGACCTGACCAACGACCATCTGGCGGGCAAGGAAATGGCGGTGGGCCGCTATTACCTGAACCGGGGCGATTATATCGGCGCCATCAACCGCTTCCGCACCGTGGTCGATCAGTACCAGACCACCCCCCAGATCGCCGAGGCGCTGGAACGCCTTTGCGAGGCCTATTACAGCCTGGGCCTAGACAGCGAGGCCCAGACTGCCGCCGCCGTGCTGGGCAAGAATTATCCCGGTTCTGAGTGGTACAAGAACGCCTATAACATCATCAAAGGGCGTAACTTGCGGCCCAGTGAAGACAAAGGCTCGTGGATCAGTAAGGCTTTCCGCCGGGTTCTCTGATCGATTCGGGGACGATTCGGAAAAATGCTCGCGGCGCTGACCATCCGGGACATCGTTTTGATCGAGCAGGCGGCGCTGGAATTCGCGCCGGGCCTGAACGTGCTGACCGGCGAGACCGGGGCGGGCAAATCCATTCTGCTGGATTCTCTGGGCCTGGCGGTCGGCGGGCGCGGACGCGCCAGTGTGCGCGCCGGCGCGAACCAGGGCTCGGCTACCGCCGTGTTCGAGCCCGAAAAGAAGCACCCCGCCTTCGCGCTGCTGCGCCAGCAGGAGATGGAGACAGGCGAAGAAATCGTCATGCGCCGCACCCTGGCCACCG